>CAVRVC010000012.1:0-130651 GCA_963724545.1 uncultured beta proteobacterium
AACTGGACATCGGTTCTGCCGGCGAGATTCGCCGACACCTGAGTCAACAACGCCGCCGCAGTGATCGCGCCGCTGCGCTCGATGTCCTCGCGCGTCATGATCTGCAGCGGCAGCGCCGTTTCAATGTCGGTTCGCGGGATATGGGAGCCGGTCACCTCGAACTTCTCGACCTTGTGCACGTCGATGGACTCTTCCTGCGCCAACGCAGGCAAAGCCAGCCCAAGCAGCAGCCCGCTGCATGCAACTGCCTTGCTGCGCGCATCGATCGTGGCGCTGCTCACGGGTAAGCGGCTTTCGTCCGACCGTGTTCTGCATGATGCCTCCGTGCGCCGGTGGCGGCAACGCTCCCATGCTTTCCCGGGATCGCCAGGCTTGCAGCTGTCTATCGGTTTCCGCTTACGCACATCTAGATGAATCCAGGCTTCACGTCTGTGAACTGGCGCACGGCCACAGTGTGACGTTTTTCACACTCAACGGCGCCATTCGGCAGGGATGACCGTCCGGCGCCGTGCGGAAGGCAGGGTCGGAGGCGACCCGGGTGCCAGTCGCCGACCGCCGTCGGCGCCACCGCGGACGCGGGCGCCGCGAGCGCGTGCACCATCAGCTCACAAAGAAGACCAATGCGCGCCGATACGCCGCATGCGCACGGTGAGCGACGGCCATTCTCCTTGACATCGCCGCGGAGCGTGAAAAAGTCACACCGCGGCCGTGCGCCAGTTCGCAGACGTGAGGCTCGAACTCCACTAAGGTAGTTTCAAACCGACATTACCGGACGGCGAGCCGGCGTCTCCATGCGTATATATTTGGAGATCCGATCCTGGTGATGATTCGTTGGGCATGAATCCCCACGCCAGGCAACCCGCGTCGCTCGCCGCCTTGGGCCGCAGCCTGTGGCGCAACCGCGAGCTCATCGCACGGATGATCACGCGGGAAGTGGCGGGGCGCTACCGAGGCTCCGCCCTGGGCTCTGTCTGGTCGCTCCTCAATCCCGTGTTCATGCTGACCGTCTACACCTTCGTCTTCTCCGGCGTCTTCAACTCGCGCTGGGGAATGGGCGGCGACGAGACGAGGACGCAGTTCGCCGTCGTGCTGTTCGTCGGCATGATCGTCCACGGCCTGTTTGCCGACGTAGCCAATCGTGCACCATCCTTGATTCTGTCCAATGTCAACTACGTCAAGAAGGTCGTCTTTCCCCTTGAAATACTGCCGGTCGTCAGCATGGGCGCATCGCTTTTCCACAGCGCCATCAGCGTTGCGATACTGCTGGCCGCCTTCGCGCTCTTCAACAGCTACTTGCACTGGACGGCGATATTCATCCCCGTCGTCCTGATGCCGCTGGTCATCCTAACCCTCGGCTTTTCATGGGTGTTGGCATCCCTGGGCGTATTCCTGCGCGACGTGGGGCAAATCATAGCGATCATCACGATGGCGATGTTGTTTCTGTCCCCCGTTTTCTATCCCGTAACCGCGCTGCCGACGGAATTCCGTCGATGGCTTTTCGCCAACCCGCTCACATTCATCATCGAGCAGGCACGCGAAGTACTCGTCTGGGGCCATCTTCCGGACTGGGGCGGATTGGGAATCTATGCGCTGGCGGCCATCGTCGTCGCCTGGGGTGGTTACTTCTGGTTCCAAGAAACCAGAAAGGGCTTTGCCGATGTTCTCTGACCACGGGACTTCGCCGCTCCTTCCGAGAAAGGGGGGAGAGTCGAATCCAAGCACGGACAATATCGCCATTCGTGTGAGCAACCTCAGCAAGTGCTACCAGATCTACGATGCCCCGCGCGACCGACTCAAGCAATTCATAGCCCCCCGGCTGCAACGCCTCACTGGGCAGAGCCCGAAGCAATACTTCCGCGAATTCTGGGCGCTCAACAACGTGTCGATCGAAGTCAAGAAGAGCGAAACCATCGGCATCATCGGACGCAACGGTTCGGGCAAGTCCACGCTGCTGCGAATCATCTGCGGCGTACTTGCGCCCACGAGCGGCAGCGTGGAAATCAGCGGCCGGATTGCGGCGCTGTTGGAGCTTGGCTCCGGCTTCAATCCCGAGTTCACGGGTCGCGAGAACGTCTACATGAGCGGTGCCGTGCTCGGCCTGAACAAGGAAGAAGTCGATGAACGGTTCGATGACATCGCGGCGTTTGCCGACATCGGCGAGCTTCATCGAGCAGCCCGTCAAGACCTATTCGAGCGGCATGTTCGTGCGGCTGGCCTTTGCCGTGAATATCGTCTCCGAGCCTGAAATCATGATCGTCGACGAGGCGTTGGCCGTGGGCGACATGAACTTTCAGGCCAAGTGCATAACTGCGCTCACTCGAATGCAGGAACGCGGCGCGACGGTCCTGTTCGTGAGCCACGACATCGGCGTGCTGAAGAGCCTGTGTGCGCGGGGGGTTCACCTCGAGCGCGGCATGGTGAGATCAATGGGCAGCGCTCCTCATGTGGCAGATTACTATCTGCGCCTGATGCGCGAAGAACTGAATGCGGAAACGCGGCGATTCACTCGTGTGCCTACCGGATTCGAGGGCCAGTCGAAACAGCTGGCCGAAGACAATGAGCCGACTAGCGCGGGACTCCACCCGGAACCGAGACGATCGCAGGAGTTTGACCGCCGAGTGGCCGCATCCCGGTATGGTTCCGGAGGCGCTCGGATCACTTACGTCGAACTGCTCAACATGAGCGATCAGCCCATAGCGCTGGTCAACTTCAACCAGGAAGTAAGGATTCGAATCCACGTCGAATCAACGTCACAGCAGCATATTTCGGTCAATTTCAATATTCGAGACGACAAGAAGGTGAGTCTTTCAGGGTGTGGATTCAGTCAAGTCGATCAAGCATTACTCGCCACGGACATCGGCGCGCGCTATTTGATCGAGTACACCCTTCGGCTTCCACTGCAGGAAGGCAACTACTCACTGCAAACACAGATCACATGGCCCGTTGTGCGCGGAGAGACCGCGGAGTTTGTCGATGTAATCGAGGATGCCTTGGTGTTCCAGGTGGAACGGTGGACACATTCGAGGGTGTGGTCGAAGGTCCACTTGTTTCCGTCTTTGCGGCTGCGGAGGATCGAATAGCGATGGTTACCCCAGTCGAGCGGCGGGGGCACGGCTTTGCCATCACTTGCGCGCGCGACCCATCGCCCGACCCAATCGCCAGTGACGAAAGAGCTCTGACATGAGTGACAGCGTTTTGCCGCCGGTCCTGATCGTGGGCTCCGAAAGATCCGGAACAAATTTGTTGCGAGCTCTCTTGAGCACGCATTCCAAAATCGCCTCGCCGCCGCCTGCGGGAATTATCGACGCCTTGGGTGGAATTCAATCACGCTATTTTCCATGCGGTCATCCGCCTCACCTGTCTGAGCTCATCGCTGACGTTGTCACGCTGACAAAGACCCATCTCAACCCCTGGGATGTCGATCTCGATTCGAAGGCAATTAGGGCAAAGGTGAACGGTGCCTCGTTATGGGAGGTATTCAGAGTTGTGAACGAGATATACGCGGAGCAGCACGGACGTGGCTGCTGGTGCTCAAAGGAACCGGGTCTCTTCAATTACATACCCGAGATCGCGGACCACATCCCCAATGCAAAATTTGTATATTTGGTCAGGGATGGGCGAGACGTTGCATTGTCAATTCTTCGAGGGCATCTCCATGTGTTCCATGTCTATTTTGCTGCAGGATACTGGGCCTGGACTCAAAGAGCCTGTCTGAGTGCCCTCGCTGATCCGGCCCATAGCGCCAGAATATATCTCTTGAAATATGAAAATCTGATCGCTGATCCGGGCGACGTAATGCGAGATTTGATGCGTTTTATCGGTCTCGAGTTCGAAGGGCCGCAGTTGCAGTATTACCGAGATGAGAAGGTGCTGGATCATGCAAGAAGATCGAGGTTCTGGAAGAACCTGGCCCGTCCGATCGATAAAAAAAACACGGGAATGTACAGGGATAATCTCAGCGCGAGGAATCTCGAGATATTCGAGAGCGTGGCCTGGGCCGAAATGGAAGCCTTGCGGTATCCGCTCGTCAGCACTCGAAAAAGAGCTTTCACCCACTTCGATATCCGCTTGTATCGCTCGATCGCGTTCTTGCGAAGACAATTCTGGCGCATGGATCCGAGCGCCGAAGGATTCCGGGTCAGGGCCAGGGTGAAAGCGACCCGTCGAATCGTGAACAGAGAGATTCGACGCATCGCGTGGGAACTGCGACGAGGAAATGACCCCGGTAATGGCGGTGCGGACGGAAAACAATAGTCGAGCACTGCCCTTTAGGCGGAACGCCAGCTTGGAGGGCTTGCTTGCGACTCTGAACGAGTTGCTGGCCTATTCAGAGAGAGCCGCGTTGGAACACTATTCCAGTGACCGCAAAGACTACCCAATCGTGTTCGTAATGGGGCCGCACAGAAGTGGCACCACGTTATTCATGCAGTGGCTGGCGAACACTGGCGCCGTTGCCTACCCCACCAACATCCTGTCGCGTTTCTTTGGTGCGCCTGTCATCGGTGCGCAGATCCAGTTGCTGTTGACCGATCCCCGCTTCAACTTCCGCGACGAGATACACGATTTCAATAGCGCTATCTCGTTTCACTCCGACATTGGCAAAACTAGGGGCGCGCTTAGCCCTAACGAATTCTGGCATTTCTGGCGGCGGTTCCTGCCGTTCAAGGAATTGGACTGGCTCCCTGACGAAGAGTTATTCCGAGTGGTGGATGAACGAGGGTTGGTGGCCGAGCTCACCAGCCTGACGCGAGTGTTCGGCAAACCCTTTGCACTGAAAAGCATGATCCTCAACTACAACATACCCTTCCTGGACCGCATCTTTGCCAAGGCACTCTTCGTCCAGATCATGCGCGATCCAGTGGCCAATGTGGCGTCCATCCTCGAGGCGCGCAAACGCCTGCTGGGCAGCGAGAACAAGTGGCATTCCTTCAAGATACGCGAGTATCGGCAACTAAAGGACCTAGACCCGATTACTCAGTGCGCTGGACAGGTGTATTACATCAACAAGGCTGTCACGAAGGGCATGGCAGGCGTGAGCGAATCCAGAAGGCTGGTCGTGGGATACGAGGACTTCTGCAAGGACCCGCGTACGGTGTTCGATCGCTTGGTCGCGAAATTGGGGATTGATGCGGGCGCCGGGAGATTCTGCACCCCGAGGCTGTTTAGACCGACCCGGGATGCCCATTTGCCGGATAAGGCGGCGATCGCAGAAAGCGCTAATGGAGTTTGAGGCCGGAAATTGTTGAACTCCGTGAAAGCGCGTGCGCGTGACCGTCGCAGTGCGTGCCGCGCGCAAAGGCCAACGCCCCGAATCGGTTTTTGCCCAGGAGCGTGAAAAAGTCACACCCCGGCTGTGCGCCGTTTCGCAGACATAGGACCCGCACTCGGTTAGCGTAGCTGCGAAGAGGGACGACCTGACGGGGTCGAGCCGGCGCGCCCCTCGCATGGACAGAGGGCCAGCGATTGAGGACGAGGGCGAGTAAATGACCCCGGTTACGAAGACGTATGTCCCGCCCTCGCGACGTACACGTCCTACCTCGAAGGGATCTGGCAAGGAGGCTATTTCACGAACAACGGGCCGCTATGCCGACAGCTGGCGAGTGACGTCGCCGAGCTTTCTGGGCGTCTCGAATGTGGAGTTGGTGGCAACGGAACGGTCGCGCTGCAGCTCGCCATTAAGGCGCTGGAGCTCAAGGGCGAGATCATTACCACGCCATACAGCTATGTCGCCACGACGAACTCGATCTTGTGGGCAAGGCTGCGATCCGGTGTTCGTTGATATCGAGCCGCAAACCTTCTGCATCGATGCCGACTTGATCGAAGCGGCCATCACCGACAAGACCTCCGGCGATTCTGGCCACGCACGTCTATGGCTATCCATGCGATGTGGCAAGAATTCAACAAATCGCGGATAGAGCGTGAGATCAAGGTCATCTACGACGCAGCGCATGCATTTGGAGTGAAGCTGCAGGGCGAGTCGATCTTGCTGCACGGAGATTGCAGCGCCTTGAGCTTCCATGCCACCAAGGTATTTCACACCGCGGAAGGTGGCGCGGTGGTCTGCAGGAGTCGCCGAACTCGCCCAAACGCGTTCTTCTCATGAAGCAGTTCGGCCACATCGGTGAAGAAGAGCTATCTCGACATCGGCATCAACGCAAAGATGTCGGAACTGCACGCGGCAATGGGGCTGTGTGTGTTGCCGAAGGTGCGCGACATCATTGCCTGTCGGAAGAAGTGTGCCGGCTGGTACGACGAGCTGCTCGAGGGCTGCTCTGTTGCAGCGACCAAGCGTTCCAGTGGGGCTCGAATACAACTACGGCTTATTATCCGGTCATCTTTCCGTCTCACGAAGTCATGATGAAAGTGCGGCAGGCACTCCTGGACAACGGGATCGGTCCACGACGATACTTCCATCCTTCGCTTGAATTCGCTGCCATTTCTGCGGGCGGACTTGAAACGAGCCTGCCCGATCTCGGAGAGCATTTCGTCGCGGGTGCTCTGTCTGCCGATGTATATGTCGGGCTAACAAGGGCAGAGGTCGAAGTAATTTGCGGCGTCGTCAGGCAGCGATCCGCAGCGTCGTCGGTCCTACGTCGCAGCCAGGGCGGAGATCGGCTGCAATGAAGCTTGCCATCATGCAGCCCTATTTCTTTCCGTACATCGGCTATTGGCAGCTGATCCATGCCGTCGATCGCTTCGTCATATACGACGATGTGAATTACATCAAGGGTGGGTGGATCAACCGCAATCGCATCCTGATCAACGGGGAACCCGACCTACATCACCGTTCCTCTGCATCAGTCGTCCCCGTTCAAACGCATCTGTGACACCACCCTGCTGGCCTCCGCCTACCTGGCGCGACAAGCAGGTGAAGATGGTTGAAATGACGTACCGGAAGGCACCCCGCTTTGCCGTCGTGTTTCCAGTCGTCGAGCGGTTGATCCGCCATGAAACCGACAGCCTGCCGGAGTATCTGGCACACCAACTGCGAACGTTGTCCGCATTCATGGGTATCGACACCGAGTTCGTCTTGACCAGCCGCCGTTACGAGAACAACGACCTTTCCGGGCAGGCGCGCATTCTGGATATCTGCTTCCGCGAAGGTGCGACGACCTACATCAATCCGCAAGCGGGGGAACACCAGTACGAACCGAAGGCATTTCGTGAAGCTGGCGTAGACCTCCGTTTCCTTGTCATGCGTCCCTTTCCGTATCAGCAACGATCTCTCGGG
Source organism: uncultured beta proteobacterium (assembly GCA_963724545.1). GTDB lineage: Bacteria > Pseudomonadota > Gammaproteobacteria > Burkholderiales > Casimicrobiaceae > CAIWHR01. Next base: position 7,232 of record CAVRVC010000012.1, read on the forward strand.
ATTTCTGCCGCGTCTTTCGATCATCGATGCGCTAATGGAGCTCGGACCCATCGCAATCGGGGAGCATCTCGAAGCGTTCGATTTGGTGGCGGCAAAGTAACCAACCGGTCCGGTGATTGGGTGGAAACGCAGTCCGACATCGGGGGCTATTTCGGTCTGGACTGGCCGGATCATGGGTGCCCTTTTGCCGCCGCGATGGCATTTCAGTCGGGGCGTGCGGCACTTCGTGCGGTACTCGAGAGTGCGGCTATTCCGAAGGTCCTGGTACCCGCCTACATCTGTGATGCCGTGATTCAGGGGGTGACCGATGCCGGCGCCGCGGTTGAGACCTATCGGCTGGACGATTCGCTTTACCCCAAGGATGTGCCTGACCCGTTTCCCGAACGATGTGCGTTGCTCTACGTCAACTATTTCGGACTGTGCGAAGCGAACGTCTACCGTCTGCGCCGGGACATTCCACGCGGCCGGTTGATCATCGATAACAGCCAGGCGCTATTGGCGCCACCGACCGACGGCTTGGCAACGATCTATTCGCCGCGTAAGAGTGTCGGTGTGCCGGACGGCGGGTTGCTCGTGACGTCCGAACCGGACGTGAAGGAGCCCGAGCACGAAGACACGCATTCCGTCGATCGGATGAAACATCTCCTGTTGCGGATCGCTAGCACGGCGCATGATGGCTACGCCGATTACGTCGAGTCCGAAAAAGCGTTCCGCAATACCAAGCCATTGAGGATGTCCCGCCTGACCCGACGCATTTTGGCAAGCGTCGACATGACGATGGTGAAGCGACGGAGGCGAGAGAATTTCATGGCGTTGGCTGCGCGCCTGGACAAATACAATATTCATGAATGGGGGCTCGACCCCGATGCGGTGCCGTTTTGTTATCCGCTTATCCTGGCATCAGATATTCGGCCTATGGTCAAGGCCCTCGCAGGCAAGGGCATCTATGTTCCAACGTACTGGCCTGACGCGAGGCCAAGGGTGTCTGAAGGTATCGAGTGGCGGCTGACGAATTGCTGCTTGCCAGTCCCCTGCGATCAACGGTATTCACTCGAGCAAATGTCCCTCGTCGCGAACGAGATCGACTCTGGTCTCGATAGCATTGAGAGAAGATGACGGTCGCAATGGAAGAGCAAAGTCGCCAGGCCATGCCAAGAGTCTCCGTAATCCTCACATCGTTCAATCACGATACGTATGTCGAGGAAGCAATTGGCAGCGTCCTCGATCAGACCTTTACTGATTTCGAGTTGATCATTTGGGACGACGCGTCGACCGATAACTCCTGGCCCTTGATCAACCAGTTTGCAGACCCGCGCATCAAGGCGTTTCGCAATGACGAACGGAGGCGAGCAATATGGGGGCTGAACCGAGCCATCGCGGAAGTGGCTTCGGGCGAGTTCATCGCCATTCATCATTCCGATGACTGCTGGGAACCGCACAAATTGGAAAGGCAGGTTCGCTATTTGGAGGGTCATTCCAGGATCGGCGCGATCTTTACCAATGCCATGGCGGTTTCCGCAGCCGGTTCACGGCTGTTCGACGAGAGGCATTTCTATTTCAATATTTTCGATCAGCCCAACCGTACCAGGCATGAGTGGCTGCAATTCTTCTTTGTCCATGGCAACGCGCTTTGCCATCCAAGCGTATTGATCCGTAAGTCATGTTACGAACATTGCGGTCTCTACAGATTCGGCTTGGCGCAGCTCGGGGATTTCGACATGTGGATCAGGCTCTGCATGAGATACGATATCCATGTCCTTGCGGAGAAGCTCGTTAGATTTCGGGTGCATGATGAGCAGACCAGTTGCAGCAGCCCGGAAACGAGGGTTCGAGCGTTATACGAATTCTACAAGCTGTTGCAGAGCTACCGGGGGCTCACCAGCTTCGATCTGGTAAAGGTCTTTCCGTCTGCCGCCAAGTTCCACCGAAACGACGAAACCGATGTGAAATTCGCCTTGGCGATGGTGGCGCTGGAGGAAGGGCTTTTTGCCGTCACGCGATTGTTCGGTTTGGATCTCCTGTTCGAAATCATTTCCGATCCGCAGCGCGCGGCCGCGATCAAACGTTCATATGATTTTGACTACAAGGGCTTCATTGCATTGACGGCAATACACGATGTTTTTTCCTCGCGCGACGTCGCCAGCCTCAGCCAGGAAGTGGCCAGGCTTGTCGAGGAGAGAGACAAAGTCATCGAGGAGAGAGACAAAGTTCTTCAGGAGCGAGACAAAGTTCTTGAGGAGCGAGACCGCTTACTTAGTTCGAGAAGCTGGAGAGTTACGAGACCTTTGAGGGCGCTTCGTCGCAGGAGCGGGGAGCTGCTGCGACCGAAGGATTAGGGCAACCGTCTCGGCTGCGCAAGCGTGCCTCCATGATCGGCGGCATTCGGGGGGCACCGCATCTTCTGGACACGCGGTCGCGCGCGTTCCCACGCTGCTGGTGCATCAGGCGCTATTTTTCGCGCACGAAGAGCGTCATCGCCGCGCCGAGCGCCGCGCTGCCCGCGAGCACGGCGATGCCAGTGTCCCATGCGCCGGCGGTGTCGCCCGCCGCGCGGCCGCGGTCGAGGATCGCGCCCACGAGCGGCTGCAGGATGCCCGTGCCGACGAATATTCCGACGTTCGCGACGGACGTCGCGATGCCGGAGTGCTCGGGCCGGTTGACCTCCTTGGCGACGGCCCATGTCAGCGTGAATCCCGGGATCAGGAGTCCCATGAGACCGAACCACGCGAGGGTCACGGGCAGCGGCCACTGCACGTGCAGGAGCCACGGCAGCCACGACGCGACATAGAGGACGGCGTAGACGCGCATGACGCCGCGCCGGTGAGCGAGCCGATCGGACAGTACGCCGACCAGAACCGCACCGATTGCAACGCCGAGCAGCAGCGCGCTCGTGTGCAGCGCGGCCACGACGCGCGGCATCGCATAGGTCTGTTCGAGATACGGGACGGCCCACAGGCCCGCGAACGCGAGGTAGCTGCCGGCGATTCCGGCATTGACGAAGAATCCGGGCCATGTCGCCGGATTGGCCACCACGGAAGCGAGCGCACGCCCCCAGTGCAATTTCGCCCGCCCGGCCGAAGGCGCTGCGTGCACGGGATGGAATCCGAGGTCCTCCGGCCGGTCGCGCACCCTGAGCCACGTGGCGATCCCCAGCGCGAGCGACAGTGCGGCGAGGCCCAGGAACACGGCGCGCCACGATGCGAGCGTCACGAGCCACGCGAGCGGCGCGCCGGCGATCACCGCGCCGAGATTGCCGGCGAACATCGTGATGCCGTTCAACGTCGCGAACCTGGCCGCCGGAAACCAGACGGCACTGACCTTGAGGATCGCGATGAAGGCGACCGAAACGCCGACGCCGACGAGCGTGCGTCCGGCCGCCGCGATCTCCCAGGTCGGGGCGAGCGCGAACGCGATGGAGCCGAGTCCGGCGACGAGGGAGCCGGCCGCGAGCAGTCTTCGCGGCCCCATCGTGTCCGCGAGCACGCCGACGGGAATCTGCAGCACCGTGTACACGTAAAAATACGTGGCAGCGAGGGTCCCGAGGAGCGCGCTGTTGATCGCGAACGCGCGCGCCAGCTCGTCCGCGATGGCGGCGGGCGCCGTGCGATGGAAGAACGAGAGGACGAAGCTCGCGAGCGCGATGCCGAAGATCACGCGGCGCGCGCGGACGAAGCGCGGGTCATGCGGCGCAGGCGCCGGAGGCATGTCCCATTGTACTGGGGCATGCGAAGGCCACGGTAAACTGTGGCCTCGGGTCGACGCGACCCCCACCGGATTCCCCCATGAAATACGCCGATCTCCGCGACTTCCTCGCGCAACTCGAGCGCCGCGGCGAGCTGAAGCGCATCGGCGCCGAGGTCGACCCGCGGCTCGAGATGACGGAGATCTGCGATCGCGTGCTGAAGGCCGGCGGGCCGGCGCTCCTGTTCGAGCGACCGAAAGGATTTTCGGGAGCGGATGGGCGCCCGGGCATTCCCGTGCTCGGAAATCTTTTCGGCACGCCGACCCGCGTCGCGCTCGGCATGGGCGAGGAGTCGGTGGCGGCGCTGCGCGAGGTCGGGCGTCTCCTCGCATTCCTCAAGGAGCCCGAGCCGCCGAAAGGCCTCAAGGACGCGTGGCAGAACACGCGGCCGCTTTTCATGAAGGTCATCCAGATGGCACCGAAGGAGAGATCGTCGGCGCCATGCCAGGAAGTGGTCTGGGAAGGGGAGGCGGTCGATCTCGCGCGCTTGCCGGTGCAGACCTGCTGGCCGGGTGACGCCGGGCCGCTGATCACCTGGGGCCTCACCGTCACGCGCGGTCCGCACAAGACGCGACAGAACCTCGGCATCTACCGGCAACAGGTGATCGCACGCGACAAGGTGATCCTGCGCTGGCTCGCCCACCGCGGCGGCGCCCTCGACTTCCGCGATCACGCGCTGCAATCGCCGGGCACGCCGTTTCCCGTCGCGGTCGCGCTCGGCGCGGACCCGGCGACCCTCCTTGGCGCCGTGACGCCCGTTCCGGATACGCTGTCCGAGTATCAGTTTGCGGGACTGCTGCGCGGCTCGCGCACGGAGATCACGCGCTGCCTCACGCACGATCTCAGCGTGCCGGCCACCGCCGAGATCGTGCTGGAAGGCTTCATCCGGCCCGACGCAGCGGATCCCTCGGGCTACGAAACCGCCGCGGAGGGGCCGTTCGGCGATCACACCGGCTATTACAACGACGTCGAGCGCTTTCCGGTGCTTTCGATCGAGCGCATCACGCTGCGCCGCGATCCGATCTACCACTCGACCTACACCGGCAAGCCGCCCGACGAGCCGGCCGTGCTCGGCATGGCGCTGAACGAAGTGTTCGTGCCGTTGCTGCAGAAGCAGTTTCCCGAGATCGCGGACTTCTACCTGCCGCCGGAGGGTTGCTCGTACCGCCTCGCCGTCGTCGCGCTCAAGAAGCAGTATCCGGGGCACGCGAAGCGCGTGATGTTCGGCGTGTGGAGCTTCCTGCGCCAGTTCATGTACACGAAGATGATCGTCGTGACCGATGACGACGTGAACATACGCGACTGGAAGGACGTGATCTGGGCGCTCACCACGCGGGTCGATCCCGCGCGCGACACGCTGATCGTCGAGTCGACGCCGATCGACTATCTCGACTTCGCGTCGCCGGTCGCCGGGCTCGGCAGCAAGATGGGGATCGACGCGACGAACAAATGGGCGGGCGAGTCGAATCGCGCCTGGGGTCGGCCCATAGCGATGGACCCGGCGGTGAAAGCGCGCGTGGACACGCTGTGGGGCGACCTGGGGCTCTGATCAAGCGGCCCGACGACGTTACTCCATGGCCCGGAGCTGGTCGGCAAGCTCCCGGATCCCGTGCCGTTCAGCGCGGGCGGTCTTGCCAGCTCCGCGCCAGCCGCAGCGCGACGAGCGCGAGCGACGCGTAGCGGAGCCAGCGAGTGACGCGATGAGCGCCGGCGATCGGCGCCATCAACGTGATCAGCGTGGCGGCGAGCGGGCGGGCTCCGGCGATGCGGCCCGTCACCGACGTCGGCGAGACGATCTCCCTGACTTCGTACACGGCAAGCAGCACGCGCTGCCGGTCGAGCTCCGCGCGCGTCGACAGCAGCGCCTTCCGCTCCGCGCGAAGGGCATTCATCTGGCGGCTCATTTGTCGCCCCCGAAGCGCTCGACGAGCCGCGCGCGGTCGCGCTCGAGCTCGGCGAGCGTGGCCGCGAACGCCGGCGTGTCGGCCTTGCGGCGCACGGCGAGCCGCCACGTCGCGAAGAGCGCGATCAGCGCGTACACGACCGTCAATGCGACGAGCGACTCGATTCGGTGCGTGTCCCAGAAGAACGCCACCACGAGCATCGACGCCGCGAGGATGGCGAACCCGAGGGAGATCGCCGCGACCACCACGAGGGCGAGATTTTCCGCCGTGCGTGCGCGCACCTCCTCGAATTCCAGGGCGGCAAGCTCGAGACGCGTTCGCCCGAGCCCGAGCAGGGCGGCGGCAAGACTTGCCGCCGCGGCCCGAAGGCCCAGCCGGCCGCGCGGCGATCGAGGGGGCGTGGCGTCGGCCACGGCAGCGAGCGCTAGCGGCGGTTCATCACGAGGCCGATGAGCAGGCCCACCGACGCCGCGATGCCGATCGCCTGCCACGGATGATCGTGCACGTAGTCGTCGGTGGCGCGGGCCGCGGCCTTGGCGTGGTCGATCGCCTCGCCTTCGATCTCCTGCAGCTTGAGCTTGGCGCGCAGGAGCTGCGTCTCGACCTGCGAGCGCAGGTCGCGGGCCTTGTCGCCGGTTTCCACGGACGCGCGCTTCAACATCTCCTCGGCCTCGGCCAGGACGGCGGCAAGATCGTCGACAAGCCGCTCGCGGCCGTCGTCAGCAGTTTCGGTCATGGTGAGCTCCTCCTCTAACTTGCGCCCGATGCGGACACGCCAGGCACGCGGCTCCGATTATAAGCTTCGATCGGCGCATAATTCCGGCTCCGTATCGTACCCGAGGTGCTCCCATGCCGAAGCCTCCTGCCCTCGACCCGGCGGACGTCCCGGAGAAGCGCGGCTCGATCTATCCCGAACCCTTCCGCTCGCGGATGGGCGATCGCCTGAAGCGCAGGCTGGGCGAGGCGTGCGGGCTCACGAGGTTCGGCGTGAACCTGGTGACGCTCGGCCCCGGCGGCCAGTCGGCGCTGCGGCATTGGCACACGCTCGGAGACGAGTTCGTCTACGTGCTGACCGGCGAACTCGTCCTCGTCACGAACGACGGCGAGCAGTCGTTGCGGCCCGGCATGTGCGCCGGATATCCCGGCGGCAGGAAGGACGCGCATCACTTCGTCAACCGGAGCGCCGCGCCCGCGACCTACCTCGAAGTCGGCGACCGCACCGAGGGCGACAACGCGTTCTACCCGGACGACGACCTCATGTGGGTCGAGGACGAGAACGGCGTCTTCGCCGCGCACAAGGACGGCCGGCGGTATTGAGCGGCGCCGCACCCCGCGCCGTTGCGTTCCGCGCGGGATGCCCCCATATTTGCGGCGGACGGCCCGCCCCGGGCCGCGATTCGCGAAAGTCGACGCCATGGCCGAATTTCCTGCCCCCAACGCCGGCACCGCCGTGCCTCAACCGCCGGTATCGGCGGCGCTCCTCGCCTACGCGCTGTTCGGCGTTGCGGCCGTCGTCGCATTCGTGTCGTCGGGATTCCACTTTGTCGCGCCGCTGATGGGCCTCATCGGCATCGCCGGGCTGATCGTCGCCTACGTGAAGCGCGACGACGCGCGGGGGACGTGGGTCGAGTCCCACCTCACGTGGCTCATCCGGACGTTCTGGTATTCGTTTCTCTGGGGCGTGATCGGCGCCGTCGTGCTGGTCGTCCTTGGCATCGTCCTCATCGGCATTCCGATCGCGCTCCTCATCTGGGCGGTCGCTTCGATCTGGGTGATCTACCGGGTGATCCGCGGCTATCTGCTGTTCAAGGAAAGCAAGCCGATACCCGGCGTGTGAAGGTCCCGCCCGGAGCGGCGCCGGCCGCCATGCGCCCCTCCTCTCCCGATTCCTCCTACTTCCCGCGCTGGACGCCGCGCCAGGGCGGCATCATCGCGGCCGACGAGCGTCTGCCCGCGGGGCAAACCATTGCGCTGGGCATCCAGCACGTCGTCGCGATGTTCGGCGCCACGGTGCTGGCTCCGCTGCTGATGGGCTTCAACCCCAATGTCGCGATCCTGTTCTCCGGCATCGGCACGCTGGTCTTCTTCGTCGCCGTGGGCGGCCGCGTGCCGAGTTACCTGGGCTCGAGCTTCTCGTTCATCGCGGTGGTCATCGCCGCGACCGCGTATGCGGGTAGCGGTCCCAACGCGAACCTGTCCGTGGCGCTGGGCGGCATCGTCGCTGCCGGCGCGGTCTATGCAGTCATCGGACTGATCGTGATGAAGGCGGGTTACGCGTGGATCGACCGCCTGATGCCGCCGCCGGTCACGGGCGCGGTGGTCGCGGTGATCGGCCTCAACCTCGCGCCGATCGCGGTGAAGAACATCGCCGGAAGCAGCTTCGACACCTGGGTCGGCATCGCGACGATCATCGCCGTCGGGTGCGTCGCCGTGCGCGCGCCGGGTCTCGCCCGCCGGCTGCCGATCCTGCTGGGCGGCGTCGCGGGCTACATCGTGTACGCGGCGTTTGCCAATGGTCTCGGGCTCGGCAAGCCGATCGACTTCAGCGCGGTCCTCGCCGCGCCGTGGATGGGTCTCCCCCACCTCGAATTTCCGGTGTGGAACGCCCAGGCGATAGCGCTGATCGCGCCGGTCGCCATCGTGCTCGTCGCCGAGAATCTCGGACACGTCAAAGCCGTTGCGGCGATGACCGGGCAAGACCTCGATCCCTACCTCGGCCGCGCTTTCCTGGGCGACGGCATCGCGACCATGATCGCGGGTGCGGGCGGCGGCACGGGCGTGACCACCTATGCGGAGAACATCGGCGTCATGGCCGTGACCCGGATCTACTCGACGCTCGTGTTCGTCGTGGCGGCCCTCTGCGCGATCGCGCTCGGCTTCTCGCCCAAGTTCGGCGCGCTGATCATGACGATTCCCGGCCCGGTGCTGGGCGGCCTCGCCATTGTGGTGTTCGGCCTCATCACCGCGATGGGCGCGCGGATCTGGGTGCAGAACGGCGTCGACTTCTCGCGGGCGCGCAATCTCGTCACGGTGGCGGTCACCCTGACCGTCGGCGCGGGCGATCTCGCGTTGAAATTCGGCGGCTTCACTCTGGGCGGGATCGGAACCGCGACGTTCGGCGCCATCCTCCTCTATCAGTTGCTGGGCGACGATCGCCCGGAGCCGGGTTCACGGCCTTGACCGCGGCGGCCCCGGCAGGCGCGGCGGGCGCCAAGCCGCACCTTCGCGGTAGACCCATTGCACCAGGTTGTCGAGCGCGCCCTGTGAGCGGCTCGCGTTCGCGTGATTGACGATCGCAACCACGGCGAAACGACGTCCGTCGTTGCCGACAACGTAGCCCGCCAGCGCGCGCACGCCGTCGAGCGTTCCCGTCTTCAGCAATGCCTGACCGGCGACGGTGCCGTTCAGGAACCGGCGCTCCAGCGTGCCGTCCATCGCGGCGACCGAGAGCGAGCTCGCGAACTCCTCGCGGACGGCGCTCGCATCGGCCGAGACCAGGAGGCGCGCGAGGCTCCCGGCGCTGATGCGCTCGCGGCGCGACAGGCCGGACCCGTTGTCGAGCACGAGCTCCGGCATCCTCAGCTGCTTCTGCGCGAGCCAGCCGACCACGGTGTCCGTCGCGCGCGCCACGGTCGCCGGCGGGGCGGCGCGCGCGGTGGCGAGCGTGAGGAAGAGCTGCCGCGCCATCACGTTGTTCGAAAGCTTGTTGATGTCGCGGACCACGTCCCACAGCGGCGGCGAATCGAGTGTGGCGAACGGTGTAGCGCGCGCGGGCGCAATGCCCTCCCGCCAGCGTCCGGCGAAGCGTCCGCCGGCAGCCCGGAAATACGTGTCGAACATGCCGTGCACGTACGTCCCGTGGTCGAGCAGCGACACCCACCAGTCGCGCTCGCCGCAGGAGGCGGGGTAACGGCCGGTGAACAGAGCCTCCGCGCGCGTGCCCTGATCGACGAACGTCGCCCCGATCGTCGCCCGCCAGTCGCCGCACGGGCCGCCGGCGAGTTGCGGCGGCGCGCCGACGGCCACCGCGCGAAGCGCCGGCTCGACGGTCTCGACCACCGAGTCGGCGGAGGGGCCCGGGGCGAATCCGAATTTCACGGACTTGAAATTGACGAGGAGCGCGTCCGGCCCGACGTTGTACGGCTTCAGCGGCTCGCCGTCGAAAGCGGCGGGGTCGTGCGCGATCGGCGCGAAGAACGTCCGGTCGAGGACGAGGTCGCCGTCGACCTCGGCCAGTCCCCTCTCGCGCAGCGTGGCCATGAACGCCTGCCATCGCTCGACGGTGATCTTGGGGTCGCCGCCGCCTTTCAGCACCAGGTTGCCGTGCAGCACGCCCGCTTCGAGCGGTCCGTCGAGATACGCGGCGGTCGTCCAGTGGAATTGCGGGCCGAGGAGCTCGAGCGCCGCATAGGTCGTGACGACTTTCATGACCGACGCCGGGTTGAGCGGACGGTCCGGCAGATTCGCGAAAAGAGGCCGGGACTTCGTGACGTCCTGCACGACGACGGCGACGGCGGTGAGCGGCACGCCGGCGGCGACGAACGCCAGGCTGACCTCCCGCGGCAGCGCCGCCGCGGCGTTGCCGGCAGCGAGGAGGAGCACCAGCGCCAGCGCACGCGCCCCGCGCCTCGCCGGTTCACGCGGCATGCAGGATCTCGGTCGTGCGGCCGACGAGAAGCTCGAACTCGCCGTCGCTCAGGATGTAGGGCGGCATGAAATAGACCGTCCGTCCGATCGGCCGCAGCAGGAGCTCGCGCGCGAGTCCTTGCGCGAAGCACCAGCGCGCAAAATCGGGCCGGGCGGTGTCGACGTCGAACGCCCAGATCATGCCGCGATGGCGGAAGGCGCGAACCTTCGGGTGTGCGGCGATCGCCGCGGCGCATTCCGTCCAGCGCGCGGCCCGCGCGCGATTGCCCGCCAGCACGTCGTCGGCGGCAAAGATGTCGAGCACCGCGAGCGCGGCGCGGCAGGCGAGCGCGTTCCCCGTGTAGGAATGCGAGTGGAGGAAGCCGCGGCCCGTGTCGTCGGCGTAGAACGCGCCGAAGATCGCGTCGGTCGACAGCACGCACGACAGCGGCAGATAGCCGCCGGTGATGCCCTTCGACAGGCAGAGCAGGTCCGGCACGATCGCCGCCTGCTCGCACGCGAACATCGTGCCCGTCCGGCCGAATCCCGTCATGATCTCGTCCGCGATCAGCAGCACGTCGTGGCGCGTGCAGAGCTCGCGCGCGCGGGCGAGGTAACTCGGGTCGTGCATCGCCATCCCGGTGGCGCCTTGCACCAGCGGCTCGACGATGAACGCGGCGATCGTCGCATGACGCTCCGCGAGAACGCGCTCGAGGGCCACGGCGGCGCGCTCGGCAACTTCGCGCGGGGATTCGCCCGGCGCGGCGCCGCGCGCGTCGGGCGAAGGCACCGTGATGTTGCGGTTGAGGAGCGGCGCGTACACGTCGCGGAAGATCGGCACGTCGGTCACCGCGAGCGCGCCCAGCGTCTCGCCGTGGTAGGCGCCGGCGAGCGAGACGTAGGAGGTCTTGCCGGGCTGGCCGCAGTTCTTCCAATAGTGGAACGCCATCTTGAGCGCGATCTCCGTCGCCGCGGCGCCGTCGGAGCCGTAGAACGCGTGCCCGAGCCCCCCCGGCGCCAGCGCCGCGAGCCGCTCGGAGAGCTCCACCACCGGCCGATGCGTGAATCCCGCGAGCATCACGTGCTCGAGCTCCGCGAGCTGCTCGGCGACGGCGCCGCCGATGCGCGGATTCGCGTGCCCGAAGAGGTTCACCCACCACGAGCTCACCGCGTCGAGATAGCGGCGCCCGTCGAAATCGACGAGCCAGGCGCCTTCGCCGCGAGCGATGGGCACGAGCGGCAGCGTCTCGTGCTGCTTCATCTGCGTGCACGGATGCCACACGGCGCGCCGGCTGCGCTCGAGCCAGGCGGCGTTCCCGGTCGCCGGCCGCCGCGCGGACGACGGCGTGTCGGCCGGGGAATAAACGACAGGAACAGGTGTTTCTCTCATGGAGGCCGCGCGGTGAACGAATTATACCGAGGGTCCACGCGTCGCCGCCGCGGCAATGGAGCGTCCGCGCATCCCGCGCGCTTGACCTCAACGCCCGCCGCACATGAGGATTCGGCCATGCCGCGGATCGACGTCGCATGCCTCGTGGTCCTGCTGGGTGCGCTCTGCGCGTGCGGCGAGGCGTCGTGCGACGCGAGCGTGTTTCGGGTCGATTCCGCGCATACGAGCGCGCGGTTCGCCGTGCCGCAACTCGGCTTCTCGACGCCGCAGGGGCGCCTCGGCCACGTCACGGGGACGATCGTGCTCGACGCGCAGCACAAGGTCGAGCGCATCGACCTCGAGATCGACATGGCGTCGGTCGACACCGGCTGGAGGCTGCGCGACGCCTTTCTGCGCAGCGAGGTGATGTTCGACGTCGGCCACTATCCCCGGATGCACTTTCACTCGACGCGCCTCGTCTACGACGGTGCGCGCCTCGCGGGCGTCGAAGGCGAGGTGACGTTGCGCAACGTGACGCTGCCCGTGCGCTTCGACGTTCTCCGCCTCGAATGTGGAACGCGCCCGGACGACGGACGGGATACCTGCGGGGCGGAAGTGTCCGGCCGCATTTCCCGCGGCGCGTTCGGCATGGACTTCGCCTACCCGCTGATCGGCGACGAGGTGGACCTCGAGTTCGTCGTCAACGCCTTCCGCATTCGCGACGTGGACGAGATGCGGCGCCCCTAGCAGGCTGATGCAGAACCCCTCATGAGCCGCGTTTCGGACGAGATGGGCCCGGATACTAGGCGCGAGCCGCGTCGAATAGCTCGCGCATATTCGCAAGGCGAGCAACGACGTAGACGGGCCCATATCGTCGAAACCCGCATGGGCGGCGGCTTGGCGGGCGGTCTGCTTTGTCGCCGCTCGCTCGTGTGGGATCGACCACACGTCGCTCGCGTCTCCGCGCATCCCATCCCGCCAAGCCGCTGCGCGGCCATGACGGGTTCTGCATCAGCCTGCTAGGCTCCCTGGCGCCGGATGCGCGACTGCATCCTCTTTACCGCCGCAACGAGCTGCTGCGTGATGCCGGGCTCGCGCACCGAATGGCCGGCATCCGGCACGACGATGTACTCGGCTTCCGGCCACGCGCGCGCGAGCGCATCGGCGGTCACCGGCGGGCAGATGATGTCGTAGCGCCCCTGGACGATCGTGCACGGCAGGTGCCGGATGCGCGCGATGTTGGCGAGGAGCTGATCCGGCTCGAGCCAGGCCCGATGCACGAAATAGTGGGCCTCGATGCGCGCGATCGCGAGGGCCGCGGCATCGCTTTCGAAGCTCGGCAGCGGGTCGGTGGGCAGGAGCTTCGAGCACGCGCCTTCGTACCTGATCCCACGCCTGCGCGGCCGGCATGTGCACGGCCGGATCGGCGTGGGCGAGCCGGCGGTAGTAGTTCGCGAGCAGGTCGTCGCGCTCGCCCGGCGGCAGGAATTCGCGGAACGCGCGCCAGGCTTCCGGAAACACGTTGCGCATGCCGTGCATGAACCAGTCGAGCTCGGCGGGGCGCGCGAGAAAGATGCCGCGCAGCACGAGCCCGAGGCAACGCTCCGGATGCGCCTCGGCATACGCGAGCGCCAGCGTCGAGCCCCACGAACCGCCGAAGAGCAGCCAGCGCTCGATGCCGAGATGCCGGCGCAGCCGCTCGAGGTCGGCCACGAGATGCGGCGTGGTGTTGGCCACGATCTCGCCGCATGGCGTCGAGCGCCCCGCGCCGCGCTGGTCGAAGAGCACGATGCGCCAGAACGCCGGGTCGAAATAGCGGCGATGATGCGGCAGGCTGCCGCCGCCGGGACCGCCGTGCAGGAACACGAGCGGCACGCCGTCCGCGTTGCCGCAGGCTTCCCAATACAGCGTGTGCAGCGCGTCGACTGTGATCCTGCCCGTCGCGTACGGGTCGATCTCGGGAAAGAGGACGTCGCTTCGCTGTCGCGGATTGTCCGGCATGAGCCCGAGTATGCAGGAAAACCCTTGCCCGGGCGACGGTTCGCGCCGTGCCCGGGCCCCCGGATGTTGCAACGGGGCTCTATAATCGACACATGACGACGCGACCGCTGCCCTCCCGCCTGACGGTCGAGGCGTGCCTTCCGGAAGATGCCGATCGCGCGCTCCTCATCGGGCGCGCGTGGCTGCCCTCGGCCTCCGGCCCCGCGCTCGTGCGCGTCACGAAGGACGCCGTCTACGACCTTTCGCGCGTCGCCGCGACCTCGACCGGGCTCCTCGAACGCGACGATGCCGTCGCCGCGATTCGCGGCGTCGCAGAGCCGGCTCGAATCGGATCGACGGCCGAGATCCTCGCCAACTCGGCGGCGAAGGACGACGGCGACAGCCGGCCGCGGTTCCTCGCGCCCTGCGACCTGCAGGCGATCAAGGCGAGCGGCGTCACCTTCGTGTCGAGCATGCTCGAGCGCGTGATCGAGGAGCAGACGCGCGGCGATCCGGCGAAGGCCGAGGCGGTGCGGCGCGGCGCTCGTCGCGCTGATCGGCGACAACCTCGCGAGCGTGCGCCCGGGATCGAACGAGGCGGCGCGCGTCAAGGAGGCGCTGATCGCGCAGGGCGCCTGGTCGCAGTATCTCGAGGTCGGCATCGGACCGGACGCCGAGATCTTCACCAAGGCGCCAGCCGATGTCGGCGGTGGGCATCGGCGCCGAGATCGGCATCCATCCGAAGTCGGAATGGAACAATCCCGAGCCCGAGATCGTGCTGGCGGTGAACAGCCGCGGCGAGACGGTCGGCGCGACGCTCGGCAACGACGTCAACCTGCGCGACTTCGAGGGCCGCAGCGCGCTCCTGCTCGGCAAGGCCAAGGACAACAACGCGTCCTGCGCGATCGGTCCGTTCATCCGCCTGTTCGACGAGCACTTCGGCATCGACGACGTGCGCCGCTGCGAGCTCGCGATGCGCGTCGACGGGCCGCGACGGCTTCGCGCTCGACGGCGCGAGCTCGATGCGCGATGATCAGCCGCGATCCGCTCGATCTCGTCGCGCACGCGATCGGCCCGAACCACCAGTATCCGGACGGCCTCGTGCTCTTCCTCGGCACGATGTTCGCGCCGACCAAGGACCGGTTCGGCCCGGGGCAGGGCTTCACGCACGTCGTCGGCGACATCGTCACGATCGCGACGCCGAAGCTGGGCGCGCTCGTCAATCGCGTCGATCACTCCGACAAGATCCCGCCGTGGACCTTCGGCGTCCTCGCGCTGATGCGCAATCTCGCGCGGCGCGGCCTTGCTCTGATCACGAACGGAAATCCACGATGCCCGACGTCCACCGCAATTTCATCGCCGGCGAATGGGTCGCCGGCGCCTCCGCCACGGCCAACCTCAATCCGTCGAACGTCAGCGACGTGATCGGCGAGTACGCGCAGGCCGACGCGGCGCAGACGCGCGCGGCGATCGCCGCGGCGAAAGCGGCGTTCCCGGCGTGGGCGACAGGCTCGATCCAGGAGCGCTCGAACATGCTCGACCGCGTCGGCACGGAGATCCTCGCGCGCAAGGACGAGCTCGGCCGCCTCCTGTCGCGCGAGGAAGGCAAGACGCTGCCCGAAGGCGTCGGCGAAGCGGCGCGCGCCGGGCACATCTTCAAGTTCTTCGCCGGCGAAGTGCTGCGGCTCACCGGCGACAAGCTGCCGTCGGTGCGGCCCGGCATCGACGTCGAGGTGACGCGCGAGCCGGTCGGCGTCGTCGGCCTCATCACGCCGTGGAATTTCCCGATCGCGATTCCGGCGTGGAAGATCGCGCCGGCGCTCGCCTACGGCAACACCGTCGTGTTCAAGCCCGCCGATCTCGTGCCCGGCTGCGCGTGGGCGCTCGCCGAGATCCTGGCGAAGGCCGGCATTCCCGCCGGCGTGTTCAACCTGGTGATGGGCCGCGGCTCGGTCGTCGGCGAGACGCTGGTCAACGATCCCGACGTGGCGGCGATCAGCTTCACGGGCTCGGTCGGCACCGGCCGCGCGCATCGCGGCGAAGGCGGTCGCGCGCATGGCGAAGGTCCAGCTCGAGATGGGCGGCAAGAATCCGCTGGTCGTGCTCGACGACGCCGATCTCGCGACCGCCGTCAACGCCGCGACGCAGGGCGCCTACTTCTCGACCGGACAGCGCTGCACGGCGTCGTCGCGGCTCATCGTCACCGCCGGCATCCACGACCGCTTCGTCGCGGCGATGACCGAGAAGCTCAAGGCGCTCAAGGTCGACGACGCGCTGGCCGCGGGCACCGACATCGGCCCGGTCGTCGACGAGAGCCAGCTCGACCAGGATCTCGCGTACCTCGAGATCGGCAAGGGCGAGGGCGCGAAGCTCGCGGTCGGCGGCGAGCGCCTGACGCGCGCGACCGAAGGCTTCTACCTGTCGCCGGCGCTGTTCACCGACGCCGACAACGCGATGCGCATCGCGCGCGAGGAGATCTTCGGGCCGGTCGCGTGCGTGATCCGCGCGAAGGACTACGACGAGGCGCTGGCGCTCGCCAACGACACCGAGTTCGGCCTGTGCTCGGGCATCGTCACGACGTCGCTCAAGCACGCGTCGCACTTCAAGCGGCACGCGCAGGCGGGGATGGTGATGGTCAACCTGCCGACCGCCGGCGTCGACTACCACGTGCCGTTCGGCGGCCGCAAAGGCTCGAGCTACGGTGCGCGCGAGCAGGGGCGCTACGCCGCCGAGTTCTTCACGACGGTGAAGACGGCGTACATCGCACCGTAATCGGCAGCGCCCGCCCGGGATCCAATTCCGTCGTCATCCCTGCGAGGCATCCAACATGAAGCTCCGGAGCTCCCTCCTTTCGGCGATCGTCGCCGGCTCGCTATGCGCGCTCTGCGCAGGCGCCGGCATCGCGCAAAGCAGCGTCGAACCGCTCGCTCCTCAACTCAGGATCTACGCCTTCGGCGAGATCGGCACGGACCGATACGAAGTCGTGGCCCGTCTGTGGGGCGATTCCTGGCGCTCCGCCTTCTGGGTGCCCGCCTTTCCGACCCGGGAACAGGCCATGGCGGCCTTGCAGACCGAAGCTGCGCGCCGCGGCGCCGACGGGCTTCTCAACGTGAGCTGCCGCGACCAGGGACCCTGGAGCTGGTCGTCGAGCGGGGAGCCCGCGTTTCTCTGCTACGGGATCGCGATCCGCCTCCGGCCGGCCTAGCGGCCCTTGAACGGCACCACCTTCTGCTTCTGCGTCGCCGAGGCCGTCGATGCCGAGCGTGATCACGTCGCCGGCCTTGAGCCACACCGGCGGCTTCATGCCGAGGGCCACGCCGGGCGGCGTGCCGGTCGTGATCACGTCGCCGGGCAGCAGCGTCATGTAGCTGCGAAACGTCGGCGACGAGCGCCGCGACGCCGAAGATCATCGTCTTCGTGTTGCCGGTCTGCCGCCGCTCGCCGTTGACGTCGAGCCACATGCCGAGGTTCTGCGGGTCCTTGATCTCGTCGCTGGTGACGAGCCACGGTCCGAGCGGACCGAACGTGTCGCAGCCCTTGCCCTTGCTCCACTGGCTCGCGCCCTTCTTCAGCTGGAATTCGCGCTCGGACACGTCGTTGCCGACGCAGTAGCCCGCGACGTAGCTTGCATCGCGTCCTTCTCCGCCACGTGGCGCGCCGTGCTGCCGATCACGATGACGAGCTCGACTTCCCAGTCGAGCTGGGTCGAGTCCTTCGGGACCATCACGTTGTCGTTGGGGCCGACGATGCAGGTCGGCGACTTGAAGAACACGACCGGATGCTCGGGGATCGGGCGAGCCGGTTTCCTTCGCGTGGTCGGTGAAGTTGAGCCCGATCGCGACGAACTTCGACGGCGTGGCGACGCAGGCGCCGAGCCGCGGCCTGCCCTTGACGAGCGGCAGCTTCTTCGGGTCGAGCTTCGCGAGCTCCCGCAGCTTCGCCGGCGCCAGCGCCGCGGCGTCGATGTCCTTCACCTTCCGCGACAGGTCGCGGAGCTTGCCGTCGGCGTCGATGAGGCCGGGCTTTTCCTTGCCCGCGGGTCCGTAGCGTACGAGTTTCATGTGAGCACCTTGGTTGTTGGGACGATTGTCGGAGCGTCGATCAGATCGTCATGCCGCCGTCGCAGGAGTACATGTTGCCGGTGATGAATGCCGCCTCGTCGGACGCGAGGAACACGACGAGCGGCGCGATCTCCTCGGCTTTCGCGAGCCGGCCCATCGGCTGGCGCGCGACGAACATCTTGCGCGCGTCGACGGGATCCGGAAACGCGTTGATGCGCTCGGCGAGCGACGGCGTGTCGACGGTGCCGGGCCCGATCGCGTTGCAGCGGATGCCGCGGGTCACGAAATCGGCGGCCACCGCCTTCGTGAGGCCGATGACCGCGGCCTTCGACGCGCCGTACGCGAAGCGGTTGGGAAGGCCTTTCACGCTCGACGCGATCGAGGCCATGTTGACGATGCTGGCGCCGCGGCCGGTCGCGTCGAACTTGTCGAGCATCTTCGGCAGCGTCGCGCGGATCGTCACGTACATCGCGCGGACGTTCAGGTTGAAGCTGAAATCCCAGTCCTTCGGCGTGCAATCGAGGATCGTCCCGTTGTGGACGTAGCCCGCGCAGTTGAACAGGATGTCGAGCGGCGGCGCATCGGCGGCGAGCTTCGCGATCGCGGCGTCGTCCAGCACGTCGAGGACGCGCGTCGACACGTTGGCGACGCCGGAGAATTTCTCGAGCAGCTGCGCTTTGACGTCGGTCGCGAGCACCTGCGCGCCCTCCGCCGCCATCGCGAGGGCCGTCGCGTGGCCGATGCCCTGTCCCGCGGCGGTGATCAGCGCCGTCTTGCCGTGGAGTCGTCCGCCCATGATCCCGATCCTTTCGCGCGCCGATAGGTGCGCCGGGCCCGTAGCCGGCGCGAGCGCGATATTGTACGCCGACCCGTCCGGAATTGGTATTACCACTTGACCAGTTACCGGGGCAGGGTTAGCCTTGCTGCCCGGGCCCCGAAGCGGGCGCGGTCGATCCGCATTCTCGCGCCCATGCCATTCCAGAGCATCGAACCGCGCCGGCTCTACCGGCAGATCGCGGACCAGATCCGTGAGCTGATCCGCACCGGGGAGTTCGTGGCCGGCGCCCGGCTGCCGCCGGAGCGCGATCTCGCGAAGCAGCTCGGGGTTTCGCGCCCGTCGGTGCGCGAGGCGCTGATCGCGCTCGAAGTCGAGGGGCTGGTCGAAGTGCGCATCGGGTCGGGGATCTACGTGCTTGGCCCGGGGCTTGCCTCGGAAGGTGACGAAACGCACGAGGGTGGCGCGGGCGGCAGCGAGGTGCAGGCGCTCGCCGGTCCGTTCGAGCTGATGCGCGCCCGCTACACGATCGAAAGCGAATGCGCCGCGCTGGCGGCCAAGTCGGCGAAGAAGTCGCAGATCGCCGCCATCGACGAGGCGCTGAATCAGATGCATCGCGAGTTCGAGCATCAGAAGCAGCCGCTTGCCGGCGATCGGCTGTTCCATCTCAGGATCGCCGAGGCGACGGGCAACGGCGCGCTGGTCGCGGTGGTGAAGATGCTCTGGGAGGAGCGCATGGGGCCGCTCTACAAGCGGCTCGAGCACCACTACGACACCCCGGCGCTGTGGACGGCGGCCATGGCCGAGCACCGCGCGGTGCTGAAGGCGATCGCCGAACACGACGTGCTGGCCGCGCGCGCCGCCATGCAGCGCCATCTCAACAAGGCGTATAAGCGCTTCAGCAAGGGCTGGAACACGTTGCATTGAGCCGCGGCTGTGGCGCGGCGGCGTGGGCCGCCGTGTGCGGCCGCGAAAACGAGGAGCGAACACCATGCTGGCATGCCGGATTCACGCGAAGGAAGATTTGCGGATCGAAGCGGTCGACACGCCGGAGGTCGGTCCCGGTCAGGTGCTCCTGCGTCTCGGCGCCGGCGGCATCTGCGGCTCGGATCTCCACTACTACTTCGACGGCCGGAACGGGAGCTTCATCGTGCGCGAGCCGCTGATCCCGGGCCACGAGGCGTCCGCCACCGTGGCGGCGATCGGTCCCGGCGTCACGCGGGTCAAGGTGGGGGACAACGTGGCGGTGAGCCCCTCGCACGCCTGCGGCCAGTGCGATTACTGCCGCGAAGGCCGCGAGCAGCTGTGCCGCAAGATGCGCTTTCTCGGCAGCGCGAGCCGCTATCCGCACGTGCAGGGCATGTTCAGCGAGTTCTTCGTGATGGGCGAGCGGCAGTGCTATCCCGTGGCCGGCGACGTGTCGCTGGGCGAGCTCGCGTTCGCCGAGCCGCTCGCCGTCGCGCTGCACGCGGTGAAGCGCGGCACCGACCTCCTCGGCAAATCGGTGCTGATCACCGGCGCCGGCACGATCGGCTGCCTGACGGTGATCGCGGCGCGCCTCGCCGGCGCGAAATCGATCACGGTGTCGGACATCCTCGACCGGCCGCTGGCGCAGGCGCGCGAAGTCGGCGCGGACCGGACGCTGCGGGCGGATCGCGAGGGCGACGCGCTCGCCGCGCCGCAATTCGACGTCTGCTTCGAGGTTTCGGGGAGCTTCGCGGCGCTGAAGTCGTGCGTGGCCGCGGCGAAGCACGGCGGAGTCATCGTCCAGGTGGGGACGCTGCCGCACGAGCCGCTGCCCTTCGTCGTCAACGAGCTGATGGCGAAGGAGCTCGATCTCAAGGGCGCGTTCCGGTGGGGCATCGAGTTCGACTGGGCGGTCGACTACCTGTCGTCGCGCAAGGTCGACGTGCGCCCGCTCCTCTCCGGCCAGTTCCCGCTGCAGGATGCCGTGAAGGCGTTCCAGCTCGCCAAGGACAAGTCGCAGAGCACCAAGGTTCAAGTGGTCGTGTGAGCGGCGAGGCCCGAAGGGCGCGAGCAATCGCGAATCACGACTACGAGGTCGACAAATCGATGTTCGCAGTCCGCAGCAGCCATGGAGGCCGAGGTTTGTGACCGGCGTTTCGCAACACCCTGCGCGAGCATCGCGCGGATCCAATACCACAAGGAGGCGTCATGCGTTTGCTCTCGAAGCTGCTCTTTCCCGTCGTTGCCGTCGCGGCGCTCGTCGTCGGCGGTCCGGCGATCGCCCAGCAGAAGTTGAAGTGGGCGCACGTCTACGAGACGAGCGAGCCGTACCACACCGAGTCCGTGTGGGCGGCCGCCGAAATCAAGAAGCGCACCAACGGCAAGTTCGACATCGAGGTGTTTCCGGCGAGCACGCTCGGCAAGGAAACCGACATCAACCAGGGGATGACGCTCGGCACGGTCGACATGATCATCAGCGGCCCGTCGTTCGCCGCCCGCAGCTACCCACGGCTGGGCATCGCCTACTATCCGTTCATCTTCCGCGACGCCGATCACCTGCTCGCGTATTCGAAGAGCCCGATATTCGCGGAGATGGTCGAGGAGTTCCGCAAGAAGACCGGCATCCAGATCCTGGCGTACACCTACTACGGCGCACGGCAGACCACCGCGCAGAAGCCGTTCACCGACTGCGCCGGCATGAAGGGCCTCAAGATCCGCGTGCCCGACGTGCCCGCCTACATGGCGACGCCGAAGGCCTGCGGCGCCAATCCGACGCCGATCGCCTTCGCCGAGGTCTACCTCGCGCTGCAGAACGGCACCGTCGACGCGCAGGAGAATCCGCTGACGACGATCGAGGCCAAGAAATTCTATGAGGTACAGAAGGCGATCATGATGACGTCGCACATCGTCGACGGCCTTACGACCCAGGTCGCGCCGCACGTGTGGAACAAGCTCACGGACCAGGAAAAGCAGATCTTCACGGAAGTCACGCGTGAAGCCGCGGCCCGCGCGACGGCGCAGATCAAGAAGCGCGAGGCCGAGCTCGCGGACGAGTTCAAGAAGAAGGGTCTGCAGATCGTGCAGGTCAACAGGCAGAGCTTCATCGATGCCGTGCTGAAATCCTCCACGCCGGAGTCGATGGGCTTTTCGAAGTCCGACTACGACAAGATCGTCGCCATCAAGTAGTCGTGAGCGCGGCGGGCGAAGCCACGGCCCGAAGGGCGGCGTCGCCGCGCGAGCGACCCGGCATCACTGGAGGCGCATGAACGACGAGAACGGGAAGCCGGGCGCCGCCGAGCACGTCCTCGACGCGGAGGGTCACTTCCACATCGACGACGCGCCGATCGACCTCGGGCAATACATCGTCGAGGACTGGCTGTCGCTCGCCTTCTTCTGGCTCCTCGGCCTTTGCGTGTTCTACCAGTTCTTCACGCGCTACGTGCTGAACGACTCCGCCGCGTGGACCGAGGAGATCGCCCGCTACCTGCTGATCAGCACCGTGTTCACCGGCATTGCCGCCGCCGTCCGCCGCACGCGTCACATCCACGTCGACTTCGCCTATCGGCTGCTTCCGCCATTGGCGGGCCGGATGCTGTCGACGGCCGTCGACGTGATGCGCATCGGCTTCTTTGCCATCGCCGTGGTCCTCACGATCGAGATGATGACGCGGATGGGCGCGCTGCAGATGACGATCATCGACCTTCCGATGAACCTGATCTACGGCGTCTGCGCGTTCGGCTTCGCGGCGGCGGCCGTGCGCTCGGTGCAGGTCGCGCGCGAGAACTGGCGGCGGCACTTCAGCATTCTCGAGCGGCCCGAGCACGCGATCGAGGAGCATATCGAATGAGCGAGGCGAGGGAGCGAGGCGCGCGAGCGCAGCGAGCGAAGGCCCGAAGGGCGCGGGCGAAGCCCCGGAGGCCGCGATGAGCGAGCCAAGGCAATGACCGGCACGCTCCTCACCGCGTTTCTCGCGCTGATGGTGACCGGCGTTCCGGTCGCCATCGCGATGGCGGGCGCCTCGCTCGTCTACATCTGGCTGTCGGGCAGCTCGCCGCCGATGGTGGTAGTCCATCGGATGATCAGCGGCCTCGACAGCTTTCCTCTGCTCGCGGTGCCGTTCTTCATCCTTGCCGGCAACCTGATGAACAACGCCGGCATCACGAACCGCATCTACAACTTCGCGCTGGCGCTGGTCGGCTGGATGAAAGGCGGCCTTGGCCACGTCAACATCATCGGCTCGGTGATCTTCGCCGGCATGTCCGGCACGGCGATCGCCGACGCGGCGGGGCTCGGCACGATCGAGATCAAGGCGATGCGCGATCACGGGTACTCGAAGGAGTTCTCGGTCGGGGTGACGGCGGCGTCGGCCACGCTCGGGCCGATCATCCCGCCGTCGCTTCCCTTCGTGATCTACGGGATGGTGGCCAACGTCTCGATCGGCCAGCTGTTCCTCGCAGGCATCCTGCCCGGAATCGTGATGACGGTGCTGATGATGCTGACCGTCGCGTACTTCGCGCACAAGAACAACTGGGGTGCCGACATCAAGTTCGTGTGGAGCCGCGTCGGCAAGGCCGCCGTCGAGCTGTCGATCGTCGTCGCGTTCCCGCTGGTGATCTGGGTTGCGGTCCGCGCGGGCGCCAACCCGCCGCTCGCGACCGGCGTCGCGCTGGTGGCGCTGTTCGCCGCCGACTGGAAATGGAAGTTCGAGGCGGTGCTACCCATCATGACGCCCGTGCTGCTGATCGGCGGCATGACGACGGGCCTCTTCACGCCGACCGAAGGGGCGGTCGCCGCGTCCATCTGGGCGCTCTTCCTCGGCCTGTTCTGGTACCGCACGCTGTCGTTCAAGATGCTGTGCAAGGTGTCGATGGAAACGATCGAGACGACGGCGACGGTGCTGTTCATCGTCGCGGCGGCGTCGATCTTCGGCTGGCTGCTGACCGCGACCCGCGTCACCGACATGGTGACCGCGTGGGTGCTGGGCTTCACGCACTCGCCGTGGGTGTTCCTGCTGCTCGTCAACCTGCTGCTGCTCTTCGTCGGCTGCTTCCTCGAGCCGACGGCGGCCATCCTGATCGCGATCCCGGTGCTGATGCCGGCGGTCACCCAGCTCGGGATCGACCCCGTCCATTTCGGTCTCATCGTAGTGCTGAACCTGATGATCGGCCTCCTGCATCCGCCGATGGGCATGGTGCTCTACGTGCTGGCGCGGGTGGCGCGAATGTCGCTCGAGCGCACGACGATGGCGATCCTGCCGTGGCTCGTGCCGCTGCTCGGGAGCCTGATCCTGATCACCTACGTGCCGATCATTTCCCTGTGGCTGCCCCGCCTCTTTTATCGCTAGCCGGGCTCGATGGCGACCATCCGATCCATCGAAGTCCTGCAGGTCGATCTCGCGCCGAAGGTCGTGCGCACGGACGCGATCCAGGCGTTCGTCACGCAGGAAACGCCGTTCGTGCGCATCCGCTGCGACGACGGCGCGACGGGCGTCGGCTACAGCTACACGATCGGCACCGGCGGCTCGTCGGTCGTCGCGTTGCTGCGCGACCACCTGGCGCCGAAACTGATCGGCCGCGATCCCGATTGCATCGAGGCGATCTGGAAGGACCTCTTCTTCCACACGCATGCCACGGCGGTCGGCGCGATCACGAGCCTCGCGCTCGCCGCGATCGACACGGCCCTGTGGGATCTTCGCTGCCGGCGCGCGGGGCTGCCGCTCTGGAAGGCGGCCGGCGGCGCGCGAGCGGCGGTCCCCGTCTACACGACGGAGGGCGGGTGGCTGCACCTGCCGACGGAGTCGCTGGTCGCGCAGACGGTGGAGGCCAAGGCGCAAGGCTTCCGGGGCGCGAAGCTCAAGGTCGGCAAGCCGCATCTCGCCGAGGACGTCGCGCGGCTTGCCGCCGTGCGCGAGGCGGTGGGCGACGCCTTCGAGCTCATGGTCGACGCGAACCAGTGCTTCAACGTGTCCGAAGCCATCCGGCGCGCGCGCGCGTTCGAGCGGTTCGGCCTCGCGTGGCTCGAGGAGCCGCTGCCGGCCGAGGACATGACCGGGCACGTCGAGCTGGCCGCGCACACGGCGATCCCGATCGCGATCGGCGAGTCGATCTACCATCCGTCCCACTTCCGCGAGTATCTCGCGCACCGCGCCTGCTCCATCGTGCAGGTCGACTGCGCGCGCATCGGCGGCATCACGCCGTGGCTCAAGGTCGCGCATCTCGCGGAAACGTTCAACGTCGCCGTGTGCCCCCATTTCCTGATGGAGCTCCACGTGTCGCTGACCGCGGCCGTGCCCAACGCTGCATGGGTCGAATACATTCCGCAGCTCGACGACATCACGACGTCGCGCCTCGCGATCGCCGACGGCCATGCGCTTGCGCCATCGGCACCGGGGCTCGGCATCGACTGGGACTTTTCCGCGATCGAGCGACGGGCCGTCGCGCGGTCCGGGATTCCCGCATGAAAAGGAGAGCGGGTGAGCACGGCGGGCAACGCCAAGGCCCGAAGGGCGCGTCGCCGTGCGACCCCGCGTGGCCGACAAGTCACTCTTCAACCCTTCCAGTCCTCCGAGGAGGCCACTCATGCTTACCCGCGCTTCGCTGACCATTCGCCTGCATCCCGACGACGACGTGGTGATCGCCCGCACGCAGCTCCTGGGCGGTACGCTGCTCGCCGAGGAACACGTCACGATTTCCGGCCTGATACCGCCGGGACACAAGGTCGCCACACGGGCCATCCGCGCCGGCCAGCCGGTCAAGCGCTACAACCAGATCATCGGCTTCGCCTCGCGCGACATCGGCCCGGGCGAGCACGTCCACCTCAACAACCTGGCGATGGGCGCGTTCGATCGCGACTATGCGTTCGGCGCCGACGCGAAACCGACGCGTCACATCGATCCCCCCGCGACGTTCATGGGGATCGTCCGTGCCGACGGCCGCGTGGCCACGCGCAACTACATCGGACTCCTGTCCACGGTCAATTGCTCGGCCACGGTGGTGCGGGGCATCGCCGATGCCTTCCGCGGCGACGGGCTCAAGGCGTTTCCCGGCGTCGACGGCGTGGTCGCACTGACGCACGGCTCCGGCTGCGGCATGGACACCCACGGCGACGGCATGAAGCTCCTGCGGCGCACGCTCGGCGGTTACGCGCGGCACGCGAATTTCGCCGGCGTGCTGGTCGTCGGCCTCGGGTGCGAGGCGAACCAGATCAGCTCGCTCTTCGGCGCGGAGAACCTGCGGGAAGGCCCCCTGCTGCGCACGTTCAGCATCCAGGACACCGGCGGCACGGCGAAGACGATCGCGCACGGCGTGTCGATCGTGAGGGAGATGCTGCCGCATGCGAGCCTCGTCGCGCGACAGCCGGTATCCGCGTCGCACATCACCGTCGGCCTTCAGTGCGGGGGCTCCGACGGCTACTCGGGCATCACGGCCAATCCGGCGCTCGGCGCGGCGGTCGACCTCCTCGTCCGCCACGGCGGTACGGCGATCCTGTCCGAGACGCCCGAGATCTACGGCGCCGAGCATCTGCTGACGCGCCGCGCGGTATCGCGGGAGGTCGGCGAGAAACTCATCGCGCGCATCAAGTGGTGGGAGGACTACACGACGCGCGAGAAAGGCGAGATGAACAACAATCCGTCCCCCGGCAACAAGGCGGGTGGGCTGACGACGATTCTCGAGAAATCGCTGGGCGCGGTGGCGAAGGGCGGCACGACGAACCTCGTCGACGTCTACGAATACGCGGAGCCCGTCACCGCCCGCGGCTTCGTGTTCATGGACACGCCGGGCTACGATCCGGTGTCCGCGACCGGGCAAGTGGCGGGCGGCGCCAACATGATCGTGTTCACGACGGGCCGCGGATCCGCCTACGGCTGCGCGCCGTCGCCCTCGCTCAAGCTGTCGACGAACACCGCGCTGTGGACGAAGCAGGAGGAGGACATCGACCTCAATTGCGGCGAGATCGTCGACGGCACGGCGAGCGTCGACGCGATCGGCGCGAGGCTCTTCCAACTGATGCTGGACACGGCGTCGGGGGCCAAGAGCAAGAGCGAGCGGCACGGCTACGGCCAGAGCGAATTCGTGCCCTGGTATGTGGGAGCGGTAATGTAGCGCGGGCCTCGGTTGACACACTCGAGGGGAGCCCTTACGCTGCGGGCGAATTCCGGACGATGATGGCGGCGGTACATGCCGGTGCAAATGGCACGATCCACAGGAGGAGTTTCATGAAGACTGTTTTCAAGCTGGGCCTCGCGCTCTTGGCGGCGACGGCATACGTGATGTCGAGCCAGGCTGTCGCGCAGGAGAAGCTCACCGTCTGGTGGGTGCGCGGTTTCTACAAGTCCGAGGACGACGCGCTGTTCGCGGCGATCAAGAAGTTCGAGGACAAGACCGGCGTCAAGGTCGAGCTGTCGCAATATCCGGTGCAGGACATGATCCCGAAGACGGTGGCGGCGCTCGATGCCGGCACGCCGCCCGACGTCGCGTACGCCGACGTCTACGACTTCCAGGTCGCCGGCAAATGGGCCTTCGACGGCAAGCTCGAGGATGTCTCCGACATCATCACGCCGATCAAGGACAAGTTCCTCAAGAACACGATCGAAACGACGTACCTGTACAACGACAAGACCAAGAAGAAGGCGTACTACGCGTTTCCGATGAAGCAGCAGACGATGCACATCCAGTACTGGAAGGACATGCTGGCCGAGGCGGGCTACAAGGAGTCCGACATCCCGACCGGCGTGGAAGGCCTACTGGGACTTCTGGTGCGACAAGGTGCAGCCGGCGCACCGCACGAAGACCGGCAAGCGCATCTACGCGATCGGCCAGCCGATGGGCGTCGATTCGAGCGACTCGTTCTATTCGTTCCTGACGTTCATGGACGCCTACAACGTCAAGCTGGTCGACGACAACGGCAAGCTGCTGGTCGACGATCCGAAGGTGCGGCAGGGACTGATCAACGCGCTGCGCGACTACACGATCGATCCGCACGCGCGGCTGCACGCCGCCGTCGTCGACGTCGTGGAAGGACCCGGACAACAACGTGTCGTTCCACAACAAGACGATCCTGATGACGCACAACGCGACGATCTCGATCGCCGCCAAGTGGCTCGACGACGCGAACAACGACGACGCTCACCGACCGAGCAGCGCGCGCAGGCGAAGAAGAACTACTACGAGCTGATCGCGACCGCGGGGTTCCCCAACAAGCCGGACGGCTCGAAGTTGGTCTACCGCGCGGCGGTCAAGGTCGGCGTGATCTTCGAGGCGGCGAAGAACAAGAAGCGCGCCAAGGAATTCGTCACGTTCATGCTGCAGGACGAAAACCTGCAGCCGTACGTCGAGGGCGCGCTCGGCCGCTGGTATCCGGTGACCAAGACCGGCACGCAAAGCCCGTTCTGGCAGGCCGATCCGGCACGCAAGGCGGTGTACAACCAGTTCAACGCCGGCACCGTGACGTTCGAATTCACGAAGAACTACAAGTTCACGGTGCTCAACAACGAGAACGTCTGGGCCAAGGCGATGAGCCGCGTGGTCAACGACAACGTCTCGGTCGAGAAGGCGGTCGACGAGATGATCGCCCGCATCAAGCAGGTCGCGGGCTAACAGGGAACGAAGCGACGCCGCCCGCGAGCGGCGGCGTCGAACGCTCGATCATGGCGACGCTCGCGCTCCCCGACGAGCGGCCGGCAGGCCGACCGGCCCGGCGCGAAAGGGCATGTCCCCGTGGCAGCGCTGGGGGCTGATCCTGCTCGCGCCGTACGCGCTGGTGTTCGTGGTCTTCGTGCTCTACCCGGTCGGTTACGGGCTCTGGCTCGCGCGGCATCCGGCGAGCTACGAGAAGCTGTTCGACGATCCGATCTTCGTTCGCTCGGTCTTCAACACGCTCGCGTTCCTGATCGTCGCGATCAACCTCAAGATGATGGTCGCGCTGGTGCTGTCCGGCTTCTTCGTCGTCAGCGCGCACGTGGATCAAGTGGCTGTCGCTGCTGTTCATCCTGCCGTGGGCGGTGCCGTCGATCCCGACGATCCTGTCGATCCGCTTCATGCTGAATCCCGAGTGGGGGCTCATCAATTCGCTGATCTTCCGGTTCACCGGCGCCGACGGGCCCAACTGGCTCAACGATCCGTACCTCGCGCTGGCGATCGCGATGCTGGTGCACATCTGGAAGTCGCTGCCGTTCTGGACGCTGATCCTGATCGCCGGCCGGCTCGCGATCCCCGCCGAGCACTACGAGGCGGCGTCGGTCGACGGCGCCACGAGCTGGCAGAAGTTCCGCTTCATCACCTGGCCGTCGATGCGCACGCTCTATCTCACGTGCACGATCCTGTCGATGATCTTGACGATGGGCGACTTCAACAGCGTCTACCTGCTGACCGGCGGCGGTCCCGGCCGATCTCACGCACGTGCTGGCCACGCTCGGCATCCGCTACCTGCGGCTCGACGAGGTCGACATGTCGATGGCGGCGATCGTCGTCGCGCTGCCGGCGGTGCTGCCGCTCGTCTATTTCATGATGAAGCGGCTGTCGAAATGACAGCCGTCGCATGCGCAGGTCACCGCCGAAGCCGAAGCTGCTGCTGATCGGCATCCCGGTGCTGATCTGGACGATGCTGCCGATCTACCACCTGTTCCTGTTCGCGATCTCGCCCAAGGACCAGGCGATGGGCGGCCAGCTCTGGCCCGACCATCCGACGCTGCACAATTTCGAGGTCGTGTTCCGGCAGCAGCACCACTACCTCAACTTCTTCTGGCTGCAGATGTGGAACTCGCTGGTCATCGCCGTCGCCGCCGGGCTCATCACGCTGATCGTCGCGACCGGCGCCGCCTTCGCGATCAGCCGGCTCAAGGTGCGCGGCGGCCGCCTCGCGATGAATCTCGCGCTGTTCACCTATTTCATTCCGGCCGCGTTCCTCGCGGTGCCGATGTACAAGACGATGGGCGTGTACGGGCTGCTCAACAACCAGTGGTCGCTGATCCTCGCGATGGTGACGATCGCCACGCCGTACTCGATCTGGGTGCTGAAGCAGGCGTCCGACAAGCTGCCGTTCGAGCTCGACGAGGCCGCGAAGATCGACGGCGCGTCGCCGCTGCAGCTCTTCCGTCTCGTCTACCTGCCGCTGATGACGCCCTCGCTCGTGGCGGTCGGCACGTACGCGCTGCTGCTCGCCTGGAACGAGTACCTGTACGCGTTCCTGCTGCTGTCGAGCGAGAGGGACATCACGCTCGGCGTGGCGCTCGGCAACTTCCTCGCCGCCGACGATTCGCCGTGGGAGTTGCTGATGACCACCGGCCTGATCTACGCGCTGCCGCCGGCGGCGATCTATTACACGTTCAAGCGCTACATGGTCGGCGGGCTCACCGCCGGCGCCGTAAAGAGCTAAATGGTGAGCCCCCACGCTCACTTTCGTTCGCTGCCCCCCGAGGCAGAGCGCAGTTGCGCGGTCTTGGGTGGCCCGGCGACACGAATGGAGGTAGATTGATGGCATCCGTCTCGTTCGCGAATATCGAGAAGTCCTTCGGCAGCACCAAGGTGATCCACGGCATCGGCTTCGACATCGCCGACGGCGAGTTCATGGTGCTCGTCGGACCGTCGGGTTGCGGCAAGTCGACGCTGCTGCGCATGCTGGCAGGCCTCGAGGAGATCACCGGCGGCACGATCGCCATCGACGGCAAGGAAGTGAACGACGTCGAATCGAAGGACCGCGACATCGCGATGGTGTTCCAGAGCTACGCGCTCTATCCGCACATGACGGTCTCCGACAACATGGCGTTCAGCCTGAAGCTCCGGAAGGCCGACCCGAAGATGATCGCCGACCGGGTCTCGAAAGCCTCGAAGATCCTCAACCTCGATCCGTATCTGCACCGCTATCCCCGCGAGCTCTCCGGCGGCCAGCGGCAGCGCGTCGCGATGGGACGCGCGATCGTACGGGACCCCAAGGTGTTCCTGTTCGACGAGCCGCTGTCGAACCTCGACGCCAAGCTGCGCGTCGCGATGCGCGCCGAGATCAAGGCGCTGCACCAGCGGCTCAAGACGACCACCGTCTACGTGACGCACGACCAGGTGGAGGCGATGACGATGGCCGACCGCATCGTCGTGATGCACGACGGTCGCATCGAGCAGATCGGCACCCCGCTCGACCTCTACGACCGTCCCGGCAACCTCTTCGTCGCCCAGTTCATCGGATCGCCAGCGATGAACGTCGTCGAAGGCACGGTGCGGCGCGCGGGCGGCGCCGCGCACGTCGAGACGGAGGGCGGTGCGCGCTGGCCGCTCGTCGGCGGTCCGGGCGTGGATGGACAGGCGGTCTCCTACGGCATTCGGCCGGAACACCTGACGCTCGTCTCCGGCGGCAGCGGCGTGCCGGGCGAGATCATCGTCGTCGAGCCGACCGGCGCCGAGACCGAGCTCCTGATCCAGGTCGGCAAGGCCCAGATCACACTGCGCACGCACGGCAGGCCGCGCGTCAACCCGGACGAAAAGGTCCAGCTTGCCGTCGATCCCGCGAACGTGCATCTGTTCGACCGGGCATCGGGACAGCGGCTGGCGGCGTGACGTGAGCATCTGCAACACTGCAGGACGGCATCGCGGTGCTGCGCGGCAACCTCGCGCCGCGCGGCGCCGCATTTCGGATGCGCGCATGTCCGGCACCGCTCTACTGCGAGACGGTCACGCAAGCCGACGAAGGCGTCGACCTCGATTTCCTCGTCGGCAAGTCCGGCGCCAGGTCGGACGGCCGAGTCATTAGCAGGCCAGGACCGCGCCGCCTCTCTCGTTGTCACTTCACCTTCGCGTAGTAGCCGTCGAACGCGGTCGTCCATGTCTTGCCCGCGTCGTTCGACGTCTCCCAGTGCTGGCGCACGCGCCCGTCGGGCAGCGGCGTCCAGCCGATGCGCTGCACGACGACGATTCCCTGCGCGTCCGGCGTCGAGCGGCCGACGAGCACCATTCTGCCGTCGACGAGCTCGCCTTCGAGCTGCAGCAGTCCTCCGGTGACGTCGACCCACGTCTGGTGCCATTTCTTCCGCTCGGCGTCGTAGACGTTGAGGCTCGACCCCGTGAAGCCGCCTGCGCCGGACCAGCTCTCGAACAGCACGCATCCCTTGTGCAGGCTCGTGATGCGATTCTCGCCGACGACCTTGCCGGAAGGGTCGCGCACCGTCCAGTCGCCCAGCCAGAAGTCGAACTGACGATGCTCCGGTGCCGTGCAGCCGGGCGGGGTCCTGGGGGCCGGCGCCGCGGGCTTTTCTTCGGCGAGCGAGGAAATGGACGGCGCGAGCGCCAAGGCGAGCATCGCCGCGAGACGGCGGGGAAGCGGCGCACCGCGAACATCCGCCCGGCTCGACATGTCAGTCCGCGCTCGCCGCGACGCGCACCTTCTCGGCCTGCCAGCGGTCGAGAATCGCGCGCGCGCCGTTGGTCGCCGGGTCCATCATCTGCGCGTGCTCCGGCGTCTTCGCGGTCAACTCGATCACGTAGCCGTTCGGATCGCGAAAATAGATCGAGCGCACGAACCCGTGATCCGAGATGCCGCGGGTCTCGATGCCCCGCGCCTTTCCCTTGGCCAGCATCTTCGTCCAGCACCGGCGGCTCGACCTCGAGCGCGATGTGGAGATCGAAGTCGTGCTGCGCCTTCCACTCGAACGGCATGTCCGGCGCCTCGAAGAAGGCGAGGTACGAGCCGTCGTCGAGCCGATAGAACGTGTGCAGCACCGACGTCCTGCGCCCGCTCTTCGTCTCGCGGATGTCGAGGCTCCCGGCAAGCGGCAGGCCCAGGAAGTCCTCGTAGAAGCGGCGCGTCTCTTCCGAGTCGCGGCAGCGATACGCGTTGTGGTGAAGTCCCTTGATCATCGTCTGTCTCCGTTCGCGGCGCGGCGGCACGCCGTCACAGCCGGACGAATTCCTTGCCCTTGTTGGGATCGACCACGTACTTGTAGAACGCCTCGTTCACCTTGGCCCAGCTCTTGAGCGTCTTCATGTTGCCGAGCCAGCGGCAGATGTTCGGATACGCGCCGAACTTGCAGTCGATGGCCTCGCCGCCGAGGACCATCATCGAGCCCAGATAGTCGGCGATCGTGATGTCGTCGCCGCAGAGGATACTTGCTGCGCGGCCCGATCAGGCTCTCGTCCAGCACCTTGAGCCAGCCCAGCGCCTTCTCCTTGCCCCACGCGACGGTCCCGGCCTGAACGTGATCGTCGGGCCGGCGCATGAACGGAAAGATCTGCGGATAGAGGAAGCCGTAGGAGAAGTCCCGGTAGAAGCCCGTGTTGAGCCAGTCCATCCGCTCGTTGACGCGCGCGCGCTTCCTGAGATCGGACGGATACGCGGGCGAATGCACCTTGTCGGCGAGATACTTGAGGATCGCCGAGCTCTCGGTCAGGCGGAAATCGCCGTCCTCGAGCACCGGCACCTGGTGGCTCGGGTTGATCGCCGAATATTCCGGCTTGTACTGCTCGCCGGTGAAGAGATCGACGATCTGGTAATCGAGCTCGATGCCGGACTCGGTCGCGAACAGCACGACGGGCCGGCTCGTCGTCGACACCGGGTGATAGTAGAGCTTCATGCGTCACTCCTCGCGGAAAACGCCGCTTCGAGGGCGGGGGGACGTCGACGCTACGCCGATGCCCTCGGAGGGTCAAGACGCTGCCCGCGCACACGACGGGACCGGCACGGTACACTGCTACCCGATTGACGGACTCCGGGAAAAGGCCACGATCGTGATTCGAAGCTCCAGACGCATACTCCTTGCATGCGCCTTCGTGGCCGTCGCTCCGGCGGCATGGGCGCAGGGCGCGGCACAGCCGTCGCGGGGCGAACTCCTGTACTCGACGCACTGCATCGCCTGCCACACGCAGCAGATCCACTGGCGGGAGCAGAAGCTCGTTACCGACTGGGCAAGTCTCGACGGCCAGGTCCGCCGGTGGGCCCGCAATGCCGGTCTCTCGTGGAGCGATAGCGATGTCGTCGAGGTCGCGCGCTATCTCAACACGCTCCACTATCGCTTTCCCCCGCCATCGGTGACAGGCGCCGGGGAAAGCGGTATCCCCCGGGGCATGGCACGCGCGAAGTGAGGCGGGCGGGCCGCGTCGGCATCCGCGCGTCTATGGCGCCACGACGACACTGTGCCACCAAAGCCGGAGGTGCTCGCAGAGTCCGGCGTCGTCGAGCTCGACGACCGCGATGCCGTCGAGCGCCAGGCGCGGCAGCGGGTCGCCCGGCTTCCGCGCGAGAGCATTGGTGCCCGTCGAGGCTGCCCAGATGCGGAAGAGCTCCTCGGAGGTCACCTGATAGGTCACGTGCCAGTGCGCGATCCCCCCGCGCGGGGTCTCTCCGAGGATCTCGTAGGCGAGCCGGATGTCGCTCTGGAGCTTCGTGCGCTGCCAATACGCGGCGATCGCCGTATGCCCGCACTGCGCGGCGAACGGTGTGTTGTGGTACTCGCCGTCCGGCGCGAACAGCGCCGTGAGCTTGTTCTCGTCGCTTTGCTCCCACGCGACTTTGTAGCGTTCCATGAACCGAATGATGTCCATCGTCGTCCTCCGTTGAGGCAGCCATCCCGTGCCGGATTGTAATCATCCGGGGATCCGGCGCCGGAATCTAATCCGCGCCGATGAGCCCCCGGACATGGGCAGCAGCCGAACGGGCAAGCGCGGATAACGCATAGCCGCCCTCGAGCAGCGAAACGACCCGCCCCTGGGCGTGGCGCTCGGCGATGGACATGATCTCCCGGGTGAGCCAGGCATAGTCGCCCTCGACCCACATCAGGCGGCTCATGTCGTCCTCGCGGTGCGCGTCGAAGCCGGCCGAGACGAACACCATCTGCGGGCGAAAGGCGTCCAGCGCCGGCCACCAGTGCTTTGCGACGGCATCGCGCACGGCGTCGCCGCGCGAATAGCGTTCGAGCGGCACATTGCACATGTTGGGTCCGCTCGGCACCTCGCCGTTGTAGGGGTAGAGCCCGCGCTCGAACGTCGATACCATCAGCACGCGCTCGTCGCCGGCAAAGATGTCCTCGCTGCCGTTGCCGTGATGCGCATCGAAATCGATCAGGGCCACTCGCTCGATGGAGCATTCCGCGAGCGCATGAGCGATGCCGACAGCGACGTTGTTGAAGAAGCAGAATCCCATCCCCGCACCGCGGGTGGCGTGATGTCCGGCCGGCCGGACATTGCAGAATGCGGTCGCAGCCTCGCCTCGCGCGACGAGCTCGGTCGCAAGTACCGCCGCGCCCGCCGCGTGCCACGCCGCGTCGAGCGTGTGCGGGTTCACCAGCGTATCGGGATCGATGCGCGAATAGCCCGAGGTCGGCGCGCCGGCGACGAGCTCGGCGACATAGAGGCTCGTGTGCACGCGTTCGACCTGGGCCCTCGTTGCCGCGGGCGCCGCATACGGCTGCATGAAATCGAGCAGCCCGTGCGTGAGCAGGTGATCGTTGATCGCGCTCACCCGCTCGGGACTTTCAGGATGGTCCGGGCCCATTTCGTGCAACAGGCTGCTGGGATGGGTGATGTAGGCAGAAAGCATGCGGGAGGCGAAAGACCGGGCACGGACCTGACGCGATCCCGTAGCGTATCCCTTACCGGCGCCAAGATGGGGCCGCGAGTGACGGCCGGTCGCGCGTGCGCGGATCGCATGCACGGACAAGTCGCCCCATGTCGCTCGCACGGCGCCTCTGCCGGCCGCATTTGCCGTCGATTGTTGAGCGTGGTCAAGGTACCGATCGGCGATCGGCAGAGAATCTCCGCGTATCGCATCCTTGGCATCAATGTGCCGGAATTCGCGCTCCGCTACCTGCGGTCGAACGCCACGCAAGGAGCCTCACCCGATGGCAGACAAACCGTTCGTTTATCAGGATCCATTCCCGCTTGGCGAGGACAAGACCAGGTACAGGAAGGTGGAAGGCTCGGAGAAATACGTTTCCGTCGCTTCCTTCGAAGGCAACGAGATCCTCAAAGTCGATCCCGAGGCACTGACGATCCTCGCCAACGAGGCGATGCGTGACGTCTCCTTCCTGCTCCGCCCGGAGCACAACGAGTCCGTGGGCAGGATCCTGCGGGACCCGGAGGCATCCCGGAACGACCAAGGGGTGGCGGTGGCGTTCCTGCGTAACGCCCAGATCTCCGCCCAGTTCGAGCTCCCGGTATGCCAGGACACCGGAACCGCGACCGTCATCGCCAAGAAAGGGCAGCAAGTCTGGACTGGCGGGAAGGACGAGGAAGCCCTTTCCAGGGGCGTGTACAAGACCTATGCCGAAGAGAATCTCCGCTACTCCCAAACCGTGGCGCTCGACATGTACCGGGAGGTCAATAGCGGAACCAATCTGCCGGCCCAGATCGACATCCAGGCGGTCGACGGCGAAAGCTACAAGTTCCTCTTCATGGCGAAAGGAGGCGGCTCGGCCAACAAGACCTCCCTCTTCCAGGAGACGAAGGCGCTGCTGGCTCCGGAAAGCCTTCTGCAATTCCTGATCGGCAAGATGAAGCACCTCGGCACGGCCGCCTGCCCGCCGTATCACATTGCCGTAGTCGTCGGCGGCACCAGCGCTGACGCCTGCCTGAAGGCGGTCAAGCTCGCCTCCGCCAAGTATTACGACGAGCTTCCCACCCAGGGGAACGAGCACGGCCAGGCGTTCCGCGATCCGGAGCTCGAGCAGAAACTGCTCGACGCGGCGTACAAGCTGGGGATCGGCGCCCAGTTCGGCGGCAAGTACTTCGCCCACGATGTGCGGGTCATCCGTCTGCCCCGGCATGGCGCCTCATGCCCGGTCGGCATGGCCGTATCCTGCTCTGCCGATCGAAACGTCAAGGCGAAGATCACCCGCGACGGCATATTCGTCGAAGAGCTCGACCGCAATCCGGGGCGCCTCATACCGGAAGAGTACCGAGGCAAGCAGGCGCACGGCGTCCGCATCGACCTGAATCAGCCGATGAAGGCGATCCTGGCCGAGCTCTCCAGGCACCCGGTGTCGACTCCGCTTCTGCTCGACGGCACCATCATCGTCGGGCGCGACATTGCTCACGCGAAATTCAAGGAGCTCGTCGACGCCGGCAGGCCGGTGCCGGAGTATCTGCTCCTGCATCCGATCTACTACGCCGGTCCGGCCAAGACCCCGAAAGGGAAGTCGTCCGGCTCCTTCGGACCAACGACCGCCGGCCGGATGGATTCCTATGTGGATCTGCTGCAGAGCAGGGGCGCCAGCATGATCATGATCGCCAAGGGCAACCGTTCGCAGCAGGTGACCGACGCCTGCAGGAAATACGGCGGGTTCTACCTCGGCTCCATCGGCGGACCGGCCGCGGTGCTGGCGGAAGAAAACATCAAGAAGGTCGAATGCATCGACTTCCCCGAACTGGGGATGGAGGCGGTCTGGAAGATCGAAGTGGAGAATTTCCCGGCGTTCATCCTGGTGGACGACAAGGGAAACGATTTCTTCAAGCAACTGGGGCTGTAGCTCTCATCCTCCTGCCGAACCGCTCGCATCCGCGATGACGGCCGCCTTCACGAGCGCGTCGATGGCGCCGTCCGTGTAACCATGCTCGCGCAGGACCTCGCGCGTGTGCTCGCCGAGGGTGGGCGCCGGTCGGGTGATCGCCGTCGGCGTTTCGGAGAAATGGATCGGACAGCCCAGTGCCCTGGTCGGCCCCGCTTGTGCGTGGACGAGATCGACGACCATGCCGCGGGCGAGCGTCTGCGGATGCGACAGCGCCTCGCCGATCGAGTGGACGGGCCCCACCGGCACGCCGGCGGCATCGAATCGATCGATCCACTCGGCCTTCGGGCGTGTCGCGAGCACGTCGTTCATCAGCCTCACCAGAGCGGCGAGGTTCGCGAGGCGTGCCGTGTTCGTCGCGAAGCGTGCGTCGTCGCGCCATTCCGGGTGCCCGAGCACGTCGGCGATGCGCTCCCAGTTGGCCTGGTTCGCGCCGCCGATGTTGATCCACCCGTCGCTTGCCCGGAACGCCTGGTAGGGAGCCGTCAGCAGGTGGGCGGACCCGCTCGGACCCGGCGATGCGCCGGTCGCGAACTGGATCGCCGCGTACCAGTAGGTCTGCTGCAGCGCCGCCTCCATGAGGGACGTGTCGACGATCTGGCCGCGACCCGTCTTGAGCTTGTGCACATAGGCCGCCACGATGCCGGACACCGCGAGGATGCCGGCATTGATGTCGGCGACCGGATTGCCGTTCTTCAGCGGAGGCCCGCCTGCTTCGCCGGTGACCGACATCAGCCCGGCGAATCCCTGCG
Organism: uncultured beta proteobacterium; assembly: GCA_963724545.1. GTDB lineage: Bacteria > Pseudomonadota > Gammaproteobacteria > Burkholderiales > Casimicrobiaceae > CAIWHR01. The sequence goes on from CAVRVC010000012.1 coordinate 44,889, forward strand.
CGATCAGGTCGAAGCCCCCGCGGTCGCCCAGCGGGCCGTCACGGCCGTAGCCGGAGATCGCGCAGTAGATGAGCCCCGGATTCACCTTCGCCAGCACGCCGTAGCCGAGGCCGAGCTTCTCGAGCGTGCCGCGGCGGTAGTTCTCCGTCAGCACGTCGGCATCCTTCACCAGCCGCAGCAGGATGTCGCGCCCTTCGGCGCGCTTGAGATCGATGGCGATGCCGCGCTTGTTGCGGTTCAGCATCATGAACGGCGCCGAGACGCCGTTGACGCGCGGCTCGCGGTAGCCGCGCGCGTCGTCGCCGCCGGGGAGCTTCTCCACCTTGATCACGTCGGCGCCCATGTCGGCCAGCATGATCCCGCACGTCGGCCCGGCCATGATCTGCGCGAGCTCCAGCACGCGCATGCCGGCGAGAGGTCCGGGGTGTTGGGTCCGATGTGCGGGCATATTACCTGCCCGTGAATTCGGGCTTCCGCTTGGCGAGAAATGCCGCGTAGCCGATGCGGAAGTCCTCGGTGTCGAAGCAGGCGAAGCACTCGTCGTGCTCCTCGGCGGTGATCGGCCGGGGATCGGAGAGGCGGCGCGCGAACTTCTTGTGCCAGCGGGCGACGAGCGGCGCACCGTCGGCGATCCGCTCCGCCGCCGCAAGGGCTTCCGCGGCCACCAGAGCGTCCGGAACGACGCGCGTGACGAGGCGCTTCTCCTTCGCCTCGGCGGCGCCGAAAATCCGTCCCTCGAGGAGAATCTCGAGCGCGACGTCGCGACCCGCGAGGCGGAGCAGCGGCGCCATTTCCGCATACGCCATCACGAGCCCGAGGTTCTTGATCGGCGCGCCGAAGCGGCTCGATTTCCCGCAGATCCGCAGATCGCAGAGCGCGGCGATCTCGAGTCCGCCGCCCACGCAGATGCCGTGAATCTGCGCGACGAGCGGATGCCGGCACGAGGCGAGCGAGCGGGCCGTGGCGTGCATGACGCGGCCATAGTCGATCGCCTGCGCCTTGTTGCTGCGTTCGGTCGCGAACTCGCCGATGTCGTTGCCGGGCGAGAACGCCTTCTCGCCGGCCCCGCGCAGGATCACGCAGCGCAGCGAGTCGTCCGCGGAGAGGGTGTCGATGGCCGCGCCCAGCGCCTGCCACATCGCCTTCGTCAGCGCGTTGAGCTTCTCCGGGCGATTCAGGACGACGGTCGCAATCGGGCCGTCGCGCGACACCGCAATCAGCTCGCTCATCGCCTGCCTCCCGTCAGCGGTAGAAGAGTTGGACGAGCCCCATGCCCGTTACAGGCACGTACGTCACCAGGAGCAGTACCCCGACCAATGTGCCGATGAACCAGATGTTCACTCTCGTAACCTCCCAGATCGACGCCTTCGCGATCGAGCTCGCGACCATCAGGACGCTCGCCACCGGCGGCGTCTGCTGCCCGATCCCGAGGTTGATCGTGACGATCAGCCCGAAGTGGACCGGATCGATGCCGGCCGCCTTCACCAACGGCATGACCACCGGCACGACGAGGATGATCGCGGCCGCCGAATGCAGGAACATTCCCAGCAGCAGGAACAGCAGGTTCAGCAGCCCCAGCACCGCCCACTTGTTCTGCGTCAGCTGGGTCACCGCCTGGGCCAGCTGCTGCGGCGCCTGCACCTCGGTCAGATAGGTGCCGAGAAGCGCCGAGGTGGCGACCAGCAGCATCACGATCGCCGTCTGCACGCCGCCTTCGATCACCGCCTGCCTGAGGTGCGCGAGGTCGAGCTCGCGATAGATGAGGAGCCCGACGAAGAGCGCCGCGACGACCGCCAGCGCCGCACCCTCGGTCGCGGTGACCACGCCGCCGAAGATCCCGCCGAGGATGATGACCGGCAGCAGGAATGCCCACAGCGCCTCGCGCGCGGTGCGGAAGACGCGCGCGAGCGAGAACGCGTCCTCGCGCGGCAGGTTGTATCTCCGCGCGAGCCAGTACGCGGTGGCCATCAGCATGAACCCGCCGAGGACGCCCGGCACGATGCCGGCGACGAACAGCTGGACGACCGAGGTCTCGGCCATCACGGCGTAGAGGATCATCGGGATCGACGGCGGGATGATCACCGCCAGCGTCGCGGCCGACGACATCACCGCGGCGGCCATCGGGGCCGGATAGCCCTTGGCCTTCATCGCCGGAATGAGGATCGATCCCAGCGCGGCGACGTCGGCCACGGCCGAACCGGAGATCTCGGCGAAGAACATCGACGCGCCGATCGACACGTGCGCGAGGCCGCCGCGGATCCAGCCGAACAGCGCCGACGCGACGGCGATGAGCCGGCGCGAGATCCCCGAGGCGTTCATGATTGCGCCGGCAAGGATGAAGAGCGGGATTGCCAGCAACGGGAAATTGGTCGCGCCGCTGTAGGTGACGAGCGCGAGGTTCGGCAGGATGCCGGTCCCGTGGCTCGCGACCATCGCGATCACGGCGACGACGCCGAGCGACACGGCAATCGGCACGTTGATGAGCACGAGCGCCAGCACGCAGCCGAACAGGAGCAGCATCGTGGTCATTGCAGCTGCTCCGAGGCGGCCCCGGTCGCGGAGGGTCCGGGCCTCTTCGCCGCGATGAGGTCGACGAGGTGCGTGAGCTCGGCGACGATGATCAGCACCGCGGAGACCGGAATGACCGACTGCACGACGCTGATGGGTATCCACGGCAGGCTCACCAGCGCGTCGGTGTGCAGCACCGGCAGGATCGAGGCGCCGACCGCGCCGAGCAGCGCGAAGAAGGCGATCACGACGATCTCGGCCGCGATGTTGAACGCCCGCCGCGCCCGCCACGGCATGATCTCGACGAGCTCGGGGCAGCCGATGTGCGCGCGGCGAACGGAGGCGAGCGCGGCGCCGTAGAATGTCAGCCACGCGAGGAGCACCGATGCGAGCTCGTCGTACCACGCGAGCGCCTTGCCCATGCCCCGGAACGCCACGCCGAGCGTCACCTCGGCGGCCAGGGCCACGACCAGCGCGATCACCACCCATTCGAGCGCGCGGCCGTAGCCCGCGCGAAATCGCGCGATCGCGCTCATCGGGGGCTATGCCCGCCTCGGGACGGCCCGCCGCGCGCCCGCCCGGAGACGGCCGGGCTCACTGGCGAAGCGCGACGGCGCGGTCGATCACTTCCTTGGCGCCGGGAACTTCCTTGCCGAATTCCTCGTAGATCGGCTTGCTCGCCGCGACGAACGCATCCTGATCGACGTCGTTGACCTGCATGCCGGCCTGTTTCAATTTCCCGAGCAGCGCCGTGTCGTCCGTGCTCGCGTAGGCGTAGACGAAGGCCTGCGTCTCCTTCGCCGTGTCCTCGAGGATCTTGCGCACGTCGGCAGGCAGCGAGTTCCAATGCGCCTTGCCGACGGTGAGGTAGGCCGGCGTGTAGACGTGGTTGGAGAGCGACAGGTACTTCTGCACTTCCTGGAGCTTCGCCGAGTAGATCTGCGTGAACGGATTCTCCTGGGCGTCCATCACGCCGGTCTGCAGCGCCGTGAAGAGCTCCGAGAACTTCATCGGGCTCGGGTTCGCGCCGTACGCCTGGAACATCTTGAGCCGCCACTTGCCTTCCGGCACGCGGAGCTTCATGCCCTTGAGGTCGGCCGGCACCCTGATCGGCCGCTTGCTGTTCGTGATCTGCCGGTAGCCGTTCTCCCACACGGCGAGGATCAGCAGTCCCTTCTTGTCGGCCTCCGGCGCGAGCTTCGGCCAGAAAAGCTCCTTCTCGATGCGGCCCATGTGGGCGCGATCCTTCACGAGGTAAGGCATCTCGAACACGCCGAAGAGATCGATCTCGGAGCTCATCACGGTCGACGGCAACGCCATGTCGAGCGTGCCGAGCTTCAGCTTCTGGAGCATCTCCTTGTCGCCGCCCAGCTGACTCGACCCGAACGTCACCACCTTGGCCTTGCCGCCGAGCTTCGCGTTCGCGCGTTTCGCGAATTCGTCCGCCGACACCTGGAAGAGCGAGCCCGGCTCGCCGACGTGGCCGAGCTTGATCTCGAGCTGCGCCCATGCGGGCGCGGTCGCACCGAGCACGGCCAATGCGCCGGCTGCGACGGCGGCACGCAGATGCGACAGGATCCGGCGGGCGCCCGCGCGACGGGGAAGGTTCGGCATGTTCGTCTCCTCGAGGATTCGTCCGTCGTCCCGGTGCGACGCCGGGATTCCTGCGGACAGGAAAGGGATTGTATTACGCCGCGCGATCGGCACGGTCAAACGCGAGTGACCTCGCGCGGCGGCTTCCGCGCGGTCGCCGCAGGCGCCGCTTCGCTGTCGCCGATGGCCAGGAAATCCATGGCGGCCTGCAGACCACCCTTCCGGTGCGGGACTCCGGCCACGGCGAGGCCCATCTCGACGCCGGCAAGCGTGCCGCATAGCATCAGGTCATTGAAGTGGCCGAGGTGGCCGATGCGGAAGACCTTCCCCGCGACCTTGCCCAGGCCCTGGCCGAGCGACATGTCGAAGCGGTCGAGGACGATCCGGCGAAACGCGTCCGCGTCGTGGCCGGCCGGCATCATGACCCCGGTCAGGGTCGAGCTGTACAGCGCCGGGTCGGCGCACAGGATGTCGAGCCCCCACGCCGTGACGGCGCGGCGCGTCGCCTCGGCCAGCCTGTCGTGGCGCACGAACACACGCTCCAGCCCTTCCGCGAACAGCATCTCGAGCGCCGCCGCGAGCCCGTACAGCAGGTTGGTCGCGGGGGTGTACGGGAAGAATCCGCCCGGATTGACCGCGAGCATCTCGCCCCAGTCCCAGTAGGATCGCGGCAGCTTCGACGTCTTCGCCGCCGCCAGCGCCTTCGCGCTGATCGCATTGAACGAGAGTCCCGGCGGCAGCATCAGCCCTTTCTGCGAGCCGGCGACGGTGACGTCGACACGCCACTCGTCGTGCCGGTAATCGATCGAGGCGAGCGAGCTGATCGTGTCGACCATGAAGAGCGCCGGATGCGAGGCGCGGTCCATCGCGCCACGCACGTCGGCCACGCGGCTCGTCACGCCGGTCGACGTTTCGTTGTGCACGATGCAGACGGCCTTGATCGCGTGCTGCGGATCGGCGGCGAGCCGTGCCTCGACTTCCGCGGCGGACACGCCATGCCGCCAGTCTCCCGGCACGAATTCGACGACGAGGCCCAGACGCTGGGCGAGCCTGTTCCACAGCGCCGCGAAGTGGCCGGTCTCGGCCATGAGCACGCGATCGCCGGGGGAGAGGGTGTTGACGAGGGCCGCCTCCCAGGCGCCCGTACCCGATGCCGGGTAGATGACGACCACGCCATCGGTCTTGAACACCTTCTTCATGCCGGCGAGAACCGTCTTGCCGAGCGCGGCGAATTCGGGGCCGCGGTGGTCGATCGTCGGCGCGTCGATCGCGCGCAGCACGCGGTCGGGAACGTTGGTCGGTCCCGGAATCTGCAGGAAGTGGCGGCCGGACGACGGCCTGACGGGCGGATTCATCGCATGACACTCCGGAAACGCCGGCGCTGGCGCAATTGGGTGGCCGTCGGCGGCCGGCGGCGAACGGCGAGACCTCATGCTACGCACCTTTGGCGCATGCGGGCAAGCGCGGCCTTCGGGCAGCCCCCGCATCCACTACAATCCGCGGATGACCCTCGCCGCGCGCCTCTCCCGAGCCGTCGAAGGCGAAGTCCTGTTCGACGCGCCATCGCGCGGGCGGTACGCGACCGACGCGTCGATCTACGAGGTCATGCCCGTCGGCGTGCTCGTGCCGAAATCGTGGGACGACGTCCGCGCGGCGTTCGCGGTCTGCCTCGATGCGCGCGTGCCGGTGCTCCCCCGCGGGGCCGGCAGCTCGCAATGCGGCCAGACGGTCGGCGCCGCGCTGGTGATCGATCACAGCAAGCACCTCACCCGGATCGGCGCTTTCGACCGCGACGCGATGACGGTATCGGTCGAGCCCGGCGTCGTGCTCGACCGGCTCAACGCGTGGCTCCGGCCCCACGGACTCTGGTTCCCGGTCGACGTCAGCACCTCGGCGCAGGCCACGCTGGGGGGCATGGCGGGCAACAACTCGTGCGGCTCGCGCTCGATCGCCTACGGCAACATGGTGCACAACGTGCACGCGATCGACGCGATGCTGTCCGACGGCACCGAAGCGCGGTTCGGCCCGGAGCGCGAGATGGCATCGGCGTCGCCGCGCATCGCGGAGCTCCTGCGCCGACTGCGCGCGATCGGCGAGCGCGAGGCCGGCGAGATCGAGCGCAACGTGCCGAAGGTCATGCGGCGCGTCGGCGGCTACAACCTCGACGTCTGCTGCCCGCAGAGCGAGCGCCCCTATACGCCGGACGGCTCCGTCAATTACGCCCATCTGCTGGTGGGCAGCGAAGGCACGCTCGCCTGGTCGCGCGAGATCACGCTGAAGCTCGCACCTTTGCCGGTGCATCGAACGCTGGGGGTCGTCAATTTCCCGACGCTCTACAAGGCGATGGAAAGCGCGCGTCACCTGGTCGGCCTCGCGCCGTCGGCCGTGGAGCTCGTCGATCGGACGATGATCGACCTCGCCCGCGGCAATCCGGCGTATCGAGCCGTCATCGAGCGCGCACTGATCGGCGAGCCGGATGCGATCCTGCTCGTCGAATTCACCGGAGAGACGCGCGACGAGCCGTTGCGCCGGCTCGCCGGGCTCGTCGATCTGATGGCCACGCTCGGCCTGCCGGGAAGTGTCGTCGAGATGACCGACGGCGGCGCGCAGAAGGCGCTGTGGGAAGTGCGCAAGGCCGGCCTCAACATCATGATGAGCATGAAGGGCGACGGCAAGCCGGTGTCCTTCATCGAGGACTGCGCGGTGCCGCTCGCGCACCTCGCCGAGTACGTGGATCGGCTCACGCAGGTGTTCGCGCGGCACGGCACGCGCGGCACGTGGTACGCGCACGCCTCCGTCGGCACGCTCCACGTGCGGCCGATCCTCGACATGCGCCGCGACGGCGCGGCGAAGATGCGCGCGATCGCGGAAGAGGCGAGCGCGATGGTGCGCGAATACAAGGGCGCGTTCTCCGGCGAGCATGGCGACGGCCTCGTGCGCACGGAGTGGGTGGGCTGGCAGTTCGGCCCGCGCCTCAACCGCGCGTTCGAGGAGATCAAGGACCTCTTCGATCCCGCGGGCCTCATGAACCCGGGCAAGATCGTGCGCGGAGCGAGGATGGACGACGCGGCGCTCTTCCGGTTTCCGCCCGGCTACCGGATCCAGGCGACGACGACGGCGCTCGACTGGTCGGCATGGAACGTGCACGGCGACGCCGCGACCGGCGCGCTGACGCCGGCCGGGACCGGCGGCGATCCGGCCCAGGGCTTCGCGAAGGCCGTCGAGATGTGCAACAACAACGGCCACTGCCGCAAGTTCGACGCGGGTACGATGTGCCCGAGCTACCGTGCGACGCGCGACGAAGAGCACCTGACGCGGGGCCGTGCCAACACGCTCCGCCTCGCGCTGTCCGGCAGGTTCGGCGAGGAAGGGCTCGCCTCGGAAGCAGTGCACGAGGCGCTCGACCTCTGTGTCAGTTGCAAGGGGTGCCGGCGCGAATGCCCCACCGGCGTCGACATGGCGAGAATGAAGATCGAGGCCCTCCACCGCCGCCGGCGCGTGCACGGGCTTCCGTTGCGCAATCGCCTGATCGCCCATCTGCCGCGTTGGGCGCCGCGCGCCGCGCGCATGCCGTGGCTCGCCAATCTGCGCGACAGCCTTCCCGGCGCGGCGAAGCTCTCCGAGGCATGGCTCGGCTTTTCGGCGCGGCGCCCCCTGCCGAGCTGGCGCGCCGACACGTTCCTGCGCACCGCGATCCCCGACGATGCCGGGGCGGGCGCGGACGTCGTCCTCTTCGTCGACACGTTCACCAACTACTTCGAGCCCGAGAACGCGCATGCGGCGATGAAGGTGCTGCGCGCGGCGGGCCACCGGGTCGAGGTGGCCCGGGCGGGCGGCGCCGATCGCGAGCCTTCCCGCCCGCTGTGCTGCGGCCGCACGTATCTCGCCGCGGGCATGGTCGACGAAGCGAAAGCCGAGGCGCGCCGCGCCGTCGCCGCACTGTCCCCGCATGTCGCGCGCGGCGCGGCCGTCGTGGGGCTCGAGCCGTCGTGCCTCCTGTCGATGCGCGACGAGTTCCTCGTGATGGGCCTGGGGGACGACGCGCGGCGGCTCGCGGAGAGCGCTTTCCTTGTCGAGGAGTTCCTGGCGCGCGAGCATCGCGCCGGCCGCCTCGGGCTCCCGCTCGCCGCGCTGCCGCAGAAGCGCGCGCTGCTGCACGCCCACTGCCACCAGAAGGCCTTCGACGCCGCATCCGCGGCGCGCGACGTGCTGGCCCTCGTGCCCGAACTCGCCGTCGAGGTCGTCGAATCGAGCTGCTGCGGCATGGCAGGGAGCTTCGGGTACGATGCCGCCCACTACGACGTCTCGGTGCGCATGGCGGAGCTCTCGCTGCTGCCGGCCGTGCGCGCCGCTGCGCCGGATACGCTGATCGTCGCCGACGGCACGAGCTGCCGGCACCAGATCGCGGACCTCACGCGAAGCGCGCCGCGCGAGGCCGTCCACGTCGTGCGCGTGCTGGAGCGGGCGCTCGCCCACAGGCCTGATTCGACATGAGCCGCGTCCTTCTCCGAGCCCTGTTCGCCGCTGTCACGTGCTGCCTCGCATTCGCTGCCGGCGCCGCCGACACCGCGCGCGTGCTGCGCATCGCGCAATTCGACATCGACACCCTCGATCCCCAGCAATACGCCGACGATCCGTCGTTCCAGGTCATCATGGCGATCTTCGAGCCGATGTACGAGTGGGACTATCTGTCGCCCGCGCCGAAGCTTGCGCCGCTCACCGCCGCCGCGGCACCGGAGATCACCGACGGCGGCCGCGTGTGGACGATGCGGCTGAAGCGCGGGATCCTGTTCACCGACGACCCGGCGTTCAAAGGCAAGCCACGCGAGCTCGTCGCGGATGACTACCTCTATTCGTACAAGCGCTGGCTCGATCCCAACGGTCGCCGCGCCGGTCAGCCGGTGCTCACCGACCTGATTCTCGGCGCGCGGCCCGTCGTCGAAGCCGCCAAGAAGACGGGCAGGTTCGATTTCGACGCGCCGATCGAGGGCCTGCGCTCGCTCGATCGCTACACGCTGCAGATCCGGATGTCGGAGCCCAACTATCCGAGCGTGCGGGACCTGCTGAGTTTCGTCGGCGCCGCTGCGCGCGAGGTCGTGGAGGCGGCGGGGCCCGATCTTCGCACCCGCGCCGTCGGCACCGGCCCGTTCCGCCTCAAGGAATGGAAGCGCGGCTCGCGCCTGATCCTCGAAGCGAACCGGAGCTACCGCGAGGCGTATTTCCCCGCGAGCGACCGCAAGGAGGACGCCGATCTCGTGCAAAGCATGAAGGGCAAGCGGGTCCCCTTCGTGGACAGGGTGGAGGTCAACATCGTCGACGAGGACATCACGCGCCTGCTGCTGTTCGAGCAGGGAGGTCTCGACTTCGTGCAGCTGCGGGGCGAGATCGCGACGCGCCTCCTCGCGAACGGCAAGCTGAAGCCCGAGTACACGAGTCGCGGCATCACGCGGCAGGTCAACGTCGAGCCCTTCCTGTTCTCGCTCTACTTCAACATGAAGGACCCGGTGATCGGCGGGATGAGCAACGAGCGCATCGCGCTGCGGCGCGCGATCGCCCACGGCTGGGATGCGGATGCGCTGATCAGGATCGTGCTCGCGGACCAGGCGATTCCGGCCAACCAGATGATCCCGCCGGGCGTGGGCGGCCACGATCCGGAGCTGCCGGTCAAATCGATGTACGACCCCGGCACCGCGAAGGCGCTGCTCGATCGCTTCGGCTACGGCAAGCGCGACGCCGACGGTTTTCGGCTCGCGCCCGACGGCTCCCGCCTCACGCTCACGCTGTCGCTTCGCACCGGCGGAGTCACGCGCGAGGTGCAGACGCTGTGGAAGAAGAACATGGAGGCGATCGGTTTGCGGACCGATTTCAACGTCGCGCCGTTCCAGGACATCATCAAGGACCTGGAGAAGGGCAAGTTCCAGATGTACCAGGGCGGCTTCGGCGGCTCGCCCTCGGGCTACAACGAGCATTCGCAGCTCCACAGCAAGCAGCCGCAGCGCGTCAATGTCGGGCAGTTCGCGAATGCGGACTACGATCGCGCCGCCGAGACGTTCCTCAAGAGCGCGACCGACGAAGAGCAGCTCGCCGCGGCGCGCACGATGTACGGCATCGCGCGCACGTACATGCCCCAGCTGCCCGTCTATTTCAGGCTGGAGAGCAACTACGTCCAGCCGTGGCTCAAGGGATTTCGCCCCGGTGTGTTCTCGAGCTACTGGAAATACCTCGACGTCGACCTCGCCAAGCGGAAGTGATGGACCTCGATCTCAAGTCGCTGATCCGCACGGTTCCCGACTTTCCCCGGCCGGGCGTCGTGTTTCGCGACATCACGACGCTGCTGAAGCACCCGGATGCGTTGCACGCCGTCGTCGAAGGCTTCGTCGCCGCGTACCACGGTCGTCCGATCGACAAGGTAGCGGCGATCGAGTCGCGCGGGTTCATCGTGGGGGCCGCGCTCGCCTACCGGCTGCGCGCCGGCTTCGTGCCGATCAGGAAGGGCGGCAAGCTGCCCGCCGAGAATTTCGGACAGGACTACGAGCTCGAGTACGGCGTCGACCGGCTCGAGGTGCATCGCGACGGCATACGGCGCGGCGAGCGGGTGCTGCTCGTCGACGACCTGATCGCGACCGGCGGCACGGCCGAAGCCGCGCTCAAGCTCGTCGGCATCGCCGGCGGATCGGTCGTCGGCTGTGCCTTCATCGTCGACCTGCCCGACCTCGGCGGCCGCGCGAGACTGGAGAAGCTGGGTTTTCCCGTGCTCGCGCTGTGTCAATTTCCGGGACATTGAGGAGCCTTGCATGAATGCTGCACGCCCATCCGTCGCCGACCGGCGGCGCAAGTTCCGCGAGCTGCACGAGGCCGGCTGCTTCGTCATTCCCAATCCGTGGGACCCGGGCACCGCGCGCTATCTACAGAGTCTGGGCTTCAAGGCGCTCGCGACGACGAGCTCAGGCTTCGCGTGGACACGCGCGCGGCCGGACAACGGCATCACGCGCGAGATGGCGCTCGCGCACCTCGCCGAGATGGTCGCCGCGACCGACCTTCCGGTGAACGCCGACTTCGAGGGCGGATTCGCGGCCGATGTGGCCGGCGTGGCGGAAAGCGTGCGCCTCGCCGTCGAAACCGGCGTCGCGGGGCTGTCGATCGAGGACTCGACCGGCGACGCGGCGCGGCCGCTCCACGAATTGAGCGTGGCCGTCGAAAGGATGCGCGCGGCGCGCCGAGCGATCGACAAGGCGGGCGGCGACACGCTGCTCGTCGGGCGCGCCGAGTGCTTCCTCGTCGGCCGCCCGGACCTGGCCGAGACAATCGCGCGCCTCAAGGCCTATTCGGATGCGGGTGCGGATTGCCTCTACGCGCCCGGAATTCGCACTTACGACGAGATCACGGCGGTGGTCGCGGCCGTCGCGCCGAAGCCGGTCAATCTTCTGATCGGCTGGGCGACCGACCTCACGGTCTCCGCCGTCGCCGCGCTCGGCGTGCGGCGCGTGAGCGTCGGCGGCGCGCTCGCGCGTTCGGCGTGGGGCGGCTTCATGCGCGCCGCGAAGAAGATCGCCGAGGAGGGCCGGTTCGACGGCTTCGCGACCGCCGCGTCGGGCGCGGATTTGAACGCGCTGTTCCGGTAGCGCTGCACGTCGGGCGGCCTCACACTGGCAGGCACGCCGGCCCGAGCGGCTCGAAGCTCTTGTAGGTAAGGATGAATTCCTGGTGGCCGAGCGCCTCGGATTTCGTCGGCTCGCCGTTGCCGACGCGCCGCACCAGCTCGTAGATCTCGCGGCCGACCTCCGGCAGCGTCGCGCGGCCCTCGAGGATGCGGCCGGCGTCGACGTCCATGTCGTCCTCCATCCGCTTGTAGGTGTCCGGATTGGCGCAGACCTTGATCACCGGCGCGATGGCCGAGCCCACGACCGAGCCGCGCCCGGTCGAGAACAGGATCACCTGCGAGCCGCACGCGATCAGCTCGGCGATCTCGGCGTTGTCGTTGATGTTGGGAAAGCCGTAGCGCACCTCGCCGTCCGGCACGACGTCGAGCAGGTAGAGGCCCCTCTTCGGCGGCGCGATGCCGGGCTTGACGATGCCGTCGATCGTCGACTGGCCGGATTTCGCGTAGGCGCCGAGCGACTTCTCCTCGATCGTCGTGAGCCCGCCGTCGGCATTGCCCGGCGCGAAGCTCGCGTAGCCCAGCGTGGCGTAGTAGGTCGCGGCCTTCGCCACGGAGCGCTTCAGCTCGGCGCCCAGCGCCGGATTCGCCGCGCGCGCGGCCATCAGGTGCTCCATGCCGATCAGCTCGCCCGTCTCCTCGAAGATCGTCTTCGCGCCATCGGCGACGAGGAGGTCGAACGCGACGCCCATCGCGGGGTTCGCGGTGAGCCCCGAGGTTGCGTCGGAGCCGCCGCAGATCGTGCCGACGGTGAGCTCGTCGATGTCCCATCGGCACGGGCTGCTGCCGGGCGAGCGCGGGCAGCGTCCGCTCGATCCAGTCACGGCCCGCGGCGATCGTCTTCCGGGTGCCCCCGGTGTCCTGGATGCCCAGCGTCAGGACGGGGCGGCCGGACGTCTCGACCGTGCGCGCGAGCCGGCGCTTGTCGAAGCCCTCGCAGCCGAGCGAGACGAGCAGCGCGGCGCCGACGTTGGGATGGGTCGCGAGCTGTTCCATCATCCCGAGCGCGTAGGCGTTGGGGTAGCAGCCCGGAAAGCCGATCAGGTGCACGGCCTGCTCGCGGAACGGCGCCGCGATCTCCCGCGCGACGTGGTGCGCGCATTCGACGAGGTACGCGACGACGAGCACGTTGCGCACCCCCTTGCGGCCGTCCGCGCGTAGGTAGCCCTGCAGCGTCATGGCATCATCTGGGCAGCGTGTACGTCGGCAGGTAGTTGCTCTCGACGTTGTGCGTGTGCACGTATTCGCCGGGCGCGATCCGGCGGGTCGCCGTGCCGATCGGACAATTGTACTTGAGGATGATCTCGCCCTTCTCGATCGCCCGCGCGGCGAGCTTGTGTCCGACCGCGATATTGCGCTCGACGGTGATCGGCACGTCGTCGAGCATGACGGTCTCGCCCGCCTTCAGCGGTCGCAGCGCGACGGCGACGTTGTCCGCCGGCGACAGGCGCATCACGGCGCGCGCCGCGGCCTCGTCAGAACTTGCCATAGCGGTTGTACGCCTCGACCGGATCCATGCCGCCGACGAGCGCGCGGCGCATCTCGCTCTCGGTCGCGACGACTTCCTCGGTCTTCGCGACGACGTCGGCGGCGAGCGCGCGCGGGATGACGACGACGCCGTCGCGGTCGCCGAGAAGGTAGTCGCCGGTTGCGATCGTCACCGCTGCCGATCGTGATCGGCTCGCCGTAGCGGTCCGGAATCCAGCGCTCGACGATGTCGGAGGGCGTCAGGAACGAGCAGAACACCGGAAACCCCTGCTCGAGCACGAGGTCGGTGTCGCGCGAGCCGCCGTCGACGACGTAGCCGCGCACGCCGCGCGCCGCGAGCGTCTGCGCCGACAGCTCGCCCATCAGCGCGACCTCGTGGTTGTTGGGCTGGCAGACGACGACGTGTCCGGACGGCGCCTTCGCGAGCAGCGTGCACCAGCCGAGCAGCGTCTCGTGGCGCGACTTCGTCCGGTCGATGTGCCCCGACACCGTCCAGACGGGACCCGCGAGCCGCGTGCCCGGCGCGATCGCCTTGATCTCGGGCGGAAGCACGATGTTGTCGTGTCCCATCATCCGCAGCACGTCGTGCACGGCGCCCGTGTAGCAGCGCGCGAGGCGCTCGGTCAGCGAGGCCACGCGTCACGCGGGCTTGCCTCCTCCAGTGGCCGACGATGGCGCCGATGATCGCCATGCCGACGACCATGTAGCCCGCATTGATGAGCCACAGCGAGAGCGGCGCGCCTCGAACCCGTAGTTCTGCGCGAGCGTGCTGCCGATCAGCGCGAGCGCGAGGACGGCACCTGCTTTCGCACCCGCCGCGGCCGACTGGACGCCGAGTCGGGGAAAGAGCCACGCGAGCGTATACGCGATCACCAGTGCCGCGACGAGGGCCAGGATGTAGGGCAGCGGCGAGTGACCGATTTCGGCCGCGAGCTGAATTTCGTCCTTTCCGATCCCTGCCATCCAGGCCCGTCCCAGCAGCGTGTACCAACCGGCACCCAGCAAGAACTGGACGATGCCGGCCACCCAGACCGCGATGTGATTGATCGTGTTCACTGCTCCCCCGAGTTTGATCCAGCCAATCCGCCGGCTTCTCGCGAGCCGTGCCAGGCGAATGTTGCGCTACTGCAAGGCGCCGGGCAAGGCGCGGCGCAGCAATCCGCAACGACCTAGAAGAGATCGAGCTGCGCGCTGTTGCGCGGCGGCCGGAAGCGCGACATGTCGAGCGGCGCGTCGCGGTCGGTGTTGAGGCCGAGCCGCTTGCAGGCGAGGCGGAAGCGCGTGCGGATCAGGTCGGCGAACTCGCCTTTGCCGCCCATGCGCACCTTGAACTGCGACTCGTTGTCCTTGCCGCCGCGGATCTGGCGAACGATGCTCATCACGTGCGCGGCGCGCAGCGGATAGTGCGTCGCCAGCCAGTCGCGAAAGAGCGGCGCGACCTCGAGCGGCAGCCGCAGCATCGTCCAGGCGGCATGCCGCGCGCCGGCTGCCGCCGCCGCCTTCGAGAATCGCCTCGAGCTCGTGGTCGGTGAGCTGCGGAATGATCGGCGCGACGTTGACCCCGACCGGCACGCCGGCCTCGCTCAGCGTCTTGACGATCGCAAGGCGCCGGTGCGGCGCCGCGGCGCGCGGGTCGAGCTTCCGCGCGAGCTCGCGGTCGAGCATCGCGATCGAGACGAACACGCGGACGAGCCCCTTGGCGGCCATCGGCGCGATGAGATCGAGGTCGCGCTCGATCAGCGCGCCCTTGGTGGTGATCGTCAGCGGATGGTCGCATTCCGCCAGCACCTCGATCACCGAGCGCGTGATCTTCCACTCGCGCTCGATCGGCTGGTACGGGTCGGTGTTGGCGCCGAGGGCGATCGGCTCGGGGCGATAGCCGGGCTTCGCGAGCTCGGCGCGCAGCAGCGCGGCGGCATTGGGCTTGGCGAAGAGCTTCGTCTCGAAGTCGAGCCCCGGCGACAGATCGAGATAGGCGTGCGGTCGGTCGCGCGTAGCAGTAGATGCAGCCGTGCTCGCAGCCCTGGTACGGATTGATCGACTGCGTGAACGGAATGTCCGGCGACTCGTTCCGGCTGATGATCGTGCGCGCGGGCACGATGCGCACGACGGTCTTGAGCGGAGCCGGCGCATCCTCGTCGTCGAGGGCGACGCCGGGGATCTCCCAGCCATCGTCGACCGCCTCGCGGGCTTCGCGGCGGAAGCGATTGGCCGGGTTGAACGTCGCGCCTCGGCCCTTGGCCGGAGGAACGGCGGTCGCCATGAGGTGCTGCCGGATCAGGACGCGACTAGGACGCCAATGAGGCGTCCATCGTCACGGTGATGCCCGGAGACAGCGCGCGCGAGATCACGCAGTTGACCTTGGCGGAGGACGCGATCTCGGCGAACTGCGCGGAGTCGATGTCCTGCACCTGCGCGCGGACGAGCAGATGGATGGCCGTGACCGTCGGCTTGCCGTCGACGGTGTCCATCGTGAGCCGGGCCTCGGTCTCGATGGCGGTTGCCGTGAAGCCCGCGTTGTTGAGCGTGAACGAGAGCGCCATCGTGAAGCAGCCCGCGTGGGCGGCCGCGACGAGCTCCTCGGGATTCGTTCCCTTGCCGTCGCCGAAGCGCGCCTTGAACGAGTACGGAACGTCGCGCAGCGTGCCGCTCTGCACGGAGAGCGTTCCGCTTCCTTCCTGCGTCGTGCCCTGCCAGCGGGCGGATGCCTTGCGTTGCATGGTCGTCGTCCCCCAGGTTGCGGAACGGCCATTTTAGTCCCTTCGCCGCGCGTTGGGCAGACACAGGCGGCGTTCCCGACACCGGTTGCGCTACCATAGCGCGACCCTTTCCGCCGCGCGCCTTCAAGGGGCCGTCGCCGATGACCAAGCCCAAGACCACGCACTTCGACACGCTGTCGCTGCACGCCGGCGCGCGGCCCGATCCTGCGACCGGCGCGCGGGCGACGCCGATCTACGCGTCGGCATCGTTCGTGCTGCCCGACACCGACACCGCGGCCGCGCTCTTCAACATGGAGCGCGCCGGACACGTCTATTCGCGGATCTCCAACCCGACGTGCGCCGTGCTGGAGGAGCGCATCGCCGCGCTCGAAGGCGGCGTGGGCGCGATCGCCACGGCGAGCGGACAGGCGGCGCTGCACCTCGCGGTCGTGAGCCTGATGGGCGCCGGCGGTCACATCGTCGCGTCGCGCGCGCTCTACGGCGGGTCGCACAACCTGCTCCACTACACGCTGCCGCGCTTCGGCATCGAGACGACGTTCGTCGATCCGCGCGACCTCGACGCGCTGGCGCGCCGCGATCCGCCCGGAGACGCGCCTCTGCTTCGGCGAGACGCTCGGCAACCCCGGCCTCGACGTCCTCGACGTCCCGCGCGTGGCGGCGCTCGCGCACGAGCACGGACTGCCGCTGCTGGTCGATGCGACGTTCACCACGCCCTATCTGATGCAGCCGTTCGCGCACGGCGCGGATCTCGTGTTCCATTCGGCGACGAAATTCCTGTCGGGCCATGGGGTGGTGATCGGCGGGCTGCTCGTCGATTCGGGACAGTTCGACTGGGACGCGCCGAAAGCGCGCGGCAAGTTCCCGACGCTGACCGAGCCTTACGCCGGCTTCCACGACATGGTGTTCGCGGAGGAATCCACGACCGCGGGCTTCCTGCTCCGCGCGCGGCGCGAAGGCCTGCGCGATTTCGGCGCGTGCATGTCGCCGTTCACCGCGTTCCAGATCCTGCAGGGGATCGAGACGCTGCCGCTGCGGATGGCGCGCCACGTCGAGAACACGCGGCGGATCGTGGCGTTCCTCGCCGCGCACCCGATGGTCGAGGCGGTCGGCTATCCCGAGCTCGAAGGCCACCCGGACCACGCGCTCGCGGCGGAACTGCTGCCCCGCGGCTGCGGCGCCGTGTTCAGCTTCAATCTCAAGGGCACGCGCGAGCAGGGCCGCCGCTTCATCGAGGCGCTGAAGCTCTTCTCGCACCTCGCCAACGTCGGCGACGCCAAGTCGCTCGTCATCCATCCGGCGTCGACGACGCACTTCCGGATGGCGGCCGCGGATCTCGCCAAGGCGGGCATCACCGAAGGGACGATCCGCCTGTCGGTCGGCCTCGAGCACGCCGACGACCTGATCGAGGACCTGTCGCGGGCGCTGCACGCGGCCGGAAAAGGATGAACGAATCCGACGCGCGCTGCGGATGCCGATGATCTTCCCCGTCCTGGGCCACGACGTCTACGCGTACACCGGCTCGCGGCCGTTCGGCGGCGCGCGGCCCGCGGTCCTCTTCGTCCACGGCGCCGGAAACGATCACAGCGTCTGGACGCTGCAGTCGCGTTACTTCGCGCATCACGGCTGGAACGTGCTCGCCGTCGACCTTCCCGCCCACGGCAAGTCGGGAGGCGCCGCGCTGCCCTCGGTGGAGGCGATCGCGGACTGGCTCTCCGCGCTGCTCGATGCGGCCGGCATCGCGCGTGCGACGCTCGTCGGCCATTCGCTGGGATCGCTGGCCGCCCTGGAGTGCGCGGCACGCTTTCCGGAGCGGGTGGAGAAGCTCGTGCTCGTGGGCCCCGCGTCGCCGATGCCCGTCTCCGAGGAGCTGCAGGACGCCGCGAAGCGCGACGATCACATCGCGCTCGAGCTCATCACCGGGTGGTCGTACAGCGCGGGGAAGCAGCTCGGCGGCAACCGGGTCCCGGGCCTGTGGCTCACGGGCAACGCGCTGCGCCTTCTCGAGCGCACGAAGCCGGGCGTGCTGCACGCCGATCTCGTCGCCTGCGACCGCTACGGCGGCGGCGGCGCGAGCGCGGCCGCCGTGCGCTGCCCGACGCTCGTGGTTCTCGGCGCGCGCGACATCATGGCGCCGCCGAAGAACGCCCGGAGCCTGATCGACGCGTTGCCGGACGCGAAGGTCGTCACCGTTCCCGATTGCGGGCACGCGCTGATGGCCGAACAGCCCGACGTCGTGCTCGACGCGCTGCGCGCCTTCGTGTAGCTCGATGGCGTCCGAGGCCGAACCGCCGCCGGCGACGCTGCCGGGCGTGCGCGTGGTTTCCGTCGCGGCGCCGTTCGCCTGGCTCGCCGCCGGCTGGCGCGATTTTCGCGCGCACCCGCTCCCGAGCGCCTTCTACGGCGCGTGCTTCGCCGCGATGGGATGGCTCATCGCGCTCACGTTCCGCCACGCCTACGAATATGTCGCGGCGCTCGTCACCGGTTTCTTCCTCGTCGGACCGTTCCTCGCGATCGGCCTTTACGATCTGTCGCGCCGCCGGGAGCGTGGTCTGCCGGCATGGCTCGCGCCGACGCTCGACGCGTGGCGCGGGAGCGCGGGCGCGATCGGCATGTTCGCGCTCGTGCTCTGCGTCATCCTGCTCGTCTGGGCCCGCGCGTCGCTTATCGTGTTCGCGCTGTTCAACACCGGCGAAATGCCGTCCGTCGCGGGGTTCCTCGGGCAGATCCTGTCGCTCGACAACGTCGAGTTCCTGCTCGCCTATGTCTGCGTCGGCGGCTTCTTCGCGCTGCTCGTGCTCGCGATCAGCGTCGTCTCGGTGCCGATGATGCTCGACCGCGACACCGACGGCATCGTGGCGGTGCTCACGAGCCTGAGCGCGTTCGGCGCGAACCTGCCGACGATGCTCGTCTGGGGAATGCTGATCGTCGCCGTGATCGCGGCGGGCTTCGCCCTCTACTTCGCGGGGCTCGTCGTCGCGGTGCCCGTGATCGGGCACGCGACCTGGCACGCCTATCGCGCGCTGGTCGACTAGTGCCGGCTATCCCTGCTTCCACTTGATCGAACAGCCGACCGACGGATGCTGGATGCCGGACGTCCTGCCCGTGCGCGCGACCTCGCGCATCGCCGTGAAGAGCTCGCGCGCCGCCGCCGGATCGTCCGAGCGTCCCGACGCGTCGAGCCGCCCGCGGTACACGAGCTTCAGGTCGCGGTCGTAGCCGAAGAAGTCCGGCGTGCAGACGGCGCCGTACGCGCGTCCGACGTCCTGCGTCTCGTCGATCACGTAGGGGAACGGGAAGGCGTGCTGCGCGGCGAACGACTTCATGCGGTCGAACGAGTCCTCCGGATACGCCGCAGGGTCGTTGCTCATGATGGCGACGCTGCCCACGCCATGCTGCGCGAGCTCGGCCATGTCGCGCGTGATCTTGGCGGCCACCGCTTTCACATACGGGCAGTGGTTGCAGATGAACATCACGACGGTGCCGTTCGCGCCGCGGACCGAGGCCAGCGTGTGGCGCTTGCCGTCGGTGCCGGGCAGGTCGAACGCGGGGGCGGACGAGCCCGGCTCCCCGGCGGGTGTGGTGAGACTGACCATGTCGTATAACATACTCCGGCCCCCTTGCTCGAGGCAACCATGCACGTCACTCGCCACCGGGATCTCGACGCCTTCATCGCCGCGATTGCGCCGATAAAAACGCGGGGCGAGGCGTCGGCGAGCTTTTTCGAAGGCGGGGCGCACATGATGAAGCGCGTGCCGCCGCGCGCGGGGGAACGCATCTATCTCGCCACCTGCCGCGGCCGTGCCGCCTTCGGCGTCGCCATGCTGCGCGACGCGGGCCCGGTGTTGATCGGCGAGAGCGACGCTGCCGCGGCGGCGGCGTTCGCCGTCGATCTTGCCCGCGATTGGCCGAAGCTTCACGGCGTGATCGGCGCGCCTGCCGGGTGCGAGGCGTTCGCGCGGAAATGGGAGGATCTCACCGGGCGCGGCCATCGCCTGCGTGTTCGCATGCGCCAGCACGCGCTTTCCACCGTCAACGACGTGCCGGCCGCGCCCGGACGCGCGAGGGCGGCCACGCCCGCCGATACGGATTGGCTGATCGAGCGGCAGATCGCTTTCATCGCCGAAGCCGGCATTCACGATCGGCCCGAGCGCGTGCGCGAGCAGCTCCCGTCGCGCGTCGCGCACGGGGATTTCCGGATCTGGGACGACGGCCGGCCGGTCGCCTACGCGGGCTTCAACGACGCGGCTCCCGATTTCGCGCGGATCGCCCCCGTGTACACGCTGCCGGAGTGTCGCGGTCTGGGCTACGCGACCGCATTGGTCGCGGGGCTCGCGCGCGAGCTGCTCGCGCGCGGCAAGCGCAAGCTTTTTCTCACGACCGACGTCGCGAATCCGACGTCGAATGCCGTTTATGCGCGGATCGGATTCCGCGCCGAGAACGACGATTGCGGGCTCGATTTCGTCGCGACCGAGTCCTAGCCATGGCGGTGCCGCGATTCCTCTGCACGACGCCGCTCCGGCCCGGGCTCGCGGGCGAGACGGTGGAGCTCGACGCCGGCGCGGCGCACCATGCGACGCGCGTGCTTCGCCTTGCCGTCGGCGATGCGATGACGCTCTTCGACGGCACCGGCGGCGAGTACGCTGCCACGCTCGTGCGCGTCGACAAGCGGGGTGCGTCGGTGCGGGTCGAGCGCTTCGTGCCCGTCGAGCGGGAGTCGCCGCTCGCGCTGACGCTGGCGCAGTGCATCGTCGCGAGCGACGCGATGGACTCGGCGATCCGCAAGGCGACCGAGCTCGGCGCGAGCGCGATCCAGCCGCTCGTCACGGCGCGAAGCGCGCCGATGCCGAACGGCGAGCGCGGCGAGAAGCGCGTCCTCCATTGGCGGCAGGTCGCCGTGGCGGCGGCCGAGCAATCGGGCCGCAATCGGCTGCCGGAGATCGCGGCGCCGCGTGCGCTCGCCGACTGGCTCTCGGAATGGCAGGGCACCGGCATCGTGCTGCTGCCGGACGCGGAACAGGGCATCGCCGCCATCGTGCGCCCCGCGCCGCCGCTTGCCGTCCTGATCGGTCCCGAGGGTGGATTCGACGCGCGCGAGGCTGCGGCGGCGCGCACGAAGGGATTTCATGCACTGCGCCTCGGACCGCGCGTGCTGCGCGCCGACACGGCGGCCGCCGCGGCGCTCGCCGTCGTGCAAACGGCGTGGGGAGATGGCGGATGACGCGAATCGCGGCTGTGGCGATGCTGGTGGCGCTGATCGCCGGCTGCGCCGCACCGCCACGCGCGACGGCGCCCGGCGCCTCCGCGACGTATGCGTTCGTGCTGCTGGGCGAGGAGGGCCGAGCCGTCGCGCGTGTCGTCACGCCGGCGGCGAGTTGCCCGGCGATCGAGCTCGACGGGGTCGCCGTCGCGATGGACGTGCGCGCGCGACCCGCGACGATGCCGCTGCGGCCGACGCGAAGCGAGCCGGCGCTGTCCAAGCCTTCCGCGTTTCCGATGCTCGTCTGCGACAAGCCGCTTCCGGACGGTGTCGCGCGCGCGTCAGTCCTCGGTCGCGTGCTGCCTCTGCCCAGGGCGAACCCGCGACGGATCGTCGTCATCGGCGACACCGGCTGCCGGATCAAGACGGCCGACAACGCATACCAGGCGTGCAACGATCCCAAGGAGTGGCCGTTCGCCGCCGTCGCGCGCGCGGCGGCCGCGACGGCACCGGATCTCGTCATCCACGTCGGCGACTACCACTATCGCGAGAACGAGTGTCCGGCCGGCAACCTGCAGTGCGCCGGCAGTCCGTGGGGCTATGGCTGGGATGCATGGGAGGCCGACGTGTTCGCGCCGGCCGAGCCACTGCTGCGAGCGGCGCCGTGGATCGTCGTGCGCGGTAACCACGAGTCGTGCAATCGCGCGGGCCAGGGCTGGTGGCGATTTCTCGATCCGCGCCCCATGGCCCCGCGCCAGGATTGCAACGTCGCGGCCGACGACGCGATCGGCGACTACAGCGAGCCGTACGCGGTGCCGCTCGGCACCGGTCGCGACGCCGACACTCAGTTCATCGTGTTCGACTCGTCGCTGGTCGGCGTCATGCCGCTTGCCCCGAACGATGCGATGCACATCCAGTACCGCCGGCAATACGAGAAGGCCTTCGCGCTCGCCGCGCAGCGGCCGAACACGTTCTTCATGAATCATCACCCGGTGCTCGCGTTTGCGCCGAACCCTTTGAGGCCCGACGCGCCGTACCCCGGCAACGGCGCGCTGCAATCGGTGTTGAACGGGTTGCAGCCGACCGCGCTGTTCCCGCCGAGCGTCAAGGCGCTCCTGTCCGGCCACGTCCACCTGTTCGAAGTCGTGAGCTTCTCGACGCCGCAGCCGGCCCAGTTCGTGTCGGGCAACGGCGGCGACTGGATCGACACGCCGCTGCCGATTCCGCTGGCGCCGGGCGTCGTGCCCGCGCCCGGAGCCGTGATTTCTGGCATCGTCGCGACCAACCGGTTCGGCTTCATGACGATGGAGCGCGACGGCGCGCGCTGGCGGATGATCGCGCACGACCGGGACGGCACACCGCAGGTGGAGTGCACGCTCGACGAGCGGCAGGCGCGCTGCCTCCCGGTCCCGCGATGACGCGTGACGGTCGCCGCGGGCGTTGCGCCTCCTGCGGAAAATAGACTCCAGCAGGGGAATCCAATACGCTGCCCGCTTCTGGTTTGGTTGAAGGATCTGACACGATGGCTGAAGCCCGCGCCCACCGTCGACTTGCGGCGATCCTTGCCGCTGACGTCGTCGGGTATTCCCGGTTGATTGGGTTGGATGAGGCCGGGACGCTTTTGGCGCTGCGCGAGGTTTGGGCGACGCGCTTCAATCCCTCCGTTACCGAATTTCGGGGCCGAATCGTCAAGATGCTGGGCGACGGAGCGCTTGTCGAATTTTCAAGTGCTGTCGACGCCGTTGAATGTGCAGTCGCGATCCAAGGGGCGATGGCCGAGCACAACAGCTTGCAACCGGAGCGCGAGCCAATCGAATTTCGTATTGGCGTGAACCTTGGTGAAATCGTCATCGAAGGCAATGACATTTTCGGCGACGGTGTCAATGTCGCGGCCCGGTTGGAGGCGCAGGCCCCGCGAGCTGGAATTTTGATGTCTGACGTGGTGCATGGTCAGATCAAAGGCAAAGTCAGCGTTGAGTTCGTGAATGCGGGAGCATTGATGTTGAAGAACATTGCCGCGCCGGTGCAGGCTTGGCGCTGGGGCGGTAGTTATGCCCAGATTGCGCCAACCCATACCCCGGTAGAAGGCACGACGGACGCCCCTTCGATTGCGGTTCTTCCATTCACCAATATGTCGGGTGAGCCCGAACAGGAGTATTTCTCGGACGGGATCAGCGAGGACATCATCACCGATTTGTCCAAGGTCTCCGGCCTCATCGTGATCGCCCGCAATTCGAGCTTTGCCTATAAGGGCAAGACGCCGGACATTCGCGCGGTCGGGCGCGAGCTAGGGGTAAGCGCGGTCCTCGAAGGCTCGGTCCGTCGGGCGGGCAACCGGGTGCGCATCACGGCGCAGTTGATCGACGCGAAAACCGCAGCGCATCTTTGGGCCGAACGCTATGACCGCGATCTGACCGATATCTTCGCGGTTCAGGACGAGGTGACGCTGCAGATCGTGGATGCGCTGAAAGTCTCGCTGAAGCCAGCGGAACGGGCTGTTCTTGCGGAGCAGCCGACAAGTAGCGTCGATGCCCACGATTTCTTCCTTCGCGGGCGTGAACTGTGGCTCGAATTGGTCCACGGTTCGGGGAGGCACCGTGAGGTATTTGAGCGGTCAGTTGCAGCTTTCAGGCGCGCGACCGAGATCGACCCCGGCTATGCGGCGCCCTATGCCGGTCTCAGTTTGGTGCACATTCTCGAATATCAGAACCGCTGGCTCGAGATGCCTCAGTCGCTGGAGTTGGCCGTTCGCTTCGCAGCGCAAGCGGTCGCAATGGACCCCAATGAGCCATTGGGGCAGCTTGCCGTCGCAACCTCCAGCCTGTTCAACGGTGATCCGGAGGGAGCCAAGGTCGCGGCGGAAAAGGCGCTGGCGCTCAGTCCGAACTTCGCCCTCGCTGCCTGCGCGCACGGCCATTCCGAGACGATGCTTGGCAATCCCCAGGCGGGGATCAAAGCCTTGGAACGCGCGCTTCGCCTCGATCCCAAGTTCACCTCCGCCACGCTGCATTTCCTGGGGACGGCCTATCTTGTGGCGGGCCAATTCGAAGCCGCCGCCGCCAGACTGAGCGAGAGGATACGTCTGACCCCTACAACCGACTTCTCACGCGCGTACTATGCCTCGGCGCTTGGTCACCTCGGCGAAGTCGCGGAGGCACAGCGTGTTTGGCAAGAGTTGAAAGAGATCAACCCGAAGTACTCTTTCGAGGCGCACCTCGCCCAGCTGCCTTGGCGCAATCCTGCGGGTCCGGCGCGGATTCGGGAAGGTCTGGCAAAAGCGGGGCTTCCCGAATGCCCGAACCCAGCGCCCAACGCCCCCTTGCCGCCATCCTCGCCGCCGACATGAATTCCGCCAGGTGCGGCAAATCGGGCGCGGATGCATGTCGAAAAATGGACGGGCGCACGCGGCGCGGTCGCCTTCATGCGCCCGCCGCCTGAAACGAAAGAAACAAATCTCGCCTCCCGGCGAAATTCTCCTGCTGCTACGGTTCGATACGCTCACTTCACAACGCGGCGGGCGGCCGCGCCGTATAGCTCGAGCGGGTGGTCGATCATGGGTGCCGGTGAAGGACAAGTCTTGCAGCTTACTGACGGCTCCGAGGTCGTCGTGCGGCCGATCGGACCCGATGACGCCTCGCTGCTGCAGGCTTTCGTTCGCCGGCTCTCCGCGAGGTCGCGGCGCTTTCGCTTCTTCGCCGCGCTTGCCGAGTTGTCGGCGGCGCAATTGGATCGCTTCGTCAATGTGGACCCCGCCCGGGGTTTGGCGTTGGTCGCACTGAGCGGGCGACAGGAGGGCACCGCCATCGTTGCGGAAGCGCGCTACGCGCTAGCGCAGGAAGATGACAACGCGGAGTTCGCGATCGCCGTTGCCGACGACTTCCAGAGGCGAGGTCTAGGGAGGCACCTCGTGAAGCGGCTTCTGGCGACTGCCTGGCGCCGAGGCGTGCGGCGACTGTTCGGCGAGATCAAGAGCGACAATCGCGCGATGCTCGCCTTCGCGATGCAGCTCGGTTTCCGGCTCCGGGGCAGCCTGGAGGACCAGAGCGTGGTTATCGCCAGCCTGGTCTCGTCGACCGATCGAATCGGATCGACGGGGGCGTCGTGATCCGGCCGATCGCAGCGTCGCGCGCGGGAGCTGAACGCGATCTACGAGCTCGTCCAACTGGTATCCCGAGCCTCAACGACTACGTCGAAAGGAGTGCGACATGATCGGTGTATTCGTTACATTCCGCTATGGAGACAACTTCGATGAGCAAGCCGTGCGGAAGATCGCTGAGACCGCGCGCGTAAGGTTTGAAGGAATGCCGGGGCT
The DNA here is from genome assembly GCA_963724545.1 of uncultured beta proteobacterium. Taxonomy (GTDB): domain Bacteria; phylum Pseudomonadota; class Gammaproteobacteria; order Burkholderiales; family Casimicrobiaceae; genus CAIWHR01. Next base: position 70,364 of record CAVRVC010000012.1, read on the forward strand.
ACGCTCAAAGGCTTTCACGCTCAATTCCGAGAAGCGTGAGGCCGCGAACTTCTACGTCTGGGACTCAGAGGAGGCCGCCAAAGCGTTCTTCACTGATGAGCTGCTCGAGCGGGTCGCCGGTCTCTACGGTGTGCGCCCCAGCATCGAGTTCGTGCAGATTGTCACCCTCGTGGAAAATATCCGGCCGTGACGTGGTCTTGGCAGAGCCACGCGGCAGGTCCACCGTCAACACCCGACATTGAAATGTTGAAGTCGCAGGACTCCAGCCGGCCACAAGGAGTCGGTCGTCGCAGCGCCCCAATTTACTGCAAAGCCGACGTTAACTGACACCGCCGGCCACAAGTGAAATCCTGCAACACACCTCCGTTTGGCGTCATCCGTCGCTGCGTCGCTGGTTCGAATATGTGCAAGACAGGTTATCGCTAGCCTGGGCATTGTCAGCCGGAAGGCGCGGCCGACGGACGAGGCCCGTTAGCGGCCCATCGGCGCCAGCGCGTCCCGAATTGGGGCGCTAGAGATTTCCATCAGTCCGCTGTACGGCCGATTCATCTCCAGGATCAGGAAAATCGCGCCCGCGACGGTCAACGCGCCGACGAACAACGCCGTAATGACGGTGGCGTTGCGGCGCGCATAGAGACCGAAGCCAGCGAAGAGCACAACGAGCCAGAACACCAGCACGACGAAGAAGGGCCAGGACAGGGAGCCTCCGGCCTGTTGGTGCAGCAGGCGGATGGTCGTACCCATGGTCGTCATGAGCTGCAGAGCACGCGCCTGGGCAGATCGCTGGTTCTCGGATTGGGGCGTCAGACGGGCGACCGTGTCGAACAGGTCTTCCGCCGGGATGTAATTTTGCGGGGCGTGCACGGCTACTCGTGTGGCGTCGGCATCGGGCCACAGCCGCGCGAGTTCGACCGTCACCATGCGACGTAGCTGCGCGCGGGCGTCGTTCGTTTCTGAGCCGTAGTGGGCGAACACCTGATCGAGCTGAACAAGCTGCGCGCCGAGTTGCTGCACTTCGCTCTCCTGAATGTCGTACGAACTGTGCGCGGACGCTATCAGCAGGCTCAGGACCAGGGCGGCGATGGTTGCAACTAGCCCCATCACCAGTTTGACCACGTCCTTCGTTTCGGCATCCTGATGATGCGCGGGGACACGGACGGCGACGCCCGCCAGAGCCCCGCCGAAAACGAATACGAAAACGAGGACGGCGATGACAGTGGAATTCATGGGACAACCCTTCGCAGCAGAGCCGGCCGGCGCGCGGCTCAGTCAGCCCCTCCAGCAACGGCTTCCATTGGGACTCGCCAGAATGGCCGCTTGACCTCCTCCAGAGGGCGGCCGGGTTCGTTGGGCTTCAGCCCGTATCGAATCATCGCGATGAGGTCGGCGCTTGCCCTCGGATTCGATACGAAGTAGCCGTGTCCGAACAGGTCGGTCGTCCCGCGAATCTGAATCACGTCGAGAAAGCCCAAACTTGCCGCCAGCTCGATTTGCTCCGGAGTCAGTATCGAAGTATCGACACGTCCCAGCCGGGCAAGGCTACCGAAGAGCCAGCTCGACGTGGCAAGGGCCTTGTCGTCGGGCGAAACGTAAATGGTGAGGTGGAACGGGCTCAGGGCCGCGAACACCGCACGTGGGTCCGGCGTCGGGCCGTGGGGCACGTCGGGATCAGACATAATCGCCAGGATCTTTTCCGGAGCCACCTCGACGTCCAGATCCGGTGCCATCAGCACGACGTTGCCGAGCTTGGCGCGCCGGGGCAGCGTCATCTGCTGCATGTACGACTCGAAGGAAAGCTCTGACAGGGCGGTGGCGAGCACGTCGGTCCCGCGGCTGTGGGCCAGGACATGAATTCTCTCGAGCCCCGGTGTGTCCGCGATTGTGCGGATCGCCTTCCGCAAATGCTCGACCGCGAATATGCTCGATTCATAGTCTTCTTCGTAGCCGAATAGGATGCCGTGCTTTCCGCTCGCGGGCCAGGTGAAGATTGCGCAAACGAACTCGCGGCCCAGGAAGTGGCATAGCTCACCCATCGTAAAGGCCGCGTCGCTGAACGAATTCTTGACTCCGTGGATGTAGAGCACCATCTCCTTGCGCGGACTCAAATCGAGACGTCGCGCGATCTCGGCCTGCAGCGCTCGGTTGGCCGTTTCGTGTGCATCGACGACAGCGGGAGTGCGTGTCAGCCCCGCGGGCGTCGCGGCAACCGCATAGGGAATGCGCGGGTAGCGCCCGAGTTCCTTTGTCGGACCGAGCTTGAGGTTCGTCGGAGACTGGCGCTCGGCGAGCAGGCTCTGCTTCACCAGCGCGTCCCACGTCATGTCTTCGCCGAAGAGGATCGTCGTTGACCCGAACGCCATAAGGCGCGACCTCTCGGCCGTGTACGGTTCAGGCTGATCAGGGCTTGTCGCGGGCGCGCGGTCGGTAATGAAAAGCAGATCCAGCGGGGGTGTCCGAACCTCGGCCGACGCCTGAGTGAACAGCGGCCTCGCGTGCGCCGCGGTGTACAACGCCGGGGTGGGCATCAGCGGATAGGTGGTTGCGCATCCGGCCAGACCAAGCGTCAAGGTCAGCGCAAACGCCAATGGGAAGCGGACTTCAGTCATTGCGCAACTCCTTGGCGGGCTATCCCGACCATGATTCCTCCATCCCCAGTTACCGGCAAGCGTCGGGAGGGGCGGCAACTCGACGGCGTTTCATCCACCCATGGCTAGAGCGGAGCAGAAGCCCACCACCGTCCATGTCCCGGCACTCTTCGAGCGCTCATGTGCAAACGGGATCAGGGAATTGGCCAGCATCGCCAGAATGCCGCCCGAAGCCAAAGCGGCCGAGCGCGCGCCGTTGGCGCCGACAAAGGTCGTCGCCGCGAAGTGGCCGAGCGCGGCAGCGACACCGCAGGCGAGCATCACCCAAAGCCACATGCCGGCGACGCGGCGCCAACTCCAGCCGCTCTCCGCGAGGCCGGCGGAGGGAGCCAGTGCCTGGGGAATATTCGAGACGAAGACCGCGGCGAGAAATGCCAGGCTTATCTCGGTTCCTCGCGCCATTTGCACGCCGAATATGATGGACTCCGGCACGCCATCGACAATCGCCCCGACGACGATCCCGAGGGGACCGCCGCCGCCTTCGGCGCCGAACTTGCGGTCTACATAGCGCTCGCCGAGAATGAAGGTGCCGGCGCCGAGCATGGTCCATAGCGCGACCTGCCACATCCCGAGGAGCTTGGCGTTCGGCAACAGATCTGCGGCGACGGCGGCAATAAGCGCGCCCGCACCGAAGCCGGCAAAATCACCGACCGCGCGCTGGGGCACCTTGACCAGAAACACCGCCAGGCCGCTAAGGACCAGCGACAGCTGTGCGAGCGCACCAAGGCCGAAGGACGAAAACATGAGTGGCGTTCCGTCAGCCCTTCAGGGCGAACAAGTCCTCGTAGAGCAGAGCGTCGTCGACTCCGGCGCAACCGGAGGCCATCGAGCCCTTCATCACGATACGTTTGCGGCCGCTGCTGGCGAAGGCACCACGAAGAGCAAATTTGGCATCGTACCGTGACAGAGTTCGTCGAAAAGTTGGCTCATCGGCTTAATGGGCCTCAGCCTTGAACCGGGGCCCGATCAATCGGGCGATGATCGCGAAGAAAAGACCCGTGGATAGCTTTCGACGATCCTCGCCGCCTTCATTCTCGTGGCGATCACCATGGTTGTGCACATCGGCGACGAGCAAATCTTCAAAAGCGCCCACTATACAAGTGCCACCCCTGTCTTTTCAATGTCCGCTCTACAACGTAACGACCGTCTGCAACGGGTCGGGTACGGTCTGTCGCGTCGCGGCCGTGAATGGCTGCTCGGCAGCGTAAGGATTCGTTCGCGCTCAGGCCAGGGAGTGACAGGCGATCCGCCAGAGATCAGAATTTGGGTACGAGGACATGCTGTCCGCCTGATTCCAAATCGGCCGCAAATCACCAAGCTGGGCAAGAGGAGAGGACCCCATCGTGAGCTGACCGGCGCATCCTCATCGTGGCGCACCGTACCGCGGCCTCGCCCAAGCTGCTCGCCGCCGTCGCCGAGCGGGCCGCACGCGGGCCGTGCAGGTTCACGCTCCTGGTCCCCCGGCCGTATTGGGACCCGGACACCGAGGAGGCAGCCATCACGCTCGAGCTCGCGATCCCGCTGCTCGACGCGGCCGCGGGCTCGCATGTGCAAGGGATCGTCGGGGCCACCGACCCGTACGAGGCCGTACGCCAGACGCTCGAGCGCGAGAAGTACGACGAGGTCATCGTCTCGACGCTGCCAGAGCGGGTCTCCCGGTGGCTGCACCTCGACCTCGCCCACCGCATCGAGCGGTTCGGCGTGCCCGTGAGCGTGGTGACTGCGGAGCAGGCCGAGCGCACCCTCTCGCCGGGAGCCGGGGCGGGCTGATCGACGCGGCGCGCCGATCCGAACAGCGCCCGCCGTCTCGATCTGGCGCTCGAGCCGGGGCTGACCGCCCCGCATTCTTCCAACGAACTACCGGCGTGGCGGCGCCTGCGCCAAGTCGCGCAGCATGCCGTGCAGTCCCTTGACCACCCGCGCGAGTCGCTCGTAATCGACCTTGTCCGGGGTGTCCTGCAGCGTGTGGTAGTGCGGATAGCGGTACAGTGCCGTGTCGGTCACCATGAGCGCGGGATAGCTCTCCTGCCAGAACGACCAATGGTCCGACCAATCCACACCGGGAATGAATGCGGGCGCCGCCACGCCCTCGGACGGAAATTGGACGTTGCGCCGGAACGACGCGAGCGCTTCACGCAGCAACCTGCGCGAGCCGAGGTTGGCGACGAAGGCCAGGAAATTGCCGGTCGACGGATAGAAGAAACGAAGCGGAAATGGGTAGAGCTGGCTCCCTGGCTCGTCCGAGTAATAGCCGATGGTTTCGAGCGAGAGCATGGCGACGATATGGTCGCGGCGTTCGCGCGAGCGCCGTGCGTAGACGCGGCTCCCCATCTGCTCGGAGCGGTAGAAAGGCGGCTCCTCGTTCACGAACGCGACGAAGCGCACAGTGCGCGCCGGCCTCGCGTCCCGAAACAGCCGCGCGAGCTCGAGCACCGCCGCGACTCCCGAGCCGTTGTCGTTCGCCCCCACGGCTCCCAACACGGAATCGTAGTGCGCCCCGACGATGATGACCTCGCTGGCGCCCGCTCCACCGGGCACTTCGACCTCGATGTTGCGCACTTCCTTGCCGTCGACGACAAAGCGCTGCGCGGCGGTTCCGTAGCCCAGGCCGGAGAGTGTGACTTCAATGTGGCGGGCGGCGGCTTCGAGCTCGGACGGGTGGGAGAGGTTATGCTCGCGGCTCGCGACCCCCGCCACGTGGCGGCGCAGGTTCTCGACCAGGACCCTTTCGTCCTCCGTGAGCGGCTTCAGGGCGCCAGAGTAACTCGACCCCGGCATAGCGACCATGTACGAAAACGCTGACGCGATGGCGGCGGCGAGCGCAAGCCCGAGTGAAATTTGCAGCGTCCGCAAGGATCGCCCGATCGCGTTTCGCCGGCAGGTTGCTCAATCATCTGCGTTCGAGTATCAGCGCATGGGTGGTTCGGGTCAACGGTCGTGTTTCGTTGGTGGGTCGGCCGCTACAGCCTCAATCGGCCCACCGGATCCTTACGAACTTTGCGCCAACGGACCTTTCGGCTTTCACTGACCGACGGCACTGTTGGCTTTGCGTCGGTTCGCGAAGTCGCTTGCCGGCCAGTTGCAGACCGTGGGCGTTGGCGCTCAAATTACCCGGAACCGGTCATTCGCCTTGGTGGCGTGTTGAAGCGCGGATGAACGTGTACTCTGCCTGCTTTCGGGGACACTCTTGATTGTTTGTCATTCTGCCTTTCGACGCAGGCGCATCACGAGGTCATAGGCCGTGAAGACGCTGTTTCTGGTTCGTCATGCCAAGTCGAGTCGGGATGATCCCACGCTGCCCGACAAGGAGCGTCCGTTGAACGATCGCGGGATGCGTGACGCGCCCAGGATGGGCGAACGATTGGCCAAGCAGGGTGCACAGCCAGACCTCATCCTGTCGAGTCCGGCCGTGCGTGCGCTCGCAACGGCGGAGCTCATCGCCAAGAGACTCGATTACAAGGTCAAGGATATCGTGGTGGATCAGCGGCTGTATGCCGCCGCGCCTGACGATCTGCTCGCGGTCATTCACGAGCTGGGCGACAAGCCGAAGCGCGTGATGCTGTGCGGTCACAATCCTGAGCTAACCGAGCTCGCGCATCGGCTGTCGAACGCGATAACGGATATGCCAACCTGCGCCGTGGCTGAGTTCTCCTTCGATACGAAGTCATGGTCGACCGTCGGCAAGCGAGAACCGACAAAGGTAACGCTTCACCGTCCGAAGCCATCGTAGTACACGAACGCGGGACTAAGTGCGACGCGGTTAGCTGACAAGGTTTCGGAACGCTCCGACCTTCTACGTCCTGCACACCAGCAACGGGGCGCTCGGGAGTCGGAGCTCGGTGCTCAGGCAACGACAGGTTCATGCGACGAGCGTGCCAGTTCGGCCATTTGCTGCCGTTCCGTGTCGCCGCAGAAATTCTTGATGAGCGGACGTTGAAGGCCGCGCCCTGGAGATCGGCGTCGCGGTGCAAGGAAGTAGCAATGCAGTGGGCAAGGATTCCGCATTCCGGGTAACCACCGAACTGCATCGCCTACTACGATCCCGCGACCGCCAGTTTCCGCGGCTTCGCTTCCTATGCGATGCGTGGCGACCAGTACTTCCTGATCGGCGCGAAGCAGTGAGACCCGTGCAGGGCCCGCGGCGCGAGGCTGCAAGCGATCGCCAATACGGCCATCAGTCCGCCAGCCTGCACTCCTGGCCCGCGACGAGGCCCGTCTTCGCCGGGAACCTTCCCGGATCGAACCTCGTGGCCCCCGTGCCCCGGGCGTATTTCGTCAGCGCCTGCAGCACGTGGGTGAAGTCCTTCTGCGGATCGGTCTTGCGCGCCGGATCCTCCGGTCCGGCAAGCGAGGCGAGATACTCGTCGCGCGCCTCGAGCAGCACCTTGAGCGCATCGTCCGGCCACCGGGCCATGGTCATCTTCGCGCTCACCGGCTTGCCGTCGACCAGGCGCGGCGTGCCGTCGATGTTGCGCTGGTCCACGCCGGTGTTGATGTCGAGCATCGCCTGGAGCTTCTCGCATTCCACCGACTCGGCCGCGTTGTAGGACTCCATCACGGATTCCTTCGCCGCGCGCAGCACCGCCGCCTTCTGCGCCGTGTTGAGCCCGTTCCACACCGCCTTGTCGACGTGCATCCAGGAGAGCAGGAACGGCTGGTGCCACGAGGGATGATGCGCGTAGCGCGCGCCGATCTGCCCGATGTTCTGCGAGCAGTTCGACTGCGTTCCCGCGGGGATCGGGACGGGCAGCGCGGGCGAGCAATCGAGATTGCCGGCGTCGGGCTTGCCGAGCGGGGTGGCAGGCGACATGTCCTTGAGAGGAAAGAAGTCGACGAAATCGTCGTAGGGATTCACGTATTCGAAGCCCTGGATCGTCCTTCGCTGCATGGGCAGCAGCACCGACTGGCCGCCGACTGCCGGGTAGAACGTCAGCGTCTTCGCGGGAATGACGCCGCGCTTGGCGAGCAGGTCGCAGGCGCGATCGACCACGTCCTGCGGTGGCGCGAGGTAGCGGATGCGCCAACCGGACGTGCAGAGACCGGCGAGGCCGATGCCGCTGCCCTGGCTCGCGCATTCGGCGTCGCCGGCGTTGCAATCGGGCTTGCCGACGGGCCGCGGGAAGTAGCCGGAACCCTGCATGGTGCTGCCTACCACGGGGAACACGACCTGTGTTCCGCCGCGGCTGTCGAGGATCGACTGCGCGAGATCGAGGCCGTTGCCGCCGACGCCCTCGATCTTCGCGTCGTAGACGAAGCCCAGCATCTGCTGGAAGTTCATCCCCAGCGGAACCGAGTTGTAGATGAAGCCCCACGAGGGCTCGGAGACTGCCGGGTTCGGTGTCGCGTTGGCGTTGGCGAACTGCACGCCCGCGCGAAGCGCGCTCGCCGCGCGCCCGGTCGACTGGCTGCGCTGGAAGACGATCTTCTGTCCCGCAGGCAATGCGCCGGTGTAGTCCATCACCTTCTGGATGAAGATTCGCATGGCGCCGTAACCCGGATTCTTCGGATCCGTGGACGTGCCGCCGCCGCGCCCGATGGTGGGCGACTCGCTGTACTCGTTGTACGGGATCGTCACGTCGGCGCTGGCGGCCGCGGATAGCGACAGCCCGGCCGCTGCCGCAATCAGGGTGCAAAGCATCCGTAGCATCTTCATCTCCCCTCCTCCCGAATGGACGCCATCAATCCACGGTGATCTTTCCGGTTTCGATGACCTTCTTCCAGCGCGCGTACTCCGCAGCCTGGAACTTGCCGAATTCCTCGGGCGTGTTGGCGACGATCTCCAAGCCGATCTCGGTCATCCGTTAAGGATAAGCGATTCAATCACAAAACCGCGCCCGTTGGGGATTGGGTCGGGCGGGTCGGACACCGATGGCGGGGGGCAACCCTGTGGCGGTGGTGGTGGCGAAGCTGTTGTTCCAGGGGTCGGCGGCCAGAAAGTGACGACAACGGGGAGGGTTGGTGGCGGTGGGGACGACTTCCTCCCGCGACGAGCGCGCATGGCGCGCTCGACTGCTTGGCTATCAGGTGATGCGCTGATCGAATTCGTGGGCCGGTTCGGGCGTTCGGGCTGCATCGGCGGTTCGTTCTCACCGGCTGATGAACGTTGCGGCGCCCCTTTGCCGTGATCGAATGGCAGCTTGATTCGGTTTCAATGGCAGCTACCGGCTCCACCCGATGTCGGCAGTGGGTCGTGGGCGCCCATTCACGATGCGCGCCGGAATGGCGGCTTTCGTTTGCCAAACGTCTGGTTGCCGTGCGTTGGACGCGGCGACTCGTCGCCCTGCGAAATTTAGATCTGAACGGACAAATTCAGTCAGGTGCAATTCCGAGCAGTCCATTGGTGGACACGTATTTACCTTCCGTCGGGCGCGGGGAGCGGTAGCGCGGGACTGCCGGCGAGCGTCATCGCCACCGTGCGCAGCTCGTCCCAGACGTTGCCGCGGCCGATGCCCTTGGCGAGCGCGTCGAGCCGCGCGAGCGCTGCGATGAGTGGTGCTATGACCGCTGCCGGCACGCGCCGTGCCGCGCGCTCCATCGCCGCCTGCCGCCTGCCCCAGACGCGCGCGTTACGCACGGCGGCGGACACGGGCGTTCCCGCCGCCACGGCCTCCTGCACCGCCGCCAGCGCGTGGATGTCTTCGCTCAGCTGCCACAGCAGCAGCGGGACGCCTTCGCCCTCGGCTTCGAGCGCGGCGATGATGCGAAGCACGCGCGCGGCCTCGGCCCCGAGCCACGCTTCCGAGAGCTGGAAGACGTCGTAGCGCGCCACGTCGGTCACCGCGCGCTCGACGTCCTCGGCGGCGAGCTCGCCCTCCGGCAGCAGGAGCGAGAGCTTCTCGATTTCCTGGTGCGCGGCGAGCAGGTTGCCCTCGCACCGGTCGGCGAGGAATGCGAGCGTCTCCGGCGCGACACGCTGCCGCGCCCGCGCGAGGCGCGCGGCGATCCATTGCGGTAGCGCGTCACGCTCGAGCGGATAGACGGCGAGCGCAATCCCCGCGGCCGCGAGCGCCGTGAACCACGCCGACGACTGCGCCGCGCGCTCGATCTTCGGCAGCGTGACGAGCAGCATCTGCTCGGGACCGACGCGCGACGCGAAGAGCTCGAGTGCCTTCGCGCCCTCGACGCCGGGCTTGCCCGACGGAATGGCGAGATCGACGAGCCGGCGCGCGCCGAAGAGACCCAGGTTGGCACCGGCGACGAGGAAAGCGTCCCACTTGAAGCCGGGCTCGACGACCAGCATCTCGCGCTCGTCGAATCCCGCGCGGCGCGCCGCGGCACGGATCGCGTCGCCGGCCTCGATCGCCTGCAGCGGCTCCTCGCCGTGGATCACGTAGACCGGCGCGAGCGTGCGCTCGAGGTGCGCGGCGAGTTGATTCGAGCGCAGCTCCATGAATTCACCAACGCGCGATGCGGCCCGTGCAGCGTGTTTTACGCCGGCTTCTTCGCCGCCTGCAGGCGGCGGACGACCTGCTGCACGGCGTCGGTCTGCATTTCCTTCAGGAGTTTTGCTTCCTCGGCCTCGCGCGCGAGCACCTCGGACTCGTTGAAGGTGTACGAGCGGCGCACGACGATTTCGGCCGCCGGCAGCCAGTCCTTGCCTTCGGTGTCGTGCAGCGCAAACGTGAGCCGTTTCGTCAACAGGTATTCCCGCGCGCGGCCGCCGCCCGACAGCGACAGCACCTGCTTGTCGTCGGTGATCGTCGACAGATCGAGGACCGCCTGCGCGGCCGCCGCCGAATCCACGAGCGTCGTGCTGCCGCCGGCGAGCGAGCGCTTGAGCTCGGCGGCGAAGGGCGTGTTGGGCGGCGCGTTGATGTAGAGCGTCGAGAACGTGTACGTGACGTCGCCGCGCAGATGAAAGCCGCATCCGGCGAGCGCGGCCATCAACGCGGCCCCGGCCGCGAATACGCGTGCGGCCTCGGCCGCGGAGCGGAGGACGTCGCGGCGCACGTCAGACGACGACATTGACGAGCTTTCCCGGAACGACGATCACGCGCTTGATCGGGGCGCCGGCCGCGTGCTTCGCGACTTCCGCACTCGCGCGCGCCGCCGCCTCGATCGGCCTTGCCGTCGGCATCCGCCGGGACGGTGACCTTGCCGCGCAGCTTGCCGTTGACCTGCAGCACGAGCTCGATCTCGTCCTGGACCAGCGCGGCCGAATCCACCTGCGGCCACGGCGCATCGAGCAGCGGGCCGGCCTTCGCCGCGAAGCCGAGCTCGTCCCACAGCGCGCAACCGATGTGCGGCACGACGGGATAGAGCACGCGTAGCAGGATCGACAGACCTTCGGCGAGCAGCGCCGCGCGTCCCGCGGCATCGGCGGGGACCGCTTCGAGCGCGTTCAGCATCTTCATGCCGGCGGACACGACCGTGTTGTACTGGATTCGCTCGTAGTCGTAGGTCGCCTGCTTCAGCGTCTGATGCATTTCCCGGCGCGCGGCCTTCACCGCCGCCGCCGCGCCGGCAAAATCCGGAGCGGCCGCGGCGGTCTCGACGGCGTCGCACGTTCGCTTCCGCGAACGTCCAGAGCCGGCGCAGGAAGCGCTGCGCACCTTCGACGCCCGCGTCGGACCACACGAACGTCGCCTCGGGCGGCGCCGCGAACATCACGTAGAGCCGCGCGGCATCCGCGCCGTACCGGTCGACCATGTCCTGCGGGTCGACGCCGTTGAGCTTGGACTTCGACATCGTGCCCACACCGCCGTCCTCGACCGGCTTCCCGTCGGACTTGAGGAAGGCACCGGTCGTGCGGCCGGCCTCGTCCTGCCGGACCTCGACGTCGGTGGGCGGAAAGTAGTCGATGCCGCCCTTCTCGGAGCGGCGGAAGTAGATGTGGTTCAGCACCATGCCCTGGGTGAGGAGCCGCGTGAACGGCTCGTCCATCTGCGCGAGGCCCATGTCGCGCATCACCTTCGTCCAGAAGCGCGCATAGAGCAGGTGCAGGATCGCGTGCGTGATGCCGCCGATGTACTGGTCCATCGGATTCCAGTAATCGTTGCGGCGATCGACCATCGAGGGCGCGTCGGGACAGGCGTAGCGCATGAAATACCACGACGAGTCGACGAACGTGTCCAGCGTGTCGGTCTCGCGCTCCCCCGGCCCGCCGCACTTCGGGCACGTCGTGTCGATGAAGTCGCGGCGCTTCGCGAGCGGGTTGCCGCTGCCGTCCGGCACGCAGTCCTCCGGGAGGATGACCGGCAGGTCCTTCTCCGGCACCGGCACGTCGCCGCACGCCGCGCAGTGCACGATCGGGATCGGAGTGCCCCAGTAGCGCTGCCGCGAGATGCCCCAGTCGCGCAGCCGGAACGTGATCTTCTTCTCGCCCAGGCCTTGCGCGGCCAGGTCGGCGGCGATCGCATCGACGGCCGCGTCGTAACCGAGCCCGTCGTACTTGCCGCTGCCCGTGCACACGCCGTATTCCGCGTACCACGGTTTCCACGCGTCGATCGAGAACGGACGGTCGGCGCGCGGCGTTACCCGACGCCGCGTCGAGCCAGCGGATCACCTGCCGGATCGGCAGCCCATATTTCTGCGCGAACTCGAAATCGCGCTCGTCGTGCGCCGGCACGCCCATCACCGCGCCGTCGCCGTAGGCCATCAGCACGTAGTTGCCGACCCATACCTCGATCCGCTCGCGGGTGATCGGGTGCGTGACGAAGAGTCCCGTCCGCATCCCCTTCTTCTCCATCGTCGCGAAGTCGGCTTCCTTCACGCTGCCGAGCTTGCACTCGGCGACGAACGCGGCGACCTTCGGGTCGGCGGCCGCGGCATGCGTCGCCAGCGGATGCTCGGCGGCGACGGCGCAGAACGTGACCCCCATGATCGTGTCGGCGCGCGTGGTGAACACGTACATGCGGCCGTCGCCGATCAAACTGCCGTCGGCGCCGCGAATGTCGTGCGTGAAGGCGAAGCGCACGCCCTGGCTCTTGCCGATCCAATTCGCCTGCATCGTCTTCACGCGCTCCGGCCAGCCGGGCATCCGGTCGAGGTACGACAGGAGCTCGTCGGCGTAGTCGGTGATCCGCAGGTAGTACATCGGGATCTCGCGCTTCTCGACGGGTGCGCCGGAGCGCCAGCCGTGGCCGTCGATCACCTGCTCGTTCGCGAGCACCGTCTGGTCGACCGGATCCCAGTTGACCATGCTGGTCTTCCGGTAGGCGATGCCCTTCTCGAGCATCTTCAGGAAGAACCACTGGTTCCACTTGTAGTACGCGGGATCGCAGGTCGCGAGCTCGCGCGACCAGTCGATCGCCCAGCCCATCGTCTGGCACTGCCGCTTCATGTAGGCGATGTTCTCGTGCGTCCACTTGGCGGGGGCGACGCCTCGCTTCATCGCGGCGTTCTCGGCGGGCAACCCGAACGCATCCCAGCCCATCGGCATCAGCACGTTGTACCCGTTCATCCGCAGGTACCGGTACATCATGTCGTTGATCGTGTAGTTGCGCACGTGCCCCATGTGCAGGTTGCCGGACGGGTACGGCAGCATCGACACGCAATAGAACTTCCTGCGGTCGTTGGCTTCGACGGCGCGATAGACGTCGCCCTCGCGCCATTCGCGCTGGACGGCGGCTTCGGTCTCGGCGGGATTGAACGGTTTCATGGCTCTCGGGGACAGGACGGAACGCGACGCCCGACTCGGTGCCGGCGCCGACAAGGGGGCGGCCGATTATACCGGCGCCGCCCGGCCGCGACGCCGCTCTAGCGCTTCCGCACGACGAGCGCGTCGACCACCGCCTCGACGTCGTCGATGGCCCGCACCAGCCGCAGCAGCGCGTCCGCTTCGGCGCGCGTGCGCACGCAGCCCTTCAGCGTGACCCAGCGGCGCTGGCCTTCGGCCCAGACGCTCGTCGCCGCGAAGCGCCCGTCGGCCGTGATCGCCTTCGCGACGCGCGGAATGATCTCCTTGTCGTAGAGATACGAGTTCGGCAGCCGGCAGCGGCCCGATTCGAAGCAGCGCGTGCCGCGCTCGGTGCGCGCATGCGCCTCCGCGCGCATCTCCGCCGGCGTGATCATCGGTCCCCGCGGCGCGGGACAGCCGGCCATGCCGCTCGTCACCTGGACGAACGGGTCGCCGAAGAGATTGCCACGCTCCTCGGCCGCGACGGTTGCCCCCGTGGCCGCCACCGCGGTCCCCGGCGCGAGGAGCACGTAGATGCCGAGCGCCACGAACAGGAGCGCCGCCGCGATGCGCACGGCCTTGAACGGAATCCTCGTGGCGGCAGCCTTGCCGATCAGAACGACGGGAACGTTGGCGAGCAGCATGCCGAGCGTGGTGCCGAGCACGACCGCCGTAAGCGATTCGAAGCGCGCCGCAAGCACGACGGTTGCGACCTGCGTCTTGTCGCCCATCTCGGCCAGGAAGAACGCGATGACGGTCACGCCGAATACGCCCCATCGCGTGGCGGTCGGCGGCTCGTCCGACTCGAGCCGATCGGGCTTGAGCGCCCAGGCGGCGACGGCGAAGAAGGATAGCGCGACGAGCCACGTGAGCACGTCGGCCGGCACGAGCGTGCGGACGAGGCTGCCGAGAAAGCCCGCGAGCGCATGGTTGACGAGTGTCGCGACCAGGATGCCGGCTATGATCGGCCACGGCTTCCTGAAGCGGGCGGCGAGCACGAGCGCGAGGAGCTGGGTCTTGTCGCCGATCTCGCCGAGCGCCACCACCCCCGCCGAGACGAGAAAGGCTTCCATGGGTACGGGTAGAATTATAGGGCGCGGGGAACCCTTTCGCCCGCGCGTCGCCCAATCCCCTGGTACGCCGTGCCCGCCTTGCCGATGCCACGCCTCGCTTCCCGCCTCCGGACCCTCTTCCGCCTGCCGCGCCTCGTTGCGATGGTGTCCGCGCTCGCCTTTGCGCCGGGCGCGATGGCGGCCCCGGTCAAGACCGCGCACGTGGAAGCGGAGCTCGTCGCAGGCAAGTCGGCGATCGTGCCCGGCGAGCCGATCACCGTCGCGCTCCGCCTCACGCTGCAGAAGGGGTGGCACACGTACTGGCGCAATCCCGGCGATTCGGGATTGCCGACCACGCTCGCGTGGACGCTGCCTGCCGGCATCGAGGCAGGGCCGATCGAATGGCCCGCGCCGCGGATGCTGCCCGTCGGGCCGCTCGTCAACTACGGCTACGAAGGCGAGGCGCTGCACCTCGTTCAGTTGTCGCCACAGGGGTTGTCGTCACCTGGCTCGCTCGTCCCCGGCACGACGGCCACACTCGCGGCGCGCGCGGACTGGCTCGTGTGCAAGGAAGTGTGCATCCCGGAAGGCGCAGACCTGACGCTGGCGCTTCCGGTGGCGCCGACAGCTGCACCGGACGCGCGCTGGGGTCCCGTGCTCGACGCCGCGCGCGCGGCGCTGCCGCAACCGCTCGCCGGTTGGCGCGCCAGTGCGGCGGGCCAGGGCACGACGATCGCAGTGACGTTCGTGCCGCCGGCCGGTGCCGCCGATCCCGGAACGATTCGCTTCTTTCCGTACGAGCCGGACCGGATCGATCCGTCCGGACCGCAACCTGCGTCGCGCGAAGGCGACGCCCTCGTGCTCAAGTTGCCGGTCGCGCCCACGCTCTCGGGCCCGCTCGACAGGCTTGCCGGCGTGGTCACTGCCGCCGGCGGGTTCGGCGCCGTGCATGCCGCGACGATCGACGTCGCGCTCACCGGCAGCGTCACCGCGGGACCGAGAGCCGCGCCGGCCGCAGCACCCGTGCTCGATCTCGCGTCGACCCGCGGCGCGGACAACAGTGCGCTCGCTCTCGCGATCGCCGTCGTTTCCGCGCTCGTCGGCGGCCTCGTCCTCAACCTGATGCCGTGCGTGTTCCCCGTGCTGACGCTCAAGGTCCTGGGTTTCGCGACGCACAAGGACACGCGGCCCACGATGCGCCAGGAAGCGGGCGCGTTCGCCGCGGGCGTCGTGTTGACGTTCGTCGCGCTGGGCCTGGCGCTCGCCGGGCTGCGCGCCGCCGGCGAGCAGTTGGGCTGGGGCTTTCAACTGCAGTCGCCGGCGGTCGTCAGCGCGCTCGCGATCTTGTTCTTCGTGCTCGCACTGAACCTGTCGGGCGTCTTCGAGTTCGGCCAGCTCGCGCCGTCGGGAGTGGCCGGGTGGACGGCGAAGAACCGCACGCTCGACGCGTTCGGCTCCGGCATCCTCGCCGTCGTCGTCGCTTCGCCCTGCACCGCGCCGTTCATGGGCGCCGCCCTGGGTTTCGCGCTCACCGCTCCGACCGCCTCGATGCTGGCCGTCTTCGTGGCGCTCGGCGCCGGCATGGCGCTGCCGTATGTGCTCTTCGCGTGGTTCCCCGGATGGCGGCGGCGCCTGCCCCGTCCGGGTCCGTGGCTCGAGCGGTTCAAGCAGGTGCTGGCGTTTCCGCTCTACGCGACGGTGATCTGGCTCGCATGGGTGCTGGGCGCGCAGCGCGACAACGACGCGCTGCTGCGTCTTCTGGTCGCGCTTCTCGGCGTCGCTTTCGCGCTGTGGGCATGGCGCATCGTGCGCACGGGCGGTGCGCGGCCGTGGGGGATCGCCGGACTCGCCGCGCTCGCGGCCGCGGCAACGATCGCCGCGCCGCTCTTCTTAGCCGAGCCCGCGCCCGCCGTGAAGGCCGCGGACGCGGGCCCGGCGGGCGACGACGGCGGATGGACGCCGTTCACGCCGGCCACCGTGTCCGCGTTGACGGCGGCCGGGCGCCCGGTCTTCGTCGACTTCACCGCGGCCTGGTGCGTGACGTGCCAGGTGAACAAGCGCCTCGTGCTGAACGCCGAGGACGTGCGGGCGCAATTCGCGGCGAAGCGCGTCGCGCTGGTGCGCGCCGACTGGACGCGGCGCGACCCCGCGATCACGCGGGCGCTGGCGGCCCTCGGCAGGAACGGCGTCCCGGTCTACGTGCTGTACCGCCCCGGCAAGGCGCCTCTGGTGTTGCCGGAGGTGCTGCGCAGGAGCACCATGCAGGAAGCGCTGGATACGCTTTAGCCGGATTGGCCGGGCGGGCAGCGTCCCGTCGCGGCTCGGAAGTTGCAGCGAGGAGACTGACGATGCGCACACGAGTCCTTTCCCTGGTCGCAGGCTCGATCCTGCTCGGTGTCGCCGCAAGTGCGGCCGCCGTGGTGTCCGGCGCCGCGGCGCCCGGACTTCACGATCACCGATACCGTCCGGCAAGGCGGTCGCGCTCGCCGATTACAAGGGCAAGTACGTCGTGCTCGAATGGACGAACCCGGAGTGCCCGTTCGTGCGCAAGCACTATTCGAGCGGCAACATGCAGGCGCTGCAGAAGGAGTGGGGCGGCCGCAACGTCGTCTGGCTCTCGATCAACTCGACGAACGCGTCGAGTTTCGAGTTCAGGACGCCGCAGCGAGATGAGCGACTGGATGAAGGCGCAGGGCGCCGCGCCCGCGGCCACGCTGCTCGATTCGACGAGCGGCACGGCGCGCGCCTACGCCGCGAAGACGACGCCGCACATGTTCGTCGTCGATCCGGGCGGCACGATCATCTACGCCGGCGCGATCGACGACAAGCGATCGGCCAACCCCGCCGACGCGAAGACGGCGAACAACTACGTCCGCGCGGCGCTGACCGAGGCGATGGCCGGCAAGCCCGTGACCGTCGCCAGCACGACGCCGTACGGGTGCAGCGTCAAGTATTAGGGCCTGTTCACACCATGGGCGCAAACGCGTTGCGCGGCCGAAAACGCCGAGCGCAAGGCGCAAAGGCGAAGTCGGGTCGGGCACCCGGCAAGACTTTGCAACGCAGCGCTGGGCGTTTTCGGCAGCAACCCGAAGGGAACGGGTGCCTGGGGCGCCACTCTGCGTTGTCCTCCTCGCGAAGACGCCCGGTCTTCGCTTCGTCGTCCGCCTTGATTGGCGCCCCCGCCCACCCGTTCGCGTTTGCGTCCATGGTGTGAACAGGCCCTAGCGTCTTGCACCCGGCCCTGCCCGCCGTCGCCGCCGTCCTGCTGGTCGCCGCATGCGCACCGGACCCGGCGCGCCCGCTGCAGGGCTACGTCGAAGGGGAATACGTGCGTGTCGCGGCGCCGTTCGCGGGCACACTGCTGCAGCTCTCCGTGAAGCGCGGCGACGAAGTGAAGGCCGCGGCGCCGCTGTTCGCGCTCGAGCGGGAGAACGAGTCGGCCGCGCGGCGTGAAGCGGAGGAGCGCCTGCGCGGGGCCGAGGCGCGCCTCGCCAATCTGCAGAGCGGCAAGCGGCCGCCCGAGGTCGAGACCGCGGCCGAGCAGCTGCAGCAGGCGCGCGCGATGCGCGATCTCTCGGCGGCGAACGTGGCGCGGCAGCAGAAGCTCTTCGCGAGCGGATTCGTGAGCCAGGCGGCGATCGACGACGCGAAGGCGCAGAACAAGCGCGACGACGCCCGCGTGAAGGAGCTCGAGGCCGTCGTCGTCACGGTCAAGATGCCCGCGCGCACCGACGAGATCCGCGCGGCCGAAGCCGATGCCCGCGCGGCGCGCGAGGTGCTGGCGCAAAGCGAGTGGCGGCTCGCGCAACGCGCGGTCGCGGCGCCGGCGGCAGGACTCGTGCACGACACGTACTTCGTCGTCGGCGACTGGGTGCCGGCGGGGAGCCCCGTCGCGAGCCTGTTGCCGCCGGCCAACGTCAAGGTGCGCTTCTACGTCGCCGAAACCACGCTCGGGCGCCTGAAGCTCGGGCAGGCCGTCGACGTCGCGTGCGACGGCTGCGCCGACGATGCAGCCCGCCGCGATCGCGTTCATCTCCGACCGCGCGGAGTACACGCCGCCGGTGCTCTACTCCAAGGAAAATCGCGCGAAGCTCGTCTACCTCGTCGAGGCAAAGCCCGCGCCGGCCGATGCCGCGAAGCTGCATCCGGGCCAGCCGGTCGACGTGACGCTGCCCGCGTCGTGACCAACGCCGCGCCCTCGGTCGACGCCGGCGCCGTCGTCATCGACGTGCGCGGCCTCAACAAGAGCTTCGGCCGGCATCACGTCGTGAAGGATCTCGCGCTGTCCGTGCGCCGCGGCGAGATCTTCGGCTTCCTCGGCCCCAACGGCAGCGGCAAGACCACGTCGATCCGGATGCTCTGCGGGCTTCTGACGCCCGACAGCGGCGAGGGGACGTGCCTCGGCTACGACATCCGGCGGGAGTCGCGATCGATCAAGCGCCACGTCGGCTACATGACGCAGCGCTTCTCGCTGTGGGAGGACCTGACGATCCGCGAGAATCTGCGGTTCGTCGGCCGCATGTACGCGATCGACCGCCGCGGCGAGCGCGTGGAAGCGGCGCTCGAGGCGCTCGGCCTCGCGGCGCGCGCGAACCAGCTCGCGGGCGAACTCTCCGGCGGCTGGAAGCAGCGCCTGGCACTCGCCGCGTGCCTGCTGCACGAGCCGCAACTGCTGCTGCTGGACGAGCCCACGGCGGGTGTGGACCCGAAGGCGAGGCGCGAATTCTGGGACCAGCTCCACGACCTCGCCGCGCGCGGGATCACCGTGCTCGTCAGCACGCACTACATGGACGAAGCGGAGCGCTGCCACAAGCTCGGCTACATCCTCGGCGGACGGCTGATGGTGCAGGGCACGGCTCGCGAGGTCATCGCAAGCCAGTCGCTTTTCGCCTGGACGGTCGACGGACCGGGGTTGCCTGCGCTCGCCACGCGGCTGCGGGCATTGCCCGCGGTGGACCAGGTGGCGGCGTTCGGCGCCGCGCTGCACATCACGGGATCGGACGCGGCGGCGCTCGAGGCCGCGCTCGCGCCGTTTCGGTCGGAGCCGGGGCGGACGTGGCAGCGGATCGAGCCGGGGCTCGAGGACGTGTTCATCCACCTGATGCAGGATCCGCGAAAAGGCGACGCCCGAGGAGCACAGCGCGTCATGAGCGATTTCTTCTCCCTCTCGCGCTGGCTCGGCATCGTCGGCAAGGAATTCATCCAGTTGAAGCGCGACCGGCTGACCTTCGGCATGATCGTCGGCATTCCCGTCATCCAGCTCGTGCTGTTCGGATTCGCCATCAATTCGGACCCGAAGCACCTGCCGACGATGCTGCAGGACGCCGACCGCAGCGAGTTCTCGCGGAGCATCGTGAGCGCGCTCGCGAACAGCAGCTACTTCGCGTTCGTCGGCGAGGTGAGGGATGAGGCGGAGAGCGAGCGCGCGCTCGCGACCGGCGCGGCGCAGTTCGTCGTCACGATTCCGACGGGCTTCTCGCGGGCACTGATGCGCGGCGAGCGGCCGGCCATGCTGGTCGAGGCCGATGCCACCGATCCGACGGCGACAGGCAATGCGGTCGCGGCCCTGGGCCAGCTGGCGCAATCGGCGCTGGCGCACGACCTCACGGGGCCGCTCGCGCCGCTCGCGCCGAAGCCCGGCGCCTTCGACGTGGTGGTGCACGCGCGCTACAACCCCGAGGCGATCACGCAGTACAACATCGTGCCGGGCCTCATGGGCGTGATCCTGACGATGACGATGGTGCTGATGACCGGGCTCGCGATCACGCGCGAGCACGAGCGCGGGACGATGGAGAACCTGCTGTCCACGCCGGCGACCGCGCTCGAGGTGATGACCGGCAAGATCATCCCCTACGTGATGATCGGCCTGATCCAGGTGACGCTCGTGCTGGGGCTCGCGCGCCTCATCTTCCACGTGCCGATGCAAGGGAGCCTCGTCCTCGTCTACCTCGGCGTGCTGCTCTTCATCGCGGCCAACCTGACGCTCGGCCTCACGTTCTCGTCGGTCGCGCGCAACCAGCTGCAGGCGATGCAGATGACGTTCTTCTTCTTCCTGCCGTCGATGCTGCTGTCGGGCTTCATGTTTCCGTTCCGCGGCATGCCGGGCTGGGCGCAGGCGATCGGCGAGGTGCTGCCGCTGACGCATTTCCTGCGCATCGTCCGCGGCCTGCTGCTCAAGGGCAACGGACTGATGGAGATACTGCCCGAGGTCTGGCCGATCGCCGCGTTCATGGCGGCGGTGCTGCTGATCGGATTGCGCACGTTCCGGAGCACGCTCGATTGAGGCCGTCCGGCGTCGGGTACCATTCCGGCTTGCCATCACGAACCTTCGTACGGGGGAGCACATGACGGGACTGCGGGAGCGTTTCGGGCGATCGCTGCGGCTGGCGATCATCGGCGGGGGTCCCGGGGCCTGGATCGGCCGCATGCATCGAACCGCCGCCGAAATGGACGGCTGGTTTCGCGTGACGGCCGGCGTCGTCTCGAGCGACCCGGCGCGCGCCCGCGCGGCCGGGGTTGCGATAGGGCTCGATCCCGCGCGGAGCTACGGCGACGTGGCCGAAATGCTGGCGAAGGAGAAGGAGCGCCCCGACCGCGTCGACGCGGTCGCGATCATGACGTCGAACGACACGCACTATCCGTTCGCGGCCGCGGCGCTCGACGCCGGCCTCGACGTCGTCGGCGACAAGCCGGTCACGCAGGATTTCATGGAGGCGTGCGACCTCGTCGCGCGCACGCGGAAGAACGGCCGGCTCTTCGCGATCGCGCACGCCTATTCCGCCTACCCGATGACCCGCTACGCGCGGCAGCTCGTGCGCGACGGCGCGCTCGGGGCGATCCGCCTGGTCCAGGTCGAGTACATCCAGAGCGGCCTCGCGACGCGCCTCGAGGACGGCCCGCAGAACAACCGTCTCAAATGGGTGCTCGATCCAGGACGGAGCGGCCTCGCCCTCGTGATGAGCGCGATCGGCTGTCACGCGCAGCATCTCGCGACGTTCGTGTCGGGGCTGCCGGCGGTCCGCGTCGCCGCCGACGTCCGCGCGCTGATGCCCGGCCGCAAGGTCATCGACTACACGTCCGCGCTGATCGAGTTCGAAGGCGGCGCGCGCGGCACGTTCACCGTCACGCAGGCCGCGGCCGGCGGCGAGAACGACATCAGGCTTCGCGTGTACGGCGAGAAAGGCATGCTCGAATGGTGGCATCGCGACCCGAGCTATCTCAAGCTGGCGCTGCAGGGCGAACCGGCGCGCACGATCACCCGCGGCGATACCTTCCTGCCGCCCGAGATCATCGCCCTCGGGCGCACTCCCCGCGGCCATCCCGAAGGCCTGTGCGAGGCGTTCGGCAACATCTACGCCGAAGTGGCGCAGGAACGGATGGCGCGCTCGCTCGGCGAGGCCGTTCCAGCCTTGCCCTATCCGCGGATCGAGGAGGGCGCGCACACGATGGCCTTCATCGAGGCGTGCATCGCATCTCAGGCGAAGGGCGCGTGGGTCGACGTCCGGTCCATGCCGGCGACCTGAACGATCCTTTCGTCAGCGCGCAAACGCCGCCTCCATCTCGCGCCGGAACCTGACGGCATCGTTCGCGGCGTCGATGTCGACGTCGTCCCAGCGCACGATCGCGTGCGCGGCGATCCGGCGCCTGAGCTTGACGCCGTGCGCCAGTCCCAGCGGCAGCCCGCCCTGCAGCAGCGACGTCGCCGCGGGCAGCAGCTTGCCGTACACCGTGTAGCCGCCTTCGCCGTCGAGCGTCTCGCCCGCCGCGAGATCGCGCTTCGCCGTCGCGACCACGTCGCCGTGCCAGGCGATCGGCGCGCCCGTCGGTTCCCCGCGCAGGCCGACGGACGCGACGCTGATGCCGAGCTCGAGCCCGATCGCGTGATACGGCTTGTACATCGCCGAGTAGCGTCCCGACGGATCGGTGGAGAAGCCGTATTCGCCGAAGCAGCGGCGCACGTAGTCCTCGCCGGCTTCCTCCCCCGCGCGGAACGTCACGTAGACGCCCCAGCGCAGATCGCGGAACACCGGGCGGCCGTCGCGCTCGAGGCTCGAGATCACTTCCACTTGTCCGGCGTGATGCAGGCGCCCGCCTTCGTCCGCGGGCCGCAGGACGCGCGGCAGATCGTCGACGCCGCACGGCGGAAACGCGAGGCCGTCGGGCGCGGGAATCAATCCCGTCGCGTTCGCCACGGCCGCCATCTCGATCGCGCTCTTCGTGCCGTCGAGGAACGAGTTGAACATGCGCGCGTTGAAGTCGCCGGCGGCCACGCGCTCCGGCGAAAAGCCGTAGTACGGCCACACGGTGTCGGGCGTGGACGCGTGGTACTCCGGCAGGTACTTCGTGCCCTTGCCGGCGGCCGACGACGGCGAATCCCGCGGCGCGGCACCAGTCGACCATCTCGCAGATCAGCGCGGGCTGGTCGCCGTAAGCGAGCGAATAGACGACGCCGGCCTCGCGCGCGCGCCGCGCGAGGAGCGGACCCGCGAGCGCGTCGGCCTCGACGTTCACCATCACCACGTGCTTGCCGTGCGCGAACGCCGCGAGCGCGTGGCGGATGCCCGCCGCCGGGTTTCCGGTGGCATCGATGACGATGTCGATCTCCGGCGCTGCGATCATCGCGGGCGCATCGGCGGTGACGTGCGTCGCGCCGGTCGTCCCCGCGTCGGCCAGCGAGCGCGCGGCGAAGCGCTCCTTCGCCCATCCGGTGCGCTCGAGCGACGCGCGGGCGCGATCGGGCGCGAGATCGGCCACGCCGACGATGTGGATGCCGGCGGTGTGTTTCGCCTGCGCGAGATACATCGCGCCGAACTTGCCGGCGCCGATCAGCCCGACGCGCAGCGGGTTGCCGTTCCCGGCGCGCGCGAGGAGCAGGCGGTGGAGATTCATGGCGCGATCCTCCCTGAACCCGTCAGTTGAGCGCCAGCGCAAGCCCGAGCGGCACGAACACGATCGAAATCAGGTTGCCGATCAGCACGATCGACGCGACCTTGCCGGGCTCCTGGCGGAACTGCTCGGCGACCATGAAGTTGAGGACCGCCGGCGGCAGGCAGCCGAACAGGATGAGCAGGCCCCGCTGCGCGTCGTCGAGCCCGAGCACGGGGCTCAGGAGTCCCGCCATCGCGAGGCCCGTGAGGGGGCACACGAGGCCGCCGACGACGCCGATGCGCCAGTCGCTCCAGCGCACGTCGAGGAGCCGCACGCCGAGCGAGAGCAGCATCATCGGTATGAGTGCGTCGCCGACGAGCTTGAAACCGCTGGCCGCCCATTCCGGAAGCGGCGGATGCACGAGCGCGAACGCGAAGCCCACGCCGGTCGACCAGACCATCGGATTCTTCAGCAACCGGCCGAAGCGCGCATGGTGGTCGATCATCCAGGCGCCGACGGTGAAGTGCAGCAGGTTCGAGATGGTGAATACCGCGACCATCGCGGAAAAGCCCGCCGGCCCGAACGCGAGCGCGGCGAGCGGCAGGCCCATGTTGCCGCAGTTGTTGAACATCATCGGCGGCACGAAGGTCCGGACGTCCGCGTGGAGCCAGCGGGCGACCGGCCACGCGAGGAGGCCCGAGCCCAGCACGATGCCGATGCTGGCGAGGATGAGCCGCCCGTTCGCGTAGACGTCGAAGTCCTTGCTCGCGAGCGCGGAGAAGATCAGCGCCGGCGCCAGCACGTTCATGCTGATCCGGTTGACCCATCCCATGTCCGGCTTCGCGCGCCGGCCATACAGCCAGCCCAGCGCGATGATCGAGAACACGGGAAGGATGATGCCGAGGACGCGCTCCAGCATCAGCTGCTAGAATGTAGCGGGCGAGGTTTTCGTCGCCGGCGATGCCCGAGAGCCTCGCATCGACGTAGGCGGCGTCGATCGTGAACGTCTCGCCGGTGTGGCGGGTCGCCTGGAACGAGAGCTCGTCGAGCAGCCGCTCCATCACCGTATGCAGGCGCCGTGCGCCGATGTTCTCCTGCCGCTCGTTGACGGCGAACGCGATCTCCGCGAGCCGCCTGATCCCGTCGGGCCTGAAGTCGAGGTGCACGTTCTCGGTCGCGAGCAGCGCCTGGTACTGGCGCACGAGGCAGGCGTCGGTGGCTGTCAGGATCTGCTCGAAGTCGTTGACCGAGAGCGAGGAGAGCTCGACCCGGATCGGAAAGCGGCCCTGCAGCTCGGGGATCAGGTCGGACGGCTTCGAGAAATGGAAGGCACCCGAGGCGATGAACAGGATGTGGTCGGTGCGCACCATGCCGTGCTTGGTCGAGACCGTCGTGCCCTCGACCAGCGGCAGGAGGTCGCGCTGCACGCCCTGGCGCGAGACGTCGGCGCCGTGCGTCTCCTGGCGGCTCGCGATCTTGTCGATCTCGTCCAGGAACACGATGCCGTTCTGCTCGACCGCGGTCAGCGCGCGCGCCTTCATCTCGTCGTCGTTGATGAGCCTCGCGGCCTCCTCGTCCGTCAGCGCCTTCTGCGCTTCGGCGACCGTCATCTTCTTGAGCTTCCGCCGCGCGCCGCCCAGCTGCTGGAACATTCCCTGCAGCTGGCTCGTGAGATCCTCCATGCCGGGCGGCGCCATGATCTCCATCTGAGGGGACGAGCAGCGATACCTCGACCTCGACCTCCTTGTCGTCGAGCTTTCCCTCGCGCAGCATCTTGCGGAATTTCTGGCGCGTCGTGGAATCGGTCGGCTGCATGTCGTGCAGGCTCACTTCGCGCGCGGGCGGCAGGAGCACGTCGAGGAGGCGCTCCTCGGCGGCGTCCGCCGCGCGGTCGCGCACCTTGCGCGTCTCGGCCTCGCGCGTCTGCTTCAGCGCCGCCTCGACCAGGTCGCGGATGATCGTGTCGACGTCGCGCCCGACGTAGCCCACCTCGGTGAATTTCGTGGCCTCGACCTTGATGAACGGGGCCTCGGCAAGGCGGGCCAGGCGACGTGCGATCTCGGTCTTCCCGACCCCGGTGGGCCCGATCATCAGGATGTTCTTCGGCGTGATCTCGTGGCGCAGCGGCTCGGGGACCTGCTGGCGCCGCCAGCGGTTGCGCAGCGCGATCGCGACGGCACGCTTGGCGGCGTCCTGCCCGACGATGTGCTTGTCGAGCTCGCTCACGATTTCGGAAGGGGTCATGTGCGACATCGGCGTCCTGCGAGCGAAATTGCGAGGCGGCATCCGCCGCCGCGAATCGGGGGCTCCGGCATTCTACCGCGCCGCATGCGACAAGCCGCGGTGCGCGAACTGGCCAGCGTGACCCGCATCGCTTATGATGCGCTCCGTCCCGGTGCACCCAAGATGCAGATCGCCACTACGAAATTCTTCGGCGCGTCATTCCCCTGGCTCGCCGCTTCGCTCGCGGTCGTGCTCGCCGCGTGCGCGTCGGGGGACGATCGCGGCGCGGTCAAGTCGCAGAGCGCGATCGGCGCGAGGCTCCAGCCCATCGCCGGCGGCGTCGGACATGGACTCGTCACCTTTCAACCCTACGACGGCGGTCTCAGGATATTGGCCGACATCGGCGGCTTTTCCTCCGGCTGGTACCGGATCGTGATCCACACGACCCCGATCTGCACGTCGCCGAACGGGTTTTCGGCGGGGCCGCCATTCGTGCTGCCGGGCACGACGGAGGCGGTCGTCGTTCCCATCCGCACGTGGGAGCAGGGCACCGCGACATTGTCGACGCGGGTCCCGGGACTCACCCTTGCGGGGCCCACGGGGATCGAAGGCAAGTCCATCGTACTGCACGCGAGCATGTCCGGGTCGCTCGACGCGGTGCCCGGGGTTGTAAACGATCGCGTCGCGTGCGGCGTCATCGGCGTCGTGCCGACGATGTTCTGAACCGCTTCCTTCCCAATGCCCGACCACGGGCCGCCTCCGGAGTCACGATGGGCTTTCTCGCCGGCAAGAAGATCCTTATCACGGGCATCCTGTCGAACCGCTCGATCGCCTACGGCGTCGCGCGGGCGTGCCACCGCGAAGGCGCCGCGCTCGCGTTCACCTATGTGAACGACGAGCTCAAGGAGCGCGTCGCGAAGATCGCCGCCGAATTCGGGACGGCGCCGCTCCTCCCGTGCGACGTGACGAAGGACGACGACGTGGCCGGCCTCTTC
Source organism: uncultured beta proteobacterium (assembly GCA_963724545.1). Lineage (GTDB taxonomy): Bacteria > Pseudomonadota > Gammaproteobacteria > Burkholderiales > Casimicrobiaceae > CAIWHR01. The sequence continues at coordinate 96,765 of CAVRVC010000012.1, forward strand.
GCGGCGCTCGGCAGCGAGTGGGGCGTGCTGGACGGCCTGCTCCACGCCATAGCCTTCGCGCCGCGGGAGGCGCTCGCGGGCGATTTTCTCGAGGGCATGTCGCGCGTGGCGTTCGCCACGGCGCACGATGTGAGCTCGTACAGCCTGGCGGCGCTCGCCAAGGGTGCGCGGCCGCTGATGCAGGGGCGAAGCGCCGCGCTCGTGACCCTCACCTATCTCGGTGCGATTCGGGCGCTCCCGAACTACAACGTCATGGGCCTCGCGAAGGCCAGCCTCGAGGCGAACGTTCGCTATCTCGCTTCCTGCCTCGGTCCCGAGGGCATTCGCGTCAACGGCATCTCGGCCGGTCCGATCAAGACGCTCGCGGCCGCGGGCATCGGCGGCTTCTCGAAGATCCAGCGCTTCGTCGAGAAGAACGCGCCGCTGCGCCGCAACGTCACGGCCGACGAGGTCGGCAACGTCGCCGCGTTCCTCCTGTCCGATCTCGCGAGCGGCATCACCGGCGAGATCACGTACGTCGACAGCGGTTTCTCGATCGTCGCCGCGGGTATGAACGACGAGTGAACGAGGCGGGCGAGCGGAAGCACCGCGGAGGCCGCGGGTGAGCGCGCGGGAGCGCGGGGCGAACTTCGACGCTGTCGTCGTCGGCGGTGGCCACAACGGCCTCACCTGCGCCGCCTATCTCGCGGCAGCGGGGCTTGCCGTCTGCGTGCTGGAGCGCCGCGCGGTGCTGGGGGGCGCCGCGGTCACCGAGGAGTTCCATCCGGGTTTCCGGAACTCGACGGCGAGCTACACCGTCAGCCTGCTCAACCCCAAGGTAATCCGCGACCTCCGGCTCGCTGCGCACGGCCTCGAGATCATCGCCCGACCGCTCGCGAACTTCCTGCCGTTGCCCGATGGCGGGTATCTCAAGGTGGGCGGCGGAATCGCGGCGACCCAGGCCGAGGTCGCGAAGCATTCCGCGCGCGACGCGACGAGGCTTCCGGAGTACTACGCGATGCTCGATGGCGTGGCCGGTGTGCTGCGCGAGCTCGTCCTCGCGACACCGCCCAACGTGGGACGCGGCCTCGGCCCGTTGCTGGAAGCGTGGAAGGTCGCGAAGCGCTTCCGCGCACTCGACATCAAAGGGCGGCGCGACGTGCTCGATCTCTTCACGAAGAGCGCGGGCGAAGTGCTCGATCGCTGGTTCGAGTCCGCCCCGATCAAGGCGGCGTTCGGCTTCGACGCCGTCGTCGGCAACTACGCGAGCCCCTATACGCCGGGCTCGGCCTACGTACTGCTGCATCACGTGTTCGGCGAGGTGAACGGACAGCGCGGCCAGTGGGGCCATGCGCGCGGCGGGATGGGGGCGATCACGCAGGCGATGGCGGCAGAATGCGCGGCGCGCGGCGTCGCGCTGCGCACCGGCGCCGCGGTCGCGCGGGTCGTCGTCGACGGCGGCAAGGCCGTGGGCGTCGAGCTTGCGGACGGCGAGATCGTTCGCGCGCGCCGTGTGGTCGCCAACGTCAATCCGAAGCTGCTGTTCCAGCGCCTGGTGGCGCCCGAACATCTCCCCGCCGACTTCCTCGCCCGCATCGCCGGGTACCGGTGCGGGTCGGGCACGTTCCGGATGAACGTCGCGCTGTCCGAATTGCCGGACTTCACCGTGCTGCCCGGCACGAGCGCGCAACCGCACCACGCCAGCGGGATCGTCATCGCGCCGTCGCTCGCCTACATGGAGCGCGCCTACTTCGACGCGAGGACCGACGGCTGGTCGAAGGCGCCGATCGTCGAGATGCTGCTGCCCTCCGTCGTCGACGACAGTCTCGCGCCGCCCGGCATGCATGTCGCGAGCCTCTTCTGCCAGCACGCGCATCCGGAGCTTGCGCAGGTCCGACCCGGGCGAACCTGGGACGATGCGCGCGACGAGGTCGCGGACCTGATGATCGACACGGTGAACAGGGCCGCGCCGAATTTCAAGGCGAGCGTGCTCGGCCGCCGCGCATTGTCGCCGCTAGATCTGGAGCGCGAATTCGGCCTCATCGGCGGCGACATCTTCCACGGCGCCCTCGCGCTCGATCAGTTGTTCTCGGCGCGACCGGTGCTGGGACACGGCAACTACCGGTCACCGCTGCGCGCCCTCTACATGTGCGGCGCCGGAACGCATCCGGGCGGCGGCGTCACGGGCGCGCCCGGTCACAATGCCGCGCGCGAAATACTGAAGGATGTGCGGCGGCGGCGGTAGTCCGCGCCTCGGCCGCGTCGTGGGGCCGCGGCGAGCGCTTCCGGGCTTAGTACCCCATGCGCCCGGAAGCGCTCGCCGCGACCCCACGACATTCACTTCGTCCCGCCGTCAGTGATCATCTGCGCACCGGATGTCGGCGTCGGTACGATCGGTGGCGGCGGAGTGGCGAGGTTGGCAGAGGGCGCCTGTGCCGCGGTCCGCCGTCGCGGGTGGTACGGCCGCGTGGGGGCCGTGGGTGGCCACCCGCCGGCCGCACCGGGCACCCGCAGGCGGACTGGCTTCGCGGCACCGAAGCCCGGGCCAACCACGCCACTCCGCGCGACACAACGAACCGAATAAATCCGAAGTCAGCCGATAAGCCGGGTTCTGTTACGGCGCTTGCGCGCTATGGCCGTCATTCCTCTAGGCGCAGCGTTGCCGCTGCGCTCGTGCCACCTACCCGCGGACTAGACGAGCAGCCTGTGATGCCAAAAGCACGTCCGCCTACTTGGTGTTGCTCCGGATGGAGGTTGCCGCGTTTCACCCGCCGCGGTTTGACCCGCGGCGACTCGTCTCTGTGGCCCTGTTCCTCGCCTTCGTCATCCGCGCTAGCGGCGACTTATAGCGGCCGGGCGTTACCCGGCATCCCGCTCTGCGGAGCCCGGACTTTCCTCCCCCCGGTTGCCCGGGCGGCGACGGTCTGGCTGGCTTCGGACGGGTAGGATAGCACCGCGGCGGCGAGGTTCCGTTCGCCGCACCGAAGCGTCACGCCGATTGTGGAATCACGCACCAGTGCACGGTCTCCCCGGCGCGCAGCGGCACCACGCGATCCGTGCCGAACGGATAGTCGGCGGGGACGGTCCAGGGCTCCCGCGCGAGCGTCACTTTGTCGCTGTTGCGCGGCAGTCCGTAGAAGTCGGCGCCGAAGTGGCTCGCGAATCCTTCGAGCCGGTCGAGCGCGCCGGCCGCCTCGAATGCCTCGGCGTACAGCGCGAGCGCGACGGGCGTCGAGTAGCACCCGGCACAGCCGCAGGCATTCTCCTTCGTGTGCGCGGCGTGCGGCGCGGAGTCCGTGCCGAGGAAGAATCTCGGATTGCCGCCGGTGGCCGCGGCGACGAGCGCTTCCCGATGCCGCTCGCGCTTCAGGATGGGCAGGCAATAGAGGTGCGGTCGCACGCCTCCGGCGAACAGTGCGTTGCGCGAGTAGACGAGATGCTGCGGCGTGATCGTCGCGGCCACGCCGGGTCGCGCCGCCGCGACGAACGCGGCCGCCTCGGCGGTCGTGATGTGCTCCAGCACGATCTTGAGCGCGGGAAAATCGCGGACGATCGCAGCGAGCGAAGTCTCGACGAAGACCCGCTCGCGATCGAAGATGTCGACGCCGGCCGCCGTGACTTCGCCGTGCACCGACAGCACGACGCCTTGCTTCTGCATTGCCTCGAGCGCGGGATACACCCGCTCGAGCGCGGTCACGCCGGCGTCCGAAAGGGTCGTCGCGCCCGCCGGGTAGTACTTCACCGCGTGGACGAATCCCGACGCCTTCGCCGCCGCGACTTCGGCGGGACTCGTGTTGTCCGTGAGGTAGAGCGTCATCAGCGGCACGAAGGGCGAGGTCGCGGGCAGCGCCGCGAGAATGCGCGCGCGGTAGTCGCGCGCGCGCTCCGTCGTCGTCACGGGAAGGCGAAGGTTTGGCATGACGATTGCTCTCCCGAAGACGGCGGCGGTGGCGGCAAGCACGCCGGCCATGGCGGGTCCGTCGCGCAGATGCAGGTGCCAGTCGTCCGGACGGACGAGGGTCAGCCGGGGAGCGGCGGAAGGGGGCAGGGGCATGAGAAGTCCTTGTTTTTCCTAGATTATACGTTTGCGGCCCTCATTGCGCGGTAGTCCACGGCGGGGAGCCACGGGCTACTGGCCGGGGGCGCAGCGAGCGGGATATAATGTTCGATTTAGTGCGGCCGGCAAACCTGCCGGTCGTCGAGACGCAATTTCCGGCGCGCCGGGGAACGTGGCAAATGCGCGCGCGGGCCGCGACGGACGGCGCACACCAGAGGTCAGGGGTCAGCATGGCAGCGAAGCAAGCGACAGCGACGGCGACGAAGAAAGTGAAGGTTCTGACGGAACCGGATCTGCTCAAGGCGCCGGAAAAGGACTATATGAACGAGGCGCAGCTCGCGTTCTTCAGGCGTCGCCTGATGGAGCTCCGCGACCAGCTTCTGCAGAACGCCGACGATACCGGCGAGCATCTGCGCGAGAACGAGACCACCACCGATCCTTCCGACCGCGCGACGCTCGAAGAGGAGTACACCCTCGAGCTTCGCACGCGCGACCGCGAGCGAAAGCTGCTGAAGAAGGTCGAGAAGTCGATCAAGCTGATCGACGAAGGCAACTACGGCTACTGCGAGGAGACGGGCGAGCCCATCGGCATCCCGCGCCTGCTCGCGCGTCCGACCGCGACGCTCTCGCTCGAGGCGCAGGAGCGCCGCGAGCGGGTGCAGAAGCTCTACGGGGACTGAGGGGAAACCGAGCCGCCCGCAGGCGGCGTTGCGCCGCCTGCCGCTACGGGCCGGGGCGCTCTTGTACCTACAGGCCGAAGGCTGCCTTGTGGGTGAGGCCACCGGCCATGAAGAACAGCATCGGGAGCGAGAGCATCGTGTTCGTGCGCGATGCGAGGAACGCGAGGCGACGCGCCTTGTTCTTCTCCTCGTCGGTCGCGGGGACGATCCCGAGAATCTTCTTCTGGTTGGGCCAGATCAGTCCCCACACGTTGAGCAGCATGATCGTGCCGAGCCAGGCGCCGATGCCGATTCCCGCGTAGCCTTTCGAGAGCGTGAACGCGCTCCCGAAGTTCGAGCCCAGGAGCGCAGCGCCGGCGAGCCACGTGACCACCGCCGCCCAGCGAAAATAGAAGAGCGCCCGCGGCGCCACATGCTTGCTGATCCCGGCCGCCGTCCCGTCTGCGCCGGCCGCCTTCATGGCCGCCACCTGCACGAAGTTGAAGTAGTAAAGCAGGCCGATCCACATGATGCCGGCCATGAAGTGGAGCCATCGCGCAAACATTGGTACGAGAACATCCATGTTCGTCTCCTCCGTCACATCAGGAAGTTCTTGACGACGTAATACAGCACTGCCGTCAGAACCAGGCCGGAGATGATCGTGCCCCAGAGCGAGTCGAGCGGGTTTTTCATCGTCATCCTCCTCGTTTTGCCGCGTTGAAATGTCGCGGCGCGCCATTCTAGCAACTGCAATTCGATTGGGCCACCGGGGATACCGAGCCCAGGCTTGTCGGATCGCTATGACGGGAACATAATCGCCCGGTGGCGACAGGATGCGCGCACGCCGCGTTCGGGGTGCCTCATCCACTGCGGCAATGGCGCATTTCCGCCGCCGGCTCACATTGGACGCTGCGAATTCGCGATGGCATTTTTTTCCAAACCACCGGCCAAGAAGAAACCTGCGACAGCGAGGTCCGATTCCGGGCCCCGCGCGGTGTCCGCGCGCGACCTCGCCGCGCAGGCGGGCACGAAGGGTGCGAAGCGGCATCTCGAGCCGGCCGGCGGCGACATGACGGTGACCGGCGCGAGCCTCGCCCAGTGGGCGCCGGCGCAGGCGTCGTTCGAGGTCGCGCAGGCGAACCCCGGCTTGTGCGCGGTGCTGGAGAACGCGGCGCTGCGTTTCGCGAGCGGCCACGGGCTGGACGCGCGCCGGCAACTTGAGGAGGGCATCGAGAACGACGTCGATACCAAGCTCTCGGTGCTCGCGTGGCTCGCGCTCTTCGACTTGCTGCAGCGCCAGGGCGACCGCGCCGCGTTCGACAAGCTTGCGTTGCAGTACGTCGTGCAGTTCGAGCGCTCGGCGCCGGCCTGGGAGGTCGGCGACGCTCCGGCGGCCTCGCCCCGCGTCGTCGGCGGCTCGATCGCCGTGACCGGCCGCGTGACGGCAAGTGCGGCGACCCAGATCGAGGGAATCAGGCGCGCGGTCGCGAAGCAGACGCATGGCGCGCGGATCGACCTGATGTCGGTGGTCGACTTCGACGACACGGGCGCGCGTCTTCTCGCGAACGCGCTCGCCGAGGCGCGCCGGTCGGGGCTCGGGCTTCAGATCCTGCATGGCTCGAAGCTCGACACCGTGCTCGCGAACGCCCTCAAGACGGGCCGCGCGGCAGGCGAAGGAGCGTGGCTCCTGTCGCTCGAGCTCCTGCAGTGGAACAACGATCGCGCGGCCTTCGAGGATCGCGCCATCGAATTCGCGATGGCGTTCGAGCTGTCGCCGCCGTCGTTCGAGCCGCCCGTCGGCGCCGCGGCCGCCCAGCCGAAAGCGGCGGAGCCCTCGGCGCCCGCGCTGCCGGATGGACTGGAGCCCGAGACGGTTCGGTGTACCGGTGTGCTGACGGGGTCGCTGGCGCCTCCGCTCGGCAAGCTCGCCGACGCGATGCATTCCCATTCGGTGGTCGCCGTCGACATGAGCGAAGTCGAGCGCATCGATTTCGTCTGCGCCGGCGCGCTCCTCAACGTCATCAACCGGATCGAAACGCAGCGAAAGGCCGTGCAGATCGTCGGCGCCTCGCCGATCATCCGGGCGCTCCTGCTCCTCATCGGCGTTTCGCCGCGCCACTTCGTCAAGAAGCCGCAGTAGCGGCGTTTCCCGTCGCCTTCGGCCGGCGGGGCCACAGGGTCCACCTCCGGACATGGAAACCTTTCACGGCACCACGATTCTCTCGGTCCGGCGCGACGGGGCGGTGAGCCTCGGCGGCGACGGGCAGGTGACGCTCGGCAGCGTGGTCGTCAAGGCGACCGCGCGCAAGGTCCGCCGCCTGTACAACGACCGCGTGCTCGCGGGCTTCGCCGGCGCGACCGCCGACGCGTTCACGCTGTTCGAGCGCTTCGAGGCGAAGCTCGAAAAACACCAGGGCCAGCTCGCGCGCTCGGCGGTCGAGCTGGCGAAGGACTGGCGTTCCGACCGCATCCTGAGGCGGCTCGAGGCGATGCTCGCCGTCGCCGATCGCAGCGCGTCTTTTATCATCACGGGCACGGGCGACGTCCTCGAGCCCGAGCTCGGGATCGTCGCGATCGGATCGGGCGGTCCCTATGCGCAGGCAGCGGCACGCTCCTTGCTTCAGCATACGGCACTTTCGGCCGCCGAAATCGTCAAAGAGAGCCTGATCATCGCAGGCGACCTTTGCATCTACACGAATCAGCACCACGTGATCGAGTCGCTGGACAAGCCCTCGTGACCACCACCGCCGCGGAATACGACGTCGTCATCGCCGGCGCGGGCCTCGTCGGGCTTTCGCTCGCGCCGGCGCTCGTCGCCGCCGGGCTGACTGTCGGGCTTGTCGATCGCGCCCCGGTGACGATGCCCCCCGCGCCTCCCGGCGGAGACGGCTGGGACGCGCGGGTGTACGCAATCAGCCCGGGCAGCGCCGCGTTTCTCCGGTCGCTGGGAGCGTGGCAGTCGCTCCCCGCCGACCGCATCGCGGCGATCGAGGCGATGCATGTCACGGGCGATGCGGGCGCCCGCCTTCACTTCTCGGCGTACGAGCTCGGCGAGCGCGCGCTCGCCTGGATCGTCGAGGAGCGCGAGCTCCGCTCCGCCCTCGTCCGAGCGGCGCGGGAAGCCGGAGTGACGATCCACGCACCATGCCCGTTCGAGACGCTGACGTGGGATCCGAACGCTGGCACGATCGTCGGTGCCGATGGCACCACGCTCTCGGCGCGCCTCGTCGTCGGCGCCGACGGCCTTCGCTCGCCCGTGCGCGACGCCGCCGGCATCGCCGCCGTGGCGAAGACCTACGGACAGACGGCGGTGGTCGCCAATTTCACGTGCGAGCACGCGCACCTCGGGCGCGCGTTCCAGTGGTTTCACGACGACGGCGGGATCCTCGCCTGGCTCCCGCTGCCCGGGCGCCGGATGTCGATGGTGTGGTCCGCGCCGGACGCACTCGCGAGCGAGCTCCTCGCTCTGCCGGTGGACGCGCTCGCGGCGCGCGTCGAATCCGGTGGCCGGCGCGCGCTCGGCGCGCTCGAGACGATCACTCCCGGCGTGGGTTTCCCGCTCGCGCTGCAGAAGTTGCCCGCGATGGTCGCGCATCGCGTGGCGCTCGTCGGCGACGCCGCACATGGCATCCATCCGCTGGCCGGTCAGGGCGTGAATCTCGGCTTCGGCGACGCGGAAGCGCTCGCGGCCGTGCTGCGCGAGCGCGGTCCGCTGACCGACCCCGGAGCCCCGCTGCTGCTGGATCGATTTGCCCGCCGCCGCGCGGCGCCCGTTTTCGCGATGCAGGCCGTCACCGACGGACTCGCTCGTCTCTTCGGGGCCCGCTCGCGGTGGATCCGGGCCGCCCGCAACTTCGGCATGACCGCCGTCGACGGACTGCCTTCCGCCCGGCGCTTCCTCGCGCATTCCGCGCTACGCTAACCGCGATCTCTCTTCGGAGCCTTCGATGTCCTCCCTCGTCACGCTGTTCGTACGTACACCGGCGCTCGCAGTGGCCGTTGCGGCACTCGCGCTCTTCGCCGCCTCGGGGCAGGCGCAGACGCCCGCACCCGCGGACCCGCCGCTCACGGGCGAGGCCGCCCGCGTCAAGAAGCTCCTCGAGCAGAGGTTCCAGGGCGCCGTCGTCACCACTGTCACCAAGACCCCGTATTTCGGGCTCTACGAGGCGATGTTCGACGAGCAACTCGTGTACACCGATGCGAAGGTCACCTACGTGCTCGTCGGCAATGTCTACGAGGCCGCCACGCGGAAGAACCTGACCGAGGCGAGAACGCGCGAGCTTTCGCGGGTCGCCTTTGACAGCCTGCCGCTCGAGCTTGCGATGAAGAAGGTCAAGGGCGACGGCTCGCGCAAGCTCGCGATCTTCTCGGACGCCGACTGCCCGTTCTGCGCGCGCCTCGAGACCGAGCTCAAGAACATCGACAACGTGACGATCTACACCTTCCTCTATCCGATCGACCAGCTGCATCCGGACGCCGCGAGGAAATCGCGGATCATCTGGTGCGCGCCGGACAAGGTGAAGGCCTGGGATGCGTTCTTCGCCTCCGGCGCGCTGCCGTCCAACAACGGCGACTGCGACAATCCGCTCGCCGCCACCGGCGTGCTCGGCCAGAAGCTCAAGGTCTCGGCCACGCCGACGCTCGTCTTTGCCGACGGGTCCGATCGTTCCGGGCGCGCTGCCGGCCGCGAGGCTCGAAGCCGAGATCAGGCAGGGCGAAGCCGAGGCGGCGCGGCTCGCCGCGGCGAAGAAGTAAACGGGGCGCGCTCGCGCGCGAGGCGCGGGCGGCCGGGATCGGGGCGAGCACGAGCGAGAGGAGCGACGGGACGCGATGGCGATCATCGACTTCATCAAGAAACAGTTCATCGACATCATCGAATGGACGGACGACTCGCGCGACACGCTGAGCTTCCGGTTCCCCGACGAGGACAAGGAAATCAAGAACGGCGCGCAGCTCGTGGTGCGCGAGTCGCAGGTGGCGCAGTTCGTCTACCTCGGCGAATTCGGCGACACGTTCGGTCCGGGCAAGCACACGCTCACCACGGACAACATCCCGATTCTCACCAACCTCAAGAGCTGGAAGTACGCGCTCGAGAGCCCGTTCAAGGCCGATGTCTACTACGTCGTCACGCGGGTCTTCACGGGCAACAAGTGGGGCACCGCCAATCCCGTCATGATGCGCGACGCGGACTTCGGCATCGTTCGCCTCCGCGCCTACGGCACCTACGATTTCCGCGTCGTCGATCCGAAGAAGTTTCTGAAGGAGGTCGCGGGAACCGACGACCACTTCCGCCTCGACGAATTCGCCGACGCGATGCGCTCGCGCATCGTCAGCGTGTTCTCCGACGCGCTCGCCGGCGCGAAGATCCCGGCACTCGACGTCGCGTCGCGCTACTCGGAATTGGGCGAGGCGCTCCTGCCCCTCATCAACCCGGCCATCGGCGCGAAGTACGGACTCGAGATGACGACGTTCATCGTGGAGAACGTGTCGGTGCCGCCGGAGGTCGAGCAGGCGATCGACAAGCGGTCGAGCATGGCGGCCGTGGGCAACCTCAACGACTACGTCAAGTTCCAGATGGCGCAGGGCCTGGAAAAGGGCGGCGGCGGCCCGGGCGGCCTCGCGGCCGAGATGGCGGTCGGCATGGCGATGGCGCAACAGATGATGAACCAGACCGGCGGCGTGATGGCACAGTCCACGCCGGGCGTGGGCGCGCCGGCGCCGGCATCGGCGGGGGCCCCCGAGCTCTACACGCCGGCGCAGGTCGCGAAGATGCTGGGCGTCGAGGAGGCCGACGTCGTCGCGAGCCTCGATTCGGGCGATCTCAAGGGCAAGAAGATCGGCACGCAGTGGCGGGTCACGCGCGCGGCAGTCGACCAGTTTCTGGGCGCATGAGCGCGCAGTGCCGCCCCGGCGCGAATACCGGAGCGCGAGCGCGAAGGTACTCCAGTGAGCGCGGCAGTGACGCGCCGCACGGCGCGACGGTGCAGCGCGCCGTGGCCGTGACGCTCGAGGTCGGGGCCGACTACGGCTGGCACGCAATCGGCTACGCGATCCCGTAACAAGCCGCACGACGTGACCGAAAGCGTCGCGCTGTCGAAGTTCGCGTGTCCCGCCTGCGGCGGCGAGGCCACGTGGAATCCGGCGAAGCAGAAGCTCGTCTGCCCGTTCTGCGGCACCGAGTCGGCGGCGCGACTGGATGCCTCCGGCGCGATCGTCGAGCACGATCTCGCCGGCGCCCTGCGCGACGTCCGTCCGGGTCACTGCGGCGAACGACCGGCGCGAGGTCAAGTGCCGGAGCTGCAACGCCATCTCGGTGCTCGACCCGTCCCGCCAGGCGCAGAACTGCGAGTTCTGCGGCTCGGCCGCGCTCGTGCCCTACACCGAATCGGCGCCTTCGGCGCGGCCGGAGAGCGTGCTGCCGTTCAGGGTGAGCGAGGCGGAGGCGCGCGATCGCATCCGCACGTGGTACGGCCGCCTGTGGCTCGCGCCGTCCGCGCTCAAGCGCCGGGCGCTGACCGACACGGTGCGCGGCGTCTACCTGCCGTACTGGACGTTCGACGCGCGCGTGGACGCGCAATGGACCGCCGAGGCGGGCCACTACTACTACACGACGGAAACGTACGAGTCCGGAGGGCGGACGCAGACGAGGCAGGTCCGGCACGTCCGCTGGGAGCCCGCGGCGGGGCGCGTGCAGCATTTCTTCGACGACGATCTCGTCTGCGCCTCCGTCGGCGTCCATCCGGCGCTGCTGCGCGGCATCGAGCCGTTCCCGACGAACGAGTTGAAGCCCTACGACGCCGGATTCGTCGCGGGCTGGGTCGTCGAGCGCTACCAGATCGACCTCGCGGCCGCGGCGGCGCGCGCGCGTGCCGCCATGGACGCGAAACTGCAGGTGCTCTGCGCGCAGCAGATACGCGGCGACACGTTCCGCAACCTGGTGGTCGACGCGGACTATTCGGGACAGACGTTCAAGCACATCCTCGCGCCGGTGTGGCTCCTGTCCTACACGTACGGCGCCCGCGTGTTCCAGTGCGCGATGAACGGCGTCACCGGCACGATCCGCGGCGAGTACCCGAAGAGCCCGTGGAAGATCGGACTCCTCGTGCTCGCGGTCGTGATCGTGGTATGGATCGTGCTGGCGACGGGGGGCGCTGATCGTGCGCGGCGGGCCCGGTTCGGGTAATCGGTCCGGCGCAGCGGGCGAGGTTCGAGAGGCAATCCGAAAAGGGAGAAGGGAATGCACGCAGCGATCGTGACCGGCGTGTCACGCGGCTTGGGGGAGGCGCTCGCGGCGGAGATGCTCGCCCGCGGCTTCACGGTGCTCGGCGTGGGCCGCACGGCGAGCCCGCGCCTTTCGGGCAAGCGCTTCCATCTTGCCGCCTGCGATCTCGCCCAGCCGGCCCTGCTTGCGGCCGCGATCACGCCGGCGCTGCGCGTCGTCGCCGGCGGCAAGCCCGAATCGGTGACGCTCATCAACAACGCGGCCGTCGCGACGCCGACCGGACGAGCCGGCCACCTCGACGCCAGCGCGATCGCCACGGCGCTCGCCACCAACGCCGCGGCGCCGGCCGTCATGGCGGACCTCTTCATGCGAAGCTTTCCCGACGATTCCGTCGAGCGCAGGATCATCAACGTGTCCTCCGGCGCGGCGCAGACGGCCGTCGCCGGCACGCTGGTCTACTGCATGTCGAAGGCGGCGATCGAGATGCTCACCCGAACCATCGCCGCCGAATGCGCGGACCCGCGGTTTCGCTGCATTTCGCTGCGGCCCGGCATCTTCGATACGGGGATGCAGGCGTACATGCGCAGCCGCGATCCGGCCGAATTCCCGAGCGTCGCGCTCTTTCGCGGCTTCAAGGAGAACGGGCTCCTCAAGGACCCCGCGGACGTGGCCGCGCGGATCGTCGAGAAGCTCGTGCAGAGTCCCGTCGAGCACGGCCGCACGTACAGTCACACCGATTTCTGACGGACCGCCCTAGGACTCCGGGGGCCTCACCCGAAGACGGTAATCGATGACCGCCCCTGCCGCGCCGGCCTCCCACATGAGGCAATAATCCTGGGCGACGGGCACTACGTAGACGCCGGCTGCCTCGACCGATTGCTCGCGCGAGACCGGCATCACCACCGCGCCGCCCTCGTGGTAGTGGAGGTTGAAGTCGACGGGCTCGCCGCTCTCGAACCGGTATTCGAGCCGATCCCCCGCCCTGAGCGCGTAGCATTCCTCGAGGATCTGATACGACGGAAGCGAGAAGCCCTGCACGATCCTGGGCGCGTCGCCCAATGTCGTCGCGGCACAGCCTCCCAAGGCGAGCGCGGTGATGGCGGCGACGCGCAGCCCGCCACCGTTCATCGCCGCTTCTGCGCGCGGCGGGCGCGCCAATCCTCGACCAGCAGCGCCATCCGCACGTGATCGCGCCAGCGGCCCGCGATCCGCACGTACCGCCGCGAAAAGCCTTCGCGCACGAATCCCGCGCGGCGCACCAGCGCCAGCGAACGCGTGTTGCCCGGCTGCACGTTCGCCTCGACGCGATGCAGCTTCAGGCGGCGGAACGCGACGCGGAGCACGAGCTCCAGGCCTTCCGTCATGTAACCGGCTCCCGCGTGCGGCGCGAACCCGTAGTAGCCGAGGTAGGCGCTCTTGAACAGCCCGCGGACGATTTCTCCGATGTTGAACACGCCGACGATCGCATCGTCCTCGCAGCGGCACACGAGGAAGCCGACGTGCGTCGCGTTGGCGGCCTCGCGCGGTCGCGCCGCGCGATAGCGGTGGACGAACGCCGCGAAGCGCGCGGGGGTGGACGGCGGCTGCACCCACGCCCCGTGCAGCCTTCGGCTCGCCTTGACGGCGGCGAGAAAGCGTTCGGCATCCGAGGGTAGCGGTGCTCGCAGGTAGACGCGAAGGCCGCGGCCCCGTTCCTCCGCTCCGGGGCCGTTCGATCGGGCAGGCATAATCCCAATTTTACGCGTCCCGCATGGCCGGCATGAGCAAATGGGTGCAAGGAACGGTCACCGGCAACGTGCGGTGGACCGAGCGCCTGCATTCGTTGCAGGTCGAGGCGCCGGAGGTCACGTTCGTCGCCGGGCAGTTCGGCCGTCTCGCGCTGCCGGCGCCGCCGGGGTCGAAGGAGGACATGCTCGGCCGGCCCTATTCCTTCGTGAACGCGCCGGGCAGCACGCCGCACGAGTTCTACTTCGTCATCGTGGAGGGCGGCCCGCTGTCGCCGCGGCTCGCGGCGCTTGCGCCCGGAGAGCCGGTCTGGCTGCTGCGAAGTGCCAATGGTTTCTTCTGCGTCGACGAAGTGCCGGACGCCGACGTGCTCTGGTGCCTCGCGACCGGCACCGGCCTCGGTCCGTTCCTGTCGATCCTGCGCACGCCCGAGCCTTGGGCGAAGTTCGCGCGGATCGTCCTGGTGCACGCCGTCCGGCATGCGAACGAGCTTGCCTACCGCGACGTCATCGCCGGGATCGCGGCAGCCCATCCTGCCGCGTTCACGCACATCCCGATGGTGAGCCGCGAAGCCCACCCCGGCGCGCTCGGCGGAAGGATTCCCGCCGCGATCGAGGACGGGAGCCTCGAATTTCGCGCCGGAGCACCGCTCGCGGCGGAAAACTCGCATGCGATGCTCTGCGGCAATCCGGCGATGATCGAGGATACGCAGCGCGTGCTCGCCGGGCGCGGCATGCGCCGGCACCGGCGCCGCGAGCCGGGACACGTGACGGTCGAAACGTACTGGTGAGCCTCCGCCGCCCGGTCGGCAGGACGGCACGGCGTGCCCGGCCGGGCGCAACGGCGCGCGGCGCCGGGATCAGCCCTTGACTTCGATCAGCTCGACGTCGAAGAGCAGCGTCGCGTTGGGCGGGATGACCCCGCCGGCACCGCGCTCGCCGTAACCTTTGGCGGGCGGGATGACGAGCGTGCGCTTGCCGCCGACCTTCATCCCGATGATCCCTTCGTCCCAGCCCTTGATCACCTTGCCCGCGCCCAGGAAGAAGCCGAAGGGCACGTTCCGATCGAGCGAGCTGTCGAATTTCGCGCCGTGACCGTCGGCCGCGGCAGGGTCGTAGAGCCACCCGGTGTAGTTGACAATGACGGCCTTGCCGCCGACGGCTTCCGCGCCCGTCCCGAGTTTCTGGTCGACGATCTGGAGTTCATTCACTTTGGCACCGAATTTGCTCATTGTAGTGGACGAAGGGGGTGAAGGCTTTTCGGGTGGGCTCGACGGGGACTGCGCGATGGCCATTCCGCACACGGAAATGCACGCCGCGTACATCGCGGTGCATAGCGTGTGCCGCAGACCGTTGGCGACCCGTCGCTTGGCGTCATTTGGCATGGCAAGACCTCGGATGAGACATTCTATACGCAATCGCGGCAAGAAAGCGCTTCGCCACCGGAGGCGGTATGACGTTTTCATACAACACGCGCGGAAACTCAATTGTAGCCTACGCCGTCCGTTTTTTGCCCCGCCGTGCGAACTGAGCTATATATGAACGAGCTGCAACCGTGCGGCAACCGCAATCCTGCGTGGCGGCGCAGGATGACCCGCGCATCAACCACCGCTTCCGTTGCGCCCGGCGGTCCGGTCGCCCGGACCACCGAATGGGCTTGCCGCCGAACATGTTTGGATTCCTGACCCCCCCGGCCAAGGACGACACCGACCCGCTGGTTTCCGCGCGGGCCGTTTCCGCCTGGCTGCGTCACTTGCCGACCCAGGACGTCATCGCCCGCCAGCACCATGTGATGCGGGTGTTCGACGGGATGCGCCAGTCGAGCCGCCCGACCGACCTGAACCGCGTCGCGGCCATCCAGTTCCTCGACACCGCGCTCGGCGCCGACCGCCGCCAGCTCGTCAAGCAGTACGTCGAGAACATCGACCGCTCGGCCCGCGTGGCCGACCGCGGATGGCAGGCGGCGCAGGAGATGAGCCAGGGCTTCGTCTATGCGTACCAGACGGCGCTGGAGCGGGCGCTCACCGAGAACTCGAATCCGCGCTGGAAACAGATGATCCCGCAGGTCTTCGCGCGCCTGCTGCACTATCACGGCACGGACGCCAAGCTTCGCGCGTTCCGGCACGAGCGGTGGATTCCCGCCAAATGGACGAATCTCCACCACCTCTACGCCAAGGCCACCGAGCTCGGCGTCGCGCGCGTCGCGGCCGCGCTCCCCAGCGCCGGACCGGGCGCGATGCAGTGGAGCACCGAGCAGGAATACGTCTACGCGCTCCTGATCCAGCAGCTCAACATGGGCAGCCTCTCGCCGTCGGAGATCGACTGGGCGAGCGCGCAGATGCGCGCCTGGAGCAGGAAGCTCGAGTTCGAGGCGGTACCCCGCACGTCGGAAGGCTTCTACGTCGACCTCGCGAGCAAGCGCGGTCTCGTGCGCCGCACCGGCAACGAGTCCGGCCCGACGCTGCACTTCCTCGACACGACGCCGCTCGCGGACCAGCTCGAGCGCGCGATGCACGCGCTTCGCCAGGCCGATATCGGCGAGCCCGGCGCCGCCGCCGCCTTCAACCAGCAACGGGTCGCTATTCTGGAGAAGGTGCGCCCGGTCGTCGCGCCCAATCTCCACGGCGACCTGCGGCGCTCGCCCCGGACGCCCGTGACGGTCGCCGCCAAGGTGCGCGTGGGCCTCGCCCGCATCTGCATCGAGCTCGCGCCCCGCGAGGTGGTCGAGCCCGCGAACGACGCCGATGCAGGCAATGAGCAGATCGAGGTGTTCGCGGTCGCCGACAGCCCGCGGGCGCGTCATCCCCATCACCACCACGTGGCGGACGAGCACGATTCGCTCGCCGCCTCCATCGCGCCGGTCGGCGACCAGGCGTGGCAGGTCAAGGACCGCAGCGTGGCGGGCCTGCGCATCTCGGCCTCCGGCGGAATCGGCCAGAGCCTCGTGCTCGGCGCGCTCGTCGCGATTCGCCAGACCGACGCCGTCGAATGGGTGCTGGGCGCCGTGCGCCGGCTCAACAAGGTCTCGAACGACGAAGTCGAGGCGGGCGTGTCCATCATCGCCGACCGCATCGTGCCGATCACCGTCCACGCGCGGCGCGCGGCCAAGGAAGATCTCGGCATGGTGGTGAACGGCGTCGATGTCTCGATGATGGGATCGCGCTTCGGCGCGCTGTACCTCCCTCCGCCGTCCCGCCCGGAAAAGCCGCTGACGGTCAAGACGCTGATCGTGCCGACGTCCGAATACGCGGACGGGCGCAACCTCATCCTGACCACCGGGCACTCGGTCTACACGATCGCGCTCCGCCATCTGGTCGAGCAGCGCGCCGACTGGAGCTGGGCGGCGTTCCAGATCATCGACAAGAAGCCCACGGACTACTGATCCGGCGCTTTGGGGTAAGACCCGCCGGTTCCGCGTCCGTCAGTCCTGCGGCCGGAACTTGAGGGTGAGTGTTCGCTGGAACAGTTCGGGCCGATCAGGGCGCGGCAGCGGCGAGGACTTCACGATCGCCCGATGCACGGCGTCGTCGTAGGCGCGCGATCCGCTCGATTTGCGCAGCGCGGCGTCGATGATCTCCCCGGTGGGCAGCTGGACGACGTCGAAGATCGCCTCGGGATTGCCGGCGATGTCCGGCGGCAGCACGACGTTGCCCTTGACCTTGCTCTGGATGCGGCGGACGTAATCCGCCTCGGCGCGCTCGCGCGCGACTGCCTCGGCATCCGCCTTCCGCTGCTGCGCCCTCGCGGCCTGCTCGCGGTCCGCCTGCGCACGGAGCGCTTCGGCTTCGCGCGCCTGGCGCTCGCGGGCCTCGGCGACGCGCCGTTCGGCCTCGCGCTTCTTCTCGGCCTCCTTCTTTTCGGCTTCCTTCCTCGCGGCTTCCTTCTTCTCCGCCTCTTTCTTCTCTGCCTCCTTCTTCTCGCGCGCCTGCTGCTCGCGCTTCTTCTTCTCCTCCTCCTCGCGACGCGCCTTCTGCGCGATCTCGGCCGCTCGCGCGTCGGGCTTTTCCACCTTGGGTTCGGGCTTGGGCGCAGCTTTCTTCGGCGGCTCGGGCTCGGGCGCGGCCTTCTCGGGCGGCTCCGGCACCGGTTCCGGCTTCGGCTGCGGCGGCGGTGGCGGCGGAGTTTCCGCCGCGGGCTCCAAGGCCGCGACCTTGGCCGGAGGCCCGTAGAGCTCGACCTCGACCGGCTCCGGCTTGCGGTTCTGCCAGCGCAGCGAGAAGACGAGCACCGAGATGAAGACGACGTGGACAGCGATTGCCAGCGCCAGCGCCGGCCACTGACCCGACATGCGCGCGGGTCGCCGGGGGCGTTGGTCCCGGGCCATCGCCGGTCAGTGCGCGCGCGGCCGCCCGAAGCGCACTCTGCGCGGCCTCCGGAGTGCCGTGTCGAATGCATGGCGTCGCGCCGTCGGCCGCCACCCGCACTCGCGGACGCGCCCTTCGGGCCTGGGCTTCGCCCCGCTCGCACGGGTGTCCCCCGTGGGGCAGCGAACGTAGTGAGCGTGGGGGTCGTCCATCTCAGCGGCCCGTGGGCCGCGCCAGCAATCCGACCTTCTGGATGCCGCTCATCTGCAATTTGTCGAGCATCTTGATCACGTCTTCGTAGCGCGCATTGCCATCCGCGGAGATCACGACCGGCTGGTCGGGAAGCCGGGCCTGCTTGGTCTGGATGCGCGCGACAAGGTCGTCGAGCGATACCTTGACCGGCGGCGTCTTCGCCTGCTTGTCCTCGAACGTCCACCCCCCGTCCTTGCCCAGCGTCACTTGCATGGGCTCTGCCGGCACCGTCAATTTGCTGCCGACCGACGGTAGGTTGATCGACCCGGGGCTGATGAGCGGCGCCGTGACCATGAAGATCACGAGCAGCACCAGCATCACGTCGATGTACGGCACGACGTTGATCTGGTTGATCGTCTTGCGCGTGCGGCGCATGTCAGCGATCCCGGTGCGCGTGGGGGCCGTTCATCAGCCCTGGCGCTGCAGGATGTTCGAGAACTCTTCGATGAAGGTCTCGAAACGCACGGCGAGCCGGTCGACGTCGTGCGTGTAGCGGTTGTAGGCGACGACCGCCGGAATTGCGGCGAAGAGGCCGATCGCGGTCGCGATGAGCGCCTCGGCGATGCCGGGCGCGACGTGGGCGAGGGTGGCCTGGCTCACGTTCGCGAGGCCGCGAAACGCATTCATGATCCCCCACACGGTCCCGAAGAGACCGATGTACGGCGACACGGAGCCGACGGTGGCGAGCCCCGCGAGGTGGGCGTCGAGCGCGTCGATCTCGCGCTGGAACGTCGCGCGCATCGCGCGCCGCGCGCTGTCCATCGTCACCGCGGCGGTGGTGCCCTGTTTCCGGTGCTTCGCGTATTCGCGGAAGCCGGCCGTGAAGATGTGCTCGAGCCCGCTGCCCGTGCGCGACTTGCTGGAGCTCTGGTAGAGCTCGTTCAGGTCGCCGCCCTTCCAGAATTCGTTCTCGAACGCGTCGGTGTCCCTCGCCGTGCGCTTCAGCTGGAACATCTTGAGGAAGATCTGCCACCACGACCACAGCGACAGGAAGGCGAGCAGCAGCAGCACCGCCTGGACGACCAGCGACGCTTGCGTGATGAGCGTGAGAAAGGAAAGATCGGTGTTGACGTTCAAGCGGGACCCCCCAGCCGGTCGATCAGATCGACCGGGATACGCGTCAGGCGGAATGTGGCGCGGTCGACGCAGGCGAGCGTCACGCGCGCCTCGGTCAGGAGGCTCGCGCCGCGCCACACCTGCTGCAATGCGACCATCCGCGCGCGGCCGAGTTCGATCAGCTCGAGCGCCGTGTCGAGCCGATCGCCGAGCCGCGCGGGCAGGCGGTACTCGATTTCCACGCGATGGACGACGAACGCGAGCCCATGCGTCGGTCTCGAAGGACGGCAGCTCGACGCCCAGCGCGGCAAGCCACTCGGTGCGCGCGCGCTCCATGAACCTGAGATAGTTCGCGTAGTAGACGACGCCGGCGGCGTCGGTGTCCTCGTAGTAGACGCGGACGGGGAAGCGAAATGTCTCGCGGGCCCCGGACACGGAATTCAAGCGCTGCCCCCGTCCGGAAAGAGATCGGCGACGCCGCCGGGCGTCGGAGGCGCGAGGCCGAAGTGCCGGTACGAAAGCGCCGTGGCCACCCGGCCGCGCGACGTGCGCTGCAGGAACCCTTGCTGGATGAGGAACGGCTCCAGCACGTCCTCGATCGTGTCGCGCTCCTCGCCGATCGCGGCCGCCAGGTTCTCGACGCCGACGGGACCGCCGGCGAACTTGTCGAGCACGGTGCGCAGGAGCTTCCGGTCCATCACGTCGAGACCCGACGCGTCGACGTCGAGCATCGCGAGCGCGCCGTCGGCGACCTCGCGCGTGATGGCCCCGCCGGCGCGCACTTCCGCGAAATCGCGGACGCGCCGCAGCAGCCGGTTGACCACGCGCGGCGTGCCGCGCGACCGGCGCGCGATCTCGAGCGCGCCGTGCGGGTCGATCTCGATCTTGAGGAGCCCGGCCGAGCGCGTGACGATCCGCGTCAGTTCCTCCGCCGTGTAGAACTCGAGGCGGGCGACGATGCCGAAACGGTCGCGCAGCGGGTTCGTGAGCATGCCGGCGCGCGTCGTGGCGCCGACCAGCGTGAACGGCGGCAGGTCGAGCTTGACGCTGCGCGCGGCCGGCCCCTCGCCGATCATGATGTCGATCTTGAAATCCTCGAGCGCCGGATAGAGGATCTCCTCGACCACCGGCGAGAGCCGATGGATCTCGTCGATGAACAGCACGTCGTGCGGCTCGAGGTTCGTGAGCAGCGCCGCGAGATCGCCGGCGCGCTCGAGCACCGGACCTGAGGTCTGGCGCAGGTTCACCCCGAGCTCGTGCGCGATGATGTGCGACAGCGTGGTCTTGCCGAGGCCCGGCGGGCCGAACAGCAGCACGTGGTCGAGCGCTTCCTTTCGCTTGCGCGCGGCCTCGATGAAGATCGACAGCTGGCCGCGGATCTTCTCCTGCCCGACGTATTCGTCGAGGAGGCGCGGGCGCAACGCGCGCTCGACCACTTCCTCCTGCACGCCGGCCACCTTGCCGGTCACGAGGCGATCGAGCTCGTCGTTTTGGATCGCCATGGCGGACCTAGACTTTCGCGAGGAGCTTCAACGCCTGCCGGATGCCGTCGCCCACGGCGACGCCGTCCGGCAGCTTCTTGACGGTGGCGACGGCCTCCTTGTCGCTGTAGCCCAGCGCCAGGAGCGCGTTGAGGACGTCGGACGACGCCGGCGGCGCCCGGTGCATCGCCGACGCCGGTGGTGACGTCGGCGCCGAGCTTGTCCTTCAATTCGAGCAGGAGCCGCTCGGCGGTCTTCTTGCCGATGCCCGGAATCTTGGTGAGCCGGCCGGCATCCTGCATCGTCACCGCCTGCGCGAGCTCGGCGACGGACAGGCCGGAAAGCACCGACAGCGCGGTGCGCGCGCCGACGCCGCTGATCTTCAGGAGCTGCCGGAACGCGCGTCGCTCGTGCTCGGTGCCGAAGCCGAAGAGCAGATGCGCGTCTTCGCGGACGACGAGATGAGTGAAGAGCACGATGCGCTCGCCGGTCGCCGGCAGGTTGTAGAACGTGCTCATCGGCACGTCGACCTCGTACGCGACGCCGTGCACGTCGAGCAGGAGCTGCGGCGGGTTCTTCTCGACGAGGGTTCCGGTGAGGCGGCCGATCATGGGAGCGCAATCTGTTGCGGCGATTATCGCACGCGAGAGTTTCCCGCCGGGTTGGTCCGGGGCTCAGGGCGGCAGGGCGGCGAGGTGCGCGAGCACGTCGTGGAGCGAGGGCAGCACGACGAGGTCGAGCGCGATGAGGTCCGCGGTCGGCGGATGCATGTCCGGCACCATGATCGGCGTCATGCCGGCCGCGAGCGCGCTCCTGACGCCGGGCTCCGAGTCCTCGAGCGCGAGACAGCGGGCGGCGCTCGCCCCGAGCCTCCGCGCGGCCTCGACGTAGATGTCGGGCGCCGGCTTGCCGCGCGCGACGTCGTCGCCGCCGACGATCGCGTGGAAGCGCGGCAAGAGCGACACGCGCGCGAGCTTGCTGCGCGCGCGGTCGCGCCGGGTGGACGTCGCCACGGCGCGGGGGATCGCAAGCCCTTCGAGCCAGGACAGCAATTCATCGACGCCGGGCTTGAGCGCCAGGCCTTCGCGCTCGACGATGGCATCGTAGGCCGCGTGCCAGCGGCCGAGCAGCGCGTCGACCGGATAGGACGCGCCGTAGCGCGCGCGGACCATGGCCGAGCAATCGGCGAAATTGCGTCCGACCATCCCGTGCGCCAGTGCCATGTCGAATCCCACGCCGAGCGCCGCCGCCGCCTCGCCCCACGCGCGCGCCGCGAGCGGCTCGGTGTCGAGCATCAGCCCGTCCATGTCGAAGATCACCGCGGCCGGGCGGCGGGCCGGCCGCTTCATATCAGCCTGCCGCGGCGAACGCGAAAACCGCGCGTGCCCATCGCGCCGACACCGGTCGCGCCGTGCGCGTGCGCGATGGCGCAGGCGAGAGCGTCGGCGGCATCGGGCGACGGCACGCCGGGGAGATCGAGCAAGCGGCGCACCATGTCCGCGACCTGCTGCTTCGCCGCCTTGCCGTGACCGACGACCGCCTGCTTCACCTGCAGTGCCGTGTATTCGGCGACCGGCAGGCCGGCGATCACCGCGGCCGAGATCGCCGCGCCGCGCGCCTGACCCAGCAGCAGCGTCGACTGCGGGTTGACGTTGACGAAGACCTTTTCGATCGCGACCTCGGTGGGCCGGTGCTGCGCGATCACCGCGGCGAGATCGGAGAGGATGACGGAGAGCCGCGCGGGAAGCTCGCCGTCGCCGCTCCGGATGCAGCCGCAGGCGACGTACGAAAGGCGGTTGCCCGCGGCCACGACGACGCCGAAGCCCGTCATCCGCAAACCGGGGTCGATGCCGAGAATCCGGCGCAGGGCGGGCTTCCTGTCCACGCGGGCGGAAGGCGGGGCGCTAGGCGGGGAGGACCGCGTTGGTGTGCACGTCCTGCACGTCGTCGAGCGATTCCAGCGCATCGAGGAGCTTCTGCATCCGCGCCGCATCCTCGCCTTCGAGCTCGACTTCCGTGGCGGGCTTCATCGTGAGCTCCCCGAACTCCGGCTTGAAACCGGCTTTCGCGAGCGCGTCCTTGGCCGCGGCGAACGCGTAGGGCCCGGTGATGACCTCGATGCTGCCGTCGTCGTTCGCGATCACATCGTCGGCGTCCGCCTCGAGCGCTGCTTCCGTCAGCGCGTTCTCGTCGGTTCCCGGCGCGAACACGAGCTGGCCGCAGTGCTTGAACAGGAACGCGACCGAGCCGTCCGTGCCGAGGTTGCCGCCGTACTTGGAGAACGCGTGCCGGACGTCCGCGACCGTGCGCGTGCGGTTGTCGGTCATGCAGTCGACGATCACCGCGGCGCCGTTGATGCCGTAGCCCTCGTACCGGATCTCCTCGTAGGCGACACCCTCGAGATCGCCGGCGCCACGCTTGGCCGCACGCTCGATCGTGTCCTTCGGCATGTTCTGGTCGGTGGCCTTGTCGATCGCGAGCCGCAGGCGGGGGTTCATCGACGGGTCGGCGCCGCCCATCTTCGCGGCGACGGTGATCTCCCGGATGAGGCGCGTGAAGATCTTGCCCCGCCTGGCGTCGGTGGCCGCCTTCTTGTGCTTGATGTTCGCCCATTTGCTGTGGCCAGCCATGGTCGGTTCCCTTTGCTTCGCGCTGAATCCGGAATTGTAGCCGGATGGACGGACGCTACAGCAGGCCGTGTGCCTTGAGGAACGTCTCCAGCACCGAGAGCCGCACTTCGGCGTCGTTGATCTCGAGCAGGTTCTGCTTGACCGACGCGGACAGCGGCAGGAGCTCCGCGAGGCGATAGCCGACCCAGGAGGCATCGTCGTAGGATCGGGCGGCGGGAAATTGCCGGGTTCCGACGCGGGCGGCGAGGAGCTCCAGCAACGAGACGAGCGGGAGGAACCGCGCGTCGACGGCCACGACGGGCTCGGCGGCGAGCGAGCGCACTTCGGCGACCACGAGGCCACTCTCCTGCGTCGCGTGCGACTGCACGGCGAAGCGCGTGGCCCCCGCTGCGCCGACGCTCAGGATCCCCTGCTCCGGCATGTCCCAGCTCTCGATGCGGGCGAGCGTCCCCACGGTCGCGAAATCCGGCGTGCCTCCGCCCGGAGGCCGGACTTCGTCGCCGCGGACGATCCGGCACACGCCGAAGTACGCGTCGTCGCGCACGCAGGCCTTGGTCATCTCGATGTAGCGCTGCTCGAAGATCCGGAGCGGCAGGCGCCCGCCCGGGTAGAGGACGGTGTGCAGCGGGAACAGCGGCAGCCGCGAGAGCGAAGGCATCCGCTAGATCAGCCGAGCTCCCGGTGCCGGATCAGGACCTGGTTCTGCGACGCGAACGCCCTGGCGAGTCGCTCGACGAGATACACCGAGCGGTGCCGGCCGCCGGTGCATCCGATCGCGACGGTGAGGTAGTTGCGGTTGTCGCGGGCGTATTCCGGAAGCCACGTCGCGACGAAGCGCTCGATGTCGCCGTACATGCGCTCGACGTCGGGCGACTTCCGGAGGAACTCGACGACCGGGCACGTCGCGGCCGGTGAGCGGCTGCAGCGCGGGCTCGTAGTGCGGGTTCGGCGAGGCAGCGAACGTCGAAGACGAGATCGGCGTCGAGCGGCACGCCATGCTTGAAGCCGAACGATTCGAGCTGCAGCGTGAGCTTGCCCGCGTCGACGCTGACGAAGTCCTTGATCCAGGCGCGCAGCGCAGCCGAGGAGAGCTCGCTCGTGTCGAACGCGAAGCCCAGCGGCCGCACGTCCGAGAGCAGCGCGCGCTCGTACTCGATCGCCTCGGTCAGCGTGCGCGCGTCGCTCGAGAACGGATGGCGGCGGCGCGTCTCGGAGAAGCGCTTGACGAGCGTCTCGGTCTTCGCTTCGAGGTAGAGGAAGCGGACGATCCCAGGCGCGCGCGCGCAGGCGCGCGATCGTGTCCGCGAGCCCGCAAGAGCCCCGGCGCGATCTTGGCGTCGAGCGCGATCGCGATGCGGTCGCGTCCGGCCTGCGCGAGGTAGTCGGCGGTCGCCTCGACCAGCGACAGCGGCAGGTTGTTGACCGCGTAGTAGCCGGAATCCTCGAGCGCCCCGAGCGCGACGTTCTTGCCGGAGCCGGA
Source organism: uncultured beta proteobacterium (assembly GCA_963724545.1). Lineage (GTDB taxonomy): Bacteria > Pseudomonadota > Gammaproteobacteria > Burkholderiales > Casimicrobiaceae > CAIWHR01. The sequence goes on from CAVRVC010000012.1 coordinate 121,609, forward strand.
GACCCCGCCGAGCAGCAGTAGATCCATGACATCCGGCCGACGCGAACGGCCGTCAGCCTCCGTCCTCCATGAGCTGCGTCTGGCGCTCGATGAATTCCTTCGTGCTGTCGATGCCGCGCTGGTTCAGCACGAAGTTGCGGACCGCGGCCTCGACCAGCACGGCGAGGTTGCGGCCGGCGGCGACCGGGATCGTGACCTTGCGCACGGGCACGCCCAGGATCTCCTGGAACGTGGCATTGACCTGCAGCCGGTCGAGCTCGGAGAACGCCTCGTGGCTGTGGTCCTCGAGATGGACCATGAACTTGAGGAGCTTCCTCGGGCGCACGGCCGTCTCGCCGAAGATCGTGCGGATGTTGAGGATGCCGATGCCGCGGACTTCGAGGAAATCGCGGAGCACCGCCGGGCACCGGCCCTCGAGCGTGTCGGGCGAGATCCGGTAGAGCTCGACGATGTCGTCGGCGATGAGCCCGTTGCCGCGCGAGATGAGCTCGAGGGCGAGCTCGCTCTTGCCGATCGCCGACGCGCCCGTCACGAGCACGCCCATTTCGAGCACGTCGAGAAAGACGCCGTGCAGCGTCGTCGACTCGGCGAGCACCCGCGACAGGAACAGCCGGAACACTTCGACGAGATGCGGCGACGGCTGGATGGAGGTGAAGAGCGCGATGTGGTTGGCGTCGCACTTCGCCGCGAGGTGCGGCGGCACGGCCTCGCCGTTGGCGACGATGATCGCGACGAGCTCGAGCGTGAACAGCCTCTCGATCGCCGCTTCGAGGTCGGCGTCCGGCAGTGCGTTGAGGTAGGCGAGCTCCGCCGCGCCCAGGATCTGGATCCGGAACGGATGGATGAAATTCATGTGGCCGACCTGGCCGATCGTCGGCCGCAACGCGGCCTCGCCCGTCAGCACCCGGTTGCCCCCTTGGCGCCCGGCAACCCAGCGCAGCCCGAGCTTCGCCTCGTTCTCGGCGAAGATCCGTTCCACGCTGACCTGCCGCATCATGCCGGCTTCACCCATCGTCGCGGCCACGGGTTGCGGCACGGTGGCACGCGGCGGTTGTGTGATCCCCCCCGAGGGTCGCTGCGCGCCCCTCCCCCCCGGGGGGGCGAGCGCCTTGGGTCGGCCCTTCGGCAGCTCGCTGGGCTCCCTTCGCGCTTTGGGCGCTCCGGGGCACGCGCTCATGCGGCGGGCTCCCAGCGATCGAACACGGCGCGCAGGCCGGCCGCGTCCGTGGGACCGCCGAGGCTCTCGCGAAAGCGCGCCTCGGAGAACATCTGCGCCAGCTCCGAGAGGAGCTGCAGGTGCTGCTCCGTCGCGTGCTCGGGGACGAGCAGCACGAACACCTGCGCGACCGGCTTGCCGTCCGGCGCGTCGAACGGGATCGGCGACTTCAGGCGCACGAACGCGCCCTGCGCCTCGGTGAGGCCGCGGATGCGCCCATGAGGGATGGCGATGCCCTGGCCCAGCCCCGTCGAGCCCAGCTTCTCGCGCGCCTGCAGGCTGTCGACGACGACCTTCTTGGCGAGCCCTCGATTCGTCTCGAACAGCGCGCCGACCGCATCGAACAGACGTGACTTCGAGCCCGCGTCGAGGTCGAGCAGGATGTTCCCGGTCGGCAGCAACGAGGCGATCTGGCTCATGACCCTCGGCCGATCTTCAGTCCTGCGTCGGGCCGGGCGCGCTCCGCGCACCCGGCACCGCCGCGGGCGTCGCCCCGGCGCCGGCATCGCTGCGCTTGATCGCGGCGCCCTCGTGCCGATGCAGCTCGCGCTTCTCCTTGTGCTTGATCACCTGGCGGTCGAGCTTGTCGGCGAGCGCGTCGATCGCCGCGTACATGTCGGGCGCGATGGCCTCGACGTGGATGTCCTTGCCGCGCGCATGGAGGTTGACCTCGACCTTGTGCCGGAGCTTGTCCACCGTCATCACGACGTTGACGTCGATGACGTCGTCGAAGTGCCTGGTGACGCGGTCGAGCTTCGCCAGGACGTAGTCGCGGATTGCGGGCGTGATGTCCAGATGATGGCCGGTAAGGCAGAGATTCATCAGGTTCTCCTCGATGCGCACCTTCGGCGTCTTCAGGGCGCCTTGCGCAGGTTGACGGGAGGTATCTGCAGCGCCTCCCGGTATTTGGCGACGGTGCGCCGGGCGACGATGATGCCCTGCTCGCCCAGGAGCTCCGCGATCCGGCTGTCGGTCAGCGGCGAGCCCGCGTTCTCGGCGGCGACGAGCTGCTTGATGAGCGCGCGGATCGCCGTGGCGGACGCGGCGCCGCCCGAGTCGGTCGCGACGTGGCTGCCGAAGAAGTACTTGAGCTCGTAGGTGCCGCGCGTGGTCAGCATGTATTTCTGCGTGGTCACCCGCGAGATCGTCGACTCGTGCAGGTTCAGCATCGTCGCGATCTCGCGCAGCACCATCGGCCGCATCGCGACGTCGCCGTGCTCGAAGAAGCGGCGCTGGCGCTCGACGATGGCCTGCGCCACGCGCAGGATGGTCTCGAAGCGCTGCTGCACGTTGCGGATCAGCCATTTCGCTTCCTGCAGCTGCGCGGACAGCTGCTGGTTCGACGAGTCGCGGTTGCGGGTGAGGATGTCGGCGTAGATGCGGTTCAGCCGGAGCTTCGGCATCGCGGACTCGTTGAGCGCCGCGATCCATTTGCCCCTGACCTTCTTGACGACGACGTCCGGGATGACGAAATTCGCCTCCGACTTCGCGAACGACGCGCCGGGACGCGGGTTGAGGCTCGTCACCAGCGCGCGCATCGAGCGCACGCCGGCGTCGTCGGTGTGCAGGATGCGTTTCAGCTTGGCGAAGTCGCGCGCCGCGAGCAGCGGCAGGTGCTCGGTGACCACCGTGAGCGCCTCGGCGCGGAACGGGGTCGCCTCCGGCAGCGCCTTCAGTTGCAGCGCGAGGCATTCGGCGGCGTCGCGGGCGCCGATGCCCGCCGGCTCGAAGCTCTGCAGGTAGCAAAGCGCGATCGACAGCTCGTCCGGATCGATCTCGAGCTCTTCCGGGAACATCTCGGCCACTTCCTCGAGCGAGACGTGCAGGTAGCCGTCCTCGTCGAGCGTCTCGATCAGCGCGCCGACGAGCCGCCGGTCGCGCAGCGGCAGGTTGAGCACGGCGAGCTGGGACAGCAGATGATCGCGGAGCGAGCTCGTCGCGACCTGCTGCGGGTAGAAGCCGTCGTCGTCGTCGTCGGACGAGGCGGCGCCGCCCCAGTCCGATTCGCCGCCGGAATAATCCTCGAAATCGGTGCGGTCGACCGTTTCGGTCCGCTCGCGCACCTCGTCGCCGGCCTCCTTGCCGCCCGCCCGGTCGTCGTCGTGCGCCGGCATCTCCTCCGTCGAGGCGGGGCCGGTGCCCGCGGGCTGGGAGGCGGCCGGCAGCGGCTCCTCGTCGCCCTCGGCCTTCTCGAGCAGGGGGTTCTCCTGCAGCATCCGCTCCACCTCGGCGTTCAACTCGACCGTCGACAGCTGCAGCAGCCGGATCGATTGCTGGAGCTGAGGGGTGAGGGTGAGGTGCTGGCTGAGCTTGAGCTGGAGGGTCTGCTTCATGCGTTACGGAATGCGCAGTGCCTCAGAGCCGGAAGTGCTCTCCAAGATAGACTTTCCTGACGGCTTCATTATAAACAATCTCGTCGGGAGCGCCCGACGCCAGCACCCGCCCTTCGTTGATGATGTACGCGCGGTCGCAGATGCCGAGCGTTTCGCGCACGTTGTGGTCGGTGATGAGCACGCCGATGCCGCGCTGCTTCAGGAAGCCGATGATCTTCTGGATGTCGAGGACGGCGATCGGATCGACGCCGGCGAACGGCTCGTCCAGCAGGATGAAGCGCGGCCGCGTCGCGAGCGCGCGCGCGATCTCCACCCGGCGCCGCTCGCCGCCCGACAGCGACAGCGCGCGGGCGTCGGCGAGGTGCGCGATCCCCAGGTCCTCGAGCAGCGCGTCGAGCCGGTTGGCGAGCGCGTCCGAGTCGAGGTCCTGCAGCTCGAGGATCGCGCGGACGTTCTCGGCGACGCTCAGCTTGCGGAAGATCGACGCCTCCTGGGGCAGATACGACAGGCCGAGCCGCGCGCGAGTGTGGATCGGCAGCCGCGAGAGGTTGCGGCCGTCGAGCTCGATCCGTCCGCCGTCCGCGGCGACGAGCCCGACGATCATGTAGAAGCACGTCGTCTTGCCCGCGCCGTTCGGGCCGAGGAGGCCGACGACCTCGCTGCTCGCCACGTGCAGCGACACGTCGTGCACGACGGTACGCGCCTTGTAACGTTTCTCGAGGCGCGCGACGGATAACCGGCTCGCGGGGCGCGGCTCGACGGCCACGGCGTCCGCGCTTGCATGATCCCCCCCGCTCGGCGCTGCGCGCCGTTCCCCCCCGGGGGGCCGAGCGCCTTGGGGCGGCCCTGCGGCGCTCACTTCGCGGGCGCGGGCGTCAAGTCGCCCGCCGGCTTCAGCGTGAGCGGGGGATCCGGCGTTGCGGGCGGAGCCGCCTTGGCTCCTTCCTTGCCCTTGCCCGGCAGCGGAGTGTCGGACCTCGGCTGGAACATTCCGCGCACCCGCGCGCCCGGGCCCGCCGGGTCGGGCACCGAGCCCTCCCTGCCTTCGGCCTTGAACACTTCGGTCGCGGTGTTGTAGGACACATAGTTGCTGCGGATCTCGTCCTGGCCGCGCTTCAGGAGCGCGCGATCGAAGAGCTCGACCAGCTCCTTCGCGCCGTCGTACTCGACGCGCTGGGCATAGCCTTCGTAGTACTCGTCCACGCCGTCGCGCTTCTGTCGGATCGCGACCGGGTTGCCATAGGCGGTGGCCGACAGCGAGTTGTCGTTGTTCTGCTTGAACACGATGCGGTCGGCGCGAATGGACAGCGTGCCCTGCGTGATGATCACGTTGCCCGTGAGGGCGCCGCCGCGTGCCTGCAGGTTGGCGTCGCCCGAATCACCCGAGAAATTGATCGGCTTGTTGCGGTCGGACTGCTCGGCGCGCGCCGTTGGGACGATCGCGAGCGCCGCGGCCAGGCCGAGGCCGACGCAGAGGGCGGCCGCCGCGCGGCGGGCGGGTCGAAGTTGGGGGTTCACTTTCACTTCGGCAACGGGTTGGGCTGCAACGTTCCGCGGACGGCGGACTTGAGCTTGATGGTACGCGCGGTGTTGTCGAGGACCATCCCGACGCCCTGGATTATTCCACGGGCCTCCTCGATCGTCACGAGCGCGTCCGTCTCGGCCCGCGACTGCTTCGGGATCACGCGCAGCGCCTCGGTGGTGAACGTCGCGACGCCGACCGGGTTCTTCTCGGTCGGAGAAGCCGGCACGGCGTCGCGCGTCGCGTGGACGTTGCCCCGCAGCGTGACGGTCTCCCGGTCCCCCGAGACCGTTCCGAGCTTCGCGGTCACGGCGACGCGCGGCTTGCCGGGATCCGTGATCTCGAGCGAGGGTAGCGTGAGGTCGACGCTGCCGTCGTCCGGAAAGTGCTCGGCCCGCGCCGCCGAGAGCATCTGCCGCACGCGGCCGTCGACGTCGAAGCTGACCGCGCTGAAGCGCTCGATGTAGAGATCGGGATCGTGCCGCGACGACCCGTCGTCCCTGCGCGCGGTCGACTTCACCTGCGCGTCGAGCCAGTAGGTGAGCGCCGCGAGGCTGCCGAGCAGCAGCACCGGCGACCAGGCCACCAGGCGATCGAGCCGGGAGCGCAGCGGAGTCACTCGTGTGCCCCCACGCTTGCGGCTGTCGCCGCTGCGCTGCCCCCCGAGGGGGTGCGATTCGCGCCTTGGGACGGCCCGGCGGCGCTCATGTCCCCGCAGGCGCTCGCGCGCCCTGCGCCGCCAGGATCATCTCGCACAGCTCGCGCACCGCCCCCATCCCGCCTTCGCGGACGGTGATGCAATGCGCGTGCGCGCGCACGGACGCCGGCGCATGCGGCACCGAAACGGCGAAACCGCAGCGCGCGAAGATGGGAACGTCGGGAAGGTCGTCGCCGATGTGGGCGCACACCTCGGCCGGCAGCTCGAGCTCGCCGCGCAGCGCTTCCCACGGCGTCAGCTTGTCTTCGGCGCCCTGCACGACGCGATCGATTCCCAATGCCCGCGCCCGGTGCATCACGACGGGCGCCCGGCTCCCCGTGATCCAGGCGACGCGCACGCCGGCCTGCATCAGAAGGCGCAGGCCGACGCCGTCGAGAGCGCTGAACGCCTTCTGCTCGCGGCCCGTGTCGTCGACGTAGATGCGACCGTCGGTCAGCACGCCGTCGACGTCGCAGGTCAGGAGGCGAATTCCCCGCGCGACGCTGAGCGGAGCGTCGGGCATCACGCCATCTCCCTGCCTGCGGTCATCACACTACCCGTGCGCGAAAGAGGTCGTGCAGATGAAGCGCGCCCACCAGCCGACGCTCGTCGTCGACGACGAGCAGCACCGTCACCTTGGGCGCCGACTCCATCAGTTCCACGCAATCGATCGCGAGCCGGTCCGCTCCGATGGTCCGCGGCGTGCGCGTCATGACCTCGCGCACCGCGACGCCGCCGATGTCGCCCCTGCGGTCGAGGCAGCGGCGAAGATCGCCGTCGGTGAAGATGCCCGCGACGCGGCCGTCGGCATCGACCACGGCCGTCATGCCCATGCCCTTGCCGCTCATCGTCACGACGGCCGCGGCGAGCGTCGCGTCCGCTTCGACGATGGGCAGCGCGTCGCCGTGAACCATGACGTCGCGCACGCGCGTCAGCAGGCGCCGTCCGATGGGGCCGCCCGGATGCGAGCGCGCGAAGTCCTCGACCGAAAAGCCGCGCGCGTCGAGCAGCGCCAGCGCGAGCGCGTCGCCCAGCGCGAGCGTCGCCGTCGTGCTCGCCGTCGGCGCGAGACCGAGCGGGCAGGCCTCGAGCGCGACCGCGGCGTCGAGATGAACGTCGGCCGCGTGCGCGAGCGAGGACTGCTCGTTGCCCGTCAGCGCGACGATCCTCGCGCCCTGGCGCTTCAAGTGCGGGGTCAGCAGCACGAGCTCGTCGGTCTCGCCGGAATTCGACAGCATCACCACCACGTCCGCCGGCGTGATCATGCCGAGGTCGCCGTGCGAGGCTTCCGCCGGGTGGACGAAGAACGCGGGTGTGCCCGTCGACGCGAGCGTGGCCGCGAGCTTCCGCGCGACGTGACCCGACTTGCCGATGCCGGACACGACGACCCGGCCCTGACAGTTGAGGATGAGCTCGACCGCGGCGACGAAGTCGGCGCCGAGGCGCGCGGAGAGCGCGACGATCGCGTCGGCTTCGGTCGCGAGCACACGCCGCGCGAGCGAGAGCACGTGCGCCGGGTCGACCCCGGCGCGACCGGGAACCGCGGCGGGAGCGGCAGGCGTGGCGACGCTCATCGACAAAGTATAACCGAGCGTGGCCGTGCTACATTCGATCGTCCCCACGAGAGCCGGATGCGAACGGCCCCGCCACGCCCGCCCGATGCCGCAGACACTGCAACTGATCCTCGTTCTGCTCGGCGCCGCCGTCGTCGTCGTCGTCATCTGCCGTCTTGTCCGGCTGCCGCCGATCCTCGGTTACCTGCTCGTCGGCATGGCGGTCGGGCCGCACGCGCTGGCGCTCGTGCCGGACAACGCCGACGTGCGCGACCTCGCCGAGTTCGGCATCGTCTTCCTGATGTTCTCGATCGGCCTCGAGTTCAGCCTGCCGCAACTGAAGGCCATGCGGCGCGCGGTGTTCGGACTCGGCCTCACGCAGGTCACCATCACGACCATCGGCGCGATGGTGGCGCTCCATTTCGTCGGCTACGGCTGGCAGGCGGGCTTCGCGCTCGGCGGCGCGCTCGCGATGAGCTCCACCGCGATCGTCTCGAAGATGCTGGCCGAGCGCATGGAGCTCGCGACTCCGCACGGCCGCGACGTCATGGGCATCCTGCTGTTCCAGGACCTCGCCGTCGTCGCGTTCCTGATCATCCTGCCTTCGCTCGCGAAAGGCGGCGGCGACGTCGTCGCCGATCTCGCCGAGGCGGCGCTGAAGGCAGGCGTCGCGCTGGTGGTCATCCTGTTCGCCGGGCAGCGGCCGATGCGGATGTGGTTCCACCTGGTCGCGCGACAGCGCAGCTCCGAGCTCTTCATGCTGAACCTGCTGCTGATCACGCTCGGCCTCGCCGCGCTGACCCAGGTCGCCGGCCTGTCGCTCGCGCTGGGCGCGTTCCTCGCCGGGATGCTGATCGCCGAAACCGAGTACCGGTACCAGGTCGAGGAGGACATCAAGCCGTTCCGGGACGTGCTGCTCGGGCTCTTCTTCGTCACCGTCGGCATGGCGCTCGACCTTTCGCTGGTGGCGCACAACGTCGGCTGGGTGCTGCTGCTGTTGATCGCGCCGGTCGGCGCGAAGCTCGCGCTGATCGTGGTGCTGTCCCGGCTCTTCAAGGCGTCTATCGGAACGTCGCTCCGGAACGGCTTCTATCTCGCCCAGGCGGGCGAGTTCGCGCTCGTGCTGCTGGCCCTCGCCGTCGACCAGAAGATCGTGCCGGGGCCGATCGCGCACGTGGTGCTGGCCGCGATGGTGCTGTCGATGCTGTCGGCTCCGCTCCTCATCCATTTCGCCGAGCCCCTCGTGCGTCGCGTCACCGCCAACGACTGGCTCGCGCGCGCGGCGCAGATCACGCGGATCGCCGCGACCACGATGGCGCGCCAGCAGCACGTGATCGTCTGCGGGTTCGGCCGCAGCGGCCAGAACCTCGCGCGGCTGCTCGACGCCGAGGAGATTCCGTTCATCGCGCTCGACGCCGATCCGGAGCGGGTGCGCGAGGCGGCCGGCGACGGCTCGTCGGTCGTGTACGGCGACGCCGGGCGCAAGGAGGCGCTCGTCGCCGCCGGCCTCGCGAAGGCGCGCGCCGTGGTGATCACGTTCGCGAACACGCCCGCCGCGCTCAAGATCCTGCACCACGTGCACGCGCTGCATCCCGAAATTCCGGTCGTCGTGCGCACGCTCGACGACGGCGAGTTGGACCGGCTGCTCGAGGCGGGCGCCGCGGAGGTCGTGCCCGAGGTGCTCGAGGGGAGCCTGATGCTCGCCACGCATTCCCTGCTGCT
>CAVRVC010000013.1:0-36896 GCA_963724545.1 uncultured beta proteobacterium
CCTCCCGGCGGGCCGCCCGCGCGGCGATCCGGCGCGCCTTTGCCCGCCGCTGCATCCAAACGCTCGCCCCGCGCGGGTGATCGCGTTCGCCTTCGGCCTGATCCACGGCTTCGGCTTCGCCTCCGTGCTGGCCGATCTCGGGTTGCCGCAGGAATCGCTGCTGATCGCCCTCGTCGCGTTCAACCTCGGCGTCGAGCTCGGCCAGCTCGCGATCGTCGGCGTTTTCCTGCCGATCGCGTACCGCCTCCGCGCCACGCGGCTCTACCAGCGCGTGCTCGTCGTCTACGGCTCCGTTGCGATCGCGGTGATCGCGTCGCTGTGACTCGTCCAGCGCGCGTTCGACCTGAAGATCATCGGAGGTTGAGCGGTCAGGCACCCGACTTCGGGGCGGCTCGCTTCCTCGCGACGAGGTCGATGAGGGCCGACATTCCGCTGTGACCCTGGCCCTCGCGGATCTCCGCATCGTAAGCCTCGAGCTCGAGCCGATCCCAATCGGAGAACTGGTTCTCGAGCCAATCCTGCGTGTACATGTGCTCGCGGCGCGGCGGCCCGCCGGTGCCGTAATCCACCTGCTCGGGACGATAGCCCTCGAGGAGGAACAGCCCGCCCGGACCCACTGCCTTCTTCATGCCTGCGAAAACGGTTTCCCGATGTTGCGGCGGCAGGAACTGAATGAATACCGCGACCACCACGTCGTACGTCGCGGCGCTCCAGTCCCACGCATGGATGTCGCCGAGCCGGTGGTCCACGCGAACGCGGCGGCGCGCTGCCAGGCGCTGGGCCTTCGCCACGGCATTGGGCGCGAAATCGAACGCCGTTACCTCGAGCCCGAGCTCCGCGAGAAATACGCTGTTGCGGCCCTCTCCATCGGCGACGCACAGAGCGGATTGACCCGCGCGCAGATAGTGCGCACGGGTTCGCAGGAACGCATTGGGCGCCTCACCGAAGTGGAAGTCCTCGCGCGCGTATCGCGCGTTCCACGTTTCTAGTGGATTGTCGAAACCCGTCATCGGAATCTTTCGAATCGGCCCGCGGACGAGCACGATCGCCATGCAAGAGTTCGAGTATCCGCCGCGGCCTCGGGGCAGAATCTCGGGTAATCCAGATCCGGTCCATCAGGCCTCCCGGGAATGCCGAGGCTCATCCGCGCCGGCCTTCCACACGCGCCGGTGTGGACGGCATCCCGTGACCCACCGGCAACGCCGTGACGATCGACCCGGCGTTCGCGTTTGCGCAGAGCGAGCTTCGCCGCGGTCGGATCGCCGAAGCGGAGCGGATCTTTCGGCAGACTCGCTCGCAAGAGGCTGCTGGATTCGCCTCCGCGGAATGGTGCCGGCTCCCGCAATTAGGGACAAAATGAAACGGCCCGGATCGGGCCGTTTCGCTGGAGCGGGTGAAGGGAATCGAACCCTCGTCGTAAGCTTGGGAAGCTTCTGCTCTACCATTGAGCTACACCCGCGCGAGCGGGCATTGTAGCGAATCCCGCGTCCGCCCGCCGTCGTCAGGACGGCGTCGCGGGCCGCTCGCGGCGCGGTGCGCTGCCCGGCTCCCCCAGGTCCCAGAAGATGCCCGTCATGATCGCGAGGCCCTCGCGCGCGACGGGCGCCAGCAGGTGCTCGTCCGGTGCGTGCTGCGAGCAGGCCGGATAGGAGTGCGGCACCCAGATCGTCGGCAGCGCCAGCGCCTCCGCGAAGCAATCGTTGGGAAGCGACCCGCCGAGGTTCGGCAGGATCGCCGGACGCGCGCCGGTCGTGGCCGCGATGGAGGCCGCCGCCCAGCGCGCCCACGGATGCTCCGGATCGAGGCGCGTGGCCGCCATCGGCTCGGACTCGGCCTGCCGCACGTCGACTTTCGCGAAGCCGCGCATGTCGAGATGCGTGCGAATGGCCGGGATGAACCTGCGCCAATCGCAGCCGGCGACGAAGCGGACCTGCAAGTGAGCGCTCGCGCGCGGCGGAATGGCGTTGACCGGGTGGTCCGGATTGCCCGTACGGAACGCGAGCACCTCGAGCGCGTTCCAGCCGAACACGCGTTCGGCCGGCGTGAGGCCGGGCTCGCCCCAGTTGGCGTCGATCTCCGGGCCGCCCGGCTCGCCGGGCTCGATGTCGGCAAGCGCGCGCCGGACCGACTGCGGGATCGGCGGCGGAAGGAGCCCGGGCACGAGGATCCGCCCGCGCGCGTCGACCATCGACGCGATCGCGTTCGCGAGCACGATGCCGGGATTGGCGAGCAGGCCGCCCCAGTTGCCGGAGTGATGAGCGCCGTGGCGGAGCTCGACGACGAGATCGAAATTGAACGCGCCCCGCGAGCCCAGGAAGATCGTCGGCCGCTCGGAGCTGAGGCGCGGACCGTCGGAGGCGATCAGCACGTCGGCAGCGAGCGTCGAGGCGCGCGTTTCGCAGATCTGCCGCAAACCAGGCGAGCCGACCTCCTCGCCCATCTCGAGCAGAAGCTTCGCGTTGAAGCCCAGGCGCCCGCGTGCGGCGAGCACCTGTCCCAATGCCGCGAGGTTGATCGTGTGCTGGCCCTTGTTGTCGGCGGTGCCGCGGCCGTACCAGCGCGTGCCGGAGGCCGACAGCTGCCACGGCGACCGGCCCTCTTTCCACTGGCTGTCGTGGCCGGCGACGACGTCGCCGTGGCCGTACATCAGCACCGTGGGCAGCGACGGATCCTCGCCGCGCTCGGCGAAGAGCATCGGCGGCGCACCGTCGACGGGGTTGTCCCACACCGACCAGCGAAAGCCGAGCCGCTCGGCCGCGGGGCCGATCTCGGCGGTGAGGTACTCCGCGAGCGCGGGGCCGCACTCGCGGTTCTGGCTTTCGGTGCGGATCGCGACGCGACGCGCGAGATCGGCCAGCAGTTCGCCGCCGTCGAACCAGGCGGTCGCCGCTTCTATCGCCTCGCGACGCTGCACGAAACAAATTCGGGACGGCTGCGCCGTCCCGTTTCCAGTCTATTTCGGCTGCGGCACGATCCGCAGGTAGGGCTTCGGCGACTTCCACCCGCCCGGGAATTTCTCCTTCGCCTCCTCGTTGGAGACGGACGGCACGATGATCACGTCCTCGCCGCGCTTCCAGTTCACCGGCGTCGCGACCTTGTGCTTCGCCGTGAGCTGCATCGAGTCGACCACGCGCAGCACCTCGTCGAAGTTGCGGCCGGTGCTCATCGGGTAGGTCAGCATCAGCTTGATCTTCTTGTCCGGCCCGACGACGAACACCGAGCGCACCGTCGCATTGTCCGCCGCGGTCCGCGGCGCGGCGCCGCTCGCGTTCGGATGGATCATGTCGTAGAGCTTCGCGACCTTGAGGTCCGGGTCTCCGATCAGCGGATAGTTGACCTTGTGCCCCTGCGTTTCCTCGATGTCGCCCACCCAGCGCTTGTGATCGCTGACGGGATCGATCGACAGGCCGAGGATCTTGGTGTTGCGTTTGTCGAATTCCGGCTTGAGCCCCGCCATGTAGCCGAGCTCGGTGGTGCACACCGGCGTGAAATCCTTCGGATGCGAGAACAGGATGGCCCATCCGTCCCCGATCCATTCGTGGAACCGGATCGTTCCCTCGGTCGTATCGGCGGTGAAATCCGGCGCTTCGTCACCTATGCGCAATGGCATTGTTGGCCTCGACGTGTTCGGTTGATAGGAATCCCGGTGCCGCGGCGCGGGGAGCGCCCGCGGGCGGCCGTCCGTCCGGACATGCCCGGGAGTACGTTCCGTCCGGCGCGTACGCGGCCAAGTATAGCCTCCGCGCCATGCGGGGAGGAGTGGTGCGATAATTATTGGCTGTCCCGGCCTTGGCCGCCGGCCGCCCATTCCAGGATATCCGCCGAATCATGACGCTCTCGCTCCGCTTCGTACTTTCGTCTTTCGTTGCCGTCCTGATTTCCGTCGCCGCCGTCGTCTCGCATGCGCAGCCCGGCGCGTCGGGCGCCGCCGCGCCGGCGGCCTCTCCTGCCTCCCGGCTTCCCGCGGACCCGTGGCCGCGGGTCGTCGATCTCTCCAATGGGCAGGTGCTCGTCTACCAGCCGCAGGTCAACAAATGGGAGGGCAACCGGCTCGACTTCCGCGCGGCGATGGCGATCAAGGTCACCGGTGCGAAGGACGAGGCGTTCGGCGTGATCTTCGCGACCGCGCGCACGCAGGTCGACAAGGTGGCGCGCACGGTCGTCTTCGAGGACATGAAGATCAGCAGGATCGATTTCCCGACACTGCCGAACCGCGGTACCGCCTACGCGCCCGAGCTCACGAAGGAATTCGCGAGCAGCATCCGCACGATCTCGCTCGACCGGCTGCAGTCCTCGCTCGCCGTCGCCGGCATCAAGCCGCCGGCGGTCGAGGTGCAGAACAATCCGCCGCAGGTGCTGGTGAGCTACTCGCCTGCCCTCCTCGTGCCGATCGACGGCGCGCCGGTGATGAAGCCCGTGCCGAACGATGCGCGGTACAAGCGCGTCATCAACACCCGCGCATTGATTCTGCAGGGCGGCTTCGGGGATCGGTATTTCATTCACGTGTACGACGGCTGGCTCATGTCGACGTCGATCACGGGACCCTGGGAGAAGCCGTTCCTGTCGCCGGGCGGCGCGGACAGCATCGCGCAGAGCCTCGGGAAGGCCGGCGTCGTCGATCTTCTCGACGGCGGTCCCAAGGCCAATCCGAAGCCGTCGCTCGCAAACGGCGTGCCGACGATCTACACGAGCCAGGTGCCGACCGAGCTCATCGTCTTCAAAGGTCAGCCCGACTTCGTGCCGATCGTCGGCACGCAGCTCCTGTGGGCGTCGAACACGGCGAGCGACGTGCTGATCAACACGGCCAACAGCAACTACTACGTGCTGCTCGCCGGCCGCTGGTTCACCTCCGCCTCGCTCAACGGCCCGTGGACGTTCGTCGCGAGCAACGCGCTGCCGCCGGACTTCGCGCGCATCCCCGCGCAGTCGCTCGCCGGCGCGGTGCTGCCCACCGTCGCGGGCACGCCGCAGGCGCAGGAGGCGGTCATCGAGAACTCGATCCCGCAGACCGCGACCGTGCCGCTCAGGAACGGGCCGAAGTTCACGCCGCAGTTCGACGGACCGCCGCAGTTCGTTCCGGTCGCCGGCACGCCGCTCACCTACGTGACGAATTCGCACACGCCGATCATCCAGGTGAGCCCGAGCGCATTCTATTCGGTGACAGCAGGCGTCTGGTTCACGGCCCCGCAGCTCACGGGCCCGTGGACGATCGCGACCTCCGTGCCGCCGGTGATCTACACGATCCCGCCGTCCTCGCCGATCTATTACGTGACGTACGTGCGGATCTACGAGGCGACGCCGCAGGTCGTCTACGTCGGATACACGCCGGGCTATCTCGGCACCGTCATCGCGCCGTACGGCACCGTCGTCTACGGCACGGGCTACGCCTACGCGCCATGGGTCGGCACCGTCTGGTACGCGCCGCCCTATACCTACGGCATCGCCGCGGCGCCGATCTACAGCCCGTACGTCGGCTACACCTACGGCTTCGCGGTGGGACTCGCGGCGGCCGCGTGGATGTACCCGTGGTGGGGCGGCGGCTACTATTACCCGGCCTACTGGGGCGGCTACGGCTGCTGCGCGACGGCGAGCGCCAACGTCTACGGCCACTGGGGCGCGACGACGTGGTCCGGGACGCGCTCCTGGTACGCGGGCGGCGGCGTCGCGGGCACGACCGCGAGCGGCAATTACTACAACAGCCGCACGGGCACGTCGGGCTCCTACAATGCCGGTCGCCAGTTCAACGCGTACACGGGCAATGCCACGCGCGGCTACGACCGCACGATGAACGGCGCCGCAGGCGGCTCCGGCCAGGTTGCGCGGGCGAGCAACTACAACGTCTACACCGGACAGCGCTCCACCGCCAACGCCGCGTCGGGCACGGGCGCCGGAGGCAGCACCTACAATCGGGCCGGCGCGACGACGGCCGGACCGGAAGGCAACGCGCACGTCGGCGGCGGCTCGACCTACAACGCCAAGACCGGGCAGACCAACAACTGGGCGACCGCGAGCGTCGGCAACAATCACTATGCCGACGTGAACGGCAACGTGTACAAGAACACCGGCGATGGCTGGCAGCAGCATTCGTCCAGCGGCGGCTGGAACAACATGCTGCAGAACACCTCCTCGGCCGACCGCGAAGCGCAGGCGCGCTCGAGCGGCGATGACCGGTTCGGCAGCTTCAGCGAGGCGAGCCCGATGTCGCGGATGAACAGCGGAGGCGGGGGCTTCGGCGGGGGGGTGGCTTCGGCGGAGGCGGCGACGCTTCGGCGGAGGCGGCTTCGGCGGAGGCGGCGACCGCTTCGGCGGCGGCGGCTTCGGCGGCGGCTTCGGCGGTGGGTTCGGCGGCCGCTTCGGCGGCGGCGGCGGTTCGGAGGATTCCGCGGCGGCGGCCGACGCTAGTGCGGATTTCGAGGCCGGCGCCATCGCGATAGTCTGTCCCGCGCATGATCGCGATCAAGGAAATTCGGTCCCGGGCGTTCAGAATGTGACGCCCCCGGCCCGGCGCAGTGCGTCCCGGGCGAATCCGCGAAACGTGCGGCCCGCCCGTCTTTATCACCCAACTGAGTCACCCAACTGAATCACCCAACGTGAGGATTCCATCATGAGCAAGCGCATCGTTTCCCTCGCCGCGCTCGCCGCGGTCGCCGTCGTGGTCGCCGGTGCGGTTGGCGGCCAGGGCATGATCCTGGACATGGTCGCGAACAAGGTCGTGACGAAGTACCAGAACGCGACCTGCGAGCAATTGTGGCAGCAGAAGAGCGAGCCGAAATCGCAGGAAGAGCAGCGGGCCGTGAATTTCCTCAAGAACGACCCGCAGGCGCGCACCGCGTTCATCAACAAGATCGCCGGCCCGGTCGTCAACAAGATGTTCGAATGCGGGATGGTTCCTTGATCGGTCGACCCTTTCGCGTGGCGCCACCACAGGAGACGTGATGATCGGATTCGAAGCACTCGGACGTGCGCTGCTGCTGGCGGGCAGCCTCGCGCTGGCCACGGGCGTGGCCGCGCAACAGGCAACACCCGCACCCAAGGCGGCGAAAGCCGCAAAGCCCGCAGCCAAGGCGGCCGCGAAACCAGCGCCGCCGGAGCTCGAGCCGAAGGCCATCGACGTTCTCAAGGCGATGAGCGCGAAGCTGGCGGCAGCCAAGGCGATGTCCTTCACGGCGATCGTCACCTACGAGAGCCCGAGCCGCATCGGTCCTCCGCTCGCGTATACGACGACCTCCGACGTCGTCGTGCAGCGGCCCGACAAGCTGCGCGTCGTCACGCCCGGCGACGGCCCCGCCTCCGAGTTCTACTACGACGGCAGGGCGATGATGGCGTTCGCGCCGGCGGAGAACCTGGTCGCGGTCGCGCCGGCGCCGCCGACGATCGACGCCGCGCTGAAGGCCGCGTTCGACACCGCCGCGATCTACTTCCCGTTCTCCGACGTCGTCGTGTCGGATCCGTACCAGGACATCGCCGACGGTCTCAAGGTCGCGTTCTACATCGGCCAGTCGAAGGTGATCGGCGGCGTCACGACCGACATGGTGGCGTTCGTCAACGAGAACGTGCTCGTGCAGGTGTGGATCGGCGCCGACGACAAGCTGCCGCGCATGCTGCGCGCCATCTACCGCGACGATCCGCAGCACCTGCGCCACCAGATGGAGCTCACGAACTGGAAGCTCGACCCCGTGGTGACCGCGGACGCGTTCACCTCCGCGAAGGCCGCCGCGGCCACGAAGATCGCGTTCGCGGCGCCGAGCCTGCCGCCGGCGGGACTGAAACCTCCGGCCAAGGGCAAGCCCGCGGCCAAGGCCCAACCTGCAACGAAGCAGTGAGGAGACGGCAATGAAGACAATCGTCGCAGGATTGACGGGATTGCTGGTGGCGACACTCGCTTCCGGTCCGGTCGCAGCCTATTCGCACGCGAATCGCTACGGCGGCAGCACGTCGCATTCGTACGGATCCACGAGCCACACCAACGCCTACGGCGGCAGCACCCAGCATGCCTACGGTCAAGGCACCGAGCACACGAACGCGTACGGCGGCAGCACGGCACATGGCTGGGACGGGGGAACCGAGCACACGAACGCCGCCGGCGGGTCGACGTACGGGGCGTACGGCGCGGGCGCGGTGCACACCACCGCGGCCGGCTACAGCACCTATCACCCGCCTTATCCGGCCACTGGCGCGTACGCGCCATATCACCCTCCGGTTGCCGTCCCCTACTACGCCTCGGGTTGCTACAACTGCGGCGGCGCCGCGGCGGCCGGCGCCGTGGTCGGCATGGCCACGGGGGCGGCGATCGCATCGGCCAACACGGCAGCGGCGACTTCGAACGCCTACGCCGCGGGCGTGGCCACCGGCAGCGCCGGCACCGCGGCCGCCTATTCGTCGGGCTATGCGGCCGGCGCCACCACCACCACGACGGTGACGACGACCACCACGTACGCGATGGGCATGAACTACGCCGCCGTCCCCGCCGGGTCCATCATGATCAACAAGAACGGCGCCACGTATTACCTCAACGGCAACACGTGGTTCCAGCCCGCCTATGGCGCCAACGGCGTCTACTACCGCGTGGTGGCCGCGCCCTGAATCGACACGTCACGCGTCGCCGGCGGCGGGCATGCTGCACTGTCGGTCGTCCGCGATTGGACGCAACCTGCGCTTTGGCGTAACGTGTGAGCGGACGCTAGGGGTCCTTCCCGGAGATCGGGAGGGTGAGATCAAACCCTTGGTACCTGTGCGGATAATGCCGGCGCAGGGAAGCGTAGCCTGACCCTCCGCTCCCCCCGCGCCGCTTCACGGCCGAGGAGCCTCCATGAACGCCAACGACAAGTTCTACGCGCGCGACGCGCACGTGGACAGCGCGGCCGTCGCGCCGCTCCCCAGCTCGCGCAAGATCCACGTCGAGGGCTCGCGCCCCGACGTCCGCGTGCCGATGCGCGAGATCGCGCAATCGGACACGCCGGCTTCGTTCGGCGCGGAGACGAATCCGCCGATCGTCGTCTACGACACGTCCGGCCCGTACACCGACCCGGCCGCGGCGATCGACATCCGCAAGGGACTCCCCGCGCTGCGCGCGCCATGGATCGCGGAGCGCGGCGACACGGAGCCGCTCGATGCGCTGACGTCGGCCTACGGCCGCGCGCGGCTCGCGGAACCCGAGCTCGCCGGGCTGCGCTTCGACCTCCATCGCAAGCCGCGGCGCGCGAAACCGGGTGCAAACGTCACGCAGATGCACTATGCGAGGCGCGGCATCGTCACGCCGGAGATGGAGTTCATCGCGATCCGCGAGAACCTGAAGCGCGACGAGATGCTGCAGACGCTGCCCGAGTCCGTCACGCGACAGCATCCGGGACAGAATTTCGGCGCCGCGATCCCGGCGGTGATCACGCCGGAGTTCGTCCGCGCCGAAGTGGCGCGCGGTCGCGCGATCATCCCGAGCAACGTCAACCACCCCGAATCCGAGCCGATGATCATCGGCCGCAACTTCCTCGTGAAGATCAACGCCAACATCGGCAACTCGGCCGTGTCGTCGTCGATCCACGAGGAGGTCGAGAAGATGACCTGGGCGACCCGCTGGGGCGCGGACACGGTGATGGATCTGTCGACCGGCAAGAACATCCACGAGACGCGCGAATGGATCATCCGCAACTCGCCGGTGCCGATCGGCACGGTGCCGATCTACCAGGCGCTCGAAAAGGTCGACGGCAGGGCGGAAGAGCTCACGTGGGAGATGTACCGCGACACGCTGATCGAGCAGGCCGAGCAGGGAGTCGACTATTTCACGATCCACGCCGGCGTGCTGCTCCGCTACATCCCGATGACGGCGAAGCGGATGACGGGCATCGTCTCGCGCGGCGGCTCGATCATGGCGAAGTGGTGCCTCGCGCACCACGAGGAGAGCTTCCTCTACACGCGCTTCGAGGAGATCTGCGAGATCATGAAGGCGTACGACGTCGCGTTCTCGCTGGGCGACGGGCTGCGGCCCGGGTCGGGGGCGGACGCCAACGACGAAGCGCAGATGGCGGAGCTCGCCACGCTCGGCGAATTGACGCAGATCGCGTGGAAGCACGACGTGCAGGTGATGATCGAGGGGCCGGGTCACGTGCCGATGCACATGATCAAGCACAACATGGACGAGCAGCTCCGGCTCTGCGGCGAGGCGCCGTTCTACACGCTCGGGCCGCTCACGACCGACATCGCGCCCGGCTACGACCACATCACGAGCGCCATCGGCGCGGCGATGATCGGCTGGTACGGCACGGCGATGCTCTGCTACGTCACGCCGAAGGAGCACCTCGGCCTCCCGAACAAGGCGGACGTCAAGGACGGGATCATGGCGTACAAGGTCGCCGCGCATGCCGCCGATCTGGGCAAAGGACATCCCGGCGCGCAGATCCGCGACAACGCGATCTCGAAGGCGCGCTTCGAGTTCCGCTGGGACGACCAGTTCAACCTCGGCCTCGATCCGGACAAGGCGCGCGAGTTCCACGACGAGACGCTGCCGCAGTCGGGCGCGAAGCTCGCCCACTTCTGCTCGATGTGCGGCCCGCACTTCTGCTCGATGAAAATCACGCAGGACGTCCGCGAGTTCGCCGCGAAGCAGGGAGTGGCCGAGAAGGACGCGATTGCCAAAGGGCTGGAGGTGAAGGCGGTCGAGTTCGTGCAGAAGGGGGCGGAGATCTACTCGAGAGCGTGAACGGCGCCAGGCGTCGCACGGGCCGCTGCGCACTTCCTTCATGACGACACTCACGCGAATCGCCGCGTTCGTTTTCGCAGGCGCGCTGACCGGCGCCGCGGCACTGCCCGCGCGCGCCGCCGAGGCGCCCGCGACGTTTCCGACGAAGCCCATCCGCCTGATCGTCCCCTTCCCGCCCGGCGGCAGCACCGACATTCTCGCGCGCGCCATCGGCCAGAAGCTCACCGAGGCGTGGGGCCAATCCGTCGTCATCGACAACCGGCCGGGTGCCGGTGGCATCATCGGCATGGAGACCGCGGCCAAGGCGGCGCCCGATGGCTACACGCTGGTGATGGGTCACGTCGGGACCCTCGCGGCGAATCCGGCGCTCTACAAGAGCCTGCCGTACGATCCCGTGAAGGATTTCGCGCCGGTCACGCTGATCGCGATGGTGCCGAACGTCCTCGTCGTCGGACCTGCGGTGCCGAGCAAGAATGTCGCCGAGCTCGTCGCGCTGGCGAAGTCGAAGCCGGGGAAGCTCGACTACGGGTCGGGCGGCAACGGCAGCGCCGCGCATCTCGCGACCGAGTACTTCAAGTTGAAGGCCGGCATCGACGTCCAGCACGTCCCGTACAAGGGCACGGCGCCGGCGCTCGCGGATCTGCTCGGCGGCCAGATCGCGTTCATCATCACGGGACTGCCGCCGGTGCTGCCCCACGTGAAGGCCGGAAAGCTGCGCATCCTCGGCGTCGCGTCGGCGCAGCGCCTGAAGCAGTTCCCCGACATCCCGACGATCGCCGAGTCCGGCGTGCCGGGGTACGAGGCCACGCAGTGGTACGGCATCCTCGCGCCGGCCGCGACGCCGAAGGACCTCGTCGCGAAACTCAACCGCGACGTCGTCCATGCGCTCAAGGAACCGTCGGTCGCGGAGAAGCTCGCCGCCGAGGGCGCCGATCCGGTCGGCGACACGCCCGAGCAGTTCGGCGCCTTCATCCGCAGCGAGATCGACCTGTGGGGCAAGGTGATCCGCGCGACCGGCGCGAAGGTCGAATGAGCGAGGCGGGCGAGCGTCAGCGAGCCAAGCGTCGCCGAGCGATTGAGGGGCGGCCGACAACGGGCACAACGCAATACGGGAAATGTCCGGAGGCCGCCGTATGACACGCCCCACGCTCAAGCTGCCGCTGCGTACCGCGGATGTGGCGCGGACGAAGCCGCCGACGTCGCGGCAGCGCCGGGCGCTCCACGGCCGCAAGCTGCCGGTCGCCACGCCGGCGAAAATTGATCCGGTCGCGACGACGATCGCGTCCACGCCGGCGCCGGCAGCGGCCGCGACGGACAACCCGCGCCTCTCGAAGCGGATGAGCGAGCTCGGCCTCTGCTCGCGCCGCGAAGCGGACGAATGGATCGAGAACGGCTGGGTCACGGTCGACGGCGTCGTCGTCAGCACGCTCGGCACCCGCGTTGCGCCCGAAGCGCGCATCGAGCTCGATCCGGCCGCGCGCCGGCATCAGGGCGAGCAGGTCACGATCCTCGTCAACAAGCCGATCGGTTACGTGTCGGGCCAGGCCGAGGATGGCTACCAGCCGGCGAGCGTGCTGATTCGTCCGGAAAACCGTTGGGCGGAAGATCGCGCGCCGATCGCGTTCAAGCCGAGCCACCTGCGCGGGCTCGCTCCCGCCGGCCGGCTCGACATCGATTCGACGGGCCTCATCGTGTTCACGCAGGATGGCCGCGTCGCGCGGCGGCTGATCGGACGCGACTCCGAGGTCGAGAAGGAGTACCTCGTGCGGGTCGAGGGCGCGCTTTCGCCCGAAGGGATGCAGCGGCTCCAGCACGGGCTCGAGCTCGACGGCGTCAAGCTGAAGCCGGCGCGCGTGTCCTGGCAGAACGAGCATCAGCTGCGATTCGTGCTGCGTGAAGGCCGGAAGCGCCAGATCCGGCGGATGTGCGAGCTGGTCGGCCTCGTCGTTACCGGCTTGAAGCGGGTGCGCACCGGCAGCGTCGTGCTCGGCAAGCTGCCGGCGGGGAAATGGCGCTATCTGCGCGCCGACGAAAAGTTCTAGGAGGGCGCGCCGATGGCCGACCGTCTCGCCGAATTGCAGGACGCCGTCGAAGCGTTCGTCGCCGAGCGCGACTGGGCGCAGTTCCACACGCCGAAGAATCTCGCGATGGGCGTGGCGATCGAGGCGGCGGAGATCATGGAGCATTTCCAATGGTCCACCGGCGAGGAGTCCCGCGTGCTCGACGCGGAAAGGCGGGCGATGGTCGCGAACGAGATTGGGGACGTCCTCATCTATCTGCTGCGGCTCGCGCGCGTGCTCGACATCGATCCCGTCGCGGCGGCGACGGACAAGCTCGCGCAGAACCGCAGGAAATATCCGGTCGAGAAGGCAAAAGGGCGCGCGACCAAGTACGTCGATCTCGACTGAGCGCGAACGGGTGGCTGACCGGGCACCAGCCTCCCCGAAAAGACGATCCAGATCAAAGCCGGCCGCGGGTTGTCTGTGGCACATTGGCGCAGCGCCCGTCGCGAACGGGGATGGGATTACCCACTTTGAAGGGATTCGACTCATGAAGCGATTGGTGGCCGTATTTGTCACGCTGCTTGCGAGCGCCGGATTCGCGGCGGAAACGCCGCCCGCGATGCAACCACCCAATGACGCCGTGCACATGCGCGCCGGAGCGGCCAAAGCCGTCGACGTCGGGAACGTGAATGTGCCCAAGGCGACCGGGCCCGACGCGCGGACCGTCGCGGAAATCGTCGCGAAAGGCACCGAGCTCAAGGACAAGACCGTCCTGGTTCGCGGCAAAGTCGTCAAGTACACGCCCGACGTGATGGGCAAGAACTGGGTCCATCTGCGCGACGGATCGGGCTCGGCCTCGGACGGCACGAACGACGTGCTCGTCACCACGAAGGACGAGACGAAGATCGGCGACGTCGTGCTCGCCCGCGGCACGGTGCGCACCGACGTCAATCTCGGCTCGGGATACGCCTACAAGGTCCTGGTCGAAGAGGCGAAGCTGCAGAAGTAGCGGGGCCTCTCCCGACTCGGGCTCCCGTCGTCGCTCGAAAGTCCGACAGGCTCCTAGCCCGCCGTCCCGGGCTCGCCGAGAATCCGCAGGGCCGCGTGCGCGGCGCCGAACCCGTTGTCGATGTTGACGACCGCAAGGCCGGATGCGCAGCTCGCGAGCGCCGCGTGAAGCGCCGTCCGCCCGCCCTCGGCCACGCCGTAGCCGACCGACGTCGGCACCGCGATCACTGCGCAGGGAACGAGGCCCGCGAGCACGCTGAATAGGGCGCCCTCCATGCCCGCCACGGCGATGACGACGCGATGGCGCCGGATCTCGGGGAGCCGCTCGGTGAGGCGCCACAACCCAGCGACGCCGACGTCCGCGATGACCGTCGCCTCTTCGCCGGCGAACGCGAGCGTGCGCGCCGCCTCGCCCGCGACCGGAAGATCCGACGTGCCCCCGCAGACGACCGCGATGCGGCCGACCGCTCTGTCCGCGGGCAGCCCGCCGAGGATTGCCGTGCGCGTGGCATCGTCGTAGTCGAGGGCGCTCCGCGCCGATGCCGCGAGGCGAGCGAACTTGCGGGGACCGAGGCGCGTGAGCAGGAGCCGCCGGCCAAGCTCGGTCGCATGCGCGACGATCGCGTCGATCTGCGCTGCCGACTTCGGTTCGCACAGCACCGCCTCGCTCGTCCCCGTGCGCGAAGCACGTGCCCAGTCGAGGCGAAATTCATTCATCGGCGGCGTTGCGCAGAAACGCCGCGCCGCGCGTGTAAGGACGCACGCCTGCGAACGTGCGGCCTTCCGCCCGGCACGCTTCGGCACCCACGTCACGCGCGAGCGCGTGAGCCGCGGCATCCTGCGCGGACGAGAGCTCGATCACGATGCCCTTGTGGGTAACCCGGCAGCGCAGCACCGCCTGCTGCCCCAAGCGCGCGGCGAGACGCGTCTCCACGGCATCGATGAACGCAAGATCTTCCCGCGCGATGGCAATCCCCGTTTCCACGCGGCTCGCGAGGCACGGTTGCGCCGGAAGGCGCTCGAGATCGGTCAGGCCGAGGCTTGCCGCCAGCGCGTACACGTCCGCCTTGCCGATGCCCGCCTCGACGTAGGGATGCACGACGCCCCGCTCGGCTGCAGCGCGCAAGCCGGGACGGAAGTCGTCGAGATCGTCGCGGTTGGTGCCGGAGGCAATCGCGTCGGGCGTCGCCGCGCGGATGCGCTCGTAGAGGTTCGTCTTGCAGTAATAGCAGCGGTCGACCGGGTTCGCGCGATAGCGGCCGTCCGCCTGCTCGCCCGCATCGAGCAGCGTCAGTGGCCAGCCCTGTGCGGCCGCGTGCGCTTCGACGCGCGCCCGCGCCGCCGCCGGCACGGCGGGCCCCGTCGCGTGGTACATCGTCGCGCCCACGCGCGAAAAACGCCATGCCACGTGGGCGAGCGTCATCGAGTCCACGCCGCCGCTCACCGCGACCGCGAGCCGAGCGTGCGCGTCGAGCGACGCAACGAGGCGCGCGAGGACGTCGTTGCCGGACAGCGGCGCGTTCACTTGGTATTCCGCTTCAGCGTGCGCGCCACCGCCGCGGCGCGCGTTCGCCGCCGCGCGCCGAGACCTCGCGTGGCGGCGACGTCGTCCTGCGCAGCCTTGGCGGTGCGCGCGCCGCCAGGGCGATCGGCGATCTTGACGGCGATCGCCGCGCCCTCGACCTCGGTCTCCACCTCGGCCCGGCGCAGCAACCTCCGGTGCTCGTCGCGGCGGCGCAACCCGAGCGTCGACGTTTCGATGAAGCAGGCGCGCGCGATGCCGTCGGCGGCGTCCGGCCCAGCGAGAACGCGAAACTCCGCGAGCGGCCGGCCTTTCTTGCCCTGGCGCGTGCCGACCGACACGTCGATTGCGCCCGGCTCCGCGCGCAGGCGGTCGGCCGCCACCGCGATTTCCTCGCCCGTCATGTCGTCCACGTCGAACTCGAGCACCGACACGACGTCGCTCTCGATGCCGGCGTCGGCATCTGCCGGCGGAACAAGCTCATGCACCAGCGCGCGCACGATGTTCGGCAGTCCGGGAAGCGTTCGCGTTCCCGCGCCGGACCCGGCACCGAGCAGGCGTCCGCCCTCGCGCCGCGCATTGCACCGCCCGGCGGGCACGAGGTGGCGGAGGATCGCGGCGCCGGTCGGCGTGACCCGCTCGCCGGCGATGCCGTCGTCGTGCCACGGATATCCCACGAGCAGCAGGCTCGTCGCCGGCGCCGGCACGGGCAGCACGCCATGCGCGGTGCGCACGGTGCCGCCTCCCAGGGGAAGCGACGTCGCCGTCCAGCGCGCGCCCTCGAGCCTGCCCGCGACGCAGCCGGCCGCGACGACGTCGAGCAGCGAATCCCAATCCGCGAGCTCGTGGAAATGCACGTCGTCGACCGGGATGCCGTGCACGCGCGCCTCCGCGTCCGCGAGGAGAGCGAGCAACGCGAGCGCGTGCCGGCGAGTCGGCGCCGACAGCGCGGCGTCCTCTATGCGACGGCGAAGCGATGCGTAGGCCGTGCCCGCATGCTCGCTCGCCGCGCCGCCGACGACGCTGATCGAACCGTGCGACGGGCGACGATAGGCGTCGCTACGCGGCGTCGACGCGAGCCCGAAGCGCCGCGCACGGAGACCGCCGTTCGTCGTCTCGCCGAATCCGGGCGCCGGCTCGCTCGCGGCTCGCACCGCTTCGAGCTCGGCCAGCACCGGTGCTGCGAGCGCCGGCAACGCGTCGACCATCGCCGCGACGAACATGTCGCCGCTCAAGCCGCCGACGAGATCGAGGTGGATCGCGAGCGAGGCCGGCTGCGGGAGCGAAAGGTCAGCCGACGACCGGGACGACATAGGGACCTTCGGGCACGATCGCCACACTGGGGTCGCCGGCGCGCGCCAGCGCCGCGGCGAGCGCGGTGTCGAGCGAGTCGATCGACTCGACGCCGGTGAGGCTCCTCTCCTCGGCGTCGAGGCCGGTCGTGTAGAGCTGCACGCGTCCGACGCGCATCGACTTCAATTGCATCTCGGTCTGCCACTCGTCGACGTCGGCGAGGCTCTTCGCGAGCAGCGTCTGCAGGAATCCGTCGGGGCCGAGCGTGCGCAACCGCGCCTGCGCGGCGCGGAACTCGTCCGAGCCGAAGCCCTCCGAGCAGGCCGACGCGACGATCAGCGTTCCGCCGGGCTCCAGGATGTCGAGCGGCGTCACCATGCCCTTCACCGTCTGGTAGTACGTCTTGTCGAGCGGATGCCCGGCCGCCGAGGTGACGATCGTCGCGAAGCGCCGGCCGACCGGGCACGCGCGCGCTGTCGGCGACGAACGCCACGGCCGCGAGGTGGCTCTCGATCACCTCGCCGAAGTTGACGTGCACGAGATCGCGGTCCTCGTCGATCACCGTGTTGACGGCGTAGACGTCGCCCAGCATCCGCACGATCTCGAGCTGCTCCTCGTGCAGCGGATTGCCGGCGAGGTTGCACTGGATCGCCGCCGGGTCTTCCATGAAGCGCGCGCTGTGGAACGTGCGGATCGTGTCCGCGTGCGCGATGCCCGGCGCGATGACCTTCCGGCCTCCCGAATAGCCGGCCATGAAGTGCGGCTCGACGAGCCCCGTGGCAATGCGGACATCCGCCTCGACGAAGCGCCGGTCGAGCTTCACCGGCGTGCGCCGCCGCGACGTGACGCCTAGATCGACGTGCGCGGCATCGTCCCGCGCGAAGTGGTTCTCGACGCGCACCGTGTCCATCACCCACGGGTCGCCCACGACCTCGGCCAGCTCCGCGCCCTCGTTCGGGCGATGGAGGCCGGTCGCGACGAGCACGGTGATGGCATCCCGCGACATTCCCCCGGCGATCATGCCCTCGATCAGCGGCCGCAGGAAAAGATGGTTCGGAACGGGCCGCGTGATGTCGCAGATCAGGATGCAGGCACTCTTCCGGCCACGTACCAGAGCGCCGTAGGGCGCGGCGCCGATCGGCCGCGCCAGCGCGTCGCGCACGGCGGCCTGCGGATCCGGCAGCTTGACCATCGGCCGCTTGCCGATCACCGTCGGGCGCGCATCGCGCGGCAGCTTCAGCTCCATACCCGACTTGCCGTAGAGAATGCTCAGCGTGTCTGCGCGCGCAGCGTCGTTCATCGCTCCCCCGGTCGGTACATGGCGACAGGACGATCAGTTTAACCCGCCCCGTCCGATCGCAGGGGCCCGCGCCGGCGGACGGCGCATTTGCACCGCCCGGGCGCCGCGGGCGGTAGGATATGCGTCATGGACGGATCCGGTTACACCGAACGCTTTCTCACGGCGGACGAAACGCGCGCCATCGTAGGCGCCGGTCTCGATTCGCTGTCGCTCGCCGGCAAGCGCGTGCTGTTCATCATCCCGGACGGCACGCGCACGATGCCGATGGCGCAGTTTTTCGGCCTCTTCCAGGAAGTGCTGGGCGGCAAGGCGGCGGCGGTCGACTTTCTCGTGGCGCTCGGCACGCACCGGCCGATGGACGACGCGGCGCTCTCGCGCCTCGTCGGCGTGCCCGTCGTCGGCGGCCGCGCCGGCAATTCGCGAGTCATGAACCACGAATGGGCGGACCCCGCGACGTTCGCGACGATCGGCGAGATCTCGGCGGACGAGATCCACGAGCTCTCGGGCGGCAGGCTGCGGCAGCCGGTGACGGTGGCGCTCAACCGGCGCATCTTCGACTACGACCAGATCGTCATCTGCGGGCCGGTGTTCCCGCACGAGGTCGTCGGCTTCTCAGGCGGCAACAAGTATTTCTTCCCTGGCATCGCCGGCGCCGACGTCATCAACTTCACGCACTGGCTGGGCGCGCTCATCACGAACTACGAGATCATCGGCAGCGGCTACACGCCCGTGCGTGCCGTCATCGATCGCGCGGCGTCGATGGTGACGGTGCCGACCGCCTGCTTCGCGCTCGTCGTCACCAAGGACGGTCTCGCCGGCCTCTATTTCGGCTCGGCGCGGGAAGCATGGGAGCGCGCGTCGGCGTTGTCCTCCCGGCGCCACATCGTCTGGCTCGACCAGCCGATGCGGCGGGTGCTGTCCGTGATGCCGACGATGTACGCCGACATCTGGACGGCGGGCAAGGGCATGTACAAGATCGAGCCCGTGGTCGCGGACGGCGGCGAGGTGATCATCTACGCGCCGCACATCGGCGAAGTGAGCTTCACGCACGGCCGGATGATCGAGGAGGTGGGCTACCACTGCCGCGACTATTTCGTCGCGCAGCCCGAGCGCTTCGCCGGCTACGCGGGCGGCGTGCTCGCGCACTCGACGCACGTGAAGGGACAGGGAACCTACGATGCCGCGACGGGCATCGAGACGCCGCGCGTGACCGTGACGCTCGCCACCGGGATTTCCGAGGAGCGCTGCCGTCGCATCAACCTCGGCTATCGCGATCCGGCATCGATCGACATCGACGCCTGGCGGGGGCGCGAGCACGAGGGCATCCTCGTCGTGCCACGCGCCGGCGAGATGCTCTACCGGCTCAAGCGCTGACGATCCCTTGATCGCGACGATCATCGAAGGACGCGCACGCGATCTCGGCGGCTTCACCGTCGCGCGCCTCCTGCCCTCGCCCGCGCGGCGGCGCGTCGGGCCGGTCGTGTTCCTCGACCACATGGGCCCGGCGCAATTTCCTCCCGGCGAGGGGATCGACGTCCGGCCGCATCCGCACATCGGGCTCGCGACGGTGACGTATCTCTTCGATGGGGAGATCGTGCATCGCGACAGCCTCGGCGTGGTGCAGCCGATCGAGCCCGGGGCGATCAACTGGATGACGGCGGGCCGGGGCATCGTGCACTCGGAGCGGACCGGCGCCGCGACGCGACAGGCGGGCTCGCTCCTCCACGGCGTGCAGCTTTGGGTCGCGCTGCCGCAGGCGCACGAGGAGGCGGAGCCCGACTTTCGCCACCATCCGGCCGACTCGTTGCCCGAGATCGACGTCGGTGGTGCGCGCGTGCGCGTTCTCGTCGGCGATGCCTACGGCGCGAGTTCGCCGGTGCGAACCATGTCGCCGTTCCTGTACGCCGAGGCATGGCTGCCCGCGCGTCGCGAGCTAAGGCTGCCCGACGAACCGGAAGAGCGCGCGATGTTCGTCGTCGCCGGCTCGATATCGTGCGGCGACGTGCGCGTCGAGGCGCCGCGAATGGCGGTCTTCGAGCCGGGTTCGAAGCCCGTGCTGCGCGCGAATTCGGATGCGCGGCTGATGCTCGTCGGCGGCGCACCGCTCGACGGGGACCGTCACCTCTGGTGGAACTTCGTGTCGAGCAGCCGGGAGCGCATCGAGCGGGCGAAACGCGATTGGGCGGAGGGGCGTTTCGCACCGGTGCCCGGTGAGACCGAGTTCATTCCGCTGCCGGAGACGTAATACCACGGGACGCGCGGCCGCTCATTGCGCCGTTGCCTTCTCGAGGCGCCGCGTCTCGCCGATCTTCAGCACGTCGAATTCCACGCGCGCGAGCCCCCGCTCCTCGCGCTGCCGCGCGAGCACGGCCGGTGGCTCGTCGGGCGGCTCGTCGGCCAGCGATTCGAACGTGCCCCAGTGCATGCCGATCGCGCGCGCGGCCTTCAAGTCGGCGCGGATCTGCACCGCCTCCGGAACGTCCGCATGCATGACCTTCATGAACCAGCGCGGCGCATACGATCCGATCGGAATGAACGCCATGTCGAACGGACCGAGGCGCTCGCCGATGTCGCGGAAATCCTTCGAGTAGCCGGTATCCCCGGTGTGGATGAGTCGCAGTCCCTCGCCGGCGACGACCCAGCCGCCCCAGAGCGTCTGATTGGTGTCGTCGAGCCGGCGGCGGCTCCAGTGCTGGACCGGCACGAAGGTGATCGAGAGATCGCCCTCGCGCGTCTCCTGCCACCAGTCGTACTCGTCGACGTTCGTGATGCCGAGCGTCGCGAACCATGCCTTGAGCCCGAGCGGGACGATGAACCGCGGGCTGCCCTGCGGCATCGCGGCAAGACGCGCCACGGCGTCCGCATCGAGATGATCGTAGTGGTTGTGCGAGATCAGCACGACGTCGATCCGCGGCAGCTCCGCGATGTCGATCGGCAGCGGCACGATGCGCCTCGGGCCCGCGAAAGCGAGCGGCGACGCACGCTCGGCAAAGATGGGATCGAACAGGATGTTCTTGCCGGCAAGGCGCACGAGCATGGTCGCGTGCCCGATCCACGTCACCGAAGGGTTGGTGTCGGGAGAGCTCAGCGTCGCGGGATCCGTCTTGACCGCGGGCAGATTCCAGCCGCCGGGCGGGGGCTTCGGCAAACCCTCGCGCAGGCGCTCCCATTGCCACGCCCAGAAGCTTTCGCGGCCGCCATGCGGATAGTTGTTGCGATAGCCGTCCGGTCCGTGCGGCGCGCCCTGCGAGAAGGCGGCGCCGAAACTCGCAAGCAGCATCACGGCGACGGCGCATCGGAGCGTATTCATGCGGCTCGATCGGCGGGCTTCTTCAAGGCAAGCTCTATCGCCTGCTCGATCGTTAAAGCGCGACCTTCCCGCCATGCGCGATCGAAGGCAGTGTCGCCCAGCGCCGCGCGCGCGGACATCACGATTCCGTCATAGCGGGGTTTCTCGCTTGGCGACATCGGCGATCCGACGTCCTCCCGCAGCCGCTCTACGGCGCCCCAGATTCCGGCGGCAACAGGAAAGTCGCTGCGGTCGACAGCCATTTCCGCCAGTTCCGCCAGCGAATTGGCAATCGCGTCCTTGTCCCCTTGTTTCCGCGTGATTGCCAAGGACTCCGCGTACAGCATTTGGGCGGCAAGATAATCGCGCTGCAGTCTGGCCACGTTTCCGAGGTTGCGGAGCGAGTCGGCAATGCGTCGCCCGTCGCCGGATTTCCTCCCGATCGCCAGGCTTTCTTCGTACCGCGCCCGGGTACCGACGAGATCACCCTCACCGAGTGCCACCTGCCCCAAGCCACTCAGCGCCGCGGTAATGCCCCTGAAGTCTCCCGTCGCACGTGTGATCCCCAAGCTCTCTTCGAAGTTGGCGCGAGCGGTGGCAAGGTCGCCCTGATCCAATGCGATCATACCCAGATTGTTGAGCGAGGCTGCGACGCCCCCGCGATCCCCCTGCTCTCGCGCGATCGCCATGCTTTCCTCGTTGAGAGTCCGGGCAGTCGAATGGTCACCACGCTGGCGTGCCACGCTCGCCAAGTTGCCCAGCGCAATTTCGATGAACTCCCGATGCCCCAGTTCCCGCGAGATTGCCAGGCATTCCTCGGTCAACGCCCAAGCGAGCGCATAGTCGGATTGATCGAGCGCCACACCGCCCAGATTGCCCAGGGAAGCGGCCATACCCGTCCGATCGCCCAATTGTCGCCGGATCGTCAAACTCTCCGTGTGCCACGCCCGGGCAAGGGCATAGTCGCCCTGAAAATGGGCCAGTGACCCAGCCGCTGTCAGCACTTTCGCGCGTTCGAGCGTTGGCTGCTCCGCTCCCGGCCTTTCCAGGGCGCGCACGCACCATTCCCGCCCCTCCGCCAAGTGACCCCGCGTAGACCAGAATCGTTGGAGCGCCCCGCAAAGCCGAAGACCCACTCCCGGGCCGGACGCAACCAGGCCGTAGTCAAGACTTGCTCTCAGGTTTTCATGTTCCTCTTCCAGGCGTTGCAGACATTCGGTCTGCTCTGCTCCCAGCAGTTTCGGCTCCAACTCCTCCGCCAGCGCGAGGAAACAGTCCAGATGCCGTTCCAGCAACTCATCGCCGTCCCCACCCTCCCCCAGCCTGTCCTGCGCATACTGCCGTACGGTTTCGAGCAATCGGTAACGCGAGTGGCTGTCGGATTGGTCCGCTACGACGAGGTTCTTGTCGATCAGCGAGGTCAGCAAGTCGAGGATTTCTCCCTTGTCCACGCCTCCTCCGGCGCACACCGCTTCTGCCCCCTCCAGCGTCCAGCCATCGGCAAACACCGATAGCCGCTGCAGCACCAACTGCTCGGAATTGCGTAGCAGGTCGTAGCTCCAGTCGATGAGCGCGCGCAGCGTCTGATGCCGCGGCAATGCAGTTCG
Source organism: uncultured beta proteobacterium (assembly GCA_963724545.1). Taxonomy (GTDB): domain Bacteria; phylum Pseudomonadota; class Gammaproteobacteria; order Burkholderiales; family Casimicrobiaceae; genus CAIWHR01. The sequence goes on from CAVRVC010000013.1 coordinate 22,716, forward strand.
CGAGCCCCCGGTCAACAGATGGAACCGCTGGTCGAGCCTGCGTTCGATTTCCTCGACCGAAAGCGAGCGCACCCGGGCGGCGGCCAGCTCGATCGCGAGCGCGATGCCGTCGACGTGGTGGCAGAGCGACGCCAGCGCGGGCGCGTTCTGGTTCGTGACCTCGAAGTCGGGACGCACCAGCAGCGCCCGATCGATGAACAGTCGCACCGACTCGAACATGGATAGGGCATGCGGCGTCGATGGGGCGCTTCGATCCGGCAGCGACAGCGACGGCACGCGGAACGTCTGCTCTCCCGCGATGCCAAGCGGCTCGCGGCTACTCGCGAGTATCTTCAGGTCGGGGCAAAGCTTCAGGAGCGCATCGGCCACCTTCGCGCACGCGTCGAGCAGGTGTTCGCAGTTGTCGAGGACCAGCAGCAGTCGCTTGGTTGCGAGGTGGCCGACGAGCGTCTCCGTCATCGGCTTACCCGGCTCTTCCCGCAGGCCGAGAACGCTTGCCACCGTTTGCGGAACGAGCCGTGGGTCCGCGAGCGAAGCGAGCTCGACGAGCCAGGCGCCGTCAGGGTACTGGTCGACGACATCGGCCGCGGCGTGGAGACTCAATCGCGTCTTGCCGCTGCCGCCGGAACCGGTGAGCGTGAGCAAGCGGGTCTTGGCGAGCAGCGCCTCGATGGCGGCAATCTCCCGCTCCCGCCCGATGAAGCTCGTCGTCTGCTGGGGTAGGTTGTTCGGCGTTGCCTCCAGCGAGCGCAATGGCGGAAAGGTCTGCCGCAACGGCGGATGGACAACCTGAAAGATCTGCTCGGGCGCGCCCAGGTCCTTGAGCCGGACCCTCCCGAGATCCCCCAGCGTGACTCCGTCCGGCAAGCGGCCGGCCGCCAACGCCGCAACCGTCTCCGACAACAGCACCTGACCGCCGTGGGCCGCGCCCGCGATGCGTGCCGCGCGATGGACGACCATGCCCACATAGCCCTCCGCCGTAAGCAGCGGCTCCCCGGTGTGAAGGCCCATGCGGACGCGCACGGGACCGCCGTCGAGGCCGCGCTGGCCCTGGGCCGCCGCTGCGACCGCGTCGGAGGCGCGCGCGAAAGCGACGAAGAACGAATCGCCCTCGGTCCCGATCTCGACTCCGCCATGGGCCGCGAACGCCGCGCGCAGGATGCGACGGTGACGCGCCAGGACTTCCGCGTAGCCGTCACCGAGTTCCTGCAAGAGGCGGGTCGAGCCTTCGATGTCCGAAAACAGGAACGTGACCGTTCCGGTCGGCAGCACGCGATCGGTCGCGGTCATGAGCGCGTGGCCGGCTGGCGGCGAAGAAATGCGCGACCGGGGGTCAGGACGCGGCCGGCACGAGCGGATTCCCTCCGCCGGGACGCGCGCCGCGGCTGCCCGGGCCGTAGAGCGGACTGTTGACGTCATCGAAGGCGAGCATGGCGCCCATGCGCCGGTCGAGGCCGTCCTCGAAGCCGCACTCGCCGAGATATTGCTTCGGGTTCCTGAACGTGCCGAACAGGATGTCCCAGAGCGGAAAGTCGCTGAAGTTGTAGTAGTGCATGCCCTTGCGGTGGTGCACGCAATGCGATTCCGGGCGCTGGACGACGTAGCCCGCCCACTGCGGCGTGCGGACGTTCCAGTGCTGGAAGAAGCCCGCGAACGTGAACAGATAGCCCGTGATCGCCGCGGCGAGCGGGTCGAGGCCGAGCAGGATCACCGTGACGACGAGCGGGATCACGACGTAGGCGGCCGTTTCGAGCGGATGGAACAGCAGCGCGCCCGGGATATCGACCCGCTGCGGACTGTGGTGAATCTGGTGGAATGTCCGCCACATGAACCCGAACGTGTGCGCGGCGCGATGCCAGACATATACGACGAGCTCGAGCACGACGAATCCGGCGATCGCACCGCCGACCACGCCCATGCCCGTGCCGTCGACGAGGCGGTGCTCGGCCATCCAGTCGAGCGGCAGGTAGAGCGGAAGCGCCGTGCCGATCGCCATCGACAGCAGGAGAAAGGCGATGCCCACCCATTGCCAGCCGGAGCGCGGCGGAAAGCTCCGCGCGGGCCACACGCGCTCGGCCGCCAGCATCGCGAAATAGGTGACAGGCGTCAGCAACAAAAAGAAGATTCCGACAGCATCCATGGTTCCCCCGGAGAGCGTGGCCGACTTCCTCTCGCGGCGGCCGCGAGCGCGCCGATTCTGCCCCTGCGGTCCATCGCGCGCAACCCGACGCCGGCCGTCGGGGCCGTCGGGGCCGTCGTTTTGATGACCACCGCGGGATCGGCGTCACTTGATGGGGATCAAAGGCGCAACGGCGAGGGCGGCGCAGACTGCAGCCTCCGCTCCCATGGGAAGTGTCAGTCGCGCATGAACGCCCCGTCGTCCGACCTGTCCGCCGTGCCACACGCATGGGCGCACGCGCTGCCACCGCTCGTCCTGCGCGGCCGCCGCGTGCTGCCGATCGTCCAGGGCGGCATGGGCGTGGGAATTTCCGCGCACCGCCTTGCGGGCTCGGTGGCCCGACTCGGGGCGGTGGGCACGATCGCGAGCGTGGACCTTCGCCGCGGGCACGCCGACCTGATGGCGGCCAGCGCGCACGCGGACAAGGCGACCATCGACGCCGCCAACCTCGAGGCGCTCGATCGCGAGATCCGCGGCGCGAAAGCCATTGCGGAAGGCCGGGGGTTGATCGCCGTCAACGTGATGCGCGCGGTGTCCGAATACGCGACGTATGTGCGGCAGGCGTGCGCGAGCGGTGCGGACGCGATCGTCGTCGGCGCCGGGTTGCCGCTCGACCTGCCCGACCTCGCGTCGGCATTTCCGGAAGTCGCTTTGATCCCCATCCTGTCCGATGCCCGCGGCATCGCTCTGGTCGTGAAGAAATGGGCGCGCAAGGGAAGGCTTCCCGACGCGATCGTGATCGAGCACCCCCGCCATGCCGGAGGACACCTGGGAGCGGCGAAGATCGAGGATCTGGCCGATCCCCGGTTCGACTTCGAGCGCGTGCTGCCCGCGGTGCTCGACTTCTTCCGGGCCGAGGGCATCGCGGAAGGCACGATTCCGCTGATTCCGGCGGGCGGCATCAATTCGCACGAACGGATCCGCGAGCTCATCGCGCTGGGTGCCGCCGCCGTCCAGATCGGCACGCCGTTCGCGGTCACGGAGGAAGGCGACGCCGATGTGGCGTTCAAGCGCGTGCTGGCCAACGCCGGGCCCGAGGACATCGTCGAGTTCATGAGCGTCGCCGGCCTGCCGGCCCGCGCGGTGCGCACGCCCTGGCTCGAAAACTACCTCAAATATCTGCCGAAGCTCACGGCTGTCGCCCGCAAGAAGCGGCGCTGCACGCTCCACTTCGACTGTCTCGTCCAGTGCGGACTGCGCGATGGCGTCGCCAGGATGGGCCAGTTCTGCATCGACATGCAGCTCGCAGCTGCACTGCGGGGCGACGTCGGGAAAGGGCTGTTCTTCCGCGGCGCGGCCGCCCTTCCGTTCGGCCGCGAGATCCGGCCCGTCCGCGACCTTGTCGGCTACCTGCTGACGGGCGTGCGCCCCGCGCCGGCGATCGTCGCCTGAGCGGACCCTACCCCGCGGACCTATGTCCCCCGGACGGTAGCCGGTCCGAGCAGCGCATCGATCTGGGAGTCCTTATCCCGCCAGACGCCCTGCAGCCAGTGCTGGAACGTCTTGCGATACTCCGGATCGCGGGCATAGTCGCCGTGGCGGAACGCGGGCGGTATGAGCAACCGGCGGGAGCGCACGATCACGCGACGCACGTTGCCAGAGAGAAACTGCCAGAACGTGGGCGTGCCGTCCGGATAGACGATCGTGACGTCGAGCAGCGAATCGAACTTGTCCCCCAGCACGCCCAGCGCCGATGCGAGGGCGCCCGCTTTTGGCTTCAGCAGGCGGCGATAAGGTGATCGCTGCGAGCGATGCTTGGACGACGTGAAACGGGTGCCCTCTGCGAAGTTCATCACGCTCGTGGGCACCAACGCGAACTTCTCGCAGGCGCGGCGCGTCGCCTCGATGTCGTCGAACCGTCTCTCGGGATGCCGCCGGAGCGCGGCGTCGGAATGGCGGCGCATGAAGGGGAAATCGAGCGCCCACCACGCGAGGCCGATGACCGGGACGTAGATGAGCTGTCGCTTCAGAAAGAACTTGAGCATCGGAATCCGGCGATTCAGCAGGTGCTGGAGCACGAGGATGTCCACCCACGACTGGTGATTGCAGTTGACCAGGTACCAGCCCCGATACGCGAGATCGTCGAAGCCCGCGACGTCCCATTGCGTGCGTTGCGTGAGTCGCATCCAGGCGCTGTTACCGCCAACCCACCGCGTGGCGATCCCGTTGAGGATGCGATCGACTGCGACACGCACGCGCGTTGCAGGCACGGCGAGCTTCACGAGCGCGAAGAAGAACAGGAGACAACACCAGAACAGCGTGTTGAGCGCCAGCAGCACCGCCGCGATCACACCGCGCGCAAAGGGGGGAAGGAACGTCAGCATCGCGGGCTATCGTACGGCCCGCATTTCGGCCCGGCGTTGATTTTCGTCAAGCCGGAACCGGCGCCCTCGACGGTGCTATCCCGAAGCGCGGGGTCGTGGCCTCTCCACGCTGACGCGAACCGGCACACGGCGCCGGCCCCATGATCGATCGAACGCCGCGAAGCGCCCGGGCATCTGCGCGTCGCAGTGGCGACACCGGCCGTCGTCCGTCAGCGCATAGCTCAGGATGTCGTGCCAGTCGCGGACGACGACCGGCTTCGCCGCATGCCGGGCAGAACGTCGTCCCGCCGGTGCGGTCGTGCACGTTGCCGGTGTAGACGTAGCGGATGCCGGCCTTGAGCGCGATGTCGCGGGCACGCGTGAGCGTCGCCGCCGGCGTCGCGCGCGAGGTCCGTCATCTTGTAGTCGGGATGGAACGCGGTGAAGTGCAGCGGCACGTCGGTGCCGAGCTCGCGGACGATCCACGCGGACATCGCCTCGATCTCCTCCGGCGAATCGTTCTTGCCCGGAATCAGGAGCGTGGTGATCTCGAACCAGACGTCGGTCTCGTGCTTGAGATACACGAGCGTGTCGAGCACCGGCTGCAGGCGGGCGCCGCAGAGCTTCACGTAGAACTCGTCGGTGAAGCCCTTGAGGTCGACGTTGGCGGCGTCCATCTTCGCGTAGAACTCGCGCCGCGCGTCGACGCCGATGTAGCCCGCCGTGACGGCGACCGTCTTGATCCCCAGCGCGTGGCACGCGTCCGCGGTGTCCATCGCGTATTCGGCGAAGATGACCGGGTCGTTGTACGTGAAGGCCACGCTGCGGCAACCGAGCTTCGCGGCCGACTCGGCGATCGCCTCGGGCGACGCGGCGTCCATCAGCGTGTCCATCTCGCGCGACTTCGAGATGTCCCAGTTCTGGCAGAACTTGCACGCGAGGTTGCAGCCCGCCGTGCCGAACGAGAACACGGACGATCCCGGGTAGAAGTGATTGAGCGGCTTCTTCTCGATCGGATCGATGCAGAAGCCGGACGACCGGCCGTACGTCGTGAGCACGATCGCGTCGCCCTCGCGCTGGCGCACGAAGCACGCGCCGCGCTGGCCCTCGTGCAGCCGGCAGTCGCGCGGGCAGAGATCGCACTGGATGCGCCCGTCGGGCAGCGCGTGCCACCAGCGGCCCGGGAAGCTTGTGACTCCGATCGGCGCTGCGCCGGCGGCGCTCATCGCATCGCCCCCGCCAGCAATTCGCTGTCGGTCCACTTCGTGACGCTATAGCGCCAGACGCTCAGGTCCGCGCTCCAGAAATCGGGCGGCGAGTCCTGCCTTGCGCTTCAGCGCCGTCAGGAACTCGCGCGGGTCCGGCAGCGCCTCCCAGACCTGGGGCAGGAACGTCGCGCGATGTCCGCCGAACGCGATCACGAGGCCGTCCTCGCCGGGGCGCATCCGCGCGAGAAGATCCCCTTCGTCGCGGACTTCCAGGAGCTCGGCGGGCGACAGCAGCGCGACCTCGATCAGCGTGCGCCCGAACTCCATCCGCGTGAGCGGCGGGAAGCGCGGATCGCGGAACGCGGAGGCGAGCGCGTTCTCGCGCACGTCGTCGCCGAGCGGGCGCCGCGGCTCGATGGAGCCGATGCAGCCGCGAAGCTCGCCGTCCTTCCGGAGCGTGACGAACGTGGCGCCGTGCTTCGCGAGCGCGGGATGGCTCACCTCGGCGATCGCGCCCAGCCCGAACTGCGCGCCGATCGACGAGCGCGCGATCGCGAGGAGCGCGCGGGCCGAGATCACGCTCGGCCATGGGTCTCCCCCTCGAACGCGAACGACGCGTAGCCGACGACGCGGGATTTGTCGCCGGCCGTGTCGCCGGAATTGCGAAGGTCGATGAGCTCGGGCTTGAGGCCGTGGCGCCGCGCGGCCAGCAGCAGGCCGTTGATCGGCGTCGCGCCGCACGCCTCGTCGTGGTCGAGCGCGGCGGACAGTCCGAGGATCGCGTCGCACGTCGCACGGTCGATCCTGCGCGCGTCGGCGTAGCGGTGATAGTGCGACAGGTCGGAGCTCACGACGATCAGCGTCTCGGCCCCGCCCCACAGCAGCTCGATGCACTTCGGCGACCTCGGCCGCCGTCGCGTCGCCGACGGCGAACGGCACGAGCGCGAACGTCCCGAGGACGGCTCTGCAGGAACGGCAGCTGCACTTCGAGCGAATGCTCGAGCGCGTGCGCCGCATCGCTCGTCGCGACCTGCGGCAGCGTCAGCGCGAGGTCGGCCGCGGCGCGGTCGACGACGATCTCTCCCAGCGGCGTCGCGAAGGCCCGGACCGAGGGCAACGCGAGACCGCGCACCGGCACGCGATGCGTCGGACCCAGCAGCACGACGCGGCGGATCCGCTCGCGCCCGGCGGCGAGGCGGGCATAGGCCGAGGCGGCGATCGGCCCCGAATACACGTAGCCGGCGTGCGGCACGATGATCGCCTTGGGGGCGGCCGTTCGCGCTTCGTCCGCCAGCCCTGCCGGCCGCGAGGTGCGCGCGAACCTCCGACGCGAGCGCGGACGGCGCATCGGGATAGAACATGCCGGCCACGGCGGCAGGGCGTACGTCAAGCATCGCGCTGTTCCCCATCATGCGTTCCGAAATTGGGGCGAGACGCGCCAGAATCAATACGTTACGCCGGTCTCCCGTCCGTTCCAAGACCCGCGCCGTTCCCGAGGCGGCGACCCTCGCGGGGTCAGGCGGGCCGGCGAAGGGGCCTATTCCCCCGTTGGCGGCGAGCTCGATCCGGCAGTCGCCCGACTTCTCGTCGCGCTCGAGCGTGACGCTGCCGCGCCGCTGCGCTTCTTCCAGCATCCCGTTGAACGACGGAAGCCGTAGTAGGACTCGTTGAAGCCCGGCTTGCGGCGCTTCAACGCCTGCTTGACCATCGAGCCCCAGATCTTCTCGTCGCCGCCGCGCTCGGCGATCGAGCGCTTCGATCGTCTCCAGCATGAGATCGAGCGCTTCCTGGCGGCGCTCCTCGTCGGTCTTCTTGCCCGGCGCCGGCGCTTCGGCCGCCGCGCTCTTCGCCGCAGGCTTCGCCGCGCCGGACGGTCGCGCGCCGCGGCCTGCTTTCTCGGCGCCTGCCGCTTCTTCTCGCGCACGAGGTCGTCGTAGAAGATGAACTCGTCGCAGTTCGCGATCAGCAGGTCGGACGTCGAGTTCTTCACGCCGACGCCGATCACGACCTTGTCGTTCTCGCGCAGCTTCGAGACGAGCGGCGAGAAGTCGGAGTCGCCGCTGATGATGACGAACGTCTCGACGTGCGACTTCGTGTAGCAGAGGTCGAGCGCGTCGACGACCATGCGGATGTCGGCCGAGTTCTTGCCCGACTGGCGCACGTGCGGAATCTCGATCAGCTCGAAGGACGCCTCGTGCATCGGCGCCTTGAACGCCTTGTAGCGCTCCCAGTCGCAGTAGGCCTTCTTCACGACGATGCTGCCCTTGAGCAGCAGCCGCTCCAGCACCTTGCCGATGTCGAACTTCTCGTATTTGGCGTCCTGCACGCCGAGCGCGATGTTCTCGAAATCGCAGAACAGCGCCATGTTGGTGACTTCGCGGGGGTGGGCCATGTGGGTGTCCGGGCGCGCAGCCGGTTCGCGCCGGCCGATCGGCCGCATCCCGCCACGATAGCAGCCCCGGCGCGATCGGCGCGACAGCGGCCACGCGCCGGCGCACCGGCCGCCTCTCGCGCGGCACGGGTGCCGCAACGGCTACACTGGACGCGCCTTCATCCGGTTCCCGCCATGTCCGCTGCCCCTCCTTTCGCTGCTCGAGACCCGCGTGCTCGGCGTGCTCGTCGAGAAACAGCACACGGTGCCCGACACCTATCCGTTGACGCTCCTGGCCCTCACCGCCGGCTGCAACCAGAAGACGAGCCGCGACCCGGTGCTGAACGCGAGCGAGCCGGAGGTGCAGGCGGCGCTCGATCGGCTGAGGACGCTGTCGTTCGTCGTCGAATCGAGCGGCGGGCGCGTCGATGCGCTATGCGCACAACGTCGAACGCGTGCTGGCGGTCCCGTCGCAGGCCGTCGCGCTGATCGCGGTGCTGATGCTGCGCGGGCCGCAGACCGTCGGCGAGCTGCGCATCAATTGCGATCGGCTGCATCGGTTCGCCGACACGTCCGCCGTCGAGGGCTTCCTGCAGAGCTCGCGGCGCGACCCGCGGGCGCGCTCGCGATCGAGTTGCCGCGCCAGCCGGGCACGCGCGAGAACGCGATGGATGCATCTGCTCGTCGGGCGCCGCCGGCGCGCCGAGCATCATCCTCGCCGACGCCGGAGGCGCGCCGGACGCGCGACAAACCTCCCGCCGCTCGACGACCTCGCGGCGCTCGAAGGCGACGCGTCGCGCGGCTCGACGCGCCGAAGTTGCGGAGCTGCTCGAAGCAGGCGATTGCGGCGCTCTGCGCGGCGCCGGGCGCATACTTCCGCCAGCTGTGATGCGGATCTTGCCCCGGACCGAAAGCGAGGGAGACCCATGGGATTGCTCGACGGCCTGATCAGCAGCGCGCTCGGCGGCATGCTCGGCGCAAGGCGGGCAAGGCGCAGAATCCGCTGATGCAGATGGCGCTGCAGCTGCTGCAGCAGAACGGCGGCATCGGGGGCCTGTCGCAAGTTCCAGCAGGCCGGCTACGCCGAACAGGCGGAATCGTGGGTGCACCGGCCAGAACCTGCCGATGTCGGGGCGCTGGAGGAAGATCCTGGGCAGCGGGCCAGCTCGGCCAGATCGCGCAACAGGCGGGGATGTCGCATCAGGAAACCGCAGGTGGCCTCGCGTCGATGCTGCCGCAGATCATCGACCAGATGACGCCGCAAGGCGCCGTGCCCGAGAATTCCAGCGACATGGTGGCGCAGGTGCTCGCGCAGTTGCAGCGCGGCCGCTGACCGGCAATCCACGCCGCACATCGCGCGAGGCCGGGATCGGCCTTGCTCATTGGTCCGCGGGCTCGTGCGACAATGCCGCGGCCCGCTACTCGTTGCCCCGCTCCTCTTGGACCAACCCACGCTCGGTCGCCCTGCTGCTCGGCATCGTCGAGGGCCTGACCGAATTCCTGCCGGTCTCCAGCACCGGCCACCTGATCGTCGCCGGCTCGCTGCTTGGCTATACCGGCGAGCAGGCGAAGGTGTTCGAGATCGTGATCCAGGCCGGCGCGATCGTCGCGGTGTGCTGGGAATTCCGGGCGCGGCTGTGGGCGGTCCTGCGCGGACTCGGCAGCGATCCGGTCGCCCAGCGCTTCGTCACCAATCTCGCCGTCGCGTTCGTGCCGGCCGCGGTGCTCGGCTTCGTGTTCGACAAGGCGATCAAGGCCGTGCTGTTCGCGCCGGTACCGGTCGCCTGCGCGTTCGTCGCCGGCGCGCTCGTGATCCTGTGGGCGGAGCGGCGCCAACGCACGCGGCCGGACAGCGTCCGCATCGCCCGCGTCGACGACATGCGCTGGAGCGATGCGCTGAAGGTCGGCCTGCGCGCAGGCGTTTGCGCTGGTTCCCGGAACATCGCGCTCCGGCGCCACCATCATCGGCGGCATGCTGTTCGGGCTGTCGCGGCAGGCGGCAACCGAGTTCTCGTTCTTTCTCGCGATTCCGACGCTGTTCGCGGCGACCGGGTACTCGCTGTGGAAGGACGGCGCGCTCGTCACGGCGGCAGCGCTGCCGGCGTTCGGCGTCGGCTTCGCCGCGGCATTTGTGTCGGCCTTCGCCTGCGTGCGCTGGCTGATCCGTTACGTGAGCCACCACGATTTCGTCCCGTTCGCGTGGTACCGGATCGCGTTCGGCGCGGTGATCCTCGTCACGGCCTCCACCGGTCTCGTGCGCTGGGCATGAGCGGCGGGCGGGCGTGGGTCGGACCGCTGTGCGCGGTCGTCGGCGTCCTCGGCTTCTCGTGCAAGGCGATCCTGATCAAGCTCGCCTACGCCTGGCATCCGATCGACGCCGTGACGCTGCTCACGCTGCGCCTGTTGTATGCGGCGCCGTTCTTCATCGCGATCGCATGGTGGGCGGGACGCGGTCAGCCGCCGATCGCGCGGCGCGACTGGCGGCGGCTTGCCGGTCTGGGCTTCATCGGTTATTACCTCTCCAGCCTGCTCGATTTCCTCGGCCTGCAGTACATCACGGCGGCGCTCGAGCGGCTGACGCTGTTCCTGTATCCGACGATCGTCGTCCTGTTGTCCGCGCTTTTGGGGAAGCCGATCACGCGGCGCGCGGTCGTGGCGCTGGCACTGTCGTACGCAGGCATCGTGCTCGCGTTCTGGCATGACCTGCGGATCGGCGGAGACCACAGGGCGCTCGCGCTGGGCGGCGGGCTCGTGTTCGGCAGCGCCGTCCTGTACGCGATCTACCTGGTGGGCGCCGGGCCGGTGATCGCGCGGCTCGGTCCTTCACGCTTCATCGCGTGGGCGATGCTCGCGTCGACGGTGTTCGTGCTTTCGCAGTTCGCGTTGACGCGGCCGTGGTCGTCGCTCGATGTGCCGGCGCCGATCCATTGGCTGTCGTTCACGATGGCCGTCGTCGCGACCGTCGTGCCGACGTGGCTGATCGCGGAAGCGATCCGCCGGCTGGGCGCGAACCAGACGTCGCTCGTCGGTTCGCTCGGGCCGGTGTTCACCATCGGCCTCGGCGCGGCGATTCTCGGCGAGCCTACGCATGCGATCCAGCTCGCCGGGGCGGCGCTGGTGCTGGCCGGCGTGATGCTCGTCTCGCTGAAGCCCGGCCAACGCCCCTGACGACGCGAGCCTATACTTACAGGTTCCCCGCCGCCGCACGCGGCCGCACCGCCGGAGATTCGCATGGCCCCCGACACGCTCGAACGCGCCTTCCCGTCGCTGAAGGACCCTTCGTTGTTCCGCCAGCAGTGTTACGTCGACGGCAAGTGGAGCGACGCCGAAGGCGGCGCGACGCTGAAGGTCGACAATCCCGCGACCGGCGCGATCATCGGCACCGCGCCAAGGATGGGCGCCGCCGAAACGCGCCGCGCGATCGACGCTGCCGCGAAGGCGTGGCCGGCATGGCGCGCGAAGACGGCGAAGGAGCGCAGCGCGATCCTGCGCAGGTGGTACGAGCTGATGCTGGCCCATGCCGACGACCTGGCGCTGGTCCTCACCACGGAGCAAGGCAAGCCATTCGCCGAGGCGAAAGGCGAGATCGGCATCGCCGCCGCGTACGTCGAATGGTTCGCCGAGGAAGCGAAGCGCGTCTACGGCGACGTGATCCCGACCGTCGCCAACGACCGGCGCCTCGTCGTCGTCAAGGAACCGGTCGGCGTGTGCGCGGCGATCACGCCGTGGAACTTCCCGTGCGTCGATGATCACGCGCAAGGTCGCGCCGGCGCTGGCCGCCGGCTGCACGGTCGTCATCAAGCCGGCCGAAGCCACGCCCTACTCGGCGCTGGCGCTCGCCGAGCTCGCGCATCGCGCCGGGTTTCCGCGCGGGCGTGCTCAACGTCGTCACCGGCGACCCGCCGGCGATCGGCGGCGAGATGTGCGCCAATCCGAAGGTGCGCAAGCTGTCGTTCACTGGCTCGACCGGTCGGCCGGCTGCTGATGCAGCAGGTCGCGCCGACGGTGAAGAAGCTTTCGCTCGAGCTCGGCGGCAACGCACCGTTCATCGTGTTCGACGACGCCGATCTCGATGCCGCTGCCGAGGGCGCCATCGTCTCGAAGTATCGCAACGCGGGCCAGACCTGCGTCTGCACCAACCGCTTCTTCGTCCACGACGCCGTCTACGACGCGTTCGCCGACGAAGCTGTCGAACAAGGTCGAAGGCGCTCAAGGTCGGGCCCGGAACGGAGCCGGGCGTCACGCAGGGTCCGCTGATCAACGCGCACGCCGTCGAAAAGGTCGAGGAGCACGTCGCCGACGCGACGGCAAAGGGCGCGCACGGGTGCCATCGGCGGCCGCCGCAGCGCGCTCGGCCGGCACGTTCTTCGAGCCGACGGTGCTGACCGGCGTGACGCCGTCGATGCAGATCTTCGCCGAGGAAACGTTCGGCCCGGTCGCGCCGCTGATCCGCTTCTCGGACGACGCCGAGGTGATCGAACTCGCGAACGACACCGAGTTCGGCCTGGCGTCGTACTTCTACTCGCGCGACATCGGCCGCGTCTGGCGCGTGGCCGAGGCGCTCGAGTACGGCATGGTCGGCGTCAACACCGGCCTCATCGCGACCGAGGTCGCGCCCTTCGGCGGCGTCAAGCAGTCGGGCCTCGGCCGCGAAGGCTCGAAGTACGGCATCGACGAGTTCGTCGAGATCAAGTACGTGTGCTTCGCCGGCATCGACAAATAGGCCGCCGTTGGTTGACCTGAATCAGCCCGATCGCGCCGCGCGGTCGAGAATGGTGGCGCGAGATCGCAGCGATGACTCGGTGCGCGCAGCGGTGCCGACCATCGTGGAACCCACCGAGACCCGGACGCAGGCAGCGGCCGGCCTGACCGGCCGGACGGCTGCGCATCGGCTGGCCGCCGAAGGACCGAACGAGCTTCCCGCCGAGCCGCGCGCGAGATTGCGTCGCGATCGTCGCCGACGTGCTCGCGGAGCCGATGTTCCTGCTGCTGCTGGCGGCGGTCGCGATCTACCTGGTGCTCGGCGACGTCCGCGAGGCGCTCGTCCTCGCGGCCTCCATGCTGGCGGTCATCGGGATCGCGGTCTACCAGCAGCACCGCACCGAGCGCGCGCTCGAGGCGCTGCGCGACCTTTCGAGCCCGCGCGCGCTCGTGATCCGGGACGGCGTGGAAAAGCGCATTCCCGGGCGGGAAGTCGTTCGCGGCGACGTCGTCCTGCTGCGCGAAGGCGACCGCGTTCCGGCGGACGGCCTGCTGCGCGCCGCCGTGGAGCTCGCGGTCGACGAGTCGCTGCTCACCGGCGAATCGCTTCCCGGTCGACAAGAGCGCCGATCCCGCCGCGCAGCAGATGGGACGTCCGGGCGAAGCGATCGCCGCGGTGTATTCCGGCACGCTGGTGGTGCACGGCCACGGCGTCGCGGAAGTTCTCGCCACCGGTCCGCGCAGCGAAATCGGACGGATCGGCAGCGCGCTCGCTCTCGATCGAATCCGAAGCGACGCCTCTGCAGCGGGAGACGCGCCGGGTGGTGCAATGGCTCGCGGTGGCCGGGCTCGCGTTGTGCGCGATCGTCGCGATCACGTACGGCATGCTGCGCGGTCATTGGGCCGAGGCGATCCTGGCCGGCGTCACGCTGGCGATGGGAGTACTGCCCGAGGAATTTCCCGGTCGTCCTGACGGTCTTCTTCGCACTCGGCGCGTGGCGCATCTCGAAGCGACAACGTGCTCACCCGCCGGATGCCGGCGATCGAGACGCTCGGCGCGACCACGGTGCTTGTGTGTCGACAAGACCGGCACGCTCACCGAGAATCGCATGTCGGTCGCTCGGCTGTGGTCGGACAGTGTGACCCATGTGGCGGTGGCGCGTCCGCTGCGATCGGACCTTCCCGGAAGAATTCCATGCAGCTCGTCGAGTTTACCGTCTTGGCGAGTCAGCGCGACCCGTCCGATCCCATGGAGCGTGCGTTTGCCGGATTTGCCGACGAACGTCTGGCGCACACCGAGCATCTGCATGCCGACTGGAGATTGGTGCGCGAGTATCCGTTGTCGCCCGAGCTCCTGGCATTGTCGCACGTGTGGACGTCGGCGGATGCGCGACGCTACGTGGTTGCGGCCAAGGGTGC
>CAVRVC010000014.1:0-39519 GCA_963724545.1 uncultured beta proteobacterium
ACTAGGGCTTTCTCACACATGTCCGATCCCGTCGCGCACATCACCCCATGGCAAGCCGAGTTCACGGCGTTGCGCCGCGATCTGCACATGCATCCGGAGCTGGGCTTCGAGGAGCACCGCACGGCGAGGATCGTCTGCGAGCGCCTCGCGGCCCTCGGCATCGAGCACCACACCGGCATCGGCAAGACGGGCGTCGTCGCGGTCGTGCGCGGACGCTCCGACGCGAGCGGACGCGCCGTCGGACTTCGCGCGGACATGGATGCATTGCCGATGCAGGAGGAGAACGAGTTCGCCCACAAGTCGCGCTACGACGGCCGGATGCACGGCTGCGGCCACGACGGGCACACGACGATGCTGCTCGCCGCCGCGCGCTACCTCTCCGAGACGCGGAACTTCGACGGCACGGCGTATCTCATCTTTCAGCCGGGCGAGGAAGGTTATGCCGGCGCCAAGGCCATGATCGAGGACGGTCTCTTCGAGCGCTTTCCCGCCGAGCAGGTGTTCGCGCTCCACAACTGGCCCGGTCTGCCCCCGGGACGCATCGGCATCACGCCCGGGCCGGCGATGGCGGCCGCGGACCGGATCGAGATCAAGATCGACGGCCGCGGCGGGCACGGCGCGCACCCGCACGCCGCGATCGATCCGGTGCTGGTCGCGGCGCACATCATCACGGCGGCGCAGTCGATCGTCTCGCGCAACGTGAGCCCGATCGACACGGCGGTCGTGAGTCTCTGCGCGATGCAGGCGGGCAATCCGGGAGCGATGAGCGTCATTCCCTCGCACGCCACACTTGTCGGCACCGTACGGACGTTCCGGCCCGCGACGCAGGACATGATCGAGCGCCGGCTGAACGAGCTCGTGCCGGCGATCGCCGCGGCGTTGGGCGCGACGGCCCGCCTCAAGTACGAGCGCGTCTATCCCGCGACGGTGAATCATCCGAAAGAGGCCGAGTTCGCCGCCGCCGTTGCCGAGGGCCTCGTCGGCCGCGACAACGTCGTGCGCAACCTCGACCCGTCGATGGGCTCCGAGGATTTCTCGTTCATGCTGCAGGCGAAGCCGGGCGCCTTCGCGCGCCTGGGGCAAGGCGGTCTCGAGGCCGGATGCTTCCTGCACAACAGCCTCTACGATTTCAACGATGCGGTCATTCCCCTCGGGGCCGGCTATCTCGCCGCGCTCGCCGAGAAGGCGATGCCGATCGCCCGGTGAACGCGCGACTCGCCGCGGCGTGGGGCAGCGACGTCGGCTGGAGCTTTCGCCATTCGCCGGTGGCGATCGTCTCGGCGATCATGTTCGGAGCGCGCCGCGCTCAAGCCCGTGCGCGCCGGAGGCGAGGTAGCGTGTCACGCTGTCGAAGAGGATCGGCTATAATTTGAGTTTTTGCGTCGTCCTCGGACGACGCCATCGCACCGCTCCCTGGCATCGCGCCTTCGCGCGCCCGCAACTCCCGTCCGCAGGTCCCGTGCGTCTCACCCACATCAAGCTCGCAGGCTTCAAGTCCTTCGTCGATCCGACCGCGATCGCTACTCCCGGTCAGCTGGTCGGCATCGTTGGCCCGAATGGTTGCGGCAAGTCCAACGTGATCGACGCGGTGCGCTGGGTGCTCGGCGAGTCGAAGGCCTCCGCGCTGCGCGGCGAATCGATGCAGGACGTGATCTTCAACGGCGCTGGCGAACGCAAGGCTGTCGGCCGGGCGTCGGTCGAGCTGCACTTCGACAACAGCGCGGGCCGCATCGGCGGACAGTGGGGCCACTACGTCGAGCTGTCGATCAAGCGGGTGTTGACGCGCGACGAGGATTCCTCGTACTACATCAACAACATCCCGGTGCGCCGCCGGGACATCTACGATCTCTTCCTCGGCACCGGCCTCGGGCCGAGGGCGTACGCGATCATCGAGCAGGGCATGATCTCGCGCGTGATCGAGGCCAAGCCGGAGGAGCTGCGGGTGTTCCTGGAGGAGGCGGCAGGCGTCTCCAAGTACAAGGAGCGGCGCAAGGAGACCGAGGCGCGGCTCGCGGACACCCGCAAGAACCTGGCCCGCGTCGAGGACATCCGGATCGAGCTCGGCGCGCAGCTGGAAAAGCTCGACGCGCAAGCCAGGGTCGCGACGGAGTTCCGCGAGCACGAGACGCGCCTTCGCCTCGTGCAGCACCTGCTCTGGTATTCGAAGCAGCAGGACGCCGCGGCGGCCCGCCAGCGCCACGGGGCGGCGGTGGCCGACCTCACCGTGACCTTCGAGAGCCTGCAGGCCGACGTGCGCGCGGCCGAGGCCCGCCTGGAAGCTCTGCGCGCCGACCACTACGCGGCAGGCGACGCGCTGCACGAGCGCCAGGGCGCGTATTACGAAGCCAATGCCGAGGTCACAAGACTCGAGCAGCAACTCGCATTCGCCCGCGAGAGCGAGACGCGGATCACGCAGCAGGTCGCGCAGCTGACCGAGCAGATCGGAGCGCTTGCCGGGCAGGAAACGGCGCTCTCCGCCGACCGGGCGAGCATGGAGCAGGCGATCGAGGACGCCCTCGCGCAGCGGGAACGCACCGGCGAGGACGAGCGCGCCGCGAACCATGCGTTGCCGGAGCGGGAGCAGGCGGTCGCGGCGGCGGCGGCGGTGGCCGCCGATCTGCAGCAGCGCATCGCGCAGGCGGAACAGTCGATCCGCGTCATCGAGACCCGCCGCGAGAACGTCGCGCAGCTCATCGCCCAACTCGCGCCGCGGCGCGAGCGATTGCAGACGGAGCTCGACGCGCTGGGCGCGCCGATCACGGGCGAAATCGCCGAGGTCGCCGCGCAGCTCCAGCAGGAATCGGCCGATCTCGCGTCCAAGCAGGATGCGCTCAACGCGCTGCACGACGCCGTGCAGCAGTTGCAGGAGCGCCAGCGCGGTGCGAGCGACGACGCGCAGAGGGCAGGGCACCGGCTCGCGGACATCGAGGCGCGTTCGCAGGCGCTCGCGGCGCTGCAGGCGAAGATCGGGCAGGGCAAGGACAGCGCGCAATGGCTCAAAGAGCACGGCGTCGAAGGCGCGCGGCGCCTCTGGCAGGGGCTCGACATCGAGCCCGGTTGGGAGGATGCGCTCGAGGCCGTGCTGCGCGAGCGGCTCGACGCCGTGGAGCTCGCGCGGCTGGACGACGTGCTGTCCTTCCTGCGGGACGGGCAGGAGGCGAGTCACGCGCCACCGCGAATCGCGCTCTACGCTCCGGCGACCGGCGCTGCCGCGGTTGTCGCAGCCGGCGCCGCGGACGGCCTGCTCGCCCGTGTCCGGGGCCAGCGTCCGGAAATAGCGCGCCTGCTCGAGGACTGGCTTCGCGGCGTGCGTTGCCGCGGCGACGTCGCTGCCGCGTTACGCGACCGGGGGACGCTCGCGGTCGGCGAGTCGTTCGTCACGCCGCTGGGGCATCTCGTCACCTCCCAGTCGATCCATTTCTTCGCGGCGGACAGCGATCTCCATGGTGTCCTCGCGCGGCAGCGCGAGCTCCACGAGCTCGAGCAGGCAATCGGAACGGTGCGCGCCGAGGCGCTCGCCGCACGCGACGCTTTGGCGGCGGTCGAGGGCGATCTCGACGCGACGCAGCGTCGCTACCACGACGAGAGCCTGGCCTTCTCGTCGCAGCAGCGGCGGTGCCACGATCTCGATCTCGAATTGCTGCAGTTGAAGCAGGCCGCGGAGACCGCGGAGGCGCGGCGCGTGCAGATCGGCGCGGAGCTCGCCGATCTCGCGGTTCAGGAAGGCGCGGAACGCGCGCAGGGCAATGCGCTCGCGGGCGAGCTTGCCGATGCCCAGGTGAAGCTTCACGACGAGACGGCGCGGCGCGAGGCGGCCCGTCACGCGCAGAACGAGGCCGACGTGGAATTCGCCCGCGCCCGCGAACGCGTGCGCGCCGCCGAGCGGGCGGCGCAGGAGGCGGTCTTCGCCGAGCGCAGCGCCCGCGAGCGACTCGCGGAGCTCGAGCGCCGCCGCGAATCGCTGGCGGCGCAGGTCGCGCAGCAGAGAAGCCTCCTCGCCCAGCTCACCTCGGAGCGCGCGGCGATCGACTGGACACCCGTCGAGCAGGCGCTGCAGCGCCAGCTGGCCGCCCGGGGCGAGGCCGAGCAGGCGCTGGCCGCCGCGCGCGACCGGCAGGAGGGGCTCGGCGCCGAGCTTCGCGCCGGCGACGAAGCGCGCCTTGCCGCCGAGCAGAAGCTCGAGCCGGCGCGCGCGAAGATCGAGGAGATGCGCCTCAAGGAGCAGGCCGTGGCGCTGGCGGAGGAGCAGTTTGCCGGGCAGCTCGCCGAGGCGCATGCCGACCTCGACGCATTGCCCGCCGCGCTGAAGGCCTTCGGCGCCAAATCGGGACTCCCGGCGGAGATCGAGCGCCTGCAAGGCGCGATCAGCGCGCTCGGCGCGGTCAACCTGGCGGCGCTCGACGAGCTCGGGATCGCGACCGAGCGCAAGCAGTACCTCGACGCGCAGGCGGCCGATCTCACCGAGGCGATGGCCACGCTCGAGAACGCCATACGCCAGATCGATCGCGAGTCGCGCCAGCTGCTGCAGCAGACGTTCGACACCGTCAACGAGAATTTCGCGCGATTGTTCCCCGTGCTGTTCGGCGGCGGGCAGGCGCAGCTCGTGCTCACCGGCGAAGAGATCCTCGACTCGGGCGTGCAGGTCGTGGCGCAGCCGCCGGGCAAGCGCAACACGTCGATCCACCTGCTGTCCGGCGGCGAGAAGGCGCTCACGGCGATCTCGCTCGTCTTCGCGCTGTTCCAGCTGAATCCGGCGCCGTTCTGCCTGCTGGACGAGGTCGACGC
Organism: uncultured beta proteobacterium; assembly: GCA_963724545.1. Classification (GTDB taxonomy): domain Bacteria; phylum Pseudomonadota; class Gammaproteobacteria; order Burkholderiales; family Casimicrobiaceae; genus CAIWHR01. Next base: position 4,786 of record CAVRVC010000014.1, read on the forward strand.
GCCGCTCGACGACCCGAACACCGACCGCTTCTGCCGGATGGTGCAGGACATGTCGCGGCAGACGCAGTTCCTGTTCATCTCGCACAACAAGATCACGATGGAGATGGCGAGCCAGCTGATCGGCATCACGATGCCCGAGCCGGGCATTTCGCGCGTCGTCGCGGTCGACATCGCGGAGGCGCTCGAGCTCGCCGCCGCCCGCGCCGCCTGACCCTCAAGCACGGTAGACTTACGGTATGACCTCGCTGCAACTGGGCCTCATCGCTGCCGGTGCGCTGCTCGTGGCCGGGGTCCTTTTGTACAACTGGATGCAGGAGCGCCGCGTCCGGCGGCGCATCCGCGAGGCGTTTTCGCGCGACAGCGCGGCCGCCGGCCCGGCCAGTGATTCCGCGGCCTCCTCGTCGCGCGTCGAGCCTTCGCTCGTCCAGTCTCGCGCCGATCCGGTTCCGGAAAACGCGCCGCGTGCCGCCTCCGGCGATGCAGACGACCACGGTTACGAGCCGCCGCTCGAGGTGCATGCTCGGATCGCCTCGGAAGTCGCGGCCGGGGACTTCGTGCCCCCCGCCCCCCTCGGGACTCGCGCCGGTGGACGGGCCACAGCGACCGAGCGCAACGCGCCTGAACCCGACCCCGACATCGAGTGCATCCTGACGCTGCAGCCGACGCGGCCGGTGTCGGCCGGCGCGCTTGCCGCCGGCCTTCATGCGCGCCTCGGACGGCCGCTGCGCTGGTTCGGCCGGCGCGGCCCCGACTTGCCCTGGCAGTTGCTGAAGTCGGACACGGGCGGCGAGTTCTCGGAGATCGCCGCGTGCCTGCTCCTCGCCAACCGCGCCGGCGCGGCGACGGTCCCGTTGCTCGAGACGTTCGTCCGCGCCGTCACCGCCGTCGCGTCGGCGCTGCCGGCGGCGCTCGACGTGCCCGACCTGGCCGGCGAAGCGGCGCGCGCCGAAGCGCTCGATCGCATCTGCGCCGATCTCGACGTGCAGATCGGGATTACGGTGCTGAAGACGGACGGCGCGCTGATCTCCGGCACGAAGCTGCGCGGCATCGCGGAGGCCGCAGGCTTCCGGCTCTCCGACGCCGGGCGATTCGACTGGATCCAGGAAGAGACCGGCGCGGTGCTCTGGGCGCTCCAGAACTATCGCCCGGAGCCGTTCACGGCGGACTCGCTCCGCGCGACGTCGACGCCCGGCGCGGTCTTCCTGCTCGATGTTCCGCGCGTCGCGGACCCGGTGCGCGTGTGCGACCAGATGAAGCTCGCGGCCAAACGCATGGCCCAGAACCTCGATGCGGTACTGGTCGACGACAACCGGCGCGCGCTGGACGACGCCGCGTTCGCTGCCATACGCGAGCAGGTGCGGGCCACCGCGGTGGCGTTGCGCGAGGTCCACATCGAGCCCGGCAGTCCGCGTGCGCTGGCGCTCTTTGGTGGATGAAGTCGCGGCGGGCCGGGTCGCGGGGAATCCGATCGTGTCCGCCGCACGTTCCGGCAAATCCGGCCGCGACGCCTCGCCCGATGCCGCCGCTCGCGTCGCCTGGCTGCGGGGTGCCATCGCGGAGCACAACCGGCGCTATTACGTCGACGACGCGCCCACGATCTCCGACGCGGAGTACGACGGGCTCTTTCGCGAGCTCGAGGCGCTCGAGGCGAGCCATCCCGACCTCCGATCGCCGGACTCGCCGACGCAGCGGGTCGGCGGCGCGGCGCGCACCGACTTCGCGCCGGTGCGGCACGCGATTCCGATGCTGTCGATCCGCACCGAGACCGACACCGTCGCGGGCGCCGCCGCGAAATTCGACGCGCGCGTTCGCCGCGATCTCGGGCTTCCCGCCGACGCGCCTCCGGTGGAGTACATGGCCGAGCTCAAGTTCGATGGACTCGCGATCAGCCTCCGGTACGAGGCGGGTCGCCTTGCCGTGGCGGCCACGCGGGGCGACGGCGAAGTGGGCGAGGACGTGACGCTCAATGTCCGCACCATCCGCTCCATTCCGCGGCAACTTCGGAGCTCCCGCCCGCCCGCGGTGCTCGAGGTGCGCGGCGAGGTCTACATGACGCGGGCGGCCTTCGCCGAACTCAATGCGCGGCAACAGGCCGCCGGCGGAAAGCTCTTCATCAATCCGCGGAACACGGCCGCCGGCGCGGTGCGGCAGATCGATCCCGCGATGACGGCGCAGCGTCCGCTGGAATTCTTCGCGTACGGGATCGGCGAGACCGGCGACTTCGCGCGCCCGGCGTCACAGAGCGCGCTGCTCGACGCCCTCGCCGCGCTCGGACTTCCGGTGAATTCGGATCGGCGCGTGGCGCACGGCGCCGCGGAGCTCTCGGCATTCTACGAAGACGTGGCGGCGCGGCGCACGAGCCTGCCGTTCGAGATCGACGGCGTCGTCTACAAGGTCAACTCGCTCGCGCTGCAGGACACGCTCGGCTTCGTCTCGCGCGAGCCGCGCTGGGCGATCGCCCACAAGTTTCCGGCCGAGGAAATGGAGACCGAGGTCGTCGGCATCGACGTGCAGGTCGGCCGCACCGGCGCCATCACGCCCGTCGCGCGCCTTTCGCCCATCTTCGTCGGCGGCGTCACCGTCACCAACGCGACGCTGCACAACGAGGACGAGGTGCGGCGGAAGGACGTGATGATCGGCGACACGGTCGTCGTGAGGCGGGCCGGCGACGTGATCCCCGAGATCGTTCGCGTGATCAAGGACAAGCGCCCGCGTACGGCGAAGGCGTTCACGATGCCCGCGAAGTGCCCGGAGTGCGGCTCGGCGATCGTCCGCCTGCCGGACGAGGCCATCGCGCGCTGCACGGGCGGACTCTATTGTCCCGCGCAGCGCAAGCAGGCGCTGCTGCATTTCGCGAGCCGGCGCGCGCTCGACATCGAAGGTCTCGGCGACAAGCTCGTCGATCAGCTGGTCGACGGAGAGAGGGTGCACACGCCCGCCGACCTCTACCGGCTGGCGACCGGGGATCTCTCGACGCTCGAGCGCATGGCGGAGAAATCGGCGGCGAACGTCGTCGCCGCCATCGAGAAGAGCAAGACCACGACGCTCGCGCGCTTCATCTACGGGCTCGGGATCCGGCACGTGGGGGAGGCGACGGCCAAGGACCTTGCGCGCCATTTCGGCAGCCTCGACGCGCTGCTCGGCGCCGATGAGGCCGCGCTGCTGGAAGTTCCGGACGTGGGGCCCGTGCTGGCCGAGAGCATTGCGCGCTTTCTCGCGGAGCGTCACAACCGCGAGGTGATCACGGCACTCCGCACGGCCGGCGTACACTGGCCCGAAACCACGCCGCAGCGGGCGGCACGCGGCCGGCTCGCGGGCCTCACGTTCGTGCTGACGGGGACGCTGCCAGAGCTCGCGCGCGAAGACGCGAAGGCAAGGATCGAGGCCGAAGGAGGGAAGGTCGCGACGAGCGTGTCGAAGAAGACGAGCTACGTGGTGGCAGGGACCGACGCCGGGAGCAAGCTCGCGAAGGCGCAGGAGCTGGGCCTCCCCGTGCTGGACGAAGGTGCACTCCTGCAACTCATCTCCGGCGGCAGCCCGCGATCGCCGGCCAATTGACTTCGGGACGAGGAACGACTCCATGCGCAGGATCACGAAAGCGGTATTCCCGGTGGCGGGATTCGGCACCCGATTCCTGCCGGCGACCAAGGCGAGCCCGAAGGAAATGCTTCCGGTCGTCGACAAGCCGCTGATCCAGTACGCGGTCGAGGAAGCCGCCGCGGCCGGAATCTCCGACATGATCTTCATCACGGGGCGCAACAAGCGATCGATCGAAGATCATTTCGACAAGGCGTACGAGCTCGAGACGGAGCTCGAGCTTCGCAACAAGACCGAGCTGCTGAAGTCCGTGCAGGAGGCGACCCCGCCCGGCATCAACTGCATCTACATCCGGCAGAACGAGGCGCTCGGCCTCGGCCACGCGGTGCTGTGCGCCGCGCCGGTCGTGGGCGACGAGCCGTTCGCCGTGATCCTCGCGGACGACCTGATCGACGCCGAAGTCCCCGTGATGCAGCAGATGATCGAGGTCGCGATGCGCGAAAACGCGTCGACCATCGGGGTGATGGAGGTTCCGGCGGCGGACGTCGGCAGCTGGGGGATCGTCGAAACTCGCCAGACGGGCGGACGGACCGCACCGCATCTCGCGCATCGTCGAGAAGCCCAAGCCCGGAACCACGCCGTCGACGTTGGCCGTGGTGGGCCGCTACGTGCTGACGCCGCGGATCTTCCACCATCTGCGTGAAATGCCCGCGGGCGCCGGCGGCGAAATCCAGTTGACCGACGGCATCGCGCGCCTGCTCGACGGACGAGGGCGTCGTCGCCTACCGCTTCGAGGGCCGGCGCTACGACTGCGGCCGCAAGCTCGGCTATCTCGAGGCGACGGTCGATTTCGGGCTCAAGCATCCCGAGCTCGCCGACGATTTCGCCGCTTTTCTGCGCGAGCGGGCGACGCGTCCTCCTCGATGACGCTGAGCGAGCTTCGCTACATCGTCGCCGTAGCGCGGCGAGCGAAGCTTCGGCCGTGCGGCCCAGGCGCTGCTTCGTGAGCCAGCCCGCCTTGTCGGTCGCGATCCAGAAGCTGGAGGAGGAGCTGGGCGCGCCGGCTCTTCGAGCGGGGCAAGAGCGAGATCACGGTCACGCCGGTGGGCGCGCGCGTCGTCGAGCAGGCGCAAAAGGTGCTGGAGGAGGCGGCGCGGATCATGGAGATCGCGCAGGCGGGACGGAACCAGCTCGCCGGCGTCCTGCGCCTCGGCGTCATCTACACCGTCGCGCCGTACCTGCTGCCGGACCTCATTCCGGCGCTGCACGAGGTCGCGCCGCAGATGCCGCTCGATCTCGACGAAAATCTCACCGAGCACCTGGAAGCCGCGCTCAAGTCCGGGGCGCATCGACGTCGCGATCATCGCGCTGCCGTTCGCGCCGCCGGGCGTGGTGACGGAATTCCTGTACGAGGAGCCGTTCCAGGTGGTCGTCCCGGCGGGCCACCGCTGGGCGAAGCGCAAGGCCGATCCGGCCGGACGAGCTCTCGGCGGAGCAGCCGATCCTGCTCGACATCGGCCACTGCTTTCGCGACCAGGTGCTCGACGCCTGTCCGGAGTTGAACCGCGCCGATGCGCACATCACGCGCACGAGCTCGCTCGAGACGGTCCGCAACATGGTCGCGTCGGGTCTCGGCGTCTCGGTGCTGCCGCGCGACGCGCTGACGCCGAAGTACCACAGCCGGCTGGTGGTGCCGATTCCGTTCACCCGGCCGGCGCCCTCGCGTCGCGTCGCGCTCGCCTACCGCAAGAGCTTTCCGCGCCCCGAGGCGATCAAGGCGATCCGCGTCGCCGTCGCGCGCGTGCCGGTACCGCGGCGAGCGTCGGGGCGATCAGCCCAGGAAATAGTGCGGGATGAACGCCGCGAGGTCCGCCCAGAAGACGACGGCCAGCAGCACGACGACCTCGGCGACGATGAACGCCCAGCAGTAGCGGATCGTCTCGCTGTACTTGCAGCCGGCGATGCTCGTGGCGACGAACAGCAGCACGGCGACCGGCGGCGTCGTCGAGCCGATCTGCGTGGCCATCACCATCATGAGGCCGAGCTGGAACTCGTCGATGCCGAAGTTGCGGCCGATGACCACGGCGACCGGGATCATGATGATCAGGATCGCCATCGAGTCGACGAACATCGTCAGCACGAGCATCACCGCCATCATCAGCAGCATCACGCCGAGCTTCGTGCCGGTGACGTGCGGTGATGCCGGAGAGCACGATGTCGTTGAAGTTGAGGTACGACAGCAGCCAGCCGAACGCGCCGGCGACGCCGATGATCCCCGACACCATCGCGGTGGTGACCGCCGCCCGGATGAAGATCTTCGGCAGGTCGCGCAGCTTCAGCTGCCGGTAGATGAAAAAGCCGACGAAGAAACCGTAGAAGCAGGCGACGACGCCCGCCTCGGTCGCGGTGAACGCCCCGGTCAGGATGCCGCCGACGACCAGCACCGGCGCCAGCAGCGCCGGCCACACGTTCACCGTCGCTCGCGCCACCGCGGCGAGCGTTGAACGCTGCCGGTCGTCCGCCGCAGTTCCGGGAACGCCGGGGCGAGCGAGTAGATCCGGATCACGATCATGAGGCCGATGCCGATCAGGATGCCGGGGACGATGCCGCCCAGGAACAGGCCGCCGATCGACACGTTGGCCATCGAGCCGTAGACGATCATCGTCATGCTCGGCGGGATGATCGCGCCGATGGTGCCGGCGCAGGCGACGAGCGCGGCGGCGAAGCCGGGCTTGTAGCCGTGGTCCTTCATCGCCGGAACGAGGATCGAGCCGATCGCCGAGGTGTCGGCGACCGACGAGCCCGACACGCCGGCGAACACCATGCTCGACACGACCGACGCATGGCCGAGGCCGCCGCGCCAGTGGCCGACGACGGTCTCGCGCGAACTCGACCAGACGCTTGGAGATGCCGCCGGCCGAGATCAGCTCGCCGGCGAGGATGAAGTACGGCAGCGCCAGCAGGCTGAAGTTGTCGAGCATCGCGAACATCTTCTGCGGGAAGAGCGCGGGCACGAGGCTCGGCGTCGCCAGGATGCCCGCGAGGCCGACCATCCCCATCACGAGCAGGATCGGGACGCCCAGCGTGATCAGCGCCAGCAGGAGCGATGAACAGGACGACCAGCATCAGTGGTCTCCTCCGAGCGCTTCCGGCGGCGGGTCGCGCCAGCCGAAGTACGTGGCGAGCCGGCGCAGCGCGACGAACGCGAGGTAGACGGCGCCGATCACGAGCCCGAAGTAGACGTAGTCCATCGGGATGCCGAGCCCGGGCTGTCCTGGCTTTTCGCGATCTGCATGATGACCAGCGTGTAGCGGCCGATCGCCACGGCGAGTGACGAGCCAGAGCACTTCGGTGACGAGGCCGACGCGCGCGCTGCAGCGCCCGCGGGCAGCAGGCGCAGCAGCATGTCCATCCCGAGGTGCGCGCCGCGCCGATAGGCGACCGGGATGGCGAGCATCACCATCCAGATGTGCCCGAATTTCTGGAACTCCTCGCTCCACGACAGCGGCAGGCCGAGCACGAAACGGTTGAACACCTGCAGGCCGCCGACCAGCGTGAAGGCGAGGAAGATCAGGAACAGCACGTACTCGACCGCGCGGTCGACCGCGCGGAACACGGTGGCCGTCATCGAACTCCTCCGCGGGGACGGCGGGACGGCGTCCATGCGCCGCCCTCCCGCAACCGTGACTACTTGGTTTCGCGAATCGTCTTCAGCAGGTCGTCGGCGCCGGCGGTCTTCGCCAGCTGGTCCTGCAGCGGGCCGGCCGCCTTGAGGAACGGCGTCTTGTCGATCGGATTGACGATCATGCCCTTGGCCTTGAGCTTGTCCATCGACTCGGCGTCGCGCTGCACGGACAGGCTGCGGTTGACGTCCTGCGCGAGCTTGGCGGCGGCGGCGACGACCTGCTTCTCCTTGTCGGTGTAGCCGTCCCATTCCTTCTTCGAGATCACCGTCACCGTCGGCCCGAACAGGTGCTCGGTCAGCGTGATGTACTTCGCCACCTCGTAGTACTTGCCGGTGTAGATGACGGCCGACGCGTGCTCGAAGCCGTCGATGCACGCCCGGTCTGCAGCGACGTGTAGACCTCGCCGAACGCCATCGGCGTGGCGGACGCGCCCATCGCGTTCAGCGCCGCGACGTACGTCGGGGTCTGGATCGTGCGGATCTTGAGCCCCTTGAGGTCGTCGGCCTTCTTCACTTCCTTCTTGGTCGTGACCACGTTGCGGTAGCCCCAGCTGTCCTGCCAGCCCAGCACCTTGAGGCCGAGCTTCTCGTGCTCCGCGGCGAGCGTCTGCCCGACCTTGCCGTCGATGCACGTGGTGCTAGTGCTCGTAGTCGTGCCACAGGAACGGCAGGTCGAGCACGCCCATCCGCTTGTTGAAGTTGTTGTGGATCGCCGTCCCGCCGATGTGGATGGTGGCGCCGGCGCCGAGCTGCATGCCCTCGACGACCGCGCGCTCCTCGCCGAGCTGGTTGGCCGGATAGATCCGCGCCTCGAGCGTGTCGGAGTTGCTGTTGATGTAGCTCGCGATCACCCACGCCACCATGTGGTTGTCGTTGGCGACGTCGGCCGCGGTCGCGTGCGAGATCTTGACCTGCTTCTTCGCCTGCGCGATCGCGCGTGGCGCTCGCCGCGACGCGCGGCCGTCAGCGTGACGCACAGGGCCAGCTTGCTGCAGCAGGGAACCGTATTTCATCGCGACACCTCCTGTGGTTGGATGCGGGGTGGACCCCGCTATCGACGGAAGGCGCTAGGTCCGGCGCGGCGCCCTTCGGGCGGCGCGCGGAGCGGGTGGCGGCGGCGGGAAGCCGCGCGGATACTTGTCGTAGGCCGGCGCCAGGTCGCGGAGCGGTGCCGGCCAGCAGGTTGCGCATGGCCGCCTCGGCCTCGGCGGGATCGCGCCGCCGGATGGCGACGGCGACCGCCTGGTGCTCGGCGAGCGAATTCTCGTAGCTTCTCGCGGGCGTTCGCTCGCGATCCGCACGCACGCGAGCAGCGCCGTGCGGATCGCCGCGGCGAAGCGGATCAGCATCTGGTTGCCGGTGGCCGTGATGATGAGCTCGTGCAGCGTCAGGTCGTGCACGCAGCACGTTTCCATGTCGTGGGGCGTGGACGCCACCATTCCGCGGTAGGCGGCCTCCATGGCGAGGATCTGCTCGGTCGTCGCGCGCGACGCGGCGAGCCGCGCCGCGGCGGGCTCGATGATCATGCGCACGTCGAGCAGGTCCATGAAGAACGCGGGATCGGGCGGGGCCACCGACAGCCAGCGCAGGACGTCCGCGTCGAGCACGTTCCACTGCGACCTCGGCGTGCACGGTGGTGCCGCGCCGCGTGCGGCCCTCGACGAGTCCCTTGAGCGCGAGGGCGCGCAGTCCTTCCCGCAGCGACGGCCGGCTGATGCCGGAGCTGCGCGCCGAGCTCGGCCTCGGTCGGCAGCAGGTCGCCCGGCGCGAGCGCGCCGGACACGATCCCGAGGCCGAGCGTGTCCATGACGCGATTCCGACTTGCGCGGTCGCGCCGAGCGTTCGACCGGCGGGCGCCGCTGGCCGGGCGGAGGCCGCGACGCCGGCGCGGTTTCTTGCGGGGTGCGGTCGTGAGGGCAGGCTGGCCATTTGTCGGACACAATGCCATTAACGTCCGACATAATCAACTATACTGTCGGCGGGCGCCGAACGCGGCGCGCGAGCCGCGGCTGGCGCCGCGGCTGCGCATCCGTTCTCACCTCACAGGAGTACACGATGATTCCGGATCTCAAGGGCAAGGTCGTGCTGATCACCGGGGCGTCGACCGGCATCGGCGCCGCGGCGGCGAGGGCGTTCGCCGGCGAGGGCGCGAAGGTGGTCGTCCATTACAACGCGAGCCGCGACGCAGCCGAGAGCGTCGCCGCCGACATCAGGAAGGCCGGCGGGAGCCGGCGGTGCTGACGCAGCGGCGACGTGACCGTCGAAGCCGACGTGAAGCGCATCGTCAAGGAGGCCGTCGCAGCGTTCGGACGGATCGACGTCCTCATCAACAACGCCGGCGGGATGCTCGGCCGGGTGAAGATCGAGGACTACACGGCCGAGCACATCGGGCGCGTGCTCTCGCTCAACTGCACCCAGGTGGCGCTCTTCATGCGCGAGGTGGTCCCGCTGATGCGCAAGCAGAAGTCGGGCAACGTGATCAACGTCACGTCGATCGCCGCACGGCACGGCGGCGGCGGCGGGGCGATCCTCTACGCGGGGGCGAAGGGCTTCGTCTCCACGGTGACGCACGGCTGGGCGAAGGAGGTGGTCGGCGACGGCATCCGCGTGAACGCGCTGTCGCCGGGCGTGATCACGACGCCGTTTCACGACCGCTATTCGACGGCCGAGCAGCTGAAGGCGATGCAGGCGACGATTCCGATGAACCGGCTCGGCAGCGCCGACGAGTGCACCGGGACGCTGCTCTACCTCGCCTCGGAGGCGCTGTCGGGCTACGTGACGGGCCAGGTGGTCGAAGTCAACGGCGGCCAGTACATGCCCTGACGCGGGCGCGCAGCAACCTCGGCCGGCGCGAGGTTCGGCAGGTGGCACTCGCGTGCCGACGCGACAAAAAAAGAAGGGGTTACATTTGCGCGTAACCCCTTGGTTCATGTGGTGGGCGGTACTGGTTTCGAACCAGCGACCCCCGCCGTGTGAAGGCGGTGCTCTACCGCTGAGCTAACCGCCCGCGAACCCAGACAGGAGCCGCGATTTAACCATAGCGTTCGGACGGGGGTCAAACCGGTTTTCCGGGTTTGTCTATATCTGTCCAGGACATAAAATGCCTGCGATTGGTGCGCCGCGCGCTCCGATCTGGAGCGAATCCCGGCGCTGGGGCTGTGGATAAAGCGGTAAGCTTAGAGCGGGCCATGCGATTTTGGTTTTGGCCCGGCTCTTGCAACGGTTTTCAGGTCTCCACGCACCCGCCCACAAATATTTCGTGTCCGCCTCAACCTACGACGAAATGCGCGCAACAGGGGGCGAAGTCCGACCCCCTTACCAGGCCTTTGCCGGCTGGCTCGAGCGCACCCCTCCGGAGCGGATCGCCCAGAAGCGGGAAGAGGCCGAACGGGCGTTCCATCGGCTGGGGATCACGTTCGCCGTGTACGGCGAGGAATCGGGCACCGAGCGGCTGATTCCGTTCGATCTCGTGCCGCGCATCATCTCCGGCGACGAGTGGAAGTTGCTCGATCGCGGTCTGAAGCAGCGCGTGCTCGCGCTCAACGCTTTCCTGCGCGACATCTACCACGACCAGGCGATCCTGAAAGCGGGCGTCGTGCCGCCGGAGCGCGTGCTCGGAAACGCGCAATACCGCAGCGAGATGCAGGGCATCGATGTGCCGGGCGGCATTTATGCGCACATCGCGGGCGTCGACCTGGTCCGGGCCGGCGCCGGCGAGTTCTACGTGCTCGAAGACAACCTCCGGGTTCCTTCCGGCGTGTCCTACATGCTCGAGAACCGCAAGATGATGATGCGGCTCTTCCCCGAGCTTTTCGCGACGCAGCGCATTCGGCCGGTCCAGCATTATCCGGACCTGCTGCTGGCGAACCTCTACGGACTCGCGCCGGCGGGGGAGGAGCGCCCGACGGTCGCCGTGCTGACGCCGGGAGCGCACAACTCCGCCTACTTCGAGCACGCGTTCCTGGCGCAGCAGATGGGCGTCGAGCTGGTCGAGGGGCCCGACCTCTTCGTCCAGAACGACACCGTCTACATGCGCACGACCCACGGGCCGGAGCGCGTGCACGTGATCTACCGGCGCGTCGACGACGACTTCCTCGATCCGCTGGCGTTTCGCCCCGATTCGCTGCTCGGGGTGCCCGGCCTGTTCGCGGCCTACCGCGCCGGGCGGGTCACGCTCGCCAATGCGATCGGCACCGGCGTCGCCGACGACAAGTCGATCTATCCGTACGTGCCGGAGATGATCCGGTTCTACCTGTCCGAGGAGCCGGTTCTCGCCAACGTCCCGACCTACCTGCTGCACCGCAAGGAGGATCGCGACCACGTGCTCGCCCATCTGCCCGAGCTCGTCGTCAAGGAGACGCACGGCGCGGGCGGCTACGGCATGCTGATCGGGCCCGCGGCGAGCGCCGCCGAGCTCGAGACGTTCCGGAAGCGCATCGTCGCGGCGCCGGAAAAGTACATCGCGCAGCCGACGCTCGCGCTGTCGACCTGCCCGACGTTCGTCGAAAGCGGCCTCGCGCCGAGGCACGTCGACCTTCGACCCTACGTGCTGTCCGGCAAGACCGTGAACCTCGTGCCCGGAGGGCTGACCCGGGTCGCGCTGCGCGAGGGCTCGCTGGTCGTCAACTCGTCGCAGGGCGGCGGGACCAAGGACACCTGGGTGCTGGCGAACTGAACCGTCATGCTCTGCCGCACCGCCAACGAGCTGTTCTGGATGTCGCGCCACATCGAGCGCGCGGAGAACACCGCGCGGATGCTGGACGTCACCTACCGGATGTCGCTGCTGCCGTACGAGGTGATCGAGCCCGGTCTCGCGTGGGCCGAGCCCTGGGCGGTGCCGCTCATCACGTCCGGGCTCGCCACCGCGTACTACGAGCGGTATCCGGTGCTCTCCGCCGAGAACGTGCTGCGCTTCATGATCCTCGACGCGGCCAACCCGTCGTCGATCTTCTGCTGCCTGCGCGCCGCGCGCGAATCGGCGCGGTCGGTCCGCGGCGCGATCACGTCGGAGATGTACGAGGACTTGAACTCGTCGTGGCTCGAGGTGCGCGGGTACGACTACGCGCGGCTCGAGAGCGGCGGCGTGTCCGAGTTCCTCGACTGGGTCAAGATGCGCTCGCATCTCTTCCGCGGCGTGACGTTCGGCACGCTGCTGCGCGACGAGGCGTATCACTTCATCCGGCTCGGCACGCACCTCGAGCGGGCGGACAACACCGCGCGCATTCTCGACGTCAAGTACCACACGCTGCTGCCGAGCGCGGCGGACGTCGGCGGCGCCGTCGACTACTACCAGTGGGGCGCGCTCCTGCGCTCGGTCTCGGGCTTCGAGGCGTACCGCAAGATCTACAGCGACGTCATCACGCCGCGGCGCGTGGCCGAGCTCCTCATCCTGCGCGAGGACATGCCGCGCTCGCTGCATGCCTGCATGAACTTCATCCACGAGACGCTCGAGCGCCTGTGCGACGCGCACTCGCGCGAGATCGAGCGCGCGGCGGGCGAGCTCCACATGAAGCTCCGTTACGGCCGCACCGACGACATCATCCGCCTCGGGCCTGCACGAGTACCTGATGGACTTCCTCGACCGCATCTCGAAGCTCGGCAACGAGATCAGCCGGCATTTCCTCGTTCCGGCATGATGCGGGCGCTGCCCGGACCGTCCGGCTGGCCGCGGCCGGCGCCGATTGGGTAAAATCGCGACTTTCGCCGACGCCATCGACCGATGACCTATTGTGTGGCCATGTCCCTCGAAGCGGGGATGCTCTTCGCCTCGGATTCGCGCACCAACGCGGGCGTCGACCAGATCGCGCGCTTCTCCAAGATGCGCATCATCGCGCAGGACGGCGAGCGCGTGATCGTCACGCTGTCGTCCGGCAACCTGTCGATCACGCAGAACGCGCTCAACACGCTGGAGGAGCGCGCCCGCGCCGGCGACAATTCGCTCAATCTGTGCAACGCCGAGTCGATGTTCGACGTCGCGCGGCTGATCGGCGACTCGCTGCGCGAGGCGAAGAGCCGGGACGGGCCGTTCCTGATGCAGAGCAACATCGATTCGAGCGCGAGCTTCCTCGTCGGCGGGCAGATCCGCGGCGAGCCGCCGCGCCTGTTCAACGTCTACAGCGAGGGCAATTTCATCGAGGCCACCGCCGACACCTGCTATTTCCAGAGCGGCGAGACCAAGTACGGCAAGCCGATCATCGACCGCGTGATCACGCGCCGCGCCTCGCTCGTCGACGCGACGAAGTGCACGATGGTCTCGTTCGACTCCACGATGCGCTCGAACATCTCGGTCGGGCTGCCGATCGACCTCGTCGTCTACGCAGACCGACTCGCTGCGCATCGGCATGCAGCGGCGCATCGACGAGGACGACCCCTACTACCAGATGGTCCACCGCCAGTGGGGCGAGGGGCTGCGCCAGGTGTTCGCGCAGCTGCCGAATCCCGATTGGATGTGAGGGCCCGTTCACACTATGGACGCAAACGCGTTGCACGGCCGAAAACGCTCAGCGCAAGGCGCAAAGGTGAAGGCGGGTCGGGAACCCGGCGAGACTTTGCAACGCGGCGCTGAGCGTTTTCGGCAGCAACCCGAAGGGAACGGGCGGCATGCGCCGCCCTTCTGCGTTGTCCTCCTCGCGAAGACGCCCGGTCTTCGCTTCGTCGTCCGCCTTGCGGGGCGGCGCATGCCACCCGTTCGCGTTTGCGCCCATAGTGTGAACAGGCCCTGATGGCCATCCGCGTTGCCCTCCAGCACCGCACGACGTACCGCTTCGATCGCAACGTTGGGCTGGGGCCGCACGAAATCAGGCTGCGGCCCGCGCCGCACTGCCGCACGCCGATCCTCGGCTACTCGCTCAACGTCACGCCCGAGCGCTACTTCCTGAACTGGCAGCAGGATCCCGTACGGCAACTGGGTCGCGCGGCTCGTGTTCACCGAGCCCGCCGACCAGCTCGACATCCGCGTCGACCTGACGGCCGACATGACGGTGATCAATCCGTTCGACTTCTTCGTCGAGCCGTACGCGGAAATCGCGCCGTTCACCTATGCGCCGGCGCTGGCGAAGGAGCTGATTCCGTTCCTCGAAACCGCGCCGCCGGGGCCGCGGCTCGCGGCCTGGCTCGAGCGCTTCCGCCCGACGATGCGGGCCGCGCGAGAAGACGGTCGACATGCTGGTGCGGCTGAACCAGCAGCTGCAGCACGAGATCAGCTATCTCGTCCGGATGGAGCCGGGCGTCCAGGCCGCCCGACACGACGCTCGAACGCGCGCAAGGCTCCTGCCGCGACACGGGTTGGCTCCTCGTGCAGATCCTGCGCCACCTGGGCCTGGCGGCTCGTTTCGCGTCCGGGTACCTGATCCAGCTCACCGCCGACGTGAAGCCGCGGGACGGCCCCGCCGGACCGGAGCGCGATTTCACCGACCTCCACGCCTGGGCGGAAGTCTTCCTGCCGGGCGCGGGCTGGATCGGCCTCGATCCGACGTCCGGCCTGCTGGCAGGCGAGGGACACATCCCGCTCGCGTGCACCGCCGACCCGGGCAACGCGGCGCCGGTGATCGGCTACACGGACGTGTGCGAGGTGGATTTCTCGTTCGCGATGCAGTTGACCCGCGTGCACGAGGACCCTCGGGTCACCAAGCCCTACACCGACGCGCAGTGGACGGCCATTGGAGACCTCGGGCGGCGGGTCGATGCCGACCTCGTGGAGCACGACGTCCGTCTGACGCAGGGCGGAGAGCCGACGTTCGTGTCCGTCGACGACATGGAAGGCCCGGAGTGGAATCACACGGCGCTTTCGCCGAAGAAGCGCGAGCTGGCGGAGACCGTGCTGCGACGGCTCGCCGGACGCTTCGCCGACGGCGGCTTCCTGCATTTCGGGCAGGGCAAGTGGTATCCGGGCGAGCCGCTGCCCCGCTGGGCCATCGGTGTCTGGTGGCGCGCGGACGGGCAGCCGCTGTGGCAAGACGCCCGCCTGCTGGCCGATACGCGCGCCACGGGCAGCGCCGACCTCGCGGTCGCGCAGCGTTTCGTCGGCCATCTCGCGCAGCGGCTCGGCCTTGCCCCGTCCTCGGTGCTGACCGCGTTCGAGGATTTGCCGAAGCTTCTGGCGGCCGAGGCCGCGCTGCCCGCCAATGCCGATCCGCTGCATGCCGATCTCGCGAAACCCGACGAGCGCGCGCGGCTCGCGCGCCTGCTGCTGCAGGGGCTCGAGCGTCCCGCCGGATTCGTGCTGCCGTTGCGTGCGCCGGAGGCCGGCGCCGACGCGGGGACGCCGTGGCGCACGAGCTCCTGGCCGCTGAAGCGCGAACGGCTCTATCTTCTGCCCGGCGATTCGCCGCTCGGCTTGCGATTGCCGCTCGCGTCGCTGCCGGAGGTCCTGCCGGAGGACATTGAGGCCGAATATCCGGTCGATCCGTTCGCGCTCGCGCGACGCTCTGCCTGGCGCCGCCACGGTCGCGAAGCGCAAGGCGAAGCGCGACGGGAAGGGTGCGATCGCGCCGAGGGACGTGATCAAGACGGCCCTGTGCGTCGAGGTGCGCGACGGCCACGTGCACGTGTTCATGCCGCCGCTGATGCGGCTCGAGGACTACGTCGACCTGCTGGCGCTCGTCGAGGCCGCGGCGAAGGAAGTCCGGCACCCGGTCGTGATCGAGGGCTACACGCCGCCGCGCGATCCGCGCATCCGGGTGCTGAACGTGACGCCCGATCCTGGCGTCATCGAGGTCAACGTGCACCCCGCTTCGTCGTGGGACGAGCTCGTCGCCATCACCGAAGATGCTCTACGAGGAGGCGCGCGCCGCGCGCCTGTCGACCGAGAAATTCATGCACGACGGCCGGCACACCGGCACCGGGGGCGGCAACCACGTGACGCTGGGCGGGCCCACTGCCGCCGACAGTCCGCTCCTGCGCCGGCCGGACCTCCTGCGGAGCCTCGTCACCTATTGGCAGAACCATCCGGCGCTTTCCTACCTGTTTTCGGGCACCTTCATCGGGCCGACGAGCCAGTCGCCGCGCGTGGACGAGGCGCGCGACGACCGGCTCTACGAGCTCGAGATCGCCTTCCAGCAGATGCGGCGCGCGAACGCGGCCGGTGAGGTGACCACGGCGCCCTGGCTCGTCGACCGTCTGCTGCGGCACCTGCTCACGGACCTCACCGGCAACACGCATCGCGCGGAATTCTCGATCGACAAGCTGTATTCGCCGGACACCTCCACCGGACGGCTCGGCCTGCTCGAGTTCCGCGCGTTCGAGATGCCGCCGCATCCGCGGATGAGCCTCGTGCAGTCGCTGCTGCTGCGCGCGCTGGTCGCCCGCTTCTGGCAGCAACCGTATCGCGCGGGGCTCGTGCGCTGGGGCACGGCACTGCACGACCGTTGGCTGCTGCCGCACTTCGTCGCGGCGGACATGCGCGACGTCGTCGCCGACCTGGCGTCGTTCGGCTACGCGCTCGCCGCGAGCTGGTTCGATCCGTTCGTCGAGTTCCGGTTTCCGCGCTTCGGCACGATCACCTGCGACGGCGTGACGATCGAAGTGAGGCAGGCGATCGAGCCCTGGCACGTGCTGGGCGAGGAAGTGAGCGGCACGGGCACCGCGCGCTATGTCGATTCCTCGGTCGAGCGGCTGCAGGTCAAGGTCACGGGGATGATCGGCGGGCGGCATTGGGTCGCGTGCAATGGGCGGAAGCTGCCGCTCGCGTCGACCGGCATCCCCGGCGAGTACGTGGCCGGCGTGCGGTTCCGCGCGTGGAGCCCGCCGTCCGCGCTGCATCCGACGATCGGCGTGCAGGCGCCGCTCGTGTTCGATCTCGTCGACACGTTGGGCCGAGCGCGCGCTCGGCGGCTGCACGTACCACGTCTCGCATCCCGGCGGTCGCAGCTACGACACGTTTCCGGTCAATGCCAACGAAGCCGAGGCCCGCCGCTTCGCGCGCTTCTGGGCGCACGGACACACGCCGGGGGCGATGCCGCTGCTGGACGAACCGCCGAATCCCGCGACGCCGACGACGCTCGACCTGCGGTGGGATCCGAGCGAGCGTGGAGGCACACCAAGTGAACGTCCGGACGCGCTTTGCGCCGAGCCCGACGGGATTCCTGCATCTCGGAGGCGCGCGCACCGCGCTCTTCGCCTGGGCGTATGCGCGCCGGTACGCGGGGACGTTCATCCTGCGCATCGAGGACACGGACGTCGCGCGCTCGACGCCGGAAGCGGTGCAGGCGATCCTCGACGCGATGGCGTGGCTCGGCCTCGACTTACGACGAGGGTCCGTTCTACCAGATGCAGCGAATGGATCGGTACAAGGCCGTCTTGCGCGAGATGCTGGAGCGGGGTCTCGCGTACCGCTGCTACATGCAGCCCGCCGAGCTCGACGCCTTGCGGGCGGCGCAGATGGCCCGCGGCGAAAAACCGCGTTACGACGGGCGGTGGCGCCCCGAGAATGCCGGCGGGCTCACCCCGCCGCCGGGCGTCGCGCCGGTGATCCGCTTCAGGAATCCCCTTGCCGGCAGCGTCGCCTGGGACGACCGCATCAAGGGACGCATCGAGATCGCCAACGCCGAGCTCGACGATCTCGTCCTCGCGCGGCCGGACGGCACGCCCACCTACAATTTCTGCGTCGTCGTCGACGATATCGACATGCGCATCACGCACGTCATTCGCGGCGACGATCACGTGAACAACACACCGCGGCAGATCAACATCTTCCGCGCGCTGGGGCACGAGCCCCCGGTCTTTGCGCACGTGCCGACGGTGCTGGGCGAGGATGGACAGAAGCTCTCCAAGCGGCACGGCGCGGTCGGCGTCATGCAGTACGAGGAGCAGGGCTACCTGCCGGAGGCGATGGTCAATTTCCTCGCCCGGCTGGGCTTCGCGCACGGCGACGACGAGGTGTTCACGCGCGACGAGTTCGTCGCGTGGTTCGAGCTCGACGCAGATCAGCGCCGCGCCTTCGCGGTTCAATGCCGACAAGCTCAAATGGCTGAACCAGGAGCACATGAAGCGCCTGCCCGAAGCCGAGCTCGGACGTCGTCTCGTTCCCGTATCTCGTGCGGGCCGGACTCGATCCCGCCACGGGACCCGCGCCCGGTGCCGTGGGCGTGCTGCGTGCGGGATCGGGTGGCGACCCTCACCGAGATGGCCGACGCGGCGCACTACTTCTATTCGCCGCCGCAGCCCCTTCCGGGATTCGTCGCGCCCGAGCCGGGCGACGCGAAGCGTGTCGCGTTGGAGGAGGTCGCGGCCGAGCTCGCGTCACTGCCCTGGACTCGGGAGGCTCTCGGCGCGGCGATGAAGGCCGCCGCGGCACGGCATGGCTTGAAGCCCGGCGAAGTCATGATGGCGATGCGCGCCCTGGTCTGCGGCACGCGCGAGACGCCCGCGATCGACGCCGTGCTCGCGCTCCTCGGCCGCGAGAAGGTGAGCGCGCGACTTCGCCACGGATTGGGCAGCGCGGGATGATTCCTGTAGAATAGGGATTTCCGGAACTTGTCGCCCATGCCCAAGTTCGTTTTCGTCACCGGCGGCGTCGTTTCCTCCCTGGGGAAGGGCATCGCCGCCGCGTCCCTGGCCGCGATCCTCGCTTCCCGCGGCGTCCGCGTCACCCACCTCAAGCTCGACCCGTACATCAACGTCGATCCTGGAACGATGAGTCCGTTCCAGCACGGCGAAGTCTTCGTCACGGAGGACGGCGCCGAGACCGACCTCGACCTCGGGTCACTACGAGCGCTTCACCGACGTGCAAGATGGCCCGGCGCAACAATTTCACGACCGGCCAGATCTACGAGAGCGTGATCCGCAAGGAGCGCCGCGGCGACTACCTCGGCGGCACCGTCCAGGTCATCCCGCACATCACCGACGAGATCAAGAGCTGGATCGCCGCCGGCGCCGCTCATCGACGGCAACGAGGCCGAGGTGGCGGTCGTCGAGGTCGGCGGCACGGTGGGCGACATCGAGTCGCTGCCGTTTCTGGAAGCGATCCGGCAGATGGGCATCACGCTCGGCCGCGACAACGTCTGCTACGTGCACCTGACGCTCGTCCCGTACATCGCGGCCGCCGGCGAGATGAAGACGAAGCCCACGCAGCACTCGGTGAAGGAGTTGCGCGAGATCGGCATCCAGCCCGACGTGGTGCTGTGCCGCGCCGACCGTCCGCATCAGCGAGGGCGACCGGCGCAAGATCGCGCTGTTCACGAACCTCACGCCGGACGCGGTGATTCCCGCGCTCGATACCGACTCGATCTACAAGATTCCCGGCGCGCTGCATGCCGAAGGGCTCGATGCGATCGTCTGCAAGAAGCTGCAGATCGCGCCGCCGCCCGCGGACCTGTCGACGTGGAACCGCCTCGTCGAGGCGCTGGAGCATCCCGAGCACGCGGTGCACATCGCGATGGTCGGCAAGTACGTCGATCTGACGGAGTCGTACAAGTCGCTGTCGGAGGCGCTGACGCACGCCGGCATCCATACCCGCGGCAAGGTGCACATCCACTACGTCGATTCCGAGGCGGTCGAGCGCGACGGCACCGACTGTCTTGCCGGCATGGACGGCATCCTCGTGCCCGGCGGCTTCGGCAAGCGCGGCGTCGAGGGCAAGATCGCCGCGATCCGCTACGCGCGGGAGAACGGCATCCCTTATCTCGGCATCTGCCTCGGCATGCAGCTCGCGGTGATCGAGTACGCGCGGCATGTCGCCGGCCTCGAAGGCGCCAACAGCACCGAATTCGATCCCGACACGCGGCATCCGGTGGTGGCCCTCATCACCGAGTGGCAGAACCGCGACGGCTCGATCGAGCGGCGCGCTGCGAATTCCGACCTGGGCGGCACGATGCGCCTCGGCGGCCAGCCGTGCGACGTCGTCCCCGGTTCGCTCGCGCACCGGATCTACGGCTCGACGACCGTGTCGGAGCGGCACCGGCATCGCTACGAAGTGAACAACCATTACCTGCCGCGCCTCGAAGCCGCCGGCCTCGTCGTCGGCGCGCGTGCGCGGAGCGAGACGGCCGGCGACCTTTGCGAGATGATCGAGTTGGGGTCGCATCCGTGGTTCTTCGGCTGCCAGTTCCACCCGGAGTTCACCTCCAATCCGCGCCGCGGCCATCCGCTGTTCATCGGCTTCGTGCGCGCCGCGCACGAGCGCCAGCGCCGTGCGAAGGACGGCAGCGCCAGCGACGCCGTCGCCGAGCTGGTCGCATCGCTGGATGAACGGCCCCCACGCTCACTGCGCTCGCTGGCCCCGCGCTCGATGAAGCTGTGCGGCTTCGACGTCGGACTCGACCGGCCACTCTTCCTGATCGCCGGGCCCTGCGTCGTCGAATCACGCGATCTCAACGTCGACGTGGCCGGAAGGCTCAAGGAGATCTGCGCCGGAACCGGCATCCCGTTCATCTTCAAGTCGTCGTACGACAAGGCGAACCGCAGCTCGGCCGCGTCGTTTCGCGGACCGGGCATGGCTGAAGGTCTCCGCATCCTGGCCGAGGTCAAGCGCCAGGTGGGCGTGCCGGTGCTGACCGACGTGCACGACGCCGCCGACGTGCCCGAAGTGGCGTCGGTGGTGGATGTGCTGCAGACCCCGGCCTTCCTGTGCCGGCAAACCGATTTCATCCAGGCGGTCGCCGCCGCCGGGCGTCCGGTGAACATCAAGAAGGGACAGTTCCTCGCGCCGGAGGACATGGTGCAGGTCGTCCGCAAGGCGAAGGCCGCGAGCGGCGCCGACAACATCATGGTCTGCGAGCGGGGCGCGTCGTTCGGCTATCACAATCTCGTCGTCGGACATGCGGAGCCTTGCGATCATGCGCGCGACCGGCTGCCCGGTCGTGTTCGACGCGACGCACTCGGTGCAGCTGCCCGGCGGCATGGGGACTTCGAGCGGCGGCCAGCGCGAGTTCGTTCCCGTGCTGGCGCGCGCTGCGATCGCTGCCGGAGTCTCCGGTGTCTTCATGGAAACGCATCCGGAGCCCGCCAAGGCGCTCTCGGACGGGCCGAACGCGTGGCCGCTCCCGCTGATGAAGGCGCTGCTCGAGACGCTGCAGGCGCTCGACGGTGCCGTCAAGCGCGCCGGCTTTCCCGAGAACGAAATGATGGAAGCGGCGGCGGGCTGACCCGCCTCGATGCCGTTCGCTGCCGACACGAACCGACCCTCCACTGCCAACCTACAAGACCGGACAACCATGAGCGCCATCGTCGACGTCATCGCCCGCGAGATCCTCGATTCCCGCGGCAACCCCACGATCGAAGCGGACGTCGTCCTCGAGTCGGGCGTATCCGGACGGGCGGCCGTGCCCTCCGGGGCCTCCACCGGCTCGAAGGAGGCGATCGAGCTGCGCGACGGCGACGCGGCACGGTATTTCGGCAAGGGCGTGCTGCGCGCGGTCGAGAACGTGAACACCGAGATCTGCGAAGCGATCCTCGGCCTCGACGCGAGCGAGCAGGCGCTCATCGACAAGACGATGATCGAGCTCGACGGCAGCGACAACAAGGCGAGGCTCGGCGCCAACGCGCTCCTCGCCGTGTCGTGCGCCGTGGCCAAGGCCGCGGCCGACGAATCGTCGCTGCCGCTGTACCGCTACCTTGGCGGAGCCGGAGAGATGCAGCTTGCCCGTGCCGCTGATGAACGTCATCAACGGCGGCGCCCATGCCAACAACAAGATCGACCTGCAGGAATTCATGCTGGTGCCGCTGGGCGCCCCGTCGTTCCGCGAGGCGATCCGCTACGGCGCCGAGGTGTTCCATACGCTGAAGAAGATCATCGACGAGCGCGGCATGCCGACGACCGTCGGCGACGAAGGCGGCTTCGCGCCCAACCTGCCCGGCAACGAGGCGGCGTTGAAGCTGCTGATGGAAGCGATCGAGAAGGCGGGCTACGTGCCCGGCAAGGACATCGCGCTGGCGCTCGACTGCGCGGCGACCGAATATTTCGAGGACGGCGTCTACAACCTTGCGGCCGAGGGCGCGAAGCTCACGCGCTCGCAGATGGTCGACTATCTCGCGACGTGGTGCGACAAGTACCCGATCATCAGCATCGAGGACGGCATGGCGGAGAACGATTGGGACGGCTGGAAGCTGCTGTCCGATCGGCTGGGCAGGAAGGTGCAGCTCGTCGGCGACGACATCTTCGTCACCAACACGCGCCTCCTGAAGCAGGGCATCGCGAAGGGCGTGGCCAATTCGATTCTCATCAAGATCAACCAGATCGGCACGTTGTCCGAGACGTTCTCCGCGATCACGATGGCCAACCGCGCCGGCTACACGTGCGTCGTGTCGCACCGCTCGGGCGAGACCGAGGACAGCATGATCGCCGACATCGCCGTGGGGGCCAACACGGGGCAGATCAAGACCGGATCGCTGTCGCGCTCGGAGCGCATCGCGAAGTACAACCAGTTGCTGCGCATCGAGGAGGACCTCGGCGACGCCGCGAGCTATCCGGGCCGCGGGGCGTTCTTCCAGCTGAGGTAGACTGCATTGCGCGCCCTCGCTCTCGCCTTCGTTGCGCTCATCCTGGCCCTGCAGTATCCGATGTGGCTCGGCAAGGGCGGCTGGCTTCAGGTGCGCGAGTCCGACCGGCAGCTTGCGGCGCAGAAGGACGCGAACGCGAAGTTGAAGCTCCGCAATGACGCGCTCGACGCCGACGTGCGCGACCTAAAGGCCGGTTACGAAGCGATCGAGGAGCGGGCGCGCTCGGAGCTCGGCATGGTGAAGCAGGACGAGGTCTTCTTCCAGCTCCGCCAGCGCCCCGAGCCGGCCCGGGACGAGCCTCTCGCCGCGGCGCCGACGCCCGGCGGCACGACGTCGCTGCCGATCCGGCCGGCAAACCGCCCCGCGGAAAGGCGCTAGCGGCAAGCGCGTCCGCCGGTAGGGCGGCGACGCGGTCGCAACCTTCCTGCCGACCGGTCATCGTGCGACACGTCACCTCGCGTCACAACCCGCGCCTTTCCGAGGCCGCCGCGCTCCTCGCGTCGTCCCGCGAGCGGCGCAAGTCGGGCAAGTGCGTGCTGGAAGGCCTCCATGTGATCGCGACCTACGTGGAGCGCTTTGGCGCGCCCGAGGCGCTGATCGTCACAGAGGCAGCGCTCGCGCGCCCCGACGTGCGCGCGCTGGTCGATCGCCACTCGCAGCAGACGCTGGTCGTGCCGGAATCGCTCCTCGCGGCGACGGCCACGTTGCCGGCGAGCGTCGGACTGATTGCCGTCGTGACGACGCCCCAGCCGCCGACCCTTGCGCTGGACGATTTCAACCTGCTGGTGGACGATGTGCAGGATCCCGGCAACATCGGCTCGATGCTGCGGTCGGCCGCGGCCGCCGGCGTGGCGCAAGTGCTGCTGTCGAAGCACTGCGCGTTCGCATGGTCGCCGAAGGTATTGCGCGCAGGCCAGGGCGCGCATTTCCGTGTCGCGATCCACGAGGATGTCGATCTGGCGGCCTGGGCGGCGGAGTATCGCGCGTCCGGCGGCGACGTCGTCGCGACGGTCGCCGCCGGAGGGACGTCGCTGTTCGCGGCGCCGCTCGCGGGGCGCATCGCGCTCGCCATCGGCAACGAAGGCGCCGGACTCTCGTCGGCACTGGCCGCGCAGGCGACGCGGCGGGTCACGATCCCGATGCCGGGCGGTATCGAGTCGCTCAATGTCGCCGCCGCCGCCGCCGTGTGTCTCTTCGAGTGCCTGCGGCAGCGCGACGCGGCGAGCGCCGCGCCCGAGCGGCGCCGCTAGAGCCTGCCGCCGCGCTCAGCGCAGCGGTCGCGATACCAGGGTCGAGGCCGCGCGCGCCGCGGCGTCCTGAATCGCGGCTCGCTCCGGCAACGCCGTTTGCGCACCGCGTGCCGTGCAGGCGAGCGAGCCGGCGGCCGTCGCCTGGGCGAGCGCCTCCGGCCAGGATGCGCCGCGATCGAGCGCGGCTGCAAGGACGCCGGCGAACGCGTCGCCCGCACCTGTGGTGTCGACGACGTCGACGACCGGCGCCGCGATCCGGAACAGGGTCTGGTCCGCGGCGGCGAGCGCACCGTGCGCGCCGAGCGTCACGATGGCAGACGCGCCATGTCGCCGATGCACGGCAGCCACGAATGCTTCCGGCGCGCCCGGTATCCGCAGCGCGGCGGCGAGTGCGGCGGCCTCGACCGCATTGACGATCAGCACGTCGACCGAGGCCAGGAGCTCTGCGGGCAGCTCGGCAATCGGCGCGGCATTCAGGACGACTCGCGCGCCGCCGCGCTTCGCCCGCGCGGCCACGTCGCAGACGGCTTCCATCGGAACCTCGAGCTGCAGGAGCAGCGTATTCCCCGGGACGAGCGCCGCATCGGGGACCGCGGCGGCCCGCGCCGCAGCGTTCGCTCCCGGAACGATCGTGATCGCGTTCTGGCCGGAAGCGTCGACATGAATCAGCGCGACGCCCGTGGGCGCAGCAGCGCGTTTCACCCATGCGAGGTCGACGCCGGCGGCGGACAGTCCGGACAGCGCGTCGCCGGCGAACGCATCGTTGCCGACCGCGCCCGCCATCGCGACCTCGGCACCGGCGCGGCGCGCGGCCAGCGCCTGATTGGCGCCTTTGCCGCCGGGAAGCGTCGCGAAGTCGCTGCCGGCGATGGTTTCGCCCGGCTGCGGCAGCCGCGCGACGCGCGCCACGAGGTCGAGATTGACCGAGCCGAAGACGACGATCATCGCGATGCAGCGCGTGGATCCGTGCTGCGAATCGGCTCGTAGTGGTTGACGACGCCCTTGACGAGCAGGATGTTGCCGTACGGACGCAACTCCCCGGTGCGCACGAGCGCGAACGCACGCCTGGCGCGGTCGTAGAACGCATGGCGCTCGAGGGCGCCGATTTCGCAATCGGCGAGCCCGTGCCGGGTGAAGACCGCGGCGAAGTCCATCACCGGTTCCGGCACGGCGGCAGGATCACCGACGACCTCCATCGTGTGGACGGCGGGCACGACGCGGGTGTCGAGCGGAAACAGCGTGAGGACGGCTTCCAGCACGTCCGGTGACGACGCGCCGCGGAGCTCGATGAGGCGCGGGCCCAGGCTCGCAGCCGGGAAGTTCGCGTCGACGACGCCGATCTCGTCGCCGTGGCCCATGCCCGCCAGCGCATGCAGCAGGTCGGGGGAGAGCAGCGGATGGATGCCTTTCAGCATGGTCGTCTCCTTGACGGCAATCCGATCAGCCGCCCTTGACGCCGCCGTGGGTCAGCCCGACGACGATTTCCTTCTGGATGACGATGGTGAGCAGAAGGACCGGCAGCGTGACGATGATCGCCGCGGCCGCGAGAGGCCCCCACGCGAGCTGCTCGAACGTGAGCACGTTGTAGACCGCCACGGGAAGCGTTCGTGTTTCGCGGCCCGCCAGCACCGCGCCGAAGACGAAGTTGTTCCAGGAAAAGATGAAGGCGAGGATCGTCCCGACGACGATGCCCGGCCGGGCGAGCGGAAGCGCCACGTAACGGAACGTCGACCACACGCTGGCGCCGTCGATCAGCGCCGCTTCCTCGAGCTCCCGCGGCAGCGTCTCGAAGTAGCCGGCCATGAAGTAGACGATGATCGGAACCGTGATGACGAGGTGCGTGATGACGAGCGCGGTCAGCGTGTTGTTGAGTCGCAGGAACTGAAAGACGGCGAAGAGCGGAATCAGGAACGAGAGCGCGGGCGTCATCCGCGCGATCAGGATCAGCACGATGAGCCGCTTCGCCCCGAGCCGGGCAATCCCGAAGCCGGCGGGAACGCCGATCAGAAGGGCGGCGAGCGTCGCGCCGCCGGAAACGACGATGCTGTTCCACAGGTAGCGCCCGATCGAATTCTGCTCGAAGACCTGCAGGAAGTTGTCGAACGTCGGCGGATTGGGGATGAAGACCGGCGGGTAGGCGAGATTGTCGATCTCGTTCTTGAGCGAGAGCGACAGCATCCAGAGGAACACGAGCACGGCCGGCGAGACGATGACGAACACCGACAGCCAGAAGCCGGTCTTGCGCAAGGCGCGCTTCGCTCGTACGGCGCTCACGTCTCGGCCTCCGCCACGGTCCCGGCATGTCCGAGTCGCGTTGTCGGCCTCCGGACAATCGCGCGGCGACGCGCCCTCCGGGCCTGGGCTCGACCTGCGGTCTCGCCCGCCGCTCTCATGTCCATTTCGTCTTTTCCCGCACGTGCAGGAGAAGAAGCGCGAGCGCGAGCACGATCACGAAGAACACGACGACGACCGCCGACGCCGTGCCGATGTTGTAGAACGCAAAGGCCTGCAGGTAGAGGTAGAGGTTGATCGTTTCGGAGGCTGTTCCGGGGCCGCCGCCGGTGATCACGTAGATCGTGTCGAAGGTCTTGAGCGCGTCGATCGTCCGGATCACGGCGGCCACGAGAATGAAGGGCGCGACCAGCGGCAGTGTGATGTAGCGGAAGAGCTGCCACTCCGAGGCCCCGTCGAGGCGCGCCGACTCGTAGGGCTCCGTCGGCAGCGCCGCGAGCCCGCCGAGCACGATCAGCATCACGAGCGGCGTCCAGTGCCACACCTCGACCAGGACGAGGCTGGGGATCACGAGCGTGGGCGAATAGACCCACAGCGACGGCGGCAGCCCGACGAGCGACAGCAGGTAATTGAGCACACCCTGCTGCGGGTGGAACATCATCGTCCAGACCAGCGCGACGGCGACCGGGGTGGCCATCATCGGCATGATGAAAATGCCGCGCAGCGCGCCGCGGAACGGAAACTCGCGATGAAAGACCATCGCCGCCGCGGTGCCGAGGACGAGGGGCGCGGCGACGGCGAGCGCCGTGAAATAGAACGTGTGCAGCACCGCTTCGCCGAAGCGCTGATTGGTGAAGAGCTTCTCGTAGTTGCCGAGGCCGACGTAGTGCGCCGTCGACCCGATGGTCCAGTCGAACGCGCTCATCCACAGCGTGTAGAGCCACGGAAAGATGATGACCGCGCCGACGACGACCAGCGCCGGCGCGATGAAGTAGAAGTAGCTGCGCCGGCGCCGCGCGAGGAACCGCGCCGGGCGGGCAGGCGGCATCGCGGCCTAGGCTTTTTCGCTCTTGTCGAGAATCGGCTGGAACTCCGCCGTCGCCTTCCTGAGCTCGGCCGCCGGATCCGCGCCGTTGATCATGTTCGTGAGCGCGATGCCGAAGACATCGCGGAATTCGGTGACCGGCGCGATGACCGGCAACCCGGGCTGCGCGATGCGCGCCGAGGTCAGCATGCACTCGACCCACTGCTTCGGCGCCTTGAAATCGGCGGACGACTGCGCCGCGGCATAGGCCGAATTGCGCACCGGCGCTCCCGCCGCGGCCTGCAGCATCCGCGTCTGGTTGGCCTTGTTCGACGCCCATTGCAGATAGAACCAGGAGGGTCCCTTCTTCTTGCTGAAGGTCGAGATGCCCTCGCCGTCGCCGAACAGCGCGGAAACCTGCGCCTTCGGGCCGGCCGGCATGACGCCGTACCCCACCTTGCCGACGATCCGCGACTTCGTCGGATCCTCGAGCGGCTGCGCAAAACCGATGCCGTCGAGCCACATCGCGGACTTGCCCTGCAGAAAGAGGCTCTGCGCTTCGTTCCAGTTGAAGCCGGCCACGCCCTGCGGCCCATACTTGGCGAGCAGTGTCTGGTACATCCTGGCCGCGTCGATCGCCTCCGGCGTATCGGTCATCAGCTTGCCCCTGGCGTCGATGAACGCGCCGCCGTTGCCCAGGAGGAAGCTGGACCACACCGGAACATTGGCGTTCTTGAGCCCGCGCGCGACGAACCCGGATACGCCTTTGGCCGGATCGTTGAGGCGCGCCGCGACGTCGACCATCTCCGCGAACGTCTTCGGATAGGCGATGCCCTTGGCGTCGAAGAGCTCCTTGTTGTAATAGACGACCCACGGATCGAGGTTCAACGGCAGGCTGTCGATGCGGCCGTCGGCCTGCGTCGCATAGGTGAGCCCGCCCTTCGCGAAATCGGCGAAGTCGAGATTGGGATCGGCGAGCGACTTGTCGGCGATCATCGGCCGAACGTCGTCCAGCCACTTGTTCTTGCCGAACAGCCGCTTCTGGACATGATAGGAGATCGCGATCACGTCGAAGCTGGTGTTGCCGGAATTGAACTCGATGACGGCCTTCTGCCGCTGCTGCTGCTCGGGGATCATCTCCGAGCCGACGGTGATGCCGGTCAGGTCCTCGAACTCCTTGTGGTACTTGCGTGAGGAGGTCGCCGCGCGGGCTCTTGACGAGGAACACCTCGATCTTCTCGCCCTTGAATCGCTTCCAGTCGAACGCACCCTGCGCAAGCGCCGCCAGCTGGCCCGCACCCGGGACGGCGCCCAGCGCGGCCGCGCCGAGGCCCGCCTGCAGCAGGCGGCGGCGCTGGACTTCGTGGTCACCCCAACGATCTTGATCTGCCATGGTCTCCTCCCTGCGTTGACAAGCTTATGGTACCGCGCGCCGGCCGACGTTACCTTCCGGCGTGACGGGCAGGCCCGCCTTGGCCAGCGCGTCGAGAAAGGCCATGCGCACGTCGTCGGCGAGCCCGACCAGAGGCGGGCGCACCGCGAGCCATCCCGGGTCGCCGGTTCGAGCCGCCACGATGGACTTGAATGCGGGCAGGAAGGGCTGCCGGAATGCGATGTCGATGAAGGTGGCGATCCGCGCTTCGTCGGCGGCGGTCACGCCGGGCGACATCAGCGCGCGGACGAGCGCCGGAAAGACGTTCGCGACTCCGCAGATCGTTCCGGCGCCGCCGGCCCGCAGCAAACGCGGCAGGTGCGGCTCGTGGCCGACCAGGATCGCGAGGTCGGGCACGCGCGCGAGCAGCGCGGACGTGTGGGCCCAGTCGCCGGCGCTGTCCTTGACGCCGGCGATGATGCCGGGAACGCCGCCGCGAGCCGGGCGACGAGATCGACCGAGAGCGGCGTGCCGGACACCTGGGGAATGTGATAGAGCAACACGCGAAGACGCGGATCGGCGACCGCCTCGATCAGCCTCGCGTACCACGCATACAGGCCCTCGTCGGACACGTCGTTGAAGAAGAACGGCGGCAGCACCAGGCAGGCGGCGCAGCCCGCCTCGTACGCCGTGTCGCGTCAGCGCGATCGTGTCGGTGAGCGCCGCGGCGCCGGTGGCGGCGACGACCCGCGCGGGGGCGATGCCCGCCGCCAGCAGCGCATCGATGCCCTCCGTGCGCTCCGCGGTCGAGAACGACTGGCCTTCGCCGGTCGTCCCGAACGGCGCGACGCCGTCGACGCCCTGCGCGAGGAGCCAGTGCGCATGCCGTGCGAAGCGCGGATGGTCGACGCCGCCGTCGCGATCGAGCGGCGTCAGCGTGGCGCACCAGAGTCCTTGTACCGGATGGCGTTGGGTCATGGGCAGCGGGCGCGCGGTGAATCCATGGGGCGGTCTCTCAGTAGATTTGGCGCCGGAGCTTGGCGCGATAGCTGATCGTCGTCGCGATCTCTTCGATCGACTTCTCCGTCGTGTCGAGCACGGGGATGCCTTCCCGCTGGAGCAGCTGTTCGCACTCGCGCACCTCGTAGCGGCAATTCTCGAGCGCCGAATACTTGCTGCCGGGGCGGCGCTCCTCGCGGATCTTGTGAAGCCGATCCGGATTGATCGTGAGGCCGAACAGCCGGTCCTTGAACGGAAGCACGGAGGCGGGGAGGGCGCGATCGACGAAGTCGTCGGGTGTCAGCGGGAAATTCGCCGCGCGGATGCCGAACTGCAGCGCGAGATAGAGCGTGGTCGGCGTCTTGCCGCAACGGGAAACCCCCACGAGGATCACCTGCGCGCGGCCGAGCTCGCGCGTGGCGGCACCATCGTCGTGCGCCTGCGCGAAATTGATCGCGTCCATCCGCGCGAAATACTCGTGGCTGTTGGCGATGCCGTGCGAGCGCCCGGCCGCGTGCGAGCTCTTGGCGCCGAGCTCGTTCTCGAGCGGAGCGATGAACACCTGGAAGAGATCGAGCGTCAGCGCGTTCGCGTTGCGCCGCACCGTGTCGCTCATGGCGTCGTCGACGATCGAGCTGAACACGATCGCCGGCCGGCCCTCGCGCGCCGACGTCTCGTTGATCTGGTCGACGACCGACTGGATCTTTTCGGGCGAGTCGACGAAGGGGATCGTCAGCCGGGCGAACTCGATCTCGTCGAATTGGGACAGCAGGCTGTTGCCGAGCATCTCGGCCGTGATGCCCGTCCGGTCGGAGACGAAATAGACGGTGCGACGGACCGGCATGCGGCGATCTTGCGCGTCGCCCTGGAGGGCGTCGCGACTGCCTACCAATCCTTCCACACGGGCACGACGCCCGCGGGCAGATCGGGCAGATCGCCAAGCTCCATCCAGCTCTCGCCGGGACCGTGCCAGTCGGAGCCGCAGGACGCCTTGAGCCCCAGCACGCGGGAGTGCGTCCCGAACTCCGCGCATTGCGCGGCCGTGTGCGACGGCGACAGGACTTCGAGACCGTCGCCGCCCGCGGCGGTGAACTCCGACAGCAGCCGGCGCATTCCCGCGGGCGTCACGCGATACCGGCCGGGATGCGCGATGACGGCTTGTCCGCCGGCCCCGCGAATCCAGCCGACTGCCTGCGTCAACGTCGCCCATTCGTGCGCGACGTGCCCGGGCTTGCCGCGGCGTGAGATAGCGCTCGAACACGTCCTTCGTGTCCTTCGCGTGGCCGGCCTCGACGAGGAAGCGCGCGAAATGCGTTCGCGACACGAGGTCCTCGTTCGTCACGTACCGCATCGCGCCTTCGAGCGCACCGGGGATGCCGGCGGCGGCGAGCCCTTCCGCCATCCGACGCGGCACGCGTCGCGCGTCCGCTCCGAATCGATGCGAGGCCGTCGACGAGTGCCGCATTGTCCGGATCGATCCCGAGTCCGATCACGTGCACCGTGATGTCGTGCCAGGTGACGGAGAGCTCGGAGCCGCACACGAGCGTGATGCCCTCGTCGCGGGCCGCGCTCTGCGCCTCGGGAAGCCCGTCGACGACGTCGTGATCGGTGAGCGCCAGGACGTCGACGCCCCGCGCGGCCGCGCGCGCAACCAACGCCGACGGCGTGAGCCGTGCCGTCGGAATAGGTGGAATGAGAATGGAGATCGTAACAGGGCATGGGATGCGCATTCGCAGTAGCGCAGCCTGCCGGGAGCCTTCGAGGCGCCCGACGGTCGCGCTCGAGATGCCGGGTCGATTCTAGCAGACGTGCCGGGCGGCTCGGTCTGCCGAGACCCGCGCCGCCGAGCGAAGGCAATGCATCGTCGCGCCGGCGTGCGCAGCGACCGAAAACGCAACAAATGCGAGGAACGGCGGCCCTCACCGGACGAGTGGGTCTTGCATATGCGATCATATTCTGCCAAGAATATGCCATTGGTATAGCCTCGCCTGGTTAAAGGCGCAAGAGCGCCACAAGGCGCCACGAAAAAAACGCGGCAACGCCAACCCCACACGACCCTGGCGACGGCATGAAAATATTCGACCGCGTTCTCAATCCGCGCGAAATCAGGCGCCGTCTCGGGCTCAATCAGGAACAGTTCTGGACGCAGATCGGCGTCACGCAGAGCGGCGGATCGCGCTATGAAAGCGGGCGCGAGATGCCGAAGCCCGTACGCGAGCTTCTGCGGCTCGTCCATGTGGAGCAGGTCGATCTGTCGCAGGTCAAGCGCGTGGACTTCGAGATCATCAGTTACCTCAAGTCCTCGCATCCCGATCTTTACCGCACGCTTCGCCGCGCCGTGAAGGGCAGAGTTCCCGACACCGATGCGCCGGGTCTCGCGGCCGGGGCCGAGCCCGACACTGCGGCGGGCTCCATCGATTTGCCGCTGCCGGCCGAAGGACGCTCGGGATAGCTCGTCCCGCGTCGGCGGCGCCTGGAAACCGGGCGACGAAAGAATGCACGAACCCGCTCAGGCGGGTTTGTTTTTTGCGATGCAGGATTCCGGTCCAGCGGGCGGGTCCCTGCCGAACCGCGCTAGAATCGCCGTCGACGACGTCCCTTTGGCGCAGCGCAGCACCTGCGCCTCCCAACGAGGTTTCAGCGCGAATGAGTCAAGAGCCGAGGGTAATTCCATTCGACCATCTGCGGATGGCCAACGTCGATCAGGTGGGCGGCAAGAACGCGTCGCTGGGCGAAATGATCAGCCAGCTCGCCGGCGCGGGCATTCGAGTCCCCGGGGGCTTCGCGACGACGGCCTATGCGTTCCGGGAGTTCCTTGCGCAACACGGCCTCGGCGAACGCATCGCGCAACGGCTTGCGACACTCGATGTGGACGATGTCGCGGCACTGGCCAGGGCCGGTGGCGAAATTCGCAGCTGGATCGTCGCGGCCCCGCTGCCGACCGCGCTCGAATCCGAACTCGCCACCGCCTTCGGCGAAGCGGCGGAGGCGTCGCCCGACGCCACGTGGGCGGTCCGGTCATCGGCCACCGCCGAGGACCTGCCCGATGCCTCCTTCGCCGGGCAACAGGAGACATACCTTAATATCAATGGCTTGGATAATATACTTCATGCGATCAGAGAGGTGTTTGCCAGCCTCTACAACGATCGCGCCATCGCGTATCGCGTCCACCAGGGATTCGCGCACGCCGACGTCGCCTTGTCGGCGGGCATCCAGCGGATGGTGCGCAGCGACCTGGGCGCCTCGGGCGTGATGTTCACGCTCGATACCGAATCCGGCTTCGACGAGGTCGTGTTCATCACTGCGTCGTACGGTCTCGGCGAGACCGTCGTGCAAGGCGCGGTGAATCCCGACGAGTTCTATGTCTACAAGCCCAACCTGGCAGCGGGCCGGCCCGCGATCCTGCGCAAGACCGTCGGTGGCAAGGCGATCCGGATGGTCTTCGGTGCGGGCAAGAAGGCCGGGCAATCGACCGCGACCGTCGACGTCGCGGCTGCCGATCGCAACCGGTTCTCGATCACGGACGCCGAAGCGCACGAGCTTGCGCGCTATGCAGTGATCATCGAAAAGCACTATGGCCGTCCGATGGACATCGAGTGGGGGCGCGACGGCGGCGACGGCAAGCTCTACGTCCTGCAGGCGAGACCGGAGACGGTGAAGTCCAGGGAAACCGGCGGTCACCTCCGCCGGTATCGGTTGAAGGGCAAGTCCGCCGTGCTCGCGAGCGGCCGGGCGATCGGGCAGAAGATCGGGCAGGGCGCCGTCCGGCTCGTCAAATCCGCGGCTGAGATGGACCGCGTCAAGGAGGGCGACGTGCTCGTCGCCGACATGACCGATCCCGACTGGGAGCCGGTGATGAAGCGCGCGGCCGCGATCGTCACGAACCGGGGCGGGCGCACCTGCCACGCGGCCATCATCGCGCGCGAGCTCGGCATTCCCGCGGTCGTCGGATGCGGCGACGCCACCCATGCGCTGACCGACGGGATGGAAGTGACGGTCTCGTGCGCCGAGGGCGACACCGGACACGTCTACACGGGGCGCCTCGAAGCCGAAGTCGTCGACGTGGCGCTCGACCGCATGCCGCCCGCGCCGACCAAGCTGATGCTGAACGTCGGCAACCCCGAGCTCGCGTTCGAGTTCCGCCAGCTTCCGAACGAAGGAGTGGGCCTCGCGCGCCTCGAGTTCATCATCAACAAGAACGTCGGCATTCATCCGAAGGCGCTGATCGACTTCGAGCGGCAGCCGCCGGAGTTGAAGCGCGAGATCGAGTCTCGCATCGGCGGGTATGCGAGTCCGACCGAGTTCTACGTCGCCAAGATCACCGAAGGCGTGGCCACGATCGCGGCGGCGTTCTGGCCGAAGAAAGTGATCGTCCGCCTGTCCGACTTCAAGTCCAACGAGTACTCGAACCTCGTCGGCGGCCAGCGCTTCGAGCCGCACGAGGAGAACCCGATGCTGGGGTTCCGCGGTGCGTCGCGCTACATTGCGCCGGAGTTCCACGACTGCTTCGCGCTCGAGTGCGCGGCGATGCGGCGCGTGCGCAACGACATGGGGTTCACCAACGTCGAGGTGATGATCCCGTTCGTGCGCACCATCGCCGAGGCGGAGCAGGTGATCGAGCTCCTGAAGTCGCAAGGGCTCGCGCGCGGGCAGAACGGCCTGCGCGTGATCATGATGTGCGAGATCCCGTCCAATGCGTTGCTCGCCGACCGCTTCCTCGAGCATTTCGACGGCTTTTCGATCGGCTCGAACGACATGACGCAACTGACGCTCGCCATCGATCGCGATGCCGGCGGCGCCATCGCATCGACGTTCGACGAGCGTGACGACGCCGTGAAGGTCATGCTGGCGATGGCGATCGCGGCGTGCCGCAAGGCCGGCAAGTACGCCGGCATCTGCGGGCAGGGTCCGTCGGATCACCCCGAGCTCGCGCAATGGCTCGTCGCCCAGGGAATCGAGAGCATGTCGCTCAATCCTGACACGGTGGTGGCGACCTGGCTGCTGCTGGCCGGCAAACAGGTCTGATCCCGGCCGTCCTGCCGATGCCGGCCTCCGTCGGCATCGTGTCCAATGACGGCTATGCCAGCTTCCGCGCGCCTGCGCCTCGAGCCGCGACCGTCGAGGATCGGCTGCGCCGTCGTCCTTGCGGCTTGCGCGCTGGCGTCGGCCTTGCTCGCGACGCCGTCGCTGCCTTTGAGTG
>CAVRVC010000015.1:0-173903 GCA_963724545.1 uncultured beta proteobacterium
GTTCCAGGCGCGCATCGATGCCGACATCAAGATCGAGCCCAAGGACTGCGATGCCGGAGGCGTATCGCAAGACGCTCGTCCGGCAGATCTCGCAGCACGCGCATTCGGAGATCGTCGGCATGCTGCCGGAAGGCAACTGGATCACGCGCGCGCCGTCGCTGAAGCGCAAGGCGATCCTGATGGCCAAGGTGCAGGACGAGGCCGGCCACGGTCTCTACCTCTATTCGGCCGCCGAGACGCTCGGCGTGTCGCGCGACCAGCATGGTGGAGGACCTGCACGCCGGGCCGCGCCAAGTATTCGTCGATCTTCAATTACCCGACGCTCACCTGGGCCGACATCGGCACGATCGGCTGGCTCGTCGACGGCGCCGCGATCATGAACCAGATTCCGCTGTGCCGCTGCTCGTACGGCCCGTACGCGCGGGCGATGGTGCGCATCTGCAAGGAGGAGAGCTTCCACCAGCGGCAGGGCTACGACATCATGCTGGCGCCTCTGCCGCGGCACGCCGGAGCAGAAGGCGATGGCGCAGGATGCGCTCGAACCGCTGGTGGTGGCCGTCGCTGATGATGTTCGGCCCGCCCGATGCCGAGAGCGTGCACAGCGCGCAGTCGGCGGCGTGGAAGATCAAGATCCTGTCGAACGACGAGCTGCGCCAGCGTTACGTCGACCAGACGGTGCCGCAGGCCGACTATCTCGGCCTCACGATGCCGGATCCCGACCTCAAGTGGAACGCCGAGCGCGGCCACTACGATTTCGGCGCGATCGACTGGTCGGAGTTCCACAACGTCATCAAGGGCAACGGGCCGTGCAACCGCGACCGGATGCGCACGCGCGTCAAGGCCTGGGAGGACGGCGCCTGGGTGCGCGAGGCCGCGATGGCGCACGCGGAAAAGCGCGCCGCGCGCGCGGCGCGACAGGCGGCCTGAAGGCCCGGCACGACGAGCGAAGGAGACATCCGATGCACGAATGGCCGCTGTGGGAAATCTTCATCCGGAGCCAGCACGGGCTCGCGCACCGGCACGTGGGCAGCCTGCACGCGCCCGACGCCGCGATGGCGATCAAGAACGCGCGCGACGTCTACACGCGGCGGAACGAAGGCGTCTCGATCTGGGCGGTGAAATCGGCCGACGTCGTCGCGTCCGCGCCGGGCGACCAGGAGGCGCTGTTCGAGCCGCCAACAGCAAGGTCTACCGGCATCCGACGTTCTTCCCGATGCCCGACGAAGTGAAGCACCTTTGAGCGCGGGGCCGCCAAGGCGCAATGCACGCTGCCCGTGGGACCGATGAGCCGACGGCAGCTGTTCCAGTACCTGCTGCGCCTCGCCGACTCGCCGCTGATCCTCGCGCAGCGCCTCGGCGAATGGGTGGGCCACGGGCCGGTGCTGGAGGAGGACATCGCGCAGACCAACGTCGGCCTCGACCTCCTCGGCGGGGCACGGCTGTGGCTCGGCTACGCCGGCGAGGTCGAGGCGCGGTTCGAGCCGCATGGCCGCGACGAGGACGAGCTCGCGTTCCTGCGCGACGCCGGCGAGTTCCGCAACCTGCTGCTCGTCGAGCAGCCGAACGGCAACTTCGCCGACACGACGGCGCGGCAGTTCCTGTTCGACGCCTGGCACGTGCTGCTGCTGCGCGCCCTCGCGCGGCTCGGGCGACGCGCGGATCGCCGCGATCGCCGCGAAGGGCGCGAAGGAAGCCGCGTATCACGTCGAGCGCTCCGGCGACTGGGTGATCCGCCTGGGCGACGGGACCGACGAATCGCACGCGAAGATGCAGGCCGCGATCGACGACCTCTGGATGTACACGGGCGAGATGTTCACGCCGGACGCGATCGAGCTCGCGCTGGTCGACGCCGGCATCGCCGCCGACGTGCGTGCGCTCGCGGAACCGTGGCGGCAGCAGGTCGACGCCGTGTTCGGCGAAGCGACGGTGAAGGCGCCCGACGGCGTGTTCATGCAGCAGGGCGGCAAGCGCGGCGTCCACACCGAGCACCTCGGGCACCTCATCGCCGAGATGCAGGTGCTGCCGCGCGCTCATCAGGGAGCGCGCTGGTGATCGCGCAGTCGACCGATCCGGCCGCACGGCGCGCGAGCCCGCGTCGGCCCGTCGGCACGGCCGTCCGCTCGGCAGGCTGTGGGACGTGCTTGCGGCAGTGCCGGACCCCGAGATTCCCGGTCGTGTCGGTCGTCGAGCTCGGCATCCTGCGCGGCATCGAATGGGACACCGCCGATCCGGCCCTGCTGGTCGTCACCGTCACGCCGACCTATTCGGGGTGCCCGGCGACGGACCTCATCATGACGTCGATCCGCGAGGCGCTCGTCGCGGCGGGCGTCGCGCGCATCAGGATCGAAACGCAGCTCGCGCCGGCCTGGACCACGGCCTGGATCACGGCGGAAGGACGGCGCAAGCTCGCCGCGTTCGGCATCGCGCCGCCGCCCGGCGACCGACCCGCGGGCGTGTCGTCGGCCATCGACGTGTCCGGCATCAGCCCGCTGCGTCGCGCGGCCGCGATTCCGTGTCCGCGCTGCGGCTCCACGCAGACGCAATTGCTGTCGCAGTTCGGCTCGACCGCGTGCAAGGCGCACTACCGCTGCCTCGCATGCCTCGAGCCGTTCGACTACTTCAAACCGCACTGAAAGCTGCCTCGAATTTTGAGACAGGTTCTATCTTGAGCGGGCCGCAATGAGCAAATTCCATCGCCTGCCGGTCGCGAGCGTCGCGCGCGAGACGCGCGATGCCGTCGCGATCACGTTCGCCGTTCCCGAGGCGCTGGCCGAGTCGTTCCGGTTCGCGGCCGGCCAGCACCTGACGCTGCGCGCGGACATCGGCGGGGAGGACGTGCGCCGGTCGTATTCGATCTGCTCCGGCGTGAAGGACGGGACGCTGCGCATCGCGGTCAAGCGCAATCCCGGCGGCGTGTTCTCGGCGTGGGCGAACGACACCCTCAAGGCCGGCGACACGCTCGAGGTGATGCCGCCGATGGGGCATTTCAACGTGCCGCTCGAGCCTTCCAATCGGCGGCACTACGTCGGGCTTCGCGGCGGGGAGCGGCATCACGCCGCTCCTGTCGATCGTCAAGACGACGCTCGAAACCGAGCCGCAGTCCCGGTTCACGCTCTTCTACGGCAACCGCGCGTCGGGCACCGTGATGTTCAAGGAGGAGCTCGCGGCGCTGAAGGACACGAACCTCGCGCGCCTCAACCTCGTCCACGTGCTCTCGCGCGAGGCGCAGGACATCGAGCTCCTGCACGGTCGCATCGACCGCGCCAAGGCCGACGCGCTGATCGCCCACTGGCTCGACCTCGCCGACGTCGACACGGTGTTCGTCTGCGGGCCCGACGGCATGATGCAGGCGGTGGCCGAGGCGCTGAAGGCGCGCGGCTACCCCGATGCGAAGATCAAGATCGAGCGCTTCGCGACGAGCGTCCCCCGGCACGAGCACAAGCAGGGCAAGCCGCCCGAGCCCGGACACACGCAGTGCGAGGTCACGGTGGTGCTGGACGGCGTCACGCGCACCTTCACGCTGGAGAAGGGCAAGGAGAGCGTCCTCGAGGCCGGGCTCGCCGCCGGCATCGAGCTGCCGTATTCGTGCAAGAGCGGCGTATGCTCGACGTGTCGCGCGAAGCTCACCGCGGGCGAGGTCGACATGGACGTCAATTTCGCGCTCGAGGACTACGAAGTCGCGCGGGGTTTCGTGCTCACGTGCCAGAGCCATCCCGTGACCGATCGGATCGCCGTGGATTACGATCAGACCGCCTGATCGCCCGGTTTCAGTACGTAGTACACTAGCGGGTTCACGGACATCGACCGACGAAGGAGCCCCCGTGCCGCATCCGCTATTCGAACGTCACGCCGCCACCCTCGAGCGCGCGCAAGCCGCGATCGCCGAGCGCGGCTACTGGAGTCCCCATTCCGAGAGCCCCAAGGGCTACGGCGAGGGTGCGATCGAGGCCGGCAAGGCCGCGTTCGACGCGCTCCTCGGCAAGCCGTTCGCGCTCGAGCAGCCGGGCACCGTCGGCACGATCGGCCGCGAGGTGTCGCCGTTCGGCATCCCGCTGGGCATCACCTATCCGAAGGCGGACATCGACGCGCTGTTCGCGGCGATCGGCGCGGCGGAGCGCGAATGGCGCAAGGCGGGACCGGACGCCTGGGTCGGCGTCGCCATGGAGATCCTGCACCGGATCAACCAGCAGAGCTTCCTCTTCGCCAACGCCGTGATGCACACGACCGGACAGGCGTTCATGATGGCGTTCCAGGCGGGCGGGCCGCACGCGCAGGACCGCGGACTCGAAGCGATCGCGTACGCGTGGGCCGAGATGAAGAAGATTCCGGCCACGGCGCGGTGGGAGAAGCCGCAGGGCAAGAACGAGCCGATCCGGATGGAGAAGCACTTCCGGATCGTTCCCCGCGGCATCGGACTCGTGATCGGCTGCTGCACGTTCCCGACGTGGAACGGCTTTCCCGGCTTCTTCGCCGACCTCGCGACCGGCAACGCCGTCGTGGTGAAGCCGCATCCGGCCGCGATCCTGCCGCTCGCACTGCTGGTGCGGATCGCGCGCGAGGTGCTGGCCGAGGCGGGCTTCGATCCCAACGTCGTCACGCTCGTCGCCCACGACGCCGGCGACGACGTCGCGCAGAAGCTGGCGCTTCGCCCCGAGGTCCGGCTCGTCGACTTCACCGGCAGCGCCGCGAACGGCGACTGGCTCGAGGCGAACGCGCGGCAGGCGCAGGTCTTCACCGAGAAGTCGGGCGTGAACCAGATCGTCATCGACTCGGCCGACGACTTCAGCGGCCGTGGCGCGCAACATCGCGTTCTCGCTGTCGCTCTACACCGGGCAGATGTGCACGGCGCCGCAGAACATCTACGTGCCGAAGGACGGCATCGACACGGCGGACGGGCACCTCACGTTCGATCAGGTCGCCTCCGGCATCGCCGAGGGCGTGCAGAAGCTCCTCGGCGATCCGGCGCGCGCGGTCGAGATCCTCGGCGCCGTCGTCAACGACGGCGTGATGCAGCGGCTGGAGAAGGCGCGCCGGCTCGGCAGCATCGTGCTCGACACGCAGGCGCTCGCGCACCCGGCGTTTCCGCAGGCGCAGGATCCGCACGCCGCTCATCGTCAAGCTCGGGGCGGCCGACCTCACGACTACCTCGCCGAGTGGTTCGGCCCGATCGCGTTCGTGATCGCGACGGAATCGACGACGCAGAGCCTCGCGATCGCGCGGGACGCGGTCAAGACGCACGGCGCGCTGACGCTGTCGGTGTACTCGCGCCGGCGCGAGACGATCGACCAGGCGATCGACGTGGCGGAGGATGCCGGCGTCGCGCTGTCGATCAACCTGACCGGCGGCGTGTTCGTCAACCAGTCGGCGGCGTTCTCGGACTATCACGGCACGGGCGCCAACCCCGCGGCCAACGCGGCGCTGACCGACGCCGCGTTCGTCGCCTCGCGCTTCCGCGTCGTCCAGCATCGCGAGCACGTGTGAGAGGAAAATGAGCTACGAACACATCCTGTTCGCGAGCGAGGGCGGCATCGCGCGCCTGACGCTCAATCGCCCGGACCGCCTCAACAGCTTCAACGACGCGATGCACGCCGAGGTGCGCGACGCCCTCGCGCGCGTCAAGGCGGACGCGACGACACGGGTGCTGCTGCTGACGGGCGCGGGCCGCGGCTTCTGCGCGGGCCAGGATCTCGGCGATCGCGCGGTGGCGCCCGGCGAGGCGCCGGTGGATCTCGGCGCGTCGATCGAGCGCAACTACAAGCCGCTCGTGCTGGGACTGCGCGCGCTGCCGATGCCCGTCGTCTGCGCGGTCAACGGCGTCGCGGCGGGGGCCGGCGCCAACCTGGCGCTCGCCTGCGACATCGTCATCGCCGCGAAGTCGGCGAGCTTCATCCAGGCGTTCTGCAAGCTCGGGCTCGTTCCCGATTCCGGAGGCACGTATTTCCTGCCGCGCCTCGTCGGCCACGCGCGCGCGCTCGGCCTCGCGCTCCTGGGCGAGAAGCTTTCCGCCGAGCAGGCGGCGCAATGGGGTCTCATCTGGCAGTGCGTCGACGACGCGGAGCTGCCGGCCGCGACGGAGAAGCTCCTCGCGCACTTCGCGCAGGCGCCGACCCGCGGCCTCGCCGCGATCAAGGAAGCGTTGCAGGCCTCCGCCGGCAACTCGCTGCCGGCGCAGCTCGACGTCGAGCGCGACCTGCAGCGGATGCTCGGCAACGGCGACGATTATCGCGAAGGCGTCGCCGCGTTCGCCGCCAAGCGACCGCCGCGCTTCACCGGAAAATAGGGCGCCGTGGCGATGGCCGCAGCGCTCGCGAAGGAATCGATCGTCGCCGTCATCGGCGCCGGCGCGATGGGCGCCGGCATCGCGCAGATCGCCGCGCTCTACGGCCACCGGGTGCAGCTCCACGACACGCGC
This sequence comes from uncultured beta proteobacterium, assembly GCA_963724545.1. Taxonomy (GTDB): domain Bacteria; phylum Pseudomonadota; class Gammaproteobacteria; order Burkholderiales; family Casimicrobiaceae; genus CAIWHR01. The sequence continues at coordinate 6,413 of CAVRVC010000015.1, forward strand.
CTCGGCGCGGGCGACGCGGCGAAGCGCGGCATCGCCGAAGCGCTCGACAAGCAGGTGGCGCGCGGCCGCCTCGCGCGGGCCGACGTCGACGCGGCACTCGGCCGGATCGCCACCGTCGTCACGCTGCCGGACGTGTGCGTCGCGCAGCTCGTCGTCGAGGCGATCGTCGAGGATCTCGCGCGCGAAGCGCGAGTTGATCGAGCGCGTCGAGAACGTCGTCGAGGACACGTGCATCGTGGCGTCGAACACGTCGTCGCTGTCGATCACGGCGCTTGCGGCCGGGATGAAGCGTCCGGGCCGGATCGTCGGCATGCACTTCTTCAATCCGGCGCCGCTGATGCCGCTGGTCGAGGTCGTGAGCGGGCTCGCCACGTCGCCGGCGGCGGCGGAGGCGGTCTTCGCGACCGCGCAAGCCTGGGGCAAGACGCCCGTCTACGCGACGTCGACGCCGGGCTTCATCGTCAACCGCTGCGCGCGGCCGTACTACGCCGAGGGACTGCGGCTCCTGGCCGAGCGCGCGGCCGACGTCGCGACGCTCGACGCCGTGCTGCGCGAGGCGGGGGGATTCCGCATGGGTCCGTTCGAGCTCATCGACCTGATCGGGCTCGACGTCAATCTCGCGGTGACGAAGAGCGTCTGGGCCGCCTATTTCCACGATCCGCGCTATGCGCCGTCCGTGCTGCAGGAAGAGCGCGTGACGGCGGGCTTCTTCGGCCGCAAGTCGGGGCAGGGCTTCTACGACTACACGCCGGGTGCGGCGAAACCCGCGCCGCGGACCGAGGACGCGGTGCCCGCGCCTTCGCGCGTGACGGTCCATGGCGACCTCGGCATCGCGGCGCCGCTCGCGGAACGGATCGCGGCGGGCGGCGTGGCCGTCGACCGTGCGCGCGCCGATTCGCGGTTTCCCGGCGGCGCGATCCACATTCCGGGCAGCGCCGGCGGCGCCTGGCTCGCCCTCACCGACGGGCGCACGGCAACGAGGCGGGTCGGCGACTGCGGCGTGCGCGATCTCGTCCTGTTCGACCTCGCCTTCGACTATGCGGCGGCGACGCGCCTGGCGGTCGCGCGGGCCGATACCTGTGGCGAGCCCGCTTGTGCAACGGCCGTGGGCGCGCTGCAGGCGGCGGGACTCGAAGTTTCCCGCCTCGACGATGTCGCGGGCCTCGCGGTGCTGCGCGTGGTCGCGATGCTCGCGAACGAGGCCGCGGACGCCGTCGTGCAGGGCGTGGCATCGCCCGACGCGATCGACGTCGCGATGCGGAAGGGCGTGAACTATCCGTGCGGGCCGATCGCCTGGGCCGACGCACTCGGCGCCGCGACGGTGCGCGATGCGCTCGCGAATCTGGCCGCGCATTACGGCGAGGACCGCTATCGCATTTCGCCGCTCGTGGCCCGCCGCGCGGCGACCGGAGGGCGCATCGGTGGGTGAGCACCACCCCGCGCTGACGCCGGAGGAGGCGCATGCGCTGGCTGCGCGCGTCGCCGCCGCGATGTATGCGCGCGACACGGCGTCACAGGCGCTCGGCATCCGCGTTGTGCGGGTCGTCCCCGGCGAGTCCGAGCTCACGATGGCGGTGCGGGAGGACATGCTGAACGGCCATGCGATCTGCCACGGCGGGTTCATCTTCACGCTGGCCGACAGCGCGTTCGCCTACGCGTGCAACAGCTACAATCTCAACACCGTCGCGTCGGGCTGCTCGATCGATTTCGTCGCCCCGGCGCGCGCGGGCGACGTGCTGACGGCCCGGGCGCACGAGCGGGAGCTCTCCGGGCGGACGGGCGTCTACGACGTCGAGGTCGCGAACCAGCGCGGCGAGACCGTCGCGCTCTTCCGCGGCAAGAGCTACCGGATCAAGGGACACCTGATCGACGATTAGTGAACTGAGGGAGGCCGCGATGCCCGTCAAACGCCCGAGCGCCGGCGAGCTCGAACCGATCGAGACCGCGAAGCCCCGCGCGCTCGCGGCGCTGCAGCTCGAGCGCCTGCGCTGGTCGCTCGCGCACGCCTACGATCACGTGCCGCATTACCGGCGGAAGTTCGACGCCGCCCGGGTTCATCCGCGCGATCTCAAGACGCTCGCGGACCTCGCGAAGTTTCCGTTCACCACCAAGGCCGACCTGCGGGACAACTATCCGTTCGGCATGTTCGCCGTGCCGCGCGAGCAGGTGGCGCGCATCCACGCGTCGTCGGGAACGACCGGCAAGCCGACGGTCGTCGGCTACACGCTCAAGGACATCGACACGTGGGCGACGGTGATGGCGCGGTCGATCCGCGCCGCCGGCGGCCGTGCCGGCGACATCATCCACGTGGCATACGGCTACGGGCTGTTCACCGGCGGCCTCGGGGCGCACTACGGCGCGGAAAAGCTCGGCGCGACGGTGATTCCCATGTCGGGAGGGATGACCGAGCGGCAGGTGCAGCTCATCCACGATTTCAAGCCGGACATCATCATGGTGACGCCGTCGTACATGCTGGCGATCGCTGAGGAGATGGAACGGCAGGGGATGAATCCGCGCGACGCGTCGCTCAAGATCGGCATCTTCGGCGCCGAGCCGTGGACCCCCGCGATGCGGACCGCCATCGAGCAGAGGGTGGACATCGACGCGATCGACATCTACGGGCTCTCGGAGATCATCGGTCCCGGCGTCGCGCAGGAGTGCATCGAGACCAAGGACGGCCTCACCGTCTGGGAAGACCATTTCTATCCGGAGATCATCGATCCGGAGACGGGAGTCGTGCTGCGTGAAGGCGATAAGGGCGAGCTCGTCTTCACGTCGCTGACCAAAGAAGCGCTGCCCATGGTCCGCTACCGTACGCGCGACCTGACGCGCCTCCTGCCGCCGACGGCACGGGCGATGCGCCGGATGGAGAAGATCACGGGACGCTCGGACGACATGCTGATCATCCGCGGCGTCAACGTCTTCCCGACGCAGATCGAGGAGCTGATCCTGAAGGAATCCGTGCTCGTGCCGCACTACCAGCTCGAGATCACGCGCCCGAAGAACCTCGATGAGCTGGCGGTGCTCGTCGAGCGCTCGCCGGCGGTCGGCGCGCACGACGGCGACGCGGCCGGCGCGAAGCTCGCGCACATGATCAAGTCGACGATCGGCGTCACCGCCGAGGTGCGGGTCGTGCCGCCGGGGATGATCGAGCGGTCGGTAGGGAAGGCGAAGCGAGTGGTGGACAAGCGGCCGAAGTAGGGGTGGTGAACCGAACAGGGAAGAGGAACCGGCGGAATGTCCCTATCGAACAAGGCCGGTCGTCCCCCGAATCGCCAGCTATGGCTATGATTCCTCTTTACTTTGCGTCGACCTCGCAACAGCTCGTTTGGCGAATCCGCGGCGAATAGACAGGCGACGGCGCCCCATGCTTTCCCGTCGCATTTGCGCTACAAATCACGTTGCGCGTCTTGATGCGTTATCGGGTTGTGGCGGTGACAGGAGTAGCGCTCGCCGCTGCGCTTGCTGCAGGCGGGTATGCAATCTGGCCTAGCGAGCCACTGCCACCCGACGCGCGCGTGGAATCGATGGTGGTTCTAAAATCCGAACGCAAGTTGATTTTGATGAACCAAGGTAGTCCCGTGCGGGAATACCGAATCTCCCTGGGCCGCAATCCCGTCGGAGCCAAGACCCAAGAGGGGGACGGCAAGACTCCTGAAGGCTCATATTTCGTCGACTATCGAAACGAGAAAAGCGCCTTTCACTTGGCGCTACACATCTCGTATCCTAACGATACCGACCGAGCGCGAGCATCAATTCAAGGAGTCAAGCCCGGCGGCTTGATCATGATTCATGGAATGAGGAATCACTTCGGTTTCATTGGTCGATGGCACCGCTCCGTGGATTGGACCGATGGGTGTATCTCCACGGCGGCCGGACTCGCCGCCCCACTATCGCGTCGCCCTTCGCGCGGAGCGCCAGCACTGCGCCGGCGCGTGGAGGTATTCGACCGGCTGGGTCTCGGGCCGTCACGACCACGGGAGATCGAGTCAGAAATCGGGCGCCTGCCCGCGTGCCACGAGCCCGCGACAGCGGAACGTCGTCGCTGCGCGAGCTCCTGAGCGGGACGTAAGGATGGAACGCCGATCGAGATTCGTGGCTGATGGTAAGACGCCCAACAAACAGTTCCACCGGACGCACAAGCAGCGTCGCTTCGCTTTGCCGCTTGCGCGTCGGTGAACTGCGACGTTAGGCCACTGCAGCCTCCTCGGAGAAACCATAGTTTCCGTCGTCCATATCAAGCACTGCAAACCGGTCAATTCCAATATACAAGGCCGAATGACGTGCCGTGTCCGTTCCATGAACGAGAGCAAATCGTGACCTCCAAGATCGATTTAGACGGGCTCACCGAAGCAGACTTGATCGACCTGAAAAATCGCATCGTCGAAAGACTGCGGTTCTGACGCGATGAGCTACCGAATTGCTGTCGTCATCCTTCTGGCGCTCGCGAATTCTGATGCCCGGCGCTCAAAGGCGCTGGTTGGGCTTCAGGTCCTTCGGTATCGGTGATGCGGCCTTCAACTCTCCGAGCGCCGTAGTACAAATGCCCGCCCAATGGCTGAAGAGCAGGCGGAAATCGTAGAGGTTGGTTGTATTGGACGCTATCTGCCGACCCAGGTCTTGGGTTTCGCGCCTGTCGGCGACCCGGCCGAGCAATGCGTTGGTGGCTGAATCGCGAACCTCCACGATCAGCGCGGCCTGGCCCGCGGTGATGATCCACGTCGTTTGAAAGCCGCTCTGGCCGGCCGGCGCGTTGACGTCGAGGTCCAAGATGGCCGAATTCACGCGCAGCACATCCGGCCCAGGGGCGGTGACCACCTCGTACCCGGCTTTGCGAAACGTGTCGCGATAGATCTCGTCGAAATTGGTCTGCGCGGCGGCCATGATTTGGTTGGCCTGCGCCTGCGTTATCCGGCTTCCCAGGTCGGCGTTGAGATTGTAGTCTTTCAGCCAGTTGGGCATGAAGGCGACCTGGGTTTGGCCGATGATCACCTTGGTGTAGGGACGAAAATCCGCTCCTGGCCGCAACCACGCCAGTTCCATACGCCGCGCGGCGACCTTCACCAAGCCATCGGGCGACTCCGGCGTCTGGCCGTAGGCGATGCTCGCAAGACCGAACAACGCCAGCAGCGCAATGGTGAGAGGCCAACGAAAAACGGTCATGATCGAGCATCCTATTCGAGTCGGGAACACACGTCCCGTACCGCCACGCGGGCCCGGCACATTGGAGCTCTGATTCTACCTCGGTAGCACCGGGGCCGTCGTCGTCTGCGGCCTAGATCAGGTTGCGCTTGCCGCGCAGCACCATCGCGCTCCCGATCAGCGCCAACGCGCAGGCGGCAAGCGGCACGAACGCGAATGCCGGCCGGCCGCTCAGGTCCCAGGCGGCGCCGCAGATGACCGCCACGAACACCGCGCCCCCGTAGCTCAGCGTGAACGTGCCTGCGGCGGTGCGTGCCACGTCTTCCGGTCGGCACAGGAGCGCCGGCAGCGCGAGGCCGAGGATCAGCGCGCCGGCGTCGGAAAAGCCGAGGAGGGCGGCCCAGTACTTCGTCATGGGTCCGATGTCGAACACGAGGCCGCTCACGCCGGTCAGCGACAGCACGCCCGACAGCATGAACGGCCACGCGCGGCCCTCGAGGCGATGCGCGAAGGCGAGGATCAGCAGCGACGCGGGGATCTGTCCGAAATTGAGACCGACGAGAGCGCCCGCGATGAGATCTGTCCGGTCCGCGCTCTTGAGGTAGATCGGAATGAACGCGTTGGCGCTGAAATAGATCGCGTTGATGCACAGGAAGAGCGCGCCGAGACGCCACACGAGCCCGCGGTGCCAGTCGGGCAGCCACTTGTGCGGCACGGTGTCCCTGCGGTGAGGCGACGCCGGAGGGCGCGGCGCGTACAGGTAAACGACGAGCGCGACGACGGCAACCGGAATCGACCAGACGACGAAGCTTCCGCGCCAGCTTCCGCCCACTGCCGGAAGGACCAGCGGGATCGTGAACAGCACGGCGAACACCTCGCCCGCGAGGAGGCCGTTCGTGTAGATCGCCGTGCCGAGCCCGATGCGGTCGGGGAGCCACTGCCGCACGGCACCGGGCATGATCGGCTGCATGATCGCGACGCCCACCGACATGACGATCGTGGTCAGGAGGAGCATCGTATAGCCGGTCGCGAGGCCGCGCAGGGCGGAACCGGCCGCCACCAGCAGCAAGCCGCCGACGAGCGCGCCGATGAGCCCGAGCCGGGTCACCAGCAATGAGCCGACGAGCGCGGCGAGCCCGAACAAGGCCAGCGGAATGCTCGAGAGCAGGCCCACCTGCGTCGCGTTGAGCGAGAAGTCGTCGCGAATGAGCGCAATGACGGGCGGCACGGCGAGGATCGTGATGCGGAGGCCGTTGCCGGCGAGCCACAGCAAGGCCACCGCCAGCCAGATGTTGCGGGAAGGCGGCGTCACGGCGCGAGGAGCTGCGGCAGCACCGTCCCGATCGGATGGCGAATCACCGCATCCGCGATGCCGTCGAACGGAGTCTCCTCGGCATTGACGATCACGATCCTCGCGCCGGCGCTGCTCGCCTTCTCCACCGCGCCTGCGATCGGGTAGACCTGCAGGCTGGTGCCGATCGCGAGGAACAGGTCCGCTTCCGCCGCGGAACGCAAGGCGCGATCGATCACTTCGGGCACCAGCGGCTGCCCGAAGGAAATGGTGGCGCTCTTCAGGATGCCGCCGCAGTCGCGGCAGGGCGGATCCGGTTCGCCGGCGCGAACCCGGTCCAGCGCCTTCTGCATCGGGGCGACCATCCCGCACGCCATGCACACGACTTTGCGCACGGTGCCGTGGACCTCGATGACCTTGTCCGGCGAGTTGCCCGCCATCTGGTGGAGCTCGTCGATGTTCTGCGTGATGAGCGCATGCAGCTTGCCGCGTTGCTCCAGCGCGGCGAGCGCGAGATGCCCGGCGTTGGGCTTCGCGTTCCACGCAGGGTGGTCGAGGCGCGACTTCCAGGATGCCTTGCGCACTTCCGGGTCGGACATGTAGTAGTGGATGTTCGAGAGCTTTTCCGCCTGGGGATTCCTCGTCCACACGCCCTGCGGCCCGCGAAAATCCGGAATGCCGGATTCGGTCGAGATGCCGGCGCCCGTGAGAACGACGATCCGCTCCGCGTCGTCGACCCAGCCTCGCACTCGATCGAATGTTGCCATGTCGCGACACGCATCCCGGCAGCGGGTGAGCGCACCATCCACCGTCATGTTTTGCCGATTGCCCACCGCATCGTAACCGAACTGCGGCGTGTGGCGCACCGGGCCCGCGCCATCGCCTGCCTTTCGGGACTTGGCCGCGTTTGCGGTTCCCGTGTCGTGGGTCAGTGATCCACTCCCGGTTCCTGCAACTCGTAGCTGGATCCTCGAAAAGAGAGGAGAATAATTTCCCGCACGAGACCGGCACGCTTCGTGGCGGCTTGGTGCAGTCACGGTCTCATCTCAATGACCGTTTCGCAGCTTGTCGGATGTGTCGCGTTTTCGACAGCCGCAGCGCTTTGCGCCGCAGCGACGGCGCCCGTCGTCACGTTGTCCATCGATGGCGCGATCGGCCCGGCCACCGCCGACTACGTGCACCGGGGAATTGCGGCCGCCGGCCACGAGGGTGCCCAGCTTGTCGTGCTGACGCTCGACACGCCCGGCGGGCTCGATACGGCGATGCGATTGATCGTGCAGGACATCCTGGCATCGCCGGTGCCGGTTGCGGCATTTGTCGCGCCCTCGGGCGCGCGGGCGGCAAGCGCGGGCACGTTCATCCTCTACGCCAGTCACGTCGCGGCCATGGCGCCGGGCACCAACCTCGGCGCCGCGTCGCCGGTGTCGATCGGCATCGGATCCCCGGCACCCGCACCCCCCGACGCGACGGACAAGTCGAAGGAGCCCATGCCGAAGGATGTGCACGAACGCAAAGCCTTCGCCGACGCTGCCGCGTACATCCGCAGTCTCGCGCAATTGCGCGGACGCAATGCGGCGTGGGGCGAGAAGGCGGTTCTCGACGCGGCGAGCCTGTCCGCGACCGAAGCGCTCGAGCAAAAGGTCGTCGAGCTCACGGCTGCCGATGTCCCGGGACTGCTGCAGCAACTCGAAGGCCGCAAAGTGGACGTGGCGGGCGTCGAGCACGTGCTGCACACGGCGGGCGCACCCGTCGTCGTGTGGAACCCGGACTGGCACGACCGCATACTGGCAGTGATCGCGAATCCCAGCATGGCGCTGATCCTGATGCTGGTTGGCTTCTACGGGCTGTTCTTCGAATTCAGCAATCCCGGTCTCGTCTTTCCCGGTGTTGCCGGGGCGGTATGCCTGCTGCTGGCGGCCTACGCATTCCATCTGCTCCCGGTCAATTACGCGGGCCTGGCACTCATCGTTGTCGGCATCGGCTTCATTGTTGCCGAGGTCTTCCTGCCGTCCTACGGTTCCCTGGGTGTAGGCGGAGTCATCGCCTTCGTCGCGGGCGCGCTGATGCTGATCGACACCGGCGCCGGCGGCTTTCGCATTCCCTGGCCGCTGGTGGCGTCTCTCGCCGCCGCGACGGCAGTGCTCCTTCTCGCCCTGGTGCGGATGGCGCTGCGGGCGCGCCGGGCACCGATCGTGAGCGGGCTGACGACGATGGTGGGCGCCGACGGCGAGATGCTGGAGGTCTCCGGAGAAACCGGCTGGGCGAACATTCGCGGCGAGACGTGGCAGGTGCGGACCACCGGGCACGTCGCGCGGGGACAAAGGATTCGCGTCATCGGCGTCGACGGCGTGCTGCCACGCGTGTCCGCCGCGGAAGGAGAGTGAAATGGCCTGGGCTTCTCCATTGATCGTCCTGATTCTGTTGACGCTGCTCGTCGCGTCGTCGCTGCGCATCCTGCGTGAGTACCAGCGCGGAGTCGTGTTCCAGCTGGGCCGGTTCTGGCGCGTGAAGGGTCCGGGCCTCGTCATCCTGGTGCCCGGTATCCAGCAGATGGTCAAGGTGGATTTGCGCACCGTGGTGTTCGAGGTGCCCACCCAGGACGTGATTTCGCGCGACAACGTGTCCGTGAAGGTCAGCGCCGTCGTCTATCTCCGTGTCATCGACGCGGAAAAAGCGATCATCCAGGTCGAGAATTATCTCAATGCGACGAGCCAATTGGCGCAGACCACATTGCGATCGGTCCTGGGCAAGCACGAGCTCGACGATATGTTGGCAGGCCGCGAGAAGCTGAACCTCGACATCCAGCAGGCGCTGGATGCGCAAACCAACTCGTGGGGAATCAAGGTTTCCAACGTCGAGATGAAGCAGGTCGACCTGACCGAATCCATGATCCGGGCCATTGCGCGGCAAGCGGAAGCGGAACGCGAGCGGCGCGCCAAGGTCATCCACGCCGAAGGGGAGTTGCAGGCTTCGGAGAAGCTGTACCAGGCCGCCAAGGTGCTGGCACAGGAGCCGCAGGCCATCCAGCTGCGTTATCTCGAGACGCTCACGGTAATCGGTGCGGACAAGAACACCACCGTCGTGTTTCCGCTGCCGATGGACATCATCACTCCGCTCTTGAACGCGCTGCCGAAGCGCGCAAACACGCCACCACAGGGGTGATGCCGGCAGCAGGTACCGCACGACACACGGCGCTGCATAGTACAATCCGCGACGCACGGTCACTCATCGGGGAGATCAAATGCTCAAGCTGCGTAACCTGGCGGCTGCCGCCGCCGTCGTTGCAATCGTGTTGCCGTCCTTTCCCGCCGTCGCCCAGGACGCCCTCGAACAGATCAAGAAGCGCGGGACGCTGATCGTCGGCGTCAAGGCCGACTACAAGCCCTATGGGTTTCGCGATCCGAGCGGCAAGATCGTCGGCATCGAGCCGGATCTCGCGCAGGACGTCGCGACCAAGCTGGGCGTCAAGCTGGAGCTCGTGCCCGTGGTGTCGTCCAACCGGATGCAGTTCCTCGAGCAGGGCAAGATCGACCTGATGATCGCGACGATGAACGACAAGCCGGACCGGCGCAAGGTCGTGTACATCGTCGAGCCCAGCTATTACGCGTCGAGCGTGAACGTCCTGGCGCCGAAATCGGCGAAGCTCAAGGACTGGACGGACCTCAAGGGCAAGAAGGTCTGCATGATCCAGGGAGCGTGGTACAACAAGCAGCTGCAACAGGACTACGGCATGGAGGACGTCGCGTTCAAGGGCACCGCGGAGGTGTTCACCGCGCTCAAGGGCAACAACTGCGTGGCATTTGCCTATGACGACACGCTGATCCTCGCGACCCTGCTCGAGCCCGAGTGGAAGGATTACGAGATGCCGCTCAAGTCGATCCTCGAGGATCCGTGGGGTCTCGCCGTCAAGCTCGGCGAGGAAAAATTCTACAAGTTCATGTCCGACATGATCGTCGACTGGCATCGCACGGGGCGCATCGTCGAGCTGGAGAAGAAGTACGGAATGGGCAACACCAGCTTCGCCGTGAAGATGCACGAGAAGTACAAGAAATGATCGCGGCCGCGGGCCACCGGTTCCCGCGGCACTGAGGCGCGGCCGGAGCGGAGCCGATCCGCTCTGCTTCCATCGTCGGATACAGGGCGTGCCGTGGACGCGTTCTTCGAATCGTTTCGCTGGTTGTACGACACGACCGGCATCAACCTGACGATCCTCTACGACGCGTTCGACCGCAAGCGGTTCATCGGCGGGTTCGGCACGACGGTCAAGCTCGCGGCGAGCTGCATCCTGCTGTCGGTCGCCATCGGCATCGCGGGCGCGTGGCTGCAGGGCTCCAGGCTCCGGCTGACCCGCCGCGTCGTGTACTGGTACATCCAGTTCTTCCGCAACACGCCGCCGCTGGTGCAGCTCTATTTCTTCTACTTCGGCGTCGGCGCCTATCTGAAGACGGCCGCCGGCGTGCCGCTGGTATCCAACGTGTCCTGGGCCATCCTCGGACTCTCGATGTACGCCGGGGCATTCAATGTCGAGATCTTCCGCTCCGGCATCGAATCCGTGCCCAAGGCAACGATCGAGGCCGCCGAGTCGTTCGGATTCTCGCGGCTGCAGGCGTACCGGTACATCGTGCTGCCGCTCGCGTTTCGCGTGTGCCTGCCGGCGCTCAACAACAATCTCGTCAATCTGGTGAAGACCACCAGCATCTCGTATGCCATCGCGGTGCCCGAGATGTTGTACGTTTCGTCGCAAATCTGGTCGGATTCGGTCAACGTGAAGGAGATGATGAACGTGCTCCTGATCTGCTACGTCGGGCTGGTCGGACTGTTCGTATTTGCGATGCACCGCTGGGAACGCACGATGCGCGTGCCGGGATACGGCGGATGAACGTTCCCGGCGGAACGCCGAGTTGGTGCCGCGCGTTGCCGCGCGGGACCGATTTGCCGGTGCTGATGCCGGAGGCCGATCGGCTTGGCCGGCAGGTCGAGCGCGAACGGCTCGTCGGAACCCCGCTCACCAGGCTCGAGCCGCGGCACGCCGGTTTCGTTCTGATCGCGTTTCTCTGCGCCGCCGGTTACGTGCAGGCGCAGGCGGGACCGGACAACCCGCCGATCATCGATACGATCTGGAAGTGGACGCCGCTGCTGGCGAAGGGCTTTGCGTTCAACATCGGCATCAGCGCGCTGGCCATGGCGATCGGGACCGGCTTCGGCACCCTGCTCGGACTCGCCCAGCTGTCGCGCGCCGCGCCGGTGGCGAAGACGGCGTGGTTCGTCACCCACTTCTTCCGCAACGCGCCCTGGCTGGTGCTGCTGTTCTACTGCATGTTCCTGCTGCCGTTCAAGGTCTCGCTGTTCGGCGTGACGATCCCGCTGCCGGATTGGGTCAAGGCGACGTTCGGATTGTCGCTGCCGGTGATGGCGAACATGTCCGAGATCGTGCGCGGCGCGGTCCAGTCGATCCCGACCGGACAGTGGGAATCCGCCAGCTCGTTCGCGTTCTCGCGCCGCCAGACGATGTGGATGATCATCCTGCCGCAATGCATCAAGCGGATGCTGCCGCCGTGGATGAACCTCTATTCGATCCTGACGGTCGGCACCGTTCTGGTGTCGGTGGTCGGCGTGTCGGAGGTGATGACCCTCGCCGGCGACGCTCTCGGCTCCGAGAATCGGGCCGACCTGCTGATGCCGATCTATTTCTACATCCTGGTGTGGTTCTTCCTCTATTGCTATCCGATCGCGCGCTGGACGATCTACCTGGAGCGCAAGTATGCGGTCAATTTCTGAAGCTCGGGCCCTCGTCCGGAGGCAAGGCGAATGTCCGATCGGCCCATAGTCAGCGTCAAGGACATCCGCAAGTCGTTCGGCGCCGTCGAGGTGCTGAAGGGCGTGTCGTTCGACGTTGCCAAGGGCGAAGTGGTGTGCATCATCGGGCCATCGGGCTCGGGCAAATCGACGATACTGCGCTGCATCAACGGCCTGATCCCGATCGACGGCGGCTCGATTCGAGTCGCCGATTTTCAGGTCGAGAAACTCACCGCCGATCGCGACATCATCGCGCTGCGCAAGGAAGTGTCGATCGTATTCCAGCAATACAACCTGTATCCGCACAAGACCGCGCTCGCCAACATCATGATGGCGCCGGTTCACGTGTTGAAGGAGGATCCGCGGGAAGTCGAAGCGCGCGCCGTCAAGCTGCTCGCCAAGGTGCGCCTGACGGAAAAGGCGCAGAGCTATCCGGGCGAGCTTTCCGGCGGCCAACAGCAACGGGTGGCGATCGCCCGTGCGCTGGCGATGCGGCCGGAGATCATCCTCTTCGACGAGGTGACCGCGGCGCTCGATCCCGAGACCGTCAAGGAAGTGCTGGTGACGATCCGCGAGCTGGCCGACGACGGATTGACCTGCATCCTGGTCACGCACGAGATGGGTTTCGCGCGCGAAGTGGCGGATCACATGTATTTCACCGACGGCGGCGTTATCGTCGAACAGGGGCCGCCGGCGGAGTTCTTCGCCAACCCGAAGCACGAGCGCACGCGCGCATTTCTGTCGCAGATACTCTGAGATTACGGCTCGGCGCTCGCTGACCCCCCGCAGCCGATGCCGATGCCCTCCGCGGGTAGCGCAGCACGTTGCCGCCTCGAGCGAGTCGATGTTGGCACACCCGCGGCCATTCGGACGGCGCGCGCGGATTCATGACCAGCGTCAAAGAACTGGCCTCATGGTCGTAGTATCCTTTCCATACGGGCTGAGTTGAGTTTCGGTGCAGGCTCGGCGGCTTACAATTCTGAGGAGACAAACGATGAGGGCGAAAGCGAGATGGCTGTCCAGGATCCTTCTCATGGCTGCGTTCGGGCTTGCCTTCGCGGGCGCCCCCTTGGCGCAGACGACGACCGATGTCGATGTACGCAATTTCGAGGTGATCTCGGTCGATGGGAACAAGCTCGTCGTTCGCGATCAGAGGGGCACCAACGAATACACGGTGCCGGACGACTTCCGCTTTACGGTTGACGGCAAGAAGATGTCCGTGTCGGAACTGAAGGCGGGGATGAAGGGCACGGCGACCGTCACGACCAAGACCACGATCAAGGAGGTCGTCGTCACGGACGTCCGCGAGGGCGTCGTGTTGCGCGCCGGGCCCTCGTCGATAGTCGTACGTGACAAGGAAGGCGTGCGGAAGCGTTTTTCGCAGGACCAGTTGGACCAGCGTGGTATCCAGATCCTTAAGGACGGCCGCGTGATGCGCATCGGCGAATTGAAAGAGGGCGACGTGCTTACGGCGACGATCGTCTCCCAGGTTGCGCCGGTAGTGGTGACGGAGCAGGAAGTGCAGGCGACGCTCGACAAGTCTGCGGCTGAGCCAGCCAAGATGGCATCGGCGGCGGCTCCCGTGCAGCCGGCGCCAGCTGCCTCACCTCAGCCGACCCCGGCCGCCGCCCCGCCGAGCCCGAGCGCCGCCCCGCCCGCATCGCAACCTGCCGAACAATCCGGGCTTGGGCTGGCGTGGTACCTGGTGATCGCCGTGCTGGTGGCGGCGGTAGTGTTCGTCGCGCGTCGGCGAAAGCAAGCGTGAACGAAGGGGAACGCCAAGGGCCGCAGGATAGCGAACGAGCACGGCGGCAATCCGCACTTTGGAGTGCATCCGATAAGGAGAGCGAAATGCGCACCAGTTGCAGTGGCAGTGGCGCTCTCGTTCGGCCTCGGGGGGCGCGAGGCCGCTGGCAGGCAAATGGAATACTGGCTGGCGAAGTTGCGCAAGGCTCCTTGAGCTGCCGGCGTCTCGAGGCGCGCGCCGGGTGCGAGCTCCGGGCGGCGTTGCAGCCGCGCTACTTCCTTGCCTTGCCGTGATCGCCCAACGCTTCCTTGAACAGAAAGCGCGGCAGGATGAGGCTGGCAACTATGCTGGCAAGCCAAATGACAAGGGTGGCAATGACCCAGGTGGCGATACCGGTGATGCTCAGGCCGTCCGTTGCAAGCGAGGTCACCAGCAAGCCAACGAACGTTGTCACAAGGGCGATGCCGCCCAGCAGATACGGCGCGTTTTGCCGGGCAATCTTGGTGATCAACGGCTCCAGAATCACGGTCGACGCCGTAAAGATGCAAACCGCAACTACGAACGCCAGGCCATTGATGGTGAATCCGCCCAGAAGCATTGATGCCGCCACCAACGCGAGGGCATTTGCCAAGAGGGACAAGGACATCTGAGCCAGAAGCCTGGGCATGCGTACCTCCTCTCCAATCCACCTAATGGCAGTATGGCAGTTCGACCCCCCGCTGCGATATATTCGGGGCGCCAATCCCGGCGCGGCTGCGACGGTCGTGATCAGGTTGATTTCGTGGGGCATGGCCGTCGCTGCGCTGGCGCTCAGGGCACGATGGTCGTGAAGAGATAGGTCGCGAAGACGACGAGCAGCACGGTGCCCTGCAGCACGGTCGTGCGTCCCGTTCCGAGCGAGATCGCGGTCACGAACAGCGACAGCAGCAGCAGGACGGTCGACTTGATGTCGATGCCGAGCGTGAGCGTCACGCCGGTCGAGCAGCGAGACGAGGGCGACGGCCGGGATCGTGAGCCCGATGCTCGCGAGCGCCGAGCCGAGCGCCAGGTTGAGGCTCGTCTGCAGCCGGTTCGCACGCGCGGCGCGCACGGCGGCGAGCCCCTCCGGAAAGAGCACGACGGCGGCGATGATGACGCCGACGAGCGCAGTCGGCGCGCCCATGGCGGCGACGCCCGCCTCGATGCTCGGGGCGAGCGACTTGGCGAGCAGGACCACGACGACGAGGCACGCGACGAGCAGGAACGCGCTCAGCGCCGCCACCTTGCCCGGCGGCGCGGCCGCGTGGACCTCCTCGTTGCCGTCGGCATCGAGCGGCAGGAAGTAGTCGCGGTGCCGGATGATCTGCGCGAAGACGAACGTGCCGTAGAGGATCAGCGACACGACGGCGATGAAGATGAGCTGGCTCGGCGTGAATACGGGGCCGGGGTCGGTGGTCGTGTAGTTCGGCAGGATCAGCGTCAGCACGACGATCGCGGCCAGCGTGGCGAGCGAGGCGCTCACGCCGTGGAGGCCGAAGCTCTGCTCCCGGTGAGCGCGCGCCGCCCAGCAGCAGGCACAATCCGACGATGCCGGTCAGGATGATCATCACGGCGGCGAAGACCGTGTCGCGGGCGAGCGCTGCCGCGTCCGGACCGCCCGCCAGCATCAGCGACACGATCAGCGCGACTTCGATCACCGTCACGGCGACCGCCAGCACCAGCGTGCCGAAGGGCTCGCCCACGCGATGCGCGACGACCTCGGCGTGGTGCACGGCGGACAGCACGGCGCCGATCAGGCCGGCCGCGACGAGCACGAGATAGGCGCCGTCGAGTCCGAGCTAGTGTTCCACCGAAGAGGAGCCAGGCGACGACCGGGGTGGCGAGCGTCCAGAGCGGCAGGACGGGGGCGCCTTTCATGACGCGACTATAGCGCACGCGACGCGGCATCCGCTGCGCGGCAGACCTCACGCCCGTTCGAGCACCGGCCGCCCGGCTTCGACCGAGAATTTCGCGAGCGTTTCGATCGCGGTGTCGCGCTTGGTCACATCGTCGACGACGCGCAGCGACGTCGTCAGCCGTTTGGGGGTGAGCTCCAGAACGCCATAGCCGCGGCGATCCGCATTCGCGAAGATGAAATGCGGATTCTCGGCCAGTCGATTGTCGACGGCGCGGTCGATGTCCGATCGCGCAGAGATGCTGGTCCCGCAGAATTCCACGCCGATCGAGGGACTGCCGGGATCCGCGTAGTCGGCCTTCACGTGGCCCACCCAGTTCTGGTGCACGTCGCCGCCGAGGAGCACCGGATTCGCGAGCGCGTGCTTGCGCATCGACGTGATCATCCGGGCGCGGGCGGCGGGGTAGCCGTCCCACCCGTCATTCCAGAACGTCTGGCCCGGACCGGAGCGGAAATCGCGCGCGCCGAAGACCGTCTGCAAGCCGAGCACGTTCCACCCTTTGCTCCCCTGCGCGAATGCTTCGTCGAGCCAGCGCTCCTGCACCGCGCCGAGCAGCGTGCGACGCGGGTCGCTCCAATCGTCGCACCGCGTGGGGTCCACGGTGCTCGACCCGGGCTTGCCATCGCGGTTGCAGACCTGCGGATCGCGATACTGGCGGTCGTCGACGAGGTGGAGCGATGCGAGCGTGCCGAAACGCACGGTGGAATAGATGCGCATCTCGGCGCCGCTGCCGAGGCCGGCCATCGCCCGCGTGAGGACCGAAGCGCGGAGCGGCATGTGCTCGTAATAGGCCTGATACGCCGCCGCGCGCAGCGCGGAAAAATCGGCGACCGGCGCTCCGCTCTGGCCCTCCCTCAGGCCGGCGTAATCGTTCTGCACTTCATGGTCGTCCCACGTCGCGAGCCAGGGGCAGACGGCGTGCATTGCCTGCAGATCGGCATCCGATTTGTGGAGCGCGTAACGGCGGCGATAGTCGTCGAGCGTGCGTACCCACCCGCCGGTCGGCACGCGCACGGCGTTCTTCGCATTGGGATATTCGTAGATGTAGTCGCCGAGGAACAGCACCGCATCCAGGTCTTCCTCGCGCATGTGGCGGTACGCGCTGAAGTAGCCGTGCTCCCAGCGCTGGCAGGATGCGTACGCGATGCGCAGGCGCCTCACCTCCGAATCGGGCGCCGGAAACGTGCGCGTGCGGGCGACGATGCTGGTCGCCTCGCCCGTCATGAAGCGATAGAAGTACCAGCGATCGGGTTTGAGACCCGCCACTTCGACGTGAACCGAATGCGCCAGCGCGGCGCCGGCCACGGTCTGCCCCCGCCGAACGATGTGCTTGAACTTGTCGTCGTCGGCGAGCTCCCACCGGACGGTGATCTCGCCGGAGTCGGCCCCGGACAACGCCTCCGGGGCCAGGCGGGTCCACAGGACCACGGAATCGTCCGTCGGCGATCCGCTGGCCACGCCCAATGCGAAGGGATCGCTGGCGAATCGGGGCTGGCTCCACGCGCTGCGGGGGAGCCACAGCGTCGTGGCGCAGGCCGCGGCAAGCTCGAGGAAGCGGCGGCGGTCGGTCGGCGGCGACATGTCCGCGATTATCGCGCAGCGCGGGGAATCGGTTAACATCGCCGAGTCCACGCCGTCGCCTGTTCCGGCGGCGGTCGATCGCACCGAGGCTTATCCATGAGCGAAAAGAAGTTCGCGTCGCACGCCGACCTCGTCGAGAAGAAGGTGAGCTTCGACAAGCTCTCCGACCATGCCTACGCGTATACGGCGGAGGGCGATCCCAACACCGGCGTCGTCGTCGGCGACAACGCGGTGATGGTGATCGACACGCAGGCGACCCCCGTGATGGCGCAGGACGTGATCCGGCGCATCCGCGAAGTGACGGACAAGCCGATCCGCTACGTCGTGCTTTCGCACTATCACGCGGTGCGAGTGCTGGGCGCCTCCGCGTACGGGGCCGACCACGTCATCGCGAGCCGCGACACCTACGAGCTGATCCGCGAGCGTGGCGAGCAGGACATGAAGAGCGAGATCGAGCGCTTTCCGCGCCTCTTCCGCGCGGTGGAATCGGTGCCGGGGCTCACGTGGCCGAACCTCGTGTTCAAGAAGCGCCTCACGCTGTGGCTCGGCAAGCTGCAGGTCGAGATCATGCAGCTCGGGCGCGGCCACACGAAAGGCGACACCGTCGTGTGGCTGCCGCAGGAGAAGATCCTGTTCTCGGGCGATCTGGTCGAGTACGAAGCGACGCCCTACACCGGCGACGCCTATCTCGCGGATTGGCCGGACACGCTCGACAACATCGCGGCGCTGCAGCCCCAGAAGCTCGTGCCGGGACGCGGCGCGGCGCTGACCACACCCGAGGCGGTGAAGGCGGGGCTCGACGGCACCGACCGGTTCGTGAGCGAGATGTTCGGTTCCGTGAAGCGCGGCGTGGAAGCGGGCCTCGACCTCAATACCGTCTACAAGGAGACGTACGCTGCGTTGAAGCCGAAGTTCGGACACTGGGTGATCTTCGACCATTGCCTGCCGTTCGACGTGACGCGCGCCTACGACGAAGCGACCGGGTATCCCGACCCCCGCATCTGGACGGCGGAGCGCGACAAGGAGATGTGGGAAACACTGGAGAGCTGAAGACCCGGACTGACGGGCTGTCGGGTCGCGCAGATCCGCATTGCAGCGGGCGCCGATGAAAACGTACACCAATCCCGTCTATCGTTACGTCCGCCCCCGCGGAGCTCGACGGCGCGTCCGCGCGGCGTCCCGTCGTGATCGTCGGCGCGGGCCCGGTCGGGCTCGCCGCGGCGATCGACCTCGGCCAGCGCGGCATTCCGGTCGTGGTGCTGGACGACGACCGCACGGTGTCGGTCGGATCGCGGGCGATCTGCTACGCGAAGCGCGCGCTGGAGATCCTCGACCGCCTGGGCTGCGCGGAGCCGATCGTCGCCAAAGGCATCGGCTGGAACGTCGGCAAGGTGTTCTTCCGGGACGAGCTCGTCTACGGCTTCGACCTGCTGCCGGAGCCCGGCCACCGGCGGCCGGCGTTCGTCAACCTGCAGCAGTACTGGTTCGAGGAATATCTGGTCGAGCGGGCAGGTTCGCTGCCTTCGGTGGAACTGCGTTGGGAGAGCAAGGCGGACGGCATCGAGGCGCGCGCGGACGGCGTGGACGTGAGCGTGACGACACCCGACGGCAAGTACGTGCTGGCCTGCGACTGGCTGATCGCCGCCGATGGCTCGAAGAGCGCGGTGCGTCGGATGCTGGGCCTCGACTGGCAGGGCCAGGTGTTCCGCGACCGCTTTCTGATCGCCGACATTCACATGCACTCGGATTTTCCGACGGAGCGCTGGTTCTGGTTCGATCCGCCGTTCCATCCGAACCAGTCGGCGCTGCTGCATCGCCAGGCCGACGACGTGTGGCGGATCGACTTCCAGCTGGGCTGGGAGGCCGACCCCGACGAGGAGCGCAAGCCCGAGCGGATCCTCCCGCGCCTCCGCGCGATGCTGGGAGAAGAGGCCCGGTTCGAGATCGAATGGGCGAGCGTCTACACGTTTGCCTGCCGGCGCATGCAGCGCTTTCGCCATGGCCGCGTGCTGTTCGCCGGCGACGCCGCGCACGTGGTGTCGCCGTTCGGGGCGAGGGGGGCCAATAGCGGCCTCCAGGACGCGGACAACCTCGTCTGGAAGCTCGCGCTCGTGCTCGCCGGCGCCGCGCCGGAACGGCTGCTCGACACCTACGACAGCGAGCGCGTGCGCGCCGCCGACGAGAACATCCTCAATTCGACGCGCTCGACGGATTTCATCACGCCCAAGAGCCGCGTGTCGCGCGCGTTTCGCGACGCCGTGCTCGGCCTCGCCAAGAAACACGCGTTCGCGCGCCGGCTCGTCAACAGCGGGCGCCTCTCGGTGCCGTCGGTCCTCGCGGATTCGCCGCTCAACACGCCGGACCGCGACCACGATTTCGCGCATGGGCCGGGCGCGATGATCCCGGGCGCGCCGGCGGCCGACGCGCCCGTGACGGGGCCTTCCGGCGACTGGCTGCTGGGTTATCTCGGCGGCGACTTCACGCTGCTCGGGTTCGGCGCTGCCGTCCCGCCTTCCGACATGGCGGCGCTCGGCCGCGACCGGATCCCGTGCCGCGTCGTGCTGATCGGTCACAGGGCGGATGCGGGCGCGACGCCGGTCGTGGATCGCGGAGGGGCTCGCCGCGAAGCGGTACGATGCGAGACCGGGCACCGTCTACCTGCTGCGGCCCGACCAGCATGTTTGTGCGCGCTGGCGGCACTTCGACCCGTCGGCCGTGCGCGCGGCGATCGCCCGCGCCACATGCAACGGATGAACACCCCCGATGCTCGCTACGCTCGCTTCCCCCCGAGGGGCTCGGCGCCCCTCAGTTTTGTTCCTGCGGCCGGGCGGACGCTGAGATGGAGGTAGCCATGGCGACACTCAATACCGAGCCCAATCTCGCCGCGCCGGACGATTTCTACGAGCGCCTGATCGCGACGCATCGCGGGCTCTCCGACGAGGAGAGCGTGCTCGTCAATGCGAAGCTCGTGCTGCTTCTCGCCAATCACATCGGCGACGCCGCGGTGCTGGCCGAGGCGCTCGCGGCTGCACGCGAGGACGTCGGGCCGCATCGGGACCGCGCCGAGGTGTGACCGCCGTCTCCCTGCGATGCGACGATGAATCACCGACGCCTTCGCCCGTGGATCCTGCTCGGTGCGCTCGGTGCGTGCGGCGCGGCGTGGAGGGAAGATGCGGACGGCCGAGGCCGTGACGTTCGACGCCGACGAGACGGCGCGCATCGCGGTGCTCGGTCCGTGGCCGCCGCCGGCCACGCGCGATCCGACCAACCGGGTCTCCGGCATGCCGGAGGCGATTGCCTTGGGCCGCCACCTTTTCTCCTACCCGCGGTTCTCGCCCAATGGTTACATCTCCTGTGTCGCCTGCCACCAGCCGGACCGCGCGTTCACCGACAACCTGCCGCGTGCGCGCGGACTGGCGCCGGTCGACCGCAACGCGATCGCCCTGCAGAACCTTCGCCTGCAGCGCTGGTACGGCTGGGGCGGATCGAGCGACAGCCTGTGGATGGCGAGCCTGCGGCCGATCCTCGATGCGCGCGAAATCGGCAGCGACGCGGCGAAGGTCGCCTCCGTCGTCCGCACCGGCGACGGCGTGGCGTGCCGCTATCGCGCCGCGTTCGGCACGGATCCGGAAGGCGAGCCCGACGAGACGGTGCTCGTCAACGTGGGCAAGGCGCTCGCGGCCTACGAGGAAACGCTCGTCACCGGGCGCACGCCGTTCGACGATTTCCGTGATGCGCTCGTGCGCGGCGAGCGGCCCGGTCCGTCGTATCCGGAAAGCGCGCAGCGGGGGCTCAAGGTCTTCGTCGGCAGAGGCGGTTGCACGTCCTGCCACGGCGGCCCGAACTTCACCGACGGCGCCTTCCGCGGAACTGGCGTGCCCTCATTCGTGGGACAGAGCGCGCCCGATACGGGTCGCTACGCGGGGGTGAACGCGCTTCGCGCAAGCCGGTTCAACCAACGCGGGACGTACAACGACGCGGGAAGCTCGCTCGGGAAGGACGTCAAGCTCGACGCCCGCGATCGCGACAAGTGGCGCACGCCGAGCCTGCGCAACGTCGCCGTGAGCGCGCCCTACCTTCACAACGGCAACGCCGCGTCGCTATATGATGTCGTGCGCCGCTACGTGAAGGCGCCCGGCAAGAGGCCATACATCGACGACGAGCGCAAGGTACGCCGTGTCGATCTCTCCGACCGCGACGTCGACGATCTGGCCGCCTTCCTTGCCACGCTGACCGATGCCGACGGCGCGCGCCGGCCATTGACGCCGCCGGAGGCGTCGGCGTGCGATTGATGCGGCGGCGGGGCTCGGTCGCCGAACCGGCGAACTGGTGAGGTCACACATGCGCCGTCGCACGGGATACCGACGCGAGATCGAGCTCGCGCCCAGCTGGCGCAGCCGGGCGCTCAATGCCGTGCTGCGGCTGACGATGGGGCGGCCGCTGCGCGACGATTCGGACATCGTCGCGCTTCGCCGCCGTTACGAGAAGCTCGACGCCCGGCAGTTCAGGGTGGGTTCTCACGTCGAGCGGATGCCGGTGGAGTGCGGCGGCGTGCCGGGCGAGTGGATCGTCGTGCCGGAGACGCGCCACGAGCGCGTCGTCCTCTACCTGCACGGCGGGTCGTTCGCATTCCGCTTCCCGAATGCGCACGCGGCGCTCGCCGCCCGGCTGTGCCGGCAGCTGCGCGCCCGGGCGCTGATACCCGACTACCGGCTAGCGCCGGAGTATCCGTTCCCCGCTGCCCCCGACGATTGCCACGCGGCCTACCGCGGGTTGCTCGCGCAGGGGGTCGATCCCGGGAACATCGTTCTCGCCGGCGATTCGGCCGGCGGTAACCTGGCCCTGGTCACGCTCCACCGGGCCCGCGCCGCGGGCGAGCCGCTGCCGGCCTGCGCCGTTCTCCTCTCGCCGGCCGTCGACTGTACGCTGGGAAGTCCGAGCATGTTCACCTTCGATGGGCAGGACCCGATGATCCGGCTCGCGAGCTTGCTCGTGTTGCGGCAGCACTACGTGCCGTCGCCGGAGCATTACACGAACCCCGAGGTCTCACCGCTGTTCGCCGATTTCGAGGGTTTCCCACCGCTCTTCTTCCAGGCGGGCAGCACCGAGCTCCTGCGGGACGAGGCGACGCGGGCCGCCGACAAGGCTTACGCGGCCGGCGTGGATGTCGAGCTCGAGTTGTGGCCGGACGCCGCGCACGTGTTCCAGATTGCCGGATTCCTGCCCGAGGCAGCCGTCGCCATCGACCACATCGCGCGCTTCGTGCGCATGCGAACGGGTTGGCAGGACACTTTGGCCTGACTGCGCGTAAGCCCGGCGAATGCGGACGTTCGCGCGAGACTATTGCAGGCGCACGACGATCTTGCCGCGACCATGGCCCGTTTCCATGGCGCGCTGCGCGTCGGCGACGTCGTCGAGCGCGATCGAACGCTCGATGTGCGCGCGCAGCGCACCCTGCTGCGCCAGGGTCGCGAGCCGCTCCCAGCGCGCGGAATTGCCGGCAAGCACGAGCGGGATCGCGCGTTGCCGGGAGCTGACCCGCGCGAGCAATGCGCCCATTGCCGTACCGGCCACGGAGGCCGCATCGCCGCCGGTGTTGACGTAGCAACCGTCGACGGTGAGCACGTTGCGCGCCGCCATGAAGGACGACGCGCTGGCGGCGTCGAACACGACGTCGAACCGGTCGTCGCGGCGCGTGAAATCGTCGCGCGCGTAGTCGATCACTTCATCGGCGCCCAGACCGCGCACGAAATCGGCGTTGGCGCGCACTGCAGACGGCGACGACGTGGGCGCCGACGGTGTTTGGCGATCTGCACGGCGAAATGTCCGACGCCTCCCGCGGCGCCGGTGATCAGGATGCGCTGGCCCGCACCGAGCCGCGCCTCGTCCACGATCGCCTGCAGGGCCGTGCCACCGGCCATCGGGCAGTGCGGCCGCCTGCTCGTAGTCGAGTTCGTCCGGCATCGCCGCCAGCCGATCCACGCCCGCGACGAGGTAGTCCGCCAGCGCGCCGTCGCGTCCGAACGGCCGCAGCGAGCCGAACACGCGCTCGCCGACATAGTGCGACCTCGCGCCGGCGCTGACACCGACGATCTCGCCCGCGAAATCGCAGCCGAGCGTACGGGGCGGCCGGCGGAACATCGGCAACCAGCGCAGATGACCGGCGCGGATCTTCCAGTCGAGCGGGTTGAGGCTCGCCGCGTGGACGCGCACCTTCACTTCGCCCGCGCGCGGCACCGGCTCGGCGATCTCGACGACGTGCAGGACGTCAGGGGGACCGAAGCGGTCGTAGCGAAGCGCGCGCATCGGGAGTCGCGTTCAGTGCAGGTCGAGCGCGTGCCGGCGCAGGTCGGCGAGCGGAATCACGGCAAGCGTCTCCTCGTGCGTCGCCGCCAGGATCACCGGCGGCGCGACACCCGCCTCCAGCGCCTGGCGCCAGGTCGCGGCGCAGACGCACCAGCGATCGCCGGGAACGAGGCCGGGAAAGCCGTACTCCGGCACCGGGGTGACGAGGTCGTTGCCCTGCTCGCGCGCGAAGTCGAGGAAGGCGGCCGTCACCTGCGCGCACACGACATGCAGGCCGACATCCTCGGGGCCGGTATTGCAGCAGCCGTCGCGGTAGAAGCCGGTGCGCGGAGACGTCGAGCACGGGGCCAGCGTGCCGCCGAGCACATTCTTCTCGTCGGCGGGCATCGGGATCACGCCGCCTTCTTCCGGTTGCGCTCGAGCCACTGTCGACCAGCGCGACGGTGCGGTCGACCGTCTCGTGCGCATGCCCTTCTGCGCGGCGATCGTCTGCACGAGCCGATCCGTGCGCTCGATGTTCGGTGCGCCGGCGGCGAGCGCCCGCGCCGCCGACGACGGGCTCTGCAGCAACAGCGCCGCGCTTGCGTACTTTTCGAACGGGACGAGATCGCTCCTTGCCGCGCCGAGCGACACGGCAGACTTCGACCACCCATTCGTATACCGACCGCGACGCCTCGACATCGGCGTGCACCGCCTCCTTGATGCTGCGCACGCCATCGGCGCCGACGCAGCGATAGTTGCCGGCGAGCAGCATCGCCCATTTCGCGAGCGGCACGAAGATCGAGACGTACACGCGGAGCTTGACCGGCACCTCGATCCTGCCGCCCTCGATATCGAGTCTCGCGGCGTCGATGTCGGATTGGAGCCGAAGGAGCGTCGCGGTGGCTGCGCCCGAATCGAAACGCGCGGCCTTGAAGTTGGTCGGCAGCCTCACCTGCAGCACGTTGACCTTTTCCTCCGGCGGGCGAAACGCCTGCGCGTCCGGGCTGCACAGCGTCATGCAGCGGCGGATCGAAGGCGTCCCAGACGCTCGCATCGGTGTAGCAGGCGCGGCAAGCTCGCCACGTCGATACCGGGGATGCGGGCGAGGAACGGCAGCGGCGGCATGTTCATGATCGACATGCAGGGCACTTTCGCCTTGGCCACGGCGTCGAGCAGCTCCCGCACGCCGGCCGCGCGGTACTGCGGTTCCTGCATCGCGAGCACGACGAGGTCGAATTCCGACGGATCGGCGTCGGCCGGGCCGCCGGCGGACAGCGTGCCCGGAGAGCTTGCGCGAGTCGATCTCGACCAGGCCGTCGCGCCCCTTGACGGGCATGCGCACCCGGATGCCTTCCTGGTTGATGAGCTCGGATTCGGCGGGAAGGCAGACGAGCTTCACCGAGTGGCCCGCGAGCAGCAGCTTGCTCGCGAGGAGCGACCCATAGGACGCGCCCAGGATCAGCACCTTGACGTTGGATGGCATTGCAAATCCTCCTTTTGCGTTCTTCGTCGTCGAGATCCTGCCGGGATCGTCCTCGATGCGGACGAATTCTCAGGCGAATCCCATTTTGCTTCATGAACGGCGCCCAGCGCGGATCGTCGTGCAACGGCGCCAAGCAGCTTGTCGGTCGCCGAATGGGCGAGACCGGGGTCGCGCTGAGCGTAGGCGCGCTCCAGCCACTCGAAGGCGCGGTCGATCTCGCCGCGCCACGCGCAGGCCTCGGCGACCTGATAGGCGGCAACGCTGCCGTGATCCTCGATCAGCTTCGCCAGCGCGGCGTCCGATTCGGCGGCGTGTCCGAGCGTGTGGTGAGCCATGGTCGTCGCCAGCAACCGGAAATCGGGCAGCAGCTCGAGCTTCGCTTCTTCGAGCGCCTCCGCGGCGCGACCCTGCCACAGCCTCGTGACGGAGAGAAAGCAGTGGGCGAGCCCGGCCTTCGGGTTGAGGTCGAGCGCGGCGTGGAGCGCGGTGACGCCTTCGTCGTGCCGTCCGTACATGGCGCAGCGCAAGCCGAGAAAACGCTGCGCGGCGGTGCTCAACGGGTCGAGTGCCACGGCCTTCCGCAGGAGCTCGATCGCCTCGTCGAGACGGCCGAGGACTCCGGCCATGCTCGACAGCGAGCGGAGGACGTCCCCGTTGCCGGGTGCGAGCTCGAATGCACGCCGGAATTCGGCGTCGGCAGCCTTCCAGTTCCAGTCGTAGTCTTCGAGGACCATGCCCAGGCACACATGACCCTCGGCGAGATCCGGGGCGAGCGCGAGCGCGCGTTTCGCCGCATCGCGCGCTCGTTCGAACCCGACGGCGACCGGCGCCCAGCCATAGCCTGCCTGCGTGCAGACGGCTCGCGACAGGCCCGTCCATCCGAGCGCGAACTCGGGATCGAGCGCAATCGCCTGCTCGAAGAGTCCCACGCTGCGTGCGACGTCCGCCTCGCGTCATGCGCTCGAGGAAATAGCGGCCCTGCAGGCAAAGGCGATGCGCCTCGGGATTGTCCGCGCGGCCCGTCGTCGCTGCTCGGACTTCCGCCTTCGCTTCGGCTTCAGCTTTCGCGTGCGGATCGAGGTGCTCGCCCAGGAGTGCTGCGCGCAGCTCCTTCACCACCGATTGCGCGATGTCGTCCTGCACCGCGAAGATGTCGTCGAGCTCGCGATCGTACGACTCGGACCACAGATGGGAGTCGGTGGCGACCTGGATCAGCTGCGCGGTGATGCGCACGCGCTTGCCGGACTTGCGGACGCTGCCTTCGAGGATGTTGGCGACGTTGAGCTTCTGCGCGACTGTCGGGATGTCGACATCCTTGCCCTTGAACGAGAACGCCGAGGTGCGCGAGGCGACGCGCAAGCCCGCGGATCTTCGTGAGGACGTTGAGGAGCTCTTCGGCGAGGCCGTCGGCGAAGTACTCGTTCTCCTCGTCCTGGCTGATGTTGACGAAAGGGAGCACCGCGATCGACGGCGTTTCCGTGTCCATGGGAGCGCTCTGCGACCGGAGCGGCGGAAAAGCCTGCGGCAGATCCGGGTGGCACAGCTGGAAGACCGCTTCGCGGCGCGCGAGGTCCTTGAGGCCGTGCTCGCCCAGCGGCTTGATGCTCGCGAGCGGCGGCAGGTGGTCGCGGCAGAGATCGTGCATCGATTCCGACAGCAGCGTCTGGCCGCCGTGTCCCGCCGCCAGCAGGCGCGCGACGCGATTGAGCGGCGTGCCGAAGTAGTCGCCGTCGCGCACTTCGACGGTCCCCGGTGTGCAGCGCCATCCGCACGCGGAGCTTCACCGGGTCGGGCCAGCGCTCGAGGTGGAGCGCGCGCTGGGCCTCGAGGGCGGCCGCCAGCGCGTCCGGCGGCCGTGGGAAACGCCGCGCAGAACGCGTCGCCGACGGTCTTGAACACATGGCCGCCGCGCGCGCCGATTGCGCGGCGCAGCAGCTCGTCGTGGCGCGCCAGCGCCGCGCGCATCGCGTCTCATGGCGTCTCCCACAGCCGGGTGCTGCCCTCGATGTCGGTGAAGAGCAGCGTGACGGTGCCGGTAGGCAGCGGCGACGCCTGGGCAGCGGAGGGCGGAGTCATCGGTTATCGTGTCGGGGCGCGCGACGGGGGCACGACCGGCAACTTCCATTCGCGCGTCGACTCGTAGGCCCGCGCCGCGCGCAGCACGAGCGCATCGCCGTGCATCGGACCGACGATCTGCACGGAGATCGGCAGGCCCGACCGGGTGAGACCGCACGGCACGACCGCTGCCGGCTGCTGCGTGAGATTAAACGGGTAGGAAAACGGCGTCCAGCCGAGGAACTTGGTCGAGCGAGAGCTCCCACTGCTCCGGCGCCTTGGCTTCGAAGGCCGGCACCGACACGCCAGGCGTCAGCAGCAGGTCGTAGCGCTGGTGGAACTGGCGCATGAGCGAACCGAGCTCGCCGCGTCGCGGCGTGAGCCGTTGCAGCTCCGGGACCGACACCTTCCGTCCCTTCGTCGGCCTGCCAGCGCAGCGCCGGGTCGGTTCGCGCGACCTGCTCCGGCGTCATGTTGCCGACGAATCGTCATCGAGCCGACGAACCACAGCTTGGTCGTGATCTCCTCGGGATTGGCGAAGCCGGGCGCTGCTTCGTCCACGTGCGCGCCCAACGCCGCGAACGACTCGGCGGCCTTGCGTACCGCCGCGGCGATTTCCGGGTCGACGTTCTTCACGTAGCCGAGATCGGGAGAAAACGCGACGCGCAGTCCGCGCACGCCGTCGGCGAGCCCGACGCGATAGTCGCGCGGATCGTACGGCAGCGACGTCCAGTCGCGCGCATCCGGGCCGGCTCATCACCGTCAGCATCAGCGCGAGGTCGTCGACGCTGCGGGCGTGGGGACCGATGTGGGCAACGGTGCCCATCGGCGAAAGCGGATACGCGGGCACGCGGCCGAACGAGGGCTTCAAGCCCGGGATGCCGCAGAACGTCGACGGGATGCGGATGGAGCCCGCGCCGTCGGTGCCGACCGCGAGCGGTCCCATGCCGCGAAGCCACGGCGGCCGCCGCGCCGCCGGACGATCCGCCGGGCGTCATCTGTCGGATTCCACGGATTGCGCGTGATTCCCGTCAGCAGATTGTCGGTCGTGCCCTTGATGCCGAATTCGGGCGTGTTCGTCTTGCCGAACAGCACCGCGCCCGCTTCGCGCAAGCGCGCCGTGGCGGGCGCATCGACGTCCCACGGCTGCTTCGGATCGACGGTGCGCGAGCCGCGCAGCGTCGGCCAGCCGCGCGTCAGGATCAGGTCCTTGATCGACACCGGCACGCCGTCGAGGAGGTCCTGCGGCGCCTGCTTCCGCCAGCGCGCCTCCGACGCCCGGCGCTCGCCAGCGCCGCTTCGGCGTCGACGACGCAGAACGCGTTGAGCATCGGGTCGAGGTCGGCGATGCGCGCCAGCACCGATTGCATCGCCTCGACCGGCGACGCCTGCCCGGTTCGATAGAGCTGCAGGAGCTCGGTGGCGGTGCAGTCGGCGAGATGTGCGGGTCGGCAGAGCTCACGGAATTTCTCTTCGAGTGGGATGTTACCGCCGATAGTTGACGACATGGGCCGCGATTTGTCGAAACACGGCAATCGCTCCACAATGCCGCATTGTTCTCGGGGCGCGGCGATCCAGCCGACGCCGCCCCGGACCGCGACGAGGAGTGGCATGAAGCACTACATCCGTTTTCCGCGCGCCGACGGCACGCACAGCCGCCAGGCGCACGCCGACCTGCCGGCCGGCACGTTCGAGCGCGAGATGAGCAAGGACGGCTTCTTCGGTCCGGCCGCGCATTTCCATCACAAGCATCCGCCGACCGTCGTGGGCGCGCTTTTCGGGCGCGCTCCATCCGCACGCCTACGACCTCAACCAGCTGCCGGCGAACGGCGATTCGCCGTGGGACGCGACACCGTTCCTGCACAACGGCGACGTCAGGATCCGTTACTGGAAGACGGACCGGGCGATGGATTGTCTCGTCCGCAACCAGGACGGCGACGAGCTGCTGTTCGTCCACGACGGCGCCGGCGAGTTCTTCTGCGACTGGGGCCGTCTCGCCTATCGCGACGGCGACTACATCGTGATTCCGCGCGGCGGCATGTGGCGCATCGCGCCGTCGTCGCCGACGACGCTGCTGCTGATCGAATGCACCGAGGGAACGTACACGCTGCCGGAAAAGGGCATCGTCGGCAACCATGCGATCTTCGATCCGGCGATGCTCGACGTCCCGGTCATGGACGCGCAATTCCGCGCGCAGCAGACCGACGATCCGTGGCGGGTGGTCGTGAAGCGCGTCGGCGCGCTGTCGACGATCGAGTACCCGTTCAATCCGCTGGACGCCGTGGGCTGGCACGGCGATCTTTGCGTCGTGCGCATCAACGTCCGCGACCTCCGGCCGCTGATGAGCCATCGCTTCCATCTGCCGCCGTCGGCGCATACGACGTTCGTCGGCCGCAACTTCATCGTGTGCACGTTCGTGCCGCGGCCGATCGAGTCCGATCCCGGGGCGCTGAAGGTGCCGTTCTATCACAACAACGACGACTACGACGAAGTGATCTTCTACCACCGCGGCGAGTTCTTCAGCCGCGACAACATCAAGCCCGGGATGGTCACCTTTCACCCGTGCGGCTTCACGCACGGCCCGCATCCGAAGGCGTTCGCGATCGGCGCCGCGCACGCGCGGAAGGAAACGGACGAATACGCGGTCATGATCGACACGCGCTTCCCGCTCGACGTGGCGCCGCTGCCCGAGGGCGTCGAAAACCGAAGCTATGTCGACAGCTGGAAGGCCAAGCCATGACCTATCAGAACATCATCGTCGAGACCCGCGAGCGCACCGGCGTCATCCGGCTCAACCGGCCGCAGCGCATGAACGCGCTCAACGACGCGCTCGCCGTCGAGTTGAAGGACGCGCTCGAGCGGTTCGACGCCGACGACGCGATCTCCGTCATCGTCATCACCGGCAACGACAAGGCGTTCGCGGCGGGCGCCGACATCGGCGCGATGGCCGAATGGAGCTACCAGAAGGTCTACCACGACAACTACATCACGAAGGACTGGGAGCACGTGCGATACGTGCGCAAGCCCGTGATCGCGGCCGTCGCCGGCTACGCGCTGGGCGGCGGCTGCGAGCTCGCGATGGCCTGCGACTTCATCATCGCCGCCGACACGGCGAAATTCGGCCAGCCCGAGATCACGATCGGCACGATGCCGGGCATGGGCGGGACGCAGCGGCTGCCGCGCGCGGTGGGCAAGGCGAAGGCGATGGACTGGTGCCTCACCGGCCGGATGATCGACGCCGCCGAGGCCGAGCGGAGCGGCCTCGTCTCGCGCGTCGTGCCGGCGGACCAGCTGGAGACGGAGGCGCTCGCCGTGGCGGCGAAGATCGCGGGCTTCTCGCTGCCGGTCGTGCTGAAGATCAAGGAGGCGGTCAATCGCGCGTACGAATCGTCGCTCGCCGAAGGCCTGCTGTTCGAGCGTCGCGAATTCCACTCGACGTTCGCGCTCGACGACCAGAAGGAAGGGATGCGGGCGTTCGTCGAGAAGCGCAAGCCGGCCTTCAAGCACCGGTGAAACGCAACGGAGTGGCGCATCGGCGCGCCTTCGCCGTCCGTGAGGATTTCGATGCAGTGCACACCGAAGGGCCCGCTCCGCGCGGTCGTACCGTCGCGCTCGCGTGCCTCGTCGCCGGCTGCGCGTCGACGACGCTCCAGAGCACGTGGCGGGATCCCGGCTACCAGGGGGCGCATTCAAGCGGATCTTCGTGCTCGCGCTCAGCACGCGGGATGTCACCGCGCGCCGCGTGCTCGAGGATGTCGTCGTGGCCAAGCTCGCCGCCGGCGGCGTGGAAGCGGTGCCGGCGTGGCAGTTTCTCGCCAACGACGGCCCGGCCGGAGAGCGCGCTCGACGGCGGCGGTGACCGCGTCCCGGGCCGACGCCATGCTGATGGTGCGCCTGCTCGGCGTCGACACGCAGATGACGGTCTGGCCGACTCCGATGGGGCCCGGCCCGCGCTTCGGCTGGTACGGCTTCTACTCCGGGCTGGTACGCCTATCCGCAGGTCACGCAGACGCAGATCGCGGTGGTCGAGACGACGCTGTTCGACGTGCGGAGCCAGCGCATCGTCTGGAGCGCGACCTCCGAGACGCTGAATCCGACCAGCGTGCAGAGGGACGCGCCGGGATTCGCCGACGTGATCCTCGGCTCGCTGCGCAAGGACGGCTTGCTGCCGGCCGCCAAGTAGGCGCCCTGCGCGTCAGAGCACCGAGCTGAACATCCGGGCGAGATTCCATCCGACCTGGCGGTAGAGCGGCTGCGCGTCCCAGGCGTCGGCGTCGAGCCATTCGCCGTCGCGGAAGTAGCGCTCCTGGACCTCGCGCAGCTGCGCGCACACGCCGCGGTCGTACGCGAGCAGCACGACCTCGGAGTTGAGGGCGAACGAGCGGATGTCCATGTTCGACGAGCCGATCCACGCGATGTCGCCGTCGATCGTCGCGTGCTTCGCGTGCAGGAAGCGCTTGCCGTAGCGGCAGATGCGCACGCCGCTCCTGAGCAGCTCGCCGTAGTAGGACTTCTGCGCATTCGACACCAGCAGCTGGTCGTCCTGCGCCGGAACGACGAGCCGCACGTCCACGCCGCGCAGCACCGCGGTGGTGAGCGCCTGCAGCAGCGCCTCGTCGGGGATGAAATAGGGCGTCGTGATCACGGCGCGCTCGCGCGCCGCGTTGACGAGCGCGACGATCAGCCGCTGGTTGTTCGGGCGCGCGAAGAGCGGGCTCGACGGCAGCACCTGCGCCGGCACGGCGCCGGTGACCTCGGGATCGGGAAAGGGGTCGCCGGTCTCGAGCGGCTTTCCGGTTTCGAGGTACCAGTCCTGCGCGAACACCGCCTGCAGCTCGAGCACGACCGGTCCCGTCGCGCGCACCATCAGCTCCTCGTAGGTGAGCCCGGGCTTGAAGTTCGGGATCGACGAGGTTGAGCGATCCCGTGTAGCCGATGCGCCCGTCGATGACCGCGATCTTGCGGTGGTTGCGCAGATCCATGCGCGCGCCGCGCTGCCGGAAGAACGCCACGCGCATCGTCTCGGAGGCTTCGATGCCGGCGGCGCGCAGCCTGGGCAGCATGCGCCACGAAGCGGACGCCGCGCGAGCCCAGCGCATCGGCGAGCACGCGGCAGGCGACGCCGCGCGCCGCCGCGCGCTCGAGCGCCGCGATGACGCGGCCCGCGACCGCGTCGTCGGCGATGATGTAGAAGAGCAGGTGGACGTGCGAACGCGCGGCGTCGATGTCGGCGACGAGCCGGTCGAGGATGCCGTCGTAGTCGGACAGCACCTCGACGGAGTTGCCGCCGAGGATCGGCATTTCGCCCAGCTTCTCGGCGAGGTGGATGCCGGGCGCGATCGA
This sequence comes from uncultured beta proteobacterium, assembly GCA_963724545.1. Taxonomy (GTDB): domain Bacteria; phylum Pseudomonadota; class Gammaproteobacteria; order Burkholderiales; family Casimicrobiaceae; genus CAIWHR01. Next base: position 39,073 of record CAVRVC010000015.1, read on the forward strand.
CGGGTCCTGCGCGGGGTGGAACACGTTGGGGTGGCTCGAGCAGCCGCGCGCGGATCGGGCGCGCGAGCTCGCCGGAACGCGGCCGCACGCTTCAGGCGCCACGCCGGCAGCCGCCGGCGGCCGAACACGAGATAGAGCGCGAGGCCGAGGATCGGCTCGAACAGGATCAGCAGCAGCCAGCCTTTCGCGGCGTCGGGCGAGCGCCGAAACGGGACGATGACGACCATCGCGATCCGGATGATCCACTCGAGCGCGACGAACGCGGCGAGGAGCGCATGTCGATCGGCCGGGAGGTCGAACGGCATCGTTGGCCCGGCTCGCGCGGCCGGCGTTACGGTCGCGACGACGTGAATTGCATCGAGCCCGAATCCACCTTGAACGTCAGCACGAGGTCGTTGCCGCGAATGAGATGCCCCGACACGTCGCCGAGGCCCTTGAGGAAGTCGGCGTCGCGCGTGTCGGACGGGCAGGCCATCCTCGTCAGGGCGACCGGTCCGATGCCGAGCGTGCTGCCGTTGCGCACGTAGGTCGCGCTGCCGCGATTGCAGTCGGCGCGCACGCTCACGGTGCCGCCGGGCCGGAACTCGAGCGTGTACCGATCGCGGCCCTCGGGCACGATGACCGCGCCGTCGCTCATCTGCGTCGCCTGCCACGACCAGACCACGCCGATCGGCAGCGTGTCCTCGGCCGCCATCGGCGGCGGCGGCGCGTTGACGAGTCCGGGCAGCACGGGGCCGCCGGCACCGGTGGCGGCGCACGCGGCGAGCGCTGACGGGCAGGATCAGCGGGAGGAGATGGCGCATGGCACGACGATTCTAGCATCGCGGCGTGGGCTGCCTCGGACGAACGCGGCTTCCCGGCGTTGGCGTGAGGTACGATGCGAACCGTTCCATGCATCCTCTCTCGCATGAGCGCGCCGGGCCGCCCCAAGCGCGAATGCCGGGCGCGAAGCGCGCGGTGGTCCGTGGCGCGCCGATGCGCCTGCGCTGGGTGGTGCCGGTGCTCGGCATCGCGCAGATCATTTCGTGGGGCAGCCTGTACTATCCGATCGCCGTGCTCGCGGCGCCGCCATTCGCGACGACCTCGGCATCGGCGACATCGCGGTGTTCGGCAGCTTCACCGTCGGCCTCTTCGTGTCGGGACTGGCCGCGCCGGCCGCCGGACGGCTGGTCGACACGCGCGGCGGGCGCTTCACGCTGACCGGCGGCTCGGCGATCGGGCGCGCTCGCGCTCGCCGTGCTGGCGCTCGCGCAAGGGACGGCGACGCTGATGGTCGGATTCGCGCTCGCCGGATTGGCGATGGCCGGCTGCCTCTACGACCCCGCGTTCGCGACGCTGCACGGCATCTCGGGACCGTCGTATCGCAAGGCGGTGACGGCGCTCACGCTGTTCGGCGGCTTCGCGAGCACGGTGTTCTGGCCGCTGTCGCAGTTCCTGCTCGACACCGTACGGCTGGCGCGCGACCTTCGGCATCTACGCGGCGCTGAATCTCGTCGTGTGCGTGCCGATGCACCTGTGGGTGCTGCCGCGCGGGACCGGGCAACGACGCCGCACGGCGCGACGCCTGCGGATTCCGCGTGCCGCCGCGACCCCGCGAACATCCGGCCGTGTTCGTCTGGCTCGCGACCGCGCTCGCGCTCGCGTCCTTCCTGTCGTCCGCGCTGTCGGCGCATGTGATCGGCCTGCTCACGTCCTCGGGGCTCACCGCCCGGGACGCGGTGCTCGTTTCCTCGCTGATCGGACCGATGCAGGTGGCGGGACGCGTGGCCGAGTTCGCGTTCGGCGCGCACCTGCGCCCGCTGACGGTGGGGACGCTGGCCTTCGGTCTCTTCGCGGTGGCGCTGCTGCTGCTGACGCAGGTGCACGGCCTGTGGATCGCGGCGCTCTGGTTCGCCGCGATGTACGGCTGGAGCAACGGCGTGATGACGATCGTGCGCGGCACGGTGCCGGGCGAGCTCTTCGGCCACCGCCAGTTCGGCGCGCTGCTCGGCCGCCTCGCGCGGCCGCAGTTCGTCGCCAAGGCCATCGCGCCGCTCGCGCTGACGCTCGTCTTCGCGGTCGATCCGGCACGCACGCTGTCGCTGTACGCGCTGGCCGCGATCGGCCTCGCGGCGCTCGCCGCCTATCGGCTGGCGTTGCGTGCGAATGCGCGCGGCCATGCCGGGCGCTGACTGCATGGGATCGATGGCGATGCGATGCGGTGCATGGCCGGCGTCGAAACAGGACACGCAAGCGACACTTCCCGGAACGGGCAGCACCACTAAGAGCTTGTCCGTTAATAAATCACGTGTGCGAACGCGGCAGGTTGGGCCGAGTGCGCGAAGCGAGGTGCCGCCTTGGGTGGCTCCCCAAGGCAAGCCGAGCGACAAAGCAATAGACCCAACCTGCCCGTTCCCGAAGGGTTTGACCAAAATGCGCGGTCTCCTTTGTCGGTCGGCTCGCCCGTGGGACCTGCCACGCGCTTCGCCGTCCTTCGCGGATCCCATCGCATTTTGGTCAAACGCATCACGCGATTTATTAACGGACAAGCTCTAAGTACGCTACCGGACAGACGTCCATCGGCGATCGGTATTTCATTGATTGTCCGAAGGAGCCAGCCATGACGGACTTTGGTAGGTTCATCTACAAGATATTGCGTTACAAGAGGCGCCGTGGTGTGTACGTCGCGGCGCAGGCGATGCGTCGGCGGGGCGTCAGCCTGGAAGGCGCGTTGTCGCTTCTTGCCCGGAAATGACGATCTAGATCCGCGATCGTCCCGCCGGAGGCGACTCGGCGTCGAGCACCGAGATCTGCCCAGGCAGCAAACGGTCGTACTGGTGCTTGACGACCGCGTAGCACTCGCAAACCCGTGCCTCCAATCCCGGACGATCGAGTATGCGGATGCGTCCGCGTTGATAGTCGATCAAGCCCGCTTTGGCCAGCTGGCCGGCCGCCTCCACAACGCCCTGCCGCCTGACCCCGAGCATGTTGGCAATGAGCTCCTGCGTCATCTTGAGTTCATCGGAGCGCAGTCGGTCCAGACTTAGCAGCAGCCAGCGACAAAGTTGCTGATCCAGCGAGTGATGCCTGTTGCAGACGGCGGTTTGGGCCATCTGCGCTATGAATGCCTGCGTGTAGAGCAGCAGCAGGTGCTGCAGCGGGCCGCCTTGATCAAATTCCTTCCTGAACACTTCTGCGCCGATCCGATACGCGTGGCCACCGCTTTGCACGACCGCCTGGTTAGGCGCGGTGTGCCCGCCGAGGAAGAGCGAGATCCCGAGCACGCCTTCGTATCCGGTCACCGCAATCTCGGCCGACGCGCCGTTCGACATGACATAGACCAGGGAAACGATGCAGGACGTGGGGAAATAGAGGTAATGCAACTCGCCGCCGAATGTGTACAGCACGTGGCCGAGCGGCATCGGCACGAGCGCGAGGCTCGCGACCAATCGCTCGTAGACCTCTTCAGGGAGCGCGGCGAGCAGATGATTCTGCCGGGGAGAATGTTGGACAGACATCGCGAAAAACGGAGGTAACTGCCTGGATTCCTTTGTCGAGTGGAGTTAAGCCAAGCTCTGGTTCCGGAGGACGGACATTATATAAACGGATGCAATCGGGCGGCAACCGATGAAACACATCAAGGCCGGCCGAGCGGCCTGCGGTGATCTCGCCTCGCGCGCGCTCATTTCGAGAGGCTCCCGGACGCGCGATCGGCGATCTTCAGCAGGGCAACCTGATCCAGCAACTTCACCAGCCGCCCCTCCACTTGAATCAGGCCCTCGCGCTGGAATCGGGAGAACACACGACTCACGGTTTCCAGCTTCAGTCCGAGGAAGCTCCCGATTTCCTCGCGCGTCAATCGCAGCAGGAACTCGCAGGATGAATAGCCGCGCGCCTTGTAGCGGCTCGACAAGTCGAGCAGCAATACCGCCAACCGCTGCTCGCTGCGCATCGTTCCCAGTACCAGGGTCCGGCTCTGCACGCGCGCGCATTCCTGCGACAGCATTTGTTGCAGGTTACGGCGGAATTGATCGCTGAGTCGCGCGAGTTTGTCGATCCAAATGAACGGTAACCGACAAACGTCGGAGTCTTCCAGCGCGATTGCCTGCGACTCGTAGACGTTCGAGCCGATGCCATCCATGCCGACAACCTCGCCACACATGTGGTACCCATTGACTTGCTCTTGCCCATCGGGCCCGAGCAACACGCTCTTGCACGAACCCGTCCGTATTGCATAGAGCGCATCGAAGGCGTCTCCGGACCGATACAGCGCATCCCCTCGCCGATGATGGATCCGGGTCGTCAGGAGGCGCTCCGCAAGCGCCAGCTCATCGGGGCCGAGTCCCTTGGTCAAGCTGAGGCCAGTCCACGCCCGAGCCGAGGGCCGCACGGCACTGCGTGGGTCTTGCGGCTGAAGCGCGACGCGTTCGAGCATCCCACCGGCGGTCGTGAGGAGCTCAACCTGCTCCTGGCTCGCTACCAGGGCGCGTTTGAGCTCATCCAGCTGCCCGAGGGCGTTCTCCAATCTCCCGCGCAGCGAGTTGTCGACTCGTTGTCCGGCGCGATGCGCGGACGAAACAGGTCGCACCTGCGCCGTACTGGCAAATCGGCTGCTGATCGTCGCCGGCGCGGTTGCCATCAGGGTCTCCCAGCCGATCGCATCAGTTTGAACGAGGTGATGAACAAAGTCATTAAGTGAGCAGGCCAATGCCGTCTGTCCGGTATCGGACATAAGCCACGACTCCGGTGCACGTTGGCGAGAGGTGGCGCGCCAATGTGGGCCGTGTTATCCGAGGAATGTCGGGATGCCCACTCAACCGTAACCTGACGATTCAACTAAGCCATTGTTTCAGCACGGACAATAGTATCGCTGCCGCCCCGACGAAGAGCAGTGCTCCCCAGCCGGCCACCGCGTAGTCCGATGCCGGACGCGGCACGCGGACCAGATCGGCATCGCGCAGCGAGTCCGGAAACGGACGGGGCGGGACCGGAATGATCTGCGCCAGCCTGCGATCGGAAGGGAGCCGCGCTTGGAATTCCCAGGGTGTTGCCGCCGGCGCATCGCCGAATACCCGGCTCGACGGGAACTGCGGAAACCGGGCGAACGCGACGGCGTCGATGTCTTCGGCGAGCATCCGCGCGAGCGGCCCGGAATCGGAGGCGTCTCCGATGCCGGACATCGCCAACCTAATCGCGGCGGCGCCGCATTCCTCGAACGCGGCGAGCGGCATGAGCCTTGTCTGATCCTCGACCAGATAATCGAACGCGACGCGGGCCTTCGCGATCGAGCGCTCCTTCGCGACGAGGTATGGAAAGCCCACGCCGGCGGCGAGCCTGCTCGTGGGGCCGCGCACCGGTATCGCCCAGCCGACCGTGCGGAGGACGTCGACGCTGATGCCGGTGCAATTCATCGTCGCGTGCCCGTAGGGAAGCTGATGCCGCCAGAACTGGTTGTAGGTCCGGTTGAGCGCGCCCTGGACCAGCGCGGCGGCCCGGTCGGAAGCGAGCACCAGCACCAGCATCTGCGAGGGCCGATACCAGCCCTGCCCGCTGTTGAGGTCCGCCAGATAGTTGTCCAGCGGAACCGGCGCCGCGAGGATGCCTTTCTCGCTTTCGCTGTCGAGCGCGTAGAAGTTGTTGACGAGCCAGTCGCCGATGGCGCCGTCCTCCTGCGTGCGGCCCGTGACGAGCGCGAAGTGGCCGGCGTGCGCCTCGTCGTCGTCGCCCTGCGCGCCGTTGAGCATGAGCGCCAGCACCGCGCGGCCGGGCGGCACGGCCTCGCGTGCCGGATCGCGTTGCCACAGCGTCGACGCCGCGAACGGGCTGCGCGCTCCGCCGTGCGGTTCGCTCCGCACGAGCGCGCGCAGCGATGACGCCGCGCCGCCGGCAGGCGAAAGCGGCGCCGGTGACGGAGCACGGTCGATCCGGAAATCCTCCGGCCAGAGCGTGCGCAGGACGAAGGCCCCGTCGCGGGTCTCGCCGCGCGCCTTGATCGGCCTTCCCGCGAAGAACGCGGCCGACGTCGGATCGAAGTACGAGCGGTTGAGCGCGATCTTCGGCACGAGGGATGCGCGCCCGGAGAATCCGGCGCCCTCCAGGGATGTCGCGTCGGCGGACAGTCGCGCGCCGCGGATCACCTCGGGAGAGGCGACCCAGACGAGCGGCGGATACTCGGCGCCGGCCGTCGCGCCCCGTGCGGCGAGCCACGCGCGGAGATCGGCCGTCGCCGACATGCCGGGCGCGAACGAGGCGACGGTCCTTCCCGGCTTCGCCACGGCGATGACCTCGTCCCGGAAATACCACAGTGCCTGGGGGATCGCGGGGCAATCGAGGCATCGCCCGTCGGTCAGCCGGAACTCGGACGCCGGATAGAGCCCGAAGCAGGATTGCGCCGCCACGGCCGATTCGACACGGACCGTGGACGCGCGGGTCGTGCGGTCATCCGTCATGCGGGCCGTCGTGCGGGCCGTCAGCGCACGACGATGCGCGGCGGTCCCGCGGCGATGCTGCCGATCACGGCGGCGTCGGCGAAGCCTTCGGTGCGAAAGACGGCAAGGACGTCGTCGACGGCATCCGGCGCGCAGGCGACGAGAAGGCCGCCGGAGGTCTGCGGATCGGTGAGCAGCGCGCGCTCGACGTCGGCGGCCGTGCGCTCCCAGTGGACGGCGTCCGCGCATCCCGCCCAGTTCCTGGCCGATGCGCCGGTGATCATGCCCGCAGCGGCGAGGTCTGCGCACGCCGGGCAGCAGCGGAACGCGCGCGAAGTCGATCGTCGCCCCGGCGGACGACGCCCGGCAGATCTCGAGCAGATGGCCGGCGAGGCCGAACCCGGTGACGTCGGTCAGCGCGTGGACGGCAGGCATCGCGCCGAACGCGATGCCGGGCGTATTGAGGCGCGTCGTGCTCGCGAGCATGGCGGCATATTCCGGCGGCGCGAGGCGACCCTTCTTCAGCGCCGCGCTGTAGACGCCGATGCCGAGCGGCTTGCCGAGCACGAGCGCGTCGCCGATGCGCGCGCCGGCGTTGCGCTTGAGATGCCGCGGGTCGACGACGCCGATGGCGACGAGGCCGTAGATCGGCTCGACCGAGTCGATCGTGTGGCCCCCCGCGACGGGAATGCCGGCGCGCGCGCACACCGCTTCGCCGCCGTCGAGGATGCGGCGGATCGTTTCGACCGGGAGCTTGTCGATGGGCATGCCGACGAGCGCCAGCGCGAAGAGCGGCGTGCCGCCCATCGCGTAGACGTCGGAGATCGCGTTGGTCGCCGCGATCATCCCGAAATCGTAAGGGTCGTCGACGATCGGCATGAAGAAATCCGTCGTCGCGACGATGGCTTGCCGCTCGTTGAGCTGGTAGACGGCGGCGTCGTCGGACGTTTCGAGGCCGACCAGCAGCGCTTTCGGCACCGCACCGGCGCCGCGCCGGCGCCCCCCAGGATCTCGCGCAGCACCGCGGGCGCGATCTTGCACCCGCATCCGCCGCCGTGGCTGAACGCGGTGAGGCGAAGCGGGGCGCGGTCGGGAGCGTTCATCGGAGTCCTGCAAATTGAATGGGCCGGCCCGGCGCCGGCGATCCTCGCGCGGCGACATGCCGGGGCGAGCGTGTCGCGCACATCTTACCGGTTGATGCAGATCAAGGTTGATGCCACCCCACCCGTTACTCCCCCGAGGCACGGGCGTAGCATCGTTTGCCAACGGCGGGCTGTGCGCCGGTTGCCAGGAGCAAGGAAACCGATGTCCCACTTCGAGATCGTCGACCGCGAGGACTACTCGGACGTCACGTACATGCTGGAGATCCGCCATCCGGCGATGGCGAAGGCGGCGAAGGCCGGCCAGTTCGTCATCGTGATGGAGCACGAGCAGGGCGAGCGCATTCCGCTGACGCTCGCGGATTTCGACGCGGACGCGGGCACGATCACGCTGGTGATCCAGGCCGTCGGCAAGACGACGCGGGAAATGCAGCGGAATTGCCGGGTCGGCACGAGCCTCTACGCGGTCGTGGGTCCGATGGGCATCCCGAGCCACATCGGCAGCCGCAAGAAGGTCCTGTGCGTGGGCGGCGGCCTCGGCGTCGCGCCGGTCTTCCCGCAGGCCCGCGCATATGCGAGGAGCGGCGCGCACGTGATCGGCGTCCTCGGCTTTCGCAACCGCGGCGTCATGTTCTGGGAGGACAAGTTCCGCTCGGTCTGCGACGAGCTCATCGTCTGCACCGACGACGGCTCCGCCGGCATCAAGGGTCTCGTGACGAAGGGCATCGAGCAGGCGCTCGCCGCGCACCCGGACATCGAGGAGGCGCTCGCCATCGGGCCCCCGATCATGATGAAGGCGTGCGCGGAGGCGACGCGGCCGCGCGCCATTCCCACCGTCGTGAGCCTCAATCCGGTGATGGTCGACGGCACCGGGATGTGCGGCGGCTGCCGCGTCAAGATCGGCGACGGCATCAAGTTCGCGTGCGTCGACGGCCCCGACTTCGACGCCCACAAGGTGGACTTCGACGATCTCATGGCACGCCTCGCGCGCTTCCGTCCCGCCGAGCAGGAAGCGCTCAAGAAGTGGGACGACGGCTGCCGTATGGACAGTGCCGCCGCCGGCTCCGAAGAGCGTTACTGACGGCATCCCAACCCGCCGTTCATCACGGCGAATGCACGGGCCCACCATGGCGAAGAAGAAGACGATTCGCACGATTCCGCAGGAGCGCACGCCGATGCCCGAGCAGGACGCATCGGCGCGCGCCCGCAACTTCGAGGAAGTGGCCTGCGGCTACACGATGGAGATGGCGCTGCGCGAGGCCGATCGCTGCCTGCAGTGTGCCGACGAGCCGTGCGTGCGCGGCTGCCCGGTCGGCATCGACATTCCGGCGTTCATCCAGAAGATCGCCGAAAAGCACTACCACGGCGCGTACGACGTCATCACCGACACCAACCTGCTCCCGTCGGTCTGCGGTCGCGTGTGTCCCCAGGAGAACCAGTGCGAGGGCGTGTGCACGGTCGGCGACACGCTCGAGCCGGTCGCGATCGGGCGCCTCGAGCGCTTCGTCGGCGACATGGCGATTCGCGAAGGCTGGGTGAACCTGCCGCACATCGAGCCGTCGGGCTTCAAGGTCGGCATCGTCGGCTCCGGCCCGGCCGGCATGGCGTGCGCCGCGGACATGGCGAAGGCGGGCTGCGAGGTGATCGTCTACGAGGCGTTCCACGAGCCCGGCGGCGTGCTCAAGTACGGGATTCCGGACTTCCGCCTGCCCAACGCGGTGGTCGACGTGGAGATCGACAAGCTGAAGCAGCTCGGCGTCCGCTTCGAGTGCAACACGCTGGTCGGGCGACTCTTCACGATCGAGCAGATGATCACCGAGATGGGCTTCCACTCGGTCTTCATCGGCACCGGCGCCGGCTATCCGAGCTTCATGGGCATTCCGGGCGAATCGCTCAACGGCGTGCTGTCGGCCAACGAGCTCCTGACGCGCTGCAACCTGATGCGGGCGCGCGACTTTCCGAAGTTCGACACGCCGCTCATGCCCGGCAAGCGGGTGGCGGTGATCGGCGCGGGCAACACGGCGATGGACGCGCTGCGCGTGTCGCTGCGCCTCGGCGCCGAGAAAGTGGTCTGCGTCTACCGGCGCAGCAAGACGGAGGCGCCGGCGCGCGCGGAGGAGATCCATCACGCGGGCGAGGAGGGCGTCGAGTTCCACTGGCTGACGAGCCCGGTCGAGGTGCTGGGCGACGGCGAGAAGCGCGTGCGAGGCATGCGCTGCCAGAAGATGGAGCTGGGCGAGCCCGACGCGTCGGGGCGGCGCCGCCCCGTTCCGGTGCCCGGGAGCGAGTTCGAGATCGAGTGCGACAGCGTCGTCTACGCCATCGGCACCAACGCCAATCCGATCCTCGGCCAGACGGCGAAGCTCAAGCTCGACAAGCGCGGGTACATCGCGACCGACGAGAGCCTCGCGACTTCGATCGCCGGCGTCTACGCGGGCGGCGACATCGTGACCGGCGCGGCGACGGTGATCGAGGCGATGGGCGCGGGACGCAGGGCCGCGCGCGCCATGAAGAGCTGGCTGGGCCTGCGCGACACCGACGTCATCTATGCGTCCGAGGCGCCGCGCGAATGCCGGCGCTTCGGATTCGCGCCCGACGAGCACGGCTACGCCCGCGTGCGCGTCTGACCCACCATCCGCACCTTGTGAGGCTTTCGCCACCATGACCGAAGTCGCAACGCGAACGACAGGCGCCGCCCGCGCGCCGACCCCGCCCGGCGAGCCGCGCGCGGCGCAAACGCTGGCCGAGCACATCGTCGAGGTCATCAGCGACTCGGGCGAGGGCGCGCAGCGCTGCGGCCAGTCGCTCGGCGGCATCGCGGCGAGGAGCGGCAACGGCATCTGGACCACGGAGATCATCCCGGCCGAGATCCAGCCGCCGGCGCGCAGCGTCGCGGGCGCCTCGGGCATCCGCATCCGCATCGGCACGAAGCAGGTGACCAACGGCGGCGACGAGACCGATCTCGTCGTCGCGTTCAACGAGCAGGTGCTGCTCGGCCGCGTGCGCGCCGGCGAGCTGAAGCCCGGCGCGCAGATCCTGCTCGAGAGCATGTGGCGCGAGCATCGCGATCCGAAGGTCGTCGCCTCGTATGTCGAAACGGTCGACATGCTGAAGGAGGCCGGCTTCCGCGTCTACGAGGTCCCGCTCGAGCGCGAGTGCCACAAGCTCGTCGCCGACCCGCGCAAGGGCAAGAACATGTTCGTGCTCGGGATGCTGTGCAACCTGTACAGCCTGGATCCCAAGCTCGGTCGCGAGCAGGTCGCCCTCACGTTCGGCAAGAAGGACGCGAAGGTCATCGAGGTCAATCAGGGGCTGCTCGACGCGGGCTACGCGTGGGCGGAGAAGAACCTCGACTTCAAGTACCGGATTCCGGCCGTGCGGGCGACCGAGCCGCAGATCGTCGTCAACGGCAACACCGCGCTGGCGCTGGGCGTGCTCGCCTCCGGCATGGACATCTGCGCGATGTACCCGATCACGCCCGCGACGTCGGTGTCGCACTACCTGTCCGACGTGTTCGAGCGCGTCGGCGGCATCGTGCACCAGGCGGAGGACGAGATCGCCGCCTGCGCGTTCGCGATCGGCGCCTCCTACGCCGGCAAGTGCGCCGTCACGGTCACCTCGGGGCCGGGCTATTCGCTGAAGCAGGAAGGCATCGGGCTCGCGGTGATGGCCGAGATTCCGCTGGTGGTCATCAACGTCCAGCGCGGCGGGCCGTCCACCGGCCAGCCGACCAAGGTCGAGCAGGGCGACCTGCTCACGGCGATCTACGGCAGCCACGGCGACGCGCCCAAGGTCGTGATGGCGGTGTCGGGCATCGAGGACTGCTTCTACTCGATGATCACGGCGCGCAAGATCGCCGAGACGTTCAACACCGTGGTCGTCGTGCTGTCGGACGCGAGCCTCGTCGACCGCGCAGCAGCCGTTCCCGCGACCGCAGTTCGACGCCGACTGGCTCGCCCCGCCGCTCGACCAGACGCCGGTTCCCGAGGGCACGAAGCCCTACGACTGGGATCCGGTGACCGGCATCGCGCGCCGCTTCGTCCCGGGCCAGCCGCACGGCATGCACACGCTGACCGGCCTCGCGCACGATCGCGGCAGCAAGGTCGCCTACGATCCCGAGATCAACGAGGAGGGGCTGCGCAACCGCAGCCTCAAGATCGCCGCGCTGCAGAAGACGCTGAAGACCCCGCCGGTGTTCGGCGACCCCGAAGGCGACCTGCTGGTCGTCGGCTGGGGCAGCACGAAGGGCGCGATCGAGGAAGCGGTGGAGCGGTTGCGCGAGGACGGGTGCAAGGTGTCGTCGCTGCACCTCACGTTCATCCAGCCGATGCCCTCGGGCATTCGCGAGATCCTGAAGCGCTTCAAGCGCGTGATGACGGTCGAGAGCAACTGGTCCGACAGTCTCGACGACGAGCTGATCGACGAGGACAACCGGCGCTACGCGGCGCTGGCGATGATGCTGCGCTCGCGCTTCCTCGTCGACGTCGACTGCTGGACCCAAACGCGCGGCCAGCCGATCAAGCCGGGCGCTGTCGTGCGCGTGCTGCGCGCCAAGCTTGCCGAGCCGATGGCCTAGCCGGAGAACCGCCATGACCATGCCCGTCACCCAGTGCCTCATCAAGCTGCACGAGGCCCATCACAACCTGGAGGACTACCAGGGCGGCGTGCCGCGCTGGTGCAGCGGCTGCGGCGACAACGCGATCCTCGCCGCCGTGCAGCGGCTGTGCCGCGACGAGGACCTCGCGCCGGAGCGCACGGTGTTCGTGTCCGGCATCGGCTGCTCGTCGCGCTTTCCGCACTACATGAAGACGTACGGGTTCCACGGCATCCACGGCCGCGCGTTCCCGATCGCCGAAGGCGTGAAGATGGCGCGCCCCGACCTCGCCGTGTTCGTCAACACCGGCGACGGCGACTGCTGCAGCATCGGCGCGGCGCACTGGATCCACGCGATCCGCTACAACATGAACCTGACGGCGATCCTGCACGACAACCACGTGTACGGCCTGACGAAGAAGCAGGCGTCGCCGACGTCGCCGCGCGGGCTCAAGAGCAACACGACGCCGCGGGGCGCGGCGCTCGAGGCGCTGAACCCGCTGACGGTCACGCTCGGCGTCACCAACGTGTCGTTCGTCGCGCAGGCGGTCGACTGGATTCCCGAGCTGCTGTTCGACATCATCCGCGAGGCCTACCACCACCGCGGCTTCTCGTTCGTGCGCATCATCCAGCGCTGTCCCGAGTTCCTGCCGAAGATGTTCGAGCCGTGGCTGCACGACCCGGGCCGCACGCTGCTCCTGTCGCATCGGGACGGCCTCACCATTTCGCCCGAGCTCTCGCGCACCTACAAGAACCAGATCGAGCACGACCCGCATCAACATCGACCGGGCGCGCGAGATCGCATCGTCGGAGGACCCGATTCCGGTCGGCATCCTCTACCGCAACCCCGCCGTGCCCTGCTACGACGACCTGCGGGGCGTGGGCCCGTTGCGCACGGCCGCAGCAGATCCGCGCCGGCCTCGAAGGCGAGCTCGACAAGGTCACGATCTGGCCCGACGCCGCAGCGCCGGAACGGCAGCGTGGCCTGACGTCCCCACATCCGACCCCGACGCGAGCGTAGCGCAATGGACACGGCGACCCGGCATCACGAGCAACGGCTGTTCGTCTCGACCGGAGCGCAGGCAGGGCGACGGCGTCGACGCGATCGAGCCGCCTCGGCCTGCGTGCCCGCGCTGTTCGCGCGGTACCGCGATCTCACGCGGCTGCGCTACGACTTTCCGCTCGTGCTCGTCGACCACGGACCCGGAGCCGGGACGCTGCGGTCGCTGTCGTCGGTCGTCGACGAGGTGCTGCAGGAGATCGCGCCGCGAGGGCTCGAGGGCGAGCGGTTGCGCAAGCACGTGCTGCGGCTCGAGCGCGAGATTCGCGCGCTGCTCGGCGCGGGAGCGCGGGGACGGCTCTCCGAGTTGTGGGCGGAGGCGGCGCCGCGCCTCGCGACGCCCGGCGATCCGTCGGCCGAAGGCGTCCTGACGCACCTCGCCGACAAGCTGCAGCTCGACGGCGACGTCGTCGACTGCGACCGGGCGATGCCCGCGCGCGTGCTCGCCCACCTCTGGGAGGCCGCGCAGCAGCGCAAGGCGAGCGCGTTCCGGTCGACGGTCGACCGGCTCGTGATCCGGCTCTCCGACATCCTGCGCGCCGCGTTCATCCACTCGCAGGCCGGGCAGCGTCCCGAGGCCCTGCGCGCCTCGCTCGGCGGCACGCACCGCGACGTCTTCGACTTCGACGTGATGTCGCGACTCGTCGCGCGCAACGCGCCGAAGGACGAGCTGTCCGGCGTCGCGGCGACGGCGCATCGAGGCCGCGCTCGAGGTGCTGAGCAGCCAGCCGTTCTATCCCGATCCGCGGCTCGCCGATCGTCCCGGGCGGCACGCAGACCTACGCCTTCCGCTTCGACGACTGCGCGGCGGCCGCGGCGGCCTACCGCGAGCGGCTCCCGAAGCTCGCCGACGTCGTCAAGGCGATCGCGATCGCGGAGCTCGAATCCGCCGGCGCGTACGTCGAGGCGCAGCACGACGCGTTCTTCGCCGCCTTCGACGAGCGCGCGCTGTCGGCGGACGACATCGCGCTCTTCCCCGACTACCTCGTCTGCATTCCGCCGGACCGCGCCGATGCTCCCGAGAACGCGGGCATGATGGACATGCTGTCCGCGGGACTGCCGGTCAAGGTGCTGATCGAGGCGACGGACCTCCTCGAGGAGGCTTCCGTGGGCACGGGGCACTTCGCGTTCGGCGTGCGCAGCGTGCGACTCGCCAACACGGCGACCGGGCTCGGCGGCGTGTTCGTCGTGCAGTCGGCGAGCTCGAACCTGTACGCGCTGCGCGAGCGGCTCGGCGAAGGCCTTCGCGCATCGCGGCGCGGCGCTCTTCAGCGTGTACGCGGGCGCGGGCGCGGTGAGCGACCTGCCGCCCTACCTGACGGCGGCCGCGGCGATGGAGTCGCGCGCGTTTCCCGCGTTCAGCTACGATCCCTACGCCGGCGACAACCAGGCGGCACGCTTCGCGCTCGGGGACAATCCGCAGCCGGAAGCCGACTGGCCGGTCGCGCCGTTCGAATACGCGGACGAGGCGCTGCAGCGCGTCGTCGAGGAGACGCCCTTCACGATCGCGGATTTCGCGCTCTGCGACCGCGCGCTACGCCGGGCACTTCGCCCGCGTTCCGCGCGAGCGGTGGAACGACGCGATGGTCCCGGCCGACGAGTGGCTCGCGCGCGAGCCGAAGGGCGTCGGCGACGCGATTCCGTACGTGCTCGCCGTCGACGCCGGCGACGTGCTGCAGCGGGTCATCGTCGACACCCGGCTCATGCAGATGGCCGCCCGCTGCCGCACGTTCTGGCACCGGTTGCAGGAGGAGGGCGGCATCCACAATTCGCACGCCGAGATCCTGCTCGCGCGCGAGAAGGCGCGGTGGGACGAGGCGAAGGCGAAGGAGCTCGAGGCGCTCAGGCTCGCCGGCGGCACCGGCGACGAACGCGCCGCGCGCGCCGCGGGAGGGGCCGTGGAAGGCGCTTCCGCTCCGGGACCGGCCTCCGCGCCTCCCGACGCCGGGCCCGCCGCGCCGGAGCGCAATCCGGACGAGGCGTGGATCGAGACCGCGCGCTGCCCGAGCTGCAACGAATGCCAGACGATCAACGACAAGATGTTCACGTACAACGAGAACAAGCAGGCCTACATCGTCGACGTCAAGCTCGGCACCTATCGCCAGCTCGTCGAGGCCGCCGAGGTCTGCCAGGTCGCGATCATCCATCCGGGCAAGCCGTGGAACCCGAACGAGCCGGATCTCGAAGCGCTCATCGCCCGCGCCGAACCATTCCGTTGATCGCGGGTCCATCCGCCTGCTGATCGGCAAGCAGGGCGGTCCGCCGGCAAGCATCCGCTCGCCCCGTGCCGCAAGTAGCATCGCTCGCGCGCGTGGTCTTTTCGGGACGTTTTAGCTTTCCTCGGGGCCCGAGGAGGCGTAGCATCCAGCCCACAAAGCTGAGCCATGGTTCGGGCGCACTTGTTGCTTGTCCTGCCCGAAGGTCCCTGCCGAACGACCAGCAACGACGCCGACCGGGCGCGTCATCGGAGATGAATGTCTTGAAGCCGACGGATATCGCGCACCCCGACTATTTCCACAAGGTCGTCGACTGCCAGTGGGCGTGTCCCGCCCATACCGCCGTTCCCGAATACATCCGATTGATCGCGGCGGGCCGCTTCGGCGACGCCTACCTCGTCAACTGGAAATCGAACGTCTTTCCGGGCATTCTCGGGCGCACCTGCGATCGTCCGTGCGAGCCCGCCTGCCGCCGCGGCCGCGTCGAGGAGGGCGGGGACACGAAGAAGATCAAGCCGGAGCCGGTCGCGATCTGCCGGCTGAAGCGCGTCGCCGCCGACTACAAGGAAGACATCCGCTCGCGGCTGCCGCGACCCGGCCGCGAAACGGAACGGCAAGCGCATCGCGCTCGTCGGGGCAGGACCCGCGTCGCTGACCGTCGCCCGCGACCTGGCGCCGCTCGGCTACGAATGCGTCGTGTTCGACGGCGACGATCGCGCCGGCGGGATGATGCGCACGCAGATTCCGAAGTTCCGCCTGCCCGAAGTCGTGATCGACGAGGAGGTGGGCTACGTGCTCGATCTCGGCGTCGAGTTCCGCCCGGGCACGCGGATCGACAGCCTCGGTGCGCTGCTGGCCGAGGGCTGGGACGCGGTATTCGTCGGCAGCGGCGCGCCGCGCGGGCGCGACCTCGACGTGCCGGGCCGCAAGGAAGCCGCGGCCAACATCCACATCGGCATCGACTGGCTGTCGAGCGTGTCGTTCGGCCACACGACGAAGATCGGCAAGCGGGTCGTCGTGCTGGGCGGCGGCAATACGGCGATGGACTGCTGCCGCAGCGCGAAGCGCCTGGGCGGCGAGGACGTGCAGGTGGTCGTTCGCTCCGGCTTCGACGAGATGAAGGCGTCGCCCTGGGAGAAGGAGGACGCCGCGCACGAAGGCATTCCGATCCACAACTTCCTCGTGCCGAAGGCGATCACGCACGACGGCGGCAAGCTGACCGGCGTGATGTTCGAGAAGGTCGCCGCGCAGCGCGACGCGAAGGGCCGGCGGCAGCTGGTGCCGACCGGCGAGCCGGATGTCCACTTCCCGTGCGACGACGTGCTGGTGGCGATCGGCCAGGAGAACGCGTTTCCCTGGATCGAGCGCGACATCGGCATCGAGTTCGACGAGTGGGGCATGCCGGTCGTCGACAAGGTGACGATGGCGGCCACGCGCCCGGGCGTGTTCTTCGGCGGCGACGCCGCGTTCGGCCCGAAGAACATCATCTGGGCGGTGGCGCACGGCCACGACGCCGCGATCTCGATCGACCGGCACTGCTCCGGCGAGGACATGACGGAAGCGCCCGCCGCCGCACGTGAACCTCGCCTCGCAGAAGATGGGCATTCACGAGTGGAGCTACGACAACGCGATCACGCCGGAGAAGCGCCACAAGGTGCCGCTCAAGGACAAGGTGATCGCGCTCGCGAACATCACGCGTCGAGGTCGAGCTCGGCTTCGACCTCAAGCTCGCCTACGCGGAAACGCAGCGGTGCCTCAACTGCGACGTGCAGACGGTCTTCAACGACAAGCTCTGCATCGAGTGCGACGCGTGCGTCGACATCTGCCCGATGGACTGCATCACGTTCACGGAGAACGGCGAGGAGGCGGAGCTGCGGCCGCGGCTCATGGCGCCGGCGATGAACCTGACGCAGGACATCTATGTGTCGGTCGCCGCTCAAGACCGGCCGCATCATGGCGAAGGACGAGGACGTCTGCCTGCATTGCGGCCTGTGCGCCGAGCGCTGTCCGACCGGCGCGTGGGACATGCAGAAGTTCCTGCTCGACATGGCGCATGCCGGCGAGATCCCGCGCCCGCACCGCGCCGCCGTCGCGCGGCGGCCCGCCTTGGCGGCGGATTGAGTATGGTCAAGCCCATCGCCCGCGTCAACGATTTCGTCGTCAAGTTCGCGAACGTCAACGGTTCCGGCTCGGCGTCCGCGAACGGTCTCTTCGCGAAGTCCGTGCTGAAGATGGGCGTGCCGGTCGCGGCGCGAAACATCTTTCCGTCCAACATCCAGGGCCTGCCCACGTGGTACGAGGTCCGCGTCGTCGAGGCCGGCTGGCGCGGCCGCCGCGGCGGCGTCGACCTCATGGTCGCGATGAATCCGGAGACGTGGAGCGAGGACGTGCTCGAGATCGAGCCCGGCGGCTACCTCTTCTACGACTCGACCAAGCCGCTGCCGCCGTCGAAGTTCCGCGACGACGTCACCGTCATCGCGATGCCGCTGATGGAGATCTGCAACGCGACCTACACCGACCCGCGCCAGCGGCAGCTCTTCAAGAACATCATCTATCTCGGCGCGCTCGCCGGGCTGCTCGCGATCGAGCCGGAGGTCATCGAGACGCTGCTGACGGAGCAGTACAAGGGCAAGCAGCCGCTGCAGGAGTCGAACCGCAAGGCGTTCCGCCTGGGCTTCGACTACGCCGGCGAGCACTTCAAGCCGATCGGCCTCACGATCGAGCGGCGGGACAAGGTGGGCAGCCGCATCTTCATCGACGGCAACAACGCGGCGGCGCTGGGCGCGATCTACGGCGGCGCGACCGTCTGCGCGTGGTATCCGATCACGCCGTCGTCGTCGCTCGCCGAATCGTTCGCGAAGCATTGCGAGAAGTATCGCGTCGATCCGGCGACGGGCAAGCATCGCTACGCGATCGTGCAGGCCGAGGACGAGCTCGCGTCGATCGGCATCGTGATCGGCGGCGCGTGGAACGGCGCCCGCGCCTTCACGGCGACCGCCGGCCCCGGCATCTCGCTGATGCAGGAATTCATCGGCCTCGCCTACTTCGCCGAGATTCCGGCGGTGCTCTTCGACGTGCAGCGCGGCAGCCCGTCGACCGGCATGCCGACGAAGACGCAGCAGGCCGACCTGCTGATCTCCGCGTACGCGTCGCACGGCGACACCAAGCACGTGCTGCTGTTCCCCGAAGACCCGAAGGAATGCTTCGAGATGGGCGCGCAGGCGTTCGATCTCGCGGACCGCCTGCAGACGCCCGTGTTCGTGATGTTGGACCTCGACATCGGCATGCAGGACTGGCTCACCGATCCGCTCGCCTGGGACGACAGCCACCGGCTGGACCGCGGCAAGGTGATGACGGCCGCGGAGCTCGACGCGGGCAAGGAGTTCGGCCGCTATCTCGACGTCGACGGCGACGGCATTCCCTATCGCACGTATCCGGGCACGCACCCGAAGCGCGGCGGCTACTTCACGCGCGGCACGTCGAAGGACGCCTACGCGCGCTACACCGAGGACGGGCACGCGTACGTCGACAACATGCAGCGCCTCCTGCGCAAGTTCGAGACGGCGAAGGAGCTGGTGCCGGCGCCGGTGGTCCAGCGCGCCGCGCAGCCCACGCGGGCCGGCGCGATCTGGTACGGCTCCACGGGCGCGGCGATGGCGGAGTCGCTGGCCGCGCTCGCGAAGGAGGGCATCCACCTCGACCAGATGCGCATCCGCGCGTTCCCGTTCGCGGACGCGGTGGCGGAATTCATCGCCGCGCACGACCACGTGTTCGTCGTCGAGCAGAACCGCGACGCGCAGCTCAAGATGATGCTCGTCAACGAATGCGGCATCGATCCGCAGAAGCTGATCTCGATCCTGCACTACGACGGCAATCCGCTGACCGAGCGCTTCGTCACGCGCGAGATCGCCGAGAAGGCGCGGCTCTTCAACGTCACGCCGCTGCGCAAGGCGGGATGACAGGACCACGCGATGACCTATCTCACCAAGCCGAAGCTCCACCATCCGGGCCTGCCGACGAACGTGCTCGGGCTCACGCGCCGCGACTACGAAGGCGCGGTGTCGACGCTGTGCGCCGGCTGCGGCCACGATTCCATCTCGGCGGCGATCATCCAGGCGTTCTTCGAGCTCGCGATCCCGCCGCATCGCGTGGCGAAGCTGTCCGGCATCGGCTGCTCGTCGAAGACGCCGACCTACTTCCTGAGCGCGGGGCACGGCTTCAACAGCGTGCACGGCCGCATGCCGTCGGTGGTGACCGGCGCGGCGCTCGCCAACCGCGATCTCATCTACCTCGGCGTCTCCGGCGACGGCGATTCGGCGTCGATCGGGCTCGGCCAGTTCGCGCACATCATGCGGCGCGGCGTCAACATGATCTACATCGTCGAGAACAACGGCGTCTACGGCCTCACCAAGGGCCAGTTCTCGGCCACGGCGGACAAGGGATCGAAGGCGAAGCGCGGCGCGGTCAACAGCGACGAGCCGATCGATCTCGTGCAGCTCGCGCTGGTGCTGGGCGCGACGCTTCGTCGCGCGCGGCTTCTCCGGCGACAAGGGCCAGCTCGTGCCGCTGATCAAGGCGGCGGTCGAGCACAAGGGCATCGCGTTCATCGACGTCGTGTCGCCGTGCGTCGCGTTCAACAACCATCCCGGGCTCGACCAAGAGCTACGACTACGTGCGCGCGCACAACGAAGCGGTGAACCGGCTCGATTTCATGCCGCACCGCGAGCCGATCGAGGCCGACGTGCCGGCGGGCGGCGTGCAGAACGTGACGCTGCACGACGGCGGCCTGCTGCGCCTGCGCAAGCTGCACGCCGAGTACGACGCGCGCGACAAGGTCGGCGCGCTCGCCTACCTCGAGGCGCACCGCGCGATGGGCGAAGTCGTCACCGGGCTCCTCTACGTCGAGGACGATCCGCTCGATCTGCACGACGCGCAGAACACGGTCGACGTGCCGCTCAACGCGCTGTCCGACGCCGAGCTCGTGCCGGGCAGCGCGGCGCTCGCCGCGTTCAACGCCAAGCTCGCGTAGCGCGCGGCGAGCCGCGCGCGCCTGTTCCGCGACGGTACAATCGTCGCATGCGCATTTCGCCGTCAGGGCTCTCGCGATCGTCGGCGGCGCGCTGCTGCTGGCGCTCGCCGGCATCGGCGTCGGCGCTCGTCGACGCTCGACCTCAACCAGTTCGTCGGTCCCGTGCTCGCGCGGATCAAGGCGGTGACCGGACGCGAGGTCACCGTCGGCGGCGGCGTCGGCCTTCGGATCGGACTGACGCCGCGGATCGTCGCCGACGACGTGCGGCTCGCCAACGCGCCGTGGGCGAAGGCGCCGTATTTCGTCACGGCGAAGCATCTCGAGATGCAGGTGGCGCTGCTGCCGCTCCTGCGGCGGCGATTCGAGCTCGTCCGGCTCAACGTCGTCGAGCCCGTGATCGCGCTCGAGACCGCCGCCGACGGACGGAACAACTGGGACCTGGGCGACGCCCCGCAGCACGGCGGCGCCGCCGACAGTCGAGACGAGACCTGGCGCGTTCGTGCTGGGCGATCTCGTCGGTGCACCCGTGGCGAGCTCACGTACCGCGACGCTTCCGGCGGCGAGGCGACGCAGGTGACGATCGACGAGTTCTCGCTGAAGGCGCCCGATCGGCAATCGCAGGTCACGACGGAGTTCGGGCACGGTCGACGGCATGCGCCGTGGCGCTCGCCGGCAGCGTCGGGCCCGATCGCGACGCTGCTCCGATCGCGGGACGCCGTATCCGGTGCGCTCAAGGGCGAGGTGGCGGAGCGCGGAAGACGGCCATCGCTCTTCGACTGACGGCGCGACGACAAGGGCGTCGCGCTCGACGGACATCGACGCTCGTCCTTCGGCGCGAGCGACCTCAAGGGCAAGATCGACATTCGCGACGCCGGCCCGAAATCCGACATGGACCTGAATCTCACGTCGACGACGCTCGACCTCGACGAGCTCACCGCGCGCGCGCAGGACCGCGCCCGCCGCGAAGCCGCCGGCCGCGAGCGCGCGGAGCGTCGCGTCTCGTCTTCACCGATGCCCCGGTGTCGTTCGACGCGCTGCGCGGCCGCAACGCGACCGGCGAGATCGCGATCGATCGTCTGACGCTGCCGGGCGGCCGCAAGGTCGAACGGCTCCGAGCCCGTTTCACGCTTGCCGACGGGAAGCTCGACGCCCCGAGCGTGCAGGCGGCGGGTTACGGCGGCACGATCGCGGGCTCGGTGTCGATCGATGCGACCCGCGGCAAGGCGCCGGCGATCGCGCTCAAGCTCGACGGGCGCGAGCTCGATCTCGCGGCGCTGCTTGCCGCCGCCGGCGTGACGCGCGAGGTGCGCGGCGGCAAGACGACCGTGACGATCGACGTCGCGATGCGCGGCGACTCGCCGCACCAGTGGATGAGCGGCATCGGACGGCCGCGCGCAGGCGGTCGTCGGGCCGGCGACGCTCGTCAACACGAAGCTCGATCCCGGTCTCACGTTCGATCGCCTGGCCGAGGCCGTCAATCCGTTCCGCGCGGTCAAGCCGTCGACCGAGCTCAAGTGCGCGGTGATCCGGTTGCCGCTCTCGGGCGGCGTGGCGAACGTCGATCGCTCGATCGCGCATCGAGACGCAGGAGATCGACGTCTCGATGAGCGGGACGCTCGACTTCAGGAACGAGACGCTCGACCTCTCGATCCGGCCGCGCGTGCGGCAGGGCATCCCGATCGAGATTCCGCAGATCGCCGAGCTCGTCCGCTTCACCGGACCGTTCGCCGCGCCGACGGTCAGCGTCGATGCGGTGGCATCGGCGACCGCGATCGCGCGCATCGGCGCGGCCATCGGAACGGGCGGGCTTTCGGTGCTCGGCGAAACGATCCTTGCCGGGGCAAGCGCCGGCGCGGGCGCGTGCGAAGTGGCGCTTGGGAAAGACCGGATCCGCAACCGCGAGCGCCGCCGGCGGCACCGGCAAAGTCCGGCGCTCCGTCGAACCCGATCGAGGGCATCGGCAACGCGCTCAAGGGGCTCTTCCAGCGGTGACCGCCTCGTCGTGCCGGTGATCGACGATCGTGTGGCGTCCGGCGGATCGAACCGGGCTCCGTTGACGCCGGTCAAGGCGATGCTTGGCAGCCGATCGGCCGCGGCGTAGCATCGAACGCCATGAGAAGCCGATCGGCCCGGTCTTCGGTGCGTACTGCGCGATGCTCGCGATGCTGTTCGGCCAGTTCGCGCTGGCGGCATATGCCTGCGCGGCAGCGACGGCCGGTCACGCCGGTCATGCTGGTCGCACGTGCATGGCGCGACGCACGGCGAGGCGGGGCAGGGTCCCTGCGCGGCGATGCAGACGCCCACCGACGCGCCGCAGGCCAACGCCTGCGAGGTACACTGCACCGATGGCGTGACATCGCCGGGGCAGCCGGATTGGCCGCCGGTGACACTGGCCCTCGCTGCCGGTGCCGACGCTCGCGCTGGCGAAGCTCGCGACCGTCCATGCGTCCGCCCGATTGTCGCCACGTACCCTTGCCGGGTGCGCCGCCGCCGCCGACCGTCCGCTTCTGCCGTCTCCTGATCTGATCCCCACGTTCGCCTGACGCCGCGCGCATTCCACGCGCGGTCCGTTCATCGCGTTCGTGGAGGATTCATGCCGTCATCGTCTGCAGTGCCCGGAGCCGCCGTCGCGGCCTGCCGACCGCTCGCCCGCTTCGCCGTCGCCGCGATCGCGTCGCTGCTGATCGCCCCCGCCGTCGCGGCGGATCCTCCGCTGTCGTTCGCCGAGACGCTGCGGATCGCCGTCGAACGATCGCCGCAGCTCGAGTCGCAGCGGGCGATGGTGGACGCGGCCCGCGAGATGGCCGGTCCCGCCGGCGAGCTGCCGGATCCCAAGCTGAAGCTCGGCGTCGAAAACGTGCCGACCAACGGCGCCGACAGCTGGTCGCTCACGCGCGACTTCATGACGATGACGAAGATCGGCGTGATGCAGGAGTTCCCGCGCGAGGAAAAGCGCAAGCTGCGGTCCCAGCGCGCGGAAAACGACGCGCAACGCGGCGTCGTCACGCTGGAGTCGACGCGGCTCGCGGTCATGCGCGAGACTGCGACGGCGTGGCTCGCGCGCTGGTATGCGGCCGAGGCGGAACGCCTGATCGCACGCCAGATCGACGAGGCCGCGCTCGCGGTCACGACCGCCGAAGCGGCGTATCGCGCCGGGCAAGGCGCCGCAGGGCGACCTCCTCGATGCGCAGAGCATCGCTGATCGAGCTTCGCAACCGCGCGACCGACGCGGCGGCCCAGTCGAAACGTGCCCGCATCGCGCTGGCGCGATACGTCGGCGCCGAGGCGGACCGTCCGCTCGGCAGCCCGCCCGACCTCTCGCGCCTGCCGTTCGACGCCGCGCAGCTTGCGGACGTCGACGCGCAACCGGATGTCCGGGCGGCGCTCGCCCGCGAAGCGAGCGCAGCGACCGAGGTCGACCTCGCGCGCGCCGCGAAGACGCCCGACTGGAGCGCGGAGCTGACCTACGCCGTCCGGGGCTCGCCCTATTCGAACATGGTGTCGCTGATGGTCTCGATCGACCTGCCGTGGTCGCCCGGGACGCGGCAGGACCGCGAGCACGCGGCGAAGCTCCGGGAGCTCGACGCGGCGCGCGCCATGCGGGAGGACACGCGACGGATGCGCGTCGCCGAGGTGGACGCGATGCTCACCGAGTGGGAGGCGGCGCGCGCCGTGGCGCGGCGGATCGACGACGAGCTGATCCCGCTCGCCGCGCGGCGGCTCGACGCGGCGCTCGCCTCGTATCGCGGCGGCACCGGCGCGCTGGCGCCCGTGCTGGAGGCGCGTCGCGAGCGAGCTCGAGGCAAGGCTCGCGTTGCTGCAGCAGGAACAGGCGGCCGCGAAGGCCTGGGCCTGGCTCCAATTCGTACGTCCGATGAAGGAGGGTTCATGAACACCACGTCCACACCGCGCAGCAACGTCCTGCATCGCGTCGCTCGCCGCCGTCATCGCCGTCGGCGTCGTCGCCGGCGGGACGGGCTACTGGCTCGGAACGCGCCGCGCGCCTGCCGAACCGGCGCCCGCCGCGATGGCGGCGCCGAGTTCCGACGCCGCCGTCGCAAAGGCAACGCGGCGACGCGGCCGCGGAGCGCAAGGTGCTCTACTGGCACGACCCGATGGTGCCGAACGCGAAGTTCGACAAGCCGGGCAAGAGCCCCTTCATGGACATGCAGCTCGTGCCCGTCTACGCGGACGCCGGCGACGAGGGCGGCACGGCGGTCAGCGCGCGCCAGGTGCAGAACTTCGGCGTGCGCACGGCCGTGGCGACGGAGGGACGGCTCGATGCGGGCTTCACGGCCACCGGAGCGATCGGCATCGACGAGCGCGCGCAGGTCGCGGTGCAGTCGCGAAGCCAGGGCTACGTCGAGAAGCTCTACGTGCGGGCGCAGTACGACGGCGTCGCGGCCGGGCAGCCGCTTGCCGAGCTCTACGTGCCCGACTGGCTCGCGGCGCAGGAGGAGTGGCTCGCGCTCAAGGCGAGCCCGCAGCCGGGGGCCGCGCAGCTCGCCGACGCCGCGAAGCAGCGCCTGCGTCTGCTCGGCATGCCCGACGCCGAGATCGCGCGGGTCGAGCGCGAAGGGAAGCCGTCGGCGCGCGTGACCGTGACGGCCCCGCAAGGCGGGCATCGTCTGGGAAATCGGCGTGCGCGAAGGGATGGCGGTGATGCCGGGCGTGACGCTGTTCAGGCTCGCCGGCATCGGCACGGTCTGGGTGACCGCCGAGGTGCCGGAAGCGCAGGCAGCGCTCGTGCGCATCGGCGCGCCGGTCGAGGCGCGCGCCGCCGCCTATCCCGGATCGCGTGCTGAAGGGGAGCGTCAACGCGCTGCTGCCGGAAGTGAACGCGCAGACGCGCACGCTGCGCGTGCGGATCGTGCTCGCCAACCCGGGCGGCGTGCTGAAGCCCGGCATGTTCGCCACGGTGAATTTCGGCGCGCCCGCCACCGGCGCCGTGGTGCTCGTGCCGGCCGAAGCGGTGATCGAGACGGGGAAGCGGAGCGTGGTCATCGTCGCGACGGGCGAAGGCCGCTTCATGCCGGTCGACGTCGACGTCGGACGCCAGTCGGGCGACATGGTCGAGATCCGCAAGGGCATCGCCGTCGGCCAGCGCGTCGTGGTCTCCGGCCAGTTCCTGATCGACTCCGAGGCGAGCCTCAAGGGCGCGCTGACGCGGATCGCGGCGACCGGCGAGGAGGGTGTGCTCATGACCGCGCAGGCGGCGAATCCGCATGCCGGACACGCGATGCCCGCCGCACCGGCCACCGCAGCCGCCGTGCACAAGGCGGAGGGCGTCGTGCGCTCGGTCGGTGACGAGCTCGTCATCAAGCACGGCCCGATTCCTTCGCTCGGGATGGGCGCGATGACGATGGCGTACAAGGCGCCGAAGGGCGGCGTCCCGAAGGACGTCAAGCCCGGCACCAACGTCAGGTTCGAATTCGTCGTCACGCCGCAGGGCGACATGCAGCTGACGTCGATCGTGCCCGGCGGAGGCGGCGCCAAGTGATCGCCGCGCTGATTCGCTGGTCGGTCGCGAACCGGTTCCTCGTGCTGCTCGCCTCGGCGTTCGTCGCCGCGGCGGGCGTGTGGTCCGTGCGGACGACGCCGCTCGACGCGATCCCGGACCTGTCGGACACGCAGGTGATCATCCGCACGACGTTCGCCGGGCCAGGCGCCGCAGATCGTCGAGGACCAGGTCACGTTTCCGCTGACGACGACGATGCTGTCGGTCCCGGGCGCGAAGGCGGTGCGCGGCTATTCGTTCTTCGGCGATTCGTTCGTCTACGTGATCTTCGAGGACGGCACCGACCAGTACTGGGCGCGCTCGCGCGTGCTCGAATACCTGAACCAGGTGCAGGGCCGCCTTCCGCCGGCGGCGAAGGCGTCGCTCGGTCCCGATGCGACCGGCGTGGGCTGGATCTACGAATACGCGCTCGTCGATCGCGCCGGCGGACACGACCTCGCGCAGCTGCGGGCGCTGCAGGACTGGTTCCTCAAGTACGAGCTGAAGGCGCTGCCGAACGTCGCCGAAGTCGCGACCGTCGGCGGCATGGTGCGGCAGTACCAGGTCGTCGTCGATCCGGCGCGGCTCAAGGCGTACAACCTGCCGCTCGCCAAGGTGATCGCGGCGATTCGCGCCGCCAATCAGGAAGCCGGCGGCTCGGTGGTCGAGCTCGCCGAGGCGGAGTACATGGTGCGCACGCGCGGCTATCTCAAGTCGCTCGACGATTTCCGCGCGATACCGGTGCAGGTCTCCGAGGGCGGCACGCCGGTGTTCCTGAAGGACGTCGCGCGCGTCCAGCATGGACCCGAGATGCGCCGCGGCATCGCCGAGCTCGACGGCGAGGGCGAGGTCGTCGGCGGCATCGTCGTGCTGCGCTCGGGCAAGAACGCGTGGGAGACGATCCAGGCGGTCAAGGCGCGGCTCGAGCAGCTGAAGCCCGGGTTGCCGGCCGGGGTCGAGATCGTTCCCGTCTACGACCGTTCGGCGCTGATCGAGCGTGCGGTGGACCATCTCAAGGGCAAGCTCGCCGAGGAGTTCGCCGTCGTCGCGCTCGTGTGCCTCGCTGTTCCTGCTGCATCTGCGCTCCGCGCTGGTGGCGGTCGTGTCGCTGCCGCTCGGCGTGCTGGCGGCGTTCGTCGTGATGCGCCTGCAGGGGGTCAACGCGAACATCATGTCGCTGGGCGGCATCGCGATCGCGATCGGCGCGATGGTCGACGCGGCGATCGTGATGATCGAGAACGCGCACAAGAAGCTCGAGGCGTGGGAGCACGAGCACGGCCGCGCGCCGGCCGGCGACGAACGGTGGCAGGTGATCACCGACGCGGCGGTCGAGGTCGGCCCGGCGCTCTTCTTCAGCCTCGTCATCATCACGCTGTCGTTCGTGCCGGTGTTCACGCTCGAAGCGCAGGAAGGCCGGATGTTCGCGCCGCTCGCCTTCACCAAGACCTATGCGATGGCCGCCGCCGCGGGGCTCGCCGTGACGCTGGTGCCGGTGCTGATGGGCTACTTCGTGCGCGGGCGCATTCCCTCGGAAGGCGCGAATCCGCTGAACCGGATGCTGATCGCCGGCTACCGGCCGTTGCTGCGCGCCGCGCTCGCGTGGCCGAAGGCGACGCTCGTCGTCGCCGCGCTCGCGCTGGCGGCGACGGCGTGGCCGGTGTCGCAGCTCGGCGGCGAGTTCATGCCGCCGCTGGACGAGGGCGATCTTCTCTACATGCCGACCGCGCTCCCCGGATTGTCGGCGGGCAAGGCCGGCGAGCTGCTGCAACAGACCGATCGCCTGATCAAGACCGTTCCGGAGGTCGCGGTCGTGTTCGGCAAGGTCGGGCGCGCGGAAACGGCGACCGACCCCGCGCCGATGGAGATGATCGAGACGACGATCCGGTTCAAGCCGAAGGAGGAGTGGCGGCCGGGCATGACGACCGCGAAGCTGATCGAGGAGCTCGACCGCACGGTGCAGGTGCCGGGCCTCTCCAACATCTGGGTGCCGCCGATCCGCAACCGGATCGACATGCTCGCGACCGGCATCAAGAGCCCCGTCGGCATCAAGGTCTCCGGCCCCGATCCCGCCGCGATCGACCGCGTGACGCAGGCGATCGAGCGCGCCGTCAAGGGCGTGCCCGGCGTCACGTCGGCGCTGGCCGAGCGGCTCGAAGGCGGACGCTATCTCGACATCGTCGTCGACCGCGCGGCGGCGGCGCGCTTCGGCCTCAACATCGTGGAGTTGCAGGAGACGATCGGCGCCGCGGTCGGCGGCGAGAACATCGGCGAGACCGTCGAGGGACTCGCGCGGTTCCCGATCAGCGTCCGCTATCCGCGCGAGCTGCGCGACTCGGTCGAGGCGCTGCGCATGCTGCCGATCGTCACCGAGCGCGGCGCGCAGTTGCCGCTGTCGGCCGTCGCGACGCGTGCGCATCGTCGACGGCCCGCCGATGCTGAAGAGCGAGAACGCGCGGCTGACGGGCTGGGTCTACGTGGACGTGCGCGGCCGCGACCTCGTGTCGGTGGTCCGCGACGCGCAGGCGACGGTCGCGCGCGAGGTGAAGCTGCCGCCGGGCTACTCGGTGTCGTGGTCCGGCCAGTTCGAGTTTCTCGAGCGGGCGAAGGCGCGGCTCGCGTACGTCGTGCCGCTGACGCTCACGGTGATCTTCGTGCTGCTCTATCTCGCCTTCCGGCGCATCGACGAGGCGCTGCTCATCATGCTCGCGGTGCCGTTCGCGCTCGTCGGCGGCTACTGGCTGCTGTGGGCGCTCGGTTACGCGACGTCGGTGGCCACCGCCGTCGGGTTCATCGCGCTCGCGGGCGTGGCCGCGGAGTTCGGCGTCGTGATGCTGCTCTACCTTCGGCACGCGTGGGAGGCACGGCTCGCGCGCGGCGAGCCGCCGACCGGCGCACACGCTGCTCGCGGCGATCGAGGAGGGCGCCGTGCTGCGCGTGCGGCCGAAGGCGATGACGGTGGCCGTGATCATGGCGGGGCTTCTGCCGATCATGCTGAGCGACGGCACCGGCGCGGAGGTGATGCAGCGGATCGCGGCGCCGATGGTCGGCGGAATGATCACCGCGCCGCTGCTGTCGATGCTGGTGATGCCGGCGGCGTACCTGCTGCTGCGCCGGCGGCCGGAAAGGCTAGCGCAGGCTTCCGGCTTCCGCCTTGCCTTTGTCGAATTCGGCACGCCTTCGCGCGATCTCGTCCGGCGACAGGCGCTCGATGTTGCAGTAGTCGAGCTTCCAGTCCGGGTCGTCACTCCACAAAAGCGGGGATTGCACGGTCGTGCGAGGGCCCGGGGCCGTCTCGAGCAAGCGGAGGGCGAGCTCGAGCGTGAACGCCTGCGACTCCCGGTCCCGCGGCTTGCCGGCGGCGTTGCCCAGCGGGAAATCGGAGAACAGGAAGCGAGGGACGCCGACGTGCTCGACGATGTCCTTCGCGCACCCCATGACGACGGTGGCGATGCCGTTCTCCTCCAGCATGCGCGCGGCGAGGCTCACGGTCTGGTGACACACGGGGCAGTTCGGAACCAGGATCGCCGCGTCGACGCTCGTCGGCCTTGCAGCGCGCGACGATCTCGGGACAATCCTGCTCCAGCGTGACGCGTTGGCTGCGGTTGGTCGGCGCGCCGTGAAATCGCGGCGCGACGGACCCGATGCGGCCCTCGGCGGCGCGCCGGCGCAATTCGCGGCAGCGGAAACCAGGTGCCGGGGTCCTCGGCCGTCGTGTGCTTCGCGATCGATGGCGACATGCGCGATGCGGAGGTCGTGGTCCTGCGCGGAATCGCCGGAGTAGACGGCATAGAACTTCGCTTTCGCGTTGTACGGCGCACCGGGCCCCTGGTCGCCCGCGTCCGGCTTGAAGGGCGCCGCCGTGGTGATCAGCGCGACACGGCAGCGGGACAGCGGCCTTCGGCAGCGGCTGAAACGGCACGTCGGCGTAGTGCGCCCATTCGTACGGTGCGCCATAGCCCAGCGCCTGGTAGTACTCGCGAGTCCGGCGCAGATAGGGGATCGGCGCGTCGTGTCCGCCGTCCATCACTGCCGCTTCTTGAGCTCGATCTGGACCAGGTCCGGGCGGTCGGAAATGATGCCGTCGACGCCCATGTCGATGAGCCTGGCTATCGTCGCGCGGGTCGTTGACGGTCCACGGTATCACCGCGATACCCAGCACGCTTGCGCCTCGGCCAGCGTCGCCGGCGTGAGGTACTCGTGATGTGGCCCCCAGATCCTCCCGCCCGCCGAATGGATGGCCTTCGGGACCGAGGAGCCCAGTTGCAGCTCGGGCGCGAAGCCGGCGACCCAAAGTGACGGCCTGCCGGGGCCGGCGGGCGCGACCGTTCGTGGCGTCGAGAGGTACATCGTCCGGATCTCCGGCGCCTCCTTCTGGATCACCTGCAGCGTGCGCCAGTCGAACGACTGGACCATGATCCGCCGTTCCATTCCGGCCTTTCGGATCTCGGCGATCGCCTTGCGCGCGAACTCCTCGGGCGGCAGGGTCGCGGCGGGCTCGAGCGGCGAAATTTTCGTCTCGCAATCGAACCCGACGGTGGTGTTGCCGGACTTCTTCACCAGATCGAAGAGGTCCGCGAGCTTGGGAATCCGCGTCCCGTCGACCGGCTGCTGCTCCGGAAATGCCCTGGCATACTCGGTGCCGGGCTTGAGCCGCCCGACGTCGTATTGCTGCAGCTCCTGGAAGGTCAGGTCGTGGATCGCCGGGCCGCGCGCGTCCAGCCACTTGCCGTCGGGACCGCGGGTCGTGTCCGGATTGAGCCAGAGGTCGTGGTGGATCACGACCACGCCGTCCCTGGTGATCGCCATGTCGCATTCGATGGTATCGACGCCGAGATCCAGCGCCCGCTGGAATGCGGGGAGCGTGTTCTCCGGCGCGAGACCGCGTGCGCCTCGATGGCCCTGCAGGTCGAACGCATGGGCGGGAAGCGCGACCAGGGCGGCGAGAAGCGCGCCACCGATAAGCGAAGAAGCGAGCGTCATGTCCGTCAGAGAAGCGACCGATGGCTAAGGCTTCTGCGCGACCGTGACCGAATAGACGTCCACGGGCTTCGACTTGCCGCGGATCGGCACCTGCCCGAGCGATTCCGTCGCGAAACGATCCGCCACCGCGGCGTGGGTCGCGCGGTCGATGAGGATGGGCCGGCCGGCAACCTTGGTATGCGATTCGAGGCGCGACGCGAGATTCACCGTGTCGCCGATGCACGTGTAGGCCGCGCGCTCGTTGGTGCCGGCGTAGCCGGCGACCATCTCGCCCGAAGCGATGCCGATGCCGATCTTGATCTGCGGCTTGCCGGCGGCATCGCGTTCCAGGTTGAAGAGGTCGATCGTCTCGAGCATCTCGAGCGCCGTGCGGACGGCGCTGTCGCAGGGATCGGGCTGCGGCAGCGGCGCGCCGAAGACCGCCATCGAGACCGTCGGCCGCCATCAGCGTCACGATGCCGCCATGGCTGCTGATCGCGTCGAACATCAGCGTGTAGTAGGTGTTGAGGAGCTCGATCGTCTCCTCCGGCGTCTGCGTCTCCGAGAGCGCGGTGAAGCCGCGGATGTCGGAGAACATGACGGTGGCGTTGATGCGCTTGCCGCCGAGCGCGAATCCCGATTGCTGCAGGTCCTGCGCGACTTCGCGCGTGGCGAAGCGGCGCATCCAGTCCTTCTGCTGGTCGCGCAGCCGCTTCTTCTCGAGGCTCGCCCCGAGGCGCGCCTTGAGCAGCACCGGATTGACGGGCTTGGGGAGGTAGTCCTCGGCGCCCAGCTCGATGCAGCGCACCACGCTTTCGATGCCTTCGAGCGAGGACGTCACGATGACCGGCAGGTCTCGGAGCTGCAGGTCGGCGACCAGCACCTCGAGCACCTGGAAGCCGTCCATCTCCGGCATCTCCATGTCGAGCAGCAGGCGTCGAAGTTCTCGCGCCGGAGCATCTCGAGCGCGACGCGTCCGTTCTCGGCCGACGCGACGCTGTGGCCCTGCAGCTCGAGGCTGCGCGTGAGCAGCAGTCGATTGACCTTGTTGTCGTCGACGACGAGAAGGCGCGCGGCGCCGTGACCGCCTTCACGCATTGCGGAGCTCCGCGAGTGCGGCGGCGACCCGCGCGTATTCCTGCGCCAGCGCGTCCAAAGGCGCGCCGCTGGCCTTGACGACGGGCGCGAAGCCGCCGAGCTCCAGGTCCTTGGCCATGGCCCCGAGCGTCCGCGCGCCGAACGTGTTGCTGTTGGACTTGAGCGAGTGCGCGGAGCGCCGGAAGACGTCCGCGTCGCGCTTGTCGTACGCGCCGCGCAACTCGTCGATGAGGCGCGGCGCCTCGACGAGGAACGTGTCCACGAGCTCGGCGACGAAATCGGCGCCGGCCGTGTCCTTCAACTCGTCGTAGGTCGCGCGATCGATCGTCGGTTCGGTCATGTTCATCGCTCCTCGCGTGCCGCCACGTGGTTGAGCGTCTCGACCAGCTGCTCGACGCGGATCGGCTTGGTGAGGTAGTCGTCCATGCCGGCCGCGAGGCACATCTCGCGGTCGCCCTGCATCGCGTTCGCGGTCATCGCCACGATGCGCGGCCGCTCGTGCGCGCGACCACTTCGCGGCGATCCGCCGCGCCGCCTCGAGCCCGTCCATCTCGGGCATCTGCACGTCCATCAGCACGACGTCGTAGGTCTGGCGCTCCACCGACTCGACGGCTTCGATGCCGTTCGAGGCGAGATCGGCACGATAGCCCATCTGCTGCAGGATGCGCAGCGCGAGCTTCTGGTTGACGACGTTGTCCTCGGCCAGCAGGATGCGCAGCGGATGCCGTGCGGCCATCCCGGGATCGAGCTTGGCCTTGGCCGGCGTCGCGGCCGCCTTCGGCGCGGAATCGCGCGCCAGCAGTCCGACCAGCGTGTCGAAGAGCTGCGACTGGTGGATCGGCTTGCCGAGGTAGGCGTCGAAGAGTCCGTCGGCGACGCCGGCTTCGCGCCGGCCGAGCGAGCTGAACAGCACGAGCGGCAGCGCAGGGCGGCGCTCGCGGATCTCGCCGGCGAGCGCGACGCCGTCCATTTCCGGCATGTGCATGTCGAGGATCGCGAGGTCGAACGGCTCGCCCTGCTCGATCCAGCGCAGCGCTTCCGCCGGCGATTCGGTGTCGCGCGAAGCCATTCCCCACTTGCCGGCCTGCAGCGCGAGGACGCGCCGGTTCGTCGCGTTGTCGTCGACGACGAGCACGCGCTTGCCCGCGAGCTCCGGCTGCGCGCCGACGAAATCGCGCGGCCGGGTCGGGTTGCAGCGTCGCCTTCGGCGCGCGAATCGTGAAGGAGAACGTCGACCCTTTGCCGGGACCGTCGCTCTGCGCCCACATGCGCCCGCCCATCAGCTCGGCGAGGCGCTTGCTGATCGCGAGGCCCAGCCCGGTGCCGCCGTACTTGCGCGTCGTCGACGAGTCGGCCTGCGAGAACGACTGGAACAGCCGGCTCATGCCTTCGGCCGAGAGGCCGATGCCGGTGTCGCGCACGGCGAAGGTCAGCTCCGCTTGCCCGTCGGCCGCGGCGCGCCGCCGTCACGGTGAGCACGACCTCGCCGCGCTCGGTGAACTTCACCGCGTTGGAGAGCAGGTTGAGGATGATCTGGCGCAGCCGCGTGACGTCGCCGACGATGGCCGGCGGAACGTCGCCTTCGAACACGTAGGCGGTGTCGAGGTGCTTCTCGACGGCGCGGGTCGCGACGAGGTCGAGCGCCGACTCGACGCACTCGCGCAGATCGAACGGCTGCGCCTCGATGTCCATCCGCCCGGCCTCGATCTTCGAGAAGTCGAGGATGTCGTTGATGATCGTCAGGAGCGCGTCGCCGGAATCGCGGATGGTCGCGGCGTAGTCGTGCTGCTCGGCGTCGAGCTTGGTGTCGAGCAGCAGGCCGCTCATGCCGATGACCGCGTTCATCGGCGTGCGGATCTCGTGGCTCATCGTCGCGAGGAACGAGCTCTTCGCCTCGTTGGCGGCTTCGGCCGCGGCGCGCGCCTTCTTGCGTCTCGTTGAACAGCCGCGCGTTCTGGATCGCGATCACCGCCTGGTCGGCGAAGGTCTTGAGCAGCGCGATTCTCGCGCTCGCGCAGACTCTCCGCGACTTCACGGAAGATCGTCAGCGTGCCGATGCCGCGGCCTTCCCACATCAGCGGCGCAACGACCACCGAGGTGCCGAGGTTCATCGCGAGCGCGGCCTGCACGGCCGGCTGTGCTGCGCATTCGGCGTCCCGCAGATCGCCGATCTCGAGCAGCTGTCCGCTCGCGATCGCCTGTTCGGTGAGCGTGCCCGCCAACGGCCTCGCGGAAACGCGGCACGGATGCGCGATTCGATGGCGGCGGCCTCGGCCACGCCGAGCCTCCGCCGCGCGGCTTCGGTGACGCGAAACACAGGCAGCGCCACCTGGCCGTGCTCGTCGAGGATGCCCAGCGCGAACGCCTGGGCCGGGAACAGTCGCTCGCAGCACTCGACGATCTTCTCGAACACCGGGGATGCGTCGGCCATCGAGCTGACTGATGACCTGCAGCACGTCGGCGGTGGCCGTCTGCTGCTCCAGCGCCTCCTTGGTCTCGTTGAACAGGCGCACGTTCTCGATCGCGATCACGGCCTGGTCGGCGAAGGTCTGCAGCAGCGCGATCTCCTTGTCGGCGAAGCGCCCGGGCTCGGCGCGATTCACGTTGATGGCGCCGATGACGCGCTGCTCGCGCATCATCGGCACGCTCGACGGCGCTGCGAAAGCCGGCCTTGCGAGCCGATGCGCTTCATGAACGGCGGATAGTGAGCATCGGTCTCGGCCAGCAGGTCGGCCACGTTGACGACCGCGCCGCTGCGATGGCGCGCGCGGCGATCGAGCGGCCGTCGGCCGGCATCGGGAAGACGCTCGAGCAGCGTCCGTCAGGCGACCAGGATCGACGCCGGCACGGCTCACGACATGGCAGTCAGCTCGCCGTCGAAGCGCAAGACCAGTCGCGAACTGCGCACGGGTGAGCCGCGCCGCACGCTCGGCGATGATGTCGAACACCGGCTGCACGTCGGTGGGCGATTCGCTGATGACTTGCAGCACTTCGGCGGTCGCGGTCTGCTGCTCGAGCGCCTCCTGCGTCTCGTTGAACAGCCGCGCGTTCTGGATCGCGATCACGGCCTGGTCGACGAACGATCTGCGCGAGCGCGATCTCCGTCGTTGCGAAGGCGTGCGCCGCGCATGTGCGACTCGACGCCAGCACGCCGACGCATTCGCTCGTCGCGCAGCGAGCGGCAGCATCAGCGACGAGTGGAGCGCCCGTGCCGCTCGAAGACGGTGCGCTCGTACTGCGGCAGTCGATCGGCCGTCCAATCGGGCAGGTGAACGACCGCCTTGCCGAGGAAGCACGCGCGACGGGAAATTCGCCGGCGGCGTCGATGGGCACCGGCGACGGATGATCGTCGCAGTCCGCCTCCGGCGCTGTGCTCGTCGCGGTGCGCCACTCGCGGCGCAGACGATAGCCATTCCCGTCGCGGCGCAGCACGACGGCGAACGTCGACGGCAGCAAACGGAGCGCTGCGCTCGACGATGGCGTCGAACACCGGCTGCACGTCGGTGGGCGAGCCGCTGATGACCTGCAGGATCTCGGCCGTCGCCGTCTGCCGCTCGAGCGCCTCCTTCGTCTCGTCGAAGAGGCGCGCGTTGCGCAGCGCGACCATCGCCTGCCGCGACAGGCCGACGAGGAATTGCAGGTCGCGGTCGTCGAACGGCTGGCCTCCGGTGCGCCAGACCGCCATCGCGCCTTCCACCGCGCCGTCGGCGACGAGCGGCACCACCATCAGGCGCTCGTCCTGCTGGCGCGCGGTACCGGGGATCTGCACGCCGCGCGGATCGGCTTCCGCGTCGTTGACGAGCTCGGGCTGGCCGCTCTGCACGATGCTGCCGATGATGCCCTTGCCGCCTTCGATCGACCATGGCCTTGATGGCATCGGCGATGTCGCCGACGGCGACGATCGCGCGGTAGGTCGTGGTCCCCGGATCCGGCACGAAGATCGCGCTGTTGCCGGCCTGCAGCAGGTCCTTCGCATGGCCGGCGATGCGGTCCATCACGGTGGCGAGATCGAGCGACGACGACAGGTCGCGCCCCACCTCGGCCAGCGCCGAGGACTCGCGCGCGCGGCGCTGCGTCTCCTCGAGCAGGCGCGCGTTCTCGAGCGCGACGCCCATCGACGACGCCACGGTGCTCGAGCAGCTTCACTTCGGCATCGCTGTAGGCGTCCTCGCGCTCGAAGCTCTCGAGCGCGAGCGACCCGCGCAGGCGGTCGCCGACGAAGATCGGCAGGAAGACGGCGGACAGGCTGGAATCGGTTCCGGCCGTCGTCGTGATGCCCATCGCATCGTACTTCGTCCTGGTTCCGCAGGACGACCGGCGCGCCCTTCAGCAACGCCTGCGCAAGCTTCGAGTCGGGCTTGTACTTCGTCGGCGGCAGCGAGAGGCGCTGGCCGTGCTCGTAGACGTAGAGGTGATGGACGAGGTCGGTCGTCTCGTCGCGCCACCGGATGCTCATGTCGCCGGTGTTGAACAGCTCGCGCAGCTTGTCGCCCACGAGGTCGACGATCGCCTGGAAGTTGAGCTCCGCCGCCATGCCCTGCTGGATGCTGTTGATGACGGCGAGCTCGGACGATCGCCGCTCGGTCTCCTTCAGCAGGCGCTGCGTCTCGTCGAAGAGGCGCGCGTTCTCCAGCGCCACGCCCATGCTGGCCGCGACGGTGGACAGCAGGCGCACGTCGGCGTCCCCGTAGGCGTTGTCCTTCTCGTGATTCTCGACGTCGAGCATGCCCAGCAACCGATCGCCGGCGAAGATGGGAGCGATCACGCCGGACCGGCTCATGTCGGTGCCCTCGACGACGAAGAGCTCCGACATCCCGGTACTCGTCCTGGTTGTGCCAGATCACCGTCTTGCGCGCGCGGATGTCGCCGTACCAGCGCCGGCCGATCGCGAATTCCGCCAGCGCATGCGGCGGCAGTTGCAGACGCCGGCCGTGCTCGTAGGCGTAGGGGAAGTGCATCAGACCCGCCGGCTCGTCCAGCCAGAAGATGCCCATGTCGCGAGCCGAACAGATCGCGCAGCGTGTCGCCGACCAGATCGATGATGGCCTGGAAATTGAGCTCCTTGGCCATGCCATCCTGGACGCTGTTGATCACCGCGAGCTCGGGTTGCGCGCTGGCGCTCGGCTCTCGAAGCTCTGCACGTTCTGCAGCGCGACGCTCAGGCTCGCGGCGACGGTGCCGATGAGATTGACGTCGTTCGGCGCGAAAGCGTGCGGAGGCTGCTTGCCGATGCAGATCACGCCGATCGCGTCGTCGCCGGTGACGAGCGGCGCGTAGACGAAGGAGTGGTCCACCGTCGGGCCGCCGAGCTCCCGGTGCTCGATGCCGTGCTCGCGCCGGAAGGCGACGAGCTCCTCGTTCGTATGGAACACGATCGTTTGCCGGGTGCGAAGGACCACGCCGCCGATACCGGTCCGGCTGCCGTTCGGACTCGGCGCCGGGTGGTAACGCTCGCCGTGGTCGAGGATGTAGGGGTACGACATCAGATCGCGTGCGCGGTCGAGCAGTCCGAATGCCGACGACGTCGGCGGCGAACACCTCGCGCAGCTTGTCGCCGACGAGGTCGATGACGCCCTGGAGCTCGAGCTCGCTGGCGAGCCCCTGCTGGATGCTGTTGATCACCGCCAGCTCGGCGTTGCGCTGCTCGGTCTCCTTCAGCAGACGCTGCGTCTCGTCGAAGAGGCGCGCGTTCTCCAGCGCGACGCCCATGCTCGGCCGCCACGGTGCGACAGCAGGCGGACATCGGCGTCGCCGAAGGCGTTGTCACGTTCGTAATTCTCCAGAATGACGAATGCCGCGCAAACGCGTCTCGCCGGCGAAGATCGGTATGCCGACGCCCGACCGGCTGGGCGTCGGTTCCCGGTCGACCGCCTGCATGCTCGCAGGCCGGGTAGTCGGCATGCGCTGTTCGCATCGCACCGTCTCGCGCGCCGCGTAGCGCCGTGTAGCAGCGCTTGTCGTACCGGGCGCCTTCATCGGCGGCAGGTCGCAACCGCCTCGCCGTGCTCGTACGCGTACAGAAATCGGATCGTTCATCGCGTCGCGCTCGTCCAGCCAGCTGGATGCCGACGTCGGCGGAATCGAACACCTCGCGCACCTTGTCGCCAACGAGGTCGACGATGGCCTGGAAGTCGAGGCGAGCCCGCCAGGCCTCCTGGATGCTGTTGATGACCGCGAGCTCGGTGTTGCGCGCTGCTCGGTCTCCTTGAGCAGCCGGACGGTCTCGTCGAACAGGCGCACGTTCCCGATCGCGATGGCGGCCTGGCTGGCGAAAGACTGGACGACCGCGATCTGGCTCTCGCTCAGGAGCTCGGGACTGATCCTGCGGATGCCGATCACGCCGATGGCCTCGCCCTCGCGCATCAGCGGCACCGCGCAGGTCACGCGGTAGCCGTACTGCGCGGCCACGGCGTCGCCTTCCGGAAACTCCGGTTCGGCGCCCGCGGTACCGTGGATCGCCTGCAAGCGGCTGGCCGTCGATGATCGCGCGGCCGGCCACCGATTCGCGGTTGAAGCGGATTCCCTGTCCGATCGGGATCATCGGGATGTCGCCGTGATGCGCGGCGACGATCAGCTTGTCGCCGTCCCGGAGGCCGATGATCGCGTCGTCCGAGCCCGAGATGAGCGCCGCGTGGCGCGCGATGACGTCGAGCACGGGCCGGACGTCGGTCGGCGACTCCGCGATGACGCGCAGGATGTCGTTGCTGGCGGTCTCGCGCTCGAGCGCCTCGGATATCTGTGCGTTGCTCTTCTGGACTTCGTCGAAGAGGCGGGCGTTCTCGAGCGCGACGCTCATGCTGAGCCGCCAGCGTCTCCAGCAGCCGCAGTCGGACTCGCCGTACGCGTTCTCGCGTTCTAGTTCTCCATCGCGAGGATGCCGAGCACCGGTCGCCCGCCGACGATCGGGACGAAGAGCGTTGGACAGGCTCTGGTCGGTACCGGGGACGGTGAAGCCCACGTCCCTCGCGGATTCCTGTTCGGCCGCCGTTCTGTTGAAGACGAGGTTCGCGGGTCGCAGGATGAGGCGCCGAATCCGATTTCCGGCAGCGGTATCGGGGATCGATGGTTCAGCCGCTCTCCGTTCTCGTACGCGTACGGGAAAGAGGACAGATTCCGTCTCGGGATCGAAGATCGGATGCCGATGTCCTTGATCGTAGATCTCGCGCAGCTTGTCGCCGACGAGATCGATGATCGCCTGGAAGTCGAGCTGCCGCGCGATGCCCTGTTGGATGCTGTTGATGACGGCCAGCTCGCCGGCACGCTGCTCGGTGCGCGCGTTGACGCCTCGAGCTCCGCCGTGCGCTCCGCGACCTTGGCTTCGAGGCCCTGCGGCACATTGCGCGTTGTCGAGCGCCACGGCGGCCTGCGCCGCGAGCATGCCGAGGAGGTCGCGGTCGGTGTCGTGAAAGCGGCCGAACGTGCCGTCGATGTCGGCGTAGAGGTAGCCGAGCACGCGCTGCTGCGCAATCAGCGGCGCGACGAGGCAGCGAGCGCTGGTCGAGCGCGTCGCCGCTTCGGGCACGTAGCGCAGGCTGGTCGCGCGCGTGCGGCGAGCTTCGTCGAGCCAGGGCGCGATCGCCTGCAGCAGCGCGTACGGCGTCTTCGCCCGCGGGAACGAGCGAGCACGCGACCTCGCGGACCCTTCGGGCTCGTCGAGCACGAGCAGCACGCGCTCGGCGCCGGATAGCTCGGTGACCTCGTCGACCAGAAACTCGTGCAGCTCCGTGGCGCTGTGCAATTCGTTGAGGCGCACTCCCGTATCGACGAGACGCTCGAACGGTGCGCGCAGATCCGCTTCGCCGGCGAGGTGCGCCGTGCGCCGCTTGGCGGAGAATCGCTGGCGGCGCGCGTACGCGATCCACGCCACGACGATGGCGCGGTGCGATGTCGATCTTGTTCAGGTAGCTGCGGCGCAGCCCTTCGTCGCTCAGCGTGCCGATGCCTTCCTGCAGCAGCTCGTAGGCGGTCTCCAGCGCCTTGTCGGCTTGCCGCGTGTCGCCCTTCGCTGCCAGCGCGCGATGGCGCCACCACCACACGTCGCGGGCGAGACGCCCGCGCCCATCGAGCGGCTTTCCCGTGCTCCGTACAGGTCGATCGCCCGGCGCGATGCTTCGAGCGCGGCGTCGACGTTGCCCTGGATCAGGTGTGCCCGGCAAAGATCGGTAGGATCAGGATTCGGAAGCTCGTCTCCTGCATCGACGCCACCAGGGCCAGCGCCTGCTCCAGGAAGGGCAGGGCGGCGGCGCCATCGCGCTCGGTGATGGCGATCAAGGCCCGCGAGCCAGACCCGGCCGAGCTCCCAGACGCCGTCTGCGTTTACCTTCGGCAGACTACCCATGGCTTCGAGCTCGGCGAGGTGCCGCGCGCGCGGACGCTGCGTTCCCCGCGAGCGTGTCGTTGCCGCCGAGAATGATCAGGGCGTTCGCGACGGAGTTGAAATCGTGCAGGCGACGCCGGATCTCGATCGGCCCGTGCGCCATGCGGTTCGACCGTCGGTACAGGCCCAGCGCGCGGTAGGCGAGCGCCAGGTTGTTGTAGATCGCCGCCTGCCCGGACACATGGCCGGACGCACGGTACCCCGCAAGCGCCTGCTGCAGTCCGCGCAGGCGCTTCGCGAGATCGATGTTCTGGCGCCAGCGGATGTTGAGCGCCGACGCCTCGCCATAGCGGTCACCGGTTCGGCGCGCCAGGGCCAGCGCTTCGTCGGCCGCACGCTCGCTTCGCCACTTTGCGCCCAAGATCGTCCTGCGCACAGGCGACGGCCCACAACGCACGACCCCGATTCATTTCGTCGCCCTGCACTTCGAATTGGCGCGCGGCGGCGGTTCCGTTCCGCACGGCATCCGCGCTTTGCCGCAGGCGCATCTGCGCAGCCGCGAGTTGGGAGAGGGCGAGCGCAACGAGCGGCTTCTTCCGGCTCCTGCGGGCGGTCTTGACCGCGAGCTCGCCGGCCTTGTCCGCGGCATCGATGTCTCCCGACAAAAGTTGCACACGGACGAGGCCGATCAGCGCGCGGGCGAGGAGGTCGGCACGGCCGCTTCGCTCGCCGTGCGCGCGCATCGCTTCGGCGTCGGCCAGCGCGCGGTCCATCTCGCCCAGCGCGCTCGAACTCTCCATGCGCAACTCGAGCAGCGCGAGCGAGGTGTCCGGCTCCGCTTTGGCGTGGAGCAGGGCCCTCGATACGATCTCGACGGCCTGTGCATGCTGGCCCGCGCGGGCGAGATCGCGCGCGGCAACGAGCGCCTCGGCAGCCGAACCGCGTGGCGCGGAGGCTCTCGTCCGGCGGCTCGCGGGTCGCGCCGCTAGGCGTGCTATTCCGCCATCGCATCAGCGGACATCGCGCGCCGCCACGCTGTTGAGCGCCTCGACCAGCTGATCGACGCGGATCGGCTTCGTCACGTAGTCGTCCATGCCGGCCGCGAGGCACATCTCGCGGTCGCCCTGCATCGCGTTGGCCGTCATCGCGACGATGCGCGGCCGTTTGTCCGACGACCATTTCTCGGTGATGCGCCGCGAGGCTTCGAGCCCGTCCATCTCGGGCATCTGCACGTCCATCAGGATCACGTCATAGGTCTGCCGCTCCACCGACTCGACGGCTTCGATGCCGTTGCTTGCGAGATCGGCGCGATAGCCCATTTGCTGCAGCAGGCGCAGTGCCAGCTTCTGGTTGACGACATTGTCCTCGGCGAGGAGTATGCGCAGCGGATGGCGCGCAGCCATGGTTGGATCGAGTTGCGACTTGGACGGCGTTGCGGCCTTCGGTGCAACGTCCTTTACCAGCAGCCCCACCAGCGTGTCGAACAGCTGCGACTGGCGAATCGGCTTCGCGAGATAGGCGCTGAAGAGCTTGTCGGTGTCGCCGGCTTCGCGCCGGCCGAGCGAGCTGAACAGCACGAGCGGCAGCGTGGGGCGGCGCTCGCGAATCTTCCCCGCCAATGCGACGCCGTCCATCTCCGGCATGTGCATGTCGAGGATCGCGAGGTCGTAGGCCTCGCCTTGCTCGATCCCGCGCAGCGCTTCGGCAGGCGACTCCGCGGCCCTCGACGCCATCCCCCACTTGCCGGTCTGCAGCGCGAGCACGCGACGGTTGGTCGCGTTGTCGTCGACGATGAGCAGGCGCTTGCCGACGAGCTCCGGCTGCGTTCCCACGAAGTCGCGCGACTTGGTCGCCGGCGATTGGGCGATCGGCACCTTGATGGAAAACGAGAAGGTGGCCCCCTTGCCGGGGCCCTCGCTCTCGGCCCACATGCGGCCTTCCATCAATTCCGCGAGGCGTCGGCTGATGGCGAGGCCGAGTCCGGTACCGCCGTACTTGCGCGTGGTCGACGAGTCGGCCTGCGAGAACGACTGGAACAGGCGGCTCATGCCGCTCGCGGAAAGCCCGATGCCCGTGTCGCGCACGGCGAAAGTCAGCTCCGTACGGTCGCCCGGCAGCGGCGCCGCGGTCACGGTCAGGACCACCTCGCCACGCTCGGTGAACTTAACGGCGTTGGACAGGAGGTTCAGCATGATCTGCCGCAGCCGGGTCACGTCGCCGCTGATCGCGGCCGGGATGTCGCCCTCGAACACATAGGCCGTGTCGAGGTGCTTTTCCGTGGCGCGTGCGCTGACGAGATCGAGCGCGGACTCGACGCATTCGCGGAGATCGAACGGATGCGCCTCGATGTCCATGCGGCCGGCCTCGATCTTCGAGAAGTCGAGGATGTCGTTGATGATGGTGAGCAGCGCGTCGCCGGAATCGCGGATCGTCGCCACGTAGTCGTGCTGCTCGGCATCGAGCTTCGTGTCGAGGAGGAGGCC
Source organism: uncultured beta proteobacterium (assembly GCA_963724545.1). GTDB lineage: Bacteria > Pseudomonadota > Gammaproteobacteria > Burkholderiales > Casimicrobiaceae > CAIWHR01. The sequence continues at coordinate 81,832 of CAVRVC010000015.1, forward strand.
GCTCATGCCGATGACGGCGTTCATCGGCGTGCGGATCTCGTGGCTCATCGTCGCGAGGAACGAGCTCTTCGCCTCGTTGGCCGCCTCTGCCGCGGCGCGGGCTTCCTTGGTCTCGTTGAACATGCGCACGTTCTGGATCGCGATCACGGCCTGATCCGCGAACGTCTCGAGGAGGGCGATCTCGGCGGCATCGAACGGACGCACCTCGTCGCGCAGGAGCGAGATCACCCCCAGGGCCTCGCCCTCGCGCAGCAGCGGCACGTTGAGCGCCGTGCGGAACCCGATGCGCCTCTGGATGTCGCGCACGTCGGGATACTCGGTCTCGATCACGGTCAACACGTCTTCGATGTGGATCGAGCGACGCTCCAGGATCGAGCGCCCCGCAATCGAGGTCCGACGCAGCGGCAGCACCTCGGCGTGCGCACTCGCCTTGTACGTCGGCCCGTAGCTGGTCATGGCGCGCAATTTCCCATCGACCAGCAGCCACACGCGGCTTCCGTCCGCCCGGCAGAGCGAGCCTGCGCGCTGGGCCACGGCCTCCAGCACCGGCTGGACGTCGGTCGGCGACTCGCTGATCACCTTCAGCACCTCCGCGGTAGCGGTTTGCCGCTCCAGCGCCTCCGTGGTCTCGTTGAACAGGCGCGCGTTCTGGATCGCGATGACTGCCTGGTCGGCAAACGTCCTCAGCAGCGCCTCGTCGCTCTCGCTGAAAGGGCCAGGCGGCTGGCGGACCACCATGATCGAGCCGACGCCGCGGTCCTCCCACAGCATCGGCACCCAGGCGGCTGCGAAATTGCCGACCTGGTCGACGGTTTCACGCGCCCACGCACTGGACGCGGCGAATTCGCTGCTGTCCTTGATCTGAATGATCCGGCGGTCGCGGATCGCCCTTCCGGTCGTGCTGGTCTCGACGGGCATGGGCAGGGTGCGGGTCATCGACGTCACGATCGAGCCGCGAACGGCCGCCGGGCGCACCATGCCGTCGTCGCCCACGACGACGATTCCCAGGTGTTCCGTCCCGAACAGCCGCTCGCAGCTGTCGAGGATCTTCTCGAATACCGGCTTGGGATCCGCCATCGAGCCGCTGATCACTTGCAGCACTTCGGCGGTGGCGGTCTGCTGCTCCAGCGCTTCCTTGGTCTCGTTGAACAGCCTCACGTTTTGCAATGCGACGCCGACATTCGCGGCGATCGTGGACAGGAGGCGCTCGTCGTTGGCGTCGTAGGCACCCTCGGTCTCGTACTCTGGACGCTGATGACGCCGAGGCACGTGTCTCCCACGCTGATCGGCACGCCGAGGTAAGAGAGCGCGGGGCGGCCGACGACCTTCGTGCCCTGGTGGTGCGATAGCCGATCCGCCTCGTTGTTCATGATCAGCGGCTTGCGCGACGCGATGATCTTGCTGGTCAGACCTTCGCCGTACTTGAGCGGCTTGTACGCCGACTCGCCGTACTGGTAGGGGAAGTGGATGATGCCGCTGGCGGGCTCGAGCAGCGCCACGTAGGCGAGGTCGGCCTTGAAGACAGTGCGAATCTGGTCGCCGACGAGCTCCAGCAGTTCGGCGAGCTCGAGCTTGCTGCCGAGTTGCTCCGACACCTTGTTGATCGTGGCGAGCTCGGCGGCGCGCTGCTGCGACTCCGCGAAGAGGCGCGCGTTCTCGATCGCCACGGTGGCCTGCAGCGACAGGCCGACGAGAAATTCCAGATCGGTGGCGGTGAACGGCTGCCCTCCGGTGCGCCAGACAGCCATCACGCCCTTCACGACCTTGCCGGCCATCAGCGGCGCCACCATCAGCCGCTCGTGCTCCTCCTTGGGCGTACCGGGAATCTGCAGCGCACGTGAGTCCGAGCCGGTGTCGTTGATGTATTCGGCGCGGCCGCTCTCGACCAGGTTGCCGATGATCCCTTCGCCCACGGCTATGGCCTCGGATTGGAGCGCGTCGGCGATGTCGCCGATCGCGACGATGGCCCGATAGGCCTGCCCGCCGGCGTCCGGCAGGAAGATCGCGCTGGTCTCGGCGCTCGTCAGGTCCTTCGCGTGGCGCGCGATCCGGTCCATCACCGTGGAGAGATCGAGCGTCGACGAGACGTCGCGGCCCACCTCGACCAGCGCCGCAGTCTCGCGGGTGCGCCGCTGCGTCTCGGCGAAGAGGCGGGCGTTCTCGAGCGCCACGCTCATGCTGTTGGCGAGCGTCTGCAGCAGCCTGACGTCCGACGCGCTGAAGGCATCCTCCCGCTCCAGGTTCGCCGAGCTCGATCAGCCCCCGCGCCTGGTCTCCCGCGAGCAGCGGCACGAAGACCGCCGACTTCTCCATCTGCGTCCCCGGTACGGTCTTGCTGCCGTACCTTTCCACCTCCTGCGCCATGTTCCGGTTGATGACGATGGTTTCGCGCGTACGCAGCACGTGGGCGGCGAAGCCTGTCTTGCCGAGCGGGTTGGACTGCAGGAAGAGGCGGCGCCCCTTCTCGTAGGCGTACGGATAGTGGATCAGGTTCGTCTGCGGATCGTAGACGCGGATTCCGATGTCGGCCTGATTGAAGATCTCGCGGATCTTGTCGCCGACGGCATCGTAGATGCCCTGCATGTTGAGCTCGGCAGCGAGCGCCTGCTGGACGCTGTTGATGATCGCGAGCTCCGCAGCGCGCTGTTCGCTCTCCTTGAACAGGCGCTGCGTCTCGTCGAACAGGCGGGCGTTTTCCAGCGCGACGCTCATGCTGTTGGCAAGGGTCTGCAACAGGCGCACGTCCGAGTCGCTGTAGGCGTGCTCGCGCTGCATGTCGATGAGGCTGATCAGCCCGCGCGTCTGGTCGCCCGCGACCAGCGGGACGTAGACCGCCGATTTCTCCATTCGCGTTCCGGGCAGGACGGAGCTGCCGAATTTCTCGACCGCTTGCGGCATCTTCTCGTTGATGACCAGCGTCTCGCGGGTGCGCAGGACGTGCGCGGAAAAGCCGGTTTCGCTCAAGGGGCTCGAATCGATCCCGATCCGCCGGCCCTCCTCGTAGACGTAGGGGAAGTGGATCATGCGCGTCTGCGGATCGTAGATGCGAATTCCCATGTCCGCCTGATGGAAAATCTCCCGGATCTTGTCGCCGACGGCGTCGTAGATGCCCTGCATGTTGAGCTCGGCGGCGAGCGCCTGCTGGACGCTGTTGATGATCGCGAGCTCCGCTGCGCGCTGCTCGCTCTCCTTGAACAGCCGCTGCGTCTCGTCGAAGAGCCGCGCGTTCTCGAGCGCGACGCTCATGCTGTTGGCAAGGGTCTGCAGCAGGCGCACGTCCGAGTCGCTGAAGGCGTGCTCGCGCTCCATGTTGGTCAGGCTGATGAGGCCGCGCGCCTGGTCGCCGACGACCAGCGGCACGAACACCGCCGATTGCTCGTCCTTGGTGCCGGGGATCGTGTAGCTGCCGTACTTCCTGTCCGCCTCGCGCATGTTCTCGTTGCAGACGAGCGTCTCCCGCGTGCGCAGGACATGCGCGGCGAAGCCCGTCTCGCGCAACGGGTTGGAACCGATCTCGATCCGCTGCCCGTCCTCGTAGACGTAGGGATAGTGGATCATGTTCGTCTGCGGGTCGAAGATCCGGATTCCCAGGTCAGAGTGGTGGAAGATCTCGCGGATCTTGTCGCCGACGGCGTCGTAGATGCCCTGCATGTTGAGCTCGGCGGCCAGCGCCTGCTGCACGCTGGTGATGATCGCGAGCTCGGCGGCGCGCTGCTGCTCGGCCTTGAACAGGCGCTGCGTCTCGTCGAACAGTCGGGCATTTTCGAGCGCGACGGTCATCGCGTTGGACAGCGTCTGCAGGAGGCGCACGTCGGACTCGGCGAAGGCGTTTTCCCTGTCGCCGTAGAGTGCGACGACGCCGACCGCTTCGTCACCCTTCAGGATCGGGACCCCCACGTAGCTGATGGTCGCGAGCGTTTGAGTGGCGTCGCCGATCATCCGCGAGCCCAGCTCCGCTGCGCGCCGCATGAGATCCTCGTTGATCACGAGCGGTTGCCGGGTCTGGATGACGTGCGCGGTGAGCCCCTTGCCCATCGGCACCGGATCGATCGGAAAGCGCTCGCCATGCTCGAGGTAATACGGCATGGACAGCAGGCCGGTGGGCCGGTCGTAGAGCGCGATCGACATGTCCTTCGTGCCGAAGATCTCGCGCGATCTTGTTGCCGACGAGATCGACGATCGCCTGGAAATCGAGCTGGGCGGCGAGCCCTTCCTGCACGCTGTTGATGATCGCGAGCTCCGCCGCGCGCTGGTCACTCTCCTTGAACAGCCGCTGCGTTTCGTCGAAGAGGCGCGCGTTCTCCAGCGCGACGCCCATGCTCGCGGCGACCGTGCCGAGGAGCCGCACCTCGGAATCGCCGTAGGCGTTTTCGCGTTCGTAGTCCTCCATGACGATCATGCCGAGCACGCGATCGCCGCCGAGGATCGGCACGCCGACAAACGAGTGGCCCTGCTCGGTGCCCGGCATCAGCACCATTCCCAGCGCCGCCTGCTCCGCCCGGTTGTTCGCGACCATCGGCTGCCGCGTCTCCAGCATTCGGACGAACATCCCGCCCGGCGCTGGGCGGCGCCGAGGGCGGATCTGAGCCGCACGCCATGCTCGTACTCGTACAGGTAGTGAACGAGATTGGCCTTCGCGTCGTACCAGCGGATGCCGATCTCGCCGGTCTTGAACACCTCGCGCAGCTTGTCGCCGACCAGGTCGACGATCGCCTGGAAGTTGAGCTCGGCGGCCATGCCCTCCTGGATGCTGTTGATGACGGCGAGCTCCGCCGCCCGCTGCTCGGTTTCCTTCAGCAGGCGCTGCGTCTCGTCGAAGAGGCGGGCGTTCTCCAGCGCCACGCCCATGCTCGCGGCGACGGTGCTCAGCAGGCGCACCTCGGCCTCGCCGAAGGCGTTCTCGCGCTCGTGGTTCTCGAGCAGCGATCGAGCCGAGCACGCGATCGCTGCCGATGATCGGCACGTAAACCGAGCGAATGGCTCGGGTCGGTGCCCGGGACGATCGTGCATCCCCAGGCTGCCGTGTTCGGCGCGGCTGTTCGCGATCACGCGGCTGGCGCGTCTCGGACCATCTCGAACCATGGCCCGCCCGGACCGGGCGGCGCCGGGCGCAATGGTCAGGCGCACGCCATGCTCGTACTCGTACAGGTAATGAATCAGATTGGTCTTCTCGTCGTACCAGCGGATGCCGATGTCGCCGGTCTTGAACACCTCGCGCAGCTTGTCGCCGACCAGGTCGACGATCGCCTGGAAGTTGAGCTCGGCCGCCATGCCCTCCTGGATGCTGTTGATGATCGCGAGCTCGTTCGCGCGCTGCTCGATGAGCGCGTTCGACGCCTGCAGCTCCTCGGTGCGCTGCGCGACCTTCTGCTCGAGTCCCTGCGACCACTGCGCGTTGTCGAGCGCCACGGCGGCCTGGCTCGCGAGCATGCCGAGGAGATCGCGATCGGATTCGCGGAACCGTCCGAACGCGCCGTCGAGGTCGGCGTAGAGGTAGCCCAGGATCTCGCCGCTGCGCGATCAGCGGCGCGATGATGCGCGAGCGCTGGTCGAGCTCGGCAGCGCCGTCGGGGCCGTGCGTCAGGCTCACCGCGCGCGTGCGGCGCACCTCCATCAGCACTGGCTGTGATGTCGCGCTTCAGCGCCCTGCGCGTCTTCGCCGCGCGGCACGAGCGAGCCCGCGAGCTTGCAGCCCGTCGGGCGTCTCCAGCACCAGCAGCACGCGCTCGGCGCCGGACAGCTCGGTCGCTTCGTCGATCAGGAATTCGTGCAGCTCGTCGGCGCTGCGCAGCTCGTTCAGGCGCAGCCCGGTGTCGACCAGCCGTTCGAACGGCTCGCGCAGGTTCGTGTCGCCCTTCAGGTGGGCGGCACGTCTGCTCCGCGGACAGGCGGCGCTTGCGCGCGTCCTTCAGCCAGGCGCGCGACGATCTCGCGGTGCGCCTCGATCTTGTTCAGGTAGTTGCGGCGCAGGCCCTCGTCGCTCAGGCCGGCGATGCCCTTCAGCATGAACCGGTACGCCATCTCGAGCGCTTCGCGCGCCGCCGTCGCCTGCTTGTTGGCCAGCAGCGCCTGGCTGTGCCGCCACCACGTGTCGCGGCGGCGACATTCCGTCGAGCGGCGCGAGATCGTGCGATCGATGCAATTGCGGTGGCGCGCCGCGTCGCGGCCAGCGCCTCCTCGGGCTTCCCGGATGCGAGACGGGCGCATGCGCAAGGTCCGTCAGCGCATTGATTTCGTTGGCGTGGAGATTGGTCTGGCGTGCGAGCTTCGCCCCCGCTCGAACTGACGCACGGCGGCCGCCGCATCGCCCTCGCGCAATGCGAGTCGTCCGTGCAGGCGCCGCGAGGCTGTAGGCAAAGGCCGGGAGGCCGAGCATCTCGTTCAGCTTGGCCACTTCGGCGACGTGCGCGCGGGCACTGTCGAGGTGCCCCATCGCGAGTTCCACTTCGGCGAGCGACGTGAATGCGCCGACCCGGTTGGGACAGCGCGCCGATGCGGCGATAGATTTCGTCGGCGTTCAGCACGAGGCGTCGGGCGCGCCGGTAGCAGTCCGAGCTGCGGAGTAGGTGATGCCGAGGTTGCCGGTAACCACGGCCTGACGCTCGACATAGCCGGCTGCTTCGAAATCGGCGAGCGCCAGATTCAGAAGCTTCAGCGCGACGGCAAGATCCGCCTCGTGAAAGATGAGCCGGTTGAGCGCGTTGCCCGCGCCGAACAGGTCACCGCAGCTCCGGCAGAGCGCCAGCGCATCGCTCGCCGCACCGGTTGCGATTCGGCGGCACGTCCGAGGTTGCCGTGCGCCGAGGCGACTGCCCACAGCGCCCGCCCTTGCCCTGACGCATCGCCCAGAGCCTGGAACAGCTCGGCCGCCTCGGTCGCGTTCCGCGACGCCTCTTCGTTCGCGTTTCCTCGAAACTGCGCTTCGGCCAGGCGCAACAGGCTGAGCGCAATGAGCGGCTTCTGCTTGCTCTGGCGGGCGGCCTTGAGGGCGGACGTCGCCGTGGCGAGTCGCGGCCTTCAAGTCGCCCTGCCGCATCTGCACGAGCGCCCGCCGATTCAGCGCCTGCGCCGTCGCAGCGGCTGTCTTGGCGGTCTTCGCGAGACCGAGCATCGTCGCGGCGTCCTCGCTTGCGCGTTCGAGGTCGCCTTGGGCGACGAAGCTTTCCGCGCGCAGGTCGAGGAGGTCGAGCCGGGCGGCCGTTTCGAGGCCGCTCGCGGCCAAGGCGGCGGTCGCGAGCTCGATCGGCCTTCGCATGCTGGCCTGCCCATGCGAGGTCGGCGATCTCCCGGGTGGTAGCGACGGGTGGTCCCTTGCGCGGCCGAAGGGGTCGAGCCGGCCCGGGATGCCTTGGTCTTCTTCCCGGCGCCCCGGCGCGCGGGAGTTGCGGCAGCGTGCGATCTTGGCATGAGCTATTCGTATTCCGAGTCGCGGCAAGCGATCCTGTGTTGGCAAGCGTCTGGGTGGGCGCCCTAGTCGGTGCATGAGGCGCTTCTTGTCGAGTCGAGCGCACTCCCCGGGGGCGAGCGCCGGTCGCTAGTCTACAGGCGGGCCCTGTCGATTGGCGATAGCGCAAGACACCCCGGGAGTCGAGGCAAACGGCAACGCCGCCGAGGCCCCGCGCGTCCGATCGCGCGCGCCGATATACTCGCCCCTCCGCCGTCCCCGGTGGAGGCGACGACCCCGTGATCTGCGTCATTCACGCCCACCCCTACCTCAGCCGCTCGCGGACCAACCGCGCGCTGGCCGACGCGCTGCGCGCGGTGCCCGGACGTCGACTTCCGGGCGCTCTACGAGCTCTACCCCGACTTCGACATCGACGTCGCGGGGGAGCAGAAGGCGCTCGAGCACGCGCGCCTCGTCGTCTGGATGCATCCGGTCTTCTGGTATTCGGCGCCGGCGCTGATGAAGCACTGGATCGACAAGGTCCTGGCCTACGGCTGGGCCTACGGCGAAGCAGGCACCGCGTTGCACGGCAAGCATTGCCTGTGGGTGCCGACCACGGGGGGCGACGAGCGCGACTACGCGGCCTCCGGCATCCATGGCCATCCGTTCGCGGCCTATGCGCCCACGATCGAGCAGACGGCGCGCTTCTGCGGCATGCGCTGGGAGCCGCCCTACGTCGTCCACGACGCCATCGCCGTCGACGACGCGCGGCTCGCGCGGCACGTCGACGGCGCTGACGGAGCGGCTCGAGCCATGGCATCCGCACCGGAACCCGGCCGCGGCCGGAGCGGCGCCATGATGATGCAGGACGCGCTCGTCTATCTGGCCGCGGCCGTGCTGTGCGTGCCGCTCGCGAAGCGCCTCGGCCTCGGCTCCATCCTCGGCTACCTCCTGGCCGGCGTGACGATCGGGCCGTGGGGATTGCGTCTCGTCGAGGACGTCGAGTCGATCCTGCACTTCTCCGAGTTCGGCGTCGTGCTGATGCTGTTCGTCATCGGGCTCGAGCTCGAGGCGCAGCGCCTCTGGGAGATGCGGGCGGCGGTGTTCGGCGGCGGCGCGTTGCAGCTCGCCTTGTCGGGCGGCGCGCTCGCCCTCGGCGGCATGGCGTTCGGTCTGCCCATGCAGGCGGCGATCGTCGTGGGCCTCGCGCTGGCGTTGTCGTCGACCGCCATCGCCATGCAGACGATGGGTGAGCGCAACCTCGTCCCCACGCCCATGGGGAGGAACGCGTTCGCGGTGCTCCTGTTCCAGGACGTGGCGGCGATTCCGCTGCTGGCGGCGATCCCGCTGCTGGCTGCGCACGCCTGGACCGACGGAACGCCTCCGTGGCAGCAGGCGGGGAAGGCGATCGCCGCGGTGGCCGGCGTCCTCGTCATCGGGCGCTACCTGACGCGTCCCGTGCTGCGGGTCATCGCCGGCACGAATATCCGCGAGGTGTTCACCGCTTTCGCGCTGCTGCTCGTCATCGGCATCGCGCAGCTCATGAACCTCGCCGGGATCTCGATGGCGCTCGGCGCTTTCCTCGCCGGCGTGCTCCTCGCGAGCTCCGAGTACAAGCACGCGCTCGAGACCGACATCGAGCCGTTCAAGGGGCTGCTGCTCGGCCTCTTCTTCATCTCGGTCGGCATGACCGTCGATTTCGGCCTGCTGGAACGCGCGCCGCTGCGCGATCGCGTCGATCGTCGCCGGCCTGCTCGCTGCTGAAGCTCGCGACGCTGTGGGTCGTGGCGCGAGCGATGGGCGTCGGCGCGCGGCAGCGCTGGCTCTTCGCCGCGCTGCTCGCGCAAGGCGGCGAGTTCGCGTTCGTGGTGTTCGGCGTCGCGCAGACGGCGGGCGTCCTGTCGGCCGACGCGGCGGGGCAGCTCACGATCGCCGTGGCGCTCTCGATGGCGGCAACGCCTCTGATGCTCCTCGTTCACGACAAGCTCGCCGCGCTGGCGCGCGGCCGCCTCGGAGCGGGCCGACGACACGATCGAGGAAACCGGGAACCCGGTGATCATCGCCGGCTTCGGCCGCTTCGGCCAGATCGTCGCCCGCCTGCTGTTCGCGAACGGCATGCGCGCCATCGTGCTCGATCACGATACCGAGCAGGTCGAGCTCCTGCGCAAGTTCGGCTACAAGGTGTTCTACGGCGACGCGACGCGGCTCGACCTGTTGCGCGCGGCCGGCGCGGCGGACGCGTGCCTGCTGGTCAACGCCATCGACGACATCGCCGACAGCCTTGCGCTGACGGACCGCGTGCGCGAGCACTTTCCCGACCTGCCGATCATCGCGCGGGCGCGGAACGTCACGCACTACGTCGAGCTTCGCGCGCGGGGCGTGACGATCGTCGAGCGCGAGACGTTCGAGTCGGCGCTGCGCACCGGACGCCACGTGCTGGCGGCGCTGGGAGTGGACCGGTTTCGCGCGCGCGAGATGGCGGACGCGTTCCGGCGGCACAACGTGATGACGATGGAAGCGCTCATCCCGCACTTCCGCGACGAGGCGAAAGTGCTCTCCGAGGCCAAGGCCGGGCGCGAGGAGCTGCGCGAGTTCTTCGCCCGGGATCGCGCCCAGATCGAGGCCGAGCAGCGCAAGGGCTGGAAGTCCGGGACCTAGCTCGCAGGAGCATTCGATGGCAACGCTACACGGCAGGCATCCTCTGGTCGCGCGGCGACCAGGACTTCCTTTCGAACCGCTACAGCCGGCGGCACGTGATCCGGTTCGACGGCGGTGTCGAGATGCCAGGATCGTCGTCCCCGCACGTGGTGCCGGTGCCGCTGTCCGATCCGTCGGCGGTCGATCCGGAGGAAGCGTTCGTCGCGTCGATCGCGAGCTGTCACATGCTCTGGTTCCTCTCCATCGCTGCCAAGCGCAAGTACTGTGTCGACGCTACTCCGACACCGCCGTCGGCGTGATGGGGAGGAATGCGGCAGGCAAGGAGTATGTCGCGCAGGTGACTCTGCGCCCGGAAGTCGCGTTTTCCGGCGACCGCATCCCGAGCCCGGACGAGGTCGCGGCGCTCCATCATCGCGCGCACGAGGAGTGCTTCATCGCCAATTCGGTGCTGACGGAGATACGCTGCGAGCCGGTTGCGGCCGGGCGCTGATCACTCGCTCAGCAGCGCGTCCAGGCGAAACCGCGTGATCCGCGCGATCTGCTCCAGCGCCTCGTCGAACTCGGTGTCCACGTCGCGTTGGATGCGCCGCTCGAATTCGTGCAGGATTCCGGCGCGATCGTACCCCTTGACCGCGAGGATGAACGGGAAGCCGAATTTCGCGTTGTAGGCCGCGTTGAGCGCCGTCAGGCGCGACGAGCTCGTCGGCCGTGCATTGCGAGAGCCCGGCGCCGGATTGCTCCATCGTGGAGTCGGCCGTGAGCTCGCCGCGGATCGCGGCCTTGCCGGCGAGCTCGGGGTGCGCGCGAATCAGCGCGAGGCGCTTCTCTCTCGGAGCGGCGTCGACCACGTCCAGCATCGCCGCATGGAGCGCGGCAATGCTCCCGAACGGCCGCGCGGTGCTGGCGCGCTCGGCCACCCAGGGCGAGTGCTCGAAGATGTCGCCCAGCGCCGTGGCGAAGGCGGATGGGGTGATCCGATTGAGTTCCCAGAGTGTCATGCGTCCTCGCGTTACCGGGGCGCCGCGCGCCTCGCGCCGGCACGGCCGGCCAGGGCGGCAGGCTCCCGGATCGTCCATTTTCCGGCAAGTGTGGCACGCCGGCCACGCCGATGGCATGCCGGAACCGAAACCGCCGTATAACGAAGGAGCAATAGGCGGTGGATCGGCGGCCGGCATAAGATCCGGACGTGGCGGCCGGGATTGCACGTCGAGGTGTGCCGCGGCGCCGGCGGCAATGGGGACAGGCGATGGGACGATTGACGACGCACGTGCTTGATACGGCGCACGGCAGGCCGGGTGCCGCGATGCGGGTACGGCTCTACCGGAAGCACGGCACCGACTACGTGCTGCTGAGAGAGGTCACGACCAATGCCGACGGCCGTTGCGACGAGCCGCTGCTCGAGGCGGCGGAGTTCACGGCAGGCTCGTACCGGCTCGTGTTCTCGGCCGGGGCGTATTTCGCTGCGCAGGGCCTGGTGGTGCCGCAGCCCGCGTTCGTCGACGAAGTGACCATCAATTTCGGCGTGGCGGACGCCGACGCGCATTACCACGTGCCGCTACTCGTCTCGCCGTACAGCTACTCGACGTATCGAGGCAGCTGACGCCCGCCGTCCGGGCGAGGGGCACCTCGGGCCGGTCCTCGCTCAGAACAGCGACTCCTGCTCCGGCGGCGCGGGCGGTTCGTGCGGGACACGGCTCTCGCCGGCCTCCGGGTCGACGCGCTCCAGCACCGACGCGTCGTCGTGGCGGACGTTGTTCACGCGATGGGACACCGGGTAGTACGCCATCGCCGCCGCAGGGTAGGGCACGATGAGGTCGCCAACGTCGGCATCGGCCGGGTCGAGCCAGCGCGCGTACTGCTCGCGGCCGACGATCAACGGCATCCGGTCGTGGATCGGGGCGACCAGCGCGTTGGCGGCCGTCGTCACGATCGTGCAGGTGTCGAGCACCTCGCCGCCCTCGCTCATCCAGCGCTCGTAGAGTCCGGCGAGGCCGAAGAGCGAGCCGTCGGCCATCCCGATGTGGAGCGGCTGTTTGCGCGCGGCCTCGCCCGCGCCCGGAGGCGGGGCGCGCCATTCGTAGAAGCCGTCGGCCGGCAGCAGGCACCGGTGCCGGCGGAACGACATTCGGAACGACGGCTTCTCCGCGATGGTCTCGCCGCGGGCGTTGATCATCCGGGCGCCGATCGACGGGTCCTTCGCCCAGCGCGGCACGAGGCCCCACCGCATGCGCACGAGCTCGCGCTGGCCGTCGGCATTGACCCGCACGATGGGCACCTCGGTCATCGGCGCGATGTTGTAGCGCGCGCGCACGTCCGGCGGTGTCGCCAGGCCGAACGCCAGCGCGATGGCGGCCGGATGGCTGTGCAGCTCGTAGCGTCCGCACATCGTCAGGCGGCCGGCGTTGGCCTCGCCGGTCGAGGGCACCTCGCCGGCGCGAGGCGGCCGCGTGGTCGCGAGCACGTTGCGGGCGGTGCGCGCGACCTGCAGCGTGTCCCAGTACGCGTAGGCGCCGACGGCGGCGGCGCCGGCAAGGGGTACCCATCGGCTCGCCGACGTGCCCGTCACGCGCTGCGCGACGGAAAGTCCCAGGCTCGTGAGCGTGGACGAAAGCGCGCTGCGTCGGTGAGCTGGCGGACGACGGCGCGCTCGCCGGCGCGCACCACGACGTCGCGCAATACCTGGCTCGCCATGTGACGAAACAGGCAGTACAGCATGTGCGTGCGCGTGAGCTCGACCGAGCGCCCGTGCAACGCGAAGATGTCCGCCACGAGCTGGCGCTGGATCTTCCAGATCACGAAGAGGTCCGGCAATACGGTCAGCATGCCGATCGGTCCCGGCGGCAGCGCGAGCGAGGCCGACACCAGCGCCGCATTGCGCGCCGCGTCGCGCGCCATCCTCTCGGCGACCTGCGCCGCGTCCGGCATCGCGCCGACGCGCGCCTGCGGCACCTGCGCGATGACGCGCTCGATGAGGCCGGACGCGTCCTTCGCCGGGTTCGGTACGGTAGCGGGGAGTGGCATTCGGGGCCGGAGGAGGTGGGTTCGCGGGCCGATGCGCCGAGGAGACCGGCCCGACGGAGATTATCCGCTCCGGCGACAGGATGTCGACCGGGCGCCCGGGAGGGGACCGTTACAATGCGGCGTCAGAGACCGGAGGAACGGCGGGAGCGCGGTGTCGATGCGGATTTTCGGCTTCGCCGGGTGGTCCGGCAGCGGCAAGACTACGCTGATCGAGCAGATCATTCCCCGGCTCGTCCAGAGGGGCCTCACGGTCTCGCTCGTCAAGCATGCGCACCATCGCGCGGAATTCGACCAGCCGGGCAAGGATTCCTATCGGCACCGTCGCGCCGGCTGCAGCGAAGTCCTCGTAACGTCCGGCGCGCGGTGGGCGCTGATGCACGAGCTGCGGGGCGGGACCGAGCTCGCGCTGCCGCAGGCGCTCGAGCGGCTGTCGCCCTGCGACATCGTGCTCGTTGAAGGCTACAAGGCTTATCCCCTTCCCAAGCTCGAAATCTGGCGCGCCCAGGTGGGGAAACCGCTGCTGCACCCGAACGATCCGCACATTCTCGGCATCGCGACCGACACTCCGAACGCGCTACCGCCTGGGACCGCGTCGCGCCTGCCCGTGCTGGCATTGTCCGATTTTGATGCCGTCGCAACATTCGTCACGGCCAAAGCTACCGCCGGTCCGATCGGCAATTGACTTCAAGTGGGGCGGCGAGTAATTTGAACTTGAGTGGAAAAGTGGTGCCGAAGCGCGGGGCGTTCGCCGTCGGAAAGCAGGTTGGAATCGCAGCGCGCGCATGGTTTGACCGCAATGCGTTTTCGTTAAGAAATCGTGAAAACTCAACGAACTGCTGCTGTTATCTCGATTTTACTTGCATTGGGCCTCGCGCAGAGCGTCCAGGCACAGGATCGAAATGCAGCCACCGCGACGGGTTTTTACGGCGGCGTGTCCATGCGCGATCACGCGACCGAGGGCGTGGGTGTCGTTCTGGGCCCGGCATCCTCCATCTGGACCCGCTATGTCACCCCCACGGCGGACGACTCTTCGCCCCGCGCACTGGTGTTCGGTGGCTATCGTTTCCGCAACGACATCGCGGTCGAGGCCTCGTTCAACTCCGTCGATCAATACGCGCTGCGCCCGGATGTCGCCGGCGTTCGCCGCGGCGTCGGATTGAATCTGGGATCCAATTCGGGACTGGGTGAACTTGCGACGCGCAGCTGGAACGTCGACGTATTCACGAGTTGGACGTTCTACCGCTCGCTCGCGCTGTACGGGCGCGTCGGATACGGTCAGATCGAAGCGGTTCCGGCCTTCAGCACGACGCCACTCTACGCGGACAGCCGGCGCTTGCGCGACGGCATGAATGTCGGCGTCGGGTTGCGGTACGACATGAATTCGGCGCTCGGCCTGCGTGTCGAGTACGCTCGCTTCGGCCGCTTCGCCGGCGAGATCGGCTCGGGCCTTCCCGAGACCGACCAGGTGAGCTTCGGCGTACAGCTGCGCTTCTGACCATTCTCCGGCCAGAGCTCTCCGCTCACCCTGCGCTGCCGCGCGCCCGCGTCCGGGCGGGGCGACGGATGTATCGCTTCGAATTCGATCATGCGTGACAGCGTTGCCGCCACCGTTTCGCTCGTCTACCTCGCGCGCCTGCGCGAGGCCTTCGGCGCGGCGTCGGAACGCGTCGAGGCGCCGCCCGAAGTGACGACCGTCGGGGCATTGCGCGCCTGGCTCGCGAAGCGCGGCGGCGCCTGGGCGACCGAGCTCGCGCCGGAGCGTGCGGTGCGCGTCGCCGTGAACCACGATCTCGCGACCGCCGCTACGCCGATCCGGCCGGGTGACGAGGTCGCACTGTTTCCGCCGGTCACCGGCGGATAGAAGCCGTCCTTCCACCATGCCAGTACGCGTCCAGACCGACGATTTCGATGCAGGCCGTGAGCTCGCGGCGCTGCGCGGTGGCGATCGCGCGGTGGGGGCGGTCGCGGCGTTCATCGGCACGGTGCGGGACGTCAATGCCGACGCCGCCGTCGCGGGCATGACGCTCGAGCATTACCCGGGCATGACCGAGAAGGCGCTGGCGCGAATCGTCGACGAGGCGAAGCGGCGCTGGGACGTCGTCGACGCGCTCGTGATCCATCGCGTGGGCGCGCTGAAGCCCGCGGACCAGATCGTGCTCGTCGCGGTGACGAGCGCGCATCGCGGCGAGGCGTTCGCCGCGTGCGAATTCATCATGGACTACCTCAAGACACGCGCGCCGTTCTGGAAGAAGGAAGAGACCCCGGACGGGGCGCGCTGGGTGGAGGCGCGCGCCAGCGACGACGACGCGGCCGCGCGCTGGCGTTCGCCGCCCGAATCCGCGCGCTGAGCGCATAGGTTGCAGCGGTCGTCCGCGACCGGGAGCCTCTGCTGTCGCTGGCTTGACCCCGCCGGCCGGGTCGGCTACCGTCGCCGGGCCGTGACGACGAGCCGCAGCACCTCCTTGATCGCGATCGACTGGGGCACCACATCGGCGCGTGCCTATCGACTCGGCGCAACGGGGGAGATACGCGCGACGCGAAGCGCGCCGCTCGGCATCGGCCACCTGCGCGGCGGCGGCTTCGCCGCGGCGCTCGACACGTTGCTCGACGACTGGCGCGACGACGCGGCGCCCCGAATTGCCTGCGGAATGATCGGCAGCCGGCAAGGCTGGATCGAAGCGCCCTACGTCGAATGCCCGGCCGACCTCGCCGAATTCGGGCGCGCGCTGACGCCGACGCCGGGACGGGAGCTCGTCATCGTGCCCGGCGCACGGTGCATCGGCGCGAGCGGTGTCCCCGACGTGATGCGCGGCGAGGAAACGCAGCTCGTCGGGGCGGTTCGCGGCGACGACGCGCGGCTGCTCGCGGTGCTGCCCGGGACGCACAGCAAATGGGCCATCGTCGAGGAGGGACGCCTTGCCGAGTTCGCAACCTTCATGACGGGCGAGCTCTACGCGCTGCTGCTCGCCCATAGCATCCTTGGCCGGATGGCCGCCGAATCGACGGACAGCGCCGGCGGCGAGGCGTTCGCCCGTGGCGTCGTGCGAGGATCGGCGGGCGACGGCCTGGCACATGCGATCTTCGGCGCGCGCACGCTGGCGCTTGCCGGCGAGCTCGCGCCGCAAGGCGTCTCCGACTGGCTGTCGGGTGTGCTGATCGGCGACGAGATCCGATCCGCGCGCCGATGGGCGCACGATCGCGGCATCGACGGAAAGAGCGTGCGCGTGATCGGCGAGGGCGCGCTCGTCGCCCGGTATAGTCGCGCATTGGAAGCGCTGGGCGTCGCGGCCCAGGCGGGGCCCGCCGCTGCAGCGGCGCTCGGTCTCTACCGGATCGCCCAACACGCAGGATTGATCGCACGATGACAGATTCGCTTGCACGCCATATCGATCCGCTGCCGCTGATCGCCGTCTTGCGCGGCATCACGCCCGAAGAGATTCCCGCGGTCGGTGCCGCGCTGTTCGCAGCCGGTTTCAGAATCCTCGAAGTGCCGCTCAATTCGCCGCGACCGTTCGAATCGATCGCGGCGCTCGCGACAAAGTTCGGCGAGCGATGCCTCGTCGGCGCGGGAACGGTGACCGCCGTCGAGGAGGTGGCGCAGGTCGGTGCCGCGGGCGGCCGGCTGATCGTGATGCCGCATGCCGATACGGCGGTCGTGCGCGAAGCGAAACGCCAGGGACTGGTCTGCGTTCCGGGGGTCGCGACGCCGACGGAGGCGTTCGCCGCGCTCGCCGCCGGCGCGGACGGACTCAAGATGTTTCCCTCCGACCAGCTCCCCGCGGCGGCGCTCAAGGCCTGGCGCGCCGTGCTGCCCAGGGACACGCTCGTGTTCGCGGTCGGGGGCATCCGGCCCGACAACATGGGGCCGTATTGGTCTGCCGGCGCCAACGGCTTCGGCACCGGGTCGAATCTGTATCAGCCCGGTGCGACCGTCGAGCACGTCAAATCGGCCGCCGCCGCTTATGCCGCCGCGTTTCGCGCGCTGCCGCGGCGACCGGCCGCGACGAGTCCGCAATGAGCGCCGCAGGGCCACCCCAAGGCGCTCGCCCCCTGGGGGGAGCGGCGCGCAGCGCCGTTCGGGGGGAACATGCAAACGCCGCCGCGATGCCGGACATCGTCGCCCTCGGCGAAGCGATGGTCGAGTTCAATGCGACGCGCGCCGGGGATCCCGATACCTTCGTACGCGGCTTCGGCGGCGACACGTCGAACATGGCGATCGCCGCGGCGCGTCTCGGCGCGCGCGCGGCCTATGTGTCCCGCGTCGGCGACGACGCATTCGGACGCTCGCTGTTGCAGCTGTGGGCGGACGAAGGCGTGGACACGCGCGGGGTGGCCACGGACAGCGCAGCGCCGACCGGCGTCTATTTCGTCACTCACGGACCGGATGGCCACGAATTCTCCTATCTGCGCGCCGGCTCGGCGGCGTCGAGGATGGAGCCCTCGACGCTGCCGGAGAACGCGATACGCGGCACGCGCTTGCTGCATGTTTCGGGTATCAGCCAGGCGATCAGCGGCAGCGCCTGCGACACCGTGTTCGCGGCCATCGAAACGGCCACGCGCAGGCGGGGCGCTCGTCACGTACGATCCGAATCTGCGGTTGAAGCTTTGGTCGCTGCCGCGAGCGAGCGCCCTGATCCGCGCGACCGCCAGGATGTGCAACTTCTTCCTGCCGAGCTTCGACGACATCCGGACGCTCTCCGGCACGACCGACCCGATGGCGGCGGTGGCGTGGTGCCGCGACATCGGCGCGCCCGTCGTCGTCCTGAAATGCGGCGGCGACGGCGTGCTCGTTTCGTACGACCGCCGCGTGGAGCGCATCCCCGGCCATGCCGTCGCGACGGTGGACGCGACTGGCGCCGGCGACTGCTTCGACGGCGCCTTCGCCGCGAGGACGATCGCGGGCGACGATCCCGTTTCCGCGGCGCGCTATGCGAACGCCGCCGCCGCGTTGGCGACGACCGGTTTCGGCGCGGTGGCGCCGCTGCCGCGCGATGCCGACGTGCGAGCCCTCCTCGAAAGCGCACGGTGATCGGCGCGACGTTTCGCGCCGATCTCTTCGCCGGCCGGGTTGCGCTCGTTTCGGGCGGCACGAGCGGCATCGGCGCGGCGATCGCCGACGCGCTCGCCGCGTGCGGCGCGGTCGTGACGGTGACCGGCGCGACGGCGGCGGAGGCGGAGTCCGCGCGGGCAATCCCGGCGTTCCGTTGCCGCGATGCGCGCGCGCTCGACGTGCGCGACGACGCGGCGATCGCATCGCTCGTCGCCGATCTGCCGCGCCTCGACATCCTGGTCAACTGCGCGGGCATGATCCGCCGCGGCGCGGAGCACGATCCGGCGGTGTTCGCCGAAGTGCTGGACGTGAATCTGACGGGCACGATGCGATTGTGCGCGGCGGCCCGGCCAGGGCTCGCGCGGACGGCCGGATGCATCTTGAACACGGCGTCGGTGCTGGCGTTCTTCGGCGGCGGCCTGGTCCCCGGCTACAGCGCGAGCAAGGGCGGCGTCGCGCAACTCACGAAATCGCTGGCAATTGCCTATGCAGCGGATAAAATCCGCGTCAATGCCATCGCGCCGGGCTGGGTCGCAACTCCGCTCACTCAGGCGCTGCAGGACGATCCGGGGCGCAGCGCGGCCATTCTCGCGCGGACGCCGCTCGGACGCTGGGGAAAGCCGGACGACATCGCGGGAGCCGCCGTGTTCCTGTGCTCGCCGGCCGCGTCGTTCGTCACCGGCGCCATCATGCCGGTCGACGGTGGGTACCTCGTCTCATGAGGCTGGGGGGAAGATGGAGCCATCTCCGATCGTCAAGGCGGTGCGTCATCTCGAGGCCGGCGAGTGGAAGGCCGCGCACCAGATCGTGCAGAAGGACGCGACGTCGCTCGGCTGCTGGGCGCACGGCATCGTCCATCTGATCGAGGGCGACCTCGACAACGCGAAGTACTGGTATCGGCGGGCGCATCGCCCGCTCCCGCACGGCAACACCGCGAACGCCGAGATCGCCGCGTTGAAGGCGACGCTTTCGGACGGTACCCAGTGAGCGCGCCCGCCGGCATGCGCGCCGTCGGCATTCAACCGGACATGGCGGTGGCGGCCGTTCCCGACGACGAGCGCGTCTGGGTGCCGCAGGCACCCGACGTATGGTTCCGGCCGCTCCTCTTCAACACGGTCGCCGGCGGCTGGTGCAACCTGCTGCGCGTCCGGCGATCCGGCGTGCTGCACCGGCACCGGCATCCGATGCTCGTCACCGGTTACGTGATCAAGGGCCGCTGGAAGTACCTCGAGCACGATTGGATCGCCGAGACTGGCAGCTTCGTCTACGAGCCGCCCGGCGAGATCCACACGCTGACCGTGCCGGCGGATTGCGCGGAGATGATCACGCTCTTCAACATCAGCGGCGCGATGATCTACCTCGATGCCGAGGGCAACACGATCGGCTACGAGGACGTGTTCACGAAGATCGAGATGTGCCGCCGTCACTACGCGGCGGTCGGGCTGCCGGCCGATTACGTCGACGCGTTCATCCGGTGACGGCACGGGCGGGACCCGCGCCTGCCGGTCTCCCCTATAATCGACCAATGTTCGGAGGCTTCGTCGCCGTGGGAACGGGCGCCGCGATCGGCGCGTGGCTGCGCTGGGGCCTGTCCGCGTGGCTCAACGCGCGGTTGCCGCATTTTCCGCTCGGCACGCTGGCCGCGAATCTGATCGGCGGCTACCTCGTCGGATTCGCCGTCGCGTATTTCGCGGCGCGGCACGACCTCGCGCCCGAGTTCCGCCTGTTCGCGATCACGGGATTTCTCGGCGGGCTCACGACGTTCTCGACATTTTCGTCCGAAGTGACCCAGTTGCTGCTGCGCGGCGAGTTCGCGACCGGCGGCAGCCTCGCGCTCGCGCACCTCGCCGGCTCGCTCGCGCTGACCATCGCCGGCCTCGCCACGTATCGCGCGATCGCCATCTGATCGCACGACCCCTTCCAAACCCGAGGAGATATTCATGCCCCGCGCCATTCGCATCCACGCCCAAGGCGGTCCCGAAGTCATGCAGTGGGAGGAGGTCGCCGTCGGCGATCCCGGCCCCGGCGAGGTCCGCGTGCGCCATACGGCCGTCGGCGTCAATTACATCGACACGTATCACCGGAGCGGCCTCTACAAGATCCCGCTGCCCTCGGGCCTGGGCTCCGAGGGCGCCGGCACCGTCGAGGCGACGGGATCCGGCGTCGACTGGGTGAAGGCGGGCGATCGGGTCGCCTACTGCGGCGGTCCGCTCGGGTCCTACAGTGAGGCGCGCGTGATGCCCGGCGACCGGCTCGTCAAGGTGCCAGACGGCATCTCCGATCGCTCGGCGGCGACATTGATGCTGAAAGGGCTGACGACGCAATACCTCTTCCGTCAAAGCTACAAGCTCAAGGCCGGCGACACGATCCTGTTCCACGCTGCGGCCGGCGGCGTGGGCCTCATCGCATGCCAGTGGGCGCGCGCTCTCGGCGTGACGATGATCGGCACCGTCGGCTCCGACGAGAAGGCAGCGCTCGCGAAGGCCAATGGCTGCACGCACACCATCGTCTACACGCGCGAGAATTTCGTCGATCGCGTGAAGGAGCTGACGGGCGGCAAGGGCGTGCCGGTCGTCTACGACGGCATCGGGAAGGACACGTTTCCGGCGTCGCTCGACTGCCTGTCGCCGCGCGGCCTCTTCGTTTCGTACGGCAACGCGTCGGGACCGGTTCCCCCGTTCGACATCCTGCTGCTGTCGGCGAAGGGCTCGCTCTACGTGCAGCGGCCGACGCTCTTCAGCTACACGACCAGGCGCGAGGACGTGAACGCGATGACAGGGGAGCTGTTCGATCTCGTGCGCACGGGGAAGATCGTCAGCGAGCCGCGCCAGACCTTCGCGCTCAAGGACGCGGCCGACGCGCACCGCGCCTTGCAGTCGCGCGCGACCACCGGGGCCACGGTCCTATTGCCCTAAGCCTCGTTGAGAAGGGCGCGCACCGCCGGCGCCAGCTCGCCTGCGGTGAGGCCCAATGGGCCGCGGCCGCCCGCGACGCAACGGTCGGCGGCCGCCCCGTGCACGCAGACGGCAAGGCGCAGCGCGTCCTTCGCGTCGATGCCTTGCGCGAGGAACGCGCCGGCCACGCCGGCAAGCACGTCACCGGTGCCGGCACTTGCGAGACCGGCGTTGCCGCTGGCGTTGATGTCCCAGGTTCCATCGGGGTGCGCGAGGACGCTTCCGGCACCTTTGATCACGACGTGCGCGCGCAACCGGTTCGCGAGGTCCAGTGCGGCCGAGAGTCGGTCGGACTGAACCGCGGCGGAGGTGCTGCCGAGCAGACGGCCCGCTTCGGCCGGGTGAGGCGTCGCGAGCGTCGGGGCGCTTCGCTTCGCGACCGCCGCGGCAAGCTTGGGGTCGGCCGCGATCGCGTTGAGCGCGTCGGCATCGAGGACGAGGGGGCTGCGTGCGTCGATCGCCCTCGCCACGAGCGACTTCGCCGCGGCCGCGAGGCCGAGGCCCGGCCCGCAGACGATCGCACTCGCTCCTGCCGCCAGGACATCGTCCGCCGCTCGCAGCATGAGCTCGGGCTGGCACCAGTCGATGGCAGGCGGGTTCGCCGCGGCGAATCCGATCCATACCTTGCCGGCGCCGGCGTGGAGGGCGGCCCGTCCTGCGAGCAGCGGTGCGCCGACCATGCCGTCGCTGCCGCCGACGACGGCAAGCGTGCCGAAGGTTCCCTTGTGGACGTTCCGCTCCTGTCGCTCGAGCACTGCCGGGAGCTCCGCGGCGAGCGCGCTCCACTCGAGGCGATGACCGCTCGCCGGCGAGGAGCTTTCGAGCTCGAGGCCCAGCGAATGGACCGATACCGCGCCGCAGAAATCGAGCCCTTCGCCGGTGAGCAATCCGGGCTTGAGTGCCATGAACGTTGCCGTCGCGGCCGCACGAATGGTCTCGCCGCGCGAAACGCCCGTGTCCGCATCGAGTCCGCTCGGGACGTCGAGGGCGAGAATCGGAACGCCGGATTCGTTGGCCTGCCGGACGAGCGTTGCATAGTCCGCGGAAAGCGCGCGCGCGAGCCCGATGCCGAACAGTCCGTCGACGATGAGCGCGCCGTGCCATCGGTCCGGAAAATCCGCCACCGTGGTCCCGCCCGCGGCGACGAAGGCCCGATACGCATCGCCGGCATCCGGCGGCAGCTTCGCCTGGTCGCCGCGAAACACGACAACGACGTCGAAAAAGGCCCGGCGCAGGCACCGGGCGACGACGAACGCGTCGCCGCCGTTATTGCCGGGCCCGGCCAGCACGAGCACCGAACCGTCGTGCGCTCCCGGCATGTTCCGGGCGACGTCGGCAGCCGCCGTTCCCGCGCGCTCCATCAGCGGCTGTCCGCGGGCCGCTTCCTCCGCGCGGCGCAAGTCCCGCGCTCGAAGAATGGGGAGGAGACGCATTCGAGCGATTATATAGGCAGGCATGGGGAACCTTCCCGCATCGTCGCTGCCGCCCCACCTTTATCGCCTGATCCTGCACGCGGAGTCTCCGAGGGGATTCGGACGATCGGGTAGAATCTCCATTTACGTCCCCCGCCGCAGGACATGCCGCAACTCCTCACGCTACGCGGGCGCCACGCGCTGTCGCCCTTCCGCGTCGCCAAGCTCCACGCCGCACTGAAAGCCGCCCGACCCGACCACGCGATTGCCTCGATCGCGGCGGACTTCTGGCATTTCGTCGAGATCGAACGCCCGCTGTCAGCCGAGGAGCGCCGGACGCTCGACCGGCTGCTGACCTACGGCGCCCACGACGGCGAGCATCGTGGCGACGGCGAGCTCGTCGTCGTCGTGCCGCGACCGGGAACGATCTCGCCGTGGTCGTCGAAGGCCACCGACATCGCGAAGAATTGCGGCCTCTCCGAGGTCGCGCGCATCGAGCGGGGGATCGGCTTCCGAATCGCGACCCGCTCCGGCGCGCCGTTGTCGGCCGCAGACCGCGCTGCGCTGCTGCCGCTGCTGCACGACCGGATGACGGAGGCGGTGCTGCCGAGTCTCGAGGACGCCGGCGTGCTGTTCGCGCACGTGGCGCCGCGTCCGCTCGCGAGCATTCCGCTGCTGGCGGAAGGCCGCGGGGCGATCGAGCGCGCGAACGTCTCGCTCGGGCTCGCGCTGGCGCCCGACGAGATCGATTACCTCGACGCCGGATTCCGGCGCATGGGCCGCGATCCGACGGACGTCGAGCTCATGATGTTCGCGCAGGCGAATTCCGAGCACTGCCGGCACAAGATCTTCAACGCACGGTGGATCGTGGACGGCGTCCCGCAGGAGAAGAGCCTCTTCGCGATGATCCGCCATACGCATGCGGCGAGCCCGGGCGGAACGGTCGTCGCCTATGCCGACAACGCGGCCGTCATGGAAGGGGCCATGGCGCGGCGCTTCTATCCGGGCCCGGATGGCCGCTATGCGGCGCACGCGGAGCGGACGCACATCCTGATGAAGGTCGAGACGCACAATCATCCGACCGCCATCGCCCCGTTTCCGGGCGCGGCGACGGGATCGGGCGGCGAGATTCGCGACGAGGGCGCGACCGGAACGGGCGCGAAGCCGAAGGCGGGTCTCACCGGATTCACCGTGTCGCATCTGCGCCTGCCGACGTTGCCGCAGCCCTGGGAATTCGCGGGCGGAAAGCCGGACCGCATCGCGTCCGCGCTCGACATCATGCTCGACGGACCGATCGGCGGCGCGTCGTTCAACAACGAATTCGGCCGGCCGAACCTGCTCGGATATTTCCGCACGTTCGAGCAGGAGGTCGCAGGCGAATCGCGCGGCTACCACAAGCCGATCATGATCGCCGGTGGTCTCGGGAATCTGCGCGCGGATCACGTCGCGAAACAGCCGATTCCCGAGGGAGCGCTGCTCGTGCACCTCGGCGGCCCGGGCATGCTGATCGGCATGGGAGGCGGGGCGGCGTCCTCGATGTCCACCGGCACGAACACCGCCGACCTCGACTTCGATTCGGTGCAGCGTGGCAATGCCGAGATCCAGCGGCGGGCGCAGGAAGTCATCGACCGCTGCTGGCAGATGGGAGAGGACAATCCGATCCTGTCGATCCACGACGTCGGCGCCGGCGGTCTGTCGAACGCGCTCCCCGAGCTCGTCCACGGCGGCGGTGCGGGGGCGACGTTCGACCTGCGGCGCGTGCCCTCCGAGGAGCACGGTATGGCGCCGCGCGAGATCTGGTGCAACGAGGCGCAGGAGCGCTACGTGCTCGCGATCCGCGCCGAGGATCGCCACCGCTTCGCCGCCGTGTGCGAGCGCGAACGCTGTCCGTTCGCCGTGGTCGGGACGGCGACCGCGCGCGAGCGCCTCGTCGTCGCCGATCCGGAATTCGACAATCGGCCGGTGGACATGGACCTCGACATGCTCCTCGGCAAGCCGCCGAAGATGACGCGCGACGTCGTGCACGTCGCGCGCACGCTTCGTCCGCTCGACCTTTCCGGCGTCACCGTCCGCGAGGCCGCGCTGCGCGTGCTGCAGTTTCCGGCCGTTGCCGACAAGACGTTCCTGGTGACGATCGGCGATCGCACGGTGGGCGGACTCTGCGCGCGCGATCCCATGGTCGGACCGTGGCAGGTTCCCGTCGCCGATGCCGCCGTCACGCTGCTCGATTTCGACGGATACCGCGGCGAGGCGATGGCCATCGGCGAGCGCACGCCGCTCGCGCTGATCGACGGGCCGGCGTCCGGCCGGATGGCGGTAGCGGAGGCCGTGACCAACATTGCGGGCGCGGGTGTGGCGCGCCTCGCCGACATCAAGCTGTCGGCGAACTGGATGGCACCGGCCGGGCATCCCGGCGAGGATGCGGCCCTTTACGACACGGTGCGCGCGGTCGCAATGGAGCTGTGCCCGGCGCTCGGCATCGGCATTCCCGTCGGCAAGGACTCGATGTCGATGCGCACGACGTGGCGCGATGACGGCCACGAAAACGCGGTGACCGCGCCCGTGTCGCTGATCGTGACGGCGTTCGCGCCGGTCGGGGACGTACGGCGCGCGCTGACACCGATGCTGCGGCGGGACTGCGGCGATACCGAGCTGCTCTGGATCGATCTCGGTGCAGGCAAGCGGCGACTCGGCGGCTCCGCGCTCGCGCAGGTCTATGGCCAGCTCGGCGACGAGGCGCCCGACCTCGACGATCCCGCGCATCTGGTCGAGTTCTTCGGAGCGGTGCAAGCGCTCTCTGCCGAGGGACGATTGCTGGCGTATCACGACATCGGCGACGGCGGGCTCTTCGTCACGGTGTGCGAGATGGCGTTTGCTTCGCGCTGCGGCCTCGACCTGGCGCATGGCGCCATCGGCGCGGATCCGCTGGCAACCCTGTTCGCCGAGGAACCGGGCGCGGTCGTGCAGGTCGCATCGGCCGATCGTGCCGCCATCGTCGAGCGACTCGAGGAGGCCGGACTCTCGGTCCATGCGATCGGCGTTCCCGCGGCGCATGATCGGGTCCGTATCGGCGCGCACGGAAAAACGCTCCTCGAACTCTCGCGAACCGAGCTCCACCGCGCGTGGTCGGCGACGACACACGCGCTGCAGCGCCTGCGCGACAATCCCGAGAGCGCCGATGAAGAGTATGCGGGGCTCCAGGACGCCGCGGATCCGGGCCTGTCGCCGGTGCTAACGTTCGACCCCGCGGCGGACATTGCCGCACCGTACATCGCGACGGGAGCGCGTCCCGCGATCGCGATCCTCCGCGAGCAGGGCGTCAACGGGCAGGTCGAGATGGCCGCGGCGTTCGACCGCGCCGGATTCACGGCGATCGACGTGCACATGACGGACATCCTTTCGGGTCGCCGCTCGCTCGCCCTGTTCCGCGCGTTCGCGGCAGGGGGCGGCTTTTCCTACGGCGACGTGCTGGGAGCGGGAGAGGGCTGGGCCAAGTCCATCCTCTACAACGCGCGGGCGC
Organism: uncultured beta proteobacterium; assembly: GCA_963724545.1. Lineage (GTDB taxonomy): Bacteria > Pseudomonadota > Gammaproteobacteria > Burkholderiales > Casimicrobiaceae > CAIWHR01. The sequence goes on from CAVRVC010000015.1 coordinate 107,831, forward strand.
GCGACGACTTCGCGGCGTTCTTCGCGCGCACCGACACGTTCGCGATCGGCGTGTGCAACGGCTGCCAGATGATGAGCAACCTGGCGGAGCTCATACCGGGGACTTCGCATTGGCCGCACTTCGTGCGCAACAAGTCCGAGCAGTTCGAGTCGCGCTTCGTGCTGCTCGAGGTGCAGCGCTCGCCGTCGCTGTTCTTCCGTGGCATGGAAGGCAGCCGCATTCCGGTCGCGACGGCCCACGGCGAAGGCTATGCCGAATTCCGCGACGCGGACCAGCGCGTCGCCGCGCAGCCGCTCGTCGCGCTGCGCTTCTGCGACCACCGCGGGCAACCGACCGAAGCGTATCCTTGCAACGCCAACGGATCGCCGGGGGGCGCGACCGGGTTCACGACGGCGGATGGCCGCTATACGATCCTGATGCCCCATCCGGAGCGTGTCTTCCGCTCGGTGCAGATGTCGTGGCGGCCGCGCGATTGGGGCGAGGATTCGCCGTGGATGCGGATGTTCCGCAACGCTCGGGCGTGGCTCGGCTGACGGCCGATCCGATGGCGAGACAGGGGATCGAGATGACGTTGACCGTGTGGTCGATCGATGGCGCCGTTCCGGTCGTCGACCCGAGCGCCTATGTGCATCCCACCGCCGTGCTGATCGGCGACGTGATCGTGGGCGCCGGCTGCTACGTCGGCCCCACCGCCTGCCTGCGCGGCGATTTCGGGCGACTCGAAATCCGCGCCGGCGCGAACGTTCAGGACAGCTGCATCCTGCACGCTTATCCCGGCGTGGGGACCCTCGTGGAGGAGGACGGGCACATCGGGCACGGGGCCATCCTCCATGGCTGCACGATCAAGCGCAATGCGCTCGTCGGCATGAACGCGGTGGTCAACGACAGCGCGGTGATCGGCGAATCGGCCGTGGTCGCGGCCATGGCGTTCGTGAAGGCGGAGATGGTCGTGCCGCCGCGCTCGCTGGTGGCCGGCATTCCCGCGCGCGTGCTGCGGGAGCTGACCGACGAGGAGCTCGGGTGGAAGGTCGAAGGCACCGCGAGCTACCAGGAGCTCACGCGCCGGAGCTTCGCCACGATGCGTGCGACGACGCCGCTTGCGGCACCGGAGCCCGGCCGCCGTCGAATCGAGTTGCCGGAGATCCTGTCGCTGTCCGCCCTGAAGGCGCGGCGCGGCTGACGGTCGTACTGTAAGAGCCCGTCGGGCGGGCCAGTGTCCGCGGGCTTCATACCCCAGGCGCCCGCGGACACTGCCCCACCCGACGGCCCCTGCGATCGCCGCTTACGTACCCCAGGCGCCCGCAGACACCGCCCTGCCTCACGGGTCTTCAGAATCCCGCTGCCTGGCCGTCGCGACGCGGATCCGACGCTGCGACGTAGCCGCCGTCGGTCTTGACGATCATCTGGCCGGCGCCGAAATCCATGTAGGAGTCCGCGACCGCGGCGATCTCGTGTCCGAGGGAGATGAGTCCCGCCCGAAGCTCCGGCGAGGCGCTCGCCTCGAGATCCACCGCTTGGCCGTCTTCCAGCTTCCAGCGGGGGGCGTCGAGCGCGGCCTGCGGGTTCATGCCGTAGATCAGCAGCCGAACCATGGTTTGCAGATGGCCGGGCGGCTGGATCGGCCCGCCCATCACGCCGAAGGCGGCGAGCGGCGCCCCGTCGCGGGTCAGGAACCCGGGGATGATCGTCTGGAACGGCCGCTTCGCGCCGGCGATCTCGTTCGGATGTCCGGGCTCGAGCGAAAATCCGACGCCGCGATTCTGCAGGCTGATGCCCGTGCCGGGCACGACGACGCCGGAGCCGAATCCCATGTAGTTCGACTGGATCAGCGAGACGATCATGCCCTGCTCGTCGGCCGCGCAGAGATAGACGGTGCCGCCGCGCGGCGGCTCGCCTGGCCCGAAATGCTGGGCTCGCGTCGGATCGATGAGGCGCGCGCGGGACGCGAGGTAATCGCGATCGAGCAGCGCCGAGGGCGCGAACTCCATCGTGCGCGGATCGCTGACGTAGCGATACGCGTCGGCGAACGCGAGCTTCATCGCCTCGATCTGCAGGTGCTGGCTCGCGACCGAATCCGGCGCGAGCGACTTCAGGTCGAACGAACGCAGGATGCCGAGCGCGATCAGCGCGGCGATGCCCTGGCCGTTGGGCGGGATCTCGTGCACCGTCGTCGCCGCGAAATCGAGCGCCAGCGGCTCGACCCAGTCGACGGTGTGATCGGCGAAGTCCTTGGTCGTGTGCAGCGCGCCGTTCGCCTTGGCATGCGCGACCATCGCGTGCGCCAGCTCGCCGCGGTAGAACGCGTTGCCGCGCGTGGCGGCGATGCTCTCGAGCGTGCGCGCCATCGGCTCGCAGCGGAACATCTCGCCCGCGACCGGCGGACGGCCGTGCGGCAGGAAGTGCTCGGCGAACCCGAGATCCTTGGGCAGCACTTCCTCGGCCTTTGCCCATTTTTCGGCGACGACGGGTGAAACAGCGTAGCCATCGCGCGCATAGCGGATCGCCGGCCCGAAGAGATCGGCGAACGGCAGCGCGCCGAACCGCTGCGACAGCGCCGCCCAGCCCGACACCGCGCCGGGAATCGTCACGGCCTCCCAGCTTCGTTCGGGAATTTCGGTGAGGCCGCGATAGCGTTCCGGCGTCACGGCGGCCGGCGAGCGCCCGGAAGCGTTCAGTCCGACGAGCTCCCGGCCGTCCCACAGGATCGCGAAGAGATCGCTGCCGATGCCGTTGCTGCAGGGCTCGACGACCGTCAGCGCGATGGCCGTGGCAAGCGCCGCGTCGACCGCGTTTCCCCCGCGCTGGAGCATCGCAATGCCGGCCTGCACGGCGAGCGGCTGCGAGGTCGCGACGACGTTTCGCGCGAAGATCGGCTGGCGCCGCGACGGATAGGGGAGGCGTGGGTCGAACGGCATGCGGTCAGTCTTCCTGGAAGGCCACTTCACGAGTCTTGCGGAAATTCGGCACTACGATCAGCAGCACGAGAGCGGCCGCCATCAGCAGCATCACGAGGGAGAGCGGCCGCGTGAAGAACACCGTCGGATCACCGCGGGACAGGAGCAGCGCGCGGCGGAGGTTCTCCTCCATCATCGGACCGAGCACGAAGCCGAGCAAGAGCGGCGCGGGCTCGCACTCGAGCTTGACGAAAATGACGCCGATGAATCCGAACAGCACCGTCATCATGATGTCGACGTTCGTGTTGTTGATGCTGTAGACCCCGATCGCGCAGAACAGCAGGATCGCCGGGTAGAGGAGCCGATAGGGCACCTGCAGCAGCTTGATCCACATGCCGATCAAGGGCAGGTTCAGGACGACGAGCATCAGGTTGCCGACCCACATCGACGCGATCAGCCCCCAGAACAGCGACGGGTTGGACGTCATCACCTGCGGACCGGGCTGGATGTTGTGGATCGTCATCGCGCCCACCATCAGCGCCATCACCGCGTTCTCCGGAATGCCGAGCGTGAGCAGCGGGATGAACGATGTCTGCGCGCCGGCGTTGTTGGCGGATTCGGGACCGGCCACACCCTGGATCGCGCCCTTGCCGAACTCGGACGGGTCATCCGAGATCTTCTTCTCGAGCGTATAGGACGCGAACGACGACAGCATCGCGCCGCCGCCCGGCAGCACGCCGAGGACGGAGCCCAGCCCCGTGCCGCGCAGCACCGCGGGCCACGCCTTCCGGAACTGTTCCTTGGTGAGGAAGAAGCCCTTGATCTTGGCCGAGACCATCTCGCGCTTCTGGGTCGATTCGAGGTTGGTGATGATCTCGGCAAAGCCGAACAACCCCATCGCGACCGTCACCACGCCGATGCCGTCGGTGAGCTCCGGAATGCCGAAGGCGAACCGCGCGACGCCCGAATTGACGTCGGTGCCGACGATGCCGAGCAGCAGGCCGACGATGATCATCGCGATCGCCTTCAGGAGCGAGCCGTGCGCGAGCACGACGGCGCCGATCAGCCCCAGCACCATCAGCGAAAAGTATTCGGCCGGTCCGAACTTGAGCGCGAGCTCCGACAGCGGAATCGCCACCGACGCGACGAGGATCGTCGCCACCGTGCCGGCGAAGAACGAGCCCAGTGCCGCGATCGTCAGCGCCGCACCGGCCTGTCCCTTGCGCGCCATCTGATGGCCGTCGAGGCAGGTGACCACCGACGACGATTCGCCCGGCATGTTGATCAGGATCGCCGTCGTCGAGCCGCCGTATTGCGCGCCGTAGTAGATGCCGGCCAGCATGATCAGCGCCGACACCGGCTGCAGCGCATACGTCGTGGGCAGCAGCATCGCGATGGTCGCGACCGGACCGATGCCGGGCAGCACGCCGATCAGCGTGCCGAGCACGACGCCGATCAGCGCGTAGAGAAGGTTGACCGGCGTCAGCGCGACGCTGAATCCCAGGGCGAGATGACTGAGCAGGTCCATGGCAGCGGCTTCAGTGCCCCCGCGGGAGGCGGCGAACGTAGCGAGCGAGGGGGTGGTTCATCGCTCGCCGGGCCAGATGCCGATCTGCAGCTTGAGGCCGATCACGAACACGCCGACCGCGAGCACCGCCAGCAGGATTCCGCTGATGACCGCTTCCTTCGGCCGGAATTCGTGACTTGCGGCACTCGACATGACGATCAGGAGGATCGTCGAAAGCACGAGTCCCGCGAAGTTGACGATGAGCCCGAAGACGATGACGCTGCCCAGCACGACGACGACGGGCCGCCATTTCCAGCCGGGGATCGGCGGCCCTCGAGGCGCAACGAGCGCAGCGCGAGGATCGCGCCGAGCACGATCATCAGGATGCCGAGGATGCGCGGGAAGTAACCCGGCCCCATCCGGGCGGCGGTGCCGAGCGTGTAGTTGGCGGCGATGACGATCGCCGCGACGCCGATGGCGATGAACATCAGACCGGCGACGAAATCCTTCGGGCTGCGCACGACCGCCATGGGCTCCTCCCTCGTCGGTTGCTCGATCTGCTCTACCGGCCGGCTAGAGCCCGCTCTTCGCGCGAAGCTCCTTGAAGTAGCTGTCGAGATACTGGCCCTGCATGCGCTGCTGCAGCTGCGGTTTCACCTCGTCGAAGCTCGGGATCTTCGCGTCGCGGATGTCGCGTGACCTCGATCACGTGCCAGCCGAACTGGGTCTGCACGGGCTGCGCGGTGAACTTGCCCTTCGGCAGCTTGACCATTGCCTCGGAGAACGGCTTGACGAAGTTGCCCGGAGCGTTCCAGTCGAGATCGCCGCCGTTGGCCTTCGAGCCCGTGTCCTTCGACCGCTCGGCGAGCTTCTCGAACTTGTTCGCCCTTCTGCAGCTCGGCGATGATCTCCTTCGCCTCGTCCTCTTTCTCGACGAGGATGTGCCGCACCTTGTATTCCTTGTCGCCCATCTGCGTCTTGATCGCTGTCGTATTCCTTGCGCAGCGCCGGTTCGGGAATCGGATTCGCCTTGACCCAGTCGGCGACGTAGGCGCGGACGAGGACGGTCTGCGCCGCGAGGTCCGTCTGGTTCTTGACGTCGGCGTTCTTGTCCATGCCCTTCTTCTTCGCTTCGCGCACGAGAAGCTCGCGCGTGTTGAGCTCTTCGCGGATCGCGTTGCGCAGTTCCGGAGTGTCCGGCTGGCCCTGCGCAAGGCGCTCCTTCAGCAGGAAGTCGAAGTAGACCTTGGGATAGAGTTCCTTGCTCGGGGCGGCGGCAGCGGCGGCGGGCGCGGCGGCCGCCTTGTCCTTGGCGGGGGCCGCGGCCTTGTCCTGCGCCTGGGCAGGCAGGACCGCGAGTGCGGCATAGGCCGCCACTGCGGCAAGGTAGATCGAGGTGCGCTTCATCGTAGGCATTCCTTAGGGTTGGGAAGGGAATTCTTCGGGCGCCAGTGCCTTGATCGAAAGTGCATGGATCGGGAAGGGCACCAGATCGGCGACTTCGCGGAGGACGCGCTGATGGCGCGCAAGGCGCGAGGTCCGGAGAACACTTTCGACACGATCACGAGGGAAAAGTGCCCGCCGCCCCCGGCGGCGCCGGCATGGCCGGCGTGGGCGGCGCTGTCATCGTGGATTTCGAGCACCGCCGGCGCGAGCGGCGCGAGCCTCGCGCGCAGCAGCGCGGGAACGTCGGGCACGCGTGCTCGTCCCCGCAGGAGGCACCCGGCCCCGCAAGCGGCCCCGGCGTCCTGCGGGCCGTTCGCCGCAACGCTCACGCGGTCTCCTCGGTGGCGTGACGCGCGAGCCAGATCCCTTGCAGCAGCGGCGAACACGAGAAAGAGTCCGATGCCGCCCCAGACCTTGTAGAGGACCCAGGTCTGCTCGGAGTAGTGGAAGGCGACGTACCAGTTGGCCGACCCCCATGAACGCGAAGAACGCCACCCACGCCCACGTGAGGCGCGTCCAGATCGCGGCGGGAAGGCTGACGCCCTTCATGAGATACGCGATGAGGTCGCGGCCGAATCCGAGCTTGCCGACGGCGAGGATGACGCCGAACAGGCCGTAGAGCACCGTCGGCTTCCACATGATGAAGGTCTTGTCCTGCAGCAGCAGCGTCGCGCCGCCGAAGACGACGATGATGACGAGCGACAGCCAGTGCGTCACTCCGGCCCGACCGTGCTTCCAGTGAATCCATGCGATCTGGACGATGGAGGCGACGATCGCGACACCGGTGGCGAAGAAGATTCCCTGCCAGAGGTAAGCCGCGAAAAACAGCAGCAACGGGAAGAAGTCGATGAATAGTTGCATAACCGACCATTATACCCTGACGGCCGGCCTTCCGGGGACCCGGACCAGAGCGCGGACACGGACCTCCTGCCTCCGGGCACGTGCGCTCACGGCATGCGCGGCGCGAGGAGGCGGTTGAGTCGCGCCCAGTCGAAAGCGGGCCCGGGGTCGGTCTTCCGTCGGGGTGCGACGTCGCTGTGGCCGACGATGTCCGCGATCGGATAGCGGCGCCGGAGCGCCCTGATCAGGCGCGCGAGCATCGTGTATTGCGCGGAAGCGTAGGGGATCGCGTCGGTCCCTTCGAGCTCGATGCCCACCGAGAAATCGTTGCAGCGCTCGCGGCCCTTCCACGCGGAGACCCCGGCGTGCCACGCGCGGTCGAGGCAACCGACGAATTGCACGAGCGCGCCGTCGCGCCGGATGAGGAAGTGCGCCGACACCTTGAGCGCCGCGATGTCGGCGTAGGACGGGTCGGCACGGGCGTCGAGGCGGTTGGTGAAAAGGCGCAGGATGGCGTCGCCGCCGAATTCGCCCGGCGGCAGCGAGATGCCGTGCACGACCGCGAGCGTGACCTGCGTTCCGGCGGGTCGCGCGTCGCGATTGGGCGATCGCACCTGCCGCGCGAGGTTCGCGAAACCGCGCTCATCGATCGTGAGGTGCCGGCGTGAAGCGCTCAAGCCAATCTCCCTTCGGGCCGCGCCGCTCGACGCCCGGCATTCGATGGGGCAGCGGTTACTTGATGCCGAGCCTCTCCATCCGGTAGCGCATGGCTCTGAACGTGATGCCCAGCAGCTTGGCCGCCGCCGTCCGGTTGTAGCGCGTCTTCTCCAGCGCCTCGTTGATCGCCGCGCGCTCGACGCGGTCGAGGTAGTCCTGCAGCGGCCATTTGTCGCCGGCCGTCACGACGAACTCCGACTCCTCGGCGACCGGCGTCAGATGCAGGTCCTCGGCGCTGATCCGCTGCGGATCGGCGGCGAGCGACAATCCGCGCTCCAGCACGTTCTCGAGCTCGCGGACGTTGCCGGGGAACGGATAGCGCTCGAGGGCGCTGATCGACTCCGGATCGAGCCGCGCCGGATTCCCGCGCGACAGCCGCGCGAGGATCGCGTTCGCGATCAGCGGAATGTCCTCGCGCATGTCGCGCAGGCTCGGCATCGCGAGCTCGATCACGTGCAGGCGGTAGTACAAGTCCTGCCGGAATTCGCCGCTGTCGACGAGCGCCGAGAGCTTCTTGTGCGTCGCGCTGATGATGCGCGCGTCGACCGCGTCCTCCTGCGTCGAGCCCACCTTGCGCACCTTCTTCTCCTGGATCGCGCGCAGCAGCTTGACCTGCATCTGCAGGGGCAGGTCGGCGACCTCGTCCAGAAACAGCGTCCCGCCGTTGGCCGCCTGGAAGAAGCCGTCGCGATCGGCTTCGGCGCCGGTGAAGGCACCCTTGCGATAGCCGAAGAACTCGCTTTCCATCAGGTTCTCGGGAATCGCGCCGCAGTTGACGGCGATGAAGGGCAGCTCGGCCCGCGTGCCGCCCGCGTGGATCATCCGCGCCGCGAGCTCCTTGCCGCTGCCGGATTCGCCGTTGATGAACACGGGCGCCTGGCTCTTCGCCAGCCGCTCGATCATGTCGCGCACGTGGAGCATCGCCGGCGATTCGCCGAGCAGGCTGTAGCCCGACGGCGGCGGCGCCTTCTCCGGCACTTTGAGCGCCTGCTTGACGAGCGCGCGCAGCTGCTCCAGCGCGACGGGCTTCGCGAGGTAGTCGAAGGCGCCGGCCTTGAGGGCAGCCACGGCGTTTTCCGCGCTGCCATAGGCGGTGATCACCGCGACCGGCAGGTCGAGCCCCTTCTGGTTGATATGCTCGACCACGCGCAGTCCCGGGCCATCGGGCAGGCGCATGTCCGTGAGGCACAGGTCGAACGCCTCCGCGTCGAGCAGTCCGATCGCTTCGGCGACGGTCTCGGCACGCGTCGTGTCGAGCCCCATCCGCGACAGCGTGAGCTCGAGGAGCTCGAGCAGGTCGGGTTCGTCGTCGACCAGGAGGACTCGGGGCTGGCCGCGGGATTTTCTGGACATGTCTTACCTCTTGTTGACCACGGGGTTGAACGCGCGCTTCATCGTCATGCGGAAATGGGCACCCGGACCTCGGGGCAGGAGCTCCAGCGCGGCGCCGTTCGCGTCGGCGAGCTCGCGTGCGATATAAAGTCCGAGGCCCGTTCCTCCCGGCCGCGTCGTGAAGAACGGCTCGAAGATCTGGCCACGCAGCTCGCCTGGAATGCCGGGCCCGTCGTCGGCGAGCTCGCAGATTATCGCATCCCCCATGTAGCCCGGGCGGCCGGCGATGCGAATGCTGCCTTCCTTCTTCTGGCAATGCTGCCAGGCGTTGCGCACGAGGTTCCAGATGATCTGGTTGAGGTGGCCGCGGTCGAACATCACGCGGACGTCGTTCGGGATCAGGAGCACGATGGCATTGGCCGGGATATTCTCCGCCTGGACGATCTCGTCGATCAGCGCCTGCATGAACTCGCCGAGCGTGACCACCTCGGGCTGCTGGCGGTCGCGGCGGTTGAGCTGCAGCACCTCGCCGACGATGCGGTCGATGCGCTTCGCGTTGTTGCGGATCATCCCGAGCAGCCGCGCGCCCGCCGGCGGCACGGCGCCGTCTTCCTCGAGCAGCTGGGCCGCCTGGTTGATGGCCGAAAGTGGATTGCGCACCTCGTGCGCGATGGACGCCGTCAGGCGGCCGAGGGCCGCGAGCTTCATCTGCTGCGCTTCGTTCTGGGCCCGGCCAAGGTCCTCGAGGTAGATCAGCGTGCCTCCGTTCAAGCCCGATCCGATCCGAACGAGCCGCACGCGCAGGAGTCGCTGGGTCGACTCCACCTTGAACGGCGGCAGCGCTTCCGTGTAGTCCTCCTGCCAACGGCGCCAGTAATCGTGCAGCGTCGAGCTGAATTCCGCGAGTCGCATGCCGCCGCGCATCCGGCCGAAGCCTCCGAGCAGGCGCGTAACCTGCGCGTTGTGGCCGCGGACGACGCCGTTCAGGTCGACGACGAGCACGCCGTCCTGCATGTCCTGGATGATGAGGCGGTTGACCTGCTCCAGGTTCGCGACGTCGATGCCGCGCTGCGTGGCGAGTTCCTCCGAGGCCTTCGTGTAGCGGCCGAGCGCGACGGCGATGCCGATGGTCGCGAAATAGCCGAATCCGATGAGGCCGGTCTGGAAGGGCTGCGCGCCGCCGACTCGGCCTTCGAGCATCCGCCAGACGTCGAGGCCGAGCAGGATGAAGCTCGCGATCGCGGCGTGGAAGAACGCCGTCTGGGTGCGCAGCAGCCAGCCGCTCGCGGCCAGTTGGGGGAAGAGCAGGATCGGCAACGAGCCGCCCGTGCTGCCGCCGGCGATCATCACGAGCGCGATGCACAGGACGTCGCCCGTCAGGAGTGCCGAAACGAGCGTCGGCAGGCTCATCGGCAGCGTCTCGCGCTGGACGATCCAGAACGTGACGAGCCCGAAGATGAAATAGAGCGTCGCGTACGTGAGGAACAGGTTCGGCGTCGAAATGCCGAGCACCTTGAGGTCGAGGAGCATCGCCGTGCCGAGCAGCGCCGCGCCGCAGACGGCACGGTAGATCCCGACGATCCACAGGATCCGGCGGCCCGATTCGGCCTGCGACATCGGCAGCGGAAGCTGCTCGATGGGCGGCGTGAGGGACGGGGTCGGCATCATGGGTCGAATGGACGCCGGGTCAGCGCCGTTGCAGGCAGGCGGGTTCGCCGCAGGTCGGGCCGGCAGGCCCCGGTGTAGCATCCTTCTGCGGCAGGTACACGCCGCAGCGGACGCAGCGGATCATCGTCTCGGCGGCCGGCGGCGAGCCGGTTCCCCGGCTCGCATCGGCGCGCCGCTTGGCCTTGGCGAGATTGAGCAGCCGCAACCCGAGCAGCAACACGACGACCACGCCGACCCACAGCAGGATCTTCGTCATGGCGTCGGCCGGAAGATCTTTCCGGGATTGAAGAGGCCCGCCGGGTCGAGCGCCGCCTTGACGGTGCGCATCAGGTCGATCTCGACGGGGCTCTTGTAGCGAGCGAGCTCGTCGCACTTTTGCTGTCCGATGCCATGCTCGGCGCTGATGCTCCCGCCATGGCTGGCGACGAGATCGTGGACGATCCGGTTGGCGCGCGCCGTGTGCGCGAGGAACGCGGGTGGCGCGACACCCTCCGGCGCCGCGAGGTTGTAGTGCAGGTTGCCGTCGCCCAGATGACCGAAGGTCACGAATCGGACGCCGGGCAGCGCCGCTTCGAGCGCAGCGCGAGCCTCGTCCAGAAAGCGCGCGACGACCGACACCGGAAGCGAGATGTCGTGCTTGATGTTTGGCCCGTCGCGGCGCTGCGCTTCCGCGATGTTCTCGCGCAGCGCCCACAGCGCGCGAGCCTGCTCGCCCGACTGCGCGATCGTCGCGTCCCGGACAAGGCCCGATTCGAGCGCCGCGCCGAGCGCGCGTTCGAGTTGCGTCGCGAGCGGCGACTCGCTCGCGTTGTCGTCGACCTGCAGCAACACGTACCAAGGGTGGCCGGGGCAAGGGTCGGGCAGCGCCGGGTGGTACTTGCGCGACAGCCCCAGCGAACAGGCCGACATGAGCTCGAAGCCCGTGATCCGGTCGCCCAGTGCCTGCCGGAGCTCGGACAGCAGGCGAACCGCGGTCGCCACGTCGGGGAGCGCGGCCAGCGCGGTCACCCGGGTTCCGGGCGCCGGGTAGAGCTTCAGCACCGCAGCCGTGACCACGCCCAGCGTCCCTTCGGCGCCGATGAAGAGCTGCTTCAAGTCATACCCCGTGTTGTCCTTGCGCAGGCCGCGGAGGCCGTCCCAGATCCGACCGTCGGCGAGCACGACCTCGATGCCGAGGACGAGGTCGCGCGTGTTGCCGAAGCGCAGCACCGCGTGGCCGCCCGCATTGGTGGACAGATTGCCGCCTATCGAGCAGCTGCCTTCCGCCGCGAGCGAAAGCGGGAACATGAGGCCGTGGTCCGCGGCGGTCTGCTGGACCATCGCAAGCGGCATACCGGCCTCCACGGTCAACGTTGCATTCGCGACGTCGACGGCGCGTACGCGGTTCATTCGCTTGAGCGAAAGGACGATCGCGTCGCCGCGATCGTCGGGGGTGGCGCCGCCGCACTGACCGGTGTTGCCGCCTTGCGGCACGATCGGAACGCGGAGGTCGGCGCACGCCCGAACCACCAACGCCACCTGCTCGGTGCTGCCCGGGCGCACGACCGCGAGCGCACGGCCGTGATAGCGGCCGCGCCAGTCATTGTACGTAGGGTTCGACGTCGACCGGATCGGTCAGGACCTGCTCGCCTCCAACGGCCGCGTCGAGCCGCGCCCGCAGGATTGCGCGTGTGTCCATCATGGGCGGCGATGATAGCGGATTACCCCCCGGGTCGCACCCGGACAGCCTGTGGTCGAATCCGCCGGGGGCCTCCCGTGCGGAACGCGGCGACGAGACTCATTCGCCGTTGTTCATCACCTCCCAGGGGCGGGAAGACTCGGGGTTCAGTTCGTCGAAATGAGCGCGCAGCGCGAACAGCTCCCGCAGGACGTCCAGCGGGAATCCTTGACGATTGCCGCGCTTGTCGACGAGGAGGTCGTCGATGTAGCGACGCAGCGAGCGGGGGTCCTGCCACAGGACGGCGATCAGGTTGGCGATCCGCGGAAACTTGGCCAGCAGCGTGTTCGGCCGGACGTCGTCGGGCAGCGCCGATGCCCAGTTCACCGTCGGCCGGAGCAGGCCGTTGGCGGGCCGGGAGGCGCGCTTCGTAGCCCAGTATTCGTCGTTCTGGGAATGGACATCCGTAGTCCGCGTCGGTCCCGCGACGGCCAGGTCGTTGAAGGGTACTCGATCGGTGCGGCGGTAAATGGACACGTTTGGGCAGATATGTCCCAAATGCGGCGCTCGAAATGTCCCGATCCCGGTGCTCCAGGATCTCCCTGCTGGCGTTAGCAAGAGGCAGGCCAGGGCGCGCGAACCGCGCGCTCCGCAGAAGCGGTAGCATAGGAACTTCGACCCGAATGGGTGGGGGCGCTTCGCGCGGCGGTGGCGCGAGCGGTCGGCTGGAGCGGAGGCAGGACATGGCAGACGGGAAGAAGGACGAAGCGGCGGGTGCGTTCCAGGACGTCGCCGATTTCATGCAGCGGATGTGGAATCCGCTGGGGGTGCCGGTGCCGGGCTTCGGGGTGCCGGGAGCGCCGACCGCGATGCCGGGCTTCGGTCCCGCGTTCGCGGCGCCGGCGGGCGGCATGCCGTTTCCCAACCCGGCGGCCATGTTCGCGACCCTCGATCCCGCCGAAGTCGACCGCAAGATCGCCGAATTGAGGATCGTCGAAGGCTGGCTGCAGATGAGCCTCCACATGATGCAGCTCAGCATCAAGACCCTCGAGCTGCAGAAGGCGTCGCTCGAAGCGCTGCGCGGCGCGGCGTCGCCGGGGCAGGGGAGCGCGCCTCCCGCGCCAGACCTGACGCACTCCTTCCCCTTATCCGTTCATCCGCCTCGAGGTATCTCCATGTCCATCGTTCTCTACTACGGCTCGGGCTCGCCGTACGCCTGGCGCGTGCAGCTCGCGCTGGAGCACAAGGCGCTGCCGTACGAGCGCAAGGTGCTTTCCTTTTCCGCCGGCGACACGCGCAAGCCCGAGTTCCTCGCGCTCAATCCGCGGCACCGCGTGCCCGTGCTCGTCGATGGCGATTTCGTGCTCTACGAATCGAACGCGATCGTCGAGTACCTGGACGAAGCCTATCCGGCGACCGGTGCGCGGCTGTTTCCCGGCGACGTGCGCACGCGGGCGCTCGTGCGCCGCCTCATCATGGAGGTCGACGGGTATTTCGACGAAGCGATCGATCCGTTGACCACGCAGGCCTTCGGCAAGAAGCCCGAGGAACGCGATGCGGAGCAGATTGCGGCCGGACGCAAGGCCGTGGTCGAGGAGATCGGGCTCTTCACCAAGGCCATGCGCGGCGAGTTTCTCGCCGGGCCGCTCTCGGCCGCCGATTTCGCTCTGTATCCGCTGGTCGCGTTCCTGAAGCGATGCGAGATCAAGCTCCCGGACCTCGACGCCGACGGCATGCTGACGCCGGAAATCCGGGCGTGGAAGGGCCGGATCGAGCGCCTGCCGTATTTCGAGAAGACAGTGCCCCCGCACTGGAAGGCGAGCTGAGGGGGCCGGCATGGAGCTCGTCACTTCCGCGTTTGCCGACCAGGGCGTGATTCCGGCCGAGTTCGCTTTCTGCGCGATGGATCCCGCGACGCACGTCGCCCTTTCCGCCAATCGCAATCCCGATTTCCGCTGGAGCGCGTTGCCGGCCGGCACGCGCTCGCTCGCACTCGTGTGCCACGACCCCGACGTGCCGTCGCGCGGCGACGACGTCAACCAGGAGGGCCGGACCGTGCCGGCATCGCTGCCGCGCGTGGACTTCTTCCATTGGGTGCTGGTCGACCTGCCTCCGGATGCGCGCCCGATCGAGCGCGGCGAGTTCTCGGACGGCGTCACGGCGCGTGGCAAGCCGGGGCCGCATGCGCCGCGCGGCGCACGGCAGGGCATCAACGACTACACGGGCTGGTTCGCCGGCGACAAGGACATGTCAGGCAACTATTTCGGCTACGACGGACCGTGCCCGCCGTGGAACGACGTGCTGCCGCATCATTACGTCTTCACGCTGTACGCGCTCGACGTCGCGCGCCTTGCGACGCCCGGGATCTTCAGCGGGGCCGACGTTCGCGAAGCCATGGCCGGTCACATCCTCGCCCAGGCCGCCGTGACCGGCCGCTATACGCTCAACCCCACGGTCAAGCTGTAACGGAGGGACCTCACGCCAGGCCGCCCAGCCAGGCAGCGCGGCGGGCTTTGGCGGGGTCGTCGGCGCCGGCATCGAGCGAGAGCCAGCACGTGTCGTCCGGCGCCGCAGCGAGCGTCAGCGTGGTAACGACGAGCTCGTCGCGCCGGAACGCATGCACGGTCAGCGTCTCGCCCACGCGCCTCCTACGCAGCAGTTTCTCGAGGGCGCCGACCGACGCGCGAATGCCGTCGACGGCGACGACGACGTCGCCGGCAGCAAGTCCCGCACGCTCGGCCGGTCCGGCGGTGAACACGTGCTGCAACGTGGCTTCCGCACCGCCAGCGAGACTCGCCCCCATCCACCCCGCAGGGGGAGCGTCGTCGTCCGCGCCGTGGCCGGGCTTGCCTCCGCGATCCTCACGCCCGTCGGCGGGTCGCAGGTTGAGCGTGACGCCGAAGCCGGCGAGCAGCGCGGCCAGCGGTGGATCCTCGGTGCCACGCACGTAGCGCGCGAAGAAATCCGAGAGGTCCGTGCCCGCAAGCCCGGTGGCGATCGCCTCGATGCCGTCCTCGGGAACGCCGCTCCCGCCGGCGCCATGACGCTGCCACAGGAGGCGCATCAGGTCGTCCAGCGATGCGCCGGCGCCGCGGAGCGTGAGATCGAGCGCGAGCGCGACGAGCGCGCCCTTCGCGTAGTAGCTGATGACGGCATTCGGGGCGTTTTCGTCCCTGCGATAGAACTTGATCCACGCGTCGAAGCTCGAATCGGCGACGCTCTGGACGTGCCGGCCCGGGGTTCTCAGCACGCCCGTGATGGTCTGCCCGAGGAGCTCGAGGTAGCTTTCGGCATCGATCACGCCGCAGCGGACGAGCGTGAGGTCGTCGTAGTACGAGGTGATCCCCTCGAACGCCCAGAGTTGGCGCGTGTAGCTCTCGCGCCCGAGATCGTAGGGCACGAACGCCGCGGGCTTGATCCGCTTCACGTTCCAGCTGTGGAAGTACTCGTGGCTCGCGAGGCCGAGGAATCTTCGATAGTCGTCGGTGACACCCTCCATGCCCGGCGCCGGCAGCTCGTCGCGCTTGCAGCAAAGGCTGGTGCTCGAGCGATGCTCGAGGCCGCCGTAGCCGTCGCCGACCGCGGCGACCTGGAAGAGATAGCGGTCGAACGGCGCCCGGCACCCCCGCGCACCGCCGAAGAGATCGACTTGCCACTGGCAGATGCGCGCGAGATCCGTCGTGAGCCGGTCGAGATCCGCGTTGACCTTGCCCGTGATCGCGACATCGTGCGCCACGCCGCCGGCTTCGAACGAGGCCACCAGGAAATCCGCCATCTCCACCGGGTGGTCGATGAGCTCGTCGTAGTCTGCCGCGCGGTACGCGCCGAACCCCCACGGTGCCGCGCCGGCCCTTGGCAAGGTGGTCCCGACACGCCACGTGCGGAAGGCAGAACCTTCCGGCGCGACGATTTCCACGTCGCACGGAACGTCGGCGCGGCCCTCCGGGCACAGGAATACCGATGCGCCATTGAAATAGCCGCGAAGTCCATCGAGGTACGCCGCGCGCACGGAAAAGTCGAACGCATAGATGTCGGCCACCACGGTCAGCGGTCCCGCGCAGGGCGCCGCGCACCAGAGGTCCTTCGCTTCCTTGGCGATCGCCACAGCGGAGCCGCCTGCTTCCGCGCGCACACTCACGAAGTGCCGCGCGAACTCCCGAATCAGATAGCTGCCGGGAACCCAGGTGGGCAGGCGAAAGCGCTGGCCGGCCGGATCGGGAGCCTCGACCGTGCAGCGCACCTCGAAGCGGTGGGCATGCGGGTCGCGCGGAACGATGAGATAGCGTGTAGGGGCGTGCATCGGGCGGGAGAGGAATTCAGTTTGCAATGAAGCGTCGCCGGTTCCGACGGCGCTGTGGAAGCGTCAACCGCCCCGATTCGTGGCGCCCCGAAGACGAATCGAACGTCCGACCTGCCCCTTAGGAGGGGGCTGCTCTATCCACTGAGCTACCGGGGCGCGCGGCGGCCATTTTACCGGATTGGCCTCGCCGGATTCCGTGCGAAGGCGATCGCGTCGCCGGTTTACCGGAGCTGTTGGACAGCCGCCCAGCGCGGACATGCGACGAGGTGGTCGTTGACGAGACCGGTGGCCTGCATGAAGGCGTACATGATCGTCGAGCCGACGAAGCGAAAGCCCCGCTCTTGCAGATCAGCGGAGAGCGCGTCGGATCGCGCGGTCCTGGCCGGAACCGTGCCGAGCGTGCGCCGGCGATTCAGCACGGGTTTGCCGCCGACGAATGTCCATACGTAGCGATCGAACGAGCCGAAATCGCGCTGCACCTCGAGAAAGGCCTTTGCGTTGTTCACCGCACTCTGGATCTTGAGGCGGTTGCGGACGATCTCCGGATTGGCGATGAGCCGCGCGATCGTCTTCGCGTCGAATCGGGCCACGCGCGAGGGATCGAAACCCGAGAAGGCCGAGCGATAGCCGTCGCGCTTGTTCAGTATCGTCGACCACGAAAGTCCTGCCTGGGCGCCTTCGAGAATCAGGAACTCGAAGAAGACCCGGTCATCGTGCACCGGCACGCCCCACTCGTCGTCGTGATAGGCCGTGTACAGCGCGCTGCCGTTCGCCCAGGGGCAGCGGGGGAGGGAAGTTGGCACCGAAGGAAGCCCGCAACGTTTCTTTGGATTATCGCACCGTGGCAGAATCGGCCCGTGATTCCCTGGCTCGGGCCCGACACGCCGTTTCCGCCGCTCGACTCCGCTCTTGCGATGCCTAACGGATTGCTGGCAGCCGGCGGCGAGCTTTCGGCGGCGCGCCTGCTCGATGCCTACCGGCGCGGCATCTTCCCATGGTACAGCGAAGATCAACCGGTGCTCTGGTGGAGCCCGGATCCCAGGATGGTGCTGTTCGTCGATGAATTCCGCATCGCGCGCTCACTGCGCAAGCGGATGAAACAGAATCCGCCGGACATTCGGGTCGATACCGCGTTTCATGCGGTAATCGAGGCGTGCGCGGAGGTACGTCGACCCAGGCAATCCGGTACGTGGATCACCCCGGCGATCATCGAGGCGTATTCGGAGCTTCACCGCGCCGGCAACGCCCATTCGGTGGAGGCCTGGCGCGATGGGCGCCTGATCGGCGGCCTTTACGGCGTGGCGATCGGCCGGATGTTCTTCGGGGAGTCGATGTTTACATTGGAACCGGATGCCTCGAAGATCGCGCTCGTGCATCTCGTCAAGATGCTCCGCTCGCTCGGCTTCCCGCTCATCGATTGCCAGCAGGAGACGGAGCACCTCGCATCGTTCGGTGCGCGACCGATCCCGAGGAATCAGTTTGCGGATCGCATCGTCCCGTTGGTAAACTCGATCGCACCGGCTGGCTATTGGACGATCGCTCCCGACGCTGACAAGCGCGCATGACCAAACTGAACGACCTACCGCTTGCGTCACTGCAGTTCTACGCGACCGCTCCCTACGCATGCAGCTACCTGCCGGATCGCGTGGCGCGGTCCCAGGTAGCGACGCCCAGTCACCTGATCGACACCGACGTCTACAGCCAGCTCGTCCGCCGCGGATTCCGGCGGAGCGGGGGCTTTACCTACCGCCCTTATTGCGACCGTTGCCATGCCTGCGTCCCGGTGCGAGTCCCCGTAAGCCAGTTTCGGCCGAACCGGACGCAGCGGAGGTGTTTGCGAGCCCACGCGAGCTTGGACGTAGTTAGGCACAAGTTAGCCTACAATGCGGAACATTACGCGCTTTACCTGCGTTATCAGCGGCATCGACATGCCGGCGGTGGGATGGACCAGGACAGTCGCGAGCAGTACCAGCACTTCCTTCTGCACAGCAACGTCACGACCGAACTCCTCGAATTCCGGGAGGGAGGGATCCTCAGAATGGTCGCCTTGATCGACCGTCTGGCCGACGGGCTCTCGTCCGTCTATGCGTTTTTCGAGCCGGGCGTGCGAGGGGCGAGCTACGGGACCTACAACGTCCTGTGGCAAATCCTCCGGTGCCGAGGCCTGGGATTGCCCTACCTCTACCTCGGGTATTGGATCGCGGAGAGCCGGAAGATGGCTTACAAGGCGACATTCCGACCTGTCGAGGGCCTGCGGGACGGGGCGTGGGGTAGGTTGTAGTAGCCCGCAGCGTGCGTTGCACCGACATTCGATTATTGCCCGGTGCCGCAGTCTACGGTTGCCTTCACTCAGCTATCACTAACAGCTCGGCCCAATGGAAGATGAAGAGCTAGTGGGCATCCGAAGTCCTTAGTGCTGCGCTCAGATTTGAGGCGCTCGATGGGTTCAATCTGGGGGGCGAGCTTCACAATCTTCCCAATCTGCAGGACCCGCAAACTGTAGTTTTGTTCAGTTGTGGCGGCGCCATTCCGGCGTCACGCTACTCGCGATTCGCGAGGTACTTGGCCGCAAGCGGCATCCCCGTCCTAACATTTGACTATCGTGGGATTGCCTCATCCGATGGATCCAATCTTCGTGAACTCAAGGCCGTTGCTGAGGACTGGAGTGAATTGGATTGCGGCGGCGCAATTCGATACTTGCGAAAAGTGTTCCCGAAGGCGGAGATTGTTGGAATCGCACACAGCATTGGCGCGTTGCTAATTGGTGGTGCCCCGAATGTGGAAGCGATTTCGCGATTTGTTTTCCTTTGTGCACATACGGGCTACTACGCGGATTATCTTCCGGCTTATCGCCTCCCAATGGCCATCATTTGGCATGGAGTGATGCCTCTGCTAACTCGTGTATTTGGATTCTTCCCGGCGAAACGTTTTGGACTTGGCGAGAACATTCCAGCTGGGATCGCGATGCAATGGGCTGCAAGGAGGAGCCCGGAGTTCCGGCCGGAAACTACTAATCCAACGAGTGATCGCGCAAAGGCGATGATCGCGCGCTATGCAAAGGTCCGCGGTCGGGTGTTGGCTATTGGATTCAGTGACGATGCGTTTGCTACGCCCGCCGGAACAAGCAGACTTCTGCGTGCCTTCCCCTCGTTAAGCGCCACCACTCTTGTAATTTCTCCGAGCGAGGCCGCGTTGCCAAAGATTGGTCATTTTGGCTTCTTTCGTCGCGCCGCAGAAGCGAGCCTTTGGCCCATTGTTTTGAAATTCGTGAGGCAAAGTAAGTAGTCGTCGGCTCTAGCGGTTTGCTCTGTCAATTCCATATGCGCGCGCCACGCGTCCGTATTGCGCCTGAGTCTGTTCGCGCAGGGTTGTCGAACTGAGCCACCCTGAGGTGCATTTCCAGTAGATTGGTCCTTGGACGGTTCTGGCATGCCATTTGCTGTACTGAACATGCCAGTCGCTGTTAGCCGTGCGCCAACCTATGGGGAGGGGGAAGAAGTGCTATTCACTGCCGCTGAGCGTCACTTGGCGGCGCGCACTACGGCACCTGAAGTTCGATGGCCGGCATTCCTCCGTTACCTATCCAGCGATCGCAGATGATGCGCGCCGCGAAATACATTCGCATCCCTGATCCAAGACCAGTCCTGCGGGAATGGCTTGCCAATTCGTCTTGGATGGTAATGCTTAAGAGTGCCCCGCGTTCGGAGTTGGAGCAAGCAATCCTACGTGTCGCCATTCCCGCGGTCGTGATGTTTTACATCGGGCTTGATGCCATCATCGGTGATCCATTGACGGCGAATGAAAGACGCGCGCTTTGGTTTGCGATAGGTTTCTTCTTCTTCGCCATAGTGCTCGCCGGTTTTGTAATAAAGGCGAAAGGAGACTCAAAGATTCGCCGACTGTTTGGAATCTTTGTGGACAATGCCGGAAACACGGTCTACTTGCTGATTGCGGGCGAAGCTGGTGCGTTCGTCTTTGGCATTTATTTGTTCGTTACGTTTGGCAACGGTTTCCGCTTTGGACAATTTTACCTTCGAGTATCGCAGGCACTTTCCATTACCGGCTTCCTGGTAGTCCTGTATGCGTCGCCGTTCTGGTCGGCACACATACCGGTAGGAATTGGCTTCTTGATAGCGCTTGTAGTCCTTCCATTTTATGTCGGCGTTCTCGCAGAGCGCATTACCGAGGCAAGGAAACGGGCTGACGAGGCCAACAAGGCCAAAGGGCGATTCCTTGCAAATGTTAGTCACGAAATGCGAACTCCTTTGAATGGAGTCATCGCGATGGCCGACCTTCTGCGCGAAACGTCACTAAGTGAATCGCAGCAGGAAATTGTTGAGACGCTCGCAAATGCTAGCCAGCTAGCGCTCGCTCAAATTGAAGATGTTCTCGATGCGGCGAAGATAGAGGCAGGTCGTGTTCAAATCGAAACGCGGCCATTTGATCTGGGGCGGCTGCTAAGCAATTGCGTGAAAGTAGTCGCGCCGCAGAGTCGTTATAAAGGATTGAAGGTCACGACAAGAATCGACCCAGGTGTTTCGCGGTGGTTTGCCGGCGATCCGCACCACCTCCGCCAGGTACTGCTAAATCTATTGGCAAATGCAGTGAAATTCACGGAGCGCGGAGAGATTACGTTAGCCGGAAGCGTTCTTAGCAACACAAGCACCGGGTCGATTGTCTTGATGGAAGTGCAGGACACCGGAATTGGCATTCCGGACGACAAGCTCGCAACAATCTTCGAGCCGTTCACGCAGGCCGATGATTCCGTCACTCGCGTATACGGTGGTACCGGCTTAGGAACGACGATAGCACGCCAGCTCGTAACCCTTATGGGAGGGCGACTTGGCGTCAGAAGCAAGGTCGGAGTCGGCAGTACTTTCTGGGTTGAAATACCACTAGCACACACAGAGCCACTTGGTATTGATTTTGTCGACGACTACTCCGCCAGCAGGAAAGTACCGACCTCAGTACATTCTGCGACTAGTGGCGGCATTTCGAAGGCATCGCGAATCCGCGGCGTCCGCGTTCTTGTAGCGGAGGACAATCCAACAAATCAACGAGTCACGCAATTGATACTCGAAAGCGGAGGCCACTTCGCAACAATAGTAAACAATGGTGAAGAAGCGCTCGACGCTTTGGATCGCGGTGGCTACGATATTGCGTTGTTTGATTTGTCAATGCCCATTGTGAGTGGACTTGAAGCGTTGAAGATGTATAGGTTTATCGCAACCAAACCAATTCCGATACTCATGCTCTCCGCGAACGTGACAGCAGAGGTGATGGAGCAATGCCATGCTGCAGGAGCCGCTGAGTTTGTGCAAAAGCCGGTACGCGCATCGTTCTTACTGGACGCGATAGATCGAAATCTTGCAGATCGTGCTGGCGAGTTCTCGTCATTTGAATCTGGAAAGGCCGACGAGCAACGGTCACTCACAGTGGTCGAGGCGGCACCACTCGATGCTTACGTTATTGCCGAGCTTGCAAATCTTTCCAGGGATCCGACGTTTGAGGAACGACTACTTCGTGGTGTGCGGAGCGATTGTGCGCAACTGGTGGAAAAAATAATGTCCGCACTCTCGCGACGCAATTTCCAGGAGGTAAGTAATGCGGCGCACGCCCTTAAGGGCGCCGCTGGAAGTGTTGGCGCCGGGCTGTGGGTCCAATTTGCGATTCGGCTAGAAAAGATGTCCCCAGAAGCGCTACGGCTAAAGGAGGCAGTCCTAACTCAGGAACTTCAGCGCATTTCGCAGAAAACAAATGCTGCGTTGGATGCCCACATTGAAAGCCGTACACACCAAAAACAATCATCGGCGCAATGAACCGCGCCGATGTTTGGGGTTGAACAGGCCGAGGGGCTCAATCGAGAACTCAGTCATCTGCACCAATTGCATTTAGACGCGATGGTAACGCGGCGGTGGATGAGAGTGCGGAAACTCCACCTCGCTCTTGCGCGCGTATGAGTCGGTCCATCATACGCAAGTCGCGCTCACTTAAATGCATCGCGGCTTCGACCCATACGCGTGTGATGTGAATTAATTCTTCCTTCGTTACTGCTTCGAAGTCACGGCGAACTCGCTCAAACGCCCGTCGTCCGTTACTGCCGCGGCCGTGCTTCCGAACGTAGTTTGATACGGCCGCGTTCCCGGTGCCATCCGCTGTAATGACATCCACGATACCCATGTCATAGAGTTGGCGCGCGGTATAGGTATTTCCACTAAGGATCAAATCCTCCGTTGTGCGACGGCCAACCTTGCGCTGCAAGAAGCTATACGCACCCATCCCAGGAAAGAGGTTGAATAGGACCTCTGGAAATCCCATTTTACAAGATTCTTCGGCAATTACGATTGAACTGGCTAACGCTGCTTCGAATCCTCCACCCAAGGCCGTACCTTGTACTAACGATATGGTCGTGACTGGCAAGTCAAAATTTCGATTCCAGGGGAAAAGATCGTCAACACACATTGCCGCGTAACGTTCTAGTTGGGCGCGGTCTTGGTTTAGGATCGCCCCACGAAGCAATGATAGATCGCCTCCAAGGTTGAACACCCCAGGGATCTTTGACGCGAGGACTGCGTAATTTATCGTATGCAGTTGGCCGGACTGGTAGATCTTCCCGTGTGATTCAATTATTTCGTCAATGAACGAGCGGAGATCGAGAAGCAGGCGCGCTCCAAAACTTGGACGTGGCGACGGATTCATGATGGCCCAAAACACACCCGTATCCGGTTCGAAGCTAGTCTCGAGATGTTCATAGCGTGGCCGCGGTAGATGTGCGGCGCGTGCGTTACCCCCGACCTTCATCAAATGTCCCTCTTGATCAAGTTTCTAAGCAGCAGACGTTGCGGTGAATTCGCCTATGCAAGGGAACGGGTCTTTGCGTCACCCTCGCCAGATCAAACCCTGTCGCTAGATTAGCGTGAACATGCTGTGCCTTACAACTATTTGGGGTCGGAAAATGCTGAATTTTCAGAAAATTGTCTGGGGAAATGGATAGGAACCCGAACTGAATGAGTCTAGCTTAAAGCCATTATACACAATAGCTTGTGGTTACTATAGTGCTGATCCGGTACGCCTGGTAGCGCGATTCAAGTTTGCGGGTTCGCCATCGGCACCTAGCGTAGATCCTCATGGTTCGCAACCGAAGCAAGTTACAGGGCCAGTTGTTGGCCATGTCGACGATTGCGCTGTAGAGTCCTGCAACTGTCGCGCTTTCAGTTTCGAAGTGAGATCGAGCGTCGTGGGCGCCAGCGATCGAACTTGCGAACCTGTCTAGCGTGGACTTAGTGGGACGGGAGGTCGACTATGCTTCACCCGCTAGTGCTTGGGCGAGCAAAGGCAGCCCCATGGGGCTTCATACCGCCAGTACTGGACCCATTGGTAAGGGCCTCGGAGAGTGGAAAGGATCTAGTTCCAGTAATTGAGTCAATTACTCGGAGCTTTGGCTTTGACACTTTCATGTATGGGATGTGCACGAGCCTGCGGCCAGATCACGAGAGCCGCATGTACGTCTTCACAACTGCGCCAATGGAATGGGTCGCTAGATATGATCAGATGGCCTATATCGAGGTTGATCCCAGAATATTGTTATTGTGGGACAGCACGCTCCCTCTCGTGTGGGATCAACGCACTGTACGCGGCGGCGGCGCAAGAGCTGAGGCATTCCTGGATGATGCATTGAAGTATGGAATTGCCAGCGGCGTTTGCGTTCCCTTAGGAGACGAGGCCGGGACGCGCGTCATAATCGCGCTGAATTCCGAAGTATTGGAAGTTGACGAGCCTCGGAGATTGGCGATCTCTCGCAACCTTGGAGACATCGTCTTGTTCGCCCACTACTTCCATGAACTATTCATGAAAGCAATAGTGCGGCAGGGGATTCAGTCTCGCTTTGTTGGCAGACCACTCAGCGATCGCGAGAAGGAATGCCTAGTTATGGCTGCTCGCGGACTGACATCGGAGGACATTGGCTACAAGCTTGGAATCTGCTCGCGAACAGTTCAATTTCACTTTGATTCGATTCGATCGAAGCTCGCGGTGGCAAATCGTCAAGAGGCTGTTGCACGTGCGATAAAGGAAGGTCAAATATCTCTCTAAAATCTTGGCGACGTTATTTGATCTGTTTGCCCCGATTATTGGCTCAATCGGCGTCTAGCTCAAGTTAGTCCGCCAATTCGGTGTATATCGCTTCGATCCTGGTTCGATCCGCTAGGAATGCGTCAACGCATTTCGGGTCGAAGTGCTTACCGCGCTGCGCCCTCAGGAACTCGATCCCCTCGTTGAGCGGCCATGCGTGCTTGTACGGGCGCTCGCTGACAAGGGCGTCAAAGACGTCGGCAACCGCCACGACGCGCGCGACGATCGGAATGTCGTCGCCATGCAGTCCGTTGGGATAGCCCGTGCCGTCGTATTTCTCGTGGTGCCCCAGGGCGATGATGGAGCCCATGCTGAGGTATTTCGAAGGGCTGCCCTTCAGAATGTCGTAGCCGATTCGCGGATGCGTCCGCATGATCTCGAGCTCGGCGGGGCTCAGTGGCCCTTCTTTGATGAGCACCGAGTCGGGAATACCAATCTTCCCGATGTCGTGCATCGGCGCCGCGACCTCGATTACGTGCACCATGTCGCCGCCGAGACCGAGGTTCTGGGCGATGAGACCCGAGTAGCGCGCCATGCGCACGAGATGGTTGCCGGTGGTCTTGTCGCGAAACTCGCCGGCCCTCGCGAGCTTCGACAGCGTCTCGAGCTCGCGCTCGTGAATCTCGGAGACCGAACGGTCGACCTGATACTGCAGCACGCGCGCCTGATCGGACAGGACGATCTTGTGCCGCCGCAGCTCGAGCAGGTTGGCGCAGCGCGCGCGCGTCTCGTGCTCATCGAGCGGCTTGATAAGGAAATCGGTCGCGCCGCCTTCGAGTGCGTTGTAGCGCACCTGACGGTCATCGACCACGGTGATGACAACGATCGGAATGTCGATGCAGTGGCCGAGGCCGCGGATCTGCTTGACGAGCTCGATGCCGTCGAACTCCGGCAGCTTGAAGTCGGTGAGGACCATGTCGACCCGGTTTTGGCGGGCGTACTCCAGCGCCCGGCTCGGGGTGTCGAACAGCTCCAGGTTGAGCTTCGGATCGATCTGGCGGACGATTTCGGCGATCAGCAGCCGGCTGCTGAAGAGGTCGTCGATGATGAGGACGGTGTTGCGCTGGGCTCGCGCCAGGGCGAGCTCGGAGATCACCCCGGAAGACTGGGGGGAACGCGACGGCAAGGCGGACATGGGTATTTTCCGGGGTGATCGGCTGGCGCGAGAAGTCTCGTGGCACAGCGACAAAGCAATTGTTATGCCGCTTGTGGACTACGGCCTTGGGCCGCCCCGCGGGGGATTCCGGCGCCACGAACAATGCGTCGCCGGTGGCCGCGGCCGGGGACGACCGGCCCGCGGGAAGCTCGGGACCCAAGAACACAAAAGGCCGACCCGGAAGGACCGAGTCGGCCCATAGATTGTGGTCGGGGCGAAAGGATTTGAACCTTCGACCCCCTGCACCCCATGCAGGTGCGCTACCAGGCTGCGCTACGCCCCGACGTAATCTGGAATCCGGAGATTATAGCCGGATCAGCTGTCGTGCCCCAGTAGACGACGGATCTCCTCCAGCTCCTGCCGAATTTCGACCGGATCAGGCGCATTTGCGTCGGTCCAGCCATACCTGACCCCGCCTTCGAGGTTGATCGTTTCGCGGGCGCCCTCCCGCACCATCAGCCAGTCGGCGTCGGCCGCCGACGCGGACGGCGGGGCAATGTCCGACTCGAGGCGATGGCGCGCCCCATTGATCGTGAATCCCTGCTCGTACAGGAGGTCGCGGATGCGGCGGATCAGTAGCACCTCGTGATGCTGGTAGTAACGGCGATTGCCGCGGCGCTTCACCGGCTTGAGCTGCGTGAACTCCTGCTCCCAATATCGGAGCACATGCGGCTTTACCGCACAGAGATCACTCACCTCGCCGATCGTGAAATATCGCTTGGCGGGGATGGGTGGAAGCTCGGTCTTAGGTCGACTGTGATCCGGCATGGTTGGCAGGTTCGACCATGGCCTTGAGCTTCTGGCTGGCGTGGAACGTGACCACGCGCCTTGCGGTGATCGGAATCTCTTCGCCCGTCTTCGGATTGCGTCCGGGGCGCTGCGGTTTTTCGCGCAGCTGGAAATTTCCGAAGCCCGACAACTTGACGCTGTCGCCGCGTTCGAGCGCGATCCGGATTTCCTCGAAGAAATGCTCGACCATGTCCTTCGCTTCGCGCTTGTTGAGGCCCAATTGCTCGAAGAGCAAGTCGGCCAATTCGGCTTTCGTGAGCGTCATCGGCATTCCTACTGGCGGAGGGTCGCGCCAAATCGCGCTGCAAGCACCTGCAGCAGCTGGGCCATGGTCGCGTCGATCTCTACGTCGGTCAAAGTACGTTCAGTATCCTGCATAAGCACCAGAATCGCAAGGCTTTTCATACCTGCGTCCATTCCCGCACCACGGTACACGTCGAACAACCCAAGGGCCTCGACATGGGGTGGCTTGGCGGCTTCCAGAGCCGCAATCACGTCCTGCCCGGCGACGTGGTCGGCCACGACTACCGCCATGTCGCGGCGGACCATGGGCAGCTTGGAGACCGGGCGGGCCGCCGGCAGGCCCCTCGCCAGCAGCGCGGTGAAGTCGAGCTCGAACAGGACGGGCGAGCGCGGCAGCTCGAACACCTTGGCTATCCCCGGATGCATTTCGCCAAGCCAGCCGATGTCCACGCCGTCGACCAGCACGCGCGCCGCGCGCCCCGGATGGAGCATTGGAAGCTCGGCGCGCACGGTGTTCAGCGTTCGCCGCGCGAGGAGTCCCGCAAGATCGGCCTTGACGTCGAAGAGGTCGACGAACCGGCTCGCACAGCCCCATTGTTCCGGTGCCGCCTCGCCGTACGCGAGCCCGCCGAGACGCATCGGCTGATCGCAGCCTTGCGCCGCGCGCCAGTAACAACGACCGGTTTCGAAGACGCGAACGCGCTCCTGCTTCCGTGCGAGATTCGTGCGCAGCACCTCGAGAAGCCCGCCGGCGAGCGTGGTGCGCATCACGTCGAGGTGCGCGGCAATTGGATTTCGCACACGAATCGGCGCGGCGCTCTCGACGCGCCCCGGAAACAGGGCCGCCTCCCATGCGGAGCTCACGAAATTGAACGTGATCGCCTCCTGCCAGCCGCGTGCCACGAGCAGGCGCTTCACGTCCATCGCGGGGCGCGCCGCCTCGGGCGCGGGAAGCATCGACTGTCGCTGCGCCGATACGGCCACGGGAATCGAGTCGAAACCGTGCAGCCGCGCGATCTCCTCGACGAAGTCCTCCTCGATGGCAAGATCGAAACGATACGAGGGCGGCGTCACGAGAAAGTCGTCACCTTCACGGGTCGACGAGAAGCCGAGCCGGCCGAACAGCGCCTCGATGGTCTCTGCGGAGAATGCGACTCCCAGAAGGCGAGTGACGCGCGCGGGGCGCACGCGCACGGCGGCGCGCGAGGGCAGCGCCCCCTTCACGTCGGACAACGGTCCGGCCTTCCCGCCGCAGCATTCGAGGATGAGCTCGGTCGCACGCTCGACGGCGCGCGCACAGCCGCCGAAGTCGACGCCGCGCTCGAACCGGTAGCCGGCGTCGCTCATGAAGCCCAGGCGTCTCGACCGGCCCTGGATGACGGCGGGATTCCAGAACGCACCTTCGAGCAGCACGGTGGTCGTGCTGTCGCTGATGCCCGAATGCTCGCCGCCCATGATGCCGGCCAGGCCCAGCGGCTTCTTCGCGTCGGCGACGAGCAGGAGGTCGGGCTCCAGCGCGAGCTTCTGCTCGTTCAGCAGCGTGAGCGTTTCGCCGGCGCGCGCAAAGCGGACGACGATCGCACCGTCGAGCAGGCGATCGTCGTACGCGTGCAGCGGCTGACCAAGCTCGAGCATCACGTAGTTGGTGACGTCGACGACGGCCGAAATCGAGCGGATTCCGCTGCGCTCGAGGCGTCGCTTCATCCAGCCGGGCGTGGGCGCGCGGGCATCGATGCCCTCGATGACGCGCGACACGAAGCGAGGACAGGCGACCGGGTCTTCGACGCGTACGTCGCGCGTGGCGCGGCTTGTCACCGGGACGACGGTCGATCGTGGTGGCACGAACGGCGTGCCGGTGACCGCGGCGACGTCGCGCGCGATGCCTTCCACCGACAGGCAATCGGCGCGATTCGGCGTCATCTTGAGCTCGATCAGCGCGTCGTCGAGTTGCAGCACGTCGCGGACGCTCGCGCCGACGGGGGCGTCGTCGGGGAGCGCGAGCAGTCCCGCAGCATCCTGGTCGATGCGAGCTCGGCGGCCGAGCAGAGCATCCCCTGCGACTCGACGCCACGCATCGTCGCCGCGGCGATGATGAGGCCTCCGGGAAGCTCGGCGCCGATGGTCGCGCACGGAGCCTTCATGCCGGCGGCGGCGTTGGGCGCGCCGCAGACGATGCGCAGCGGCGCAGCGGCACCGGTATCGACCATGCACACGCGCAGGCGATCGGCGTCGGGATGCGGATCGACCCGGTCGATCCTGCCCACGACGACCCCGGTAAAGGGTGGAGCGGCCGGCTCCGACGACTCGACCTCGAGCCCGGCCATCGTCAACCGCTCGCAGAGCCCCGCGGTGTCGAGCGCGGGATCGACCATCGTGCGGAGCCAGCGTTCGGAGAATTTCATGGCAAATTCCCTTTACGCGAACTGGCGCAGGAAGCGCAGGTCGTTTTCGTAGAATAGACGCAGGTCGTTGACGCCGTAGCGCAGCATCGCGAGGCGGTCCGCGCCCATCCCGAACGCGAAGCCCTGATACTTCTCCGGATCGACGTTGACCGCCCGGAGCACGTTCGGATGGACCTGGCCGGCGCCGGAGATCTCGAGCCACCCGTCGTTGCCCCAGCCCATGTCGATCTCGGCGGACGGCTCGGTGAACGGGAAGAACGACGGCCGAAAGCGCACCCTCAAGTCGTCGCGCTCGAAGAAGTTGCGCAGGAAATCGGTGAACACGCCCTTGAGGTCGGCGAACGTGACGTTCTCGTCGATCCAAAGGCCTTCGACCTGGTTGAACATCGGCGAGTGCGTCGCATCGCTGTCGACGCGGAAGACACGGCCGGGCGCGATGATCTTGATCGGCGGCTTGTGCGTTTCCATGTACCGCACCTGTACGTTCGAGGTGTGCGTGCGCAGCACATAGCCGCCGTCGACGTAGAACGTGTCGTGCATCGACCGGGCCGGATGGTTCTCCGGCATGTTGAGCGCGGTGAAGTTGTGGAAGTCGTCCTCGATCTCGGGACCGTCGGCAACCTCGAAGCCGAGCGAGCGGAACAGCGACTCGATGCGCTCGAGCGTGCGCGTGACCGGGTGCAGCGTGCCGACGTCGATGCCGCGTCCGGGCAGCGAGACGTCGAGCGCGTCGGCCGCGAGCTGCGCCGCGAGCTTCGAGTCGGCCAGCGCCGCGCGCCGGGCGGCGAGGGCGGCCTCGAGTCTGGCCTTGGCCTCGTTGATCTTCGCGCCGGCGGCAGGCCGTTCGCGCGGCGTCGAGCTTGCCGAGCGACTTCAGGAGATCGGTGAGCGCGCCGGCCTTGCCGAGGTACTTCGCCTTGCTGTTCTCCAGCGCGGCGGGATCGGCACACGCGGCGAAATCGGCCAGCGCGGCGGCGACGATGCGGTCGAGTTCTTCCATCGAAGTGTCCGTTGGCGGTGCGTGTCGAAGGGCGTGTCCCGGTCAGGAAAAAAAAAGGGAGGCGGCTCGCCTCCCTCTTTCTGTCGCGACTCGATCAGGCCAGAGAGGCTTTGGCCTGCTCCGCGATCTTGGCAAAAGCGACCTTGTCGTGCACGGCGAGGTCGGCGAGCACCTTCCGGTCGACGTCGATCGACGCCTTCTTCAAGCCGTTCATGAATACGCTGTAGCTCATCCCGAGCTCGCGCACCGCCGCGTTGATGCGCGCGATCCATAGCGCGCGGAAGTCGCGCTTCTTGAGGCGCCGGTCGCGGTAGGCGTACTGCCCGGCCTTCATCACCGCTTCCTTCGCGATGCGGTAGACGGCGTTGCGACGGCCGCGGAAACCCTTCGCCTGCGCCAGGACCTTCTTGTGCCGCGCCTTGGCGGTCACCCCACGCTTGACTCTTGGCATGGTCCCGTCCCGTTACGCGTACGGCAGCATGGCCTTGACCGAATCCGCATTGGTGCTGTGGATGCCGGTAGTGCCACGCAGTTGCCGCTTGTTCTTGGTGGTCCGCTTCGTGAGGATGTGGCGCTTGAACGCCATCGCTCGCTTCACGCTGCCGCTACCGCGGACGCGG
Source organism: uncultured beta proteobacterium (assembly GCA_963724545.1). Classification (GTDB taxonomy): domain Bacteria; phylum Pseudomonadota; class Gammaproteobacteria; order Burkholderiales; family Casimicrobiaceae; genus CAIWHR01. The sequence continues at coordinate 138,532 of CAVRVC010000015.1, forward strand.
AAGCGCTTCTTCGCGCTGCTCTTCGTCTTCATCTTGGGCATGACTTCGTCCCTTATTTGCTGCCCACGGCGGTGCTCTCCGGCGGAGAGACTTGTTTACCGGCTTCGGGCTTCGTCGGGTGATGAACCTTCGGTGCCACCTTCTTCGGCGCCAGCAGCATCACCATCTGCCGGCCCTCGAGTCGCGGCCAGGATTCGACCACGCAATGCGGCTCGAGATCGTTGCGGATCCGCTCCAGCAGGCGCACGCCGAACTCCTGGTGCGCCATCTCGCGGCCGCGGAAACGCAACGTGATCTTCGCCTTGTCGCCTTCGCCCAGGAACCGGATCAGATTGCGAAGCTTGATCTGGTAGTCGCCTTCGTCCGTGCCCGGACGGAATTTGACCTCCTTGACCTGGATCTGCTTGAGCTTGAGCCTTGCCTCGTGCTGCTTCTTGGCCTCGCGGTACTTGAATTTACCGTAGTCCATGATGCGGCAAACCGGAGGTTTGGCCGTCGGCGCGATCTCCACGAGATCGAGTTCCGCGGCTTCCGCCTTGGCGACGGCTTCCGCCAGCGTAACGATGCCGAGCTGCTCGCCTTCTTCACCTACCAGTCGGATTTCCGGGGCGTTGATCTCGCCGTTGATCCGCTGTGCTCTGTCCTGGGCTATCGCGCATTCTCCAAGTGAACAAAAGAGAGACCGTGCCTCCCACGCCGCGCCACGCTAGTGACGCGCCGCAACCTCCTCGCGAAGGCGCGCGAGCAAGGCATCCACGGGCATCGCCCCCAGATCCTCGCCGCCGCGGGTACGCACGGCCACCTGTAAAGCCTGCATCTCCTTGTCGCCGACGATGAGCTGGTACGGCAACTTTTGCAGGCTATGTTCGCGAATCTTATAGGTTATTTTCTCGTTACGCAAATCGGCCCGGACGCGCAGGCCGGCCTCCCTGAGCCTGCCCTCGATTTCCCGGGCATAGGCCGCCTGACGGTCCGTGATGTTGAGAACGACGGCCTGGACCGGGGCGAGCCAGAGGGGGAGGGCGCCCGCATGGTTTTCGATCAGGATCCCGATGAAGCGCTCGAGCGAGCCGACGATCGCCCGATGGAGCATCACCGGGACCTTCCGGGTGTCGTCGTGGTCCACGTACTCGGCGCCCAGGCGGCCGGGCATCTGGAAATCGGTCTGCATCGTGCCGCATTGCCACGACCGGCCGATCGAATCCTTGAGATGATATTCGACCTTGGGCCCGTAGAAGGCGCCCTCGCCGGGAAGTTCGACCCATTCGACATCGCAGGCCCGCAGCGCCTCGCGCAGGGCGTTCTCGGCGCGATCCCAGGTCTCGTCCGAGCCCAGCCGCTTGTCGGGCCGGAGCGCGATCTTGATCGCGACGTCGGTGAAGCCGAAGTCCTGATAGACCGCGAGCGCCAGCCGGTTGAAGGCGGTCACCTCCGGCTGGATCTGCTCTTCGGTGCAGAAGATGTGGCCATCGTCCTGCGTGAAGCCGCGCACCCGCATGATCCCGTGCAGCGCGCCGGAAGGCTCGTTGCGATGGCAATTGCCGAACTCGCCGTAGCGAAGCGGCAGCTCGCGATAGCTGCGCAGGCCCGCGTTGAAGATCTGCACATGTCCGGGACAGTTCATCGGCTTGATCGCGAAATCGCGCTTCTCCGATTCGGTCGTGAACATGTTCTCCTTGAAGTTCTCCCAATGGCCGGACTTCTCCCACAGCGAGCGGTCGAGGATCTGCGGGCACTTCACTTCGAGGTAGCCGTTGTCCTGGTAGACGCGCCGCATGTATTGCTCGACCTGCTGCCACACGGTCCAGCCGTTCGGGTGCCAGAACACCATGCCCGGCGCCTCGTCCTGCAAATGGAAGAGGTCGAGCTGCTTTCCGAGGCGTCGGTGGTCGCGCTTCTCCGCTTCCTCGATGCGGGTGAGGTAGGCCTCGAGGTCCTCCTTCGTCGCCCATGCGGTGCCATAGATGCGCTGGAGCATCTCGTTCTTCGAGTCGCCGCGCCAGTACGCGCCGGCGACCTTCATCAGCTTGAAGACCTTGAGCTTGCCGGTCGACGGCACGTGCGGCCCGCGGCAGAGATCGGTGAACTTTCCTTCGGAGTAGAGCGAGATTTCCTGGTCGGCCGGAATCGAGGCGATGATCTCCGCCTTGTAATGCTCGCCCTGGCCCTTGAAGAACGCGACGGCGTCGTCGCGCGACATCACCTTGCGGGCCACGGGCTCGTCCTTCTTCGCGAGCTCGGCCATCTTCTTCTCGATCGCCTCGAGGTCCTCGGGCGTGAAGGGGCGCTTGAACGCAAAGTCGTAGTAGAAGCCGTCCTCGATCACCGGCCCGATCGTCACCTGGGCTTCGGGAAAGAGCTCCTTCACCGCGTACGCCAGCAGGTGCGCGGTCGAGTGGCGCAGCACGTCGAGGCCGGCGGCGTCCTTGGCGGTGACGATGGCGAGCGACGCGTCGTGCTCGATCCGATGGGAGGTATCGACGACCTTGCCGTCGACGGTCCCCGCCAGCGCGGCCTTGGCGAGGCCCGGGCCGATCGAGGCGGCGACTTCAGCTACGGAAACCGGTTTGCGGAACTCCTTGACGGCACCGTCGGGCAATCTGATCTTGGGCATGGCGGGCTCCAGAAACAAAAAAGTGCGGGCGAGCCGCACTTTTCGGACACAAACGACGTGCGATCTCGCGTTCTCTAGGCGGTCTCCGTGCGCGTTCGCGGTGTCATAACCATGCCTTTCCGTCGAGCGATTCGTTGCGGCAAAGCGAAGTCGAATGGTAGGCGCGATTGGACTCGAACCAACGACCCCCACCATGTCAAGGTGGTGCTCTAACCAGCTGAGCTACGCGCCTGCAAAAGTGTGCCGATTCTAGCGGAAGCGGCCTCCCGTGACAACTTTGGCGCCGGAAGTGGAAAGACGACTCGGCATGGGACCGCGCGGCCCGCAGGGGGACGCGGTGCGCAGCCCGGCGCGCCTGCTGCGCTGGATCAATGACATTCGCAAGGCCGCCGGGTATCGTGCGAATTACGCTCGCGCAATCGGCACGAGGCGCTTCGCCCGCCGCGAGTCCATAGTGTAATCTCGCGGCCGGCGCGCACGCGGGTTGTGTCCGCTGCACAGCACTGCAAAACGTCATCATCTTCCCCATAGAGGAGTCATCGAATGAACAAGTTGCTCATCGCCGGATTCATCGCCGCCGCCTTGATCTCGCCGGTCGGGGCGCAGTCCGGAACCGCCGTGGTCGGAACTGCGCCCGGGATGGCCGCCGCTGCAGAATCGATCAAGATCACGGCCACGATCACCGCGATCGACAAGAAGACGCGCGATATCACGCTGAAGGGGCCGCAGGGCAACGAGGTGACGCTCACCGCGGGGTCTGCGGTCAAGAATTTCGACCAGATGAAAGTGGGCGACCAGGTGAAGGCCGAATACGTCGAGGCCCTTACGCTGGAACTCAAGAAGGGCGGCGGACTCGTCGTGCAGCGCACGGAAAAGGCCGGCGTCGCGGCGGCGAAGCCGGGCGAGCGTCCGGCCGCCGCGGGCGGGCGCCAGGTTACGATCGTGGCCGACGTGGTCGGCGTCGATGCGGCCAGGCAGACCATTTCGCTGAAGGGACCGCAACGCACGGTCGACCTCCGGATTCCGAATCCCGAGCAATTCAAGCGGATCGCGAAGGGCGACCAGGTCGAGGCGACATACACGCAGGCGGTGGCGCTCGCCGTCGATCCGGCGGCGAAGTAGGGGTGAGGCGCGGGTGAGCGACTCGCCGCCTCGCTATCGGAGCGGGACGCAATGAACGACCGAACGTCCGTGGCCCATCGCGAGCGATGAACGATCCCCGCGCTTTTGCCGTAAACGAGACCTTGCGCAACGGTCTCGCGGTGACCATCCGGGCGCTGCGTTCGGACGACCGTGACCGGGTGGCCAAGGCAGTGCGTCAGCTCGACCGTGACTCGATCTATTTCCGCCTTTTCAGCCATCGGACCGAGCTCACGGAAAAGGGGCTCGACCGCATCATGCGGTTCGATCCGGAATCCGAAGTCGTGCTGGTCGTGACGACCGGCACGGGCGCGGACGAAACGGTGATCGGCTCGGGCCGGTACGTCGTCGGCGCCGCGGAGCAGGGCCGGCGCAGCGCCGAGGTCGCCTTCATGGTAGAGGAGGATTTCCATGGACTGGGTATCGGGGGTAGGCTGCTCGGGCGTCTCGCCGGCATCGCCCGCGCGCAGGGCGTCGCGGCGCTCGAGGCGGAGGTGCTCGCCGAGAATGCCGCGATGCTGAAGGTGTTCGCGCGGAGCGGGTTGCCGATGCAGAAACGGCGCGACGGCGGCGTAATTCACGTCGAGCTTTCACTTTGACCGGATTCAACCGCGCAAGAACGAAGTCACGAGGAGAACGACGATGGGCAAGAGCAAGGAGAAGGACAAGGACGGGGGCAAGGCGAAGAAGAAGGACAGGGCCAAGCTCAAAGCCGCCGGCGTGGCTCCGGCTAAGGGAGGGAAGGATCGCCCCGAGACCGCGAACGGCAAGCTGACCGACAAGGTCTACCTGAAGGAGCTGAAGAAGCTGCACGTCGAGCTCGTCAAGCTGCAGCAGTGGGTGCAGCAGAAGGGCCTCAAGGTCTGCATCGTGTTCGAGGGGCGTGACGGCGCCGGCAAGGGCGGCACGATCAAGGCGATCACGGAGCGGGTGAGCCCGCGCGTGTTCCGTGTGGTCGCGCTCCCCGCGCCTTCCGACCGCGAGAAGTCGCAGATGTATGTGCAGCGCTATCTTCCGCACCTGCCGGCGGCCGGCGAGGTCGTGATCTTCGATCGCAGCTGGTACAACCGTGCCGGCGTGGAGCGGGTGATGGGTTTCACCTCCGAGGAAGTCGTGACGAGGTTCCTGAGCGTCGTGCCGCAGTTCGAGAAGATGATGGTCGAGTCGGGAATCCTCCTGTACAAGTACTGGCTCGAGGTGAGCCCGGAGGAGCAGACGCGGCGGCTCAAGGCGCGCATCGACGACGGCCGCAAGATCTGGAAGCTATCGCCGATGGACCTGAAGTCGTACAGCCGCTGGTACGACTACTCGAGGGCGCGCGACGAGATGTTCAAGGCGACCGACACGTCATGGGCGCCGTGGTACGTGGCCAAATCCGAGGACAAGAAGCGCGTCCGGCTCAACATCATTTCTCACCTGCTGGCTCACATCGACTACAAGGCGCCGCCGCGCGAGAAAGTGACGCTGCCGAAGCGCCAGGCGCCCGGCCATTACAGGGAGCCCGACTATCCCTACAAGTTCATCGCGGAGAAATTCTGAGGATCCTCAGCCACCGAGCGCCTTGACGGCGGCGAATGTCAGAGCCCGCCGCCCCAACGAGTTTGCCACGCGATTCCGATGAGATCGAAGCTGTTGCCGGTGCGGTCAGACACGCCGCTGCTCGCGTATAGCTTGACCGAGTGGTAGCGGTCGACCGGCAGCGCCAGCGTGGCACCGACGCGCCAATTCTGCTGCAGGTCCTGACCCTTGACGCCGTTGAGCGTGGTCCGGCCGCCCATGAAGTAGGTGCCGTCCAGCGATGCCCAGATTCCCGAGGAGAAACCGTAGATCGCGTGCGCCTGCAGCGAGTAGATCGGATCCTGGGAACGCGTGTTGCCGCCGTAGAAGTCGTTGTTGTCGGTGAAGACAGTCGCGGCAGCCGTGAACTCGAGCGTCCACGGACCGTCCGCCTTCGACACGCCGATCTCCGGCTTGAACGCCCAGCGGTTCGTGCTGTTGTTGACGAGGCGGGTATCGTCGTATTGCCCCCAGGGTGCGATCACGCGGAGGCTCGCGCCGACGATCACGTCCTGCTGGTAGCGCGCGAAGTCCTTGAGGTCGAGCGCCGGCGCGCCGTACAGATTGACCGACAGGCGGAACGCCGGATTGGAAAAGCCGTTGACGACGCGCTGCACCGTGTCGCCCTGATAGGTGGCCGTGCCCGAAAGCCACGTGTACGGCACGACGACGTCGAACTTGCCGGACATGCCCCAGAGGTCGAGCGCCCGTGCGTAGCCCAGCACCGCGCTCGACGTCTGCAGGTGGGGATCGGAAACGGGAAGCGACGTGTCGAAGGCGATGCCGCCGCGCGTGTACACGTAGCCACCGATGAGGAAGTTGACGCCGACCGGAGCGTTCGAATACGCGCGCGGCTCGATGTCCTGCGCGCGCGCCGCGCCGAGACCGGCCAGCGCGAGGGCTACGCAAGCTCCGAGGACGAGGGCCAGGTGCCGGGCAGGTCGCATGCGCGATCGATGGAGCTGGGCGATTGCGCGGAGCCGCACCCGGCACGCTAGTCCGCGCCGCGATCGAGCAGCGCGACGATGCGGCTTGATCGCACCACGGTGTCGGCGAGCTCGGCGAAGGCGGCAGTGTCCACCGGCGGATAGGCGAGGCCGTTTCCCCCCACGTCCTCTTGGGCAGGTACCCAGATCCTGTGCTCGGCGAGGAGGTACACCCCGTACGCCGCGCGCAATTCCGACTTCCCCATGCCCACGAGCTCCTGCTGGAGCGTGAAAGCAACGAGCGCGGCGTTGGACGCCACCGTCGCCTCGATCAGCGCATCGCGGTACCCGCGCCGTTGCGCAACCTCGGGACCGTACTCCGCGGCGAGGCGCTTGGCGGCCGCATGCACGACGACAACCAGCCGGTCGAGGATGGTGCGCAGGCTGTGGTTGGCCGCGAGCCCGAGATAGGCCCCCGGATTGAGGAACACGTCGACGGCGGACGCGACCGCGCCGCAGCCGCTGTGCCCGAGGACGACGATCAGCTTCAGGCTCTCGCCCAGGTGATCGGCCGCGTAATTGAGGCTGCCGAGGACCTCGGTGCCCAGGCCATTGCCCGCGACGCGGACGACGAAGAGGTCGTTCGGCCCCTCGTTGAAGATGAGCTCGATCGGCACTCGTGCGTCCGAGCAGCCCAGCACGGCAGCGTAGGGCGTCTGCTTCGGGGCCTTTCGGTTGCCCGCCGCGATGCCGAGATCGCGGGGGTCGACGGTGATCACGCGTTGCGCAGTGCCGCTGCCTTCCGCCGGGCCGGCGAGCAGCGTCGCGATGGCCCGACTGCCTTCATCGAGGCGCTGGCGGGCGGCTTCCGCATCGACCGGACGCGGGCGCGCGACGGCATCCGTGCCGTCGTAGCGATAGGTGAGCTCGACGATCTTCACGCCCGCACCTGCCCCCTGGCTGGGTCCTCAACGCATCAGTGTATTGCAACTGAGCGATCGGCCCTTCCAGTACATGCCATTAAGGCGGATCGCGAGATTGCCGAGCCCCTCCACCGTACCTCCGGTGAATCGGAACATGGCCGCGGGCCGCGAGCCGTCGCCGTCCACGCGCTCGATCTCGGTGCACTCGAGATCCGGGGCGTATTTCTTCAGGAATGCCGTGATTTCGTCGTCTGTCGTTCCCGGTGCGATGTTGCCAATCCAGAGTCGCATGATCCTGCTCCTGTCGATGTCGGCGCCGCGCGCACACCGCGACCCAGCGCGGCCGCGCTCGCAGCTTGATTGTCGCAGGCTCATAGCTCCTCGCGCTTGATTTCGGTCAAGACGCTCTGCGCCGGGGCTTTCGTGCCGCAACGCACGCGGGCTAACATGGCGTATGCCGATAGCGGGCGTCGTTCCCGAGTGGCTGCTTTCCGCCGTCGCGGCGACCACGGTCTTCACGATCATGTTCGACCTGGGCCTTGCGGTCGGGCCGACGGATTTCACGTGGATCCGCGAGCGGTTCCCGCTGCTGCTGAAGGGCCTGTTCTCGGTCCTGATCGCGGTCCCGGCCGTCGCGTGGCTCGTGGCGCAGGCGTTCGAACTGCCGCACGCGGCCGAGATCGGGATCCTGCTGATGGCCATCTCGCCCGGGGCGCCCGTCGCATTGCGGCGTTCGCTCGGCGCCGGAGGTCACCGGGCATACGCCCCGGTCCTGCAAGTTGCCGTGGCCATGCTGGCCGTGGTCTCCATGCCGCTTTCGATCGCCGCGTTCAACGAGTACTACGGCGGTCGGGCGACGATCGATCCCACCGTCCTCGCCAAGCAAGTCTTCGTCGCGCAACTGCTCCCGTTCTCGCTCGGCGTGGCGCTGCGGCGCCTGCTGCCCGTGTCCGGGCAATGGCTCGAGCCACGGCTTCGACGCATCGGAGGCGTGCTCCTGGTCGTGCTCCTGGTGCTCGCATTGATCGATATCTGGCAGGTGGTCGTCGGCGCAGGGCTGCGCGTCATGCTCGCCATCGCGCTCGTGACGGTTCTTGCACTCGCGATCGGCCACCTGCTCGGCGGACCGCTGCCGGCCACGCGCACGGCCACGGCGATTTCGAGCGCCGCGCGCAATCCCGGCCTCGCGCTGCTGGTGACGACGCTCAATGGGGCGCCGCCGGCCATCACCGCTGCTGTGCTCGCCTACCTCGTCTTCTCTGCACTGGTGGTGATTCCTTACGTGAGCTGGCGTCGGCGCGTGCCCGATGCGAGCTCAACGTGCCTGCCCTGAGTTGCAGGCGGTGCCGCGGCAGAGCAGGTACACCTCGCGCCGGCCGAGCGGGAACTTGCGAAACGTGTTGCCGACGGCCGGGTCTTCGGTGTGCGAGAGCACGAAACCTGATGTCCATTCTTGCGGCGGCCACTGCAGCGGCTGCTGCGGAAATCGATGCGCGTCGATCTCGGACGCGACGCTAAGACCGGTGGCCGACACATCGTTTGCGTACAGCACGCTCCCGCGCACGACCTCCTCGATCTGCCTCGCGACCCCGGCGTAATCGCCGCGGTATTCGCGCTGATAGGCGGGGAACACCCAAAGTGCGGCGACGTACTTGATGACGATCGTCGCGATCAGGAACTTCATCGCCCACTTGAGGCGCGCGGGATCGAGTCGAGAGAGAGCGCGCGCGATCAGGAAGGCCGCCAATGGATAGAGCGGCTGGACGTAGCGGGACGCCGTGTGTGGCCACAGCCAGTACGGAAGAAAATTCAGGAACGCGATCCATGCTGCCGTCGCAAAGGCGGCGTCGTGCCGTCGATCCTTCGCTCCGGCCGGTTCCCGGCGCAGCCAGAAGTACGCGACCAGGAAGCTCGCGGGCACGAAGCGAAGCATCATCTCCAGCGGAAACCACCAGAGCTGGTGCAGATGAGTGCCCAAGTCGAATGCACGGAGCTTCGTCATCGTCATGGTGATGACCGTGGCCTGCTGTGCGCCACCCGTCAGGCCTCGGTGCCAGACGAAGAACAGCGCGGCCGCGGCGAGATGCGGAACGAGGACCCACGGCGTCGTCAGGAACGAGCGCAGATCGCGCCGCGACAGGAGAACGGCAACGGCCACCGCGTAGAACAGGTAGCAGTTCCATCCCTTGCTCAGCGTCGCGCAGGAAAGGGCCGCTGCCGCGACCCACGCGAGTGCGATGGATCGCCGCACGGCGGCGACCCACAGGGAAGCGATCGCGGCGAACGTGAAGAACGCGAAGAGCGGGTCGGTATACGCGAGCCAGCCGTGGTACATGAGCGCATCGCTCGTGAGAAAGACGAGCGCGGCGAGCGCGGCAAGCCGCCTGTCCTGCGTGACGGTCCTCACCAGCCATGCCAGCACGAGCCCGCTCGCGATCGTGGCGGTGGCCGCGACTGCGCGCGCGGCGACAAGGACGTTGTCCCAGCCAAGACCCTCGGAGAGGGTGATGATGAGCCAGCCGAAAAGCGGCGGCTGGCCTTGATTCGTGCCGTACAGGGTGCTGACGAGGAAGTCGCCGCTCGCTTTCATTTCCATCGCGACGATGGTGTAGATGCCCTCCTCGCCGATGTACGGAAGCGCCAGCGTCGTCGCGAAGCTCATCGCGGCGGCGGCGAAGAGCACCCATATCACGCGCGTGTCGGGCGGCGCGGTCGCGTCGTTCGTCACTTCACGACGACCCACAGCACGCCGAGAAGGATCGGCTGATGCACCATGTAGATCGCGAGGCTGTGCCGTCCCAGCCAGCGGAGCCACCGGGGCGCCGATGCCAGCGGCGCGACCGCGCGGAACGCGTCGCGGGCAAGGGCATGTCCCGCTCCGATACCGAGCAGCACGAATCCGGCCCACGGCGCCAGCGGAACGTAGTCCTCCGTCGCCGGCTTGCCGGTCACGAATCCGATCCACGAGAGCGGCCGCACATCGAAGGTCGGATGCGACAGCAGGAAGCCCATCGCGAGTACGCCCGCGCCGATCGCGACCGCGGCCCGCGGCCGGCGCACGAGAGGAAGCGCCAGTACCGACGCGACTGCGATCGCGTGCAGCATGCCGAAATAGATGAACGTCCGCGGAAAGAGCAGAAAGCTCCCGGCGCTCGCCAGCAGCGCGCAGGCGGCGATGACTCCGACGCGGCGCCAGAAGTGCGCGGGCGGCGCGGACGCCCGGTCGGCCAGGACCAGGCTCACGCCGACGAGCAGCATGAACGAGGCGACGATGAAGCCGCGCAATTCGAGCCACAGCGGATCGTGCTCGAAGTCGGCGGCAACGACGCCGTAAAAGCGGAGGTCGAACGCGAAGTGATAGGCGAACATCAGGCAGAGCGCGCCTCCGCGCAGCGCGTCGATGCCCGGAATTCGCTGCGCCTTGTCCTTCGCCGTCGCCGCCGCGACACCGGGCGCCGCGTGCCGACTCCGCTTGCGGCTCATCGCGACGGCATCCGCCATTCGACGCGATAGCCGCCGCCGTCCGGCGTTGCTATCGTGGCGAGCGCGCGCGCAAGCTCCGTCTCCCCGGCGCGCCGGGGAGTAATTCGCAGCGCCAGCACAAGTCCGGCGCCCTCGCGAATCGACCATTCGCCGCGCAGCGCCACGTCGCCTCCCTCGTTGGTCACGGGGCCGGCAATGCCGTCGCTGCGCGCCGTTACCGTGGACTGCACCTCGCCGAGATCGAGCGGCGGCATGCCGGGGAGGCCCGCCACGCGCGCGGCGCGCCAGATCAGGGCTGCGTTGCCGCGACTCGAGCCGGAGGCGAGATCGAGCTCCTCGGCTCTGGCACGGATCTCCCCGGCGATTGGAGCATTTGCCCCGCGACCCATGAGCGCGGCGAGCATGGGCGCGGGAAGTGCGAGATCGACATCGGAGAATGCGAGTCCCGCGGGCCCGAAGGCAATGGTCCCGCGCGGAGTCGGCGCGCCGTCGCTGGGGGAGAGCCGCACCCGGGCCACCCCCTGCAGCAACGGCCAGAAATCGAGCTCCCATGCGATCGGAACGCGCGAGGCCGCGGCGGCCAGCGTGCCCCGCCCGCGCCAGATCGTGCCCTGCGTATCGATGAGACGCACCGTGTCGCCGGTGAGATGCGCGAGCCGCGCGGCGGCGAGATCGGCTGGAGCGAGCCATGCGGCCTCGGCGATGGCCGCGAGCGCGACCATCGCGACCAGAGCCACTGCCCGGGGCCGAGCCATCGTCGGCGCCGTCAGCGGCCGAGCGTGAGCTCGGCGCGCACGATGCCAGGCTCGACGCGCGCCGTCATCGTCGCCTCCACGATTCGCAGGCGCGCATCGCGCTGCAGCGCCTCGAGCGCGACGATCAGCGCGTCGTAGCCGACCGCCGCCAGCACGATCCGCGCGCGACCGTCGCGCCAGTCGAGGCTCGTCACCGCCTCGCGCAGATTCTGTTGCGCGAGAACACGATCGAGCAGGGCGCGTGCGTCGGTCGGGGCGAGTTGCGGGGCGCCGGGTGGAGCGCTCGCCATTTCGCGTGCGATGTCGCGGGCATGCGCGAGTGCGGCGGCGTCGCCCGCCGCCGCGAGGCGAAGCGCTGCGGCGTCGCGAGCCATCGGCTGCCAGAAGCCGACCCAGACGAGTGCGATCGCGGCTGCCAGCGTGAGTCCCGCCGCAATCCCGCGCTCGACCGGCGAATGGCTCGCCATCCACGCCGACACCGGGGCGGGGAGGCGAATCGTCGGGACGAAGGACGCGTTCATGACCCGCCAAATCGCATGCGCGTGCCATTCGGCGACGGTGCGGTCAGCACGGGCACGCCCGCCGCCCGCATGCGGGTGTCGATGCCCGCGACGGCGGCCGCATCGGCGAGCGCGAGGTCGAGCGTCCAATGTCCATCCGCATACGTGGCGCCCTTCACCGCCCCCGCCTGAAGCGCCGCGAGCGCCGGAGCCGCGCGGGCGAGGAGCGGCAACGCGTCGTCCGGTGCGAGCATGCCGCGATCGTGGCGAAATTCCGCGTACCGCCGCGCGAGTGCCTGCCGTGCCGCGGCAGGCGAGGCGGCGGCATCCGGCGCAACGCCAGCCGCCACGGCGAGCGACGTCCATGCCTCCGCCGCGCGGATGGCGTCCCACCGCAGCAAGGCCCAGTCGGCGATGCTGGAGAACACGTGGAGCGCGAGTGCGATGCCCGCGATCACGAGCGCGGGCGCCATGAGCTGGCCGATGGGTGCGCTGGCGGCGGCGACGTTTCCGTCTTTCGAGGCAGGCAGGAGATCGATCGCTCCGGCAAACGCCCGCGGGCTTGCGGCCTCCCAACGCCATGGCGTGCCGCTAACGAATTCGACGCCGGCCTCGCGGCTCCAGCGCGCGAGTGCCGTTTCGGCAACCGGCGCGTCGACGCGCACGCGCGGCACCGACGCTTCTCCGCGCCGGGATTGCGCTAGCGCCAGCTGAAGCTCGGAGGGAAGGGGACCCGCGGCGGAAGGCGCGTCGACGGGGAACGCGCTGCCGTCCGGTCGACGCACGAATCCCGCCACGCCGGCCTCGCGCGCGCACCATCTCCAGTCGGCGGACGGTGCGGCGAGATCCGCTTCGGCGACTATCCGCGCCACGTTTGCGGTGTATTCCACGATGGACGACAGCAGCGGCCGCGACGCGATGGCGACGCGCACGCGGCCGTCCGAAGCCTGTGTCGACGCGGCGACGTGATGCGCTTCGGCGGGTCCCGCCAGCTGGTCTTCGAGCGCGAATCGCGCGGCGCTCGCGACCCGCGATGCCGGCATCGGAGGCAGCGCCACGATCGCGATGCGCGAGAGCCCGGCCGCGAGGACCACCTCGATCCGATCGGCGCGCGGCCACGCCGCGGGAGGATGCCGGCCGCTTCCGACGCACGCGCCCGAGGCATCGAAGAGCGCCCAGGCCGTCGCGTGATCCGCCGCCGGCGCGGCGGCGGCGAGGACGCGCAGCACCGTCATGACCGGCGGGCAGGGAGTGGGTGCATCGGCACAGTTTACTCGACGCCTCTTCGCCGAACGTTCACTCGACGATCTGCCAGACGATCGTCGGCGGTCCCCCGCCACCGCGGCGCACGAGCGCCCGCGCACGCGATCGCGTGGTGCCCTGGCGGGCTTCGATCGTCACGTAGAAGAAGTTGCTGCGAACGGAAAGGCCGAGATCACTCGCGAGCGCCGCGCCGTCGGGCAAACGCGCGCGGAACTCGGCCACGGTAGTGAAGGGTTTGCGGGCGCGATCGGCGACCAGCGCCTCGAGGCGCTCGCCGTCGAGACGGTCCACGACGGCGCGCAGCACCTCCGGCGGCGCCGTGTTCACATTCACCGGCGTGCCGGCCGGCAGTGCCGAGAGAAACGGCAGGACCGCCGCCAGCCCCTGCGGCGTCATGCCCTTGACGACGCCGACCTCCGCGCCGCGCGCCGCGGGCCGGTTGGCCGCGAGATGGGGCTGGCGCTGCGCGAGGTAGAGCGCGTCCTCGGCACCCGCGTCGCGGACCACGGCGTCTTCGTCGATCCAGTCCGCCAGGGCGGGAAGCACGGCAGGGGACGCGCCGCGCTGGGAGAAGAGCGTGGCGAGGCGTGTGTACTCGGGCGCCGAGGTTCCCGCGAGGCCGAGCGCGTTGACGTTGAGGCGCCCCTGCGCGTCGACGATCGCGCCGCGGATCTCGCCATCCTCCATCGGAATCGGCGGCAGCGAGAGCGCCCACGGTTCGCCCAGATGATCGATGTCCGAGCGGCGGGCGTCGTCGTCGAGTATCTGCCGCGCCCACAGCACGCCCGCCATCGCGAGCGCCTGCGCCTGCACCTGGTCGCGGCGAAGCTCCACCGTCCTGCTCCAACGCTGCTGGTCGGCAAACACCGTCGCCGCGACGGCGGCCGCCAGCGCCGCGATCAGCATCGCGAGGATGATCGCGGCGCCGCGCATCCGCCTCATCGTAGTGCCAGCCATCGTTCGACGACTTCGCCGCTCGCCAGCGTGAGCGCGACTCGCATCGCGCGCGGGATCGCCGGCTCGCCCAATACGGGCCAGCGGTCGCGCCAGGCGCCGCGCGCGTCGAGATAGCTCACGCGAAACCGCGTGATGTCGCCCGCCAGCGCGTAGGCCTGCGGCTTCGTCGCCGCCGGCTGGTCGAGATACGGCCAGTAGAGCACTTCGACGGCGCCGCCGCGCAAGCGGTAGCCGATGCGCTGGCCGGCGCTCCCGGCTTCGAGTGCGAATTCGGGGCCGGCGCGGGAGAACGACAGCTCGGCATCGCCGGCCACGCCGACGCTGCCGCTCCACGCGGGCTCCGTGCCGGTCCCGGTGCGCACGTCGCGCGGCTGCGCGGCGCGGGCGTCCGCTTCGATGCGCGCGAACAGCGCGTCGAGGTTGCGCCAACGAACGCCTTCCGCCGCGAGCCTCGCCTCGCTGTCGGTGAGCGCGGCGAGCGCGCGATAGCCGAGCGTGGCGACGAGCGCGAGGATCGAGAGCGCGATCAGGAGCTCGATCAGCGTGAATCCGTTGCGCGTGCGCATCATGGTTCGGCCGTCTTGCCCAGGAACCCCGACAGCCGGGCGAGCTGGTAGTCGGGCTCCGCCGCATCGGCGACGACGATCTCGATCTTGCGAAACGCCGGATTGGGCGTGGCCGACACGTTCTCGCGCCAGACGAATGTCGCGCTTGCCTGCGCGGCCTTCCCGTCGCGTCGGCCGGGCGCGGGCCAGGGTGTTTCGAGCTGGGCGGCGGCGAGCCGGTTCTGCGCGACCCACAGGGCGAGCGTGCGCTGCTTCAGCAACGTGCCGGCGTCCGCGGATTGCGCGACGGCGCGCATCCCGGCGGTGAGCGCGACCGCCAGGACGGCGAGTGCCACGAGAATTTCGACTAGGGTGAAGCCGCTTGCGCCGCGATTTGCACGCGGTTCAGCGGATCGCCCGCGACGATCACGGACCATGCGGAGTTGGAGAGCAGCAGGGCGTACGGTTCGTTGCGTCCGCTGGGACGAAACGGCAGCACCGCGTTTTCCGGGACCGGAGCCCCGGCGAACGACGCGGGCATGACGGTGATTTCGGCCGGCAGCGCGTGCGGCGCGAGGACGGCATCGTCGTCGAGCGCTATCCACCTGTCGTTGCTGCCGCGACGCCAGAAGCGGTACATGCTGCCTTCCGCCGAGACGCCAAGCGTCTCCCCCTGCCATTGAGCGAGGGCCGCGGCGTGCTCGAGCGCGCCGGCAAGGCGTCTCGCCTCGCGCTCGGTCACGGCCGCGATCGTCGCCTTCGAGATTGGCGACCGCGATGCCCGACGCGATGGCGATGACGAGCACGACGACCAGGATCTCGATGAGCGTGAAGCCGCGCCCGCCGCGTCGCCGCATCACGGCTCCCAGGATCCGATGTCGGCGTCGTTGCCCGCGCCCCCCGGCTGCCCGTCCGCGCCGAAGCTGAATACGTCGATCTCGCCGCGCAGGCCGGGGTTGAGGTACTGGTACTGCTGGCCCCACGGATCCTTCGGCAGGCGGTCGAGGTAGCCGTTGGGCTTCCAGTTGGGCGGCAGCGGCGGCTGCGTCGGCCGCGCGGTCAGCGCCGAGAGTCCCTGCTCGGCGGTGGGATAGCGCTGGTTGTCGAGCCGATAGAGCTTGAGCGCCGCGATGATCGCCGCGATGTCGCTCTTCGCCGCGACGACGCGCGCTTCGTCGGGCCGTTCGAGCACGCGCGGCACGACGAGCGCCGCGAGAATCCCGAGGATCACGATGACGACCAGCACTTCGATCAGCGTGAAGCCGGAGGGGATCGCGGCGCGATCCGGGACGCGTTTCATGCGCCGATTATAATCCGCGGACCGCCGGCCGGCCCGCGCGCCCGCCTCTTTGTGTCGATCCTCGTCTTCCGTGTCCCGAACGCTTCGCTCCCTCGCGGTCTTCGCGCTGGCCACTCTCGCGGGTGGCCGCTGCGATGGCCGGCGCGCGGCGTGGTGGCTCTCCCGACCGTTGCCGCTGCCGTCGTCGCCGTTCGTTTTCGACGTGAAGCCCGGCGTGAGCCTCAAGTCCGTCGCGCGCGACTTCGTCGGCGCGGGTGTTCTTCCGCATGAGCTCCCGCTCGTGGCACTCGCACGGCTCCGGGCACGTCGACCGCTCGATCAAGGCGGGAAACTACGAGATTGCGGCGGGCGTCACGCTTGCCGCGGCTGCTCGACAAGCTGACGCAGGGCGATGTCACGCAGGCGTCGCTGACGGTCGTCGAAGGCAGCACGTTCGCCGAGTTCGCCGCGACGCTCGCGTCGAGTCCCGCGATCGTGAAGACCGTGCTGTCGCTGCCGGAATCCGAGCTCGCGCAGAAGATCGGCGTGGCGGCGACGAGCCTCGAAGGGTGGTTCTTTCCGGACACGTATTTCTTCGCCGCCGGCTCCGCCGACCTGGCGCTCCTCGTCGCGCGCCCATCGGCTGATGCGGCGACGGCTCGACGCGGCATGGCAGCGGCGCGCGGTCGATACGCCGCTCAAGGATGCCGTACGCGGCGCTGATCCTCGCCTCGATCGTCGAGAAGGAGACCGGGCGCGCGGCCGACCGCCCGCTGATCGCCTCCGTGTTCGTCAACCGGCTGCGCCTCGGCATGCGGCTGCAGTCCGATCCGACGGTGATCTACGGGCATGGGCGCGAGCTTCGACGGCAACCTGCAGGAAGCGCGACCTCGATGCCGACACGCCCGTACAACACGTACACGCGGGACGGGTTGCCGCCGACGCCGATCGCGCTGCCGGGACAGGCGTCGCTCGATGCCGCGGTCAATCCGCCGAAGACCGACTTCCTCTATTTCGTCTCGCGCGGCGACGGCACGCAGCGAGTTTTCGGCGAACCTCACCGATCACAATCGCGCCGTGGCAAGATTCCAGCTCGGCCGGCGCTGACCGGCGATCGCGTCATCGAGCCCGCTCATCCATTCCATGGACCCGGCTCAAGGCCGCTTCATCACGCTCGAAGGCATCGACGGCGCGGGCAAGAGCACGCACGCCGCGTGGCTCGCCGCGCACATCCGCGCGCAGGGCACGAACGTCGTCGCCACGCGCGAGCCCGGCGGCACGGCGCTCGGCGAGAAGCTGCGCCTCCTGCTGCTGAACGACGCCGATGACGCGCGACACCGAGGCGCTGCTGATGTTCGCCGCGCGGCGCGAGCACCTGGAGCTCGTGATCCGCCCGGCGCTCGCGCGCGGCGACTGGGTGGTGTGCGACCGCTTCACCGACGCGACCTACGCGTACCAGGGCGGCGGCCACGGCATGCCGGCCGCGCGCATTCGCGACACTCGAGCAGTGGACGCACGGCGACTGCCAGCCCGACCTCACGTTCCTGTTCGACGTGCCGACCGGAGTATCGCGCGCTCGGCTCGACTCCGCCGAGCTCGCGGGCCGCTCGCTCGACAAGTTCGAGCGCGAGGCGGCCGCGTTCTTCACGCGGGTGCGAAACGCCTATCTCGAGCGCGCCGCCGCAGTTGCCGCAGCGGATTCGCGTCATCGACAGCACGCGGCCCGTGGACGAGGTGCGGGCGGACCTCGCCGCGCACCTCACGGCGCTGGGACTGCCGCCGTGACGGACGAGCGCGAAGGCGAGCCGGCGCGGCTGCCGTGGCCCGCGATGCTGCCGTGGCAGGCCGATACCGCGCGGGCAGAGCTCGCGCGGCGCGCGAGCTGGCCGCACGCGCTGCTCGTCCACGGGCCGCGCGGCATCGGCAAGCACGCGTTCGCCCTTCAACTTCGCCCAGGCGCTGCTGTGCGAGACCCCGCGCGGGGATGGTCTCGCCTGCGGCACGTGCGCGGGTTGCCGGTACGCCGTCGCGGGCCAGCACCCCGATCTCATGCGGCTCGAGCTCCTGGTGGTCGATCCCGAGGAAGACACGCTCGAAGCGGTGGACGCCATCGCGATCGATCGCGTGCGCGCGCTCACGGATTTCGTGCAGCTCACGAGCCACCGGCAGCGCGCCAAGGTCGCGGTCATCGCCCCGGCGGAGCGGATGAACGCGGCGGCGGCCAACGCGCTCCTGAAGACGCTCGAGGAGCCGCCGCCGGGGACCTTCCTCATCCTGGTGTCGGATGAGCCCGGTCGGATGCCCGCGACGTTGCGCTCGCGCTGCCGCAAGCTCGCGGCGCCGCTGCCCGACAGGCGCCGACGCGTGCGCGTGGCTTGCCGCGCAGGGCGTCGAGGCGCCGGAACTGGTGCTTGCCCAGGCGGCCGGGGCGCCGCTCCGCGCGCATCGCGCAGGCCGATCCCGCAGTGCAGGAGGAGCGCCGGGCCTGGATCGCGGCGCTCGAGCGCGCCGGAAGCGCTCTCCGTGCCGAGGCTCGCGGCGCGCATCGACGCCGGCGGCAAGGACGAGCGAAAGGCGCGCCTTTCGCGCGCGCTCGAGTGGTTGATCGCCTGGACGTCCGATCTCGCGCGCATCGCCGCGGGCGACGCCGCGCGACACAACCCCGACGCCGCAGCGCCGTTGCAGCGCCTCGCGACGCGGGTGGCGCCCATCGCGTTGTTTCGCTATCATCGGTCGTTGCTGCAGCAGCGCGCGATCGCAGGCGCATCCGCTGCAACCGCGCCTCGTCGCCGAGGCGATGCTGCTGGACTACCGGGCCCTGTTCTGACCATGGCGGAAAACAAACCGATCAGTGCCGTACCGGGCCGCCGCGATGGCGGGGGCGGGCGCGCGCCCCGGCGTGCTCTCGCTCAACATTCGCGAGCGCGCCGCGCTGTACGCCGCGTACATGCCGTTCCTCAAGGGCGGCGGCATCTTCATCCCGACGTCGCGGCAATACCAGCTCGGCGAGGAAGTCTTCATGCTGCTCTCGCTGATGGACGATCCCAATCGGATCGCCGTGCAGGGCACGGTGGTCTGGATCACGCCCGAAGGCGTGCAGGGCAATCGGACGCAGGGCATCGGCGTCCAGTTCACGCAGGACGAAACCGGCGCCACCGCGCGCTCGACGATCGAGCAGATCCTGGGCGAGACGCTCGGCTCGGTCCGCCCGACCGCATACGATGTAGTCGCGCCCGCCGGCTTGCTCCGCCTGGCATGGGGCGAGGGCAGCGGGCTTAGGGTGAGGCATGCGCCCGCTGCCCTCGCCCCATTGCCAAGCGCGGAGCCATCCGCCCGGAGCGGCACGCTGCAGCGCCGATACGAGATCACCGATGTACGTCGATTCCCATTGCCATCTCGATTTTCCCGAATTCGCCGCGGAGATGCCCGGCGGTGCTCGACGCGATGGCCGCGGCGCGGTCACGCATGCGCTCTGCATCGGCGTGAACCTCCCCGATTGGCCCGGCGTGCACGCGCTCGCCGTGGCGCATCCGAATCTGTACGCGACCGTCGGCGTGCATCCCGACGCCGGAGGACACGACGGAGCCGACGGTCGATGCGCTGGTCGCGCTGGCGGCGCGCCCCAAGGTCGTGGCGATCGGCGAGACCGGGCTCGACTACTACCGGCTCGAAGGCGATCTCGGCTGGCAGCGCGAGCGCTTTCGCGTGCACATCCGCGCGGCGCTGCGCGCGCGAATGCCGCTCGTGATCCACACGCGCGCTTCGCGCCGCCGACACGCTCGCGCTGATGCGGGAGGAGAACGCGCGCGATGCGGGCGGCGTGATGCATTGCTTCACGGAGACCTGGGAGGTCGCGCGCGCGGCGCTCGATCTCGGCTTTCACATTTCGTTCTCCGGAATCGTCACGTTCAAGAACGCGCACGACGTGCAAGGACGTGGCGCGGCGCGTTCCGCTCGATCGCCTGCTGATCGAGACCGATGCGCCGTATCTCGCGCCGGTGCCGTTTCGCGGCAAGCGCAACCAGCCGGCCTACGTGCCGCACGTCGCGGCCGAGATCGCGCGGCTGCGCGGCATCTCGACCGAGGACGTCGCGCGCGCGACGACGGCCAATTTCTTCCGACTGTTCGGGATCGACGCCGACCGAGGTGCGACATGTTCACTGACGCAACGCCGGGGTGCGCGGCGTCGTCGCGGCACTTGTCGCCGCGATGCTCGTCGTCGCGCTGCCGGCCGCCGGCGCGCGCAACCGGCGCCGGACGACTTCGTCGTCGCCGTCGCCAACGACCGCGTCGCGGAAGTGAAGCGGATGCTCGCGGCGGGCGCGGATCCCGACATGCTCGACAACAACGGCGACCCGGTGCTCGTGATCGCGGTGCGGGCCGGCAGCGCGGCAGCGCTCGACGTCCTGCTCGCGGCGCGCGCCAACGTCAACGCGCAGGACCAAGTTCGGCGATACGGCGCTGATGGTCGCGGCGCTGGGCGGCCGGCTGGACATCGTGAAGAAGCTGCGCGCGCGCGGCGCCGAGGTCGACGGGCCGGGCTGGAACGCGCTGATCTACGCGGCGACCGGCGGCCACGACGAGGTCGTTCGCTACCTGCTCGCCGAGGGCGCCGACAGTCAATGCGGCGTCGCCCAACGGCACGACGGCGCTGATGATGGCCGCGCGCGAGGGCAAGGCGCTCGACGGTCGATCTGCTCATCGCGCGCGGCGCCGACGTCAATCATCGCAACCAGGCCGGCGCGAGCGCGCTCGACCTGGGCGCGGCGCACGAACGAAAAGGCGATGGTCGAGCGGCTGCAGCGCGCCGGGGCGCGCTAGGCAGCACGGTCAGGATCTGTCGCGTTCGGGCTGCGTCGGCGTGTCGAGCGAGCGGCGCTGCCGCGGCTTCGCCGACGAGCGTGGGGAGAAGGCTCGGCAGCACGCCGGCCATTCGGCGCGCGCCGTCGAATCGGCGCTTCCAGAAGCCGGAATCGAGCGTGGCAATCTCGACCTCGCGCCCGCGCCGCGGCGCATGGACGAACTGGTTGTCGCCGAGATAGATGCCGACGTGCGAGAACGCGAAGCGCCGGGTGTTGAAGAACACGAGATCGCCCGGCTGCAGATCCGTCGACGGCGACTTCCGTGCCGAGACGGCTCATGTCCTTCGCGGTGCGCGGCAGCGTGACGCCCGTGACCTGCTGGAACACGTAGCGGACGAGTCCGCTGCAATCGAGACCGGTCTCGGGCGTGTTGCCGCCCCACTTGTAGCGGATGCCGATGAGATCGAGCGCGGCGGAGGCGAGATCCTGCGCCGACTTGAGCGCGGTGACCGCAGCACTCTTGACCCTGGTCGCGGCGGATTCGCCGAACGAGCGGATGCGCCGCTGTCCTGCGCGACGGACGATCGGCGAGGCGCAATCGCGAGGCTCGCGACGAACAGCGCGCACATACCAGGCGAGGGAGGAGGGATACGAACGCACGGCGGCATTGTCCGCGAATATGCGGACGCCGGGCAAGCTCGCGCCGCCGGTGAAAGTCGCTCAGCGTCGTGTTGTCCTGCGGCGCCGCGGGACGCGCGTCCCGAGGCCGGTCCGGCGCGCGCGCGCCGCGCCCGCGCGACCTTCGGATCGACGACGAGGCCGCGCACGATTTCGACGCGGTCGCCCGCCGAGCGAGCCTGGCATCGCCGTCGACTCGCGCCGAAGACCGCGAACCGGAGCGTCGCGCGTCGAGGCCGTATTGCGCGATGAGGCCCGATGCTGCACGGCATCGGCGACGGTCGCGCCCGGCGCGAGCTCCACGGGGACGATGTCCTGCACGCTCGGCGTCGCCCAGACGACGGTGACGATCACGACGCGCTCGGGTAGACGGCGTCCGCGCGCCGGACGAACGCATCGATGAACGTGTTCGCGATGTGGCTGAACACCGGTCCCACCGACGCGCTCGAGCAGGGGCGTCGTGAACTCGTACGCGAGCGCCAACGCGACCTTGCAGCCGTCGGGCGCGAGCGGCGAAAAGCGCCATTCGCCGTGCAGGTGCCGGAACGGGCCGTCGCGCAGCGTGATGATGATGGACTCGCCCGCGCGAGTTGACGTTGTCGGTCGTGAAGTGCGCGCGGACGCCGGCGTAGTCGATGTCGATGCGCGCGGTCTTGCCGTCGGCACGCGTCTCCAGCACCTGCGCGCCGGCGCACCACGGCAGGAATTGCGGATAGAGCTCGATGCGATCGACGAGATCGAACATCTCCGCGGCCGAGTGGGCACCAGCACCGACTTTCTCACGCTCTGCATGAGGCCGTTGCTAGAATGCGCGACCCGATTCGGCAATGCGCGGCGAGCGCATACCGTGAGTGCATGCGTGTCGCATGAGCATCGTCGAGAACCGAAAAGCCTATCACGACTACTTCATCGAGGAGAAATTCGAGGCCGGCCTCGCGCTCGACGGCTGGGAGGTGAAGGCGATACGCGCCGGGCGCGCGCAGATCAAGGAAGCCTACGTCATCGTCAAGGACGGCGAGATCGTGCTGATCGGCGCGCACATCACGCCGCTCGTTTCGGCGTCGACGCACGTGGTGCGCCGATCCGACGCGCACGCGCAAGCTCCTGCTCGCACCGCCGCGAGATCAACCGCCTCGTCGGCCAGGTCGAGCGCGCGGGCTACACGCTGGTGCCGCTCAACCTGCATTACAGCAAGGGCCGGATCAAGCTCGATCTCGGGCTCGCCAAGGGCAAGAAGCAGTACGACAAGCGCGCGACGATCAAGGAGCGCGAATGGAACCGCGAGCAGCAGCGGCTCCTGCGGAGTCGGCGATGAGCGCGCGCGCGGCCGCGACGCCGCTGCGGGTGGCGGCTTCGAGCGTCGCGGGAAATTCGGGATCGGTGTAGTCGCCGGCGAGGTAGACGCCGGCGCGCAACGCGGCCGCCCTCCGGACGCGCGAGCCCCGGCGTGCAGGCGTACGTCGCGCGGCGCTCGGCGATCACGCGCGAGAGGATGACCGGCGGCAAGGTCGGGCTCAGGCGGCGCAGTTGCGCTTCGACGTTCGCGGCGAGCGTCGCCTGGTCGAGCGCGTCGTGCGGTCCGCTGGCGCTGATGACGACCGCGACGAGGCTCGTGCGCTGCGCCTGGCGGCGCTCGGAGCGGAGCGCCGCTGCGGTCGAACGCCCACTGGCCGGGCGCATCGTCGAGGCGAAGCATCGGCGCGGCGAAGCGCACCGGTCCGTCAATCCGAAGGTAGATCGTCGTGATCGATTCGTAGCGAGAACGGGCGACCTGCGCGAGCGGTGCGCGCCACTCGGGCCGACCGGCCGCTCCGTCACCGACGCACGGTGCGAGCTGATGCGGGCCGACGGCGACGATGGCCGCGGCGAACGCTCTACGGCTGCCCCGATCGTGAGCGCGACGCCGCCGTCGGCCTCGTCGATCCCGCGCACCGCGACTCCGCACCGCACGACGCCGCCGCGCGCCGCGACGAATCCCGCTGCGCGCGTCGGGAAAGCACGCGGACAGGTCGACGGCCGGGACGAGGAGGTCGCTGTCGTGCGCGTGCCGCCGAACGCCGATCGCAGCACGTGCGCGAAGACGTCCGCCGACGCGCGTTCCGGCGGCGTGTTGAGCGCCGCGAGGCACAGCGGCTGCCAGATCGCGGCGAACGCGCGGCGCGGTGTCGCGGCGAAACGCCGGGCGACCGTTTCGTCGGCACCGCGGAAATCCTTTCGTGCGAGACGGCGGAACCCGGCGATGAGCGCGAAGCGCTCCGCCACGACAGACCTTTCGCGGACAGAACGCCGCCCGCGAGATGGAGCGGCGCCGGCGCGTTCCACGCCTCGAAGGTGAAAGCGCCGGCGTGTGCTCCGCCGAACGGGCGCAGCGTCAGCGGCAGGCGATGAAACAGCCGGGCGGCGTCGCTGGACGGGTGCACGGCGGACATCAGCGCGAGCGTCTGGCGGTACGCGCCGAGGAGCACGTGCTGCCCGTTGTCGAGCGCGATGCCGTCGATGACGATGCGGCGCGCGCGGCCGCCCAGCGTTTTCGCCTGCTCGAACATCGTGACCGGCAGGCCGGCGTCGGCGAGCGTGACGGCCGCGGCGCATCCCGCCCATCCGCCGCCGACGACGGCGATGCGCGCCGGCGGTGCCTCAGCCACGGCGCGCGGTCGTCCAGGCGATCCAGAGCTTGCGCAGCGGAGTCAGCGCGATCCGATGCTCGAGCACCGATAGCCGTCGCGCTCGATTTCGTCCAGCAGCGCGCGGTAGATCGCTGCCATGATGAGCCCCGGGCGCTGCGTGCGGCGATCCTCGGCGGGAAGCGCGTCGATCGCGCGTTGATGCCAGCGCCGCGCTCGCGCCACCTGCTCGGCCATCAGCGGAACCATTCCCGGGCTCGTCTCGTGCTTGAGGAGCGAGGTCGCGGTGACGCCGTGGCGCGCGAGCTCGTCCTGCGGCAGATAGATGCGGCCGCGGCGCGCGTCTTCGCCGACGTCGCGGATGATGTTGGTGAGCTGGAACGCGATGCCGAGGTCGCGCGCGTAGGCAGCGTCGCCGGATTCGCGTAGCCGAAGATCTCGGCCGACATGAGGCCGACGACACCCGCGACCCAATGGCAGTAGCGCTCGAGGTCGGCGAAATCGAGATAGCGGTTGCGCTCGAGGTCCATCGCCATGCCGTCGATCACCGTCTGGAAGTGCTCCTGCGGCAGGCGATAGGCGGCGACCACGGGCCGCAGCGCGAGCGCCACCGGATGCTGCGGCGTGCCGGAGAAGACGGCGCCGATCTCGCGTCGCCACCAGGCGAGCTTGGTGCGGGCGAGCTCCGGATCGGACGTCTCGTCGACGACGTCGTCGACTTCGCGGCAGAACGCATAGAGCGCGGTGATCGCGCGCCGCCGCTCGGGCGGCAGGAACAGGAAGCTGTAGTAGAAGCTCGTTCCGCTCTGCGCGGTCCGCTGCTGGCAGTATTCGTCGGGCGTCATGCGGCGCCCTCGGGATGGGCCAGGCGGTGCCGTCGCGGCGGAAACATCGCGTCGCGCGCGACCCGCGCCCAGTCGGCGCGCGAGAGCTTCGGCCGCCGGCGGAAGACATCGCCGCCGGCCACGTCGATGCCGTCGAGAATCCGATGGCCGCCGGCGAGCACGCCGGACAACTCGAGGCCGAGTCGCCATGGCAGCGCGCGCGTCAGCGGGCGTCCCGATTCGAGCATCGCGCGCGTGCGCGACGATTCGAACGCCATCAGCGCGCGCCATGCGTCGTCGCAGCGCGCGTCCGCGATGTGCTCTTCGGTGACGCCGAATCGCGCGAGGTCCTCGGCCGGGAGATACACGCGGCCCTTCTGCCAATCGACGGCGACGTCCTGCCAGAAGTTGATGAGCTGCAGTGCCGTGCAGATGGCGTCGCTCGCCGCGACGTTGACGGCGGTGTCGGCCCGATAGAGGCGAAGCATCAGCCGGCCGATCGGGTTGGCGGAACGGCGGCAATAGTCGAGCAGACGCTCGAACGTCGGGTAGCGCGTCGTCGTCACGTCCTGCCGGAAGGCGGACAGGAGATCGCGAAACAGCGACAGCGGCAGGCCGTGCCGAGCGATCGCCAGCGGCGAGCTCCGGAAACGGCGGCTCGTCGGGCGGCGTGCCCGCTTCGATGGCGTCGAGCGCGCGCTCGTAAGCGTCGAGCGCGGCCAGTCGGTCGGCGGGGACGAGGTCCCCTTCGTCCGCGAAGTCGTCGGCCGCGCGGGCGAAGCGATAGATCGCGTGCACGGCCGGCCGCAACGGACCGGGCACGAGCCAGCGATGCGACGGGAAAGTTTTCGTAATGAGCGACGGACACGCGAAATCTGGCGCAGTGCGCCGAAAGGACTACATTTCATCGGAAAATGGCGCCGTCGCCGCGGGGCGTTTTCCTGGCATGACTGCCCTGGACCCGCTATAATGACCCGTTCGGCGAAAGCGGCTGCGAAAGTGGCGGAATTGGTAGACGCACTGGATTTAGGTTCCAGCGGGGCAGCCCGTGGGGGTTCGAGTCCCCCCTTTCGCACCATCGATTCACATTAGCAAGGATTTGACCCGTATGCAAACCAGTCTGGAAACCCTCGGCGAGCTCGAGCGCAGGCTGACGATGTCCGTGCCGGTGGCCGAGATCGAGAGCCGAGATCCAGCAGCGGCTCGCGCGGCTGGCGAAGAACGTCAAGGTGCCGGGATTCCGGCCCGGCAAGGTGCCGCTCAAGATGGTCGCGCAGCAGTACGGCCCGCAGGTGCGCTCCGACGTCATTTCCGACGCGGTCAAGGCCAACTTCGCCGACGCGATCCGCGCGCAGAACCTGCGCATCGCCGGCAATCCGCGGATCGAGCCCAAGACCGGAGGCGGCCGCCGCCGACGCGCTCGAATTCTCGGCGATCTTCGAAATCTATCCCGGAGGTGAAGGTCGGCGATCTCTCGGGTGTCACCATCGAGCGGCCGCAGGCGGACGTCGGCCCCGAGGACATCGAGCGGACGATCGAGATGCTGCGCCGGCAGCGCACGCGCTACGAGCACGTCGCCGGGCGCGCCGCGCGAAGGCGATCGCGTCGATCGTCGATTTCACGGGCAAGACGGACGGCGTCGAGTTTCCCGGCGGCCAGGCGAGCGACTTCCCGATCGTCCTCGGCGAGGGCCGGATGCTGCCGGAGTTCGAAGCGCGGTCCTGACCGGGATGACCGAAGGCGAGACGCAGCACGTTCGACGCTCACGTTTCCGGCGGACTATCACGGCAAGGAAGTCGCGGGCAAGGAGGCGGAGTTCGAGCTGACGGTGAAGCGCGTCGAGCAGGGCTTCGTGCCCGACGTCGACGCCGAGTTCGCGCGCGCCTTCGGCATCGCGAGCGGCAGCGTCGACGAGCTCAGGGCCGAGATCGCGTCCAACCTGCGGCTCGAGCTCAAGCGCAAGATCGAGACGAAGGTGAAGGAGCAGGTCTTCGCCGCACTTGCGGCAGAAGGCCCTGTTCGTGGTGCCGAAGTCGCTCGTCGAAGCCGAGATGCAGAACATGATGCAACGGATGGCGGCGGAGATGCGCGAGCAGGGCATGAAGGCCGAGGACGTCAAGATCGACCCGGAGAGCGCTGCGCGCCGGCGCGGAGAGCCGCGTCGCGCTCGGACTGATCCTGTCCGAGATCGTGCGCACCGAAGAACCTCGGCGCGAAGCCGGAGCAGGTGAAGGCGCTGGTGCAGGAAGCCGCGCAGACGTACGAGCAGCCGGAGGCCGTCGTGCGCTGGCACTACGAGAAGCCCGAGCGGCTCGGCGATTTCGAGGCGCTGGCCGTCGAGCACAATGTCGTCGACTGGGTGCTCGCGCCGCGCGAAGTGGCGGAGCGGCCGACGGCGTTCGCCGAAGTGATGGGAACGCGCGCTTGACGTCGCAGTGTCGCATCACGGTGCGCCGCGAGCGGGTAGCGGACAGCTCGTAGTCGACACGTCGGCGGCGATGCGACGCGCATTTCATCGTGCGCATTCGACGCCGTTGGTCGCCATGACGCGGTCGCGCGCGGCAATCCACCCTACAATCAATCTGCAATCAGACGAACGACGAGGCGAAGATGGACGAACCGACGGGTCTGGGGCTCATCCCCATGGTGATCGAGCAGAGCGGACGCGGCGAGCGCGCGTACGACATCTACTCGCGGCTGCTCAAGGAACGGATCATCTTCCTCGTGGGGCCGGTCACCGAGACGACGGCCAATGTCGTCGTCGCGCAGATGCTGTTCCTCGAGTCGGAGAACCCGGACAAGGAGATCAGCTTCTACATCAATTCGCCGGGCGGCTCGGTGGCGGCGGGCATGGCCATCTACGACACGATGGAGTTCATCCGGCCGGACGTGTCCACGCTCTGCATCGGCATGGCGGCGTCGATGGGCGCGTTCCTGCTCGCCGCCGGCGCCAAAGGCAAGCGCTTCGCGTTGCCCAATTCGACGGTGCTGATCCACCAGCCCTCCGGCGGTTTTCAGGGGCAGGTGTCCGACATCGAGCGGCACGCGCAATTCGTGATCGACCTGAAACGCCGGTTCATCGACCAGATGGCGAGATTCACCGGACGCACGCCCGAGCAGGTCGAGCGCGACCACGACCGTGACAATTTCCTCACAGCCGACCAGGCCAAGGAGTACGGAATCGTGGACCAGGTCTTGCAGAAGCGGGCAAAGGGCGGGTAAAGTCCCTCCGATGCGTCCCTTTTCCGCAGCTTTTCGATCCGCGCGCCGGCTCACCCGACTGATGGCCGACAAGTCCACCGGCGACAAGCTTCTCTATTGCTCGTTCTGCGGCAAGAGCCAGCACGAGGTGCGAAAGCTCATCGCGGGCCCGTCGGTGTTCATCTGCGACGAGTGCATCGAGCTTTGCAACGACATCATCCGCGAGGAAGGCACCACCGCGGAGACGGCGCGCACCGACAAGAACAAGCTGCCGACGCCGCACGAGATCCGCGACATCCTCGACCAGTACGTGATCGGCCAGGACCTCGCGAAGAAGATCCTGTCGGTCGCGGTCTACAACCACTACAAGCGGCTGGAAACCGGCGGCAAGGACGACGAGGTCGAGCTCGCGAAGAGCAACATCCTGCTGATCGGCCCCACGGGCTCGGGCAAGACGCTGCTCGCGCAAACGCTCGCGCGGCTCCTCGACGTGCCGTTCGTGATCGCCGACGCGACGACGCTGACCGAGGCGGGCTACGTCGGCGAGGACGTCGAGAACATCATCCAGAAGCTCCTGCAGAAGTGCGACTACGACATCGAGAAGGCGCAGCGCGGCATCGTCTACATCGACGAGATCGACAAGATCTCCCGCAAGAGCGACAACCCGTCGATCACCCGCGACGTCTCCGGCGAGGGCGTCCAGCAGGCGCTCCTGAAGCTGATCGAAGGCACGATCGCCTCGGTGCCGCCGCAGGGCGGCCGCAAGCATCCGAACCAGGAGTTCGTGCAGGTCGACACGACCAACATCCTGTTCGTCTGCGGCGGCGCGTTCGACGGCCTCGAGAAGATCATCCGCCAGCGGACGGCGAAGACCGGCATCGGCTTCGGCGCCGAAGTCACGAGCCCCGACGACCGCAAGGACATCGGCGCGCTCCTGCGCGAGTGCGAGCCCGAGGACCTGATCAAGTTCGGCCTGATTCCCGAGTTCGTCGGCCGGTTGCCCGTCGTCGCCACGCTCGAGGAGCTCGACGAGTCGGCGCTGATCCAGATTCTGGTCGAGCCCAAGAACGCGCTCACCAAGCAGTACCAGAAGATGTTCCGCATGGAAGGCGTCGAGCTCGAGATCCGCGACGGCGCGCTCCGCGCGATCGCCGCCAAGGCGCTCGCCCGCAAGACCGGCGCGCGCGGCCTGCGCTCGATCCTCGAGCAGGTGCTGCTCGACGTCATGTACGACCTGCCGTCGCAGAGCAATCTCGCGAGCGTCATCGTCGACGAAGCCACGATCACGAACGACGGCAAGCCGTTGTTGATGTTTGCCGACCCGCCGAAGGTCGCGTCCGCGCACAATTGATCGCGGCGCCGGCGGACGGCGCAGTGCCGCGGAGCGCAGGGCTCTGCGGCTGGCACGGCGCGCCTGGCGGATCGACCGCGCGCCGGCTCGCGGCGGCGACCTGCGTATTGAAGCGATAACCCACATGGACCGACATTGCGTTTTCCCCTATTTGATGCCGAGTTCGACTTGACAGCACCCGTCCAGCCGGCCCCATTTTGCGTCAGGTATCCTCCCTCACGAGGCTTGCATGGCCACTGATCTCCCTCCTTCCTCCGACGTGACCTTGCTGCCGCTCTTGCCGCTGCGGGACGTCGTCGTGTTTCCGCACATGGTGATTCCGCTGTTCGTCGGGCGGCCCAAGTCGATCAAGGCCCTCGACGTGGCGATGGATTCGGGCAAGCACATCCTGCTCGTCGCGCAGAAGTCCGCCGCGAAGGACGATCCGGGCGCGGAGGATCTCTATCCGATCGGCTGCGTCGCCACGGTGCTGCAGATGCTGAAGCTGCCCGACGGCACGGTGAAAGTGCTGGTCGAGGGCGCGCACCGCTCGTCGGTGATCCGCGTCATCGAGGAAGGCGAGTATCTGTCCGCGCAGGCCGCCACGCTTCCCGGCGACCTCGGCGAGGCCCATGAGGTCGAGGCGATGCGCCGCGCGCTGCTCGCGCAGTTCGACCAGTACGTCAAGCTCAACAAGAAGATCCCGCCCGAGATCCTGACGTCGATGGCCGGGATCGACGACGGCGGCCGGCTCGCCGACGCCATCGCCGCGCACCTGCCGCTGAAGCTCGAGCAGAAGCAGGAAATTCTCGAGATGGGCGCCGTCGCGAAGCGCCTCGAGCACCTGCTCGGCCTGCTCGAAGGCGAAGTCGACATCCTGCAGGTCGAGAAGCGCATCCGCGGCCGCGTCAAGCGCCAGATGGAGAAGAGCCAGCGCGAGTACTACCTGAACGAGCAGGTCAAGGCGATCCAGAAGGAGCTGGGCGAGGGCGACGAGAACGCCGATCTCGACGAGATGGAAAAGAAGATCAAGGCCGCCAAGATGTCGAAGGAGGCCGAGGCGAAGGCGCTCGGCGAGTTCAAGAAGCTGAAGCTGATGTCGCCGATGTCGGCCGAGGCCACGGTCGTGCGCAACTTCATCGACACGCTGCTCGCGCTGCCGTGGAAGAAGAAGAGCAAGATCAGCAAGGACCTCGCGGCCGCGGTGAAGATCCTCGATGCCGATCACTACGGGCTCGAGAAGGTCAAGGAGCGGATCGTCGAGTATCTCGCGGTGCAGCAGCGCGTCGACCGGCTGAAGGCGCCGATCCTGTGCCTCGTCGGGCCGCCCGGCGTCGGCAAGACGTCGCTCGGCCAGTCGGTCGCCAAGGCGACCGGCCGCAAGTTCGTCCGGATGAGCCTGGGCGGCGTGCGCGACGAGGCCGAGATCCGCGGCCACCGGCGCACGTACATCGGCTCGATGCCGGGCAAGATCCTGCAGAACATGTCGAAGGTCGGCGTGCGCAATCCGCTGTTCCTGCTCGACGAAGTCGACAAGATGGGAATGGATTTCCGCGGCGATCCGTCGTCCGCGCTGCTCGAAGTGCTCGACCCCGAGCAGAACAGCACGTTCACCGATCACTACGTCGAGGTCGAATACGATCTGTCGGACGTGATGTTCGTCGCGACCGCGAACACGATGAACATCCCGGCGCCGCTCCTCGACCGGATGGAAGTGATCCGCCTGTCGGGCTACACCGAGGACGAGAAGATCGCGATCGCGAAGCAGTACCTGCTGCCGAAGCAGGTCAAGCTCAACGGCTTGAAGGCCGACGAGCTGCACGTCGCCGAGAGCGCGCTGCGCGACATCGTCCGCTACTACACGCGCGAGGCCGGCGTGCGCAACCTCGAGCGCGACATCAGCAAGATCTGCCGCAAGGTGGTGAAGGGCCTGCTGCTGCGCCAGAGCGAAGGCAAGGCGCGCAAGTCGAAGGGTCCGGTGGAAGTCACCGCCAAGAATCTCGACAAGTACCTCGGCGTGCGCCGGTTCACGTACGGCATCGCGGAGAAGAAGAACCAGGTCGGCCAGGTCACGGGCCTCGCCTGGACCGAGGTCGGCGGCGATCTCCTGACGATCGAAGCCGTCGCGTTGCCGGGCAAGGGCAAGACGACGACGACGGGCAAGCTGGGCGACGTGATGAACGAGTCGATCGCGGCGGCGCTGTCGGTGGTCCGCCACCGCTCGAAGGCGCTCGGCATCCAGCCGGACTTCTACCAGAAGACCGACCTGCACATTCACCTTCCCGAGGGCGCGACGCCGAAGGACGGACCGTCGGCCGGCGGCGCGATCGTCACCGCGATCGTCTCGATTCTCACCGGCATTCCGGTGCGCGCCGACGTCGCGATGACCGGCGAGATCACGCTGCGCGGCGAAGTGCTGCCGATCGGCGGTCTCAAGGAGAAGCTGCTGGCGGCCGGCCGCGGCGGAATCAAGACCGTGCTGATTCCCGAAGAGAACGTGAAGGATCTGGCCGAGATTCCGGACGAGATCAAGAACCGGCTCGACATCCAGCCGGTGCGCTGGATCGAGC
The DNA here is from genome assembly GCA_963724545.1 of uncultured beta proteobacterium. Taxonomy (GTDB): domain Bacteria; phylum Pseudomonadota; class Gammaproteobacteria; order Burkholderiales; family Casimicrobiaceae; genus CAIWHR01. Next base: position 170,503 of record CAVRVC010000015.1, read on the forward strand.
ACGTTCTCGAGGCGGCGCTCGAGCGGCAGCCTTCGCCGCTGCCCGGACGCCGTCGCCGAGCCGCCACCGCGGTGCCGCCGGCGCCCGCCCCGGACGAGAAGCCCGCCGTCATCAAGCACTGAGCTCGGCACGCCCGCGCAGCGGCGCGAGGGCGCGCACGGCAGCCGCGCGCAGCGGATCGCGCTCGACGTTCGACGCAAAGGGGATGGCGTGAACAAGATCCGAACTGATCGACGCCATTGCGAGGCACGCCGACATCTCGAAGGCGGCCGCGGGACGGGCGCTGGATGCCACGGTCAACGCGATCAAGGGCTCGCTCAAGAACGGCGAGATCGTGACGCTCGTGGGCTTCGGTTCGTTCTACGTCGGCGGCGCACGGCGCGCCAGGGCCGCAATCCGCGCACCGGCGCCGCGATCAGGATCCGCGCAGCGAAGGTGCCGAAGTTCCGGGCTGGAAAAGCCTTGAAGGATGCTGTAAACTGATCGGCTTGTTCACGTTGCGCTCGGCCGTCGATTCACGTTGGCAGATCCGGACGCGGCGAGGGTGCTTAGCTCAGTTGGTAGAGCGTCGCCCTTACAAGGCGAATGTCGGCGGTTCGATCCCGTCAGCACCCACCAGTTGCGCAGGGCTCGGACCAGGCTCGCACGGGAGTGGTAGTTCAGTTGGTTAGAATACCGGCCTGTCACGCCGGGGGTCGCGGGTTCGAGTCCCGTCCACTCCGCCAATTCGAAGGGCGAACGCGAGTTCGCCCTTTTCGCATCCGGCCGCGATGGCGGCGCGCCGGAACGCCGGTCGCCGTCGCCGGCCGCAACACGCAGCACGCGCCGCAGCGGTCGATCGGCGCGACGAAAGGATGAGCCAGGCGATGTTTGATCTCGTGCACAAGCACAAGCGGATCGCGCAGTTCATCCTCGCGCTGATCATGATTCCGTTCGCGTTCTTCGGCGTCGACTACTACTTCCGCAGCAGCGGCAGCGTCGGGGAGGTCGCGAAATTCGACGGCGGCAAGATCACCGAGGCCGAATTCGCCAATGCGATCCGCGATCAGCAGGAGCAGCTCCGACGCTGCCGCGCAGGGCGTCGATCCGGCGATCCTCGACAATCCCGAAGTCCGCTTCAATCTCGTCCAGCAGACTGCTGCGCGAGCGGCTCGTCGAAAAGAAGGGCACCGACCTTCACTTCCGCGTCTCGAACCACGGACGTGTTCGATCACATCGCCGCGGATCCCGCGCTTTCAGCGAGGACGGCCGGTTCTCGCTCGACCTCTACAAGAACCTCCTGCGCCAGGCCGGGATCAACGAGCCCGCCTTCGAGGACTCCATCCGGCGCCAGATCCTCGCCGAGCGCATCGTCGATCCCATTTCGCGCGGCGGCGTCGTTCCGCAGGCCTCGGCCGTCGCCTACGTGAATCTCGTCGAGCAGCAGCGCGAGGCGGAATTCGCCAACATCGACGTCGACGCGTTCGTCAAGGACGTCACCGTCGACGAAGCCCAGGAAAAGGCGTTCTACGACGCCAACGCGGCCGCGTTCAAGACGCCGGAGGAAGCGAAGTTCGAATACGTCGTGCTGACGCAGGATGCGCTGCTCGCGCAGGTCGCCGTGACGCCGGAAGAAGTGAAGGCGCAGTACGACAGCGCGGCCAAGACCTACCGGCAGGAAGAGCAGCGGCAGGCGGCGCACATCCTGATCGCAGTCAAGCCGGATGCCAGCGAGGCGGACCGCGCGGCGGCGAAAAAGACCGCGGAGGAGATCACGGCGCAGGCGAAGGCCAATCCCGGCAAAGTTCGCCGAGCTCGCGAAGCAGCGGTCGCAGGATCCGGGCTCGGCGGCGCAGGGCGGCGACCTCGGGAGCAACCCGCGCGGCACGATGGTGAAGGCGTTCGACGACGCGGTGTTCTCGATGAAGCCCGGCGAGATCGCCGGGCCCGTCGCAGAGCGAGTTCGGCTACCACGTGATCCGCCTCAACGGGATCACGCCCGAGAAGTCGCGGGCGTTCGACGAAGTCAAGGCGCAGATCGAGACGGATTTGAAGCGCCAGAAGGTCGGGCAGAAGTTCGCGTCCGCGGCCGATCAGTTCCAGAACCTCGTGTACGAGCAGGCGGATTCGCTGGCGCCGGTGGCGAAGGCGCTCGGCCTCACGATCCAGACGTCGCCGCTCGTCACGCGGGCGCAGGCACAGCAGATTGCGCTGGGCAGCGCGAAGCTCGTCCAGGCGCTCTTCTCTCCGGAATCGATCGCGGCGAAGCGCAATACCGATGCGATCGAAGTCGGCAACGGCGCGATGATGGCGGCGCGCATCGTCGAGTACAAACCGTCGGCGGTGCGTCCGTTCGCCGAGGTGAAGGCCGAGATTCACCGGCAGCTCGTCCAGGGGCCGCTTCCGAGCTCGCGAAGAAGGCCGGCCGCGACAAGCTCGCGCTGCTGGAGGCGGGCAAGAGCGACAAGGAAGCGGGCGTCGTGTTCTCGAAGCCGGTCGTGCTGGCTGCGCAACCAGCCTCAGCCCGGATTCACCAACGAAGGCCATCACGCGGATCTTCCAGGCCGACCCGACGAAGCTGCCGGCCTATGTCGGCACGCCGGGCGAAGGCGGCGGATTCGCGATCTATCGGCTCGTGAAGGTGATCTCGCCGCCGGAAGTCGATCCAGGCCAAGGTCGCGGCGGCGCGCTCGCGGATCGGCGAGATGCAGAACTCGCGAGCTGTTCGAAGCCTACGTCAATACGCTCAAGGCCAAGGCGAAGGTCGAGATCAACCAGGCCAATCTCGAGAAGAAGTAGCATTGCGCCGCCGGCGCCGCGCGCCGGCCGTCGGCCGGGCGCTTCAGTTGTTGTGCTGGCTGTTGGCTGGTTCTGGCAGTTCTCGTGGATCCAGTAGTCGAGTCGTTGCCGCTCCGCCAGGCGGGCCGCGTCGTTCATCGCCACGCGCTCACCCGTCGGGGTCGTGGTGTAGAGCACGACCTGAGTCGGATTGCGCGAGGGCGATCGCTTGACCCCGCGCCCGTTGGCATTCCTGGAGGCGCATGTTGGCCTCGACGCGCGCCTTGTTCGACTTGGCTTCCTCGTCGGCGCGATGCTGCTTCGTCTTCTGGAGCTCGGCTTCCTTCGTCGCGAGATCCTTGACGGCATTCGGGTTGGCCGGCGGGGCGGCGCGTTGATCGTCTCGACCTTGACGTTGCCCGGCGGCGGCTGGTCGGAGTAGATGACGCGCCCGTTCGCGTCGGTCCACTTGTACATCGCGGCCATCGCGGGCGCCGCGGCCAGCAATGCCGCGACGACGACGGCGCCGCGCCCGCGGCAGCCCGCGGCGCAACATCACCCGGGGATGGGGTACTCGAGACAACGGCGGCACGACGACCGACGGCATGAGGAGGTCCCACGGCTTTATGACATTGGCAAGGTAA
>CAVRVC010000016.1:0-138021 GCA_963724545.1 uncultured beta proteobacterium
CCACGTATCGCTATGCCTTCATCTCGCCAGGTGCGATCTTGTGCGGGAATGTGACCGTTGCTGAATGCGCATTTGTCGGTGCGGGCGCGGTGATCCTGCCGGAGGTCAACATCGGTGAAAGTGCCGTGGTTGGCGCGGGAGCCGTTGTCACGATGGCTGTTCCCGCAGGATGGATCGTGGCGGGTAATCCGGCGGTGAAGATAGGACCACAAGTCTAATGGTCAACTGGAAAGACATCGTCGTCACAGCTGAAACACCGCTGCGTGAAGCCATAGCCAGGATCGACGCTTCGGGTATTCAAGTGGCATTGGTACTTGATGGCGATGGTCGCCTTGCCGGGACGCTCACCGACGGCGACATTCGCCGGGCCATTCTTCGTGGGGAATCTCTGCAGATACCCGCAGGAAAGGTGATGAACCCGCATGCCACCGCGATCCCTGCGCGGACTCCACGAGAAGAGATGTTGGCGGTGATGCGCCAGAGCATATTCCATCATCTGCCCTTGCTCGATGAAGGCGGCCGTGTCACGTGGGGCTTGCAACCCTAGATGAACTCATCGGTGCGCTCGAACGACCAAACTGGGTCGTGCTCATGGCGGGCGGTCGGGGTTCGCGACTACGTCCGCTCACTGAAGATTGCCCTAAGCCGATGCTTTCGGTAGCTGGCAAACCAATTCTTGAAACCATCTTGGCGAGTTTTTCCGAGCAAGGCTTCCGTCGCTTCTCTTCTCGGTAATTACAAAGCCGAGATGATCCAAGCGCACTTTGGCGTCGGTGATCGGTGGGGAGTCCGAGTAGATTATCTTCGGGACACCACGCCGTTGGGGACGGCGGGAGCGCTCTCGCTGCTGCCCCAGCAGCCGACTGTGCCACTTATCGTGATGAACGGCGACTTACTCACCCGCGTAGGCTTTGACGGGCTGCTCGATTTTCATGCCGAACACGGCGCCGTTGCCACGATGGCGGTCCGCGAGTATGACCTTCAGGTGCCGTACGGCGTGGTTCGCCTCGCTGGTCCTCGTATTGCATCCATCGAGGAGAAGCCGGTTCACCGCTTCTTTGTAAATGCTGGCATCTATGTCCTGTCACCCGAGGCATTGACGTACATACCAAGTCAAAGCCCCTTCGATATGCCCACGCTATTCGAGCGCCTGATTGCCGACGGCAAGGTAACGGCTGCCTATCCGCTTCGGGAGTACTGGCTCGATATCGGTCGCCTGGATGAGTTTGAGCGGGCGCAGCAGGATTGGGTCGGAGATCGGACGTGAAGGTATTGGTCATCGGCTACGGTTCCATTGGCCAACACGACATACTCGCATTCTGGTCGAAATGGGTTGTGACGTCGCTGTACTAAGCAGGCGCGCGATCGAATCCAAACCATGTTACGCCGAACTGCAATCTGCGATTGTCGACTGGCAGCCGACCTACGTTGTTGTGGCCAATCGCACGAGCGAACATCACCAAACGCTGGAAGCGCTGATAAGCGAGAATTTTCGGGGCCGTGTTCTTGTGGAAAAGCCCCTTTTCCATCGACCTGTCTCGTTGTCACCTCATTCCTTTGCCCATCTGGCTATCGCCTACAACCTTCGGTGTCATCCTCTTTTGCGGCAACTGCAAAGCTTGGTGGCAAATCAGGACCGTCTGGTTTCGGCCCACGTGTACGTCGGTCAGTTTCTTCCGCAATGGCGCCCCGGCATGGACTACCGCGAGGGATATTCAGCGCGATCTCAGGACGGCGGGGGAGTATAAGGGATCTCAGCCATGAACTCGACTATGTGTTGTGGCTTTTTGGACCTTGGCAGCGCCTCGCCGCACTTGGCGGGCATCTGAGTTCCTTGGATATCGATAGCGACGATGCGTACTCGCTGCTTTTGGAGACGGAACGATGCCCGCTGATAACGATTCACTTGAACTATCTGGATCGGACTGCGCGGCGGGAAGTCTCTCTGCAAACGAATCAGAGCACAGTGCGTGCGGATTTCATTAGCGGTATCTTCGATGTGAACGGTTTACAGCAAACGATGACCGTCGATATTGATTCGACTTATCGTGCGGAACACCAGGCAATGCTGGAGGGAAATGCTGGACAGCTTTGTAACTTGGCTGAAGCAATGGAGACCCTCCATACGATAGCCGCGGCGGAGCGGGCTTCGTCGACCCATGCATGGGCAACACGTTGAAGCGTCTTTGCACGATCTGCGCGCGCGGCGGCTCGAAAGGTGTCCGAAACAAGAATATCCGCGAAATGGCAGGCAAACCCTTGATCGCCTACACCATTGAACAGGCGCAGACCAGCGAGCTTTTCGACCTCGTTGCGGTCAGCAGCGATTCGGTGGAGATACTTCAGGTGGCTCGAAAGTACGGCGCCGATCTGCTGGTGGAACGGCCGCCGGAATTGGCGACCGATGCTATTGGCAAGCTACCCGCAATTCGTCATTGTGTCGATGAGGCAGAGAGGATGTCGGGGAAGCGCTTTGATACGTTGGTCGATCTGGATGTCACGTCACCGTTGCGGCTGCCCGAGGACATACAGGGTGCAGTCGACTTGCTGGAGACGCGGGGGTTTCGAACGTCATCACGGCCGCACCGGCGCGGCGATCGCCTTACTTCAATCTGGTGGAATTGGGTATCGATGGTGTGGTGAGACTATCGAAGCCGCCGGCAAAGCCGATCGTCCGCCGCCAGGACTCACCGGCGTGTTTCGATATGAACGCCTCGATATATGTCTGGCGGCGCGCGGCCTTGTTCGACTGCCCCACGATGTTCAATGCCGATACGCGCCTCTTCGTAATGCCACCAGAGCGGTCAACCGACATCGACAACGAGTTGGATTTTGAGGTAGTCGAACTGATGATGAAGAAACGGAATAAAAATTGACGGACTATTCATATCGGGGCCTGTTCGATTTGCATGGGAAGAGTGCGGTCGTCACCGGCGGCGCCGGTTTCCTTGGCCAACATTTCTGTGCAGGTCTTGCCGAGTCCGGCGCGAAGGTAGCCGTCGTCGACCTACAGTCGGACACAGCGCTGCAGTACGCTCAGGCTCTTCGTGATCTTTACGGAGGTCAAGCGATTGGCGTTGGCTGTGACGTGTCAGATCCACAATCGGTGGGGAAATGGTCACCCGAGTCGTAGCAGAGTTTGGGGAGATCGATATTCTCCACAACAACGCTGCGAGCAAGTCGCAAGATCTAGATGCGTTCTTTGCACCATTCGAAGAGTATGGTTTGGACCAGTGGCGGAAGGTTATGGCGGTCAACCTTGATGGCATGTTTCTCGTCGCCCAGGCAGTCGGCAAGCAGATGATCGCGCAAGGCAAGGGCGGCAGCATCATTCAGACCGCGTCCATCTACGGCGTTGGGGCGCCCGATCACCGCATTTACAAGGGCTCGTCCTATCTTGGACGGCAGATCAACACTCCCGCTGTCTACACCGCGTCCAAGGCCGCTGTAATTGGTCTGACAAAGCATCTTGCAACCTATTGGGCCGACAAGCGAATTCGCGTCAATACGTTGAGCCCAGGGGGCACCGAAAGCGGCCAGAACGAGGTATTCAATCGTCAATACTCGGCCCGCATCCCGATGAACCGCATGGCGGACGCGCGCGAAATGGTTGGTGCCTTGCTTTATCTCGCTTCGGACGCTTCAAGCTATGTCACTGGTCAAAATATTATTGTGGATGGCGGGCTAGATGCTTGGTAGGGTCTGCCATGCGGGTCCGATCATTCACCAACGAGCACCGGGGCATGGCTCAGCGAGCGATGGGGCAACACCAAATATGACCGAAGTGTTTTGGTGCAAGAACTGTCTGAACATGTCGACGCGCCCGCGGATTTCATTCGACAAGCGCGGATGGTGCAACGCCTGTCAGTGGATGGAGGAAAAGAAAACTCTTGACTGGAGTGGCCGGCAGCAGGAATTGCTTCAAATCCTGGAGCATTACCGGTCCCGATCTGGCGGGTTCGATTGTGTGGTCCCGGTCAGTGGTGGCAAGGATGGCTCTTATGTCTCTTATCAACTCAAGCACAAGTACGGGATGAATCCACTTGCCATCACTGTCACCCCCGCGTTGCCCATCGAATTGGGAAAGTCAACCTCAAGAACTATATCGCGAGCGGCTATACACACATTCAGATCAACCCAAACCCGCACGCGATGCGGATACTTAACCGGGTCGGTTTTGTGGAGAAGGGATTTCCGTATTACGGCTGGCTGATTTCCATACAAGCTGCTGTCGTTCGCCTGGCGGTGAATCTGAATATCCCTTTGCTGTTCTACGGTGAGGATGGCGAGAGTTGAGTATCGGCGGCTCCGCCGAATCCAAGAACCGCGCTCTATACGATGTCGATTACATGCGACGGATATACCTCGAAGGTGGCCACGATACCGTCCTGGAGGCCTCGAAACTACCGGAAAAGGAACAGTATTTCTTCTTGTTTCCAACTAAGGAAGAGCTCCGCGGCAAAGAGCTAAAAATAACGCACTGGTCGTATTTCGAATCGTGGGACCCCTATCGCAATTACCTGGTTGCAAAGGAACATTGCGGTTTGGAGGAGGCACCGGAGAATAGCAGCGGAACCTTTACGAATTTCGCACAGAATGATCAGGCACTTTACGCCCTTCATACTTACATGATGTATCTAAAATTTGGCTTTGGTCGTGCGACGCAAGACGCTGGCATCGACATCCGCCGTGGGTCAATGACGCGCGAACAGGCGGTCAACCTGGTACGGCTTTATGATGGCCACTACCCAGAGGAGTACGTCGACACTTATCTGAGCTACTACCAATTGTCCAAGAACGAGTTCGACGCGGTGTTGGACAAGTGGGTGAACAGGGATCTATTCAAGAAAGTAGATGGTCGCTGGACACCCACTTTTTCGGTGAGCTGATGGGACAGCGTCGGGTAGCTATCATCGATTACGGGATGGGTAATGTCTGGTCGGTTATCAATGCATTCAATTTTCTAGGCGGCGATGCTGCCCTGATCAGCACACCGGCGGAAATCGTCGCCGCGGACTTTCTGGTATTACCCGGAGTGGGGTCCTTCAGAAAGGCAATGGAGGTAATCAGGGCGCGCGGGATCGATCAGGCCATCCTTGAGGCCGTGAGGTCGAGAGAGACAAGACTTGCTCGGCATCTGTCTCGGCATGCAGTTGCTGGGCTCACATGGTACCGAAGACGGCGAGACGGAGGGGCTCGCATTGGTGTCCAATCGTGTTGATAAATTCACGCCGCAGGAGTTGGGTCCGAACAAGCTGCCGCACGTTGGATTCAATACCGTCCAACTCCAGGAACAAAGTGGCTTGTTCCGTAACCTGCCCGAGGAGGCGGATTTCTACTTTGTGCATTCGTACAGAATGCTTGTGGAAGAAATGGCGTGCAACAAGGCTACTTGTGTATATGGAACAGAGTTTCTCGCTGCTTTTCAGATGGGAAATGTTTACGGCACTCAGTTCCATCCGGAGAAGAGTCAAACGAATGGTCTGAGCCTTCTCCGTAATTTTCTGGAGTCGTAACACTGATGTTGAAAAAGCGCGTCATCTTCACGCTGCTGTACGACAGCGGGTCCTTCATGTTGAGCAGAAATTTCAGACTACAGAAGGTCGGCGATCTGCATTGGCTGCAAAAGAACTACGACTTTTCGCAGCTTGCATTCTCGATCGACGAGCTGATTGTCCTCGACGTGTCGAGCGGAGAACGTATTATCAGCCGGTTCTGCGATCACGTAAGGGCACTTACCGAAAATTGCTTCGTGCCGATTGCCGCCGGTGGAGGTGTCCGCAGTGTCGAGGACGCTCGCACGCTACTTCGATCGGGCGCCGACAAGATTGTGGTTAATTCGATCCTCGGGGCCGATCCGGAGACCGTTTGCGGGATCGCCACGGAATTCGGCCGCCAATGTATCGTGGCTTCGGTGGATGCCAAGAGAGGTTCAAACGGGTTCTCCGTTTGGACGGAAAATGGCCGGAAACCAGCTGACTGCGAGCTGTCCGACTGGCTCGGTAAGGTAATAAGTCTTCCGATTGGCGAACTGTATTTGAACTCGATGGATCGGGATGGGACGGGCCAAGGCTACGACGTGGCGCTGCTTGATGATCTGCCAAGCCCGATGCCGATTCCGGTGATCCTTGCGGGCGGGGCGGGCAAGTATCAGCACCTCGCGCAGGGCCTGGCCGATACCCGAGTCGACGCCGTTGCCACGGCGCATCTCTTCAATTTTGTGGGGGATGGCCTGCAAAAGGCACGTGCCGATTTGCTGAGGTCGGGATTCAGATTGGCTGTTTGGGATCAGCCGGGCAGCCTCAATGCGTGAATTGCCTCATGAGCTAGCGTAGGCACACGACGATGGGAATCGAGAACGCATTGTTCGTTGGGGCGAGCCAGCGCTACTTTCCGGTTGCAGTGATCACAGGGACATGTCGCTCCGGCAAGACCCTGTTGGGCAACATTCTGGCAACTTGCCGCGAGGTCGAGTATTCGGACGAGCCACACACCGGGATGCTTCTAGCCATGGCGTCGGGATCAGGCAAAGTTGATGACGCAATTTGCCGCCGGCTGGCTTGCGGCAAACTTCAACGAGTTGTTCAATGACCTCATTCTTCTCAGAGGAGCAAATTTTCGGCCGAATGACCTGAGCTCAATATGGAGCAAAAAGGATCACCTCGAGATCTTTCATCGACTTGCAAATCTTCACACGCGCAACGATGCGGCGCAGTACGCAAGAACGAACGGATCAATGCTTGTAGTAACACTGGCGGAATGCACCCCGTTTCTCGGCTTTCTTGCCAAGGCGCTTCCGGGGGTGCGAGTCATTCACGTTGTGCGGAATGCGTACGATGTCGCACATGACGTGGCGGAAAAAAAGTGGTTCTCGGATGACCAGCTTGTGACGCCGGCAATGGCCCAGCTATATACGAGGATCGACCACGATGGTGCGGTTTGGCACCTGCCCTGGTGGGTTGGGGATGAAGATCAGTCATACTTCATCAAACTGACGGACTACGAACGCGGAATCTATTATTGGTGCTCACTGATGGAGCGAGGCCTGGAATCGCTGCGTAGCTGTCCATGTGGGGAAATTTTCCTGCGGTACGAGGACCTCGTCATCGATCCTCAAAGCGCATTCGACCGCGTCGCCGGTGCGCTGGGGTTGTCCGCGGGGCCTCTGACGACTCGTAAGATTGCGGAGGTTCAAGGTAGAGGATCGATAGCTCCTCGAGTTCCGATTGACCCCATATTGGAGAAGCGCATTCGGGAAGTGAATGGCCAGTTGGCGGGACTTCGAAATGGAAGATGACGAAAGCGTTAAGGCATACTTCGAAAAGAATGCTGAGAGCTGGTTGCTCGATGCGTACGAACAGGCTGGTTTCAATTATCCAACGCCATATCATCGACTACGAGTAGTCAAGGAGTGCATACCGCGATTGGATGGTGTGCATCGGATCCTGGATGTTGGATGTGGCGGTGGCCAGGTTACATTCGATCTCGCCGAAGCGGGCTTCGAGGTCTTGGGGATCGACCAATCGGCGACAATGATTGAGCGTGCCAATGCAGCAGCCGCAAAGTTAAGCGAGGCGACGCGATCCCGTGTAGCTTTTCAACGCAAATCGCTGGAGGAAGTCAGAGGCGATGCCTATGATGTGACGTTGGCGATGGGCCTAATAGGCTATCTTTCGAGCGATGAGTTCTTCTTCGAACGATCGGCGAGGTTGCTGCGCGACCAGGGCTACGCTATCGTTTCGTTTCGAAATCGACTCTTCAATCTTTACAGTATCTCCGATCGAACTATCAAGGAGATTGAGGGTGGCCACTTCCTGCAACTTGCCCAAGAGGCCGGCCGAACTAAACGAAAGGATAAGCGCAGAAAGCGTGATGGCGTTTGTCTCGCGGCTACATCAGATAACCGGAATGCTGCTCAAGGCCGGTGCTTTCAGTGCTGAAGCAGAAGCGCCTTCCATGCGCGAAGGTCAAGGGTATGCTTCCGCGATTGAGGCGCGCCAGACCACTCCTCGGCAAGCGATGTTGACAGCCGAGAGGTGTGGTTTCCTGACTCTGGGCCTTTATGGAGTTCACCCGCATTTCACCGTGCCAGGGCTGAATCAGATGCTGCCCCCCAAGTCTACAATCGCCTGAGTGATAGTCTGATCGCCTTTGAGAGTACACCTGCCAGTCTACTGTGGAGCTCTGTGTTCATTGGGGTCTTTCAAAGGACGGCGGAGAAGAGCCGGTGAGTGGCCGGCGCCAATCAACCCTTCGCAATTTGCGAGTGTTGCCGAGGTTGATTGATCACTACAGTCATTGGATCCGGCTAGTGCCATGTCGCTCACCGCTGAGAGTATCTAACGTCATGGTTGTATTGCGCGCAAGCGCCGATCACTGCGTTGCTTCCACCTCGTATGCGAAGGCCACGTGACGTCTCGGTGTTCGTCTGGCACGTGCTGTTGAAGATCGTTGCAGACGAACGTGCCATGGTATGCCCGGACGGATCGCTACCGTAGCCAACTGGTGTCTTACCCGGGAAGGTAGAGTGCGCGAGGACCGGATTGGCATTTGCCATCCCGCGTTCGGGGGAAGAGTTCGAACAAATGGGCGCGCGTGAGGGGCAGATCGGAGACTCGAAACGGCGTCGTTTCTAATAAGTGCGAATGCGGCGGCGATGCGCGGTGAATAACAGACCTGATATTTCTGCACTCGTCTTCAAGTTGTTGCGTCAACGTCAGATACCAATATGGACTTTGGCCAACGAGCTTCTGATCTACGGCATTGCAAATGAACAACCGATCCGATGGGGTCCGAGAGGACGACGCTTACGCAATCTCTTTGTCGTCGCGGACGCCCTAGGTTCGTCACGCGCGTTGGTACTACTTTCTGCTGGAGTCACTGCCACGAAATTGTGGTGGAAGGTCAAGCGCCGCATTGTCAAAGGCGCCACGCAGGCTCCGGCCTGTCGAGTGTTAGTCGGTTTCGGTGCAAACGCGGAAGAACAGATTTGGCTGCGCTATCGTAGTGAGGGTGGCGCGCCGGCAATACGCATGAATTCGGTCACTCTTGATGGTATGTCGGTGCTGGGTTGTCCAGCCTGGCATTCGGTAATGGCGCAGGTTCTTCGGGCAGCGAGAGGCTACGTCCGCGCGCTAGCGCGGGGGATTCCCGAGATATCGAAAAACCGAGTTGATTTGCTAACCCACACTGGTATGCGACTCGGACAGTACGCATTTCATCGGACATTCTGGGAAATGCGCGCGGTTCAAGAGGTAGGCGAGGTTGCCTTCTTGGCTCTGGATACGCCGCCATTTGCGTGTGCCGATGCTGGCCGCACGACGCGACTGTTACAACATGGGTTACTAGCGCGAACGATCGTGCCGCCCAGTTTCGACCGAATCGATGCGTTGACACCGGAGGAAGCCTCGTATCTTCGCCAATTATTGCCAAGTTCCGACGTGCGGGTGGTGCTCAAGCCAACGCCATGGGGCGGTGAGCGATTACGGACGATGCTGATCGTCTCGATTGATACGGCGCCGTTCAGAGTCGAAACGGCTCGCGCGATAATCGCCTGGGGACAGCGTCAGGGAATATCGGCCGTAATCCGGCTTAAACCAGGATCCGGCCGCGACACGGTGAACCACTGGTGCGAGCAATTCCCGGGTGTTCTTGTCGAGGCAAGCGACGAGGCATTTGAGACGTCCCTGGCACGCCAGCCGCCTATGTTTGTAGTGTCGTGGCATTCGACGGCTTTGGCTGAGGCGCTGATGCGAGGCTGTTTGCCGGTGAGCGTCTCGGATCCGGAGTCGGATCCTCACATTCTAACTATGGTTTACCCCCTTCAACGCCACGCATTGTTTTGGCCGCGCGACGCCGATCGGATGGCCGCGGCAGCCGGTTCGACGTTAACGTATCGGGCGATAGTTGATGAGCTGCGGGCAGCGTAGAGCGAACCGGGCTCGCAGCAACGTAGATGATCAAACTTCTCATGCCTCGCAACGTGTGCGCAAGTAACAACAATGCGCAAAACCTAAATGCCAAAGCGCTATTGCGCCGCTGGCGGTTCGAGAATATGACCGCTGATGTTTGCCATTATGGCAAGCCGGCAGCAGAACTGGCGGACAGGGAGCAAATACACTTGCATCGCTTATGGCGCTGGCGCTTCTGGCGCATGCGGCTCACGTTGCTGTATCTGAATCGTTACGATGGAATATTCTATCCCGGGGGCGACAAAGCTGATATCGCGGGATTGCGTGCGCGAAAGGCGATCGGCTTGAGAAGCCCAGTCATTGCGACAATGGAAGGTTTGATGGGCGATTCGGAGAGAGAGCGGTACTACTCGGCATTGGCTGGGCACGCTGTCTATTGCCAAAATGCGGGGTCTCAAAGTTTGCGGCGCAGCGACTATTTGTTGAAATCGGCTGATCACATCATAGCGATCAGCCCTTTTCTCGCCGAAATGGGGCGCATGCGATTTGGGGACAAGTTCTCCGTATTGCCGCTTGGCGTCGATCGACATATCTTCTATCGCGAAGATTGGACAGCGGCACGCGAGGCCCCGGGTGATATCGGCCGGAACGCTCAAAGAGAACAAGCGGCCGGGACTTTTCCTGGAACTTGCCAGTCGCATTCCGCAGGCCGAGTTCACATGGTACGGGGATGGGCACCTCCGAGCTCGTCTGATTTACGAGGCATCCGCTCGTGGATTGGCTAACGTGACATTTCCCGGGGAATGTCGACATACGAGGAGCTTGCGGAGGGCGTTCAGGCACGCCGATATTTTCGTACTACCATCGAAGACCGAAGGCGTCCCAAAGGTTACACAGGAAGCCGCCGCGTGCGGCTTGGCACAAGTCATTTTTGGCTATTACGAGGCTCCTACTGTGTGCGACGGACAAAATGGTTATGTAGTCTGGGACGACGGTCAGTTTTTCGACCGAGTCCGCGATCTTGTGGCTGACCGCGCGCGCGCGCGCGCTATGGGGCGGCGCGGTGTGGAGATGGCTGAGGCTTGGGATTGGGACCATGTGGCGCCGCTTTGGGAGATGAAGGTCGTAGATGTCATCGCACGGACGTCGAGTTAGGCTAGGCAAAGGCGCCCACAGCCCTCTGCAAGTCCTCCACGGTGTTGATGAGAAAGGCACATCAAGCATGAAGGTCTTGGTCACTGGCGCTGATGGTTTCATTGGTTCACATCTCACCGAAACCTTGGTGACGGCGGGTCATGACGTCCGCGCCTTCGTGCTCTATAACTCGTTCAGTTCCTGGGGATGGCTGGATCACGCACCGCAGTCTGTTCGGGATAATCTGGACGTATTTGCCGGGGACATCCGTGATCCGCATGGCGTGAAGACCGCCATGAAGGGCTGCGATGCGGTCCTGCATTTGGCGGCATTGATCGCCATTCCCTATTCGTATCATTCACCAGATACGTATGTGGACACGAACATCAAGGGCACATTGAACGTGCTCCAGGCGGCCCGGGAGTTGGAGGTGTCGCGGGTGATTCACACGTCTACAAGCGAGGTTTACGGCACTGCCCAGTTCGTTCCAATCACCGAGGAGCACCCGCTTCAAGGGCAGTCTCCGTATTCCGCCTCGAAGATCGGGGCGGACCAACTGGCCTATTCGTTTTTCGCTTCCTTCAAATTGCCTGTCGTTATCGCGCGCCCTTTCAACACCTATGGCCCGCGTCAATCGGCCCGCGCGGTGATTCCCACCATCATCACGCAGATTGCCAATGGTGCACGCCAAATCCAACTCGGCGCCGTAACGCCGACGCGAGATTTCACTACGTGCAAGACACCGTTCTGCGTTTATCGCGGCCTTGGAGTCTCACGCCGGCGTCGGTGAGGTAGTAAACTTCGGCAGCAATTTTGAAATCTCGATCGGCGAGACCGCGCAGCTCATTGCCGAGGTGATGGGAGTGGAGATCGAAGTTGTTACCGACGAAATCCGGCTGCGCCCCGCCAATTCCGAGGTAGAGCGACTGTGGGCGGACAACCGTAAGGCCAGGGCGCTGTTCGGGTGGGAACCAGACTACGCTGGACGCGAAGGCTTCAAGCGTGGTCTCCGAGAAACGGCTATGTGGTTCACCGATCCGCGCAACCTCGCCAAGTACAAGGCTGATCGCTACAACATCTGAGATGGGAATGGATGGCTGGCGTAAAGCCCATCAGTTTCGATTTTGACCGAGTCTGGAACGCAAAGCCATAGTGTGGAGAATCGTCGAAGATGAGCCAGCCGACGTTTGGGACGATCGGCTCGCAACCTTCGGCGGTCATCCGCTGCAGTCGGCATTGTGGGGTGACGCGCGGGCCAAAGTTGAAGGGATCCCGAGCGAGCGGCTGCTTGTGGAGTGTGGCGGCCGGGCCGTCCTGCAGGCAAGAATCGAGGCGCGTCACCATAGGCTCGCCGGCAAGATCGCGTGGATTCCGCAGGGGCCGCTCTATCTGGATGCACAGACGGCATTTGCCGCGCATTTGCAACTGAAAGCGGCGTTGAAAGCACGCGGTTATCAGGTCTATTTCGAGGACCCGCGTGATCCGATTCCTCCACGCTATCGCGAGCACGGGGTGTCCATTGGCGGTCCCTCGCAGACAATCGTCGTCGACTTGTCCGTTGGGCCAGATGTCCTCTGGCGCGAGCTGTCGTCGAACTGGCGCAATGAAATCCGGGCCGGCACTGAAGAAAGGGATTTGTGTCGGTGAAGTGGACGACGACGATTCAATATCGCGATTCGCCACTGCGGCCGCGGAGCTTGGCAAGACCAAGGGTTTTCGCTTTCAAGGCAGCAAGGAGCTCATTTCGCACTTGATTCGCGAGTCGACGAGCCCCCGTGTGACCGCAAAGCTCTATGTGGCTTCGCTCGCGGGTGAATTTCTGGGTGGCCTGTTCGTCTGTTTTGTAGGTGCGACCATGCAGAACATCTGGAGCGTGGCAGTCCGGTCCGGGGGAAGCTCGAACCGATTATTGCAGTGGACAGCCATGAAGGCGGCGTCGGAAGCGAAGGTCGTGCACTATGATCTGGGTGGAATTGATCCGATAGGGAATCCAGGCGTTTACAAGTTCAAACGGGCGCTGAAGGGGCCGGTCGTGACATTTCCTCCAATCCGAGGCGCGGCCCTGAGTCTGCGCGGCGGAATCGCATTGGCGGCGGCCCGGGCACTGAAAAGAATCTGAGCCGCGGCTTGCCGATGACTGCGCGGGATCCTCAATGCCTGATGCTGTACGTCGAGCCGACCACCTACGTCCTATCGTTCGTTGCGAAGATGAGGGCGCTGGCGCCGGACCGAGTGAGCGCGCTTTTCATTGCGACAAACCGTTCCCAGGCGTGGAACATCGCGGTACCCGAGCAAATCGGCGAAATTCTGCCTCCGGGGCGAATACGCGCAGTGCTGCGAATCTTTTGGTGGGTGAACCCGAAGCGATGTGTGCTGCTTCACCTGGCAGGGTGGGGCCACCCGCTTCTGCTGATCGCCATGATGCTGGCCGTCTTGCGTCGGATCCCGGTCTTTCTGGAATCGGACACGCAACTTGCGCCGCGTGCGCCTCGATGGAAACAGGCGCTCAAGCGTGTCTTGTACCCGTTGATGTTTTCGCTGCCGGCCCGGCTGCTGCCCGGCGGCAGTCGGCAGGCCGCATACATGAAGCATTACGGCGCGAAGGACAAGGATATTCTCGTCGCCAGAATGACGGTCGACGTCACAACGATCGCGCGGGAGGTGGAGTCACGGAGAGCGAGTCGCGATCGGATCAGACGGGAACTCGGATTGGCGGACGAAGACGTTGCCTTTCTCTACGTGGGCCGACTTGCGCCGGTAAAGGGAATTGCTATCCTCGTCAACGGCTTTCTTGCGGCTCGCGGCCCGGCATCCGCAATGCTCGATTGTTGGTCGTGGGTGACGGTGAGGAGCGCGATCGTCTTCAGGCGGCAGCGGCCCAATGCGACCGCATAATGTTTCTCGGACGGAAGCAATTTGCGGAACTATTGGATGTCTACGCTGCTTCCGATGTGCTGGTCGTCCCGTCGCTGTTTGAACCTTGGGGACTGGTGATCAATGAAGGAATGGCCGCTGGATTGCCGGTGATCGCGACCGAAGCGGTCGGCGCGGTCGATGACCTGGTACAGCACGGAGTCAACGGGATGCGCGTAGAAACTGGGAACGCCGAGGAACTCGAAAGGGCGATGGAGAAGCTGCTCGTCGCCCCCGATGTTCGAGCCAGCATGGGCGAGGCGTCGAGGGCACTCATCCGCGGATGGACACAGGAGGGCAAGGCCGAGCGCGTGATGACGGCATGGAGAGCCACGGGGATTTTCGAGGCGGATAAGGGCCCGCTGTCGATCGAAAGGTAGATTGGTTCCTGCGACATGGAATTCCGCAATTGTGCAGCAACTGGATATGGTGCGGTGAGCACTCATGAATATCGTATGCCTTACGCCTTGGTTCCCGCATTACCGCGGTGACAAGACGGGGAACTTCATTCTCGATTCGGTGGAGGCTTTGGCGGGTCTCGGACACAGCGTCTCGGTTTTAGTCACACGTCCGCTAAGAGTCAGTGGCCGATCTTATGCAGCGCCCGCGAAGGCACGTCACGGCTTGGCAGACGTCGTGGCAACGGACCTGGCGTCGACAACTGTTGCAGTCCATCTGTCTCTGCCTAGAAACGCATTGCGGCCGCTATCGAACTGGTTCTACCATCGGGCGGTAGCGGGGCATCTGGCCGGCTTGGCACGGGAGGTCCGGGCGGACATCATTCATGCACACACCGAAATCCCGGGCGTAACGGCGGTACGAGTTGCGGAGGAATTGGATCTGCCCTCGGTAGTCACCATCCATGGCATCAATACCAACCGGATATTGAACGGGGCGCGGCAACGAGCCTTTTACCGGAAGCATCTTTCGCGCGCGACTCGCATCGTCCTGGTGGGCGAGCCGCTGCGGGACTACATGGCTTCCATTGTTGGACGATCCGATCAATTCCGGGTTGTCCACAATGGATTTCGCCCGCCTCCGGATGACGTCCCCCACGCCAATTGGGACCCGCCACTGCGGCTGGTCAGCGTATCCAACCTGCACGAGGGAAAGGGGATTGATGTCACGCTGAAGGCGTTGCGGCGTCTCGCGGATTCGGGGATCACGGATTGGTCCTACGAGGTCGTGGGCGGTGGGTATCAGTCGGCAATGCTGCAGCAGATGGCGAGAGACCTGGGCTTGAGCGACAAGGTGGCGTTTGCCGGACCCTGCGACCACCATGACGTTTACAGGCATCTCTCGCAGGCGAACGTCTTCGTGTTGCCATCGTACATCGAGGCATTCGGAATTGCTTATCTCGAAGCGATGGCTTTGGGCTTGCTTGGCGATTGGTGTCAAGGGGCAGGGCCCGTCTGGATTCATTCGGGATGGCGAGACAGGCTTGCTGGTGGAACCGCGAAGCGTGGACTCTCTCTTTACCTGCCTCCGTGCCGTAAACGACGACATGTTGGGGATGCAGCAGATCGCCACCCGAGGACGCGATCATGTCTGCCGCCACCTGACGTGGCGCAACCATGCGGAAAGTCTCACCGCCGTATTTGCGGAAGTCTTGTAGACGTGTCGGCGGCCAAGCAAGGGTCGAGGGCATTGCTTGTCTATATCGAGCCCACGCCCTATATTGCGGGCCTCGTCGACCGACTGACTGCGGCTTGGCCGGATGGGGTCGATGTGGTGTTCCTGGAGCGAAGACCTGTCGCAGCGTTGGCAACTTCCCTTGGAGGACCGGGGTTGGGAAGTGCTTCCGAAGGCGCGGCGTGTCGCTGCGCAGGCATTGTTGCACCGAATTCGCTGTGGTGGCTATGGACTCGTGCACCTTGCCGGGTGGGGGCATCCGCTGCTGCTGCTCGCGATGGTGTTTTCGCGGCTGAGGGGGCTCGCGGTCGCGGTCGAGACCGACACTCCCTTGATGCCGGTGCAGCCATGGCAAAAGAGAGTTGCGAAGAGGATTCTGTATCCACTGATGCTTGCCACTCCCTCCGTATTTCTCCCCGGTGGCACCCGGCAGAAGCGGTATCTCCAGCACTATGGAGTCAAAGAAGACCGTATCATCGTCGCGCACATGACGGTGGACGTCGCGGCGATCACCAAGTATGTCGACGCGATCTCCCCCGACGCGCGCCAAGACCTGCGCCGAACAATGGGGTTCGCGGCCGATGCGTGCGTCTTTCTGTTCGTGGGAAGGCTGGAGTCGGTGAAGGGCATCGCTGTACTGCTGCAGGCGTTTGCCGAGTTGGCGGCCTTTCGCGACAACGTGCGTCTACTCATCGTCGGCGACGGTACCCTCGGTGACTCGGTGCAACAGGCGCAAGCGCGCCTCCCCGGATTGCGATGGATGGGCAGGTTGGAAGGGGAAGCGTTGTTGAACGCTTATGCGGCCGCGGATGTCTTCGTGTTGCCCTCCACGTTCGAGCCGTGGGGCCTCGTCGTGAACGAGGCGATGGCTGCAGGCCTTCCCGTCATCGCCTCCAAGGCCGTTGGCTGCGCCGACGATCTGATTGTCGATGGGGAGACGGGCGTGCTGATTGAGGCTGACGCGTCCAGCGCCTTGGTGACGGTCATGGCGGGACTTGCAAAGGACGTTGCGGTTCGGCAAGCGATGGGCCGGGCGGCACGCCGGCGCATCGCTCCGTGGACTCTGGAGGCCGAAGCCGAAGCGGTGATTGGCGCATGGCGCAAGGCACTTGCGACATGAAGCGCGGCCAGTGGATCTTTCTGTTTCCCGTCGCCGTGCTGGCCTTCATAGGCGCCCGCGGTCCAGTACGTCAACGCGGTCTTCACTACCGATAGTCGGTGGGCATTTGCGGGCGCCCTCGCGGTTGCAATCATCGTGACCGGCCGAATATTGACGGTCATGCGCTATGACGTGAGCCTTGCGCTCGTGGCCTACGTCGGCTGGTGCATATCGACCTACTTCTGGTCGGAGGTTCCGGATCTGACGTTGATGAAGTCGTTTGCCCTTGCGCTTGTCTCGATTGGCTTCGTGGCGGGCGGACAGTACTGGGTCGCGCGACTTCGGTTGGCATCGAACGATGGATTATTTGTTCCCGATCGTGGCTCTGGCCTGTATTTGCCGGTGTGCAGGGCCAGGCGGGTGTGGCCGAGTCGATTGGAGGTCTGGATCTGTACCAAGGGCTTACCGGCAATCCCAACATGCTCGGTTCGCTCATGAACATGGCGATTCCTTGCCTGCTTTGGCAGGCCTACCGATACCGGGAATCGCGGAAGAAGCTTGGCATCTGCCTGGGCCTCCTGGCGCTCGTCGTTGGTGTGTTGTTCTTGTCCGTTTCTCGGGCTTCGATGCTTGGCTGCCATCGTCACCTGTGCGGCATTTCTTGCCGCGATCGGGAGTCCGACGCAATGCGGCGCTTTGGCGATCGCCGGAATCGCTGTCGCGGCCGCGCTCATCGCCATCCCGGATGTCTATCGAGACTCTCGAACAACGCTACGTCCGCAAGGCGCAGCCAGGATTCCGACGCGGAGTGCGTTTGGCTCCAGGCAGGGTGTCTGGGAAGAATCCTATGAACAGGCCGTCAAAGGGGGTTTTGCGGGTGGGGGGTATGGGGTCACGATTGGCGAAACCGATTTTTCGGGCGGGTTGACGGCGGTCGGCTATGGCCGGGAAAAAGGCAACTCGCAACTGGCCATCGTGGAAGAAACCGGCCTCGTCGGCCTGGCCTTGTATCTTGCCTTCCTGGTGACCTTGTTCCGACGGGCGACGCTGCCGATTCTGCGATCCAACGATCGGGACATGCGGGTCATGGGTGCGTTGGTCCTCGGGTCGCTTGTCGGGCCAGATTGTGCAGTCGGTTTTCGAGGCCTGGTTCGTGGCACCGGGTTCTCCCGAGGCCGCCTATTTCTGGGCGTTGTGCGGTGTGGCATTGGGAGTGAGCGTGGAGAGCCGAAAGCGCATGATCGCGCAACGGCGCGAGCGCGGAGCATACTGCTCCCCGATCACTTGCCGCAGGCGCTCGACCCCCATCGCCGCGGCAGCTGAGCGGCCGGAATGTCTGACCGTCTTGTCTGGAAACGGCGCATCGGTGCCGCGATGCAGCTGGCTTTCGGCAGTCCCGGTCGCGCAAGGTGGTGCTGCTCTACCACGCCGTTGGCGGGGGCCCATGGGCGATGGCGAAGCGGCAATTCGAGCAGCAGATGGAGTGGCTCGCAGGCGCCGCCCGCGTCATGCCGCTGGACGCGCTCCTCGCGTCCGGATGCCTGCCGCCGGAGCTCCAAGTCGCGATCACGTTCGACGACGGGTATTCCAGCGTTCACGACGGCGCATTCCCCGTGTTGCAGGCGCTAGGTCTACCGGCAACCGTCTACCTCAACACCGGATGGATCGGGGAGAGCACCGCGCGACCGTCGGAACCGGAGCCGCGGCCATTACCTCGGCGAGACGTTCATGCGCTGGTCCGACGTCGAGGCGCTCGCGCGACGCCGGCTGGACGATGGGATCGCATGGCGTCGATCATCTGGACCTCACTCGCGCGGCGCCCGACGTCTGCACGCAGCAGCTCGTCCAGTCGCGTGACGAGATCGATCGGCGGCTGGGCGCGGGGTGCAAGCACTTCGCCTACACATGGGGCCGCAGCAACGCCCGCTTGCGTGCACTCGTCTCGCAATGCGGATATCGGTATGCGGCCGGCGGTGTGCATGGCCCGATCCGTCCCGGCTTCGAGCCGATGAATTTCCCGCGGATCAATGTATCGCGCGACTATTCGCTGGACGACTTCAAGGCCGATCGTGCGGGGAGACTGGGATTATCTCGGCTGGCTGCAGCGCGCGAAGGCGTTGCGTACGTGAGAGTGCTGATCAACGCGATCTCGATCAAGGAAGGCGGCTCGCTCGTCGTCCTGACGCGCCTGCTGCACGCGATGGTGGCCCGAAGACCCGACATCGAATGGCACGCCGCCGTCCATCCGGGCGTGGCGCGGGAATCGTTGCTTCCGCCGGCAGTGGTTCCCTGGGCCTTTCCCTGGATAGAACGCTCGCCGTTGCACCTCGTCCTCTGGTACGAGATCGCATTGCCTCGCCTCGTCCGCCGGCTCCGTGCCGACGTCCTGTTCTCCCAGACCAACTACCTTCCGCGGCGCGCGGTGGGATGCCCGTCGCTTCTGCTGGAGCAGCACGCCGGCCATTTTTCGGAGGACTTCCGGCAGCGGATGGAGCGCGATCTCGGCCGACGGCCGTCGATCTGGGCATGGCGACGGAAGGATGCCTGGGTGCGGCACTCGGTGCGCATGGCCACGCGCGTTACCGTGCAAACGGCGGCGCTCGCCAACGAGATCCACCTGCAGGCGAATGTCCCGAACGACCGGATCGACGTCGTCCCGCATGGTCCGGGGCTCGTCGCGCAGGCCGACCAGGCCGAGGACGCCGCCGCGAGCGCAAGCCCTGGCGAGTGGGCTATGTCACCAAGTTCGGCGTGCAGAAGGACTTCGAAACGGCGCTGCGCGCGCATCGCGAGCTGCTTGCCCTGGGCCATGACGTGACGTTCGTCCTGACGCTGGATCACGCGGCGCCCGGCGTGACGGGCATCCGAGAGCTCGTCGACGAGCTCGGCACGGGTGCGAAGGTCGAGAATCACGGCGAGCTCGATGCCGCGGCGATGCAGGCACTTTACGACGGACTCGACATCTTCGTGTTTCCGTCGCTTTGCGAGTCCTTCGGTTTTCCTCTCGTCGAAGCCATGGCGCGAGGCGTGCCGGTCGTCGTTGCGCGCACCGCGAGCAATGTCGAGGTTGCCGGGCGATGGCGTGCCGGCGTTCACGCCGGGCGATTGGCGTGGCGCTGGCGGATGCCGTCGTGTCGGTGATGACCGATGGGGCGGCGTACGAGGCGCAATCGGTGCGCAGTCTCGCCTCGGCGCGGCGGTATTCGTGGGATCGCGCGGCGGCCGGCACGCTCGACGCGATCGAGCGCACGGTCCGAGGATGGTCGGCGTGAGGGATACCGCGGCGAAGGGGGGCGGGCGAGGCGGCGGAGCTGCAGGGCCGCACCGCCGACCACTACGACGCGCATCCGTTCGACTTCCTGACGGCCGAGGACGAGGCCCGGATCGAGGATTGGCAGCCGCGGCCGTTTCGCCGGTTCGTCGAAAGCTATCTCCGGCCCGGCCAAGAGGTCGGGGAGATCGGCTGCGGCCCGGGCCGCGCAACGCTCTACATGATCCGGCGCGGTCTCGCCGTCACGGCGGTCGACCTCAGCTTCGGGTCGGTGCTGCTCGCGCGCCGGCGCGCCGCGGCCGCGTACGTGGTCGCGACGAACCTGCAGCTGCCGATGCCCGACGGCGTCTTCGACGCCGTGGTCTCGGACGGCGTCATTCATCACACGCCCGATCCGCGGCGCGCGTTCCGCGAGAACGCCAGGGTGCTCAAGCCCGGCGGATACCTCTACCTCGGGGTTTACAATCGGCAGGGCTACTACTACTACCTCTACACGTACGTGGGCGTGCCCATCCGCTGGCTGGAGAAGCGAGCGTGGGGCCGCCTGCTCGTGCACGCGACCCTGCTCCCGGTCTATTACCTTGTCCACCTGCTCAAGTCCCGCGGCAAGCGCACATGGCGCGGCGCTCGCCATTTCTTCTACGATTACATCATCACGCCGCGCGCTTCGTTCCATTCGAAGGAGGAGATCGTGGACTGGGGGCGCGCGGAGGGCCTCGACCTGCTCGATTACGATCCCGCGGTGGGCAATGTGCATGCCTTCGTTTTCCGCAAGCGCGGGCGAATCGCACTAGGACGCGGCGCCATGCGCTCGATCGATAGTTGAAGATCTGCATCGTCTCGTCGTGCGGGGGCCACCTGACCGAGGTGCGGGCGCTCATGTCCGCGTACGCGGAGTACGAGCACTTCTACGTGCTGAACGACAAGGCGCTGCTGCCGCCCGACATGCAAGGGAAGACGTTCTTCATCACGCATGCGGAGCGCGATTGGCGCGTGCTCAGGAATCTGTGGGAAGCGGTCGTGATTCTTGCGCGGGAGCGCCCCACGGTCATCCTCAGCACCGGCGCCGGGCCGGTCGTGCCCTTCGCGCTCGTCGGGCGCCTGTTCTTCGGCACGCGCGTCGTCTTCGTCGAAACGATCACGCGCATCGATCGGCCGTCGCTGACCGGACGGATCATGTATCACCTGGCGCACGACTTCTTCTATCAATGGGAAGGCCTGCGGCGCTTCTTTCCGAAGGCCCGCTACGGCGGAGTGTTGCTTATGAGCACTTCGTCTCCGTGGGCAACGCGACCCAGCCGTTCACGCGCCTCCTCGATGGGATTGCCGCCATCGCCCGCGAGCTGCCGCAGCCGGTGTTCGTGCAGTCCGGCAGCACGCCGTTCCGATGCGACGGCGTGCAGAGCGCTGCCGTGGCTCGCGATGGCCGATTTCGAAAGCGCATGTAGCAGGATCCGAGCTCCTGGTCCTGCACGCCGGCGCGGGATCGGTGATCCACGCGGTGCACGCGGGCAAGGTGCCGGTCGTGATGCCGCGACGGGCCCGTTACGGCGAGCATGTCGACGATCACCAGGTCGAGTTCGCGCGCGAGCTCGGACGCGCCGGACGCATCGTCGTCGCCGAGGAGCCGGAAGGTCTGATGCGGGCGGTCGAGGACGCGCTTCGGCGCCAACGAAGCGCTGCGCCCTCGCACGAAGCCCCCGCGATGGTCGGAATGATTGCCGAAGTGCTGCGCCGCTATGCGAACCCGTAGCCATCCCGCCGCAGCGAGGCGGGGCGATGTCGGGTCCGAAGGCCGCACGAGGAGCGTGTCGTTGGCATCGATCCTCGGCATCAATGCCTTCCACGGCGACTCCGCCGCCTGCCTCGTGCGCGACGGCCAGCTCGTCGCCGCGGCCGAGGAGGAGCGCTTCCGCCGCATCAAGCATTGGGCGGGCTTCCCCAGCGAGGCGATCCGGTACTGCCTGCAGGAAGGCGGCATCGACCTGGGCGACGTCGATCACGTCGCGGTCAACCAGGACTCGAAGGCCAACCTGGGCAGGAAGATCGCCTACACGCTGGCCAAGCGGCCCGACCTCGGGCTGGTGCTCGATCGCATCCGCAACAAGCGCGAGCGCGCAGGCGTCGAGACGCACCTGGCACGCGCGTTTCCCGGACAGAGCGCTTGCGCGGCGAGCTGCACGCGGTCGAGCATCACCTCGCGCATCTGTCGTCGGCGTTTCACGTGTCGCCGTTCGACGAGGCGGTGGTCGTGTCGGTCGACGGCTTCGGCGATTTCGCGAGCGCGGCCTGGGGCGTCGGCCGCGGGACGCGGATCGACGTCGACGACCGCGTCTATTTCCCGCATTCGCTGGGCATCTTCTACCAGGCGCTGACGCAGTTCCTCGGCTTTCCCGCACTACGGCGACGAGTACAAGGTGATGGGGCTCGCGCCCTACGGCGAGCCGACGCATTTCTGACGCGATGCGGCGGATCGTCCTGCTGCAGGACGACGGCAGCTTCGAGCTCGACCTCGACTACTTCCGCCACCATCGCGAGAAGATCGACTACGAGTGGGAGGACGGCGCGCCGGCCGTCGGCGACGCTGTTCTCGCCCGCGCTCGAGACGTCTGCTCGGGCCGCGCGCGCGAGCAAGGACGAGCCGCTGGAGCAGCGGCACCGCGACATCGCGCGCTCGGTGCAGGCGATGTACGAAGAGGCGTTCTTCCACCTGCTCGAACGTCGCTGCACGCGCGGCACCGGCTCGACGACTCTGGCGCTCGCCGGCGGCTGCGCGATGAACTCGGTCGCCAACGGCAAGGTGACGCTGCGCACGCCGTTCCGCGACGTCTACGTGCAGTCGGCGGCCGGCGACGCCGGCGGCGCGATCGGCGCGGCGTATTCGCGTGTGGCACGAGCTGGGCGGCGCACGCGGTCCGGTGATGGACCACGCCTACTGGGGCCCGGCGTTCGAGCGACGCAGCGATTCGAAGCGCTGCTCGACGCGCGCCGCGACGACATCGCGGCCGCAGGCTGCACGGTCGAGCGCATCGCCGACGAAGACGAGCTCTGCCGCCGCACGGCCGCCGCAATCGCCGACGGGCAGGTCGTCGGCTGGTTCCAGGGCCGCATGGAGTGGGGGCCGCGCGCGCTCGGCAACCGCTCGATCCTCTGCGACCCGCGGCGCGCCGACATGAAGGACATCCTGAACCTCAAGATCAAGCGGCGCGAGTCGTTCCGGCCGTTCGCGCCGTCGATCCTGCGCGAGGCCGTGCCGGAGTGGTTCGAGCAGGACGGCGACGTGCCGTTCATGATGCAGGTCTATCCAGATCCGCGCGGAGAAGCGGGCGCTGATTCCCGGCGGTGACGCACGTCGACGGCTCCGGCCGCCTGCAGACCGTGCATCGCGACGACCAACCCGCGCTACTACCGGCTGATCGAGGCGTTTCGCGACCTGACCGGCGTGCCGATGGTGCTCAACACGTCGTTCAACGAGAACGAGCCGGTCGTGTGCCAGCCGGAGGAGGCGCTCGATTGCTTCCTGCGGACGAAGATGGATGTGCTGGTGATGGGGGAGTATCTGATCAGCCGCGCGGGCGGAGGCGCCGAATAGCATGAGCGAGGGTGTAACGGAATATCCATACGCCGATGCGAATTTCACCGACGCGCATGCGTATTTGCTGCCGCCGGTTTTCGACCTGATCGACCGCGCCACGCGTGGGACCGCGTCGAGGATATTCGAAATCGGCGCGGCAATGGCGTCGTTGCGAACGCTCTCGCGAGCAAGGGCCATGAAGTCGTCGGAATCGAGCATTCCAGCTCCGGCGTCGAGAATGCCCGCCGGGCATTTCCTGCTCTACGTATCGAGCAGGGGTCGGCCTACGATGATTTGCGGACTCGCTTTGGCCACTTTCCCGTCGTGCTGAGTCTGGAGGTCGTCGAGCACCTGTACTTCCCGCGGATGTTTGCGCAGCGGGCTTCGACCTGCTCCAGCCGGGTGGAACGCTTGCGGTGTCCACGCCCTATCATGGTTACTGGAAGAACCTTGCCATGGCCGTCACCGGGAAGCTCGACGCCCACTTCACGGCTCTTTGGGACGGTGGACACATCAAGTTCTGGTCCATGAGGACGCTGCGCGCACTGCTCGAGGAAGCCGGGTTCGTCGACGTCGAATTCACCCTCGTTGGTCGAATCAAGCCGCTTGCGAAATCGATGATTGCGGTGGCGAGAAGACCTTGACTCCAAGCGATTAATGTTGCTCTCGGCCTATTGGACGATGGGCCGATCGGTGCGGCGGGTGGCACAGTGGCCCCTGTGGTCCATTACGTGTGTCAGCTGACCCCGCATCGACCATGCCGCATCGCCTTTCGCGGCGACCAATTGCGACTCCGCCCCGGCGCTGCGCCTACTTGACATCGATGCAGTTGTGGCAAAAAATATCACATCTGGTCGGCGTGGGGCGACGACGACGGGAAATTGAGCGATTCGCGCCTCCAGACATGCGGATACCGGCGAAGCTTGGGGGCGGCAAGTTGAAGGAGTTGGTCCTTCGAGACGCGCGAAGCAGGGTCGTGCTCCACTACAGTCTGGCGTACATCAACCCGCAGGCGTTTGCCGCAGACAATGGCCGGGTGCTGGGCTACGACGATACCCATGGGCGGCACCACCGGCATTTTCTTGGGGTAGAAACGGCAATGCCGGCGATGGGCTACGAGGATCTTGTCGGTGTGTTTGAGCGACAGTGGCGGGCGTTGGCCTTGCGGTTCGTCAACGGTGAGACCTTGGAACTCGATCCATGATGCGCAAACGCCTTGCCCAGACCGACTTCGAGACGCCCGCGCTTACCAAGCGATACACACGCAGTTTGGCTGTGGCGCGCGCGCTTGACGCCAAGGCGGCACTGCCGCATACGCGGCGTCCTGCAGACCATGACTTCGAGTCGTTCCTGAATATCATGACTCCGCAGCGGCTTCGATTGCTCAAGCTGCTTATGCGGCACGAGTGGCTGCTGGGTGAACTCGCGGAAGCGGTCGAGCGTGACCGCAGCGCCGTGCGGCGGGACGTAAGCGCATTGGAGTCGCTCGGATTAGTCGTCGTCGCGGCAACGTCCAATCCGGGCCACGGGGTGCGCAAGGTCGTCCGGGCGGTGGCCACGCGGCTCGAAATTGTCGGCGAGCTCGCGCCGTAGGCACGCTGGGACGCGGCTGGCGCAGTGCCGTTGGGTGAGTACCTGGCATGGCGCGGCAGGTGACCGCCGATGAAGATTGTCTTCGTCAACCGCTTCGCCTGGCCGGATCACTCG
Source organism: uncultured beta proteobacterium (assembly GCA_963724545.1). Classification (GTDB taxonomy): domain Bacteria; phylum Pseudomonadota; class Gammaproteobacteria; order Burkholderiales; family Casimicrobiaceae; genus CAIWHR01. Next base: position 25,242 of record CAVRVC010000016.1, read on the forward strand.
GCGACCAGCCAGATGTTGTCGGACCTGGCCTTTGGCCTGGCCCGAGCTGGTTACGACATCGGGGTAGTCACCAGCCGCCAGCGATACGACGATCCGGGCGCCGAGTTGCCGGCGAGCGAAACGGTCGATGGCGTTGCCATTTACCGCATCTGGACCAGCCGCTTCGGTCGCGGACGGATGGCGGGGCGCGCGCTGGATTACCTGACGTTCTACCTGAGCGCGGCGATCGCGGTGCTGCGAATCGTTCGACGAGGCGACGTCGTAGTCGTCAAGACCGATCCGCCGTTGCTCTCCGTCGTGATCGGACCCGTTGCGCGGATGCGTGGCGCTTTCGTGGTGAACTGGTGGCAGGACGTCTTCCCGGAGGTCGCGACAGCGTTGGGCGTGCGTGGGTTCGGCGGCATGCTCGGCACGATGGCGCGCGCGCTCCGCAATGGATCGCTGCGGCGCGCGACGATGAATGTGGCGATCGGCGAGCGGATGGCGAGCGCACCTCGAAGCGCAGGGGGCTCCGCGAACCCGGATTGCGATCATCCACAATTGGGCGGACGGCGATGCCGTGACGCCGGTCGATTCGGAATCGAATCGCCTTCGCGGACCGCTGGGGCTTGGCCGGGAAGTTCGTCGTCGGCTACTCCGGAAATCTCGGCCGCGTGCACGACTGCGATGACACTGATCGACGCCGCCGATCGTCTGCGGAGCGACAGTGACATTGTCTTTCTCTTCATCGGTGGCGGGCATCAACTGGATGCGATGCGCCGAGGCATCGAAAGCCGCGGGCTGACGGATCGCTTCATGTTTCTGCCCTACCAGCCGCGTGAGGAGCTGCGCGAGAGCCTGGGCGTGCCCGACGTGCACTGGTTGTCGCTGCGCCCCGAGCTCGAGGGGCTGGTCGTGCCGAGCAAGCTCTACGGCATTCTTGCGGCGGGCCGGCCGGTCATCATGGTCGGCGCAGCGGATGGCGAAGTCGGAGCGATCGTTCGTGCAGCCGGGTGCGGCGTTTGCGTGGAGCAGGGCGACGGCGCCGGTCTGGCTGCGGCGATCGCAAGGCTCAGGAGCGAGTCGGGGCAGCGCATGGACATGGGTGGCAACGCGCGGCAGTTGCTTACGGCGCGGTTCGACAAGGCGATCGCGCTGCAGGCGTGGCGACGATGTCTCGGAGAGGCCGGCTGCGGAGTGGACCCGTAGGGCTAGTCCAGACGTGTCGATTGCGCGTCCGCCGCGCTTTCGAAACGGTAGCCGAATATCTCGGCATCACGGGCGTAGACCCGGCGCACGATGTCCCGCGTATCGTCGTTGTAATACGCACTGTAGTGGTCGTGGGCACTCGCATTCGTCCGCTCGAGCCGTCGGTCGCAGCGCAGCCTGTTCGCGACGTAGGCAAAGTCCTGCTGGAGATTCTCCACGCGCCCGACGAAATCGACTTTGATGCGCAGCTCCTTGTCGCAGATGAAATGATGCTGGGGCACGAAATGCGGCCAGGTCCAGATGTTGTCTTCGTTGACCCAGCCGCGCACGAAGCTGTCGAAGTCCGTGAACGGATCCAGATGTTCGGCCCCCCACGCCCGCTCCTGCGCGCTCATGCCTCCCGCGCGCAGGAAGAAGAACGCGGAGACCAGACGATCCCAGGGGTTGCGCACGAATGCGAACTTGAAATAGCGCCGAAATTTGCGGGGATTGGTCCGCTCGTATTCGAAGTAGGGGACATGCCGCGAGTCCCGACCGAAGAGCGTGCGCGCGACGCTGGTGCCGGCGGCCTTCGGAATGTGGATGAAGATGCACTGGTACTCATCCGCGAAGTGGCTGTATTCGCCGCGGCCGCGGAGGTCGGCAATGCGATAGCGCAGCCCCATGGGAATCCATCGCTTCAGGCGTGCGGTGCCAACAGCGTCGTTCATTGTGTGCCCCGCGCGAGCTAGCCGACCTGCGCCGGGCGGAGCCTTGCCCACACGTAGCCAAGCAATTCGCGGTCATCCTTGTGCAACCCCTGCAGCAGCGAGACCCCATGAAACGCTGCGTAGAGCAGGATCAGCGCCGCAAGCAGCATGACCGCGCCGGCATCGGGAGCAAATGCACGAAACCCAATCGCCACCACCAAGGCGGCAAGTGTCGGCGCAATCCAGCGCCGGTAGCGAGCATCGGCCCAACGCAGGCCCAGGCGTTGACGTGCAATCCATAGCGCCATGCCATTGTTGAACACCACGCTGGCGGCAAGTGTCAGCGCCACCCCTTCGAGGCCGAGGCCGGGAACGAGCAATACCAAGCCAACGATTTCGAGCACCGCAGCCCAGATCGACAGCCTGAGCAGAGGCTTTTCCATACCGCTCATGTTGAGAAGATTGCCCACGGGGCCGACCGCGAGGTTGGCGAACTGCGCGGCGACGAGAATCACCAGGACCCGAGTGCCTTTTTCCGCGAATTCGACTCCATAGAGTGCAAGCAGCGGACTCGCGAAAACGGACAGGAAGATGAGCAAAGGCGCCGACAAACGCATCACCCAATCCGTCGTCAAATGATAGATATGCTGCGTCTCGCGCCAGTCGTCTCGCGCGTGCGCGGCCGAAAACATGGGGCTGACGACGGACAGGAACATCTGCAGGAATATGACGGGAAGCTGCTGAAGCTGCCTGACGATGGCCAGGACTCCCACGAGCTCGACGCCGCCGAGGAAACCGAGCAGGAAGCGGTCGAGATGCGATGCTCCCATTCCCACGAGGGAGCCTGCGTATTGTATCCACGCAAACTTCCGCCAATTCTGCGCGGCGCCGGCGTCAGCAATGGCGTCTCCGCGAGGCAATGCAGCGATCCTGCGCCAAAGCCCGACCGCCATCCAGGCGACAGCGAGCGCAACCGAAAGCACTACTGCGCCGATATAACCGATGAGTTGCAGCCCCAGGCCCAGGAACACGACCGCCAGGGTCGCCTTTGCGGTCAACTGAACTATCGAGGAGCCCAGCACCATATACCGGATTTCCTGGAAGCCGCGGAGTCCTTGCTGCAGGAAGAAAGCCAGCATTCCAAGCGGGATCAACAATGCCATCAGGCGCATGGCATCGTCGCGTACCGCCAGCTCTGGCCAATAGGCTTCGCCCAGCGGGATTGCCAGCAGCGCGACCCCGAAGGCGAGCCCGCCGCTCGCCATCAGGATCAATATCCCGCTCCGGACGAGTTTCCTCAGATTGCCGTAGCTGCGCTTTTCGAGATATTCCGGTATGAACTTGACGAGAGTGGGCGCCAACCCGAACGCGACGAGGCCACTTGCGATGGCCACGCCGGCTTCGAGCAGGCTGAAGACACCCAGGTCCTTCGCGCCGAGCGCACGCGCGACATAGATTTGCAGCGGGAAGCCGACGACGAGCGTGAATACATTGCCCGCGAGGAACACGGCCCCCTGGCCCGCCGATGCGGGTTGCCACCGCAGACTGTTCTTTGGACTTCATCCAGACCGCGCCCGCTATTCCGCAAGGAAGTGGCAACGGACGACCGAACATGGTCACGCGGGGTTCCCGTCGCGCGGCTCTTGCGCGCCGATGTAGGCGCCACGCTCCATGTCGGCGACAAATTGTGTGACCTCGTCCGGATCTCGCTGTCCGACGATCCTGGCCGGATTGCCCACGACAATCGCATTGGCCGGCATGTCGCGGGTCACCACGGCACCGGCACCGATGATGCAGTTGTCGCCGACCGATACGCCCGACAGCACGATGGCACCGCGCCCCATGTAGACATTGTTGCCAATGACCGATGGCTCGAGCCGCCGCCTTGGGCCGTGCACCAGGATGGCTCCGCCGATGACGCAGTTGTCGCCGATCGTGATCAGGTGCGGATTCACCATATCCAGGTCTCCGGTGATCCGCACGTTTCTCCCGATCGTCGCGCCTCTCTTTCTCCAGCCCTCCGAAATCTGTTCGTACATGACCATGTCGACGGTCCTGCGCGCCGCCGGCACCCATCCGTCGTCCGCGCGATTTCCTCCGACCATCCGCCTGAACCGGCCGATGACGCGCTTCACCAATGATTCGAAATTGAAAGCCATGTACTTGGGCTTACAGGAGGAGCGCGAAAATTCGGAAGCGTGACGGGCATTCTAGATCACGGCGACCAATCACCTTGCAACGATCCCTCTTCGCTGCAGCTCCGCGACATGCGCTCGGCAGCCTCGTCGGGATGCACGGTTGCGCTGTCGAGCCTGATCTCCGGACTCTCCGGGGGCTCGTAGGGCGAATCGATGCCGGTGAAATTCCTGAGTTCCCTAGGTGGCGCGCGCGCTGGGCGTCAAGTTCACTGCGCAATCAACTTGACGTAGTCGGCGTAAGCGCGGCGGATGCCGTCCTCCAATCCGATCGTCTGCTTCCAGCCGAGCGCCGACAGCTTGCCGACATCGAGCAGTTTGCGCGGCGTGCCGTCCGGTTTCGTCGTGATCCCATTCGATCGCGGCATCGGTGCCGACGATCTTCCGGACGAGCTCGGCGAGCTCGCGGATCGACAGGTCCGTGCCGCAGCCGACGTTGATGAGCGGCGGCGTGTCGGCCGTTGACGATCGGCGCCAAGCCGGCCTCCGGCAGATCCATCAGATGCACGCACGCGTCGGCCATGTCGTCGCTGTAGAGGAACTCGCGCCGCGGCGTGCCGCGTGCCCCAGAGCGTGACGGTCCTGGTCGCCGCGCGTCTTCGCCTCGTGGAACCGGCGGATCAGCGCCGGCAGCACGTGGCTGGTGGCGAGGTCGTAGTTGTCGCCGGGGCCGTACAGGTTGGTCGGCATCGCGCAGAGGTACTGCGTGCCGTATTGCCGGTTGTAGGACCAGCACATCTCGATGCCCGCGATCTTGGCGATCGCGTAGGGGCGGTTGGTCGGCTCGAGCGGCCCGGTGAGCAGGTAGTCCTCGCGGATCGGCTGCGGGCAGTCGCGCGGGTAGATGCACGACGAGCCGAGGAACAGCAGCCGCTTGACGCCGGCGCGCCAGGCCTCGTGGATCACGTTGGTCTGGATCGCCAGGTTGTCGCGGATGAACTCGGCCGGGTAGGTGTCGTTGGCGAGGATGCCGCCGACCTTGGCGGCGGCGAGGAACACGACCTCGGGCTTCTCGGCCTCGAAGAACGCCGCCACCGCGTGCGGGTCGGTGAGGTCGAGCTCCGCGTGCGTGCGAGTGATGAGGTTCGCATGCCCTCTCGCACGCAACGCGCGCACGAGCGCCGAGCCGGCGAGGCCGCGGTGGCCGGCGACGTAGATGCGCGTGTCCGGCTTCATCGCGGGCGGCTCGCGTCCGACGGTCGAGTCGCGCGTTCAGCCATCATTGCGATCGTGGACGGCATGCCCGTGCCGCTTGACGAGCTCGTCGCGCTGCGCGCTGCGCAGATCCTCGCGCACCATCTCGGCGACGAGCTCGGCGAAGCCCACTTCCGGCGCCCAGCCGAGCTTGGTGCGCGCCTTGGTCGCGTCGCCGAGCAGCGTGTCGACTTCGGCCGGACGGAAATAGCGGCGGTCGATGCGGACGATCGTCTGCCCCGGTTGCAGCTTGGTGTCGCGGCCTGAATCGACGCCGCGCAACGCGCCCGACCTCCTCGGCAGCGGCGCCTTCCCACGCCATCGTGATCCCCAGTTCGGCCGCCGCGGCCGTGACGAAATCGCGCACGCTGTGCTGCTCGCCGGTGGCGATCACGTAGTCCTCCGGCGTGGGCTGCTGCAGCATCAGCCACATGGCGCCGACGAAGTCGCGCGCGTGGCCCCAGTCGCGCCGCGCGTCGAGGTTGCCGAGGTACAGGCAGTCCTGCAGGCCGAGCTTGATGCGGGCGAGGGCGCGGGTGATCTTGCGCGTGACGAAGGTCTCGCCGCGGACCGGCGATTCGTGGTTGAACAGGATGCCGTTGCAGGCGTACATCCCGTACGCCTCGCGGTAGTTGACGGTGATCCAGTAGCCGTAGAGCTTGGCCACGCCGTAGGGCGAGCGCGGGTAGAACGGCGTGGTCTCCTTCTGCGGCGTCTCCTGCACCAGCCCGAACATCTCCGACGTGGAGGCCTGGTAGAAGCGCGTCTTGCCGGCGAGCCCGAGGATGCGGATCGCTTCCAGCAGGCGCAACGGGCCCATGGCGTCCGAGTTGGCGGTGTACTCCGGCTCCTCGAACGAGACGGCGACGTGGCTCTGCGCGGCGAGGTTGTAGATCTCGTCGGGCTGCACCTGCTGCATCACGTGCACGAGGCTCGACGAGTCGGTCGAGTCGCCGTAGTGCAGGATGAAGCGCCGGTCGCGGACGTGCGGATCCTCGTACAGGTGGTCGATGCGGTCGGTGTTGAAGAGCGAGGTCCGGCGCTTGATGCCGTGCACCGTGTAGCCCTTGTCGAGCAGGAACTCGGCGAGGTAGGCGCCGTCCTGGCCGGTGATGCCGGTGATGAGCGCCGTCTTGGTCATGGAAGTCCGTGCATCAGATGCGTCGCGCGGATATTGGGCGGGCAACGCTAGGGGGGCGCGCATTACGTTGTTCAAGCCGCGACGCGGGTCTTTGCGTTGCTGAGACTCCACGGCTTGATCTTCGCCAAGGTCTTCGCGAGAGCGTCTTGAGCGACTTCGGTGTCATGGGCAATCTGCGCGCGGAGCCAATAACCATTCGAAAGGCTGAAGAAACGGCAAAGCCGCAGATCCGTGTCGGCGGTGATCGCGCGTTTGCCAGCGACAATCTCGCCGATGCGCTGGGGTGGGACCGCGATCTCCTTGGCCAGGCGATACTGAGTGATCCCCATGGGCTTGAGGAACTCTTCCAGCAACATTTCGCCGGGTGTAATCGGGGAGAGTTTGCGCATGATCATGCTCCTTCAGTGGTAGTCGGTGATCTCGACATCTTCGGCGCCACCCTCGGTCCACGGAACGCCACACGTGATTAACGTCTAGCGCGATTGTAATAGCCTTGCTGTCCGGCGGTATGCCATCATGGGCGGCAGGTAGCGACCTCGACATGAAACGCACGCTCCTCTGGTCGCTGCTGGCCTTCGCGATCGTTGCCCTCGCCGTGGCCTATGCGGTGTCGCGCGCGGGCTACTGGCTCCAGGCACCCGCGCAGGCGCCCGTGGCGGCGGACGCGATCATCATTCTGGGCGGCGACAACGGCAATCGCTCGATGCGCGCGCTCGCGCTGTACCGCGAGCACTTCGCGCCGACGATCGTGCTGACCGGGCTCGAACACGGCGACGGCCGCGCCGCCGCCTCGGCTCACCTGGCGGGCCGAATACCTCGTCGCCCGTGGCGTGCCGAGGTCCGCGTTGCGCTTCGAGGTCGAGTCCAGGAACAGTTACGAGGAGGCCACCAATGTCCTCGCGCTGATGAAAAAGCGGGGATGGCGTCGCGTGATCGCGGTGAGCGATCCGCCGCACATGCGCCGCCTCGCCTGGACCTGGGGCCGGGTGTTCAAGGGATCGGATCGTCAATTCGTGCTCGTGGCGTCGGCGGCCGAGTGGTGGCACGCCGGACCGATGGTGGCGCGACGAGCTCTCGGGCGTCCTTCGTCATTACCGAGTACATCAAGCTCGTCTATTACGTCGTCAAGCGGATGAGAACCCCGCGTCCGCCGCGATCACTGCCGGCAACCGCCTACGAGCGGGCCCAGCCACTCCTTCAATGCACGACGGGAGAGGTCGAGCGCCCCGGACGATGGAAGCCAGGCACCCGGGTAGTTCGTGGGCCACGCCCAGCGCCTCGAACTCGGCGGGCACGCCCACGGGCGCGAGTCCCGCGCACCTGAACTCGGCCATCGCCCTCGGCAAGTGCAGGGCGGAGGTGACGAGCGTGATGTCGGACCCCAGGCGATTCGCCCGCAAGATGTCGGCGACGGCCTTGGCATTCTCGCGCGTCGAGCGCGAATCGGGTTCGAGCACGATCACCGCGCGCGGCACACCGAGATCGCCTGCGAAGCGCGCCATCAGCTCCGCCTCGCTCGTGTCCTCGGCCGAGCCTCCGGACAGCACCAGCCGATCCAGCTGACCCGCCCGCCAGAGGCGCACGGCGGCGACCATCCGGTCCGCAGCGCCATAGAGGTCGTAAGCGGTATCGTCGGCGCGATCGCGGGGCCCGGAGGTTCCGACCATTCCACCCAGCACTACTGCCGTGCGCGGCAGCACGCGCGACGCCAGCGCCGAACGCGACTCCGCAAGCGCGCGCGCTTCGATCGGTACCGCGATGCCGTCCGCGACCCGCGGTAGCGACAGGACGACTGTAGCCGCGACGGGTAACACGATCAACACGAACGCCAAACGCCAACACCTCAGCATTGCCGCAATGCCGCCGAGCAGGAGCCCCAGCAGGAGGATGCCAGGTGGAAATATGAGGCCCTGCAGCAGCGAAGAGAGGACCAGGTGCGACATCCTTACGCGCCGGATGCTGACGCCTTCTTACGATCGCAACCTGGTAGCAACAAGCGGGTTTTGCCAGCGCAGGTCGGCAAACCGACCAAAATCGCCGTCGGTGGAGCACAGCAGCAGGCCATGCTCGATTGCGAGCGCGGCCAGGTGGGCGTCGGGGACCAGGTTGGCCTGCGTTCCTGAGGTGGTGAGCGAGCTTTCCCAATATGTCGTGATGCTGCTTCGTGGGCTGGGGAATCCAGGCCACCTCGGGTTCGAGCCAGGCTTGGACCTGGTGCCACGCCCGGGCCATAGGCTCGGGGCGCTCAAACACACGCGGATTCGTGACAATGCGAAGAAATCCAAGGAGGCTAGGCCACGGCAGACCTACGCGACCGATTCCGCTCAATTGCGCGTCGAGCCAACGGCCCGCCTGCACGTGCTGCGGAAACGAGCTGACGTGCGCATAGATGAGCAGGTTGGCATCGACGAGGATCACCGGAACGATTCGCCATCGGCCACCGCGAGCGCCTCGGCCACATTATCGACGTTGCCGAGCAGGCAACGTCCGAGGTTGACCGAGTCGGTGCGAAAGCGCGCATGCCTGCGGCGGGGCGCCTCGAGATGTTTGAGTCCTTCGCGCAGCGCCTCGTTGACGAGGGCTTTCATGCTCTCGTCGCGCGTCTTGCGCAACCGCTCGATCACGGCGGCGACGTCATCATCGAGGGTGAGGGTGGTACGCATGCATCAAAGCATACATTAATTGATGTCTTGATGCCAATTGCGATTACTGGCAGCCCGTCGCCCTGGAGCTTGCACCCGCGCCGGGCTACGGATTCACATTGCTTGATTCTGCCCGCGCGTCGACCAACCGACCATCCTCCATCCGGACGATCCGATCCGCCACCGCCAGGCTCGCCGGCCGGTGCGTGATCAGCAGCACGGTGCGTCCCGCCAGCGCGTCGCGCGCAGGCCTCGAGGAATTCGATCTCGCCCTGCGGATCGAACATCGCGGTCGCCTCGTCGAGAATCAGGATCGGCGGATCCTTGAGCAGCGCGCGCGCCAGCGCGACCCGCTGCTGTTGCCCGCCCGACAGGCGCACGCCGCGGTCGCCGATCAGCGTGTCGTAGCCCTGCGGCAACTCGACGATGAAGTCGTGCGCACGCGCCAGCGCGCGCCGCGGCTTCGATCTGCTCGCGGGTCGGCTCGGACCGGCCGTAGGCGATGTTGTCGCGGACGGTGGCGTTGAACAGCAGCACGTGCTGCGGCACGATGCCGATCTGGCGGCGCAGGCTGTCGAGCGACACGGTGGCGATGTCGATGCCGTCGATCGTGATCCTGCCGGCTGCCGGGTTCGTGCAGCCGCATCAGCAGATGGGCGAGGGTGCTCTTGCCGGCGCCGTTGGGGCCGACGATTGCGATGGTTTCTCCCGGCGGCAATGGCGAGGTCGACGTGTTGCAGGGCCGGCGGGCGACCGGGGTAGCCGAAGCTCACGTCCCTCGAAGGCGATCGCGCCCTTGACCGGCGGCAGCGTCGCGCCGACGTGCGCCGGCGGCTCGGGCGCCTGATCCATCGCATGCATGAGCCTGCGTCATCGCGCCGCGCACCGTTTGCGTCTGGCCATAGACATCGGCGAGCCCGGCCACGGGCCGCGTCAACAGCTGCGCGTAGAGGAGGAAGCTCACCAGCTCGGCCGGGCGCGAGCTTGCCGCCGGTGATCGCGCCGCTGGCGAGCCACAGCACCAGCACGATGCCGGCCGCGGCGATGAACTGGATGGCGGGCCCCAGCGCGGCCTCGATCTTCAGCTGCTGCGCCGTCAGCACGCGGATGCGGTCGACCTGCTGGCGATGGCGCGCCGACTCCTGCGCTTCGCGCGTGAAGGTCTTGATCGCCGGCAGCATGCCGAGGTTCTCTTCGGCGATCGCGATGGCGGTGGCGTGCTCCTCGCTCAGCTGCTGCGCCAGCGGCCGGATGCGGCGGCCGAAGATCTTCAGCAGCAGGAAGAACAGCGGGATGAGCAGCGGCCGCGAGCAACGCCAGCGCGGGCTCCAGCCGGAACATGAAGAACACCGCGCCGGCGACGGTGAACAGCAGCGGCACGATCGCGAGCGCGGTGCCGCTGATGTAGCCGCTGACCACGTAGACGTCGCGCGTGAGCAGCGCCAGCGTGTCGCCCTGGCGCCGCTGGTGGAAGAACGACAGCGGCAGCGCCTGCAGGTGGTCGTAGACGCGAATCTTGAGGTCGGCGACGATCTTCTCGCCGGCATTCCCGAGCAGGTAGGTGTTGCCGAACTTGAGCAGCGCCTGCACGCCGAACAGCACCAGCATCGCGGCCAGGACGGCGGGGATGGTCCACTCGCCGTGCGGCATCGCCTTGCAGAAAGGCCCCGGTGAGCTTGCCGCCGAGCCACGGGACGGCCAGTGCCGCGGCGCTTTCCAGCAGCATCAGGCCGACGCCCAGCGCCAACGCCGCGCGATGCGGCGCGGCGTAGGCGAGCAGGGCGTGTGTTGGGGACAGACCACGATTTCCGTCAACGTCCCGCCTGCCTACGCGACAAGGCAAACGTGGTCTGTCCCCGATCAACGCGCGGACGGCCACCCTTCTTCCCGTTTTCTCTGGCGGCACTTGCTTTGGCTGCCGATGTCGACTTTCCGCCATGTCGAGCGAGGGCAGTCATCCAAACACGCGTTCCAAAGCAGCCGGCGATAAGACCCGGAACGCTTACGTCAAGGTCCAGTTGCGGCCAATAGAGCCCGTAGCCGTTGCCGTCAATTTGAACCGACTTGATCTTCGATGCGGCAATGCCAGCCAGTCCCTGAACCTTGCTTACCGGAACGCTAACGGCTATGCCCGACGCCAGTTCGATACACAGTCGCTTCGAACGCGGATCGAAGTCGGCAGAAACCGCCAGGTCGCCACGACGTCGCCGTTCCTTCCCCGCGGCGTTTGCCGCGACGAGGGGGAGATCAACGGCGCGCGCAATCTGCCTTCTAGTCGCCATGATAGGCACGATAACCCAACGCTTGGGTTTTTACAAGAGGGCAGACCACGCATATCGCCATTCCAAACCTGCCTGCGCAACCGGGGAAACGTGGTCTGTCCCCTCAGCGGCCGCGATGCGCGCGCCGGCCCAGTGCCGCTTCGATCTCGGCCTGAAAGCGGTTGGTCCCCAGAGCGTAGTTGCCGTTGGTTGCTTGCCGGATGGCGCTCATCATGTCCGGATCGAGGTCGGCCTTGAACAGGTCGCGGTAGGCCTGGCAGCGCTCCTCGGCGCTCCGGCCGAGCCACCGATATTGTTCGTGCGGAACAATCAGATTCGACGCTTTCCCTTCCGCGTTGACGCGATAACTTGACCAGCGATATTCGCGCGGGTGGGCGACCATCGCCGCGCGTACCGGGTTCAGCTCGATGTAGCGGTAGCAGGCAAGGAGATAGTCTTCAGTCTGCGCAAGGCACGACCGAAAGCGTCCTTCCCACAGCGTGCCGCTGCGACCATAGGTGCGGTTGACGTATTGGACGTATCGTTGTCCAAGTCCTTTCATGAGCCGACCGCAGCCGTCGGCGCTGTCGGGCGTCAGCAGCAGATGCACGTGGTTGGTCATGAGGCAATACGCGTGGACGGCGCACCCTGTTTCGAGCGCATGCGCATGCAGGTGATGCAGGTAGAATCGGTAATCATCCAGCGCAAAGAAACAGGCGCCCCGGTTGTTGCCACGCTGGATCAGATGGGCAGGTACGCCAGCAAGCACGATGCGCGCGCGGCGGGGCATGTTGGCGAGTGGTGAACAAGGTCGAGCGACAATTGGCGGAGTCTGCCTCCCGCAGCGATTCGGGTTCAATCAGCCTGACGGACGAGGGAGCCTTTGCCGTCAAGGTTCGGTCGCGAAATCGGGGTCTGTCCCCTGTGCTACAATGTCGTACATTGCGGAGATCGATGATGACTACGTTGACCATACGTCTCGACCCGAAGCTGGAGAAGGCCCTGACCCGGGTTGCCAAGAGCACCGGGCGGACCAAGAGCGAGATCGCCCGCGAAGCCCTCCGGCGCCAGGTCGCCGTCGCGCGCTTTCGAGAGCTTCGGCGGAAGACGCTGCCGTTCTCCGAAGCGCAAGGACTGGTGACTGACGAGGATGTGTTCCGACAGATTTCGTGAAGGTATTTCTCGACACGAATGTCCTGGTCAGTGCTTTCGCCTCGCGCGGATTGTGTGCGGAAGTGCTCGAACTGGTGCTGCTGGATCACGATTTGGTACTTGGAAGGAACGTCCTTCGCGAGCTCGACAAGGCGTTGCGCGCGAAGGTCAAATTACCCGTCGCCCGTTCGGCCGATATTGTCGATTTCCTCTCGGGCGAGGCCGCCCATGTCGTTGACAAGGCGAAGCCCGCGGACGTGAGTGTCGATGCGGCCGACGCACTGGTGCTTGGTGAAGCGCTGACCGGCGGAGCCGAGTTGTTCGTCACCGGTGACGCCGCATTGCTGCGGCTTGTTGCCATTGGCGCGCTCAGGGTCGTCTCGCCCCGCCAATTCTGGGAGATCCTTCGCGCTGGCAACGGTAACGGGGACAGACCACGGTTTCCGGCGCTGGATCAGATGGGCAGGTACGCCAGCAAGCACGATGCGCGTGCGGCGAGGCATGTCGGCGAGTGGTGAACGAGGCCGAGCGACAATTGGCGGAGTCTGCCTCCCGCAGCGACTCGGGCTCAATCAGCCTGACGGACGAGGGGCCTTTGCCGTCAAGGTTCGGTCGAATCGTGGTCTGTCCCCATGAATCGCCTAGGCGGCGAATCGTGGTCTGTCCCCAGTCCCGACCCACCGTCGCAGATGCAGTAGCGGGAGCGGGCTCGCTGGCGCATCCGGATACCGCTCGCGCATGTACTCGGAGGACGGGAACGCCCGCGCGGCGAGATATTCCAGTCGGGCGCCGACCGCCGGAATCGCTCGCAATTCCATCCATTCGCGGCGCAATCCGCCTGCAGTCAGGAACTCGGCCCCCGAGTGCGCTTCCGGGCTGCGGGCCAGCGCGTCGATAAGCACGGCGAGACGCGGCGACGGGAAATGCTCGGCGCACGTCGCAGACCTTCGAGAGCGAGGGCGCCGACGCCCTTGGCCTCGACCATCCCGCGAAAGGTCGTCCAGCTCGGCGCCGACATCGCCCCGACGAGCAGATGCATGTCATAGAGCCAGATGAGCCGGTCGCCGAAGCCCGGCGAGAAAGAGGTTGTTGCTCGGCGCGATGCAGCAGGCAGAGGAGCAGCGCATGCGCGTTGCCGAGCCTCAACGCGTGGCGATTGAGCGCAGGCACGGGCACCGCCGCGGCGGCCAGTTCGGCAAAGGAGAACAGCCACGCGAACGATTGCTGATCGCTGATCCGCCAGTGGAGGTCGATGTTGTGCGCAATGCCGCGAGCGATCGATCCGTTGCGCCTGCAGCTGGTAACCGACAAACCTGCCCCGCCGGCCCACTCACGCGGCGATAGCCCAGTTGCTGCAACGTCTGCCACGCTGTGTCGCGCATTTCCGGCGCGACCAGCAGATCCGTGTCCGAACGGGGCCGCAGCACGGGGCTCGCGTAGAGGCCGTACGCGAGCCCGGTGCCTTTGAGCAGCAAAGGCGTGATGCCTTCGTGCGCAAGTGCGGCCAGCACGCGGTCGATCTCGGCGCCGTGGGCGACCTCGAACCCCGTCTGGGCGAGGGTGGCTTGGTGGCAGGCCTGAGAATTTCCTTCGGCCACGACTCGAAGCGCGGCGTTCGAAAGGCCGCGTCGAGCAGGGGAAGCACGCCGTGGTAGCGGCCGGCGTCGAGGAATCGCGCGATCGCCGTCGACGTCGCCCGGTGCTGCCGGCCCGCATCGGCCGCCTCGAATCGCCGCGACGCAGCGCTCCATCGCGCGCCGAGCATGGCGGTGCGGGCGTGTCTCCGCCCGACGGCTCGGCGGGCGATCCTCAATCTGGCCAGTACGTTGGAGCCGCGAAAATGTACAGAAATCCCGAATCATTTATAGCCTACAGGGAACGGGCGGAAAGCGGACTTCACGTCGGCGTCACTCTCTCTTCCGGCGCGCATCGTCGAAAAGTTTTTCAGGCCCGGAGGCGGCTCGGGCGCCGAATTTTCTTCGCAGAAGCGTCAGTTTGGGCAGCCAAGCGGCATTGACACCCTTTGATACCACATCTACTATCGGATCACATGCGCGCGTGCGCGCTCGCGCTGCAGGCCCTGGAGGCACCATGAGATCGATCCCCTTCCCGTTCCGGCAAGTCATCCGCATGCCGGGATCATCGGCACGCTTGCATTTGCGCTGGCCTTTCCGGTTGCGGCCAAGACGGTCGGAACCGCACCGAGTGGCGTGCCGCAGGATTGGAGCCACCGGCACGTCATCTACTCGAATCCGGATACGCGCGAGGAAGCGGCGGCGAAGGGCACTCTCGAGGAGTGGACCAAGAACGCCAATGATCCGCGCTTCGTTCTCGCGTTGGAGAAGAAGAGCGAGAAAAGGCAGAAAGCGGCGGCGGCCGCGCAGGATATCGAGGCCAGCACCGAAGCAGCCGCCGCGAGGAAAGTCGCGTTGCGGCCAAGAACGGGCGAACGGGAAGAGGAAGAAGCCAAGACCGCCGGACCCCGTCCGGAGACCGAATTGACCGCGACTGGAGCAACGTCATGGGCGGCGTGACGCGGCGTCGGCGCCCCGCGTATGTTCCCGGCAAAATTCGCGTTTGACCTTTCGGCGAAGGATTGCGCCACCGATTTCGTGGTCTTCACGACGGCGGCGGCGTCCGCCGTCGGCAACACCGTTACTGCCGGCGAGTCGGACAGGAACTTTCAGCGGCCCAGCCGACGGCCGGTCAGACCGCCACGGTTACAAATATCTCCCACGGCACGTCGATCGTGCTGGTTGCTACTGCGAACGTTGGTGGTTCGAATACGGGCCTCAATTTCCAGATTGGGCAAACAATACTGCCGGCGAGCGGCAGTGGTTGCGACTAACCTTGCGAATGCGATCAAGCGGAACGGCGGAACCGTCGGTGTCACGGCGAGCAGTGCGGCAGCCGTTGTAACCGTCACTGCGATCACAGGGGGGGGCACCGCGGCTTCGAACATCACCCTCGCGGAGGCGTTGGCCGGGGCTAACTTCACATGGTCGGGCTCCGCTCTTACGGGTGGCGCCGGCACGCCAGCCCAACCGACGATCTTCGCCTTGAATCAACTGTACAAAGACACGATTGCGAACGGGGGATGCCAGACATCCACGCAAGCGGTGCCCGCGACGTACTGGGCGTATGACACCGGGGCCGCCGGCAACGCCGGAACCGACGACACGATCGCTGGTCTCTCGCCCGTGCTCTCCTTCTACGACAACGGCCAACAGGTGGCGTTCGTCCAGACGAACGGCGGCAGTAGCAATGCCGCAACTTGTGCTTCTCAAGTGGAGCAGCACGGTGTCGGTGGGCACGATTGGGTAACCCGACTGCCCTGACCAGCACAGCGGCCGCCAGTTACCGTGCATGCACCGCGCCGTGCATGACCGTCCTCAATTTCAACGGCGACCCCAACGATACGAACTCCTCTCCGTTCGTCGATTACGGGAACGACGTCATCTACGTCGGTGACAACATCGGGAGGCTCCACAAATTCACGGGCGTGTTTCAGGGAACGCCCGCCGAGGTGGTTTCGGCCGGTGCCAACGTCTGGCCGGCACGTCGTCAGCTCGACTCCGCTCACGTCGCCGGTTTTCGACCGCGTGACGTCGAAAGTCTTCGTCGGCAGCGCGCGCACCGGCTGCCGCCGCCGGTACCGGCGCGCTTCACGCGGTCGACACGCACGATCGGTTCCGGGACCGGCGGCGTCACCACCAGCGGCCAGCTGTTCGCGAATACCAATACGGGCATCTTCGATAGCCCCGATCGTCGATTCGAACACCGGCAAGGTTTACGTCTTTGTCGGGAACGATGTTGCAAGCGTCAGCCGACGGCGCGATCTATCAGTTCGCCGCCGGCACGTCGCTTGCCACCGCGTCGCAAACGCCGCTCAGAGCTACGGTTGGCGACGATACGACCAATGCGACGTCGCTCTACGCCGGGATCGTTCGACGACACGTACTACTCCGGCGCGGGCAACACGGGGTTCCTTTACGTGTGCAGTTACTGCAGTCTCCAGCCGGGGCGTCGAACGCGGCCCAAGCTCTATCGCATCGACATGAGCGCGACCTTTGGAACGCAGCCGTCGACTGCGGGGCCCGATCTGGCGAGTAACGAGACGTCGGACTGCTCGCCGATCACCGAAGTCAAGAACGGCCAGAATGATTACATCTTCGCGAGCGTGAGCGCTAATGGCACCGAGACCGGGTGTGCCGGCGCTTGCGTCTATGTCGTACCAGAATCCCCGCAGCCGATTTCTTCAACACGACGACCACGTCCACGACCACCAACAGCTACCATCCGGTACATGTCGGTCTCGACGTCGGCGGCCCTGCGACACGACCGAAACTAACGTGGATACGCCACTTACGGCGGCGCAATGTCGGAACCTATTCGGGAATGACCATTACGCAGAGCGCCGCCACTCCCGCGGGGGCCACGTTCACGTACTTCGCTGCGCAGGAATGCGGCCGACACGGCCGTTACGTGTGCGATCACCGCAGGTAACACGACCTGCAGCGACACGACGCATACGGCTTCTTTCCCTACGCGGCGATCTTATCGATGTGCGGGTTCAACGAACTGCGGGCGCCGGCAGCTTGACGACGACCTTCAACGTTCAACTGGCCCGCGGGCCTAGTCTGGAGCACGTCGACTGCTCGCGACGCGCCGGCATCGCTGCGCCGGGCGGCACGAGCGGAATCATCGTCGACAATACCGTCAGCGGTGGCGGCTCGCAGATCTACTACTCGACGCGGACGAGCCCGGGGATCGCGGTGCAGGCGAGCCAGGCGGCGCTGCAGTAATCCCGACGGGCGACCCGCCGCTCCGGGCACGCCGCCCCTCTGTTGCTGGAGCACCGAGCCCAGCGGTAGCGGGGCGCCTAGGGGCTCTGCAAAACTACTTGGATCCTAGATCCTTGCGGTCGCGGGTAAAGTTGCGCCTGTCCGAAGCAGCACAACGGATTCCGAGTGAACGAGGCTTGGCCCCGAACGCTGACCGACGCGGATTGGTGTCATATGCCGACCGCGCAAAACAAAGGGGCGGTCCCGAAAGACCGCCCCTCTTTGCTATCGGCGATGAAACGAGGCTATGCCCTCCTGCGGCGCAGAATCCCCAGCCCGAACAATCCAATTGCGAACAAGGCCAGCGACGTGGGCTCCGGAACGAGAGCGCCGCTATCGGAAGGGGCACCGGGCAGGTCCAGATCCGCGCGATACCCATTTTCTGCGGCACGATTGGCGAAGAAGTTGAACCCGATTCCAATGTTACCCACGATGTCGGCGTTCGTCGTGAACGTCAGGTCGTACATGCGCCAATCCCCATCCGTCGGCCGCCAGTCGGCGGTCGTCAAGGAAAACAGGCACTGCGTACCATTGTCGTTTGCCGACTGCGCGCCGCTCACCAACGTAGCATTCCTTCCGGCCGTGTCGCACAGGGTGTTGGTCTGGGCGCTGTTAAAGGCACCCGCGAATAGCTGAACGTCGATACGCTCCGGGAACGCCTCGCCCGCCGCATTAAACGGGTTGCCGAGCCAGAACACCAGCTCATAGCTGTTTCCGTGCACGTACGTGCTTGCGATCGTCTGCCTGAGCGTCCCGACGCTGCCCGTAAGCGGGATATAGGCCGCGTGGGTTCCATCCGGGGCAACGGCTGGCGACGTTAAGCCGTTTGGCGTCGGGAAACTGACCGCCGTGGGGGATTCGACGCCGATGCCGTTGTCGCCGCACGTCCACCCGGTGGGGCAGGAGCCGGTCAAGCCGTTTTCGAAGGACGGATTGGCCAACGAATCGTTGATGCTGATGAGGCTGGCGGAGGATGTACCCGGCCCGGCGAGGAGCGCCATGGCCGTGAGGGTCGCCGAACTGACAGCTCTTAGTGAATGGACTTTCATTCCGTCTCCTGCGCAACACCACCGTGGCCTGCATGCCCACCATCGCAAAGGTAAGCAAGAATCAAGCAAGTGCCTGATACATCAGCAATTTCAGTCGGTTGGATGCGGGAGGTGGAGTGCTCGGGTGCACCAAGTGTAAAGCGCGCCGACAGCAGAAAAGCTCCCGATTCCACGACCGCGAAACGGACGAACGTTTCCATGTCATTGATTATGTGCATATGCACATCCGCCCGGGTCGGATTACTAGGGTCACCCTCGCAAAGGAAGGTGTAAAGAATTGGGACACCGGCATCTGCCATCGCACCACGAGTGCCCGGGACTCGCGCCGTCGCCCCCGCAACGGGACCGCTCAGTTCAGGCCGACTTGTGTCAGCTTGATCGCCAGGAAGGACGTCACGGACGCCGTGCCCGTATTCACCGTTCCACTGCCTCCGGAACCTGTCGTCATCGTGTAGGTGAACGTCGTGGCGCCGGTGACCGTGATCGTGGCGGTGATGTTGAAATTGCCATTGCTCCCCACTCCCGCCACCGTGACGGACTGGCCGGTCCACAGGTTATGGGGTCCCTGCGTGGTGATGGTGGCCGTCGTACCGGACGCGGGTAGCGGACGCGATGTTCACCGCATGCGTGCCTTGCGCCAGCGTGCCGAAATAGATGCTGGATGCCTGGGCGGCATTGCTGATGTTGTCGACGATGATGCCGCTGGTACCGCCGAGCGCGCTCGGCTGCGCCACGGTGGTAAAGGCGGCATTGAGCGTCCCGTCGGTGACATCGAGACTCTGCACCTGGCCGAATGCGGTCGCGGCCGTCTTGCCGGAACCGACGAACAGGAGGTCGGCGCCTCCGCCGGTCACGAACTCGCTGACGGGCGAGCATTCGCCGGCGGTCTGCGAACCGGTCAAGACCTTGGTCATCGCGGGCGTGCCCGACGCCATCAGGCTGCCGTTCGCGGTGCCAGTCGCAGCGGCCGCTACGGTCGGACTGCCGCCGCCGATGAAGGTGACCGGGAACGATGGATCGTAGGCGCCGCCGCCAGACGAAACGCTCACCCCGGTAACCTTGAGCGTCAGAGTCCTGCCGCCCGGCTGAAAGGTGCAGTTGTTAACCGTATACGTTGTTCCAGCGGTCGTGTATCCGCTGCCCCCGTTGGTCAAGGTGACCGACTGCACCAGGCCCCCCGTTACCGTGGCGGTGCCCGCAAGTCCCGACCCTCCGGCAAATCCCGTGAACGTCAAGCTCTGAGTTCCATTGGTGCAGAAGAATCCGCCCGGTTTCACGGCTATGGAAGCAACTCCCACGGCCGTAGCACCGGCCGCTCCGGTTCCGCCTCCCGCCGTAAAGACGGGTGTCGGGATCGAGCTGTAGCCGGCGCCCTGGGTGGTGACGTTCACCGACGTCACGGGGCTGAACGGTATGCCATACAGCGTCGGCTGACCGGTCGGGTTGCCGCACACGTACAGCTTGCCTTCGTTGGCTGTGATTCCATCCCAATTGTAGTAATCGTCGTCGAACGCTCCGCCATGCGTCACGACGGTGGTGGACGCTGCCCCGACGGTGGCCGTGGACACGGAGCCCAGCGTTTCATCGGTCTGCACGACCACGGCATTCGTCCCGTTCGAGCGGCTGTAGGCATAAACGCGGCCGTTGGTCACATCGACGATGGGCGCGTCGGTGATTCCTCCCGCCGCGCCGACCACCAGCGCGGTGACCGCGGCATTGTTCGTGAGGTCGAAGCGGTACAACGTTCCGTTTGCGCCGCCGATGAACAGTTGGCTGGTGAACGGATCGAGCACGGGCGAGGTGAGCACGGTTTCGACGCCGACCGATTTGCAGCCCGCGGCCGAGCCGGCGCCGCAGCTCCCGAACCCATTGGTCGAGGAAGCCGCAGGGGTTCCGTTGAAGACGGGGGTGACCTTGAAGAGACGGCCGCGGTCGTTGCCGACGTACAGAGTGTCGGTGTTGTAGTCGTAGAAAGGCGAGGAGTTGGTGTCGCCCGCGTTCTCGTTGTTGGTGACCGCGTCCAGAAGCAGGCTGACGATGCAAGGTGCGGTACACGTCGTGATATTGGTCGCTTGCGTCGGAGTCACCGGGGCGCCGATGGATCCATCGCCGTTGTTCCATTTCAGGATGTGGAGGTAGGTCTCGTGATTGGTTCCGGTGACGTCGCTCTCCACGAACGCGATCTTGTCCCCGGTCAACGAGAGAACGGGAGACACGGAAAGCGCGCCCTGGCCCCCGTTGCCGTCGATCAGGCCCTTGTTGATGCGATACGCGAATTTCACGGTGGGTGCCAGGCCGCAGAGACCCGGCCCCGTGCCGGAGTACAGGTTTTCGTAGGCAACGAGATTGGCCTGCGTCGCGCTGCCAGTGCTGTTGAGCGCGAATACGGCGAAATCGGTGGTGCAACTTGCTGCCGTCGTCGCGTCGAAGCCAAACTTCGCCGGATACATGTTCTTGGCCACCCCCACCGGTCCCAGGGGAACATTCCAGTCCGGCCTTTCGGCAGGCTTCTTCCTTGCTTTTGCCCGGGCGCTCTCCGCAGGATTCGCCAGGCTGTCGAGGGACTCTTGCAGAGCTTGCGCCTTGGCTCCCTGACCGTGCGCGAGCCATGCGTCGAGCAGCCTCGGCTCATTGGGCATCCTGTCCACTTGCTCGCGCGTGACGCCGCGGGTATGGATGACGTGTCTCGAGCTCCAGTCTTTGGGTACCGCGAGGCGCGAGCCCGGGTCCGCCTCTTGACGGTCTTGCCCGAGCGCCGGCGCCGCAATGAGGC
Source organism: uncultured beta proteobacterium (assembly GCA_963724545.1). Classification (GTDB taxonomy): domain Bacteria; phylum Pseudomonadota; class Gammaproteobacteria; order Burkholderiales; family Casimicrobiaceae; genus CAIWHR01. Next base: position 46,370 of record CAVRVC010000016.1, read on the forward strand.
CGCCAATGGCCAGAAACGTGTAAGAAGCAAGGAGCTTGAATGCCCTCGCGCGCGGGGAGCAGAAGGTTCGTCTTATCATTCGTCAAAGTCTCCTGGCCTGTTCGAGTGCCGACTTCCCTATGTTTGCCAGACCACTCTAGCACCGGAATCCGGGCGGAGTTGGTGTTGTCGAGGAATCGAGACTTTGCGGTGTCCTCGCTGTATCAGTTCTCCAACATCGGAGCGATATTTGACCGAATAAACCACTGACTGCCGGGTCGCCCGGTGTCATGTCGTTCTTTTCTTGAAAGAAAACCACGAAACCGATAGAGTGCATAGCGGTGGACAGTTCGGACACCCTTCTGGGGGGCGCGGCAGTATGATGGAAAAGAAATCCTCGCAATTGGACATCGGTTCCGTGGCGGTCCCAACTACCGGAAAGGCGCCGTACGTAAAGCCGTCGTTTCGCCACGAACAGGTGTTCGAGACCATGGCGTTGGCATGCGGCAAGATCAATGGCACGCAGGCACAGTGCAGGGGCAGCCGGAAAGCTTCGTAGCTGGCCAGCCGATGGTGACGGACGTTTCGGGCGCTTTCTCCAGGATCGATCTGGCCGCCGAGGTTCTCGAGTCGTTCGGAGAGCTCCGCCTCCGCGTGACTGGCTCCAGCATGCTCCCGGCGATCCGGCCGGGCGATGTCCTGTTGATTCGCCGTGGCGGATTCCGTACAGCTCGCGTCGGCGACGTGGTTCTCTTCCAGCGCCACCGCCGATTTTTCGCGCACCGAGTGGTGTCTCGCACCGCACACAACCTCGTCACGCAGGGCGACGGCATCGGCGCGTGCGATAGTCCGGTCGCTGGTTCCGAGCTGCTCGGCAGGGTACATGGCGTGGTGCGCCGAGGGCGGTGTGTCCCTGTCTCGTCCGAAGTGACGTTCGCCGGACGCATCGCGGCGAGGCTCGTGCGCCGCTCGGCGCTTGCCGGCCGCCTGCTCACCCGCCTGCACCAACTGCAATACCGAGCCGGCCTTTGACCGCGGGCGCCGCGCACCGACGCGTCGATATCGCGATCGGTGGGATGGTGGTGGGTGTGCGCACGTCGGATGAAGCGTTTCTGCGCATGCTCCGGCACCGCTACGCCGGGTTTCTCGGCACCGCGGATGAACCGGACTATGAATTCGACGTCGAGCTGACACCCCCGTCGGCATTTCCCCGGATGCGGACGTCCGCGTTTTCCGTGACGGCGGCCGATGGTGTCTCGAGCGCGGCGACTTCCGCGCCGAGTGGGACCCGGTAATTCGGCGCGGGCACGTACGCCAATCGGCCAATCCTTACTCGATCGACGCGGTGTTGCGCATTGTGCACACGCTGGTGCTGGCGCGGCAGGGCGGGTTCCTCGTGCACGCGGCGAGCGCCGTGCGCAACGGTAATGCGTATCTCTTTGCCGGCGTTTCGGGCGCAGGCAAGACGACGATTGCGCGGCTGGCGCCCGCCGACGCCAATCTCCTCACCGACGAGATTTCGTACGTGCGGAAGGGAGCGGGAGGCTATTTCGCCTTCGGAACGCCGTTCGCCGGTGAATTGGCCAAGTCCGGCGAAAACCTGAAGGCGCCCCTTGGGGCCGTCTTTTTGCTCGTGCAGGGTCCGGAGAACCGGATTGAAAGCGTGGGGGCGGCCGACGCGGCTCGCGGTCTGCTGAAGAACATCCTCTTCTTCGCGAAGGACCCCGAATTGGTGCAGGCGGTGTTTCGTTCCGCGCTCGAATTCGTCGATCAGGTGCCGGTCCGTCGGCTGACGTTCATTCCGGACGCGCGCGTCTGGGACCTGATCTTGTAACGCATACCGCTACAGGTTAGGCTTTCGAGCCATGTCCAGCGAAACCGGCTACGTCGCCCGTTCTCCCAATGTCGCCGCCCGCATGATCGGCGGCGAGATGGTGATCATGTCCGGGCTCGACTCGTCGCTGTATTCGCTCAACGCGACCGCTTCGATTCTCTGGCAGGCGGCGGATGGGGTGACCCCGCTCGCCGATATCGTCGAGCAGCGAATCTGCGCCGAGTTCGACGTCGAACCCGCCGAGGCGCTGCGCGATGCCCAGGAGCTGGTGGCCGACCTCGCGCGGCACGGCATACTCAAGCTGTCGGATTCCCCGATACTCGAACCGTCTTCACCGCCCAAGGAATCGCCATGAGCAGTCTGCTGCGGGAGATGGGCAGCAAGGCGCTGAAGCTCGGGATTCCGCTCAGCGCTCAGCTCGATCTCACGTACCGCTGCAACGAGCGGTGCGTGCATTGCTATCTCGACCACGACGATCACGGCGAGATGACGACGGTGGAGATCAAGGATCTGCTCGATCAGATGGCCGACGCGGGGGTTTTCTTCCTGGTCCTGAGCGGCGGGGAGATCTTCCTGCGCAAGGATTTGTTCGAGATCCTCGAACACGCCCGCAAGCGGACGTTCTCGGTCAAGCTCAAGACGAACGCCGTGATGATCCGGAAGGCCAAGGCCGAGCGAATCGCGGCGCTCGGCGTCGAGTCCGTGCAGATCAGCGTCTACTCGCACAAGGCAGACGTGCACGATGCGATCACCAAGCTCCCCGGATCCTTCCTGCGGACGATCGAGGGCGCCCGTCTGTTGCGCGAGAGCGGCGTGAAGGTGAGCTTCGCCAACGTGCTGATGAAGCACAACGCCGACGACTACCCCGAGGTACGGGCGCTCGCGGAGCGCATCGGCGCGCACTACCACGTCGATGCCACGATCACGCCGATGATGGATGGCGACCGTTCGATCCTTGACCTCAACATCGACGCCGAGGCGCTGGTGCAGGTTTTCCACGACTCGATGCTTGTCGGCAATGCCGAGGAGTTCTGTGCCCCGCCGTCGGGGCCGCTCGAGGAAGCCGACGCTGTCGATACGCTGCCGTGCAGCGCGGGTCATACGGCCTGCTACGTTTCGCCCTACGGGGACGTCTATCCGTGCGTGCAGTTTCCGCTTCCCAGCGGGAATGTCCGTCGAACGAAGTTCATCGACATCTGGCGGGACTCCCCGCAGCTGAAGGAAGTCCGGTCGATCACGATGAATGACCTGCAGGGCTGTTCGACCTGCACGCACGGCAGCAGCTGTACCCGTTGCCCGGGGCTCGCCTACATGGAAGGGAACATGCGGGGCCCTTCCATTCAGGACTGCGAGAAATCCTTCGCCCGCACGGGCGTGCCGTCGAAGAATCTCCTGGCGAAGAGGGCTGCCGCCAAGGCGCCGGCGCACGTTTCCGCTTCCGCCGGGCCACCTCGGTTGCCGGCCTACGAGGCGATCAAGTGGGTGGCGCACAAGTAGCGGCGCCGGGCGATCCCGCCGGGATCGATAGCAATACTCGCCAAGAGCGGTCGCCCTTCGTGCCACGCGTGCTGCGTACCGTCCTGCCACGCATCCGCGCGTCGATCGCGCAACGTGGCATTGCGGTGAGCCTGTGCCGAAGCGTGCTCTTGCCTCTCCACCTCCTGCGCGAGTACCGCGCCGCCAGGAACCTGCCCGGAGCGGAACCGCGCAGCGAATTTGACTTGACGCATGGCGTCGATACCGATGGGGACTTCGGCGGCTGGACGTATCTCAGCGATCTCGATATCGCCAGTCGGAATTGGATCCATGGCCGCGACTACGCCGGGATCGAGGCGGAACGCTTCGCCGCGGTCATGTCGAGCGTTGCGTTGAAGCACGAGGAATGGACGTTCATCGATTTCGGGTCCGGAAAGGGGCGGGCGCTGCTCCTGGCGTCGGATTGGCCCTTTCGACGGATCATCGGTCTCGAATTCTCGGCCGACCTGCACGCGGTCGCCGCGGAGAACATACGGAAGTACCGCGCAGACCCCAAGGGATGTCGCGCGGTCGAGTCCGTCTGCATCGATTTTCTGGACGCGGACCTCCCTCCGGAGCCGTCGGTGCTCTTTTTCTTCGATCCCTGCGCCGAAACGCTGTTTCACCGCGTTCTCGACAAGATTCGCGACTCCCTGCGCCGGCACCCGCGACCTCTCTGCGTCATCTACGTGGCTCCCGGCAGGAAGGAAGCGATGCTCGACGCCGCCGATTTCCTGGTGAAAGAGGGCAGCAATGTGGAGTTCCAGTTCTGCTGGTACCGGAGTCGATAGTGAGCCCGGCCGCAGGCTCGCAACTCCCGACTTGCGCGGTACCCTGCCAAAATGGTATGTTTTGCGGTGCCTTCCAATTGATTTATCGATGCTTTTCGGCGATCCGACTTGACCCATCACGGTTCCCGCATTTCTCTGTTTCCCGCGCGTCGGGTCCTTGGTCGACGCGCTTGATTGGCTGCCGGTTGCAACTGGAATTGGCGCTTGCCTGCGGGATTGTCTGGCATTGCGTTGATGGCACCCGCGCTCGGACAGTCGTCGAGCCCGCAAACCAGCCGTCAACATCGACCCAGAAGTCCGTCGCGGTGAACGCCCCGGGGTCGCGCCGCCCGACGCCCAAAGCGTCAGGCCCGACGGGGGCCCTGCTTCCGATCTCGCCCGATGCGCCCCGCGTTGTGCCGGTTACCGGCCGGGCAAGTGGTCGGCGAGGACTACAAGATCGGGCCGCAGGACCTTATCGAGATCCAGGTCTTCGGCATCGACAACCTCAAGCGCGAAGTGCGCGTCAATTCGCGGGGCGTCATCTCGCTGCCGCTGGTGGGCCCGGTACGGTCGCCGGGCTCACGAGCCAGGAAGCCGAGACGCTGATCGCAGCCAAGTACGAGAAGGATTACCTGCAGGATCCGCAGGTGTCCGTGTTCATCAAGGAGTTCACCAGCCAGCGCATCACCGTCGAGGGGGCCGTCAATCATCCGGGCATCTTCCCGATTCGCGGGCCGACGTCGCTGCTGCAGGCGATCGCGATTGCCGGCGGACAGGGCCAGTTGTCGGACATGAAAGACGTCAAGGTCTATCGGGTGGAGAGCGGACAGAAGAGGGCCCTGACGTACGACGTAATCAAGATTCGCAGCGGCGAGCTGGACGATCCGTTGCTGTCGAACGAGGACGTCGTGGTCGTGCAGCGCTCGGGTGATCGCGTCGCGGTCCGGGATTCGTTTTTCGGCGACATCCTCAACATCATCAACCCCCTCAATTACCTCGGCCGACCGTAGCCATGCCGGATAACGACCGACCCGCTGTACCGCCACCCGACGCTTCGACGGCGATTCAGCGTTCGGCCGGGCACGGCGTTGTCGACGTTCGTCCTGCCGCCCGTCACCGTGGCGGAAGACGACGACGCCGTCCACTTCCGCGACCTCTGGCGCGTCGTCGTCAAGCGCAAATGGGTGGTGCTGGCGGCGTTCCTCATCGTGCTCATCACCGCGCTGGTGGCGACGATGATGGCGACGCCGATCTACCGTGCGACGATCACCCTCAAGATCGAGCGCGAGGCGCCGAAGGTCATCGAGTTCAAGGGCAGTCTCGTCGCGCCGGAGGAAAGCGGCGACCTCGATTTCTACCGTACGCAGTACGAGCTGCTGAAGAGCCGGACGCTGGCCGAGCGCGTCGTCGAGCAGCTGAACCTGCGGCAGCGGGTGAGCGCGACGAAGGAAGACTCGCAAGCCCTGGTGGTCGGGATTGCTTCGCGAGTTGATGGGCAAGGACGAGGACAAGGCAGCCCCCGCGCCCTCGCCGCCGGATGCCGCGCGCAACGCGAATACCGCGGCTGCCGGCGCGTTCCTCGGCTCGATGTCGGTGGAGCCCATTCGCAACTCACGCCTGGTGCGGGTGTTTTTCGACTCGCCGGACCCCAAGCTCGCCGCCGATGCGTTGAACGCGCTCGCCAAGAACTTCATCGCTGTCAATCTCGAGCGGCGCTACGACGCGTCGGGCGTACGCCAAGACCTTCCTCGAGGAAAAGCTCGCGCAGACGAAGGCGAAGCTCGAGGATTCCGAGCGTGCGCTGGTCGAGTTCCAGCGCGCGCAGCAGATCATCAACGTCGACGAAAAGCAGAACGTGCTCGCGCAGACGTTGTCCGCCTACAACGCCGCGGCCGCGAAGACCAACGAAGAGCGGCTGAGGGCCGAAGCGCTGTACCGGGAATACAAGGACAATCCCGAGTCCGCGCCGCAGATGGTCGAGAACAAGTCGATCGGGCAGTTGCGCGAACAGCGGACGAAGCTGCAGGTCGAGTATCAGGACCAGCTGCGGATCTACAAGCCCGCGTTTCCGAAGATGCAGCAGCTGAGGGCGTCGATCGACGAGATCGAGAAGAAGATCAAGGAAGAGACCGAAATCGTGCGGCGTTCGATCGAGGGCACCTACAACGTCGCAGTGCAGCAGGAAGCGAGCGTCGTGGCCAAGCTCGATGCGTCGAAGAAGGACGTGCTCGACCTGCAGGACCGCAGCATCAAGTACAACATCCTGAAGCGCGAGGTGGACACCAACCGCACGCTCTACGATGGCCTGCTGCAGCGTCTGAAGGAAGTGGGCGTCGAGGCCGGCGTGGGCACCAATAACGTGACCGTTGTCGATCCGTCGCTCGCGCCGGGCAGTCCGTACAAGCCAAACTTGATGCAGAACCTGCAGATTGCCGCGGCGCTCGGCCTGGTGCTTGGCATCGGGCTCGCGTTCTTCCTCGAATACCTGGACGACACGTTGCGTGCCCCCGAGGACATGGAACGGGTGACGCACCTGCCGGTCCTCGGCGTGATCCCGTTGATCAAGGCGAAGAAAGGACGGGACGTCATAGCGCTTGCGCTGACGTCGCATTCCGATGTGCGCTCCAGCTTTGCCGAGGCTTACCGGTCCGTGCGCACGGCGCTGCAGTTCTCGACGCGCGAAGGTGCGCCTCGCCAAATCGTCGTGACGAGTACGACGGCGAAGGAAGGCAAGTCCACGTCCGCGTTGGCGTTGGCGATCAATTTTGCGCAGACGGGCCGGTCGGTGCTGCTGATCGACGCGGATCTGCGCAGTCCTTCACTGCACAAGTTCCTCGGCGTCGACAACAGTCGCGGCCTGTCGAACTATCTGTCGAGCGACCTGCCGGCGCTGGGGGTCGTGCGCACGACGACGATCCCCAATCTCTATGTGATCCCGGCAGGCCCGCAGCCGCCGAATCCGGTCGAGCTGCTGTCCGGTCCCAAGCTGGTGGGATTGGTCTCCGAACTCGGCGAGCGTTTCGGACAGATCGTCATGGATGCGCCGCCGGTGCTCGGCATCGCTGATGCGCTCGTGCTCGGCAATCAGGTCGGCTCGGTGCTGTTCGTCGTCGCGGCGGGTGGCACGCGCAAGGCTCACGCGAAGGCGGCGCTCAAGCGGTTGCGGCAGGCGGGGGTCGTGCCCATCGGCGCGTTGATGACGAAGGTCGACCTGCGCGACGGCATGTACGGCTACGAAAGCGCGTACTACTATTACAAGAGCACCCACGATGTGCCACAGCTCACCTGAGCGTGGTGAGGTGCCCGGTAGACAAATCCACGGGTGATGATTGCCGCGATCGACCCGCTAGCTGCGCGAATCGGCGCGGACCTCACGGCCGAGCTGCTCCTCCGGTACTACCGCGAGCCGGGGCTCTTCCACAGCGAGGCCCGCCGTCGCAATGCACTGCCTGTGGATGGCGATGTCGTTCTGAAGCTCGCGCTCGGCCGGCGAATCGAGTTCACCGACCCGGCGCTGAACGAGGCGCGCACCCTTGATGCTTTGAAGGCTGGCGCCGCGATGTACGTGCGACACGTTTTCTTTCGCCCGGACGCGACGCCGTATCAGATACTTGGCCTTGCACAGGGCGCCTCGGCCACGGCAATAAAAGAGCGCTTCCGTTTGCTCATGCAACTCGTGCACCCCGACAGGCAGGATTCGGGCGACGCCTGGCCGGAATCGTTTGCGGCGCTCGCGAACCGGGCGTACGGGATGCTCCGCGACGAGAATGCGAGGACGGCCTTCGATCGCGATGCCGAGGCCCGGGCCCGGGTTGCGCGCGCCGTGTATCGCACGGCCGCTGCCGCCGAAGCGTCCATGATGCCGGTACCGCTTTGGCCGGCGGGACGCCTGGGCCGCGGTCATCCCTTGGGTGGGGTGGTTCTGCCGGAGTGGCTGACCGTAGGCGTGGGTGGATACGTGCGCGCGCATCCGGCCGTCGTGATGTTCGGGGTGCTGATCGCCGGCGCCGCACTCGTGGTCTTGACGTCGATGCGCGATGGCTCGGAGGGAATGCTCGCGCGCGAGGTCCGGGAGGTTCTCGTCGCCGCGCACCCGGCGATTCCATCCTTTTCGCGTGCTTCGTCGGACGCTGCAGTGGCCAACGCAGGCACGAGGACACCGCCATTGCGCGCCGCGAGCGCCGCCGACGAGCGCGCGCACCGAACGGCCGGGTCGGCGCTTTCGGTGCCGGAACCGTCCGGCAAATCGAACGACGATTCGTTGCCGAAGGCAAACGTCCCAGTGGAACAGGGCGTCATGGCGAGCAATGTCCGAACGAGTGGTGGATCTGCCACCGCGATGGCGGCGGTAGCAAGTGCGGCGCCTCCCGTCGTGTCCCTGCCACCTGTCGCGCCGACGGTACAGGCCATGCCATCGTTGCCAGTTGCGTCGGAGGCGCCCCCATCCGTTCCATCGCCGAGCACGCAGCTCGTGACGGAGGCGTCGTTGGCGCGGGCGGCGGATCCGGCGGCTCGTGCGGAGCCGGTCGCGGTGTCGCCGCAGCCGGTCGCAGCGTCATTGCCCCCCGCAAGCCCTGAGATCGAGGCACTGTTCGCCGAATTCGTTGACAACTATGAGCGCGGCCGGCTGGACGCCTTCGCTGCATTGTTCGACGACGACGCCGACACCAACTTGCGACATGGCCGCGCGGCGATCCGCAACGAGTACGACGAACTGTTCCGCCTGTCGAGCTGGCGTCGCATGCAGCTGACGCGCATCAATTGGCGGCGAGCCGGCGACAAGGCGTACGCAAACGGCGAAATCGCGGTTCGGATCGGATGGCGCGATGGCCGCGAGGTGGAGCAAAAGCTCGCGGTGGAGATGGAACTCGTGCGCCGCGACGGGCGCGCGGTGATTGCGCGGCTTTCGCATCAACCCAAGAATCCATGAGCGCGACCGGCGCAGCAGAGACGGATCTGCGGCGGAAAGCGATTGCGTGTTTGGCCATTCTCGTCGCACTGGTGTTGGCGTGGCGGGTCATCGTCAGTGGCGCCGTAGCGATTCGCGATCGCACGGGCGAAGTCGATGCCGGTTTGATCGAAGCATCGTCCGACCCCGCATCTGCCGAATCTGCCTGGCGCGTGCACCTTGCAGGAAACCCGACGGATTTCGTTGCCCTGATCGCCCTCGCGCTGCAGTTCGAGCGTCAGGGCAAGAGCGCCGACGCGCGGGACGCGATGCACGAAGCTTTGCGCCTGGCGCCGGCCGATCGGCAAACGCTGCTGGAGGCGGCGGCCTTCAACGCGCGTTCGGGTGAGGACGCGCAGGCCCTGGCGATCCTGCGCCGCGCCATGGATCTGTACCCGGAAGTCCGCGAAAAGGCGGCGCCGGTGCTGATCGCTGCGCTCGTGAGCGGCCGATGGGATGCGTTTTTTGCCGGCGTCGCCCGGGACAATCCCGAATGGTGGCCGGCATTTTTCCGCGACGCCTGTTACTCCCCACTCGACTCCGGCCCCGTGCAGCGTGTTTTCGCCGTCCGGGCCGCGGCAGGCACCGCGACGGATGACGAGCGCAAGTACATCATCGGTCGCCTGCAGCGCGACAATCGCTGGGCTCAAGCCTACCAGGTATGGCTCAACAGCTTGCCACTCGATCGGCGCCAAAGGGTCGGGTACGTGTTCAACGGCGATTTCGAAGCGCCGATTTCGAACCTTGGCTTTGATTGGACATTGCCGGATAGGGACGCCGTCAGCGTCGAAACGCTGCCGACGGAAGGAGCGAACGGCCGGAACGCGCTGAAGGTGGAGTTTTTCAGCAAACGCTGGTCCGGATCGCCGATACAGCAATACCTGACGCTGTTTCCCGGGAAGTACCGCTTCGAGGGGCGCGGTCGGGCCGAAGCGCTGGACACCTGGCTCGGCGTCCAGTGGGGCCTCTACTGCGTGTCCTCTGCCGGGCGCGCCGAGCAGCAGCTCACGCGCAGCAACAGGTACCTTCAGTCGACCGGATGGGAGAACATTCAGCAGGATTTCAGCGTGCCGAACGACTGCCCGGCGCAGGTGTTGCGCCTCGAGCTTGCCAACCCGCGGCAGGACGCCGTGGTGCCCGGGAACGTTGCGGCGCGAGTGCGGGGAACGGTCTGGTTTGATGATTTCCGGGTCCGCAGCCTTGACTAAGGGCGATCTTGGTCCATATGATGTATCTATGAACGCACGCCTTATCGCGTTGGGGCTTGTCCTGGCCGCGCTGGTCGCCGGGTCGGCATTGGCGCAGCAGCCGCAACAAGACACGATCGCCAAGCTCTCGGACCTCGAGGGCAATGTCCTCGTCAGCCAAGGGGACGCCATGGTCGCCGCCACGGCCAACCAGCGTGTGGTGGCCGGCACTCGGGTCGTGACGACCTCCGGAGCCAAGGTCACCGTAGGTTACGACGTCGGGTGTGACGTGCGCCTCAAGGAAAACGAACGGTTCACGGTGAACATCGGCCCCTGTGGCGCGTTGGTTGCGTCGGTGCAGCCGCTTGGACCGGCGGCCGGGGCTATCGGAGGTGGAACTGTCGCGGCCGGTGGTACTGCAGCGGGTGTGTCCGCGGCGGGCCTTGGCGCCTTTGCGTTAGGGGCCGGAGTGAGTGCCGCTGCGTACGTGGTGTTCAGACAAGACGGCAACGTCAGCCCGAACTGACCTCCATCGCTACCGGGACTGTGGACGAAAAGGTGGAGCCCGCGGGCTCCACTTTTTTTTGGTCGTTCGCTCTCCTGCTGTTGCTGGCGCCACTGTACAAGGCCGGCAACCGGCCCTTGCCGCTGCTGCTGATCGAGCTCGTTGCCATTGGGCTCCTGGCGGCGCTCGCGGCCCGTGGCGCGCTGCGAGCGACCTGGTCGAGGTTGCCGCGCTCGCTGCTGGCGGCCATCGGAATCCTGCTGGTCTACCCGCTTCTGCAGCTGCTGCCGTTGCCGGACGCGCTTTGGCGCGCGATACCGGGCCATGCGCCCTATGCCTCGATCCTCGAGCGATTTGCTGCGCCGGGCGCGAGCGTCCCGTACCGGGCGATTTCGTTGATCCCAACGGCGACCGAATACGGGTGGCTGGCGCTCCTGCCGCCACTCGCCTGTCTTCTCGCAGTCCAGTGGCTCGCACCGTCGCAGGTGGTGCGACTGTTGCTGTTGCTGGCGATCTTCACCGGTGTCGAGGCTCTGCTGGGGCTGGTGCAGGTCGGGATGGGAGGCGAATCAGTCTTCTACCTGCGCAACAGCCAGGCATACGGCACAGCGACCGGGACGTTCGTCAACCGCAACCACCTCGCCGCGATGCTCGGCATGATGCTGCCTGTGATCGTCGGTCTCCTCGTGTACAGCGTTCTTCGCGGCCGGCATCACCATGCCCGGAGCGTGGGCGCATTGGATGCCGAAGCCATGTCCCAACGCGTACTCGTGTTTGCCTCGGCGGTGCTGGTGCTGCTGTGCCTGGTGTTCACCAAATCGCGCGCGGGAATCCCGTCCGCACTCCTGGGGCTCGCGCTGTCGTCGATCCTGTTGGTACGGGCGAGGTCCGGATGGAAACATGCGAACCTGATGGTCGCGGGGATCGTGACGCTTGGTCTCGTGTTCGCCGTCTGGATCGGCGCGGCGCCAATCCTTGAAAAGGTCGAGCCCGCTCAGCTCAGGCTTTCGGCGGCAGGCCGCATCGCGCTTTCCGCGGCGACTTTGCGGGGCGCCATCGAATTCCTGCCGTTTGGAAGCGGATTGTCGACTTTCGCGTCCGTCTTCCCGCGCTTCCAGGGAGACGTGTTTGGCGGCTACATCGACCACGCCCACAACGATTACCTGCAGCTGTTCCTGGAGCTCGGACTCGCGGCTCCGGTGATCGTCGCGCTGTTGCTCTTCTGCTGGCTGGCCCGAATGACCGAGCTCCTGCGCCGGGAGCCGGGACGAAGCTTCGCAGTGCTCCAGATCGCGGCTGGAGTGGGCCTCTTGCCGCTGATCGTGCACAGCCTCTTCGATTTCTCGCTGCACATGCCGGCGAACGCGATGTGGTACGCGACGTTAGCCGGCGTTATGCTTCATCCAGGCAATCAAGCCCCGCCATGATCGACCTCCACTGCCACATGCTGCCCGGCATCGACGACGGCGCGCCCGACGAGGCGACGTCGCTCGAGATGGCGCGCATCGCGGTCGCCGACGGCATTCGCGTCACGGCGTGCACGCCGCACATCTATCCCGGTCTCTACGAGAACGACGCCGCCGGCATCAAACAGCGGGTGATGGCGCTGCAGCGCCGGCTCCTGGACGAGAAGATCGACCTTCGCCTGACCCTCGGCGCCGATGCCCATCTGACGCCGGAACTGCTCGGACGCCTGCGTGCGGGTACCGCCCCATCCCTTGCGGGCGGCCGGTACTTTCTGCTCGAGCCGCCGCACACGGCGGCGCCGCCGCGGTTCTCCGAGGCGATGTTCGATTTCATCGCCGCGGGGTACGTCCCGGTGCTGACGCACCCGGAGCGTCTCACGTGGATCAAGCAGCACTACGGCGCCTTCGTCGCGCTGGTGAAATCCGGCGTGTGGATGCAGGTGACGGCGGGCAGTCTGACGGGCCGGTTCGGCAAGGCGGCCCGCTACTTCGGCGAAAAGATGCTTGACGAAGGACTGGTCCATATCCTCGCCACCGACGCACACAGCCTGCGCCACCGCGCTCCGCTATTGGCCGAGGGGCGCGAGGCGGCGGCGAAGCGTGTCGGAGTCGAAGAAGCACACCGGCTCGTCGTCGAGCGGCCGCAGGCGATTCTCGACAATCGCCGGCCGGCCGAAGTGGCGCCGGTCCCGGCGATGCGCGCCGACCTCCCGGACCGGCGCGACGGGATCCTGGCCCGCCTCGTGCGACGCCGCGCGTCCAGGTAGCGCTGCCGTCCGCCCGACCGGGCCTGCCGGCCGTCCCACCGCCCCGGCCACGGCGCCGATCGACGGCGCCCCGGACATGGCGCCGATCGACGGCGCCTTGGCCAATCCGGCCGGTCATCGGCGCCTGTGAGGCAAGGCCAGTAGCGGCAGGCTTATTGCTTTGGCAGTTCTCCGAATCCCGATGGCCATGGGCCGAGGGTCAACCGACGCTGCGGACCTCGACGCCAGACCACGCAGGAAAAATGCAAACCATTGTTCTAGCGCGAATAACCAACGCGATGTCGGAACTCGGCCACGGCACCGCCGGACCTCTCCCGCCGCCGCCGCCGATGGGAGCCGGTCCACGCGGGGCATTGGACTGCCGTGAAGCGGCAGCCCGCGCCGAATTCGTCCGAATTCCCGACTAGCCGACCGCTCCGCCATGCGCCTGCCAGATTTGTCCCTGCATCGCCTCCAGACCCGCCTGCTGGTTGCCTTCGTGCTGCTCGATGCTGGCCGCGGGATTGGCGAACCTGGCGCTCGTTCACATCAACACTACGGCGGCCGTCCGCAAGTCGGTCGGCGCCGAAGTCGTGGCCGGTTCGCGCGCGTTCGAGCGCCTGCTCGAAACGGATTCCCAGCGCCTCGCGGAGGGCGCCCGCCTGCTCACCGGCGACACCGCATTCCGGGACATGGTCACGGCGGGTGACCGCAGCGCTCTCGCTCCCGTGCTGGCGAAGCACAAGACACGCATCGGCTCCGCGGTCATGCTGCTGATCGACATCGACCGTAACGTCGCGGCGAGCACGATCGCGGCCGAGGTCGGCAAGAAGTTCATGCAATCGAAACTGCTCGACCGGGCTTCCGCCGCGCAGCAGGCCTCCGCCCTCGTGTCCGTCGGCGGACAGGTCTATCAGCTGGTCGTCGTGCCGCTTCTCGCGCCGCGGCCCGTCGCCTGGGTCGCCGCGGGCATTCGAATCGACGATGCGCTGGCGCAGGAAATGCGCGGGATGACCGGGCTCGACGTCACGTTCCTGAGCCGGCCGGAGCAGGGCCAATGGCAGGCGCGCGCCAGCACGCTCCAGGAACCGGCCAAGTCCGAGCTGGCGCGCGACTTCGGCGCCAACAAGTACTCGACCGCGGACGGCGACGGCAATGCGGAATTCGGCGACGACACGATCACGCGCGTGATCAACCTCGCGCCGCGCGCCGACGAAGGCGCGGTCGCGATCCTGCAGGGGTCGCTGCCGGCGGCGCTCGAGCCGCTCCGCGCGGTGGAGCAGCGGCAGGTGCTCGTGTTGCTGCTCGCCATCGCAGCCACAGTCGTTCTCGCGCTCATGCTCTCGCGCGGTATCGTCGAGGCGATGAAGTCGATCGCCGCCGCCGCGCGGCGCGTCGGCGCTGGCGACTACACGCCGGTCGACGCCAGCAAGCGCAGGGACGAGATAGGAGAGCTCACGAACGCCTTCCGCGCGATGCAGGCTGGCGTCGCTGCCAACGTATCGCGGATGACCGAGCTCGCGCACCGCGACCAGCTCACGGGCCTTCCCACGCGGGTGCTGTTCGCCGACCGGCTGGAACAGGCGATCGCCGCGGGCTCCCGCGCGGGCACGCCCGTCGCCGTGCTGATCCTCAATCTCGACCAGTTCGGCCGGTTCAACGACACGCTGGGGCATCCGATCGGCGACGCGCTGCTGCGCGAGGTCGCCGCGCGGTTGCGCTCGGTCGTGCGGCGCGCGAACGACAGCGTGGCGAGAATCGGCGGCGACGAGTTCGCGATCCTCATGTCGGGCAGTCGCGTCAGCGACGCACAGCGTGTGGCCGAGGCCGTCACGCGTGCGCTCGAGGTGCGGATGACCCTCGACGGGCACGTCGTCGACGTCCGGGCGAGCATCGGCGTCGCCGTGTGCCCCGACCACGGACACGACCCGGGCAAGCTCCTGCAGCGCGCGGACATCGCGATGCGGGCGGCCAAGCGCGACAAGCTCAAGATCGTGATGTGGGACGATCGCTACGACGAGAACGGCGAGAAGCGCCTCGCGCTGATGAGCGATCTCAGGAAGGCCGTCGACAACGAGGAGCTCGCGCTCTTCTACCAGCCGCGGGTCGCGCTCGGCGAGTGCGGCGAGCACTTCGTCGAGGCGCTCGTGCGCTGGCAGCATCCGACACGCGGTCTCGTGCCGCCGTCCGAGTTCGTGCCGCTCGCGGAGCAGACGGGCTACATCCGCACGATCACGCAATGGGTGCTGGAGCGGGCCGTCACCCAGTGCGCCGAGTGGCGCAATCGCGGCATTCCGATGAACGTGTCGGTCAACATCTCCTCCTGCGACCTCGTCAACGGCGAGCTGCCCGCGCGTCTCGAGCAGATGCTCGAGAAGGAAGGCTGCTCCGCAAGCTGGCTCACGCTCGAGGTCACCGAGAACGCGATCGTCGGCGAGCCCGGGCACGCACTGAAGAACCTCGAGCGCCTGCACAAGCTCGGCTGCAAGCTCGCGCTGGACGACTACGGCACCGGCTATTCGTCGCTCGCCTATCTGCGGCGGCTGCCGCTCGACGAGCTCAAGATCGACAAGTCGTGCACGATGGGCATGGCAACGGACGCGAGCGACGCCCTCGTCGTCCGCTCGACGGTCGAGCTCGCGCACAAGCTCGGGCTCACCGTCGTGGCGACCGGTGTCGAGGACGACGCGACGCTCAATCAATTGCGCGAGCTCGGCTGCGACGCGGTGCAGGGCTTCCTCCTGAGCCGGCCGCTGGCCGCCGAGGACGTGCCCGCATGGGTGCGCGAATCGCCGTGGACGCGTCCCGCCCGCGAGAAGACGTCGCTCCGCCGTGTGAGCTAGCTCGCTCCGGCACGCTTTCGTTCGCTTGCCACGCTGACCGCGCGCCGCTAACCTCGGCGGCGTGCTCTCGATCCGGCAGCTCGGCAAGGCCTACGCAGGAGCGCAGCGGCGCACGGTCCTCTCCGGCATCGACCTCGACCTCGCGCCCGGCGACTACGTCGCGGTGATGGGCGAGTCGGGGATCGGCAAGTCCACGCTCCTCAATCTCGTCGCCGGGCTCGATCGTCCCGATGCCGGCTCGATCCGGCTCGACGACGTCGACCTCGCCACCCTCGACGACGACGCGCTGACGGCGCTGCGGCGCGCGAGCATGGGATTCGTGTTCCAGGCGTTCCACGTGCTGCCGTACCTGTCGGTCGCGCAGAACGTCGGGCTGCCGCTGTCGCTCGTCGGCGTCGCCGACCCGGAAGCGCGCGCCAGGGTAGGCGCGATGCTCGACGCGGTGGGGCTCGCCGACCGCGGCGCCAGCATGCCGCGCGAACTCTCCGGCGGCGAGCTGCAGCGCGTCGCGATCGCGCGCGCGCTGGTCCACGGGCCGCGGCTCGTCCTCGCCGACGAGCCCACGGGGAACCTCGATCCCGACAGCGCCGGAGGCGTGCTGCGCCTGCTGCGCGAGCAGGTGAAGGCGAATCGCGCCGCCGGCATTCTCGTCACCCACTCGCGCGCCGCTGCGGCGACGGCCGACCGCGTGCTTGTGCTGTCGCGCGACGGCCTGCGCGAAGCGGCCGTCACGTAGCCGACCGACGCCATGGCCGAATCGGCGACGGCGGCGGCGGGTGCGGTCTTTCGCGGATCGCTTGCGCAGAATCGCGTCCGCACGGCGCTCGCGGTGCTGGCGATCGCGCTTGGCGTCGCGCTGGGCTTTGCCGTGCAGCTCATCAATCAGGCGGCGGTCAGCGAGCTGGGGCAGGGCGTGCGGATGCTCTCCGGCGATGCCGACCTCGAAGTGCGCGGGCCGCGCGCGGGCTTCGCCGAGGCGCTCTATCCGGAGATCGCGCGTGCGCCGGGCGTCGCGGTCGCGAGCCCCGTCGTCGAGGTCGACGCGAAAGTCGCGGGGCACGCCGAGGCGCTGCGCGTCATCGGCGTCGACGCGTTTCGCGCCGGCCGCATTCAACCCGGACTGATCGCTGCGTCGGCCGATCGGCTGGACACGCTGCGGCCCGACGTCGTGTTCCTGAGCGCGGCCGCGATGCGGGCACTCGACGTCGGTGTCGGCGATGTCGTGACGCTGCAGGCTGGCCTCGCCGACGTAGGACTGCGCGTGGCGGGCGAGGTCGCCGGCGCGGCAAACGCGCGACTTGCGGTGATGGATATCGCCGGCGCTCAAGCGGCGCTCGACCGACTCGGCCGATTGAGCCGGATCGACATCCGCATCGCTCCGGGCGTCGATGTCGAAGCGCTCGCAAAACGCCTGCGAACGGCGCTTCCCCCCGGTCTCGCAGTCGTGCGTCCCGAGACCGCGGTCGCGGCGGGCGCCAGCCTGTCGCGCTCGTATCGCGTCAATCTCAACGTGCTGGCGCTCGTCGCGCTCTTTACCGGAGGGTTGCTGGTGTTCTCGACGCAGGCGCACGCCGTGGTGAGGCGCCGGGCGCAGTTCGCCCTGCTGCGCGTGCTGGGCGTGACGCGCGGGCGGCTCGCCGCGCTGATCGTCGCCGAGGGTGCGGTCGCGGGCATCGTCGGAAGCGCCGTCGGAATTGCGATCGGATTCGCGCTCGCCGGGCTCGCCGTGCGCTGGGTCGGCCTCGACCTCGGATCCGGATTCTTCCGCGGCGTCGTGCCGGAGCTCGCGCCGGAGCCGTGGGCAGTCGTGGCTTTCTTCGCGCTGGGGGTCGCGACCGCGATGCTCGGCAGCCTCGTGCCGGCGCTCGACGCCTCCCATGCTACGCCGGCGCTGGCGCTCAAAGCGGGCGACGAGGAGCGCGCCTACGCACGTTTGCGGCCGGTGCTGCCGGGGCTCGCCACGCTCGCACTCGGCGCGCTCGCGACGCTCCTGCCGCCGGTCGACGGACTGCCGCTCTTCGGCTACGCAGCCATCGCGCTGTTGCTGATCGGCACGGTGATGCTGATGCCGCGTTTCGCGGCGCTGGCGCTCTCCTGGCTGCCGCGGCCGCGCGCGCCCGCGCCGCGGCTCGCGATCGCGCAGCTGCAAGGCACGCCCGGGCAAGTGTCCGTAAGCCTGGCGGCGATCGTCGGCAGCGTGAGCCTCGACCGTGTCGATGGTGATCATGGTCGCGTCGTTTCGCGATTCGCTCGACGCGTGGCTCGAGCGGGTGCTGCCGGCCGACGTCTACCTGCGCGCGGCGAGCGGCGGCGAGACGGCCTACCTGCCGCCCGAAGCCCAGGCGCGGATCGCGACGCTCCCGGGCGTGCGTCGCGCCGAGTTCCTGCGCGAGCAGCAGCTGCTGCTCGATGCGGCGCGCCCGCGAATCATCCTCCAGGCGCGCAACGTCGATCCGGCGAATCCCGCGCGAACGCTGCCGATCGTCGGCACGCCGGTCGTCCTGGCGAACGGCGCGCCGCCGCCGGCGTGGGTCAGCGAAGTCGCCGCCGACCTCTACGGATTCCTGCCGGGATCGATCATCGAGCTGCCGATCGCCGGGAAATCCGTCCGGTTCACGGTCGGCGGAATCTGGCGCGATTACGCACGGCAGCAGGGCGCGATCACGATCGAGCTCGAACGGTATGTCGAGTTGACCGGTGATCGCACCGTCACCAACGGCGCGTTGTGGCTCGCGGAAGGCGCCGACCTGGCCGCCGTCGAGGCATCGCTGCGGCACGACGTTCCGGGCGGCGATCGCCTGGAGATCACGGGGCCGGGCGAAATCCGCAGACTTGTCGCTGCGGGTGTTCGATCGGACATTCGCGGTGACCTACGCGCTGGAGCTCGCCGCCGTCGTGATCGGCCTCGTCGGCTTGTCGTCGTCGTTCGGCGCGCTCGCGCTCGCGCGACGCCGCGAGTTCGGCGTGCTGCGTCACATCGGGATGACGCGGCGACAGATCGGGACGATGCTCGCGACCGAAGGCTTCATCGTCAGCGCGATCGGGCTCGCGGTGGGGATGATCCTCGGTTTCGTCGTGAGCCTCATCCTGATCCATGTCGTCAATCGCCAGTCCTTTCATTGGGGAATGGACCTGTCGCTGCCGTGGCCCGCGCTCGCGGGATTCGCCGCGGTGCTGCTCGCCTTCTCGACGGTCACCGCGCTCGCCAGCGGCCGGCAGGCGATGAGCGAAGACGCCGTGCGTGCAGTGAAGGAAGACTGGTGATGGCGCCACGCGTGCCGGCGTCGCGCCGCCCGTCGCCGGGCCGCTCGAGGAAGCCGCGATGAGGCGGCGGACGTTTCTCGCGCTGCCGCTCGCCGTGCTCGCCGATCCGGGATGGGCACAGGCCGACTACGGAGAAGTGGTCCCCGCTCGACCGCTGCGATTTCCACGCGATCACGGGAGTCATCCCGACTATCGCACCGAATGGTGGTATGCGACGGGTTGGGTCGCCGACGCCGCCGGCAACGCGTATGGCGTGCAGGTGACGTTCTTTCGCAGCCGCCCGCGTGTCGCCGAGACGAATCCGAGCGCTTTCGCCCCGCGGCAGCTCCTGTTCGCGCACGCCGCGCTTGCCGATCCGCGCCGGGCGCGTCTGCTGCACGACCAGCGTGGCGCGCGCGAGGGCTTCGGCCTCGCCGGCGCCGACGAACAGTCGACGCACGTGTGGATCGACGACTGGTCGCTTTCGCTGCCTGGCGACGCGTATGTCGCACGGATCGCCGCGCGCGAGTTCGCGCTCGACCTGCGCTTTACGCCGACGCAGCCGCTGCTGCTGCAAGGCGACGGCGGCTATTCGCGCAAGGGTCCCGGGGCCGCACAGGCGAGTTACTACTACAGCCGACCGCATCTTGCCGTGAGCGGGGCGATTGCCGCAGGGGGGGCGAGCGTCGACGTCGCCGGCTCCGCGTGGCTCGATCACGAGTGGTCGAGCGAGATGATGGCGGCCGAGGCCGCCGGCTGGGACTGGACGGGCATCAATCTCGCCGACGGCGGCGCGGTGATGGCGTTCCGGATGCGCGACAGATCCGGCGATACGTTCTGGGCGGGCGGCGCGCTGCGTAGCGCCGACGGACGAACCCGCGTCGTCGCGCGCGATCGCATCCACTTTGCCCCGCTTCGAACATGGCGCTCGCCGCGCACCGGCGTTGCCTACCCGGTGGCGATGCGAGTGACCGTCGACGACGTCGAGCTCGTGCTCGAGCCGCTCTTCGACGACCAGGAGCTCGATTCGCGTGCGAGCACCGGCGCGATCTATTGGGAAGGCGCGGTGCGCGCGAGCGCGGGAGGGCGTGAAGCGGGGCGCGGTTACCTCGAGCTCACGGGTTATGGCGCGCCGCTGAAGTTCTGATCGCGCGCCGGGTGACGAAGCGTCGCCCCGAGCCGACGAGCGGCGTGTCCTGTCGCGAGGCGCGCGACCGAATGCCGCAACCGATCGACCTTCGCATTCGCAAGGAGCAGTTGACCGCGTGCGGGCAACCCGAAATACTGATGCACCGCATAATGGCCACTGAAGACTGCCGTCCTCCATGATGTTACGCGCCAGCCGTCGGCCGATTGCCGAAGACGGAGGCTGGGTTGGAACGGCCCCGGACGCGCCGCGAGCCGACCCGTCCAATCGCCGGCGTTTGCTCGTCTTCCTGCCCACGCTGCTCGTCGCGCTCGCGCTGAGCCTTGCCTATGTCTGGCTTCGTCCGGCCCAGTATCGCTCGGCCGCGCGCGTCGAGATCGCGCCGGCCGTCACCGCGGCCCCTGGCGCGCCCAGCGCACCCGTCCTGACCCTCGAGACCGAGTCTGCGCGGCCGTTCCTCACCGAATTGCAGATCCTGACGAGTCGCCCGGTCGTCGCGGAGGTGGCGGCGCGACTCGCGAGCGCCGGCGAGAATCTTGCGCCGTTCGGCCCCGATCCGATCGCGGGGATCCAGTCGCATCTCGAAGCGGTCCCGGTGGAAAAGACCAATGTCGTCGAGTTGATCGCCACCGGTCCCAGCGCGGGGGTCCTCGCTCCAGTCGTCAACACGACGATCGCCGTCTATCGCGAGCGCCTCGCGCAGTCGTACCAAGCGTCGTCGAGCGAAGCGCTGGCCGACGCGGACGACGAGGTGAAAAGGCTCGAAACTCTGGTGGCGACAAAGCGACGCGACCTCGAGGCCTTCCGCCTTCGCCACAACATCGTATCGCTCGAGCGGGGGGAAAACCAGGTACTCGCGCAGGTCCGCAGTCTCGGCACTTCGCTCAGCGTCGCCAACGACAAGGTGGCGGCCGCCGAAGGCAAGGTGCGCGCGCTGACCGAATCGGCGGCGGCGGGCAGCGCGGTGGCCCGTTCTCGGGACGACCCCACGTTGGGCGACCTCGAGCAGCGCGCCTCGCAGGCGCGCGTCGAGTTGCGCGACATGGAGCGCGTGTACACGCAGGACTTCCTCGCGAGGGAGCCGAAGGCCATTGCGCTTCGCACGCGGCTCGCCGAACTCGAGCGCCAGATCCAGTCGCAGCGGGAGGCGAGCCAGAAGGCGGCGCTGGCCGAGGCGAAGGAAGAGCTCGCAGGCGCGACAAGTGTGGCCACAAGGCTGCAGAGCCAACTCGCCTCCGGACGCGAGGAGGTCGGCCAGTTCACCGCGAGTTTCAACGAATACAAGTCGCGTTCGGACGACCTGGCCGAAATCGAGAAGACCTTCCGTGAGGCGACCCAGAAGCGCGCACGGCTCGAGGCGAGCGAACGGTCTCGAATGCCGGCGGCCAATCTCATCGAAGCGGCCAGCGCGCCCCGCGAGCCGTGGCGGCCGCTCTATTGGCGCGACACCGGGATTGCAGCCGGCGCCTCGCTCCTGCTGGCGCTCCTCGCGATGTTTCTCGTGGAGCTCTTCAATCGCACGCAGCCGCAGCCGACCGTCATGGTGGTCCGGCCGCCGGGTGGAATGTCGTACGACGGCAGGCTCGACGCCCTGCCGCGGCAGCACGTCCCGCTCGCCCCGCTGGGCCGCGCGGAGCCTCCGCTGCTGGCCGCTCAGCCGGAGTTACCGCGCGAGCTCGATCGCGCCGACGTGGCGGGGCTGCTGACGGCCTCGGACGACGCAGGCCGCCTCGTCGCCCTGTTGCTGCTGAGCGGAGTCCCGGTGGGCGACGCGATCGGCCTGCGGTTGGGCGACGTCGACCTCGCACGCGGAATCATCCGCGTCGGCGGCGCGACGGGACGCGATGTCGCACTCGGCGATGCGCTAAGTGCGGCGCTCGGCGCACGCGCGAATGGCGGTCCCGCCGATCCGCTGCTGGGCCAGGCCGGCCGGCCGGCGACGCGGGAGAGCATCGACACGCAGATCCTGTGCGCAGCGCACGACGCGGGTCTCGAGGATCCGGCCAGCGTCAATGCGGCTTGCTTGCGACACACTTATGTCGCATACCTCGTGCGTCAGGGCATCCGCTTCGCCGATCTCACTTCGCTCGTCGGTGAGCTGCCGGCGGACCTCCTCGGCGCTTACACGACGTTCGCGCCGCCCGGACCGCGCGTTGCGCGGGAGCGGATCGAGACGAGCTATCCGACAGTTCGCGCGAACATCGCGAGTTGAGTCGAGCGGATTGGCAGGGTTCGCGGCGGGCTTAGGGTGAGGCATGCGCCCGCCTGCGAACCCTGCGACTCCGCTGATCGAGCGTCGCAGCCCCTACATCTGGACGATCCGCTTCTCGCGCCACGACGTCGTCGCCGCCTCGGCGAGCTCGAGCGCCTTCAATCCGTCGTCGACGGTCGTGCGCAGTTTTTCCTTGCCGGCCAGCACCGCGAAGAAGTGCGCCATCTCGGCCGCGTAGGCCGCGCGGTAGCGCTCGAGGAAGAAGTAGAGCGGCAGGTCGCGCACGACGGCTGTCTTCGTGCTCGCGACGACTTCCGTCGGCACGTGATTGCCCGCCTGCAGCATGCCGCCGCTCCCCAGCACCTCGAAGCGCTGGTCGTAACCGTAGGCGGCCCGGCGGCTCGTGTTGATCTGGCAGAGCCGGCCGCGCTTCGTGCGGATCGTCACGGCCGTCGAGTCGACGTCGCCGGCCTCGGCGATCGCGGGATCGACGAGGCACGACGCATTCGCATGGACCGTCTCGGCCTCGTCCTCGAGGATCCAGCGAAAGATGTCGAAGTCGTGGATCAGCATGTCCTTGAAGATGCCGCCCGAGCTCTTGATGTACGGAATCGGCGGTGCGCCCGGATCGCGGCTCGTCACGACGAGCATCTCGGGCGTGCCGATCTCACCCGCCGCAAGCCTCGCTTTGAGCGCGGCAAATGTAGGATCGAACCGGCGTTGGAAGCCGATCATGCAGGTCACGCCGGCGCGCGCGACGGCTTCCGCGCAGGTCCTGGCGCGCGCGATGGCGAGGTCGACGGGCTTCTCGCAGAAGATCTGCTTGCCGGCGGCCGCCGCGGCAAGTATCAGGTCCGCGTGCGTGTCGGTGTACGAGCAGATCAGCACCGCGCCGACCGCCTTGTCGGCGAAGACCTCCGCGGTTGTCGCCGCCTTCGCGCCGTGCTGCGCGGCCAGCGCCGCCGCCGCTTCGGCATTGGGATCGATCACATATTTCAACCGCGCGCCCGATTCGCGCGCGACGTTGCCCGCGTGGATCTTGCCGATGCGTCCGGCCCCGAAAAGTGCGCATTCGATCATGTTCTCTTGCCTGCCCTTCCGCTTCCCCCAGGCGCTGAATTGCGCCCGCGGGTGAGGTATCCTATGTTACCGGAACCGAGCCGGCCGATGGCCGCGGCGGCTGCGCCGGATCTTGCCTTCTCGCATGAAGAACGACACCCGCTTTGCCGCCGGCCGGCGCTTCGACGTCATCTGCCTCGGCCGGTTCGCCGTCGATTTCTACGCCCAGCAGATCGGCGCGAGACTCGAGGACGTCGCGAGCTTCGCCAAGTACCTGGGCGGCTCGTCCGCCAACACCGCGTTCGGCTGCGCCCGGCTGGGCCTCAAGGCCGCGATGGCCGCGCGCGTCGGCGACGACGCGATGGGCCGCTTTCTCACGGAGACGCTCGCGCGCGAGGGCTGCGACGTGTCGCACGTCAGCATCGACCCTTCGCGGCTCACCGCCGCCGTCGTGCTCGGCATCAAGGACCGCGACACGTTCCCGCTGATCTTCTATCGCGAGGATTGCGCCGACATGGCGGTGACCGAGGACGACGTCGCCGAGGACTTCATCGCGCAATCGAGGGCGCTGCTCATCACCGGCACGCACTTCTCGACGCCGCACGTGCACCGCGTCAGCACGACGGCGCTCGAGCGCGCGCGCCGGAACGGCGTGCGCACCGTGCTCGACATCGACTACCGGCCCGTGCTGTGGGGGCTCACCAAGCGCGGCGACGGCGAGACTCGCTTCATCGCGAGCGACACGGTTACCGCGCACCTCCTGGGCATCCTGCCGCTGTTCGACCTGGTGATCGGCACCGAGGAGGAGTTCGCGATCGCGGGCGGCGACACCGACATCGTCAAGGCGCTCAACGCGGTGCGCCTCGTGACGGCGGCGACGCTGGTGGTGAAGCGCGGTCCGATGGGCTGCGCGGTGATCGACGGCCCGATTCCGCGTTCGCTCGACGACGCGTTCAACGGGCAGGGCGTGACCGTCGAGGTGTTGAACGTTCTGGGGGCGGGCGATGCGTTCTCGGCCGGATTCCTGTCCGGCTGGGTCAAGGGCGAGCTCTACGACCAGTGCTGCAGGTATGCCAACGCCTGCGGCGCGCTCGTCGTCTCGCGCCACGGCTGCGCGCCCGCGATGCCGACGCGGGTCGAGCTCGACCACTACCTCGCCAACTCGAAGCGCATTCCGCGTCCGGACCGCGACGAGGAGCTGAAACGGCTGCATCGCAAGACCGCGCCGCGCACGCCGCGGCCGGAGCTCTTCCTGTTCGCGTTCGACCATCGCGACCAGATCTTCGAGCTCGCCCGCGCGACCGGCGCCAGCGAGAACCGCATTCCGGCGCTGAAGAAGCTCTTCGTGGAGGCGGTCGCGCGGACGGAAGCCGCGCGCCGGCTCGACGGACGTGTCGGCCTGCTGTGCGACGACCGGTACGGCCAGGATGCGCTCAACGCGGCGACCGGCCGCGGCTGGTGGGTCGGGCGGCCCGTCGAGCTGCCGGGCTCCAATCCCGTCGTGTTCGAGTCAGGCCGCTCGATCGGCACGGCGCTCATCGCCTGGCCGGTCGAGCAGGTGGTGAAGTGTCTCGTGCCGTTCCATCCCGACGACGAAGTCGGCAACCGCCTCGAGAACGAGGCGCAGGTGAAGGCCCTCTACGATGCCGTGCAGGCGAGCGGTCACGAGCTCCTGATCGAGATCGTGCCGCCGAAGCATCTGCCGGCGCAGCCGGACGTCCTGCTCCGCGGGATGAAACGCCTCTACAACCTCGGCATCTATCCCGAGTGGTGGAAGCTGCCGCCGCCGTCGGCCGCGGAGTGGCCGGCCATCGATGCGCTGATCGCCGAGCGCGACCCGTATTGCCGCGGCATCGTGCTGCTCGGCCTGAGCGCGCCGATCGACACGCTGGCGCGCGGCTTTGCCGACGCTGCCGGGAGCCGTACGTGCCGCGGTTTCGCGGTGGGGCGCACGATCTTTCACGATCCGGCGCGGGCGTGGCTCGCCGGCGCGATCGACGACGCCGGGCTCGTCAGCGGTGTGCGGGCGAATTTCGAAGCGCTGATCGACGCGTGGACGGAAACGCGATCGAGGAAGCGAGGGAGCGGATCGCCGTGACGACGCGGAACATCGCATCGGCAAAGGCCTCGGCGGCCCGCAGGCTCGCCTTCGCGCGTGCGCGGTCGTCGGCGCTCATCGGCATCTCGTCGATGCGGCGGCAAAGCTCGTCGGTGGTAAGGGGGCGTGCGACCGGATTCATGGTGTTCCTCGAAGATTGATATGCGTTTTGTTGCACTGCACCATGCCAATATAGGGACCCGTCCCGGAATAGCCAATCGTTTTTCCGGATGGCTCGCATCGCGCGCGCGAATCACATCTATCTCATTGTCGGCCATCGGAATTATCGACCGGAGGCCGGCCCGCCCGGCGGGGCAGGGGACACCATGACGATACGGCTGACGATGGCGCAGGCGCTGGTCCGCTATCTCGCGGCGCAGGGAACGCTCTGCGAAGGACGGGAGGTGCCGCTGTTCGGCGGCGTGTGGGCCATCTTCGGACACGGCAACGTTGCGGGCGTCGGCGAGGCGCTCTACCGGCATCGTGCTTCGTTGCCGACCTACCGCGCGCACAACGAGCAGGCGATGGCGCATGCGGCGATCGCGTTCGCCAAGGCCCATTTCCGCCGGCGGATGATGGCGTGCACGACGTCGATCGGTCCGGGCGCCACGAATCTCATCACCGCCGCGGCGACCGCGCACGTGAACCGCCTGCCGGTGCTGTTCCTGCCGGGCGACGTCTTCGTATCGCGGGCACCCGACCCGGTGCTGCAGCAGGTCGAGGACTTCCACGACGGCGGCATCTCGGCCAACGACTGCTTCAAGCCGGTGTCGCGGTATTTCGACCGCATCGTCGCGCCGTCGCAGCTCCTGACCGCGCTGCCGCGCGCGATGTCCGTGCTGACCGATCCCGCGCAATGCGGCCCGGTGACGCTGGCGCTGCCGCAGGACGTGCAGGCCGAGGCCTACGATTATCCCGAGGCGTTCTTCGCGCCGACGCTGCAGCGGATCCGCGCGCCGCTGCCGGAGGCCGCCGAGCTCGAGGTCGCGGCCGGACTGCTGCGCGCGGCGAAGAAGCCGGTGATCGTCGCGGGCGGTGGCGTGCTCTACAGCGACGGCGGCGCCGAGGCGCTCACGCCGGTTTGCCGAGGCGCATCGCGTGCCGGTCGCCGAAACGCAGGCGGGCAAGAGCGCGCTGCCCTGGAACCACCCGCTGCAGGCGGGTCCGATCGGCGTCACCGGCGCGACGGCCGCGAACACGCTCGCGCGGGACGCCGATCTCGTCCTCGCGGTCGGCACGCGGCTGTCGGACTTCACGACGGGCTCGCACTCGCTGTTCGCGCAGGCGAAGATCGTCGCGATCAACGTCAACGCGTTCGACGCGCAGAAGTGGCGCGCCACCGCCGTCCATGGCGATGCCGCCGCGACGCTCGCCGCGCTGTCGACGCGCCTCGCGGGCTGGTCGAGCGGCACGCCGTGGCAGGAAAAGGCGAAGCGGGAGGGCGATGCATGGCGCTCCACCGTCTCGGCGCATCGTCGGCGTGCGCGAAGTCGAGCCGCCGGCGTTGCCGTACGACGGCGAGGTGATCGGCGCCGTCCAGCGCACGCATCCGCAATCGGCGGCGCACGACATCGTCGTCTGCGCGGCGGGCACGCTCCCGGCCGAGTTGCACAAGCTCTGGCGCGCCGCGCGGCCCGGCGGCTACCACATGGAATACGGCTATTCGTGCATGGGCTACGAGATCGCCGGCGGCATCGGCGTCAAGATGGCGCGGCCGGAGCGCGAGGTCGTCGTGATGGTCGGCGACGGCAGCTACCTGATGCTGAACTCGGAGATCGCGACGTCGGTGATGCTCGGCACGAAGCTCGTCGTCGTCGTGCAGGACAACCGCGGCTACGGCTGCATCCACCGGCTGCAGCGCGCCGTCGGCGGCGAGGGCTTCAACAACCTGTTCGACGATTGCGTGCAGGGCTCGCCCGGCATGCCGGCGATCGACTTCGCGGCGCACGCGCGCTCGCTGGGCGCGCTGGCCGAGCACGTGACTTCGATCGCGGAGCTCGAGGCGGCGCTCGCCCGCGCCCGCGCGGCCGATCGGACTTACGTGGTCGTCATCGACACCGATCCGCTGCGCACCACCGAAGCCGGCGGCTGGTGGTGGGAGGTCGGCGTGCCCGAGGTGTCCGAAGCCGAGGCGCGTGCGCGCCGCGCGGATCGAGTACGAGCACGGCAAGCGGCTGCAGCGGCAATGACGCGCAGCAATGCACCGGCCTGACCGAACCTGACGCCTTCCGAACAGGAGCTCGACGTGCGCATCGGCATCAATCCGATTTCCTGGACCAACGACGACCTTCCCGCGCTCGGCGGCGAGACGCCGCTCGAGACGGCGCTCACCGAGGGCAAGGCCATCGGCTACGAAGGATTCGAGCTCGGCAACAAGTTTCCGCGCGAGCCCGAGGCGCTCCGCGCGGTGCTCGCGCGCCACGGCCTCGCCTGCGTGTCGGGCTGGTACTCGGGGCGTCTCGCGCGCGGACGGTCGCCGACGAGATCGCGGCGGTCGGCGCGCACCTCGATCTCCTCGCGCGGAACGGCGCGCAGGTGATGGTCTACGGCGAGGTCGCGGACTCGATCCAGGGCCGGCCCGAGGCGCTCGCGCGCCGGCCGCGATTCGCGTCGGATGCCGAGTGGTCGGCGTACGGCGAGCGCGTCACCGCGTTGGCCCGGCACACGCTCGCCCGAGGCGTTCGTCTCGCGTACCATCACCACATGGGCGCCTATGTCGAAACGGCGGACGACGTCGACCATCTGATGCGGGTCACCGGCCCCGAAGTCGGGCTGCTGCACGACACCGGCCACGTCACGTTCGCCGGCGGCGACGCGCCGACCGAGCTCGAGAAGCACATCGCGCGCGTCTGCCACGTGCATTGCAAGGACGTGCGGCCGACGGTGGCGCGGATGGCGCGCAATCGCGGCTGGAGCTTCCTCGACGCCGTGCTCAACGGCGCGTTCAGCACGCCGGGCGAAGGATGCGTCGACTTCGCCGCGGTGATCGGCATCCTGCGCGACGCAGGCTACCGCGGCTGGCTCGTCGTCGAAGGCGAGCAGGATCCGGCGGTCGCGCCCGCGTATCGCTACGCCGAGATGGGATACCGTCTGCTGTCGGCGCTCGTGGCCGGAAAGACCGATGCCGAAGCCCGCGCCGCGGCGGGCCTGCCGGCGGGCTGCGGCGGCATGAGTCCGATGACTTCGCCATTGCTGGTCAAGGCAGCGCGCACGGGACGCACGATCGCGCGCGTGACGCCGCAGTCGGCGGGCTGGCGCTATGTCGGCTTCGAGGCGATCTGGCTCGCGCCGGGCGAGACCTGGGCGGGCAATACCGGCGGTTGCGAGCTCTGCGTCGTCGTGGTCGCGGGACGCGTCACCGTCGAGAGCGGTGACGTTGCGTGGCGCGAGCTCGGCGGACGCGCGAGCCCGTTCGAGGACGTGCGCGCCCGCCGCCGCGTATCTCCCGCCCGGGCGCGACGTGCGCATCACGGGCGAGACGGATGCGGAGATCGCGCTTTGCACGGCGCCGGCGACGAAGGGCGTGGCGCCACGGCGGATCGATCCCGCGGCGATGCGGCGCACGGTGCGCGGGCAGGGCTCGAACACCCGCTACGTGCGCGACATCCTGCCGCAGGATGCTCCCGCCGAGGCGCTGCTGGTCGTCGAGGTGATCACGCCGCCGGGGCACTCGTCGAGCTATCCGCCGCACAAGCACGACACCGACGCGATCCCCGCCGAGAGCTTCCTCGAGGAGACCTACTATCACCGCCTCGATCCGCCGCAGGGCTTCGCGTTCCAGCGCGTCTACACCGACGACCGCTCGCTCGACGAGGCGATGACCGTCGAGGACCGCGACGTGGTCATGGTGCCGCGCGGCTACCATCCGGTGATCGTGCCGCACGGCTACACGTCGTACTACCTCAACGTGATGGCGGGCCCGCGCCGCGTCTGGCACTTCCACAACGATCCCGCACACGCATGGATGCTGGCGCCGGTGGGGTGAACGGCCCCCATGCTCGCTGCGCTCGCTGCCCCCCGAGGGGGTGCTACAGTGCGCTTCGGGCGGCCGTGCGCGCACTGGCGGCCCCCACGCTCACTCCGTCGCGCCCGCGATGATGTCGTGACGATTCCGCATTGGCTGGTCGCACTCGTCGCCGCGTTCGTTTGCGTCGGCCCCGTCGCCGTCATCCTGATCTGGGGATTGATCGGACATCGCGTCCGGCGGACGGTGCGGATCATCCCGACGCTGCGCTTCGGTCAGACGCTCGCCGCGGCGGATCCTCCGGCGGGTCGCGTATGCGTCGTGGTGCCCGGCGTACAACGAGGCGCGCGTGATCGCGGGCCTCGTCGCGTCGTTGCGCGCGGAAACTTATCGGCAGGTCCGGTACGTGCTGGCGCTCGATCGCTGCACGGACGACACGGCGGCGCATCGCGCGGGCCGCGATCGGCGGCGACGCGCGCTTCGAGATCGTCGAAATCGACGCCTGCCCGAACGAGTGGGCCGGGAAGGTGCATGCGGTCCATGCCGGCGTCACGCGATCGCGCGGCGCGGCGGATGCCGACTTCCTGCTGTTCGCCGACGCCGACACGCTGTTCTCGCCGGGATGCATCGCGTCGGCGCTCGCGCTGATGCGGGAACGCAAGCTCGATCTCCTGAGCCTCCTCAGCACGCTGACGCACGACACGTGGTTCGAGCGCGTCGTCCAGACCGCCGCGGCGCTGGAGCTGATGCGGCAGTTTCCGCTGACGCGGGTGAACGGCGTCGACGGCCGCCGCCGCGCGTTCGCCAACGGCCAGTTCATGCTGTTCCGCCGCGATGCCTACGATGCGATCGGCGGACACGAGGCCGTCAAGGACGCGCTGCTCGAGGATCTGGCGCTCGCGCGGCGCATCGACGACGGCACGCGCAGGCTCGGCGTCTTCATGGCCGACGGCTTGTTCCATTGCCGGATGTATGCCGACTGGCCGCAGTTCCGGCGCGGCTGGAAGCGGATCTACACGGAGGCCGCGAGCCGGCGCGCGAAGCGGCTCTCGGCGTGGAGCGTACCACGGTCGGTGGCTCGGCACGCTCCTGCCGCTATGGATGCTCGCTGCGCGTGCCCGCTGGGCGCGCTGATCGTCGCGCGCGACGCGGCGCGAGGGTGGACCGTGATCGGTCTCGCCCTCGCGGCACTCGTCGGTCTGGCTCGCGGCGCTTGGCCGGATCACGGCACTCGCGCGCGCGCCGTGGTGGACGGCGCCGCTGCACTTCGTCGGCGCCTGGCTGACCGCCGATCTGATGGCGGAGGCCGCCCGCGACCTCCGCGCGCGCACGCCGACGCAATGGGGCGGGCGCGAGTACAAGCCTCCGCGCGGACAAGGCCTGAGCCGGATGTCCTTGCGGCGCAAGCGTGGCCCGGCGTCACTCACGCGGGCAGCGGATAGCCGGCCGCACGGGCGGCGCGATCGAGGTCGGCCAGCGGCGCGTAGTCCGGCGCGCGTGACCGCGGCGAACCGCCGGACGCCGAGCGCGGCGAGCTGAGGCGCTGCCCGTGGATCCTCGTGCAGCGCGAGCAGCGCCGCGGTCAGTCGCTGCGCCGAGGCATCCGGAAAGCTGGCCGCGCAGACCAGCGGCGGCATCGGCGCGCCGGGCGTTTCGCCGATCGCCCGGAAATGCGCTCGCGGTCGGCCGCGTCGTGCCGTTGCAGCAGCCACCACCAGTAGGCGTCGATCGGCGACGACATCGACGCGCCCGTCGGCCAGCGCCTCAAGCGCGCCGCGCGGATGCCCCAGAGGCCCGATCGACTCGCGATAGAGCCTCGGTCGCGTCGCCGTGCGGTGCGCGAGCAGCGCATGCCGCGGCGCGTTGAAGCCCGAATGCGAGTGTTCCGCCAGTCCAGCCGATCCGGTGGCCGAACGTCGAGGCGAGCGTGTCGAACGCGCTGTCGGCGCGGACCAGCCAGAGCCGATCGGTAGGTCGGCCGATCGTCGTCCGCGAGCACGGTGACCGGCGCCGCCAGCGGTCGGACATCCGGATAGCGCGTCGCGAGCGGATAGCCGCACATGAAGGCCAGCCGCGAGATCGTCGCGCGCCCACAGGTCGGTGAGCGGCAGGGGCGCGGCGTGGTCGATGCACTCGATCGGAACCGCTGCGTCGCGCGCCGCGATCCCGATGAGCGCGTGCCAGTGCGCGCGCACCTCCGGCGTCACGTCGTACATCCGCGTGCAGGCGATCGCCGTCACTGGAAGCGCAGCGTCTGGCCCGAGCCCAGGCGCTTCGCCTTGTCGAGCAGCGCGCAGCCGAGCGCGATGTCGGAAGTGGACAGGCCGCGATGCCAGAACAGGTTCGTCTCGTCGTCGCGTTCCCGGCCCGGCTTCAGGCCGGCGACGATCTGCCCCAGCTCGGCGTGCAGGTTGCCTTCGTGCAGCCGGCCCTCGTCGACGTGGCGCCGCAGCGATCCGAACGGCATGCCCTTGCGGCACTGGCCCCAGTCGTCGACGACGATCTTGGTCATGATGTCGGTGAGCGTGATCTCGACGGCGCTCATCGTGCCGTAGGGGATGACGAGCGCGCCCGGCTTGATCCACTCGGTGCGCAGGAGCGGCTGCGGCTCGGGCAGGCGCGACGCCTCGACGACGATGTCGGCGCCGCGGACGCACGACTCCCAGTCGTCGGTGACGATCACCGGCTTGCCGAGGTCGCGCTCGAGCTTGTCGGCAAAGGCGCGTCGGCTCTCGGGACGCCGCGAGTGCACGCGAATCTCGGCGCAGTCGAAGAGGTGATCGATGAGCCGGACGTTCCAGTACGCCGTGCCGCGCGCCCCGATGTGGCCCAGCACCTTCGCATCCTTCCGCGCGAGATGCTTGGCGCCGAGCGCGGACATGGCGCCGGTGCGCATGTCCGTCAGCACGGAGGCATCGAGTATCGCGCGCGGCGCCCCCGTTTGCGGATCGAAGAGCGTCAGCACGGCGAGCTCGGACGGCAGGCCCAGCTTCCAGTTGTCGACGAAATCGCCGACGACCTTGACGCCGGCGACGCCGAGCGGCGCGACCACGCCGCGCAGCACGTTGAAATGGCCCTTGGCGGAGCTCTCGGGCACGAGGTGCACGCGCGGCTCGAGCACGGTCTGTCCCAACCCCTGCGCGCGCAGCCCGCCTTCGACCGCGGCCAGGATCTCGTCGTCGGTCAGCGCGAGGGCGGCGACGTCGAGGCCGTTGAGGTAGGTGAGATCGATCGCGGACATGTGGGACCTGCGTCAGTGCCGCGGACGATCGAGCGAGAACGGGAAATGGCAGCGCACGCGCCGGCCGTCTTCGAGCGGAAGCAGGGCAGGCGGATCGGTCGTGCAGCGCGGCTGCGCCACCGGGCAGCGCGTGTGGAAGCGGCACCCGCCCGGCGGATTCACGGCGCTGGGGATCTCCCCTTGCAGCACGATCGGATGCACGCGCCGCTTCGGGTCGACGACCGGATTCGTCGAGAGCAGCGCGGCGGAATAGGGGTGGGCGGGCCTCGCGAAGAGCTCGCGCGTCGCGACATCCTCGACGATCTGGCCGAGGTACATCACCACGGTGCGTCCGGTGACGCGACGGATCACGTTGAGGTTGTGGCTGACGAGAAGATAGGTGAGGCCGAATTCGCGCTGCAGGTCGAGCAGCAGGTTGAGGAGCTCGCCCTGCACCGAGACGTCGAGACCGGCCGTGGGCTCGTCGGCGACGATGATCTCGGGGCGCATGATGAGGGCGCGGGCGACGCCGACGCGGCGCGCCTGGCCGCCGGAGATCTGATGCGGGAACTTGGCGGACACGTCGGCCGAAAGACCGAGGCGCTTGAGGATCGCGGCGAGATCGGTCAGCGCCTGCGCGCGCGGCAGCGCATGAATCGCGATCGGCTCCTCCAGCGCGCGGCCGATGGTCATGCGCGGCGAGAGCGAAGCGACCGCGTCCTGCAGCAGCAGTTGCGCCCGGCGGCGGAAGGCGAGCGGTGCTTGCGCGAGCTGCTCCGCCACCGGCCGGTCGCCGACCCTGACTGCGCCGGACGATGCGGGAGTGAGCCCCACGAGGACGCGGCACAGCGTGCTCTTGCCCGATCCCGATTCGCCGACCAGGCCGACGATCTCGCCCTTCCCGATGGCGAGCGTGACGTCGTCGAGCGCGCGCACCCGTCCGTCGAACAGCACGCTGACGCCGGCGAACTCGACCAGTGCAGCCGTCATCGGCAACTCTTCCCAGCGAACGCAGGCCGCCTGGCGTCCCGGGCCGGCGTCGCGCAGCGCCGGCACGGACTGGCGACAGATGTCGATCGCATGCGGGCAGCGCGGCGCGAACACGCACGCATCGCGCACCTCGACGGGATCCGGCACCTCGCCGGGGATCGAGACCAGGCGGCCGCCCGCGGCATCGTCGTCGAGCTCGCAGGCGAGCAGCGCGCGCGTGTACGGGTGGCGCGGGGCGCCGAGGACCTCGTCCACCGGGCCGGACTCGACGATCGTGCCGCCGTACATGACGCAGAGGTCGTCGCAGAGCTGGGCGACGAGGCCGAGATGATGCGAGATGAAGACGATCGAGCCCGCGAAGCCGCGGCGCAGATCCTCGAGCAGCGCGACGATCTGTGCTTCGACCGTCGCATCGAGCGCCGTCGTGGGCTCGTCGGCGAGCAGCAGGTCGGGCTCGACCAGCAGCGCCATGGCGATCATCACGCGCTGGCGCATGCCGCCCGAGAGCTGATGCGGGTAGGACGCCAGGCGCAGCGGAGCGTCCGCGATGCCGACGCTCGAAAGCGCCGCGATCGCGCGCTGTTCGGCCGCGCTTCGCCCGATTCCGGGATGGCGCCGGCGCAGCACGTCGACGAGATGCGTGCCGACCGTGAACAGCGGATTCAGCGCCGTCATCGGATCCTGGAAGATCATGGCGATGCGCGTGCCGCGGTAGGCGTTCATCGCGGGCTCGTCGAGCGCGAGGAGATCGACGCCGTCGAACACGATCTCGCCGCCGATGCGGGACAGGTTCGCCGGCAGCAGGCGGACCAGGCACGCGGCGAGGCTCGACTTGCCGGAGCCCGATTCGCCGACGACGCCGAGGATGCGGCTCCGCCCGATGTCGAGGTCGATGCCGCGCAGGATGTGCGCCGTGCCCCGCGTCGTCGTCGCCTCGAGCGTCAGACTCCGGATCGACACCAGCGCCGTGGCCATTACCGAACGGCCCCCACGCTTGCGGCCTCATTGGCCAATTCGACCGCTGCGCTACCCCCCACGGGGGAGCCATTCGCGTCTTGGGGCGGCCCGGCGACGCTCATGTCAGCGCTCCTGCCGGATGCGCGGGTCGACGGCATCGCGCAGCGCCTCGCCGAACAGCGTGAAGCCGAGCGTGGCGACGGCGAGCGCCACGCTCGACACGACCACCGGCACCCAGCTGTCGGACAGGAACTGGTAGCCGTCCTGGATCAGCGTGCCCCAGCTCGCGAGCGGCGGGCGCACGCCGAGGCCCAGGAACGACAGGCCGGCCTCGATCGTGATCACGACCGGGATGTCCATCGACGCGAGGATCACCAGCGGCCCGACGATGTTGGGCAGGATGTGATGCGCGACGATGCGCGGGAACGACGCGCCGAGGATCCGCTCGGCTTCGAGAAACGGCGCGCTCTTGAGCGTGAGCACCTGGCCGCGCGCCACGCGGCCGAAGTGCGGCATCAGCGTGACGGCCGCGATCAGCACGACGATCAGCGTCGACGGGCCGAAGACGGCGACGATCGCGAGCGCCAGCACCATGCTCGGAAACGACGAGATGACGTCGAAGACGATCAGCACGAACCGCTCGAGGCGGGCCGGCAGGTAGGCGGCGACGATGCCGAGCAGCGTGCCGACGCTGAGCGCGATGGCGATGGCCGACAGCGCGACGCTCAACGCCACCGTGGCGCCGTGCACCAGCCGCGAATAGAGGTCGCGCCCGAGATGGTCGGTGCCGAGCCAGTGCGCGAGCGACGGCGTCGCGAAGCGGTTCATCACGTCGAGCTTGTCCGGATCGGCGGTCGCGACCCAGGGCGCGAAGAGCGCCGCGATCAGCACGAGCACCACGATGCCGAGGCCCGTCGCGCCGGTGAGCGAGGCGCACACCCGGCGCAGGATGCGCAGCGCCGTCATTGGTGCGCCCCCACGCTTGCGGCTGTCGCCGCTGCGCTGCCCCCCGAGGGGGAGCTATTCGCGCCTTGGGACGGCCCGGCGGCGCTCATTCGGTCGCTCCCGGCCGCGCCGTGTCGTGGCGGATGCGCGGATCGATGGCCGAATACGACAGGTCGACGATCAGGTTCACGGCGACGAACAGCACGACGATGACGAGCGACGCGCCCTGCACGATGGGGTAGTTGCGCTCCGAGATCGCGTTGTAGAGGAGCCGCCCGAGCCCCGGCCGCGCGAAGACGATCTCGACCAGCACGGCATTGCCGAGCAGGCGGCCGATGCCGAGGCCGAGCAGCGTGATCGTCGGAATGCACGCGTTCTTGAGCGCGTACTTGTAGGTCACGAGCCGCTGCGACAGGCCGTAGGCGCGCGACGTGCGGATGTAGGGCTCGCCCAGCACTTCGAGCATCGACGTGCGGATCAGGCGGGCGATGAAGCCGATCCAGCCGAGCGCCAGGGCCAGCGTCGGCAGGATCATCCGCTTGAACTCGTCGCCGAGCGCGCCGGTGCGGCTCGCGCCGAGCACCGGCAGCCAGTCGAGCCAGGTCGCGAAGATCAGCAGCAGGAAGATCGCGATGACGAAGCTCGGCACGGCGATGAACGCGACGGAGACGAACGCGAGGACGTTGTCGAGCGCCGAGCCGCGGTGCGTCGCCGCATAGATGCCGAGCGGAACGCCGATCAGCGCGGCGAGTCCGATCGCCGAGAACGTGAGGATCAGCGTGTACGGGATCACGTCGCGGATCAGCTTCCCGACCGGCTGGCCCGAGATGACGTCGACGCCCAGGTTGCCCGTCAGGACGTTCGCGAAGAATCGCCAGAGCCGGATGGGGAGCGGCTGGTCGAGCCCCATCTCGGTGATGAAGCGCCGCGACAACTCCGGCGTGGCCTGCGGCCCGAGCAGCGTCGTCGCGGGATCGCCGGGGACGATGCTCGACAGCGTGAACAGCAGCAGCATCGCGCCGATCACGATGAGCACGGTCGTGACGAGGCGGCTCCCGAGATAGCGCAGCGTCTCGTTCAGGCGCGGCGACGCCCCCGCGAACATCATCACGTGACCGCCGGCCGGAGCTCCCGGGATCAGATCGTCGCGCCGAAGTCGTCGTACTGCCAGTCGATCCAGCCCGGCACGCCCGCCGGACGCATCCAGTTGCGGTAGACGAGCGTGTTGGCTCTCGTTGGTGAGCCAGACGAAGGCGGCGCTCTTGTCCATCAGGCGCTGCGCGTCGACGACCTCCTGCCGCCGCTTGGCCGGATCGATCTCGCCGGCGGACTGCGCGAACAGCGCGTCGAACTCCGGGCTGTTCCAGCGCTGCCAGTTCCATTCGCCGATCTGCTTGGAGACGAACCACTGCATGATGAAGTTCGGATCGTGCTTGCCGTTGAAGCGGACGATGAACATGTCGATGTTCTTGCCGACGTCGCCCTTGCCGGAATTCCAGTAGGTGCCGCCCTCCTGCGAGTCGACCTCGACGGTGATGCCGACGTCGGCCAGCAGCGCGCGCGCCACGAGCGCCATGTTCTGGTACGCCGCCTGGTTGAGGATCAGCAGCTTGACCTTGAGGTTGGACACGCCCGCCGCGGCGAGCAGGCTCTTCGCTTCCGCCACGTTGCGCTTGTAGACCGGCGCCTCGCGCCAGTGGCCGAGGATCTGCGGCGGCAGCAGCGTGTTGAGCCGCGGCGCCTTGCCGTTGTAGCCGGCCGTCAGCATCTGGTCGACGTCGAGCGCGAGGCGAATCGCCTGGCGCACGCGCATATCGGTGAACGGCGCCTTCTCGACGTTCATGCCGAGCCAGACGTAGGCGATGCTCGGCTGCTCGTTGAGCGTGAGCCCGGCGACCGCGCGCAGCGGCTCGGCGGCGGACGGCGACAGGACCGCGAAGTCGAGCTCGCCGGAACGCAACGCGAGATCGGTCGTGCGCGCGTCCGAGATGAAGCGGATCGCGATCTCCTCGTAGTGCGGCTTGCGCCCGGCGTAGGCGGGATTGCGGCGCAGCACGGCGCCTTTCTGGCGTTCCAGCGAAACCACCTGGTAGGGCCCGGATCCGACCGGCTTCGTGGCGATGTCCGCGCCGCGCTGCTCCACTGCCTTCTTCGAGACGATGCATCCCGAGACGTCGCCGATCACGACGTCGAACAGATTGGCGCGCGGCTGCGAGAGCACGATGCGGCCTTCGTACTTGCTCTTGACCTCGACGCCCGTCAGGTAGAGCCAGTCGTTCTTGTAGGTCGCCACGGCGTCCTTCGCCGGCAGGCCGATGCGCTCGAACGAGAACTTGACGTCCTCGGCGGTCATTTCGCCGAAGCCGTCGGTGAACATCTGACCCGGCTTCAGGCGGAACTCGATGACGGTCGGCGAGACCTGCTTGACCTCGGCCGCGGCATCGAGCTCGAGCTCGGAGGAATTCGGCTTCTGCTTCATCAGGCGCTGATGGACGACGCGCACGACGTTGCCGTCCCACGGGCCGGTGCGGGCGGCGGGATCGAGCACGGCGAGATCCCGATCGATGCGCACGGTGATGTTGGTGCGCGGTCCGGTCGCGGTCTGCGCGGGCGCGTCGATCGCGTAGGCGAGCGCGGTGCCGGCAACGCCCGTCAGGAAATCACGGCGATTGAAAGGGTGGGTCATGGGAGTCTCCTCGAAGCGATGCCGCGGTTCGGCGGCACGCGAAGGCAGGCGGAGTTCGCGTGGCGGATGGTGACGCGTCCCGCGCCTTTCCGCAAGCCCGCGGCCGAGGCGGTCCGCCGGTTGCGGCCGGCCCGCGGCAAGCATCCCCTTCTAATGCCGCCGGATTCCCGCTAATGTGCAGGATCGCGGCGCGAGGAATGCAATGAGCGGCGACATGGTGCTGACGGGCAGCGGCCTCGACATCGACGTGCTGGCGCGCGTCGCGCACGGCCGGGACAGCGTGTCGCTGTCCGCGGAGGCGCGCGCACGCGTGGCGGCGGCGCGCGCGGTGGTCGAGCGCGCCGCGGCGGGCGCGCGGCCCATCTACGGTCTCAATACCGGCCTGGGCGGCAACCTCAAGTATCGTCTCGCGCCGGACGAGATCACCGCGTTCCAGACGCAATTCGTCGTGGGCCGCGCGATCGGCGTCGGCGAGCCGCTGCCGCGCGCCACCGTGCGCGCGGCGATGCTGGCGCGCGCCAATGCGATGGCGCTGGGCGGGGCGGGCGTGTCGCCGGCGGTGCTCGATCTGCTGATCGCGCTCATCAACCGCGACGTCACGCCGGTCGTGCCGCGCTGGGGCTCGATCGGCGCCGGCGACCTCGGGTTGCTCGCGCACATCGCGCTCGTGCTGATCGGGCGCGGATTCGCGGAGCACGACGGCCGGGTGCTCCCGGGCGCCGAGGCGCTGCGAGCGGCGGGTCTTGCGCCGGCGACGCTGGGCCCGAAGGACGGACTCGCGTTGTGCAACGGCAACGCGCTCTCCGCCGGGATGGCGGGGCTCGCGTTGCACGAGGCGCGACGCGTGCTGCGGCAGGCCGAGCGCGCCGCGGCGCTGTCGTTCGAGGGCTATGCCGCCAACCCGTCGATCTTCGACCCGCGCCTCGCCGCCGCCCACCCCGCCTTCGGCCAGGTGGCCGCCGCGCAGCGGTTCCGCGCGCTGCTCGCCGGATCGTCGCTGTACGAGCCGGGCGCGGCGCGCTCGATCCAGGATGCGCTGAGCTTCCGCTGCCTGTCGCAGGTGCACGGCGCGGCCGACGACGCGCTGGAGCGTGCCGTCGCGGCGTGCGAGCTCGAGTTGAACGCCGCGGCGGACAATCCGCTGGTGCTCGCGGCGGACGACGAGATTCTCTCGACGGGCAATTTTCATCTGATGGCGCTCGCGCTCGCGGGCGACACGTTGGCGATGGCGCTCTCGACGGTGGCGGCGATGGCGGTCGGCAGGATCGTCAAGCTGATGCAGACCGATCTCACGCAACTGCCGCGGTTCCTGAGCCCCGTCGGCGGCGCGTCGGCCGGATTCGTGTCGATGCAGAAGACGGCGGTCGCGCTCTATGGCGAGATTCGCCGTCACGCCAACCCGGCGTGCCTCGACCAGTTCGCCGTCAGCGAGACCGTCGAGGACCACAGCGCGCAGGCGCCGCTGGTCTACGCGAAGCTCGCGGACCAGGTCGCGGCGCTGGAGCGCCTCGTGGCGCTCGAGATGCTGGTCGCCGCGCAGGCGGTGGACCTGCGCAAGCCCGCGCGCCTCGGCGCGTCGTCGTCGTCGCTTCACGCCGCGATCCGCGGGATCGTGCCGCCGCTCGAAGCGGATCGCGAGTGCGGTGCCGACGTCGAGAGGATCCTGCCGCTCGTGCGCGCGTCCGACTAGGGGCGCGCTACAGGAGCGCGCCGTCGAACGGGAACGCCGAGAGCTTGACGGCGCCGCCCGCCGTGATCAGCACCTGCTCTTCGAGCTTGACGCCGTCGCGACCGCCGGGCTCGCCGACGTAGCTCTCGACGCACAGCACCATGCCTTCGGCGAGGACGCCATCGTAGGCGCCATCGATGTACTCGTGGTGGCGCAAGGCCTCCTCGCAAGCGCGGATCGCCTCGCACATCGCCTTGATCTCGTCCGCCGACTTGATCGCGCGCGCGAAGTCGAGGAGCGCGAGTCCGTCGATGGGCACGAGCCCTTCCGCGGCAAGAGCCGCGGCGCCGGCGGGATCGATCCGGTCGTACGCGATGCGGCCGCCGCCGCCATGCTCGCGTACGAGGGCCGCGATCTCGCGGGCAAAGGCGCTCGCCGCCGCGGCGGCGTTCGAGCCGGCCGCCATGTGATACCAGGCCTT
This sequence comes from uncultured beta proteobacterium, assembly GCA_963724545.1. Classification (GTDB taxonomy): domain Bacteria; phylum Pseudomonadota; class Gammaproteobacteria; order Burkholderiales; family Casimicrobiaceae; genus CAIWHR01. The sequence continues at coordinate 86,837 of CAVRVC010000016.1, forward strand.
GGCGGGACGAATCTCGTCGACGGTCTCGAGATGGCGCGACAGATGCTCGCAGTTGCGGAAGTCGAAGAGCGTCGTATGGCCGTCCGCGGTCATGTACTGCTTCTCACCCCAGCAGCCGTTCCTCGTACGGGAAGGTCGACAGCAGCTGGTAGCCGTCGCGCGTGACGAGCGCGCATTCCTCGAGCTTGATGCCGTCGACGCCGCCCGTGGCGCCGACGTAGCTCTCGACCGAGAGGACCATGCCTTCCTCGAGGATGCCGTCGTAGCCGCGCGTGTCCCAGTCGCTGCGATTGACGATGACCGGCCACTCGTCGGCGAGACCGACGCCGTGCATCACGTTCGCGTAGCGATTCGGATGGTAGGGCTCAGGAAGCGCGAACGACCTTTCGGTGATCTCGCGGAAGGTCACGCCCGCCTTCAGCAATCCGAGGTTGTGCCGGATCTGCTCGACCGCGAGCGCATACATCGACCGTTGGTCGGCGTTCGCCTTGCCCGGACCCGTGTGGAACGTGCGCGAGATGTCACAGCAGAATCCCATCGGCCCGATCATGTCCGTGTCGAACGCCACGAGGTCGCCGGGGCGGATCACTCGGTCGCTGCATTCCTGGAACCACGGATTCGTGCGACCTCCCGACGCGAAGAGCCGCGTCTCGATGCACTCGCCGCCGTGCCGGATGTTGGTCTCGTGCAGCAGCGCCCACAGCGCGTTCTCGGTCATTCCCGGCTGCAGCGCTTCGCGCATCCGCGCGATGCCGCCGTCGCACACAGCGAGCGCGTGCGTCATTCCCGCGATCTCGTCGGCCGACTTGACCGACCGCGCGTGCTGCATGACTTCCTCGCCTTCGAAGACTTCGATGCCTTCGGCGCGGACGAGGTCGAGGCCCAGCGGATCCAGGCGGTCGAAGGCGACGCGGCGATTGCCGCCGCCGTGATCGCGGACCACGGACGCGACCGTCTTGGCGAACGCCCCGGCCTTCTCGATCTGCCGCACGCCGGTCGTCATGTAATACCAGCCGATGAACGGGCGGCATTCGCCGACGGTCTCGATGCCATCGGCCAGATGCTGGCTGCTGCGGAACTCGAACAGGATCGTCCTGCCCTCCGCCGGCACGAAGCAGTAGCGGGCGGGCACGTGCGACGTCCACACGGCCATGTTGCGGGTCCCCGTCGCGTAGCGGACGTTGAAGGGATCGCAGAAGAATCCGCCGGCGTAGTCGTGCTTCCGGAGCTCCGCCTGGACGCGCGCCAGGCGGTAGGCCCGCATCCGCTTCATGTCGGGCTGCCGTTCGTGCTCCGCCAGCGTGATGCTGGGCGACCGGCGGGCGGCCGCATGCACATCGGCACGGACAACCTGGGGCGGCACGTCGTCCGTCATCGCCGGTTCGCCCCGGCTATTTCGTCGTCGGCATCATGAATTCCGCGCCGGCGCGAATGCCCGACGGCCAACGCTGCGTGACCGCCTTCTGCCGCGTGTAGAAACGCACGCTTTCGGGGCCGTAGATGTGATGGTCGCCGAAGAGCGACGACTTCCAGCCGCCGAAGCTGTGGAACGCGACGGGCACCGGAATCGGCACGTTGACGCCGACCATGCCGATCTGCACGCGCTGGACGAAGTCGCGCGCGGTGTCGCCGTCGCGCGTGAAGATCGCCGCGCCGTTGCCGAACTCGTGCGCGTTGACGAGCGACAGCGCTTCGTCGTAGCTGCCGACCCGAAGCGACGACAGCACCGGGCCGAAGATCTCGTCCTTGTAGATCTTCATGTGCGGTGCGACGCGGTCGAAGAGCGTCGGACCGACGAAATAGCCGTCCTCGTGGCCCGGAACCTTGAGCGAGCGGCCGTCGACGACGAGCTCCGCGCCCTCGGCGGCGCCGCTGTCGATGTAGCCGGTGACCTTGTCGCGATGCGTCGCGGTGACGAGCGGCCCCATCTCGGCGCTCTTGTCGTCGGACGCGCCGACCTTCATCGCCCCGATCTTCTTCTGCACGCGGCCGAGCACGTTGTCGGCGATCTGGTGGCCGACGAACACGGCCACCGATATGGCCATGCAGCGCTCGCCGGCCGAGCCGTACGCGGCGCCGACGAGCGCGTCCGCGGCCATCTCGGGATCGGCGTCCGGCATGATCACCGCGTGATTCTTCGCGCCGCCCAGCGCCTGCACGCGCTTGCCGTGCGACGTTCCCGTCGAGAAGATGTATTTCGCGATCGGCGTCGAGCCCACGAAGCTCACCGCCTGCACGGCGGGATGCGCGAGCAGCGCGTCGACGGCCTCCTTGTCGCCGTTCACCACGTTGAACACGCCGTCGGGAAGGCCCGCTTCCTTCAGCAGCGTCGCGAGGATCAGCGACGCCGACGGATCGCGCTCCGAGGGCTTGAGGACGAAGGTGTTCCCGCAGACGATCGCCATCGGAAACATCCACAGCGGCACCATCGCGGGGAAATTGAACGGAGTGATGCCGGCCACGACCCCAAGCGGCTGACGAAGGGTGTAGGCGTCGATGCCGGCGCTCACGTTCTCGGTGAATTCGCTCTTGAGGAGCTGCGGTGCGCCGCAAGCGTATTCGACGATGTCGACGCCGCGCGCGAGCTCGCCCGCCGCATCCGACAGGACCTTGCCGTGCTCGCGCGCGATCGTCGCGACGAGCTCGTCGGCGCGCTGCTCGAGCAGCGCCTTGAAGCGGAACATGACGCGGGCGCGGGCGAGCGGAGTGGTGGCCGCCCAACCGGGGAACGCCGCCTGCGCGGCTTCGACTGCGCGCCCGACTTCGGCGGCGCTCGCAAACGGCACGCGTGCGCCGAGCGCGCCCGTGGCAGGCGTGTAGACGTCGCCGAAGCGGCCCGAGGTGCCGGGCGTGCGCTTGCCTCCGATCCAGTGGGCGAGCGTGGGCACGTCGGCTTGGCGCAGGGCGGGGGTGGCGGTCATGGCGGCCTCTACTAAGCTAAACGAAGGATTCGCGGCGCCCGGCGTCGGCAGCAGCCAGCGCGAGGGCTCCGCGCTTTAGTTTAGCGCGTCCCTGCGGTGAAAGCATCGCCGGAACCGGTAAAATGCGTGCAAGAGGGAGCACCGATGGGTCAGAAGGTTTTCGTGGCAGGAGTCGGGATCGTGCCGTTCGCGAAGCCGGGCGCGAGCGAGCCCTACGACGTGATGGGCGCCGCCGCCGCCGTCGATGCGCTCGCCGACGCGGGCGTCGCGTATCCGCAGGTGCAGCAGGCCTATGTCGGATACGTGTACGGCGACTCCACGTCCGGCCAGAAGGCGCTCTATCGCGTCGGCATGACCGGCATCCCGATCACGAACGTCAACAACAACTGCTCGACCGGATCGACGGCGCTGTTCCTCGCGCGCCAGGCGGTCGAGTCCGGCATGGTCGACTGTGCGCTGGCGCTGGGCTTCGAGCAGATGATGCCGGGCGCGCTCGGCACGCACTTCAACGACCGGCCCACGCCGTTCGACGAATTCAACCGCGCGACCGAGGCGATGGTCGGCGCGCCGGACGTGCCGCTCGCGATCCGCTATTTCGGCGGCGCCGGCCTCGCGCACATGAAGAAATACGGCACGACGCTCGAGACGTTCGCGCGGATCCGCGCCAAGGCCAGCCGTCACGCGACGAACAATCCGATGGCGATGTTCCGGCGGGAAGTGAGCGTCGACGAGGTCCTCGCCTCGCCGGTGCTGATGCCGGGCGTGATGACGCGGCTGATGGCCTGTCCGCCGACGTGCGGCGCGGCGGCGGCCGTGCTCGTGTCCGCCGCGTTCGCGCAGCGTTATCACCTCGACACGACGATCGCCATCGCGGGTCAGGCGATGACGACCGACACCCCCGAGACGTTCACGTCGAACGACATGATGCAGCTCGTCGGCTACGGCATGACGCAGGCGGCGGCGCAGCAGGTCTTTGCCGCCACGGGCATCGGCCCGGAGGATGTCGACGTCGTCGAGCTCCACGACTGCTTCGCGCACAACGAGCTCATCAGCTACGAGGCGCTGGGACTCTGCCCCGAGGGCGGCGCCGAGAAATTCGTCGCCGACGCGGACAATACGTATGGCGGCCGGTACGTGACGAATCCGTCGGGCGGCCTCCTGTCCAAGGGGCACCCGCTCGGTGCGACGGGCCTTGCGCAGTGCTACGAACTGACGCAGCAGCTGCGGGGGACGGCGGATCGCCGCCAGGTCGAAGGCGCGCGGATTGGCCTGCAGCATAATCTCGGACTGGGCGGGGCCTGCGTGGTCACGCTGTACACGTCGAGTTGAATTGCGATGCTCGACGACACGCTGGTCGGGCGCACGTTTCCGCCGCACTCGGCCGACGTCGAAGCGGGCCGCCTGCGCCTGTTCGCCAAGGCGACGGGCGAAACGCGACCGGAATACTGCGACGAAGCCGCCGCGCGTGCGGCCGGGCACAAGTCGCTGCCGGCCCCGCCCACGTTTCCTGCGTGCCTTTACATGGACGTGCCCGATCCGTTCGCCTGGCTTCGCGAGCTCGGCATCGACGTCGCCTACGTGCTGCATGGCGCGCAAGCGTTCCGGTTCTTCGAGTCCGTGCATGCCGGCGACCGCCTCACGTTTGCGTCGCGTATTGAGGACGTTTTCCGGAAGAAGTCGGGCACCCTGACGTTCATCATCAAGACGACCGACGTCACCAACCAGGCGGGCCGGCGCGTGGCCGAAGTCCGCTCGACCATCGTCGTGCGCTCCGCTGGCAAGCCGGCGCCATGAGCCTGTCCTACGACGCGGTGGAGGTCGGTGACGAGCTGCCGCCGCTCGAGCTGCCACCGCTCACGCGGACCACGCTCGCGCTCTACGCGGGCGCATCCGGCGATCACAATCCGATGCACATCGACTTTGACTTCGCGCGCGCCGCCGGGATGCCCGACGTGTTCGCGCACGGCATGCTGTCGATGGCGTGGCTCGGCCGCATGCTGACGGAGTGGGTGCCGCAGCGGGACCTGCGCGAATTCAGCGTGCGGTTCAGCGCGATGACGCACGTTGGCGAGCGTATCGTCTGCACGGGCCGCGTCGTGGAGAAGCTCGAGCGCGGCGGCGAGCGGCTCGTCCGGGTCAGCGTCGCCACGGCGAACGAAGCGGGCCAGGTCAAGCTGACCGGCGAAGCGCTGGTCGCCGCCCCCCGGGCATGAATGCCTATCGGTCGAGCTGGGTCGACGACGAGCTGGAGTCGTTTCGCGGCACCGTGCGCCGCTTCGTGACGGATCAGCTCGCTCCCCGGGAAGCGGCGTGGCAGGAAGCGCACCGCGTGGACGCCGCGTCGTGGCGCGAAGTCGGCGCCATGGGCTTGCTCCTCTGCGATGTGCCGGAGGCGTACGGCGGCAGCGGCGGCACGTTCGCGCACGATTGCGTCGTGTTCGAGGAGCTGGCCTACGCCGGCGTGATGAGCCTCGGCAAGCACGTGCACAACATCTGCGCGCACTATGTGCTTGCTTACGGCACCGAAGCACAGAAGCGGCGCTGGCTCCCGGGCCTCGCGAGCGGAGAGCGGATCGGCGCCGTCGCGATGTCGGAACCGTCGGCAGGGTCGGACCTGCAAGGCATCCGGACGCGTGCGCGGCGGGAGGGCGATCACTATGTGCTCGACGGATCGAAGACGTTCATTTCGAACGGGCAGGTCGCCAACCTGATCTGCGTGGTCGTCAAGACGGACTCCGGCGCCGGGGCCAAGGGCATCTCGCTCGTGATGCTGGAGACCGACGGCAGCGAAGGATTCCGCCGCGGCCGCACGCTGGAGAAGATCGGTCTCCCCGGGCAGGACACGTCGGAGCTTTTTTTCGACGACTGCCGCGTGCCGGCCGACTGCCTGCTGGGCGGGGTCGAGGGTGCGGGGTTTGCGCAGCTGATGGAGCAGTTGCCCTACGAGCGCACGCTGGTGGCGCTACTGGGCATCGCGACCATCGAACGCGCGGTGCGGATCACGACGGAATACGCGCGCGAGCGCAGGGCTTTCGGCAAGGCGTTGCTCGAAATGCAGAATACGCGCTTCAAGCTCGCCGAGGCGAAGACGATCGCGCACGTCGGACGCGTCTTCATCGATTCGTGCATCGAGCGGTACATGGCCGGCATGCTCGATACGGCCACCGCGTCCATGGCGAAATGGTGGATCACCGACATGCAATGCCACGTGATCGACGAATGCCTGCAGCTTTTCGGGGGCTATGGCTACATGCGCGAGTATCCGATCGCCCAGATGTACGCCGACGCGCGCGTGCAGCGGATCTACGGCGGGTCGAACGAGATCATGAAGGAAATCATCGCGCGCACGCTTTGATGCGCCGGTCGTGAAAGGAATTCGTGGCGACTCCCTATCCCCATCTGCTCGCTCCGCTCGATCTCGGCTTCACCACGCTCAGGAACCGCGTGCTGATGGGGTCGATGCACACGGGCCTCGAGGAGGCGCCCGACGGCTACGCGCGGATGGCGGCGTTCTACGCGGAGCGCGCCCGCGGCGGCGTCGGGCTCATCGTCACCGGCGGCATCGCGCCCAACTTCTCCGGCCTGCTCGAGCCGCGCGCCTCGCAGCTGTCGTTCCCGTGGCAGGTGGGCAAGCACCGGATCGTGACCGAGGCGGTGCATGCAGCCGGCGGCAGGATCGCGCTGCAGATCCTCCACGCCGGGCGCTATGCGTATCACCCGCTGTCGGTCGCGCCGTCCGCGATCCGCTCGCCGATCACGCCGTTCAAGCCGCGCGCGCTGACAGGCTGGGGGGTGGCGAGAACCATCGCGGCCTATGCCCGCTGCGCCCGGCTCGCGCAGCGCGCCGGCTACGACGGCGTCGAGATCATGGGCTCGGAAGGCTACCTTATCAACGAGTTCGTCGCGCCGCGCACGAACCACCGCACCGACGAATGGGGCGGCGCGCTCGAGAACAGGATCCGGTTTCCCGTCGAGATCGTGCGCCGGACGCGCGAAGCGGTCGGCGCGAAGTTCATCATCATCTTCCGGCTGTCGATGCTCGATCTCGTCGACGGCGGCAGCACGTGGGAGGAGGTCGTGGCGCTCGCCAAGGCGGTCGAGGCGGCGGGTGCGACGATCATCAACACCGGCATCGGCTGGCACGAGGCGCGCGTGCCGACGATCGCGACGATGGTGCCGCGCGCCGCGTTCTCGTGGGTGACGCGCCGCCTGAAGCGCGAGGTGGCCCTTCCGCTGATCGCGACCAACCGGATCAACGATCCGGCGGTGGCCGAAGCGGTGCTCGCGCGCGGCGACGGCGACATGGTGTCGATGGCGCGCCCCTTCCTCGCCGATGCCGAGTTCGTCAACAAGGCGGCGGCGGGGCGCGCGGACGAGATCAACACGTGCATCGCGTGCAACCAGGCGTGCCTCGACCAGATCTTCACGCGCCGGATCGCGTCCTGCCTCGTCAATCCGCGGGCCTGCAACGAAACGCTGATCGTCATGAAGCCGGCGGCGCGCCGGAAGCGCATCGCCGTCGTCGGCGCCGGGCCGGCCGGACTTGCCTGCGCGACGACGGCGGCGGAGGCGGGCCACGCCGTCACGCTGTTCGACGCGGCCTCCGAGATCGGCGGTCAGTTCAACCTCGCGCGCCGCATTCCCGGGAAGGACGAGTTCGCGGAAACGCTCCGCTACTATCGCCGGGTCATCGAGCGCACTGGTGTCGCACTCCACCTCGACCGCCGTGTCGAGGCGCAGGATCTCGCGGGCTTCGATCACGTCGTGCTCGCGACCGGCATCGTCCCGCGCACGCCGGACATTCCCGGCATCGATCATCCGAAGGTCGCCGGCTACACGGACATCGTCATGGGGCGAAAGTTAGCCGGCGAGCGCGTCGCGATCATCGGCGCGGGCGGCATCGGATTCGACGTCGGCGAGTTCCTCACGCACCATGCCGGTCACGACGAGACCGAGGAATACTGCGCCGAATGGGGAATCGACACGCAATACCGCGAGCGCGGCGGCATCGGTGCGGTCGACGAGCGCGCCGCGCCGCGCCGCCTGTGGCTCCTGCAACGGAAGCCGGGGAAGGTCGGGGAAGGCCTGGCGAAGACCACCGGGTGGATCCGGCGCACCCTCCTGAAGAAGCGCGGCGTCACGATGATTCCCGGCGTCGAGTACGTCGGGATCGACGACGCGGGCATCGCCATCCGCGTGGCGGGTGAGCCCAGGGTCCTCGCGGTCGACACGATCGTCGTCTGCGCCGGGCAGGAGCCGAGGCGCGAGCTGCTCGAACCGCTGCGCCGGAGGGGCGTCGACGTCACGCCCATCGGGGGCGCCGACGTGGCGGCCGAGCTCGACGCGCGGCGCGCCATCGCACAGGGCACGGAAGTGGCGCTCGGCTTTTAGCGGCCCGTCCAGGCGCTATCGCACCGGCGGCGAGTGGGGAATTAATTATGTAATATGTCCGATTCCGGCACAGCGGCTCGTGCCGTCGGTCGATTGCTCGATCGACCCTTTCCACCCGCCAAGGAGCGCTACATGGGACTACTCGATTTCGTCAAGGATGCAGGGGAGAAGCTCTTCGGAGTCGGCAAGGCGAAGGCTGCGCAGCAGGAAGCGGCGGCCGCGCCGGCGGACGAGGCGAAGATCAAGGCGGCCAACGACGCCGCGGCCGATGCGATCGTCGCGTACATCCACTCGCAGAACCTGTCGGCCACCGGCATGGTCGTTAGCTTCGACGGCGCGAGCGCGACCGTCACCGTCTACGGCGTCGCGCCGGACCAGGCGACGATGGAGAAGATCGTCCTCTGCTGCGGCAACGTCGCCGGCGTCAGCGCCGTCAACAACATGATGAGCGTCGACCGGAGCGAGCCGGAGGCGAAGTACTACACCGTCGTGTCGGGCGACAATCTGTCGAAGATCTCCAAGGCGCAGTACGGCGATCCGAACAAGTACATGAAGATCTACGAGGCCAACACGCCGATGCTGAAGCATCCCGACAAGATCTATCCGGGGCAGGTGCTGCGCATTCCGCCGCTTTGACGACGGCCGAATGATCTTCGTCGACCGTGCCGACGCGGGCCGGCAATTGGGCCGCGCCCTCGGCGCGTGGCGCGGCAAGCGGCCGATCGTATACGCCATACCGCGTGGAGCCGTGCCCATGGGCCGGATCGTCGCGGAGGCGCTGGGCGGAGAGCTCGACGTCGTGCTCACGCGCAAGCTCGGTGCGCCCGGCAACCCGGAGTTCGCGATCGGGGCCGTCGACGAGACGGGTTGGAGCCATGTTTCCGAGGATGCGGAGCTGGCGGGCGCCACGCAGGAATACCTCGACGCGGCGATCGCCGCCGAAATGCAGACGATGCGCCGCCGGCGCGCCGAGTACACGCCGGTGCGGCCGCCGCTCGATCCGGCCGACCGCGTGGCAATCGTCGTCGATGACGGGCTCGCGACGGGCGCGACGATGATCGCCGCGCTGCACGCGCTGCGCTCGCGGGGCCCGAGCCGGTTGATTTGCGCGGTGCCGGTGGCCTCGCGCGAAGCCGTCGCCAGGGTGCGGCCCTACGCCGACGAGGTCGTCTGCCTCGACACGCCGGAGGCCTTCTACGCGGTGGGCCAGTTCTACCGGGACTTCGCCCAAGTCGACGACAGGCAGGTCGTCGCCGAATTGCGTGCCGCCGGACGCGGGGAGCGAGCGGACTAGCTGTGCCAGCGCACGCGGACGACGTATTCGTCGTGGCCGTAGCCGATCTCGAGCTTTCCCTTGCGCGCGTGCCTGACGGCCTCGCCGATCCGCTGCGGCAGGTGCGTGTCGGTCGTCGTCACCCGCACTTCGTCCGCGTCCTGCGCGATCGCGATGATCCGGTGCAGCGGATGCTCGGCCTTCTCGTGCTCTTCCACGTGGCGCACGAGGTGCACCAGCGCGTCTCGCTCTTCCGGCGCGCCAACGCCCGCGAGCGTGACGAAGCCGGCGGGCTGCTTGTCGCGTATCCGATGGCAGGCCGGGCATTCCGCCGCGGCCGCGCCCTCGGGGGCGGCGTCCCACGTCCAGCGGCCGTGATGGAACACCGTGCCGCAGCCGCGGCAGACGGAAGGCTCCGCCGGCTTGCCCTTCGCCTGATACGGATCGTGCCGCGGGTCGTCGTAAATCCGGTCGCGGTAGCGCTTGTCGCTGCCGCGCGGCGGCAGCGAGGGGGGAGTCGTCGTGGTTCGTGTCATTGCAGGTCTCACCAAGCATCGCCTCCGAATGAGGCGACTCCACGCTAGCACTCCGGCGAAGGGGGATTCTTGATCGCCCTCAACGTCCTGCCGGGTTGGCCGGCGTATGTCAGCCCGCGGTCGCGACGCCGCGCACGCACTTGGCGTAGAGATCGGGCAGCGAGCCGGCGGGATCGTAGCGTGCCTTCAGCGCCCGATAGGCGTTGCCGTCGTAGATCGACCAGAATTCGTTCTCCGTGTAGAACGCGTCGGAATAGAGCGACTTGATGCCGGAGAGCTCCGCCACCTTGCGCTCGATCCTGCGGTTGAGGAAGCCCGGAGGCCGCGCCTCCGTCGTCCTGACGACGTCCCAGAACCCGAAGTTGACGTAGACCGTGCCCGCTTTCAGCGGATACAGCGGGAAGCGTTGCGACGCGCCGGCGGCCCGGATCGGGCACAGCCACACGGGCAGGATGCCGACCTCGCGGTGCAGGAACGCCAGGAACTCCGCGGCGCGCTCGATCGGGATGTCGACGTCCTGGATCACCGCCTCGGCGTGCCGGCCGGAGAGGCGGTCGAGCATGCGGGTCATCCCCCATCGGCTGTTCCAGCGCATGATCCGCTGGTACGTGATCGAATTGAGACGTTTCCGGCCGAGCAGCCGCCGCACGAGCGGATGCTGCGCGCCTGCGTTCTTCGAGCACCAGAACCAGTCGGTGTCCCATCGCCAGAGGAAGTCGCGCGTCGCGAGGTAATCGGTGTCGCGCTCCCGGATCGACCGGTAGTAGATGCGCTCGAACGTGTAGTCGCTCGTCCACGGCGCGTCGTCCACGAACCGGCCGAGGGTCAGGTACATTTCGCCCGCCCCGAACACCGTGCCGTCCAGGAAGTCGAGACGGCCTTCCGCGCAATGCCGCGCGATCTCGGCGAAGCAGGTCGCAGCGTCGGAATGGCGCACGTGAGCGACGTGCACGTAGCGCTTCGCCGGGACCGTCTTCGCCGTCACCGCCAGCGCGTAGCCGAGCGTCCCGTAGGAATTGGGGAACCCGAAGAAGAGGTCGCGGTGGTCGTTGTCCGGCGTGCAGCGGACGATCCGGCCGTCCGGCGTGAGCACGTCGAGCGCCGTGAGCGTGTCGTGCACGAGTCCGCGGCGGAACGACGATGCCTCGATCCCGACACCTGCGACCGCGCCGCCGAGCGTGATCGACTTGAGTTGCGGAACCACCGCAGGCATCACGTCGCGGGCGAGGGTCGCGTCCGCCAGCGCGGCGTACGGGATCATGCCTTCCGCTTCGACGACCCCTTCGGCCCGATCGATGCGGATGACGTCGGCGAAAGACGAGAGGTCGATTCGCGGCCGGCGCCGTGGCGCGCGGTCGCGGAACAGATTCGACGTCCTCTTGGCCAAGCCGGCGGCCGCGAAGCCGCCGCTCGCGGCGAGGTCCGCGCGAAGGCGCGCAACTCTCTCGGCGTGCGCGGTCATCGGTCCGACGCCGCCCCCGCTCACTCCCCGGGCCGGTAGAGGAACGCGCGGCTCATCGGGTACCGGTTGCCGACGTTGCCCTTGCTGACGGTCACCTGGAACAGGTTGAGCTGGACGTCCTTGCCGCGGAACACCTCGGCGCACGACCACAGGTAGGTGCGCCAGATGCGGCGGAACCGCTCGTCGAAGCGAACCGGGTCGAGCGCATGGATCTTCTCCCAGTTGCGGTCGAAGCGCTCGCCCCAGCAGTCGAGCGTCAGCGCGTAGTGGCGTCGCAGGTTCTCGACGTCGACGATGTCGAGCCCGTGCCTCTCCATCGCGGCCAGCGCCTCCGCCAGGCTGGGAATCCAGCCGCCGGGAAAGATGTAGTTGCGGATGAAGAATTCCGTGTCGCGTGCTCCGACGTGCCCGATGAAGTGGATGACGCCGAGCGCACGAGGCTTCATCGCCGCCGCGTGCGCGCGCACGACGTCGTCGAGCTGGTCCGGTCCCGCATGCTCGAGCGTTCCGATCGACAGCAGCTTGTCGTACTGGCCGGGCATGTCGCGAAAGTCCGCTTCGACCACGCGAAGCGTGGCGTCGAGTCCGCGGCGGGCGATCTCCGCCCGCAGCTCGTCGACCTGCTCGGTGGTCGCGTTGATCCCGGTGCCGATGGCACGGTAATGGTCCCAGGCGTGGAACATGAGACCGCCCCAGCCGCAGCCGACGTCGACGAAGGTCTCGCCGGGTTGCAGCCGCGCCTTGCGGCAGACATGGTCCAGCTTGTTCCTCTGCGCTTCCTCGAGCGTGGCCGTGCCTTCGCTCCAGTAGGCGCACGTGTACATCATCGCCGGCGTGTCGAGCCAGGGCTCGTAGAATGCCTTGCCGAGCCCGTAGTGAAACCGCGCGTTCGCCTTCGCCTGTTGAATCGACCGGTTGGAGTGGCGCCACTCGTGCTGGCGGTTGCGCAGCGCGACCAGCGTGTTTCCGACGCGGTCCTGGCCGCTGTCGATGCCGGCGCGAAAGGCGAGCGCCAGGTCGCCGTCGACGTCGAGGTGGCCGTCGAAATAGGATTCGAGCAGGCCGACGTAGCCGAACATCAGGACGCGGCGCTGGGCGCCAGGCGTCATGAACCTCAGCGTGAACGCCGGATCCGCCTTGCCGTGGCGCAATGTCACCCCGTTGGCGAGGACGACGGCGAAGGGAATGTCCGTTTTAGCGCCGATTGCCGCGAACGTGCGCGCGAGGGCGCCCGTACGAAACCCTGCAGGCGAATCGGGCAGCACGGGCAAGACGGCGTTGTCGCTCATTGCATTCGCGGCGACGCACTCCGCATCGTCTGCCGATGTTCCGAGTGTGCGCCCCGGCAGGTCCTGCCGCTTGATCGGGGTCAAGGGGGACCGAGGATTCGGCGTTGGCCCGGTTCTGCGGTAACGTGGCGCATACGGGACGGGCGACAGCATACGATTGGAGGTGGCGATGAACGACGACGAGATCAATACGGCTTCAATCGTGCCCGAGGACGTCCGCGCTGTCCCGATGATGGGGGCGGGACCCGGCGACGATGACGACGATGACGAGGACGGCCCGGGGGGCGGCGGCAGCGGCGGCAATATCGATCCCGACGACGACGAAGGGTACGACGACGATGACGACGACGAGGACGAAGAGCCGCTGCAGGTAGCGCCCTCGCCAGACGCCGAAGCGCGTATGCGTCTGACGGTCCGAACCAGTTTCGCTGCGTCGCAGCAAATCGTGGTATAATTAAAATGTTGCGGCGATCTGCGAATCTCGACGGTGGCCCGCTGCAGCGTGTAACACCCCAAGGCCACCGGATCATCGGCTTCTAATCTCTCGGTTCAGACTCGAGGTTCGGGTCTGGATGGCTGCATCCGGTTAGCGACGATGGCATTGCAGTTTGTCGACCCGGTTGCGGCTCTTTGCGCGCGCCCCTCTTGCGTCCTGTCCGACGGCGGCTTCCGCCCTCGGCCGGCGTGTGGCGCCGCTTTCCGCCATTCCGGATTTCTGGGCACGGGCCACGCTTTCGTGGGTTCCCGATTCTTGCCCGTGCGACACGCGCCTCGCGGCGCGCGCCGCGAACGGAAGGACATGGAAATGAAATTCGAAGAACTCGATCTCGCGCCGGAGCTGATCGCGGCGCTCACGGCATGCGGTTACACCGAGCCGACGCCGATCCAGGCGCAGGCGATTCCGCACTTGCTGGCCGGCCGCGATGTCATCGGCTCGGCGCAGACCGGGACGGGCAAGACGGCCGCCTTCGTGCTGCCGGCGCTGCAACGCCTTGCCGCCTCCGGCGTGCGCGCCCGTGCCGGGCGCAATGGCGTCGCGTCACCGTCGGTGCTGGTGCTGGCGCCGACGCGCGAGCTCGCGCAACAGGTCGCGAGCCAGGCCGTTCTCTATGGCCGCGGGCTTCGGGTCAACACGGTCTGCATCTACGGCGGGGCACCGTACCCGCCGCAGAACCGCGATCTGGCGCGCGGCGCGGACATCATCGTCGCCACGCCAGGTCGTCTCATCGATCACCTCGACCGCGGCCGCATCGACCTCTCCGCCCTTGCTGTGCTGGTTCTGGACGAAGCGGACCGGATGCTCGACATGGGCTTCGTCGACGACGTCGAGCGCATCGCGCGGCTCGCGCCGAAGACCCGCCAGACCGTCCTCTTCTCCGCGACGTTCGACGGGGCGATCGCCCGCCTGTCCGCGCGCCTCATGCGCGATGCCGTGCGCGTCGAGGTGGCGACAGCGGCGGCGCCGCTCGCGATCGAGCAGCGCGTCCACTTCGCGGACGATCACTCGCACAAGCACCGGATCCTCGACCACCTGCTCGCCGACATCGCGATCACGCAGAGCATCGTCTTCATCGCGACCAAGCGCGACGCCGAGTCGCTCGCGCAGCGCCTCCAGGGCGAGGGCCACGCCGCCGCCGCGCTGCACGGCGACATGAATCAGCACGAGCGCACGCGCACGCTTGCGGACATGCGCCGGGGCCGCGTGCGCACGCTGGTGGCCACGGACGTCGCCGCACGCGGCATCGACGTCGCCGGCATCAGCCACGTGATCAACTTCGACTTGCCGCGGCAGGCGGGGGACTACGTGCACCGGATCGGCCGCACCGGACGCGCCGGCGCCACGGGCATCGCGGTCTCGATCGCGAATCACGCCGAGCGCGGCGCGCTGCGCCAGATCGAGCGCTATACCGGCGCGGCGATCCCCGCGCTCGAAATCCCGGGGCTCGAGCCGCGCTTTCGCGCGCCTCGTTCGCCCGCCCCGCGCGGTGGCGGTCGCGTCGACTCGCGCGACCGCAAGGGGGCGCGTACACATCGGGCGCGTTGGTAAGCGCGTTGCGCCGCATGCCCGGAGCCGTCGGTAAAATTTACATAGGGTTAGGCGGCCCGCCGGGAACGCGACCGTAGAGCCCGTCAGTAGCCCAACGCCAGCCCGGTACTGCGGCGCGGGTCGACCGCGCCGTAGTACCGGTTGCCGTCGCGCGACACGCCGCCCAGCCAAGGCGCGCCGACGATGATTCCCGTCGCCTGGCTCCACGGCGAGTTCTCGGCGAACGTGTGGCCCATCTCGGTCAGCATCCGGCGCGTATCAGGGCTCAACGCGAACGGCTCCACGAACGTGGTCTCCGGGAGCCACTGCTGGTGGATGCGCGGCGCGTCGATGGCCTCCTGGAGGCTCATCCCGTAGTCGACCGTGTTGAGGATCACCTGCAGGACGACGGTGATGATGCGGCTGCCGCCGGGCGCGCCGATCACCAGCACGGGCTTGCCGTCGCGCGACACGATCGTCGGTGACATCGAGGAGAGCGGCCGCTTGCCCGGGGCGATCGCGTTGGCTTCGCCCTGCACCAGTCCGTAGATATTCGCCGCGCCGGGCTTCGTCGTGAAGTCGTCCATCTCGTTGTTCATGATGATGCCGGTGGTCGCCGGCATGACCTTCGCGCCGAACCATTCGTTCAGTGTGTACGTGACCGCAACGGCGTTCCCGTCCTTGTCGACGATCGAATAATGCGTGGTGTTGGTGCCCTCGTGCGGGGCGACGCCGGGCTTCAAGTCGCGCGACACGCCAGCCCTGGCCGGATCGATGGCGGCGCGGATTTGCGCGGCATAGCTCCTGTCCAGCAGGCGCTCGAGGGGATTGCGGACGAAATCGGGATCGCCCAGGTAGCTGTTGCGATCGACGTAGGCATGGCGCATCGCCTCGATCTGATAGTGCACGGCGCGTGCGGAGCGGAAGCCCCATTCCTGCAACGGATAGCCTTCGAGAATGCCCAGGATTTCGCACACGATCACGCCACCCGAGCTCGGCGGAGGCGCCGAGAGGATCATGTAGCCGCGGTAGTCGCACTCTACGGGCGCACGCTCCTCCGCCCGATACCGGGCAAGGTCGGCCTTCGTGATGATGCCGCCGCCGCGCGTGCTCGCCGCCACGATGGCATCCGCGACGGGGCCTGCGTAGAACCCCGGGTTCCCCTGCCTGGCGATTCGCTCGAGCGTGCGGGCGAGGTCGCCCTGGACGAGACGCTGTCCTGCGGCGGGCGGCTGGCCGTTCCGCAGGAAGACTGCCGCGGCCGGCGCGTCCTCGCGAAAATCGCGCGTGGCGATCGCGAAGAGATCCGCGTCGCCTTGCTGCAGCACGAAACCGTGCCGCGCGAGCCGGATGGCCGGCGCCATGACCGCCGCACGCTTCATCGTGCCGTACTTGGCGAGCGCCAGCTCGAAGCCCGCGACGTTACCGGGCACGCCGGCCGCGAGATAGCCCTTGGTGCTTCGCCCGCGAATCACGTTGCCGTCGCGGTCGAGATACATGTCGGGCGTTGCGGCGAGTGGCGCGGTCTCGCGGAAGTCGATGAACGTCTTGCGGCCGTCGGCGAACCGGACCGTCATGAAGCCGCCGCCGCCGATGTTGCCGGCCGAAGGGAAGACCACGCCGAGCGCGTAGCCGACCGCGACGGCGGCGTCGACGGCGTTGCCTCCCTGCTTCAGGATGTCGACGCCGACCTTGGTCGCGAGGTGCTGGTTCGTGACCACCATGCCGTTGCGCGCGCCGACGGGCAACGGCGAGGCCGCGTGCGCGGCGCATCCGGCACAGAAAGCGATCCCGAGCAGGACCGCGCGCCACGCGCGGCGGGCGCTCACTGGAGTACCTTCGTGCTGCGCACTCCGGTATTCGCCCTTGGGACGGCCCGGCGGGCTGACTGGACTACCTTCGCGCTTCGCGCTTCGGTATTCGCGCTCGGGGCGGCCCTTCGCGCTCATGGCGCGACCGCCGCTCCCTCGATGCCGTGCCGCGCCAGCGCCTGCGCGACAAATCCGGACGCCTTCATCGCCGCGACGAAATCGGTCAGGTACTGCGCGCCCGCGGCGCGGCCGCGCGGCGTTCCCATCGCCTGATTGATCACCATGAACCGGCCCTCGAGGAGGTGCAGGCCAGGGAGGCGCTGCGCGTCGGCCTGGAGCTGTTGCTTCACGCCGGCCGCGACGTCGAGCTTTCGCGCGAGGAAGAAATCGACGACTTCGGGCGAGGTCGGCGCGCGGACGAGCGTCGCGTGCTTGAGCTCACGCGCGAGGTAGAGGTCGTAGGCGCTGCGTGCGCCGACGGCCACCCGAATGCCTGAGCGGTCGACCTCCGCGTTGCTCCGGATCGGCGAATCGTTGGTCACGAGATACGCGCCTTCGATGACGACGTAGGGGGCGGTGTAGCTGATGTCCGCCGCGCGCTCCGGGTCGATCGCGACGAAACCGACGTCGATCGTGCCGGTCTTGAACGCCTCGACCACCTGACCGGCACTCGCGAACAGGACGAGCTCGACCGGAACCCCGAGGCGCCGTGCCAGCTCCCGCGCGAGGTCGACCGAGACGCCGCGCGCCTCGCCGGTAGCGGCATCCTTGGTTGCGAGGATCGGATTGCCGAAATTGATAGCCGCGCGGACCTTCCCGGTCGGGGCGAGGTCTGCGACCGCGGCGGGAGCGGGCATCGTCGGCGTGGCGCAGGATGCCAGCCAGACGACGAGCGACAGGGCAAGCGCGATTCTCGGCATTCGTTCCCTCGACGGTTCCGGTCGACACGATCGACCGAATTGGCACAGGGCCGAAAGCGTACCACCAACGCGACTGGCGCTCGCGGCCGGCCGGCATCGCGTCCTTTCGCGAGTCGTGATAAAAGGCGGAAGCGATCGCACGCTTCCCCGAAGTGTGGGCACCAGGCTCCCACCACGGACAATCAGGAGGGGAACCCGGAACGCGCCATGGATCTCGACTATTCCGCCGACGAGCTCGCCTTTCGCGACGAGGTGCGCGACTGGCTGGCCGCGAATATTCCGGCCGAGCTTCGCGCCAGCGTGATTCGCTACGAAGCGCTCGGCAGGGACGACCTCGTCCGCTGGCATCGGATCCTCGCCGCGAAGGGCTGGATCGCGCCCGCGTGGCCGGAAGAGTGGGGCGGCACCGGCTGGAATGCCGTGCGGCGCTACATCTTCGAAGAGGAATGCGGCTACGCCGGCGCGCCGCCGCTCGTGCCGTTCGGGCTCGCGATGTGCGGGCCGGTGCTGATCGAGTTCGGCACACCGGCCCAGAAGACGCGCTTCCTGCCGCGGATCTACCACGGCGACGACTTCTGGTGCCAGGGCTATTCCGAGCCCAACTCCGGCTCGGATCTCGCCTCGCTCGCCACCACCGCGGTGCGCCGCGGCGATCGGTACATCGTCAACGGCCAGAAGACATGGACCACGCTCGCGCACATGGCGGACTGGATCTTCTGCCTCGTCCGCACCGATCCGGATCGCGAGCGCAAGCAGCAGGAGGGCATCTCGTTCCTGCTGATCGATCTCAGGACGCCGGGCATCACCGTGCGGCCGCTCACGCTGATGGACGGCGGCCGCGAGGTGAACGAGGTCTTCTTCGACGAGGTCGCCGTTCCGGCGGACCAGCTCGTGCACGAGGAAGGCCGCGGCTGGACGGTCGCCAAGTTCCTGCTCGGTCACGAACGGATGAACACCGCGCGCATCGGCACGTCGAAGCGCGAGCTCGAGAGCCTCAAGGCCTATGCGGCGCGGCAGCGGAAGGACGGACGGCCGCTCATCGAGGATCCGCGTTTCCGCGACAAGCTCTCGCGGCTCGAGATCGAGCTGACCGCGCTCACGGTGACGAACCTGCGATTCCTCGACCAGTTGCGCGGAGGACGGCCGCCGGGGGCGGAAGTCTCGATGCTGAAGATCAAGGGCACCGAAATCCAGCAGGGACTGACCGAATTGATGATGCAGGCGGCCGGGCCGCTCGCGCAGATGGCGAGGCCGGAGAGGACGCCGATGCCGATGCGCGATTCGCCGCGTCGCTCGGGCCGCGCTACCTCAACTTCCGCAAGACGACGATCTACGCCGGGTCGAACGAGATCCAGCGCAACATCATCGCGAAGCGCGTGCTGGGACTGTAACGATGAATTTCGATCGCTCCGAGGAGCAGCACCAGCTCGCCGCGTCGGTCGCGCGCTTCGTCGAGCGCGACTACGATTTCGCGGCGCGGCGAAGAATCGTCGCCTCCGCCGAGGGCTGGAGTCGCGCGGCCTGGCGCACGATGGCCGAGCTCGGGCTCACGAGCCTGCCGCTGCCGGCCGAGTTCGGCGGTTTCGGCGGCGGTGCCGTGGACACGATGGTCGTCATGGAGGCGATCGGCGCAGCCCTGATCGTCGAGCCCTACCTGCCGACGGTGGCCCTGGGTGCACAGTTCGTCGCGCGCGGCGGCACGGCGGCCCAGAAACAGAGGATCCTGCCGGCCGTCGTCGCGGGCGACCTGACGCTCGCGTTCGCGCAGCTCGAATCGGACGCGCGGTACGACACCGCGCGAGTGCGCACCCGTGCGACACGAAGCGGAGATGGCGGTTACGTGATCGAAGGCGAGAAGCGCGTAGTCGTCCATGCCGAAGCCGCCGACCTGCTCGTCGTGCCGGCGCGGACCAGGGGCGACATCGCCGATGCCGAGGGCATCGGCGTCTTTCTCGTCGATCCGAAGACGCCCGGCATTGCGCGGCGTGGCTATCGAACCCTCGATGGCATGCGCGCCGCGGACGTCGTGCTCGATGGCGTTCGCGTCGCCGCCGACGCGCTCATCGGCAGCGAAGGCGAAGGCATCGCGCTGATCGAGGCGGTCGTCGACTTCGCGACGGCCTTGATTTGCGCGGAGGCCGTCGGCGTCATCGGCTGCGCGAACGACCTGACGCTCGATTACCTCAAGACGCGCCGCCAGTTCGGCGCGCCGATCGGCTCGTTCCAGGCGCTGCAGCACCGGATGGTGGATCTCGTGATCGAGCACGAGCAGGCCAAGTCGATGGCAGCGCTAGCGTGCGCGGCGGTGGACACGGAGCAGGACGTCGGCGCGCGCAGGCGCCTCGTCTCCGCCGCCAAGGTCCGCATCGCGGACGCGTGCCGTCGCGTGAGCCAGGAGACGGTGCAGATGCACGGCGCCATGGGGATGAGCGACGAGATGAAGGTGAGCCACGCGTTTCGCCGCCTCACGGTGATCGCGCAGCAGTTCGGCGACGCGGAGCATCATCTGGAGCGGTTCGCTGCCAACAGCAGCGTGGCGATGGAACGCGCGATCTGCGCAGGAGGAGGTGGGTGATGAAGAACCGGCAGGTGCTGCTCGCGAGTCGGCCGCATGGCGAGGTGACCGAGGACAACTTCCGCATCGTCGACACGCCGCTGGTCGAGCCGCGCGAGGGCGAAGTGCTGGTCAGGAACGAGTGGCTGTCCCTCGATCCGTACATGCGCGGCCGGATGAACGACGTCAAGTCCTATGTCCCACCGGTGGCGATCGGCGAAGTGATGGTGGGTCAGACCGCAGCAGAGGTCGTCGCGTCGAAGCATCCGCGCTTTCGCGAAGGCGACAAGGTGCTGGCGCCCTGCGGGTGGCAACTCTACGGCGTGGTCAAAGGTGACGACCTGCAGCCGATCGACACGCGGTGCGCACCTGCTTCCTGTTATCTCGGCGTGCTCGGCATGCCGGGCATTACCGCGTGGTTCGGCCTTTTCGAGATCGGAACGCCGAAGGCGGGCGAGACGGTCGTCGTGTCGGCCGCGTCCGGTGCGGTCGGCGGCGTCGTCGGGCAGCTCGCGAAGATCCACGGCTGCCGCGCGGTGGGCATCGCCGGCGGCAAGGCGAAGTGCGACTACGTTGTGCGCGAGCTCGGCTTCGATGCGTGCGTCGACCACAGGGGCGGGGCCCTTGCCGCCGACCTCAAGGCTGCGTGCCCGAGTGGCGTCGACGTCGACTTCGAGAATGTCGGCGGCACCGTGCTGGATACGATGCTGGCGCTGATGAACCGTCACTCGCGCATCGTCGTCTGCGGGCTCGTGTCCGAGTACAACGCGAGCGAGCCATACCGCTACGCGCGACTGCGCTCGGTGCTCGTCAACCGCATCCGCATGCAGGGGATGATCGTCTTCGACTGGAAAGACCGCTACGGCGAAGCGGTGCAGGGGCTCGCCGCCCACTACGCGGCGGGCAAGCTCAAGTACCGCGAATCGATCGTCGACGGCATCGACAACGCCCCCAAAGGATTGATCGCGCTGCTGCGGGGCGAGAATTTCGGGAAGCAGCTCGTCAAGCTGGTCTAGGCCGCGGCAATCGGTCAGTCGTCGTCCGGCACCCGCCCGATGCCGGGCAGCTTGAGCGCGCGGTGGAGGAAGTCGATGCCCGTGACGAGGCCGAGCACGTTGAGCTCCAGGCCCTCGTCGCCGCCGACGCTGACGCCGAGGATGCCGAGGATCGACGCCTGGTGACCTGTCCCGCTCGGCGTGCGGACGAGGATTTGGCCGACGGGCAGATAGTCCTTGCCGATCGCCGTGGACGGCAGCGCGAGGCGCAGCTCCGGCAGCGAGCGCCCGAGATGCGCGAGGAACGTGTTGCTGTTGGGGCCGGGCCAGGCGCGGTAGACGTCCGGGTACGGATACGATGCGACCGCGCCTTCGAGCTTGCCGATGACGGCCTCGGCGTCGGCGCCGCGCAGATCACGCAGCAGGCGGGGCGATGCGCCGAACCACTCGGTGTCCGGCGTGCGCGTGTCGGTGACCGACACGGCCGAGCGACCGGCACGCGCGTACCAGCCGATGACCTCGTAACGCGTGTAGTGATCCGCGCCAGGCGGCTTCGCGGCGAGCCACGTGTGCACCGCGAACGCGCCGCGCCAGCCGAACGTCTGACTGGCATAGGCCTGGACCACGGCATCGGGATGAGCGGCCGGGTCCGGCGCGAGGCCCACCGAGCGATGGGTGGCGGTACGCCAGTCGGTGACACTGCCCACGCGCCCCAAGGCGAGCGAGATCACCGGAATGGCGACGAGCAGGGCGACGAAGAGGAGTGCGCCGATGACCATACGCGGCATTGCCTTCGCTAGCGAGGTGGTGCGCATGCGGGTCAGGCGGTCGGCACCGTCCGCTGCATCGACGCGCGCGCTCCGAACTCGCCGAACCAGCCGGCCAGACGCGGGTGCGCCCCGCGCCAGTCTTTCTCCGGGAATCGGAAGTCGAGGTAGCCGAGGCCGCAGCCGACGGCGACCTGGCCGAGGTCGACATTCGCCGTTCCGGGATTGCCGAGCGCCGCGACGTTGGACTCGAGCCAGTCGAGGCTGCCGTCGATCTTCCGCATCTGGCCGGCGACCCAATCGGGCCAGCGATGCGTCTCGGGCCGAAGCACGTTCTCGTACCGGCAGAGCACCCCCGCTTCGCAAATGCCGTGTCCCAGCGTGTGCACCGTCAGCACTTCCCAGCGCCGGGGGCCGGACGCGGGAATCACCCGTTCTCCGTCGTGGAGGGAGTCGAGGTAGTCGCAGATCACGAACGAATCGGGAATCGGGCGGCCGCCCTCCGGCAACAGCGTCGGAATCTTGATCAGCGGATTCTCGCGCGCCAGCTGCTCGTTCGGCGTCGACGGCACCGTCGAGACCATGACGATCTCGATCCGATCGATCAGGCCCTTCTCGATCGCGACGACCTTGACCTTGCGGCCGAACGGCGAGGGCGGGGCGGTGAGGAGCTTCATCGTCATTTCTTCACAGGCGCGTAATCCGGAACCTTGTTCTTGATCGGCGAGACGGTCTTGAGATACGCGTACATCGCCTTGAGCGCGGGATCGGAGAGCTGGCCGTGCGAAACGTAACACGGCCTCCCGGAAGGTGCAAAGAGGAGCGCGGCGGCGCGCTCTCCGCCGCGGCCGCAGGTTGATGCCCCATTCGGGACAGGTATACACTGCCCCGCGGCACTTCTCGCCGACCTTCTCCGACTGGATTTCCGATGAAGCCTTTCCCGCTGCCGGTTCTTCGCCGCTCGCTCGAAATCGCCGCCCTCTCGCTCGCCGCCGCGCTGGGCGCGGCCCCGGCACATGCCGCCACGCCCCGGGACACGCTGGTCGTGGCCTTCGCGTTCGACGACATCATCACGATGGATCCCGCCGAGGCCTTCGAGATCTCCGCCGGCGAGATCATGGGCAACACGTACGACCGGCTCGTCCGGTTCGACGTGAACGACCCGTCCAAGCTCTACGGCGACGTCGCCAAGTCCTGGACGGTGGCGCCCGACGGCAAGACCTACGCCTTTGAGTTGAAGCCCGGCCTTAAGTTCGCGTCGGGCAACGCGCTCACCGCCGAGGACGTCGTGTTCTCGCTGCAGCGGGCGGTGCTGCTCGACAAGACGCCGGCCTTCATCCTGACCCAGTTCGGGTTCACCAAGGACAACGTGAAGGAGAGGATCAAGCAAACGGGCCCGTTGACATTGACCATCGAGACCGAGAAATCGTTCGCGCCGTCGTTCGTCCTCAACTGCCTGACCGCGAACGTCGCCGCCATCGTCGACAAGAAGCTCGTGCTCTCGAAGGAGGCGAACGGCGACCTGGGCTACGGCTGGCTCAAGACCAACTACGCGGGTTCCGGTCCATTGAAGCTCCGCGAATGGCGCGCCAACGAGATCGTGGCGCTCGAGCGCAACGACAATTACTACGGCGAGAAATCGAAGCTGCCGCGGGTCATCTACCGGCACGTGAAGGAGGCGGCCACGCAGCGCCTGCTGCTCGAGAAGGCCGACGCCGACGTCGCGCGCAACCTGACGCCGCAGGATCTGGCCGCGCTCGCCTCCAACAAGGACATCAAGACGACGTCGACGCCGAAAGGCACCGTCTACTATTTCAGTCTCAACCAGAAGAACCCGATCCTCGCCAAGGCCGAGGTCCGCGAAGCGATGAAGTGGCTGGTCGACTATTCGGCGATCGGCGACACGCTGATCAAGAACATCGGCGTGATCCACCAGAATTTCCTCCCGGTCGGCCTGCTGGGGGCCTCCACCGAGAATCCGTACAAGCTCGACGTCGACAAGGCCAAGGCGCTGCTCGCCAAGGCCGGCTATCCAAACGGCTTCAAGGTCACCATCGACATGCGCACCGTGCAGCCGGTGCAGGGCATCACCGAGGCGTTCCAGCAGACCGCGAAGCGCGCCGGCATCGACGTCGAGATCCTGCCGGGCGATGGCAAGCAGACGCTGACCAAGTACCGCGCCCGCACGCACGACATCTACATCGGACAGTGGGGCGCCGACTACTGGGATCCGCACACGAATGCCGACACGTTCGCGCGCAATCCCGACAATTCGGACGACGCCAAATCGAAGCCGCTCGCGTGGCGCAACGCGTGGGCGATTCCGGAACTCACGAAGAAGGCGGATGCCGCCGTCCTGGAGCGCGACCCCGCCAAGCGCAAGGCGATGTACGAGGAGATGCAGGCCGACTTCCGCAAGAACAGCCCGTTCGTGATGCTCTACCAGCAGACCGAAGTGGCAGCGCTCAGAAGCGACGTCGACGGCCTGAAGCTCGGCCCCACGTCGGACACGACGTACATGTTCCGGGTGTCGAAGAAGTAACTGCCGCAGCGCTGGCTTGAACGCCGTGGATCCCGGCGATGCGCGCCTGCTGCGCGCATCCAATGCGGTCGGGCGCTTCCTCGTCGTCATCCTGCTCACGTACCTCGGCCTGCTGGCCGTCACGTTCTTCATCGGGCGCGTCATCCCGATCGATCCCGTCCTCGCCATCGTCGGCGACCGCGCGCCGGAGCACGTGATCGCCCGGGTGCGCGAGGAGCTCGGCCTCAACAAGCCGCTGTGGGAGCAGTTCTACATCTACGTGAGCAAGGTCGTGCACGGCGACTTCGGCACGTCGGTGCTGACGTCGAACCCGGTGATGCAGGACATCAGGCGCACGTTTCCGGCGACGTTCGAGCTTGCGACGCTGGGCATCCTGATCGGGGCGGGATTCGGCGTTCCGCTCGGCGTGTGGGCGGCGGTGCGGCGCGGCGGCGTGGTCGACCAGGTCGTGCGCGTCATGGGCCTCATCGGCTATTCGGTGCCGATCTTCTGGCTTGGCCTCATGGCATTGGTGGTGTTCTACGCGCGGCTCGGCTGGGTCAGCGGGCCCGGCCGCATCGACATCGTCTACGAGTACACGCTCACCCCGGTGACGGGCTTGCTGCTCCTCGATTCCGCGCGGGCGGGCGAGTGGCAGGCGTTCGGCAACGTCCTGTCGCATCTGATCCTGCCGGCGTCGCTGCTCGGCCTGTTTTCGCTGGCGTACATCAGCCGCATGACCCGTTCGTTCATGCTGAACGAGCTCGCGCAGGAATACGTGGTCGCGGCGCGCGCCAAGGGACTCTCCGAGACGCGGATCATCTGGCGGCACGCGCTGCGCAACGCGATGGTGCCGCTCGTCACCGTCATCGCGCTGTCGTATGCCGGTCTGCTGGAGGGCTCGGTGCTGACCGAGACGGTCTTCGCGTGGCCGGGACTCGGGCTCTACCTCACGAATTCGCTGCAGAACGCCGACATGAACGCCGTGCTGGGGGCGACGATCGTCGTCGGCTCCATCTTCGTCGGCCTCAACCTGCTCTCGGATCTGCTGTACGCGATGCTCGATCCGAGGACGCGCGCGATGGTGCGCAGGTGAGCGCCGCAGGGCCGCCCCAAGGACGTCCATGCGAGCGGGGCGAAGCCCAGGCTCGAAGAGCGCGTCCGCGAGCATGGATGGCGGCCGACGTGGGGTGGGGATAGATGGCACCCGAAAACAGGGAGGCCGCGGCGAATGGCGCTCCCTCCGGCGAGACCCTGCGCGAATGGCTGCTCTCCGACCGGCCGCGCTCGCGGCGGCAGGCGGCATTCGGACGGGCGTACGGCGCGTGGCGCACGTTCGCGCGCAACCGCCTCGCGATGGTGGGCCTCGCGATCGTGCTGCTGCTGGTGTTGACGGCGGCGTTCGCCGATCTGCTCGCTCCATACTCGCCCTATATCGGCGACCTTCGGACGACGCGGCTCCTGCCTCCGTCGGCGGCGCACTGGCTCGGCACCGACGACCAGGGGCGCGACATCCTGTCGCGCCTCGTCTACGGCTCGCGGATCACGCTGTTCGTCGTGGTGCTCGTCGCCGTGCTGGCGGCGCCGATCGGCCTCGCCGTGGGAACGGTCGCGGGCTATGCCGGCGGGCTCGTCGACGCCGCGCTGATGCGGATCACCGACATCTTCCTCGCCTTCCCCCGCCTCATTCTCGCCCTCGCGTTCGTCGCCGCGCTCGGCCCCGGCATCGGCAACGCGGTGCTCGCCATCGCGCTCACGTCGTGGCCGCCCTACGCGCGGATCGCGCGCGCCGAGACGCTCACGCTGCGCCGCGCGGATTACATCGCTGCCGTGCAGCTGATGGGCGCCTCGCCATGGCGCATCGTGTGGCGCCACATCATGCCGCTCTGCGTCTCGTCGGTGATCGTGCGCGTGACGCTCGACATGGCCGGCATCATCCTCACGGCGGCCGGTCTCGGCTTCCTCGGGCTCGGCGCGCAGCCGCCGATGCCGGAGTGGGGCGCGATGATCGCGAACGGACGTCTCTACGTGCTCGACCACTGGTGGGTGGCGGCAGCGCCGGGCGCGGCCATTTTCGTCGTGAGCCTGGCGTTCAACCTGCTGGGCGACGGCCTGCGCGACGCACTCGATCCGAAGACCGTGAAATGAGTACCGAACCGTTGCTGATCGTCGACGACCTCCGCGTGTCGTTTCCCAATCGCGACGGCGGGCGCACTGAAGCTGTACGCGGCGTGTCGTTCACGCTCGGCCGCGAGCGCCTCGGCATCGTCGGCGAATCGGGTTCCGGAAAGACGCAGACCGGACGCGCCATCATGGGACTGACGGCGCCGGAGGGCCAGGTCTCGGCACGGACGCTCGCGTTCAACGGCATCGACCTCATGCGCTGCCCGCCGCGGCAGCGCCGCGATCTCCGCGGCGGTCGCATCGCGATGGTGTTGCAGGATCCGAAGTTCTCGCTGAATCCGGTCATGCGGATCGGCGAGCAGATCGTCGAGACGCTGCGCGCGCATTCGCCGGTGGCGGCGCCCGAGGCGCGTCGGCGTGCGCTGGCGGCGCTCGAGGCGGTGCAGATCGACGACCCGGCGCGCATGTACAAGCTCTATCCGCACGAAGTGTCGGGTGGCATGGGGCAGCGGGCGATGATCGCGATGATGCTGATCGCCGATCCCGATCTGCTGATCGCCGACGAGCCCACCTCGGCGCTCGACGTGACGGTTCAGCTGCAGGTGCTGGGCATCCTCGACGAGCTCGTTGCCCGGCGCGGCATGGGCCTCATCTTCGTGTCGCACGACCTGCGGCTCGTGTCGACTTTCTGCGACCGGATTCTCGTGATGTACGCGGGACGGGTAGTGGAAGAAGTGGACGCCGGCAACCTCGGCGCCGCCAGGCATCCCTACACGCGCGGGCTCGTGGAATGCCTGCCGCGGTTGGGCGAGGACCGCCACCCGCTGCCGACGCTCGATCGCCAGCCGGAGTGGATGGAATGACCGACCAGGGAGTGGGCATCGAGGCGCGCCGTCTGCGCGTGACCTTCGGGCGCTTCGTCGCCGTTGCGGATACGTCGTTGTCGGTCGGCGCGGGCGAGAGCTTCGGCATCGTCGGCGAGTCGGGGTCCGGCAAGTCGACGGTGCTGCGCGCGCTCTGCGGGCTCGTGCCCATAGGCTCCGGCACCGTCCGCCTCGCGGCAGGATCAGGCTCGGAGGGGAACAGAACGCCCCCCGGTTCCGACACTTTGCCTCTGCCGGGCACCAAGTCGTTTCGGCGCCGGGTGCAGATGGTGTTCCAGGATCCCTACGGATCGCTGCACCCCCGCCAAACCGTCGATCGCATCCTCGCCGAGCCGCTCGCGATCCACGGCATCACGGACGCCGAGAGCCGGATCGAGCGGGCGCTGGACGAGGTGGGCCTCGGGACGCGGCTTTCGCTTCCGTTACCCTCACCAGCTGTCGGGCGGCCAGCGGCAGCGCATCGCGGTCGCGCGGGCATTGATCCTCGAGCCGCAGATTCTGCTGCTGGACGAGCCGACCTCGTCGCTCGACGCTTCCGTGCAGGCGGAAGTGCTGAACCTGCTCGAGGAGCTCCGCCGGCGCCACGGCCTTACCTATATCATGGTGAGCCATGACCTCGCGGTGGTGACCCACATGTGCGACAACCTGATGGTGATGCAGCGCGGCGAAACGGTCGAGCTGGTCTCGTCCGCCGACCTTGCCGCGAGCCGGGTCCGGCACGCCTATACGCGCCGCCTGATGGAGGCCTCGGCCGGCTTTCGTCGGGCGCGCGCCGCCTGAGACTCGAGCGAGCGCCGCCGATGATCCTCTGGGAAGCCCACGCCTGCCTGCCGCTGCATCCGGCGGCCGATTTCGCGCCGATCGATCGGCTGCATGCCGCCGGCGTCAATTACGTGTCGATCAACATCGGAATGGACATGAACCCGCTGTCGCAGGTCATGTCCGTCATCGGCGGCTTTCGCGCGACGATCCGCGCGCGTCCGGCGCGCTACATTCTCGCGCGACGCATCGAGGACATCGAGCGTGCGGCGGCCACCGGCAAGGTCGCCGTCGGCTTCGACCTCGAAGGCGCGATGCCTCTGCTCGAGCAGCCGTCGATGGTCGCGCTGTACCGCGATCTCGGCGTGCGCCAGATGCATTTCGCGTACAACCGCAACAACACGGTAGCGGGCGGTTGCCACGACGAGGAGCAGGGC
This sequence comes from uncultured beta proteobacterium, assembly GCA_963724545.1. Lineage (GTDB taxonomy): Bacteria > Pseudomonadota > Gammaproteobacteria > Burkholderiales > Casimicrobiaceae > CAIWHR01. Next base: position 115,507 of record CAVRVC010000016.1, read on the forward strand.
TTGACGCCGCTCGGTCGGCGCATGGTGGCAGCGGTCAACGAGGCGGGCGTGCTGATGGATTGCTCGCACACGGGCCGCCGCGCGAGCCTCGAGATCATGGACGCGTCGGTGCAGCCGGTGATCTTCAGCCACTCCAATCCGCTGGCGCTGGTCGAGCACGGGCGAAACGTCACCGACGAGCAGATCCGCGCGTGCGCCGCGACCGGCGGGGTGGTGTGCGTGTCGGGCGTGTCGGGCTTTCTCGGCACGCGCACGCCCACGGCCGACGACGTCGCGCGGCATGCGGCGTACGTGGCGCAGCTCGTCGGTGTCGAGCACGTCGGCGTGGGGCTCGACATCAGCTTCCACCAGGACGGGATCGACGAGACGCCGCCGGGAGACTTCGACGCGACCTACTGGTGGCCGAAGAGTGCGGGCTACGATCGCGCCATCCAGCGGATGACCTATACGCCGATCGAAACCTGGGGGGTGCTCGGCGAGGCGCTGCAGCGCGCCGGCATGGCGCCCGCCGAGGTATCGCTCGTCATGGGCGGCAACATGATGCGGGTGGCGCGGCAGGTGTGGCGCTGACTCGCGCGAAGGCGGCCGGGTTTCAGTACGGCAGCCCCACGTAGTTCTCGGCGAGGGAAGTCATTGCCGCCTTCGAGCTGAAGAGGTACTCCAGCTCGGCCTGCTGGATTCTCTCGCCGAACGCACCATGGTCGGGAAAGCGGTGCAGCAGCGTGGTCATCCACCACGAGAATCGCTCGGCCTTCCAGATCCTCTTGAGCGCGCGCGCGGAGTACGCGTCGAGCCCGCTCGCACGGCCGTCGCGGTAGTGCTCGACGAGCGCATCGGACAGGTAACGCACGTCGCTCGCCGCGAGATTGAGCCCCTTGGCGCCGGTCGGGGGGACGATGTGCGCCGCGTCGCCCGCGAGGAAGAGCCGGCCGAAGCGCATCGGCTCGGCGACGAAGCTTCGCAGCGGCGCGATGCTCTTCTCCAGCGAGGGACCGGTGACGAGGTCGGCCGCCGCGCGCGGGTCGAGGCGGGCTTTGAGCTCGGTCCAGAAGCGCTCGTCCGGCCACGCGTCGACGTGCTCGGTAAGGGGGCACTGCAGGTAATACCGGCTGCGCGTGTGGCTCCTCATGCTGCAGAGGGCGAAGCCGCGCTCGTGCGAGACATAGATGAGCTCGTCCGACACCGGCGGCGTGTCGGACAGGAGCCCCAGCCAGCCGAACGGATATTCGCGCTCGAAGGTCGTCAGTGCGCCGGAGGGCACGCTCTTCCGGCACACGCCGTGGAAACCGTCGCAGCCGGCGATGAAGTCGCACGCGAGCTCGTGCTCCTTGCCGCCGTTGCGGTAGCGCACGGCGGGATGGCTCCCATGGAAGTCGTGGATGCTCACGTCCTCCGCCGCGTAGATCGAGAGGGCATTGCTCGCCGCGCGCGCGGCCATCAGGTCGCGCGTGACCTCGGTCTGGCCGTAGACGACCACGCTCTTGCCGGTGAGTCCGTCGAAATCGATCCGGTGGCGGCCGCCCGCCCAGCCGATCTCGATGCCGCGGTGCACGAGTCCCTCGGCATGAACGCGCGCGCCCACACCCGCTTCGTCGAGCAGCGCGACCATGCCCTGTTCGAGGACGCCCGCCCGGATGCGCCCCAGCACGTACTCGCCGGTGTGGCGCTCGACGATCACGTTGTCGATGCCGGCGCGGTGCAGCAGCTGTCCCAGCAGCAGGCCTGAGGGCCCGGCGCCGATGATGGCGACCTGGGTACGCTTCGATGCCGTCATTGGTGCGCGCCCACGGGGCGGTCCGGCGGCACTCACGCGACCGCCACCAGACGGTGCAGCGTATCCGGGTCGGCGAGGAGCGCCTCGCTCGGCGCGCGATGCACGACGCGCCCGCGCTCCAGCACGATCGCCTGCCTGGTCAGCGACAGCGCGAGCTTCGCATGCTGCTCGACGACGATCACCGCCATTCCGCTGCGTGTGACGAGGTCGCGGATGACGCCCATCAGCTCCTGGACGATGATCGGCGCGAGGCCCTCCATCGGCTCGTCCAGCAGCAGGAGCGCCGGGTTCACCATCAGCGCGCGGCCGATGGCCAGCATCTGCTGCTCGCCGCCGGAGAGCTGGTTGCCGAAATTCGCGCGCCGCTCCTCCAGGCGCGGGAAGATCTGGTAGATCCGGGCGATGTTCCAGGGGCCGGGCCGTGCGACCGCCGTGAGGTGCTCCTCGACGGTGAGCGACGCCCACATGTACCGCTCCTGCGGAACCCAGCCGATGCCCGACCGGCTGCGCCGGTGCGTCGGCAGCGCCGCGAGATCGCGGCCGCGCCAGCGCAGCGTGCCGCGGCGCAGCCGCGTCAATCCCATCAGCGTCACGAGCAGCGTCGTCTTGCCCATGCCGTTGCGTCCGAGCAGGGCGAGGCTGCCTCCCTCCTCGAGCGACAGGCCGACGTCCTCGAGCACGACGGCGTCGCCGTAGCCCGCGGTCAGGTCGTCGACGGCGAGGAGCTCAGCCATGCTGCGCCTCGCCGAGGTAGACCTCGCGCACGCGGGGATCGGCGGCGATCTCCGCGGGCGCGCCTTCGGTCAGGACCTTGCCGCCCACGAGCACGGTGATGCGCTCGGCGAAGCGGAACACGAGCTCCATGTCGTGCTCGATGAACAGGATCGTCACGTCCTTCGGCAGCGCCGCGATCACGCCGAAGAGCTCCGCGCTCTCGGCCGACGGGATGCCGGCAGCCGGCTCGTCGAGCAGCAGGATCCGCGGCCGCGTCGCGAGTGCCAGCGCGATCTCGGTGAGCCGCTGCCGGCCGTACGGGAGGTTGCGCGTGAGCGTGTCGGCGTCCGCGTCGAGCCGCAGCATCCGCAGCAGCGCATGCGCCTCGGCGATCTCCTCCTCGAGCTTCGCGACGGTGCGGTACCAGACCGCGGCGCGGCCCTTGCGCTCGCAGATCGCGAGCACCACCGATTCCAGCACCGTCAGGCCGGCGAACAGCGTGTTGATCTGGAACGTCCGCGTGACGCCGCGCTTGACGCGTTCGTGCTGCGGCAGGTCCGTGATGCGTTCGCCCCCGAGGAACACCTGGCCGGCGGTCGGGGCGAACACGCCGGTGAGGAGGTTGATGAGCGTCGTCTTGCCCGCGCCGTTCGGGCCGATCAGCGCGTGCCGCGCGCCGGCCGGCAGCGTCAGGGCGACGTCGGTGTTCGCCTTGAACTCGCCGAACTGCTTGCACAGTCCCTCGGTATGCAGAGGCGGCGCTCATGGGTGTGCCCCCACGCTTGCGGCTGTCGCCGCTGCGCTGCCCCCCGAGGGGGAGCGATTCGCGCCTTGGGGCGGCCCGGCGGCGCTCATGTCCGCGCGCCCTTCGCGCGGTCGCGGATGGTGGCGATCGCACCGAGGATGCCGCCGCGCGCGAAGAGCACGACGACGACGAGCAGGAGCCCGAGCCAGAACTGCCAGTAGATCGGATTCAAGTCGGACAGATAGTGGTGGGCGATCATGAACACCGTCGTGCCGACGAGCGCCCCGTACAGCCTGCCTGCGCCACCCAGCACCACCATGATCATGAGGTCGGCCGAGCGGGGAAAGCCGAACACGTCGAGCCCCACGAACTGCGTCGTCTGCGCGAGGAGCCCACCCGCGACGCCGGCCATCGCGGCGCTCACCGTGTAGATGGCGATGAGGCGGCGCGTCACGGGGGCACCGATCGCGGGCATGCGCTTCACGTTCTCGCGCACGCCGCGCAGCGACAGGCCGAACGGCGAGTTGACGATCCGGCGGGCGAGCACGAACAGCAGGAACAGGACCGCCAGGCTGTAGAGATACGCCGTGCTGCCGGTGAGGTCGAAGGAGAAGAGACCGAGGACCTTCCACATCGCGACGCCGGACAGACCGTCGGCCCCGCCGGTGACGAAAGCGGCCTGGTTGGCGGCCTCGAACAGCATGAGCCCGATGCCGAGCGTCACCATCAGCCGTGCCAGATCGGTGCCGCGGACGACGAGGAAGCTCGTCGCGAAACCGACGAGCGCGCCCGCCGCACCGGCGACGACGAGGCCGCTCAACGGCTCGCCCCAGCCGTGCACGGCGAGAAGGCCCGCGACGTACGCACCGACGCCGAAGAAGGCCGCGTGGCCGAGGGAGACGATGCCGGCATAGCCCAGGATGAGGTCGAGCGTCACCGCGAAGAGCCCGGTGATCAGGATCTGGCTGCCCAGCACCCGATGCGTCGGAAAGGCGAAGAACGCCGCGAGCGCCACGAGCCAGAACACGACTTCGGGCGCCCGCCAGCGGTCGTTGGGGAGATGGTGTGCCCCCACGCTTGCGGCCTCATTGGCCAATTCGGCCGCTGCGCTGCCCCCCGAGGGGGAGCAATGAGCGCCTTGGGGCGGCCCTGCGGCGCTCATGTCCTTCGTCCATAGATTCCGGCGGGGAAGACGATCATCAGCGCGACCATCAGGAAGTAGATGATGAACGAGCCGATCTGCGGCACGTAGTACTTGCCGGCGACGTCGCAGATGCCGAGGATCATCGCCGCGACGAGACCGCCTTTGATCGTGCCCGCACCGCCGATCGCGACGACGAGCAGGAAGTACACCATGTACTTGAGCGGGAACGTCGGATCGAGCCCCAGCACGTCGATGCCGAGGCCGCCGCCCAGGCCGGCGAGGCCCGATCCCAGCGCGAACGTCACGCCGAACACGCGATTGACGTCGATGCCGAGCCCCGCCGCGGCGACCGCGTTGTCGACCGACGCGCGCACCTGCGCGCCGAAGCGCGTCTTCACGAGCAGCATGGTGAGGACGATCGTGATGACGACCACCACGCCGATCAGGAAGATCCGGTACGCGCCGAGATCGAGCCCGAGCACGTGCACCTGCCCGCGCAGCCAGTCGGGGAGGCGCACCGGCTGCTGCGACGGCCCGAAGAACCACGTCGCCGCCGCCACGGACATGAACACGAGCCCGATCGAGAACATCACCTGGTCGAGATGGGTCGCCTTGTAGAGCCGCTGGTACAGCGTGCGCTCGAGGACGATGCCGGCGACCGCCGGCACCAGGAAGGCGACCGGCAGCGTCGCGAGGAACGGCACGCCGGCGCGCGTCATCAGCACGACGCAGGCGTAGCCGCCCAGCATCGCGAACGCGCCATGCGCGAGGTTGACGAAGTTCATCAACCCCATCGTCACCGACAGCCCGATGCTGATGACGAACAGCAGGCTGCCATAGGCGATGCCGTCGAACAGCACCCCGATCAGGTTGCCGATCATGGTGTCAAGCTTGCACCCGCGGCCTCATCGGCCGACGAACAGGGGCGAAGATTGCCAGTCGGCCGCCATCCGCGCTCGCGGACGCGCCCTTCGGGCCTGGGCTTCGCCCCGCTCGCACGGATGTCCCGGTGGGAGGCGACCGAAGGGAGCTTGGGGGCTCATCAGCCTAGCCGGGATCCTTGACGTTCTCGAACTTGTCGAACTCGATGTTCCACGGCTTGCCGTTGACCATCTTCACTTCGCGCAGGTAGACGTTCTGGATCGTCTGGCGCGTCGCCGGGTCGATCGACATCGGTCCGCGCGGGCTCACCCACTTCTGGCCTTTCATCGCCTCGACGAGCTGCTCGCCCGTGGCAGTGGCGCCCGCCTTCTTGACCGCTTCGTAGATGAGGTGCATTCCGTCGTAACCGCCGAGCGAGTGGAAGTTCGGACGCATCCCGTTGTTGGCCTTCATGAAGGCGTCGACGTAGGCCTTGTTCTCCGGCGAATCGTGCGCGGCCGAATAGTGGAACGACGTGATGACGCCGACCGCAGGCGCGCCCATGCTTTCGAGCAGGTCGTCGTCGGTGACGTCGCCGGTGCCGATCAGGCGGATGCCGGCCTGCTTCAGGCCGCGCTCGTCGAACTGCTTCATCACGGCGAGGCCCTCGCCGGATGGCACGAACACGAACAGCGCATCGGGCTTCGCGTCCTTCGCGCGCTGCAGGAACGGAGCGTAGTCGGGATTGCGCAGAGGCGTCTTGATCGATTCGACGATCTCGCCGCCGCCCGCCTTGAACACCGACACGAACGTCTTCTCGGCGTCGAGGCCCGGACCGTAGTCGGTGACCATCGTGACCACGCGCTTGATCTTGTTCTTCAACGCCCATTCGGCGATCGGCGCCGTGACCTGCGGCAGCGTGAAGCCGGTGCGCACGATGAACGGCGAGCGCGTCGGGATCATGCCGGTGGCCGCGGCCATCACGATCATCGGCACCTTCGCCTCGGTGGCGACGGGAGCGGCGGCGAGCGCGAGCGGGGTGAGACCGAACCCGGCGAGCACGCTCACCTTGTCCTGTACCACGAGCTCCTGCGCGATGCGCTTCGTCGTCTCGGGCGCCAGTCCCGTGTCGTCCTTGACGATGAGCTCGACCTTGCGCCCGGCGACCGTGTCGCCGTTCTTCGCGATGTAGAGCCGGCACGCGGCCTCGATCTGCTTGCCGGTCGAGGCGAACGGGCCGGTGAGCGGCAGGATGAGCCCGATCTTGAGCGGATCGGCGGCGAAGGCCGGATTCGCGAAGACCGTCGCCATGGCGGCGGCGGCGAAGCCCTGCAGGATGCGGCGGCGGGCGGATGACACGGGGTGTTTCATGAGACCTCCTTCGGGTTGAGCACAGCGTTCCGGAACTTCGGTTCGGTAGAGCGAATGCAGGTTCGGTGGCGCATCAGGCGCCGCGCGTCTCGGCCTCGATGAGCGAGGCCAGGAGCCGCCGGCCCTGCGTCGGGCCGGCATCGGCCTTGACGGTGAGCTGGAACACGGGCTCCGCCGCGCTGCCCAGGTTGCGCTGCTGTCCTTCGAGCATGTCCTTGTCCTCGTCGAACGTGCGGCCGACGTTGGCGCGCAGGAATTCGGTGACGCCGGGCTCGTCGAGACGGAAGTTGCGCGCGAACGCCCAGAAATAATGCGTGGAGCTCGCCGTTTCCGGCGTCATCAGGTTGATCACGCGGCCCTCGACGCGATTGGAGCCCGGCACTTCGGCCTGCGCCTGCACGCCGACGTCGATCACGATGAACCCCGGCGGCTCGTACACCGTGCGCTGCCAGCGGTCGATGCGATCGGTGGCCTTGAGCCGGCCGAGGAACTGATAGAAGGGCGGCGGGGTGCAGCCGGGCATTTCCTTGTCGATGCGGACCGACCGCTCGCCGACCTTGATGGCGATCGGCGACTCGGCAACCGCCTCGTGGCCGATGGTGCGCGTGTGCACGTAGGTCTCATGCGACAGATCGAGGAGGTTGTCGTTCAGCAGCCGGTAGTTCGCCTCGATGCGATGATAGCCTTCGCTCGCCACCCACGCGGGATCGTCGAGCCAGTGGACGTCGGGGACGAGCGTGGCATCGGCCCGCTCCGGGTCGCCCATCCAGATCCAGACCAGGCGGTGGCGCTCCGCGATGGGGAACGTGCGCACGCGCGCCTTCGACGGGATGTGCTCCTGGCCCGGGATCTGCACGCACTTGCCCGTCGTGTCGTAGCAGAGGCCGTGGTAGCCGCAGCGAAGCGTGTCGCCGATCAGCGCGCCCTTCGACAGCGGCGCGTGGCGGTGCGGGCATTTGTCCTCGAAGGCGATCGCGCGGCTGTCGGACGCCCGGAACAGCACGATCGATTCGTCGCAGATGCGGCGCGGGAGCAGCTGCCCGCCGATCACCTCGTGCGCAAAGGCCGCCACCTGCCAGCAGTTACGTAGCCACATGGCAACTCCCTATAGATCCAGTACCAGCCGTGCGCTCTTCGCCCGCGAGACGCAGACGGTCATCCGGTCGTTCGCGCTCTTTTCCGCGTCCGTCAGGAACACGTCGCGGTGATCGGGCTCGCCTTCCAGCACCCCTGTGAGGCACGTGCCGCACACCCCCTGCTCGCAGGACGTCTCGACGGTCACGCCGTGCTCCGCGAGCACTTCGATGATCGTGCGGCCCTCGGCGATCTCGAACTCGCCGCCGTGGCGCGCGAGCTTGACGAGGAAGCCCTCTCTCGGCCCCGCGAGCGATGCCGGATCCGCCGAGAAGTACTCGAGATGCACGGCAGAAGGCGGCCACGTCGGCGCGGCGGTCGCCTCCACCAGGTCCATGAACGGGCGCGGCCCGCAGAGGTAGAGATGCCCTTCCGGCGGCCGTGTCCACAGCACCTTGCGCAGGTAGGCGCGGACCTGCTCCGGTTCGAGCGCGTAGTGGAAGGAGACCCGACTGCGAAACTCCGGCGCCGACAGGAGCTCGTGGAACGCGGTATGCGCAATCGAGCGGGAGAAATACACGAGGGCGAACTCGCCGCCCATGCGCGCGAGCTGCCGTGCCATCGCGAGCAATGGCGTGATGCCGATCCCGCCGGCGATCAGCAGGTGGTGCTTTGCCGCGGGCGAGAGCGCGAAATTGTTGCGCGGCGGGCTGATCGTGAGGAGGGCGCCCTCGCGCACCCGCTCGTGCATCCCCTGCGACCCGCCCCGGGAGTCCGCCTCGCGCTTGACTGCAATCTGATAGCGGCCGGTATCGGCCGGGTCGTTGCACAGCGAGTATTGGCGCACGAGACCCGGCGCCACGTGCACGTCGATGTGGGACCCCGCGGAAAAAGCGGGCAGCGGCCGGGCGTCCGCCGGCACGAGCGCGAACGAACGCACGTCCAGGGCCTCGTCGCGGACCGCCGCGACGCGGACGGTCAGCTCGCCCATCGACGCTCCTCTTCGGCATCGGCCGCCGGAACACGCAGCCAGTCGGCGAGCTCATCGGCAACTCGCCCGGGTCGCTCCATCGTCGCCATGTGACCGCAATCGTCGACGACCGCGAGCCGCGCACCCGGAACCATCGCCGCCATCTCCTCGTGCTGCGGGAGCGCGGCCCAGGCGTCCTGCCGGCCGCAGAGCACGAGGGTCGGGCAGCGGATTCCACGCAACACGGCACCGGCATCCGGCCGCGCGAGCAGCGCCTCGATCTGCAGCGCGAACCGGTCCGGCGTCTGGCGCTCGATCATGTCCAGGATCGCCTCCATCAGTCCGAGGTCCGCGAGCCGCGCCGGATGCACCATCCGCTGCACCCACGCCCGACCCATTGCACGCATGCCGTGCTCACGTGCGATAGCGAGAAGCGCGAGCCGCCCCGCGCGCTCGTCCTCGCCCGGACGGCCCGCGGGTCGTGCGCGATAGCCGGTGTCGAGGAGTGCGATGCGCTCGACGCGCTGCGGGGCCCGACGCACGATTTCGAGCGCCACGCGTCCGCCCATCGAATGCCCGGCGAGGCCGAAAGTCGCGGGTGCCGCCGCGAGCACTCGCTCGGCCATCGCGCCGAGGCTCGAGTCCGGGCCGGTTTCATGGACGCGACAGTCGGCGACCGCGCCCAGGCGGTCGAGCATGGGCTCCCAGACCGCGCGATCGCAGACGAGTCCCGGCAGCAGCACGAGCGCGCCCCCGCGCGGCGGCGGTGCCGGCGGGAGGGGATGAGGTGCTTGGCGCATGGCCGAGACGAGCCGCGAGAGACGCTTCAGCCGCCGCGCGCGGCGGCGTTCACCGCCCGCGCCGTGCGGGAGCCGAAGCGCGGGAACACGCGGCGCGCGTTGCCCTCGAAGATCTTGTGGCGATCCGCAGCGCTCAGCCACTCGATCGGCTCGACATAGCGTCGCGTGTCGTCGTAGTGGTGGCCGGTGTCGGGATCGATCCCTTTCACCGCCCCGACCATTTCCGAAGCGAACAGGATATTGTCGGCGGGGACGACCTTCAGCAGGAGCTCGATGCCCGGGCGGTGGTAGACGCACGTGTCGAAGAAGACGTTCTTCAGCAGGAGCTCGGAGAGCGGCGGCCGCTTCATGTCCTGTGCGATGCCCCTGTAGCGCCCCCAGTGATACGGCGCGGCGCCGCCGCCGTGCGGAATGATGAACTTGAGCGTCGGGAAATCCTTGAAGAGATCGGACGTGAGGAACTGCATGAACGCCGTCGTGTCGGCATTGATGTAGTGCGCGCCGGTGGCGTGGAAGCACGGGTTGCACGACGAGCTGACATGAACCATCGCGGGCACGTCGAGCTCGACCATCTTCTCGTAGACGGGATACCACCAGCGGTCGGTCAGCGGCGGCTCCTTCCAGTGTCCGCCGGACGGGTCCGGGTTCAGGTTGCAGCCGATGAACCCCAGCTCGTCGACGCAGCGCTCGAGCTCGGGAATGCAGTTCTCGGGCGGCACGCCCGGCGACTGGGGCAGCTGGCAGACGCCGACGAAATTGTCGGGGTAGAGCTTGCAGACGCGGCGGATCAAGTCGTTGCACACGCGCGACCATTCGAGGCTCGTCGCCGCGTCGCCGATGTGGTGCGCCATTGCGCTCGCGCGGGGCGAGAAGATCGTGACGTCGGTGCCGCGCTCGCGCTGCATCCTGAGCTGCGCGCCTTCGAGGCTCGCCCGGATCTCGTCGTCGCTGATCGCGAGCGAGGCGCGGGACGGCGCCCTGGCGGGGTCGCCGATCGCGGCGATCTGGAGCTTGCGCCAGGCTTCGAGCGCCGGCGGGGCGGTGGTGTAGTGTCCGTGACAGTCGATGATCATCCTGGTCGTCGCTCGTGGGTGTGCCGGTGGCGGGTGGGAGTCGGCGCGAATCGGCTTCAGGCGGCGCGCACCAAGGGGGCGGCCTGCGGCCCGTTCTCCAGCACCATCACGCCGGTGGCGGTGTTGGAGATCGGGAGGTGGTAATTGGAATGGACCTTCGTCACGCGGCCGGTGAGCGCGCCGCGGGCGGCGATCCACGCCATCAACTCGGTGCCCTGCGCGCCGGCCTCGCGGATGATGTCGAGCGTCGAATAACGCGCGAGCCGCTCGGGATCGTCGACGATCGCGTCCATGCACATGAGATCGAACGCCTTGTTGATGAAGCCCGCGCGCTGGCCGTCCAGCTGGTGCGAGAGGCCGCCCGTGCCGATGACGAGCACGCGGGCATCCGCGTCCCATGCGTCGAGCGCGCGCCCCACCGCCTGTCCGAGCCGCAGGCACCGGCGCGGCGTGGGCAACGGGTGCTGAACGTGGTTCATCGCGATCGGCACGATCCGCACCGGCCATTCGGTTGCCTCGCCCCCGCCGCCGGGAAAGAGGAGCGCCATCGGCAGCGTCGCGGCGTGGTCGACCAGCATTTCCTGGCACATCGTGATGTCGAACTCGTCCGCCACCAGCGACTCGATCAGGTGCCACGACAGGTCGGCATCGCCCGCGAACGGTCGCATCGTCGGGATGCCCCAACCCTCGTCGGCGTTGCGGTATTCCGCTGCGGCGCCGACGGCGAACGTCGGCAGCTTGTCGAGGAAGAAGTTGAGGCCGTGGTCGTTGTAGAAGATCACCGCGACGTCGGGCTTCGCCTTCGCGAGCCACGCGTGCGCGGGCAGGTAGCCGTCGAAGAACGGCTTCCAGTAAGGCTCCTGCTGGAGGTTCTTCGCGATCGCGCGGCCGATGGCCGGGACGTGCGAGCTCGTGATGGCGCCGACGACGGTTGCCATGCTATCTCCCTCTCACTTGCCCGCCGCGGCCAGCATGGCCTTGAACGCGTCCTTCGTCATTCCCGTCTGCTGGGCTCCGATGTCCTGCACGTCGAGGCCGAGGATGCCGGCGAACTTGGCGAGATAGTAGATGTTGCCGCCGGCGGCGATGAGCTCGAGCACGTTGCGGCGCGCGATGGCGGCCCGCTGCTCGGCATTGAGTCCGTACTTCGCGCAATAGGCCGCCTCGTCCCGCTTGAACTCCGCGCGGTTGTCCGCCGAGTTGAACGAGTAGCACATGCGGTTGAGCGCGTACCCTTTCCGGGCGAGGTAGCCGTCGAACACCGTCGTGCCCGGAATTCCGTAGTCACGCTGCCTGCCGCCCATCCTGGTCCCTTTCTCCGATTCCTTCCGCCGTCCGGTCGCGCTCGTGCCGTCCTGATCGCGTATCGCTCGCGTCACGCCGACGCGGCGAGTTGCCGCTCGAGCTTGTCCAGGATCTGGTAGCACGGCAGCACCTGCGCGACGCTCGCGTTGGGCTCGCGGCCCTCGCGGATCGCGGCGAAGAACTCCCGGTCCTGCAGCTCGATGCCGTTCATCGACACGTCGACCTTCGACACGTCGATCTTCGTGTCCTTGCCGTCCACCAGGTCGTCGTACCGGGCGACGTAGGTGCCGTTGTCGCAGATGTAGCGGAAGAACGTGCCGAGCGGGCCGTCGTTGTTGAACGACAGCGACAGCGTGCAGATCGCGCCCGTGCTGCTCTTCAGCTGGATCGACATGTCCATCGCGATGCCGAGCTCGGGATGGATCGGCCCCTGCACCGCGTTGGCGGCGACGATCCGGCCTCCGGTCTGATAGGCGAAGAGGTCCACCGTATGCGCCGAGTGGTGCCACAGCAGGTGGTCGGTCCACGAGCGCGGCTGGCCGAGCGCATTGATGTTCCTGCGGCGGAAGAAGTAGGTCTGGACATCCATCTGCTGGATGGAAATCTCGCGCGCGACGACCCTCTTGTGCACCCACTGGTGGCTCGGGTTGAAGCGCCGCGTGTGCCCGACCATCGCCACCTTGCCCATCCGCCTCTGCACGCGGACGACTTCCTCGGCGTCGGCGAGGCGGTCGGCCAGCGGAATCTCCACCTGCACGTGCTTGCCGGCCTCGAGGCAGGCGATCGTCTGGCTCGCGTGGAGCTGCGTGGGCGTGGCCAGGATCACCGCGTCCACGTCCGGTCGCGCGAGGCTTTCGGCGAGATCCGTCGTGACGTGGCCGACGCCGAAGCGGGCGGCGACCTCTCTCGTCGCGTCGAGCGTGCGGCCGACGAGCGAGACCACCTCGACGCCGTCGATCTTCGCTATGGCTTCGAGGTGCTTGACGCCGAAGGCGCCGGCACCTGCGAGTGCGACCTTCATCGGGGATTCTCGAGAATGATGTGGCCGACGGCCGTGTTCGACGCCGGCACGTGATAGAAGCGGTAGACCTCGCGGGTGTCGGCCGCGAGCGCGCCGCGCATGATGAGCCACATCACGAGCTCGATCCCCTCGGACCCCGCTTCGCGGACGTACTCGACGTGGGGCAGCTTGACCAGGCTCTCCGGATCGGCGGTGAGCTGGTCGAGGAAGCGCGTGTCGAACTCGCGATTGATGAGCCCGGCGCGCGGGCCCTGCAACTGGTGCGACATGCCGCCGGTGCCGAAGATCATGACGTCGAGATCCTCGTCGAAGGACTCGACCGCCTTCCGGATCGCCCGGCCCAGGTTCCAGCAGCGGTTGCCGGTGGGCGGCGGGTACTGGACGACGTTCACCGCGAGCGGGATCACCTTGACCGGCCACGCCTTCGGCTGGCCGAACAGCAGCGACAACGGCACGGTCAGGCCGTGATCGACATCCATCCTGTTGACGATCGTCATGTCGAATTCGTCGAGAATCGTCGATTGCGCGATGTGCCACGCGAGCTCCGGGTGCCCCTCGACGACGGGCACCGGTCGCGGGCCCCAGCCTTCGTCCGCCGGTGCGAAGCGCTCGGCGCAGCCGATCGCGAACGTCGGGATCATCTCGAGCGAGAACGCCGACGCATGGTCGTTGTAGACCAGCACGACGACGTCGGGCGTGTGCGCGGCGAGCCATCGCTGCGAGAACTCGTAGCCCTTGAAGACCGGCTGCCAGTACGGCTCGGCGGTCTTGCCGAGATCGATGGCCGCGCCGACGGCCGGAATGTGCGACGTGGCGATGCCCGCGGTGATCCTGGCCATGGCTACCTGCTCTTGTCCGCGATGCTGCGGTTGCCCTTGGCCGGGCGTCCGCCCGCGATCATCATCGCCTTGTATTCGTCCTCGGGCACGCCGGTCATCTTCGACGCCAGGTTCTGGAACGAGAAGCCGTCGGTCGCGCCGATCTTCGCGAGGAAGTAGATGTTGCCGCCGAGCGCGATCATCCGGTTGTAGTCGCGGGCGAGCACCGCCTCGCGCTGCTCCTCGGTCATCGGGAACGCTTCCAGGTAGGCGCGCTCGCCGGCCTTGAACGCCGCGCGGTTCTCGGCCTTCATCAGCGACATGCAGAACATGTTGAGGTGATAGCCGCGCCGCGACTGCGTCGCGTCGAACACGGTCGTGCCGGGGATGTCCTTGAAGGCTTCGTTGTAGCTGATCATGGATTCCTCTCAGGACCAGTAGAGTCGCATCGGGTTGTCGACGAGGAGCTTCTTCTGCAGCTCCGGTGTGACGGCGATGCGCGGCACGAAGTCCACCAGCGTGCCGTCGTCGGGCATGTGGGTCTTCATGTTCGGATGCGGCCAGTCGGTGCCCCACAGCACGCGGTCGGGAAACGTCTCGACCAGGCGGCGGGCGAAGGGCACCACGTCATCGTACGTCGGCGGCCCCGATTGCGAAAGCCGCTCGGGGCAGCTCACCTTCGACCAGATGTCCGGATGCTCCGAGAGAAGCCTGACGAACCGCTCGAACTCCGGCCCGTCGACAGGCTTGCGCACGTCGGGGCGACCCATGTGATCGACGACGACCGTGGTCGGCAGCGTCGTGAAGAAGTCCCACAGCTCGGGCAGGTCCTGCGCCTCGAAATACACGACCACGTGCCACCCGAGGGGGGCGATGCGGTGCGCGATCTCGAACAGCACCTCGCGCGGCGTGAAATCGACGAGCCGCCGCACGAAGTTGAAGCGCGTGCCGCGCACGCCGGCCGCATGCATCGCGCGGAGCTCGGCGTCGGTCACGTCGCGGCCGACCGAGGCCACGCCGCGCGCACGGCCTCCGGAATGCGTCAGCGCATCGACCAGCGCGCGGTTGTCGTTGCCGTGGCAGGTCGCCTGGACGACGACGTTCCTGTCGAACCCGAGGAAGTCGCGCAGCGCGAACAATTTCTCCTTCGGCGCATCGCACGGCGTGTACTTGCGCTCCTTCGCGTACGGAAAGACGGCGGCGGGCCCGAACACGTGGCAGTGCGCATCCACCGCGCCCTCGGGCACGACGAACCGCGGCCGCGACGGCGACGGATGAAAGGGCAGGTAGTCGGGATCCACGGGGTCCTTGCGAGTCGTTCCGTTCAACGCTTGCGGGCGACGGCCGCCAGCACCCGGTCGGCATCGACGCGCCAGTCGGTGCGCGCCGCGAGCCGGTCGCCCATCTCGCCGGCGTCGGCCAAGTCCGCGACGAACGCCTGGCGCTCCGCGGTGCCCGCCGCCGACCACGGGTCGAGACCGATCTCGCGCACCGTCGCCGCCGCTTCGCGCATCTCCTCGGCGCGGCGGCGACCGTGCTGGATCACGCGCTGGAAGAAGTACGTTCCCTGCTTCTCCCAGTCGATGCCGGGAAAGGTCTCCTCGAGCGACGCGAGCACGGAGTCCTCGACGCCGTAGGCGCGCGCGGCGGTGAAGCTTTCGACGACCATCGCTTCGAGGCCCTTGATCATGACGCTGCGGCACATCTTGGTGGCCGACGCGACGCCGAGCTTGTCCGACGCGACCTTCGCCGCGAAGCCGAGCTCGTCGAGCAACGGCAGCAGCGCGGCGGCGTGGGGCCCGCCGAGCAGCAAGGGCACGCGAATCCGGTACGGCGGCACCGAGGTCATCACGGCGCCCTCGACGAAGCGCCCGCCGGCGCCGTCGATCAGCGCCGCGGCCTTCGCCTTCGCGCCGGGCGACGCCGAATTGAAATCGAGATACCACGCTCCCTTGCCGATCGCGGGCGCCAGCGCTTCCGCGACCGCCACCGTCTGGCTCGCCGTGACCGCGCTCACGACGAAATCCGACTCGGCGGCGAGCGCGGCATGCGAGGATGCGAGCACCACGCCGTGTCGCACGGCGTGCTCCCGCAGCGGCGACTCCTGCGCCGTGCCGAGCTTGATGTCGTACGCGCCGACGCGCGCCACGCCGCGCGCGCGCAGATCCTCGGCGAGGATGCGGCCGACCTCGCCATAACCGACGAGGCCGATGCGGATGTGTGCCCCCACGCTTGCGGCCTCACTGACCAATTCGGCCGCTGCGCTGCCCCCCGAGGGGGAGCAATTCGCACCTTGGGGCGGCCCTGCGGTGCTCATGTGTGTCCCACCGTGCTCATGATCAGTCGATGTACTTGAGGCCGGCCTTGGCGAGCGGGTCCCGCATGCCGTAGATGTCGATTCCGAGCTCCCCGGCGGCGAGGCGGGCGCGGGTCGCTTCCTCCTTCTTCTCGCGCGCCTCGGCCGCATCGGCCACGGCGGTCGCATCGGCGCGGGGCACGACCACGACGCCGTCGTCGTCGGCGACGATCACGTCGCCCGGCTGCACGAGCATGCCGGCACACACCACCGGCACGTTGACGGACCCGAGCGTGGCCTTCACGGTGCCGCGCGCGCTGATCGCGCGCGACCAGACGGGGAACTGCATCTCCGCGAGCGTCCTCGCATCCCGCGCGCCGGCGTCGATCACCAGTCCGCGCGCCCCGCGCGCACGGTACGAGGTGGCGAGGAGGTCGCCGAACATCCCGTCGTCGTTCTGCGTCGTCACCCCGACGACCACGATGTCGCCCGGCCGGATCAATTCGGCGGCGACGTGCAGCATCCAGTTGTCCCCGGGCTGCGCCAGCACCGTCACCGCGGTGCCGCAGGCCGCGGCCTTCGGCCACACGGGGCGCATGTAGGGCTGCAGCAGGCCCGTGCGTTTCTGCGCTTCGTGCACGGTCGCGACGCCGAGCCGTCCGAGGCGCTCCACGGCTGCCGGGTCGGCGCGCTCCACACGGCGCACCACGATGCCCGCGGTCTGGAAGTGGTTCATGCTGGTCGTCACCTTTCGCTGGTCTCGCATGGCCGCGGGGATCTCACGCCGCGCGCTTCAGCGCGGATCGGCCGTCCCACACGGAGCGCGGGATCAGCACCTCGCCGCGCATGATGAGCCGCGCGGTGCGAAGCAGCGCGGCACGGAGGACATTCTGCGGTTGCTGCGGGTCGAGCTCGAGCTCCACGGTGAACTCGCCGGTCGGGTGCTCGACCGACACTGCCTTGCGATGCCCCGGCGGCAGCACGGCGACGCCATCGGCCACGGAGCCCGGCAGCACCGCCGCCGTCGCGAGCGTGACTGCGCCCAGCACGCCGACCGCCGAGTGGCAATCGTGCGGAATGAACGTCCGTGAGCAGAGACTGCCGCCGGCGCGGGGCGGCGCGATCAGCGACATCTTCGGCACGACCTTCTTCGTCACGTCGCCGAGGTTCATCGCCGGACCGGCCTGCCGTCGGATGGATTCGATGCGCGCCTTGAGCTCCGCATCCGCATTGAGCGCGTCGCGCGTCTCGTACCCGGTGCGGCCGAGATCCGCCGCGCGGATCACGACGACGGGCATGCCGTTGTCGATGCACGTCACCGGCACGCCGTCGAAGGTGTCGACGACGTGGCCGGTCGGCAGCAGCGAGCCGCATACCGAGCCCGCGGTTTCGAGGAAGCTGATCCGGATCGGCGCCGACGTGCCGGGCACGCCGTCGATGCGGGCGCTGCCCTCGTAGGTGACGCGTCCGTCGGGCGTCTGCAGGAGGACGTCGGAGAGCATTCCCGTGTTGCGGGTCAGGATGCGGACGGTGGTCTCGGCGCCGCGCGCCGCGACGAGTCCGCGGTCGAGCCCGAACGGCCCGACGGCGGCCAGCATGTTGCCGCAATTCGGCGTCGTGTCCACGCGGGCCTCGTCGATCAACACCTGCGCGAACAGGAACTCGAGGTCGACGCCAGGCCGCGCCGACCGCGACACCAACGCGACCTTGCTCGTCAGCGGATCGGCGCCGCCGAGGCCGTCGATCTGGCGGCTGTCGGGCGAGCCCATCGCCGCCAGCAGCACCCGGTCGCGGAGCGCAGTTTCCGAGGGGAGGTCCGATTCGAGGAAGAACGGTCCGCGCGACGTGCCGCCGCGCATGAACAGGCAAGGGATAGCGGTTTGCATGAGGCTTACCCCGGGAGAATTTCGTGCATTGTGCCCCCGATCGCAGCACAGCGAAAAGTCGCATTGCTATACTAGCAGCTATGCCGGTTCGGCATTGCAACTGGAAACGTGCGCATGGACCTGAAGCAGCTCGAGTATTTCGTCAACGTCGTCGACCTCGGCGGGTTCAGCCGCGCCGGGCGGCTCCTCGGCATCGCGCAGCCGGCGATCAGCCGTCAGATCCGGAGCCTCGAAGTGGAGCTCCGCCAGAACCTGCTGCTGCGGAACGGGCGCGGCGCCGCGCCGACCGAGGCCGGCAAGCGCCTTCTTGCGCACGCGCGCGGCATCCTGCAGCAGGTCGACCGGGCGCGCCGGGAGGTCGACGAGACCAAGGACGCGCCCATCGGCAATGTCGTCGTCGGTCTGCCGCCGACCGTGGCGCGGCACCTGACGCTCCCCGTCGTGCGCGAGTTCCGCCAGCGCTATCCGGGCGGCTCGCTGTCGATCGTCGAAGGCCTGTCCGCCACGATCCACGAGTGGCTGCTGGTCGGCCGCGTCGACGTCGGCGTCGTCTACAACCCCGTCGCCTCGCCGGCGGTCGACGCGAAGCCGCTCCTCGAGGAGCAGCTCTGCCTCATCGGCGCCAAGGGCAAGGGCCGCGTCCCCCGCACGCTGCGCCTTGCCGAGCTGCCGCGGTTTCCGCTGATCATCCCGAGCCGGCCGCACGCGATCCGCATGCTCGTCGAGACGCGGCTCGCGGCGCTTGGGTTGCGGCCCAGCGTCTCGATGGAAATCGACGCGGTGCCGGCGATTCTCGAGCTCGTCGCCGAGGGCCACGGCCACGCCGTGCTCTCGCCGCGGGCGCTGCACAGCGCGGAGGCGGCGCGACTGCTCTGGGCGCGCGCCATCGTGCAGCCGCGCCTCGCGAGCCGGCTCGCCCTCGCCACGTCGGCGCAGCGTCCGTCGACGCCGATCCAGCAGCGGACGATGGAGCTGATCGAGCGTCTGATCGGACCGGCGCTCGCCGCCCGCTGAGCCTGCGGGACCTTGCGTGGGACAGGTCCGGCGGAATCTGCTTAAATGGGCACGGCGCCGCGCGAGCGGCGCAAACGCATCGGAGTCAGAGGGGCGCCGCCCGAAAGGATGATCCCGTGAGCCAACGCACGACACCGCCGTTCCGCGCCGACCACGTCGGCAGCTTCCTGCGCCCGAAGTACCTGCTCGACGCGCGCGACCGCAAGGCGCGCGGCGAGGTCACGGCCGCCGAGCTTCGCGCGGTCGAGGACCGCGCGATCGCCGAGGTCGTGACGATGCAGGAGGACGTCGGCCTGTCGTCCGTCACCGACGGCGAGTTCCGGCGCGCGTACTTCCACATCGATTTCCTGCAGCAGTTAGGCGGCGTAGAGACGGGTGAAGTGGTGACGATCCGCCGGGCCGACGGCACGGAAGAGCTCGCCCCGCCGGTCATGCGCGTCGTCGACCGCGTGCGGCACGTCAAGGACATCCAGCGCGCCGACTTCGAATATCTGAGGAGCCTGACGAAGCGCACGCCGAAGGTGACGATCCCGTCGCCGACGATGCTCCATTTCCGCGGCGGTCGCGCGGGCATCAGCCGGCAGCACTATCCGGATCTCGAGGCGTTCTACCAGGACACGGCCGACGCCTACGGCGACGAGCTCCGCTCGCTCGCCGCGGCCGGTTGCACGTACGTGCAGATGGACGACACCAACCTCGCGTACCTGTGCGATCCGAAGATGCAGGAAGCGGCGCGCTCGCGCGGCGACGACCCCGCCGAGCTGCCGCACCGCTATGCGTCGTTCATCAATCGCGTCGTCGCGCAGAAGCCGGCGGGGATGACGCTCTGCACGCACCTTTGCCGCGGCAATTTCAAGAGCACGTGGGCGGCGCAGGGCGGCTACGAGCCCGTCGCCGAGGCGCTGCTGGCCGAAATGAAGGTCGACGGCTACTTCCTGGAATACGACGACGAGCGGAGCGGCGATTTCCGGCCGCTGCGTTTCCTGCCGAAGGGCAAGACCGTGGTGCTGGGGCTCGTCACCACCAAGGTCGGCACGATGGAATCGAAGGACGCGCTGAAGCGTCGCATCGACGAGGCGTCGCGGTACGCGCCGCTGGAGCAGCTCGCGCTCTCCCCACAGTGCGGCTTTTCGAGCACGGTCCACGGCAACGCGATCGCGATGGAGGCGCAGGCGGCGAAGCTGCGGCTCGTCGTGGACGTCGCGCGCGAGGTCTGGGGCACCGCCTGAACGTGCCCGAGCAAAGACGCCTGACGGCGATCGTTTGCGCCGACATCGCGGGTTACTCGCGCCTCATCGGCGAGGACGAAAGCGGAACGCTCGCGGCGCTCAGGAGTCGCCGCCGCGAATCGATCGATCCGCGCATCGCCGCGCATGGCGGGCGCATCGTCAAGACGATGGGCGACGGTCTGCTGCTCGAGTTCCCGAGCGTCGTCGAGGCGGTGCGCTGCGCGATCGAGATCCACGAAGGGATGGCGCGGCAGAACGAGGGCGTCCCGCCCGACCGGCAGCTCGCCTTCCGGATCGGCGTCCATGCGGGGGACGTCGTCGTCGACGGCGACGACATCCTGGGCGACGGCGTCAACATCGCGGCGCGCCTCGAGGCCATCGCGGAGATCGGGGGCATCTGCCTGTCGCAGCGCGCGTACGAGGACGTGCGCGACCGGCTGCCCGTCGCTTTCGTCGACGGCGGCGAGCAGACGCTCAAGAACATCGCGCGCCCGGTCCATGTATGGCATTGGGCCGGGGCCGCGCCTGCCCCGATCGCTCCCCGCGCCGCGGCACTGCCGCTGCCGGACCGGCCCTCGATCGCCGTGCTGCCCTTCGACAACATGTCGAGCGATCCCGACCAGGAATATTTCGCCGACGGGATCGCCGAAGACCTCATCACCGCGCTGTCGCGGTTCAAGGAGCTTTTCGTCATCGCGCGGAACTCGACGTTCGCGTTCAAGGGCAGGGCCGTCGACGTGAAGGACGTGGGCCGCCGCCTGGGCGTGCATTACGTCGTCGAAGGCAGCACCCGACGCACCGGCGGCCGGGTCCGGGTCACGGCGCAGCTGATCGAGGCGGCGACCGGCCGGCATCTGTGGGCCGAGCGCTACGACCGCGAGCTCTCGGACATCTTCGCGGCGCAGGACGAGGTGACCGAGGCGATCGTCGCGGCGATCGCCCCGGCCGTGCGGCAGCGCGAGCGGGAGCGCGTGCGGCGGTGCCGCTCCGCCTGCGAGAACATGAGCGCGTGGGAAACCTACCAGCGGGGCCTCTGGCATGCGGACCGCTACAGCCGCGAGGACGTCGCCGCGGCCAAAGCGCTGCTTTTGCGTTCGATCGCGGCGGATCCGCAGTTCGCGCCGGCGCACGCGGGCTACGCCTACGTGCTGTACGCCGAGGCGATCTGGGGCTTCGTGCCCGACGTCGTGTCGAATCTGGAGCGCGCGCGGGAATCGGCCAATCGCGCGATCGCGCTCGACCGCCAGGATGCCTTCGCGCATCTGATGCTCGGCCGGGTGCTGACCTCGCTCGGCGACGTCAAGGCCGCGCTCGCGGAGTGCGGTCTCGCCGTTGAATTGAATCCCAACCTCGCATCGGCGCGCTTCGGCCTCGGCTACGCGCAGGCGCTGGCGGCCGGCCGTGGCGACGAAGCGCTCACGAGCGTCGACCACGCGATCCGCCTCAGCCCTTACGACCCGCTCATGCACGCGTACCTGTCGCTCAGGAGCGGAATCCTGATCCTGCTCGGGCGCTTCGCCGAGGCGATCGACGTCGCCCGCGATGCGCAGCGGCAGCCCAACTGCACGGCATGGGCGCATCTGCACGAAGCCTCCGGCCTCGCCAACCTCGGACGGGAGCAGGACGCGCGGGTGGCCATGGAGCGGGCGCGCGCGCTGCAGCCCGACGTCTCGCTCCGCTGGGTGCGGGCACTGCTGCCGGCCGAGCCCGGCGTTGCGGACGCCTATTTCGAGGGCATGCGGAGGGCCGGCCTCCCCGACTGAGCTCGCTGCCCACGATTCACGGCCGTCGGCTAAACTAGCCAGATGTCAGACAGTTCCCGTTCCGCCCGCAAAAGGATCTCGACCGGCGACGAACGCCCACCTCGACTTGTGGTTCGAAAGTGCCCTTCTTGCGGGAGCTACAAGGCACGCCGATCGACGGTGCACGCGTCCGAAACCGCGCTGCGCTACATCTTCCTGTCGCCTTATCGGTGCCGGAACTGCCGGGCCCGGTTCTGGGTGCTGAGCAGAAAATTCTATAACGTTATCGGTGTACTTGTCGCATCCGTGGGCATCAGCACAATCGTATGGAATTGGCCAGACAAGATCGACCCTCCATCCGCTGAGCCAGATTATGTAACGACTTCCGCAACCCGCCTCATGGAGCTCAGCTCGCGCGCCAATGGCAACGATTCATCCGCCGAGTATGAGCTCGCTCACATGTACGCTATTGGGGATGAGGTTCCGAGAGACGCTCGAATTGAGGTCCTGTGGCTCAAGCGCGCGGCCGAACACGGCAATGCCGAGGCGCGATACGATTATGGCCTCGCGCTCCGTGATGGTCGCGGTGCCGTGCAGGACTTCGAGGGGGCGCGGAAATGGATCCAGCTTGCGGCAGAGGCCGGCATCGCGCCTGCACAGTTGGCGCTCGGAAGCATG
>CAVRVC010000017.1:0-93560 GCA_963724545.1 uncultured beta proteobacterium
GGCATCAACGGCTTCAGCACGTTGATCTCGCGCGTGCCGGAACGGGCAGCTCGTGGCGCCGCTCAACACGACCGAGGCACGAACCTCGACCTCAATGTCCACGGGCGTGGCCGACATCCTCTACGGGCGCACGCCGCCTCTCGTGAAGGAGCCGGTCGCCAAGACGCTCTACGAGACGGTCATGAGGTCCGGCGTCGAGGCGGCTACCGCGCGCTATCGCGGAGCCTCAAGGCGAGCGGCGCGGCGGAGTTCGACCTCACCGAGGGACAGCTCAACACCCTCGGGTACCAGCCGCCGAACAGAAAAGGACCGCCTGGACGCCATCGAGGTGTTCAAGTCAAACGCGCCCCGAGAGCGGCAACGGCTACACAGTGGCCGAGGCCTACATGAAGGCGGGCGAGAAGGACCTGGCGATCAAGAGCTTGGCCAAGTCGCTCGAGCTCGACCCACGCACCCGCAACGCCGTCGACCAGCTCGCCACGCTCACGAAGAGGCAGCTTCGCGAAGGCGCCGCTCAGCGGTAGTCCTCGACGCGCGGCTTCTCGACGGCGGTCACCCCGAACGGGCAGCGCGGCGGACTGGGCCGGGCGAGCGCCGACGGGAGGCGAGCGGAACGTCCGGGGTGCGGGTTGACCCACTCGCTCGCCCAGAGCACGGCGTCGCGGCCGTCGGGAGCTTGCCCGAGACCACGGGGCGCGCGAGGTAGGAGCCGAGCGAGAGGCCGACGTTCCAGCGCTCTACGCTCGCCGCAGCGGATCTCGTGGGTGCTCACGAACTCGTCGGCGTAGCGCATCTCGTAGTAGCCCAGCAGCCACCGACTCGCGCGGGAAGTGCGTCTGAAATCGCCCGCATGGATCGGGGGCCGTCCTTCGGCCGTGGCGGCGTGCAAGAAGAGGAGCGACGCCCAGCGTCCGGTGACGGGCAGCGCCACACGCGTCGGCTCGCTCCCCGGCCGCCGCGCGCGACGACGACCACCAGGGCCGCGCGCGGGGTCGCCGATCGCGTAGGGCAGGCCGTGCCGGAATCCGGCGCCGGAAGCGAGACCCACAGGTCCCAACCGTCGCCTCGCGGCGCGCTGTTCGAAAGCGACGCGATGTCGAGCACCTCGAACCGCATCGGGTCCGCCGTCGCCGACGGCACGGGCGAGCCGCCGGACCTCCTCGGGCAGCAGGTGCTGCCGCTGCTCGGCCTGGGGACGGCCTGCGACGACCAGAGGAACCACGCTGTACACGGCCTCGGGAATCTGCAGCTTGCCGAGCAGGAACTCTTCGAAGGCGCCCCACGACGACACCTCGCCGCCGAGCGCGCCGAAGCCTGGCCCGGCGCCGGCCAGTCCTTCTGCTCGCTGCCCGCGAAGTTGCCGACGAGGCACGGCGAGCGCAGCTTCTGGAAGGTCGCGTCGCCCGCTTCGCCCTGCTCGAGGGACGTGCAGGCGCCCTCCGCTCGCCGCCAGCCGGTCGCGCGCCGCGCGCGTGTCCGGCCGCTCGTACTTCACGACGCCGCCTTCGGACCAGCGCTTGCCGAAGCGGTTCGCCCGTGTCCTTGTGCGGCAGCGGGCGCAGAAGGCTCCTCGCGCGCCACTCGTCGTGTCCGATGTGGACGCGGCGCGGCTTCAGGAACTCGAGGTACTCGTCCATCACGTCGAAGAGGATCCGGTACGACTCCGGGTTCGACGGGCAGTAGGAGTCCGGCCAGGCCATGTCCGGATCCTCGGCGATCTCCGGCGGCGGGGACGGCCAGGTAGTAGGAGTGGCTGAGCGACTGTATTCCGGGACGATCTCGAGGCCGTAGTCCTCGGCCAGCGGCGAGGCGCCGACGTCGTCCTTCTCGATGTAGCCGCCGCCGCCCACCCGCAATGCTGAGCGAGGCCGCGAAGCGGTTCGCCGTGCGAGGATCCCCTCGCTGAGCGGCTCCATTGTCGCCGTGCGCGTACCACTCGGAGACGGTGCGGCGCCAGCCAACCGGCGCCACTCGGGGTGCGAATCGAGCCGCACCCCCAGCGGGGCGGGCTTGAGGCACGATGCCGTTCCACGGTCGAGGAGCAGAAAAGTCGCGCATGTAGCGCCGGGGGCGGATCCGAGTGGTCGCGGCCCGGCAGGTACAGGTGGACCCAGCGGAGCGAGAGCGCGGGCCAGTCCCGCAGTGGCCTGGCGCACGGCGACGCTCTGCGGCCCCAGCGGTGGACGAGCTGCACGAAGGACGCGGTGTCGCGTAGAGCTCCGCGGTAGTCGGCGTCGCGAGGACGGCTCCCGCGTCGCCGACGTCCAGCAGGTAGCCCTCCGCCGCTTCCGCACGGTCGCGTCGCGACGGAACAGGCGGAGGGCTACCTGCTGGACGTCGGCGACGCGGGAGCCGTCCTCGCCGGACGCGACTACCGCGGAGCGCTCTACGCGACCGCGTCCTTCGTGCAGCTCGTCCACCGCTGGGGCCACCAGAGCGTCGCCGTGCGCCAGGCCACTGTGCGGGACTGGCCCGCGCTCTCGCTCCGCTGGGTCCACCTGTACCTGCCGGGCCGCGACCAGCTCGGATTCGCCCGGCGCTACATGCGCGACTTCCTGCTCCGCAACAAGTGGAACGGCATCGTGCTCGAGACCGGCGGCGGGATGCGGCTCGATTCGCACCCCGAGATCAGCGTCGGCTGGCGCCGCACCGTCTCCGAGTGGTACGCGCACGGCGAGACGATGGACAAGCTCGGCGAGGGGATCCCGCTCGGCACGGCGAACCGCTTCGCGGCCTCGCTCCACGTCGGGGTGGGCGGCGGCGGCTACATCGAGAAGGACGACGTGCGGCGCCTCGCGGGCTGGGCCGAGGACTACGGCCTCGAGATCGTCCCGGAAATACAGTCGCTCAGCCACTCCTACTACCTGGCCGTCCCGCACCGGGAGATCGCCGAGGATCCGGACATGGCCTGGCCGGACTCCTACTGCCCGTCGAAGCCGGAGTCGTACCGGATCCTCTTCGACGTGATGGACGAGTACCTCGAGCTCCTGAAGCCGCGCCGCGTCCACATCGGACACGACGAGTGGCGCGCAGGAGCCTTCTGCGCCCGCTGCCGCGGCAAGGACACGGGCGAGCTCTACGCCGAGGACGTGCTGAAGATCGCGAAGCACCTCGAGGCGAAGGGCATCGAGACGTGGCTCTGGGGCGATCACTTCGTGGACGGGCACAACCGCTTCGGCAAGCGCTGGTCCGAAGGCGGCGTCGTGAAGTACGAGCGGCCGGACACGCGCGCGGCGCGCGACCGGCTGGCGGCGAGCGGAGGGCGCCTGCACGTCCTCAACTGGTCGGGCGAAGCGGGCGACGCGACCTTCCAGAAGCTGGGCTGGCCGTTCCTCGTCGGCAACTTCGCGGGCAGCGAGCAGAAGGACTGGCCGGCGCGGGTCAAGCGCTTCGGCGCGCTCGGCGGCGAGGTGTCGTCGTGGGGCGCCTTCGAGGAGTTCCTGCTCGGCAAGCTGCAGATTCCCGAGGCCGTGTACAGCATCAACCTGCTCTGGTCGTCGCAGGCCGTCCCCCAGGCCGAGGCGCTGGAGCAGACGGCGGCGCTCCTGCCCGAGGTCCGGCGGCTGCTCGCCTCGCCGCCCGTGCCGTCGGCGACGGCGGACCCGATGCGGTTCGAGGTGCTCGACATCGCGTCGGCTTTCAACAGCGCGCCGCGAGGCGACGGTTGGGACCTGTCGGGTCTCGCTCCCGGGCGTGGGTACCGGCACGGTCTCCCCTACGCGATCGGCGACCCCGCGCGCGGGCCCTCGGCGGTCGTCGTCGCGAGGCGGCCCGGAGACAAGCCGACGCGTGTGGCGCTGCCCGTCACCGGACGCTGGGCGTCGCTCCTCTTCTTGCACGCCGCCACGGCCGAAGGACGGCCAGAGGTCCATGCGGGCGACCAGACGCACTTCCCGCGCGAGTCGTCGGAGCTGCTGGGCTACTACGAGATGCGCTACGCCGACGAGCTCGTGAGCACCCACGAGATCCGCTGCGGCGAGAGCGTGGAGCGCTGGAACGTCGGCCTCTCGCTCGGCTCCTACCTCGCGCGCCCCGTGGTCTCGGGCAAGCTGCCCGACGGCCGCGACGCCGTGCTCTGGGCGAGCGAGTGGGTCAACCCGCGCCCGGACGTTCCGCTCGCCTCCGTCACGCTCGTGGGCTCGCCCGGCCCGTCCGCCGCGCTGCCCGTCCTCTTCGGGGTGACCGCCGTCGAGAAGCCGCGCGTCGAGGACTACCGCTGAGCGGCGCCTTCGCGAAGCTGCCTACTTCGTGAGCGTGGCGAGCTGGTCGACGGCGTTGCGGTTGCGTGGGTCGAGCTCGAGCGACTTCGCATAGCTCTTGATCGCCAGGTCCTTCTCGCCCGCCTTCATGTAGGCCTCGGCCAGGCTGTCGTAGCCGTTGCCGCTCTCGGGGAAAGCCTCGACGTTGAGCTTGAACACCTCGATGGCGTCGGCGGTCCTTTTCTGTTGCAGCAGCTCGTACCCGAGGGTGTTGAGCTGTCCCTCGGTGAGGTCGAACTCCGCCGCGCGGCTCGCCTTGAGCTCGCGATAGCGTGCGGTAGCCGCCTCGACGCCGGACCTCATGACCGTCTCGTAGAGCGTCTTGGCGACCGGCTCCTTCACGAGAGGCGGCGTGCGCCCGTAGAGGATGTCGGCCACGCCCGTGAACATGAGGTCGAGGTTCGTGCCTCCGGTGTTGTTGAGCAGCACCACGAGCTGCCGATCTTCCGGCACGCGCGAGATCAACGTGCTGAAGCCGTTGATGCCGCCGCCGTGGCCGATCGTCTGCCGGTCGGCCTTGCCCGGGCCGATCGGGCGCGTGTCGATGCCCCAGCCGTAGCCATACTTCTCGAGGTTGGGCTTGAACATGCGCTCTTTCGCGGCCCTGGGCAGCACCTTGTCCGTGTAGAGCGCCTGATCCCAGAGATAGAGGTCCTCCACGGTGGAATAGAGCGCGCCGGCCGCGTACGGGAGCGACATGTCGAGGTAGGGGCGTTGCGCACGCCGAGGAGCGATCGCTCGTACGCGCGCGCCCGTTTCGATGAGGGGTGCTCCGAGGTCGTAACCCGTGGCGTGCATGCCGACGGGATCGAGCACGCGCTCCTTCAGCACCTCAGCGTAGCTCTGCCCGTCAGCTGCTCGACGATCGCGCCCAGCAGGAAGTAGCCCGAGTTGTCGTACCGGAACGTCGTGCCCGGATCGAACTCGAGGTCGCCGCTGCAGAACTTCAGCACGAAGTCCTTGACCTCGTAGGGGTCGCGGCTCACGTCCTTGAAGAAGTTCGGCTGGCTCGTGTAGCTGGGGATGCCCGAGGTGTGCGAGAGCAGGTGGTGGATCGTGACCCGGGTGCCCGTGTCCTGGCGGTAATAGGGCAGAAGCCTTGGCCAGAGTCGTGTCGAGCGAGAGCTTCCCTTCCTCGACGAGCTGCAGGATCAGCGTGGCCGTGAACTGCTTGGTGATCGAGCCCAGGCGAAACTTCGTGTCGGGCGCGTTGGGGATCTTCCACTCGAAGTCGGCGAGGCCGAATCCCTTCTTGAAGATCACCTTGCCGTTCTCGGCGACCAGCGCCGCGCCGTTGAACGCACCCACGTCGTGATGGCGCTTCAGCAGCGACTCGATGGCGGCCGCCTTGTCCTCCGCGCACAGGGTCCCTGCGCAGAGCAGGAGCGCCCACGTGAGCATCCTTCGCATGAAGCCAGATTCTGTCCGAAGCCGGTGCGTGCCGGCAAGGAATTGCCGCAGGATCGTCACACGGCTCTCGCATGATCTTCGGCCTCGCCTGAGAGGCAAACCTATGAGCCAGCGATTCGAGTACGACTGCGCGCACGCCTCGTTCGTCGACGCTCACCGGATCGGGCTGGACACCGCGGCGACACCCTGCCCCTCGATGAGGCCGCCGCTCAGGACCACGCCGAGCGATATGATGGCAGAGCGCACCGGAAATGCCTCAGGCGTTCCCGCGCCGGGCTCCGCGGCAGGCGGAGGAAGGAAGGCGCCATGAAGAGCAAGAAGGCAACCCAGGAAGCCACGGCTGTCGCGCCGCACCAGGGGATGGATGCAGCGTCGATCGAGGCCGGCGTAAGGACCCACCTGCAGTTCACGCTGGCGGAGCTGCCCGAGCACGTGGACAGCGAGTGGGAGCCCTACGTCAGCCTGGCGCTCGCCGTGCGCGACCGCCTCATCGAGCGCTGGATCCAGACGCAGGACACCTACTACGAGCACGACGCCAAGCGCGTCTACTACCTGTCGCTCGAGTTCCTGATGGGCCGCACGCTCGGCAACAGCCTCGTGAACCTCGGCCTCGTCGAGCCGTGCCACGCAGGCGCTCGCACGAGCTCGGCTACGACCTCGACGACGCTGCGCGAAGCCGAGTGGGACGCGGGCCTCGGCAACGGCGGCCTCGGCCGGCTCGCCGCCTGCTTCCTCGACTCGCTGGCGACGCTCGCAGCTGCCCGCGTACGGCTACGGCATCCGCTACGAGTACGGCATCTTCCACCAGCGCATCGTCGACGGCGTACAGGTCGAGACGCCCGGACAACTGGCTGCGCTTCGGCAACCCGTGGGAGATCGCGCGGCCCGAGCGACCTGTTCCGGTCAAGTTCTACGGCCGCGTGCACCAGTACCTGAACGCCAGCGGACGGCTCGCCACCGACTGGGTCGACACCGAGGACGTGCTGCGCGATGCCCTACGACACGCCCATCCCCGGCTACCGGAACGAGCACCGTCAACACGCTGCGCCTGTGGTCGGCCAAGGCGACGGACGAGTTCGACCTGCGCTACTTCAACGACGGCGACTACCAGCGGGCCGTCGAGGCCAAGGAGCGCGTCGGAGAACATCTCCAAGGTCCTCTACCCCAACGACAACGTCTTCGAGGGCAAGGAGCTGCGGCTCAAGCAGGAGTACTTCTTCGTCTCGCGCGACGCTCCAGGACATCGTCCGCCGCTACAAGAAGCGTGCCGGATGGTCGGCGACTCGAGGGCGCTCGATCTTCGCGCGCTTCGCCGACAGGAGCGCCATCCAGCTCAACGACACGCACCCGGCGCTCGCCATCCCCGAGCTGATGCGCATGCTCGTCGACGACGAGCAGCTCGACTGGGACGACGGCCTGGGACATCACGCACCGCGACCTTCGGCTACACCAACCACACGCTCCTGCCCGAGGCGCTCGAGCGCTGGCCCGTCGCCCTGCTTCGACCGGGTGCTGCCGCGCCACCTGCAGATCATCTACGAGATCAACCAGCGCTTCCTCGCAGCAGGTGCGCGAGCGTTCCGCGGCGACGACGACGCGCTGCCGCGCGCATGTCGATCATCGAGGAGGGCGACGCCGAGCAGCGCGTGCGCATGGCGCACCTCGCGATCGTCGGCAGCCACTCGCGTCAACGGCGTCGCCGCGCTGCACACGCGAGATCCTGAAGCGCGACGGTCTTCCCGACTTCGACGAGATGTACCCGGAGCGGTTCAACAACAAGACCAACGGCATCACGCAGCGCCGCTGGCTGCAGAAGGCGCAACCCGGCCCTGTCCGACGCTGATCACCGAGCGCATCGGCGACGGCTGGGTCACGGACCTCGACGAGCTGCGCAAGCTGCTCCCGCTCGCCGACGACGCCGCGTTCCGCGACGGAGTGGCGCGCGGTCAAGCGCGCGCAACAAGGAGCGGCTGGCCGACGTGATCGACCGACAGTACGAGCACCGGGGCTGTCGCTGCGGACTCGACCCGGACTCGCTGTTCGACTGCCAGATCAAGCGCATCCACGAGTACAAGCGCCAGCTGCTCAACGCGCTGCACGTCATCACGCTCTACAACCGCATCCAGGACAACCCGGGCGGCGAGCCACGTCCCGCGCACGTTCATCTTCGGCGGCAAGGCCGCGCCCGGCTACGCCATGGCCAAGCTGATCATCAAGCTGATCAACGTCGATCGGCGACAGGTCGTCAACAACGACCCGGCGGTCGGCGACCTGCTGCAAGGTCGTCTTCCTGGCCAACTACCGCGTGTCGCTCGCCGAGAAGATCATCCCGGCCGCCGACCTCTCCGAGCAGATCTCGACCGCCGGCACGGAGGCCTCGGGCACGGGCAACATGAAGTTCGCGCTCAACGGCGCGCTCACCATCGGCACGCTGGACGGCGCCAACATCGAGATCCGCGAGGAGGTCGGCGAGCGAGAACATCTTCATCTTCGGCCTGACCGCCGAGGAGGTGCGACGCGCTCAAGCCAGCGCTACGACCCGCGGGCAGTACTATCGCAGCACGACCCGCAGCTGCGCCGGGCGCTCGACATGATCGGCGACGGCTTCTTCAGCCCCGACGAGCCGGACCTCTTCCGCGCCGATCGTGCGACTCGCTGCTGGACGAGCGGCGACCGCTACCTGCTGCTCGCCGACTTCGCCGCCTACGTCGCAGTGCCAGGAGCGGGTCGACGAGGCTTACCGCGACGCCGAGGCCTGGACGCAGAAGTCGATCCTCAACGTCGCGCACATGGGCAAGTTCTCGACCGACCGCACGATCCGCGAGTACGCCGAGGAGATCTGGTCGGTCAAGCCCGTCCCGTCTGCGGCGACGGCCAGCTCGGCCGCGCGTGTCGGCGAGGCGCGCGAGCGCGCCCCCCGGCCGCGAAGCCAGCGCGCGGTCCCGCTGCCGTAGAGCCGGCCGTAGCCGGCGACAGCCTCGGCTGGCGTACGACTTCCACGGCAAGAGCCGCGGCCTCGAGCTCAAGGACATCCTGGACGTCCGCTTCCAGGCCTGGCTCGCCGACTTCGAGCGCGGCGTGTCGGGCCTCAGCAACAGCACCGGCAACCTGATGCGCGACATGGTGCTGCGCGGACCCAGCACCTTCGACGGCCTCTTCGTCTACGAGAGCGTCGTGATCGACTACCTGAAGAGCGCCGAGGGCCGGTGCTGAGCAACCTGCTCGCCTCGTGGCAGCGCCAGCGCGGCCGCTAGCGCAAGAGGCCGCGCCCTTCCAGCCACTCCCGCACGCGGTCCAGCCAGTGGGCCACCGGCCCCGTGTTGCTCGGGCGGAGTCCGAACCCGTGGCCGACCCCGGAGTAGACGTGAAGCTCGGCCGGCACACCGGCCTGCTTGAAGCGCAGGTACACGCTCGCCAGGCCTTCCGAGATGTCGGGGCGATCGTCCTGGCCGCAGAGCAGGAACGCGGGCGGCGACTGCGGCGTCGGGAGAATGCTCGGGGAGCGGCCGGGATACACGAGCACCTGGAACGCGGGCCGGGAGCCTTCGCGCTCGATCGGATCCGTCGCGTCGGGCCGTCCGGCGTCCGGGCGCATCGCGGCGAGAGCCGCGAGCTCGCCACCGGCCGAGAAGCCCATCACCCCCAGGCGATCGGGGTATCGCCACGAGGACGGAGGTCCCATGAACGACATCGCCACCAAACCCGGGACGACGGCCGCGACCGCTGCCGACGCGACGCAGAAGACCGCCGGCGGCGAGATCCATGCCGAGCCGCAGGAAACGGACGGCTTTCAGCTCGTCATCGACGCCCTCAAGCTCAACGGCGTCGATACGATCTTCGGCTTGCCCGGCATCCCGATCACCGACCTCACGCGGAAGCTGCAGCGCGCCGGGCTGCGCGTGATCTCGTTCCGCCATGAACAGAATGCCGGGTATGCCGCTTCCATCGCGGGCTTCATGACGGGCAAGCCCGGCATTTGCCTTACGGTTTCCGCCCCCGGCTTCCTCAACGGATTGACGGCGCTCGCGAACGCCACGACCAACTGCTTTCCGATGATCCTCATCAGCGGCTCGAGCGAGCGCGAGATTGTCGACCTGCAGCAGGGCGACTACGAGGAGATGGACCAGCTCGCCATCGCAAAGCCGCATGCCAAGGCCGCGTTCCGGGTCCTGCACGCCGAGGACATCGGAGTAGGGGTGGCGCGGGCGATCCGGGCTGCCGTCTCCGGCCGGCCCGGCGGCGTGTATCTCGACCTGCCGGCCAAGCTGTTCCCGCAGACCATCGACGCCGCGGCGGGAAAGAATTCGCTGATCAAGGTCGTCGATCCGGCGCCGCGCCAGATCCCGGCACCGGACGCCGTGAAGCGCGCGCTCGATCTCCTCCGGAGCGCCAAGCGTCCGCTCATCCTCCTCGGCAAAGGCGCGGCGTACGCGCAGGCCGATGCCGACATTCGCGCCCTGGTGGAAAGGACCGGCATCCCCTACCTGCCGATGGCGATGGCCAAGGGCCTCTTGCCCGACACGCACGAGCAATCGGCCTCCGCGGCGCGCTCGTACGTGCTGCCGGAAGCGGACGTCGTGGTGGTGATCGGCGCGCGCCTCAACTGGCTGCTTTCGCACGGCAAGGGCAAGACGTGGGGCGGCAAGGGTCCCAAGGCGTGGGGCGGCCAGAAGTTCGTCCAGATTGACATCTCGCCGCAGGAGGCGGACAGCAACGTCCGCATCGATGCGCCGGTCGTCGGCGACATCGGTTCTTGTGTTGCGGCCATGCTCGCCGCGATCAACGCGACCGAGGGATCGAGCTGGCCGAAGCCGCCCGCCGAGTGGCTCGACGCCATCGCGGAGCGCAAGACCACGAACGTCGCGAAGATGGCGGAGTCGCTGGCGAAGAACCCCGTGCCGATGAACTACCACAGCGCGCTCAACGTCGTGCGCGACATCGTCAAGGCGAATCCGGACGCCATCCTCGTGAACGAGGGCGCGAACGCGCTCGACTTCACGCGCAGCATCGTGGACATGTACAAGCCGCGCAAACGCCTCGACGTCGGCACGTGGGGCGTCATGGGCATCGGCATGGGTTTTTCGGTCGCGGCGGCGGTGGTCAGCGGCGAGCAGGTGATCGCGATCGAGGGCGACAGCGCCTTCGGCTTCTCCGGCATGGAATGCGAGACGATCTGTCGCTACGACCTGCCGGTGTGCGTCGTGATCCTGAACAACAACGGCGTCTACCGCGGCGATGAAACGAATCCCACGGGAGGACGCGATCCGTCGCCTCTGGTGTTCGTCAAGGGCGCGCGCTACGAGAAGCTGATGGAGGCCTTCGGCGGCGTGGGCGTGCTGGCCGCGACGCCGGCCGAGCTTCGCAGCGCAATGGAAGCGGCGATCCGCTCGCGCAAGCCTACGCTCATCAACGCGGTCATCGACGAGAAGGCCGGCACGGAAAGCGGCCGCATCACGAGTCTCAATCCCGCCGCCGCGAAGAAGAAGCCGTGACGGCGATCTCGAGTCGCAGCAGCGCTTTCGGAAACATGGCATTGCATAGGGGAACGTAATGGGCAAGGCATTGGACGGCGTCCGCATCCTGGACTTCACGCACGTGCAATCGGGGCCGACCTGCACGCAGCTGTTGGCATGGCTCGGCGCCGACGTGGTCAAGGTGGAGCGGGCGGGCGAGGGCGACATCACGCGCGGGCAGCTGCGCGACATTCCCAACGTGGACAGCCTCTATTTCACGATGCTGAACCACAACAAGCGCTCGATCACCGTCGACGCGAAGAATCCGAAGGGCAAGGCGGTCCTCGAGCGGCTCGTGCGGAAGTGCGATGTGCTCGTCGAGAACTTCGCGCCGGGTGCGCTCGACCGGATGGGCTTCACCTGGGAGCGCATCAGCGAGCTCAACCCGCGGATGATCGTCGCGTCGGTCAAGGGCTTTGGGCCGGGACCGTACGAGGACTGCAAGGTCTACGAGAACGTCGCGCAATGCGCGGGCGGCTCCGCGTCGACGACGGGCTTCGACGACGGCCCGCCTCTGGTCACCGGCGCGCAGATCGGCGATTCGGGGACGGGACTCCATCTCGCGCTCGGCATCGTCGCGGCGCTCTATCAGCGCAACACGACGGGGCGCGGCCAGAAGGTGCTGGCAGCGATGCAGGACGGCGTGCTCAATCTCTGCCGGGTCAAGCTGCGCGACCAGCAGCGGCTCGCGCGCACCGGCGTGATGGAGGAGTACCCGCAGTATCCGAACGGCAAGTTCGGCGACGCCGTTCCGCGCGCCGGCAACGCGTCCGGCGGCGGCCAGCCGGGATGGATCCTGAAATGCAAAGGCTGGGAGACCGACCCCAACGCCTACATCTACTTCATCACGCAGGCGCCGGTGTGGAAGGACATCTGCGAAGTGATCGGCCGGCCGGAATGGCTGACCGACCCGCGCTACGCCACGCCGAAAGCGCGCCTGCCGCACCTGATGGAGATCTTCGGCCAGATCGAGGAATGGACCAAGACCAAAACCAAGTTCGAGGCGATGGACATCCTCAACCAGCACGACATTCCCTGCGGACCGATCCTGTCGATGAAGGAAATCGCCGAGGAGCCGTCTCTGCGCAAGACCGGGACGGTCGTCGAGGTCGATCACCCTACGCGCGGCAAGTACCTGTCGGTCGGCAACCCGATCAAGATGTCGGACAGCCCGACGGACGTCACGCGCTCACCGCTCCTTGGCGAGCACACCGACGAGGTCATGGCGGAGCTCGGCTACGGCAAGGACGAGATCGCGGCGCTCCGCGCCGAGAAGGTGATCTGAGCCCGCCGGTGGGCGCTGTGGGCCAAGGCCCACAGCGCCTCGGTAACGCGACCGACGTTGCACCGTGCTGACTTGGCGCTACACTCCCCGGGGCCGGGGGTGGCATGGCTCGCAGGCGCATGCATCATCCTAAGCCTGCGGGCCATGGCACCCCCGGCTCAGGTCCACGCTCCCGGATGAACGCCAACCTCTACGCCCTCCTCGCCGCGCATTTCCCGGAAAGCGCGGATCAGCCCTGCCTGCTGATTCCGGACGGTCCTGTCGTCCACTACGACGATCTCGACGCTGCGTCGGCGCGCATCGCGCACGCGCTGGTGGAAGCGGGTGCGCAGCGAGGGGATCGCGTCGCCGTGCAGGTAGACAAGTGTTGGGAGGCGCTCGCGCTCTATCTCGCCTGCCTGCGCGCCGGCTTCGTCTACCTGCCGCTCAACACCGGCTACCAGAGGAGCGAGCTCGCCTATCTCTTCGGCGACGCGGAGCCGTCGGTTATCGTCTGTGGAGAGGCTTCCGCCGAACGCGCGCTGGCGCTCCGCCCCACGGCGCAGGTGCTGACGCTCGCGAGCGGGAGAGGGACGCTGCTCGATCGGGCGGACGACCGGCCGACGACGTTCGACACGGTCGTCTCGAAACCCGACGACATCGCGGCGATTCTCTACACCTCCGGAACGACCGGATGGCCGAAGGGCGCGATGCTCACCCACCGCAACCTCGCGAGCAATGCGCTCGCCCTCGTGCAATCGTGGGGTTTCACCCGGGGCGACGTGCTGTTGCACGCGCTGCCGATCTATCACGTGCACGGCCTGTTCGTCGCGTGCCATTGCGCGCTGCTCTCGGGTGCGCGGATGATCTGGCTTGCCAGATTCGACGCCGAAGAAGTGCGCGCGGTCCTGCCACGCGCCACGGTGACGATGGGCGTGCCGACGTTCTATACCCGCCTGCTCGCGCTGCCGTCGTTCGGCGCCGACGATTGCCGCTCCATCCGGCTGTTCGTCTCCGGCTCCGCGCCGCTCCTCCCCGAGACCTTCGATGACTTTCGCGCGCGGACCGGACACACGATCCTCGAGCGCTACGGGATGACGGAAACCGGAATGATCACGTCGAATCCGCTCGACGGGGAGCGCATCGGGGGCACCGTCGGACCACCGCTGCCCGGCGTTTCGGTGCGCGTCGTCGACGCCGACGGCAATCCTTGCGCTGCCGGCGAGGTCGGCGGCGTCGAGGTCCACGGCCCGAACGTGTTCTGCGGCTACTGGCGCATGCCGGACAAGACACGAGAGGAATTCACCGCCGACGCGTACTTCCGTACGGGCGACGTCGGCGAGTTCCTGCCGAACGGTTACCTCAGGATCGTCGGTCGCGCAAAGGACCTCATCATCAGCGGCGGGCTCAACGTCTATCCGAAGGAAATCGAGGAGAAGATCGACGCGCTTCCCGGCGTCGTCGAATCCGCGGTCGTCGGGGTGCCCGATGCCGATTTCGGCGAGGCAGTCGCGGCCGTGGTCGTCGCGCAACCCGGGCATGCGCTGACGGAGGCGGGCGTGATCGCGGCGCTCAAGGGCGAGATCGCGGGCTTCAAGGTGCCGAAGCGGGTCGAGTTCGTCACGGAGCTGCCGCGCAACGCGATGGGCAAGGTCCAGAAGAACGTTCTGCGCGAGCGCTTCGCGAAGCCATGAGGCGGCGCGGCGCGACTTACCGCCATGCGCGCCACAGCATGTAGAAGGCGAGCGCGTACAGCACGAACGCGAACGCACGCTTCAGGCGCTGCACGGGCCAGCGGTGTGCGGCGCGCGCGCCGAACGGCGCCGAGATCACGCTCGCCGCGACGATGACGAGGAGTGCCGGAACGTACACGTAGCCGATCGAGTACGGCGGCATTCCCGTCTGCCCGAACCCGGCCACGATGAAGCCGATCGTCCCCGCGACGGCGATCGGCAGGCCGAGCGCGGCCGAGGTCGCCACGCAATTCCTCATCGGGACGTTGCAGGCGGTCATGAACGGCACGGTGAGGAAGGCACCGCCGGCGCCGACCATGCTCGAGATGAGCCCGATGCCGCCGCCGACCAGCGCGAGGCCCGCCTTGCCGGGAAGCTCCCGCGTGGGCTTGGGCTTGCGATCGACGAGGATGTTGGTCGCCGCGACCGCCACGAACAAGCCGAAGAACGCCGACAGTAGCGCGGAGGACATGCCACCCACGATCTGCGGCCCCGCCAGCGATCCGACGATGATGCCCGGCGCGAGGGCGGCGACGACCGGCCAGAGGATCGCGCGATGCCGGTGGTGCTCGCGCATCGACGCGAGCGACGTGAAGAGAATCGTCGCGGTCGCCGTCGCGACGGCCATGTGCACGACGTGCTCGGGCGCGAAGCCCTGCCGCGCGAACACAAACGTGAGGAGCGGCACCATCGTCATGCCGCCGCCCAGTCCCAGCAGCCCGGCGAGAAATCCCACGATTGCGCCCAGCAGCAGGAACGCGCCGACGAGCGCCGGATCCATCCTCCTTAGCGCCCGATCCGCGAGAGCGCGCGCGGGCTCAACTGGAAGCCTTGCGGCCGCCGAGTTTCAGAACGAGCGCCCACTCTGCCGGATCGACCGGCGTAATCGACAGGCGGTTGCCCCGTTGCAGGACGCGCATGCGGGCAAGCCCGGGAGTGGCGCGAAGCTCCGCGAGCGAGACGAAGCGGAGCTTGGCGAGAAACGTCACGTCGACATTGAACCAGCGGGGCGCGTCGCGCGCGGCCTTCGCATCGAAATAGGGGCTCTTGCGGTCGAACTGCGTCGCGTCGGGATACGCCGGCGCGGTGATCTCGACGGTGCCTGCGATCCCGGGCTCGGGACAGCTCGAGTGATAGAAGAACCCGCGGTCGCCGACCCGCATCTGGTCGCGCATGAAATTGCGCGCCTGGTAGTTGCGCACGCCGAACCACGGAATGGTCCGGTTCTTCGCCGCGGCGAGGTCGTCGATCGAGAACTCGTCCGGCTCGGATTTCAGCAGCCAGTAGCGCATCGCACGAACCCGCAGCGTTTAGCGTGCCGTGGTAATCGCCCGGAAGGCGAGAAGATCGCGCGCTCGCGAGGCGCCGCGGAGCCTTCGACCGGAACGTACACGGACGTACGTGAGGATCGAAAGCGAGCAGCAACAAAGCGAGCGTGCGATATCCGAAGCCTAACGAGCGATTGCAAAGGGTGTTCCCCGCCTGTGCCGTATTGCCCTCATCCTGAACCTGAGGTTCAAGAGGGTCGCCTGCCGGAGCCTTCAGGCGCTTCCGCGTGGGAGCGCACACCAGCCCGCAAATGGCGCGGCAACCTCGCTAGGTAGCATTGGTTCAAAGAGTGTATGGACAACTCGAACACCGCAGGGAACATGGTCGAATGACGCGCCGGACGGCGCGTCAGAACAGCTTATCCTTGGTCGCGAGCACCTGATCGATCGCCGACTGCATGCCGGCGATTCTCTGCCGCACGGCGGCGAGATCGAGGGCCTCGTCCGGCTCGTGCCGGGGCGACTTCTTCACCGGGGCGGCGCGCGCGCGCTGCACGTCGTGCGCGAGGTTCAGCGCCGCCATCACCGCGACGCGCTCGATGGAGCTCGTCTTGCTCGCCTCGCGGATCTCGCGCATCCGCTGCTCGAGAAGCAGAGACGGCGTCCTCGAGCTCCGCCTGCTCGCCGGCCTTGCACGCGACCTTGAAATCGCGGCCGAGCAGCGAGACGTCGAGCGTCACCGTGCGCTCGCCCGCGCCGGCCGCCTTCGCGCTCATTCCGTGGGCTCCGGCAGGCGCGCGACCAGCGAATCGAGCCGGCGCTTCGCCTCGGCGACGCGCTCGGACAACGCCTGATTGCGGGCCTCGGCCGCGGCGAGATCGCGCCGCAGGTTGTCGTTCGTCGCGCGCAGCACCTTGACCTGCGCGATCAGCATGCCGAGCTTCTGCTCGAGCGTGGCGATCTCGGGAAGGACGGCGTCCAAGGCCGCGGCGGCAGGCGTGTTCGGCAGGATCATCGGGTCACTCTAGCCGGAGGTCGCGCGCCGCGTCAACCCGACGTCGGCGCCCGGTGGCGAGCGGCTCGTAACGCACGGACACGATTTCGAGGTCTTCCACGCCGCCGGGCGTGCGCAGCGTGACCGAATCGCCCTCGCGCGCCTTGATGAGCGCGCGGGCCATCGGCGACACCCAGCTGATGTAGCCGCGCGCCGTGTCGATCTCGTCGACGCCGACGATGGCCACCGTGCGCTCCTCGTCGCTGCCGTTGCGGACCGTCACCGTCGCCCCGAAGAAGACCTGTCCGGCGAGGTCTTCGTCGCGGGGCGAAGCGGGATCGACGACGTCCGCGACGTCGAGACGCTTGATGAGGTAGCGGATGCGGCGGTCGATCTCGCGCAGGCGCTTCTTGCCGTAGATGTAGTCGCCGTTCTCCGAGCGATCGCCGTTGCCGGCCGCCCACGCGACGGTCGCGACGAGGTCCGGCCGCTCCTTCTTCACGAGGTGCTCGAGCTCGCCGGACAGGCGCGCGAAGCCGCCCGGCGTCATGTAGTTGCGCGCGCCCGCGGGCAGCGGCGAGACACCTTCGACGTCTTCATCGTCGTCGACATCGGATTCGCGCGTGAATGCCTTGCTCACTGTCTCGCCCTCGACCTCTCTCCAGCCGCAATCGTCCCGGATCCGCGTTCCGATGCGGCGGGAAGCGGATTATAGTCGCGCCATCATGTCCATGACACTCGAGCTCGGGCGCGCGACGCCCGGTCGCAACGCGGCGGTCCTCGCCGTGCTGGGAGCGGCGGCGCTCGTCGCGCTGGCAATGGCGCTCGCGGCCGGCAGTGTAGACATCGA
This sequence comes from uncultured beta proteobacterium, assembly GCA_963724545.1. Taxonomy (GTDB): domain Bacteria; phylum Pseudomonadota; class Gammaproteobacteria; order Burkholderiales; family Casimicrobiaceae; genus CAIWHR01. Next base: position 17,292 of record CAVRVC010000017.1, read on the forward strand.
CGGCGCGGCAATCGTTCGCGCGTTGACCGGGGACGCGACCGGCACCGAGGCCGCGATCGTGCGCGACCTGAGGCTGCCGCGTGCGCTGTCGGCGTTCGCCGTCGGCGGCCTTCTCGCTCTCGCCGGGGCGCTGATGCAGGCGCTCCTCAGGAATCCGCTCGCCGACCCTTACATCCTCGGCATTTCCGGCGGTGCCGCCGTGGGAGCCCTGACCGCGATGCTCGCAGGCGCCGCGGCGATGGTCACGCCGGCGGCGCTCGGCGGCGCGCTCGCGTCCACGCTGCTCGTGTTCACGCCTCGCGCGAACGGGCGGCGAGCGTTCGCCGTGGACGTCCACGCGCCTGCTGCTTGACGGGCGTGGTCGTCGCCTCCGGTTGGGGCGCGGTGATCGCGCTGCTGCTGACGCTCGCGCCGGACGTGCAGATGAAGGGCATGCTCTTCTGGCTGATCGGCGATCTGGGCGGCGCGACGGCCTCGATGCCGGCGCTCGTCACGCTGGCCGTCACGCTCGTGGCCGCCCTCGCGTTCGCGCGCGATCTCAACGTGCTGTCGCGCGGCGAGGACATCGCCGCGGCGCTGGGTGTGGCGGTCGCGCGCACGACGCTCGTTCTCTGCGCCGTCGCGGCGCTCGCCACCGCGGCGGCGGTGACGACGGCCGGCAGCGTCGGCTTCGTCGGGCTGGTCGTCCCGCACGGCCTTCGCCTCGTCATCGGCAACGACCAGCGCCTGCTGCTGCCGGCGAGCGTGCTGACGGGCGGCACGCTGCTGCTGCTCGCCGACACGCTGGCGCGCACGGTCGCCGCGCCGGTGCAACTGCCGGTCGGCGTGATCACCGCGCTCGTCGGCGTGCCGGTGCTGCTCGCCCTCCTGGCCCGGGCACGCTCATGACGAAGGACCCGCCGCGCCTGTCGTGCCGCGGGCTCGCGCTCTCCGTCGCGGCCGAACGCTCGCCACCGGAATCGATTTCGACGTGCGCGCCGGCGAGTGCTGGGCCGTCATCGGGCCGAACGGCGCCGGCAAGACCACGCTCGTCACCGCGCTCGCCGGCCTGCGTGCGCCCGCCGCGGGCAGGATCGCGTACGACGGCACGCCGCTCGAAGCGCTCGGACCCCGCGAGCGCGCGCGGATCCGCGGCTTCATGCCGCAGGACACCGTCGACTACTTTCCCGCGACCGTGCTCGAAACCGCGCTCGTCGGGCGGCATCCGCACCTTGCGCGCTGGCAATGGGAATCGGCGGCGGACATCGATCGCGCTCGCGCCGCGCTCGCCTCCTTCGGGCTCGCCGGCCTCGATGCGCGCGACGCGCGGACGCTCTCCGGCGGCGAACGCCGGCGCCTCGCGCTCGCGGCACTCGTCGCGCAGGATCCGGCGCTGCTGCTGCTGGACGAGCCTTCGTCGCATCTCGACCTCGGCCAGCAGGTTGCCGCGCTCGAGACCGTGACGGCGATGGCGCGGAACGATGGAAGGGCGGTGGTCATGGTGCTGCACGACCTGCACCTCGCGCTGCGTTATGCGGACCATGCGATTGCACTGGGGGGCGGGCGCGCGCTTGCCGGCGTGACGGCCGAGGTGATGTCGGCGGCCGCCCTGTCTGACCTCTTCGGGCACAGGCTGGTCGCGGTGGGGGACGGAACGACGAGGACGTTCCTGCCGGTCTGAGAGAACGACCCCCACGCTCACTGCGTTCGCTGCCCCCCGAGGGGGCGCACAGTGCGCTTCGGGCGCCGTGCGCGCACTGAAAGACCCCCACGCTCACTACGTTCGCCGGCCCCCGTGCGCGCGCTGACCGTCAGCGCATGCGGGTTCGCGCTTCGTCGATCGCCTCGCACAGGGCGGCGACCCCGTCGACGAAGCGCGGCCCGAGCGGTGCAGGAGGTTCGCGTCGACGGTGAAGAGATTGCCGCGGACGACCGCGGGCAGCGTCGGCCAGCGCTTCCAGGCGTCGAGCCACGCGGGACGGACGGCGCGATCGGCGCCGGCGATGATCGCGTCGGGCTTCGCCGCCAGCACTGCCTCGACGCTCACGCCCGGCGCCGGCAGCTCGAGCGAAGCGAACACGTTCTCGCCGCCGCACACGCGAAGCGCCTGCGAGATGAGGTGTTGGCCGCCGATCGTGTACATGGGGACGTCCCATATTTCGTAGAACACCCGCACCGTCCGCGCCCCGCTGTAGCGCTTCGCCAGGCGCACCTGCTCCGCGCGGAACTGCGCCGCCCGGGTCGTCGCCGCCGGAAGCGTGCCGGCAAGCGCTCCCAGCCGCTCCATGTCCTGCGCGATGCCGTCGATCGTAGGCGGATTCGCGACGAACACCGGAATGCCGCGCGCGACGAGAGCGCCCACCTGCGCCGGCGCGGCGAAGGGCCACGTGACGACGAGATCCGGCTGGAGCAGGAAGATACGCTCGAGATCGAGCGCGCGCGAATCGCCGACCTTCGGTTTCACCGCTGCCTCGGGCGGCCAATCCGACGTGGCGAGCACGGCGACGACGCGATCGCCCGCGCCCGCCGCGTACAGGAGCTCCGTCGCGTGCGGCGCGAGACTCACGATGCGCGTGGCGGGGGCAGCGAGCTTCACCGTGGTACCGGCGTCGTCGACCGCCTCCACCGCGGCTCGCGCTGTGGGCAACGGCGCCGCAAGCAGCGCGGCGGCGAGCACCCACCGGCGCGTCGCGTCCTTCATCGGAGCACGGCGCGCAATCCGGCGAAGACCGTCGCACCTCCGGTGCCGAATCCGGCGGCGAGCTCGTAATTCCGGTCGAGCACGTTGTTGCCGCGCGCGAACAGCGCGACGCCGGGAGACACCGCCCACTCTGCCGTGAGGTTGACGATCGCGTAGCCGCCCATCGGCACGAGATTGGCCGGATCCTCGTAGCGCTGCGACGAGGCGACCAGCTCGACGCCAAGCCGCACCGGGCCGAGCGGATAGCCGGCCGTCAACGCGCCATGCCGCCGCGCCCGCCGCGGCAGCAGCTTGCCGGTGATGTCGTCCTCGGGCGCCTGGACGTCGAGCGATGCAGAGAGCGTCGCGCCATTGTCGGCGCGCATCTCCATGCCCAGCGTGACGCCTTCGAGCGTCGCGCGATTGACGTTGTGCGGCGCGCAGTCGAAGTCGGCGTCGCACTGGAAAACGATGAGCTGGGACACGCGGTTCCGGTACGCCACCGCCCGGAGCTCCACGCTCGCGGCCTCGATGTTCCCGTTCCAGTAGATGCCCCCTTCGAGGTTCTTCGACGTTTCGGGCACGAGGCCGGGATTGGAGAAGCCGGGGTAATAGAGATCGTTGAACGACGGCGCCTTGAAGCCCGTGGAGTAGCCGGCAGTCGCGCGCAGCGACGGGGCGAAGCGATAGCCGTAGGCGATGGACCCCGTCGTCTTGCCGCCGTACTGGTTCGAGTCGTCATGGCGCAGATTCGCCTGCAGCGCGTGCGCGTCGACGCGCACCTGATAGATGCCGAACAGCGAGTTCGTGTCGCGCTCCGTGACGGCGAACGGGGCGCCGGTCGCGAGGTGCTCCTCGCGCCGCTCGAACCCGGCGGTCAGCATCCCGAGCGGCAGCGCGAATTCGTTCTGCCAGGCGTACTGCCGCTGCGTCGTCTTGAACGGAAAATCGTCGAACGCGGACTCCGTCCTGCTGTCGTCGACGCCGGCGCCTGCCGACAGCCTGGACACCCAGAAGGACGCGAGCCGGTTGCGGGACGCGACCTGCCAGGTTTCGGCGACCGTGATCGTGCGATCGTCGGAGCCCGGCCCGCCGTCGAACTGATTGTCGAGATGGCTGCGGAAGAATTGCGCCGTCAGCTCCTGGTCGGGGGCGAACGTGAACCCGGCATTGGCGGAGACGCTCTGGTTCGTGTAGCCGTCCCTGTCGCCGTTGAACAGGAAGCTCGCCGGATCGACCACGGCGTTGAACCCGTTGCTCGCCTTCGCCGCGCCTTGCACGGCGAACGCGAGCGGCCCGGACGTGCCGGACACTCCACCCTTGACGTCCCAGGTGCCGTACGTGCCGTAGCCCGCGCTCGCGTTGCCGGCGAGGCTCGCGGTGCCGCGGCGGGTGAACACCTGCACGACGCCGCCGATGGCGTCGGCGCCGTAGAGGCTCGACGCCGGCCCGCGCAGGATCTCGATCCGGTCGATCTGGTCCAGCGGAATCGCTTCGAGCGACGTCGCCCCGGCGCTCGACGACGCGATCCGGATGCCGTCGATCAGCACCAGGGTCTGGCCCCGGTTCGCCCCGCGCAGGAAGATTCCCGACAGCGATCCGGCGCCGCCGTTCTGCGTGATCTCCACGCCCGGCTGGCGCTGCAGGAGCTCCGTCACGCTCTGCGCGCCGGCGCGCGCGATCTCGGCCGCGCCGATGACGGTGACGTCGGCGAGCACGTCGGCGATCGGCTGCGAGCCGCGCGCCGCGGTCACCGCGTACGCATCGTACAGAACGGACTTCGGCGCCACTTGCGCCATTGCGGTCGGCGCCGACAGCACGAGCACCCACGACGCGAGGCCGGCGTGACACCGCAGGCGCTGGACAACCGAACGTGAAAGAGACGTTGCCCCGGCAGCGGCGGCAAACGGCGGGAAACGACGAACCATGACGAGAGCTCCGCGGGTGCCGCGCGACCCCCGCGCGGGCGGTGGCGACCGCACCATGCCGACGCGAGCGTCGGCACGGTGCGTCGCGGGTCGCGCGTACCTAGCGGGGCGCGAGCGACCCGGTCGCAGGCCGGTCTCCGGACTCGCGAGTCTTGACCACCCGCCTTCCCATCGCCTGGCGCCTTGCTCCTGGCGCCGCGACAGTGGCGTACTGGGCGGCCCGCACTCGCTTACCGTTGCGGGGGCAGCTGCGGGTTGGCGCGATCGGTCTCGCGCGGCACCGCATTCCCGTTTCACCCGCCGCGAGGGATTCGCGGCGGACACCTGCGTGCCTCGAATTCTACGCCGTTCGCCGCGCGGTTGAAGGCCGTGCCGAACTCCGAGCGCCGGGTGGCGACCCCTGCTATAATTTGCGCCCTTTCAACGACTTCCGCCTCCTCCGGATGACCGCCGGACCCGGGGCGAGACCGTGACGCCCAAGCTCTACATCCGCACGTTCGGCTGCCAGATGAACGAGTACGACTCGGCCAAGATGGCCGACGTGCTCGCCGCCGACGGCGGCTTCGAGCAGACCGACCGCCCCGAGAACGCCGACGTCATCCTGTTCAACACGTGCTCGGTGCGAGAGAAGGCGCAGGAGCGCGTCTTCCACGACCTGGGCCGCGTGCGCGCGCTCAAGTCCGGAAAACCGGATCTCATCATCGGCGTCGGCGGCTGCGTCGCAAGCCAGGAGGGCGCCGGCATCGTCTCCCGCGCGCCCTATGTGGACGTCGTGTTCGGCCCGCAGACGCTGCACCGCCTTCCCGCGCTCATCCGCGCGCGCCGCGCGACGGGCACGCCTCAGGTCGACATCACGTTTCCCGCGATCGAGAAGTTCGACCAGCTGCCGCCGCCCCGGGTGGAAGGCGCGTCGGCATTCGTGTCGATCATGGAGGGCTGCAGCAAGTACTGCACGTTCTGCGTCGTGCCGTACACCCGCGGCGAGGAAGTCTCGCGGCCGTTCGACGACGTGCTGACCGAGCTCGCCGACCTCGCCGACCAGGGCGTCATGGAGGTCACGCTGCTTGGCCAGAACGTCAACGCGTACCGCGCGCCGGCAGGTGCCGGCGGCGAGAGCGCGGACCTCGCGACGCTGCTCGAATACATCGCCGACATTCCCGGCATCGAGCGCATCCGCTACACCACCTCGCACCCCAAGGAGATGACGCCCCGGCTCATCGCCGCGCACGGCAGCATCGACAAGCTCGTCTCCCATTTGCACCTGCCCGTGCAGTCGGGCTCCGATCGCGTGCTGGTGGCGATGAAGCGCGGCTATACGGCCCTCGAATACAAATCGACCGTCAGGAAGCTCCGGGCCGTGCGGCCGGAGCTCTCGCTCACGTCCGATTTCATCGTCGGCTTTCCCGGCGAGACGGACGCCGACTTCGCGCAGACGATGCGGTTGGTCGAGGACGTCGGCTTCGACGGCGCCTTCAGCTTCGCCTACAGCCCGCGCCCCGGCACGCCGGCGGCCTCGCTCGACGACCCGGTGCCCGTCCCCGTGCAGAAGGCGCGCCTCGAGGCGCTGCAGGCGCTGCTCGACGCGCAGTATCGCGCGCGCAGCGAGGCGATGGTCGGCACGCGGCAGCGCGTGCTCGTCACCGGCCATGCCACGCGCGATGCGAGCGAGCTTGCCGCGCGGACCGGCAACAACCGCGTCGTGAATTTCGCCGGCGATGCGGCGCTCGTCGGCGCCTATGCGGACGTCACGATCACGGCGGCGCAGGCGCATTCGCTGCGCGGCGAGCTGGCCGACGCGCACTGACGCATCGGCCGCGGCCGCCGCGCGAAGGCGGACCCCACGCGGATACCGCGGTCGACTCCACGATTCCATGACCAAACCCATGACGACACCACTCCCGGAATCCGAGCTTCGGCGCTCGCGACTTCACTGGACTACCTTCGCGCTTCGCGCTCCGGTATTCGCGCTCGGGGCGGCCCTTCGCGCTCATGCCGTTCTGGCGTTCGCGGGCGCTTGCCTGGCGCTCGTCGGCTGCGCGACGCTGCCCGAAGCGCAGGATTCGGCGGCGCAACCGGCGACCGATGCCACGAAAGTCGCAGCCGCCGTGGCGGCGGGCGTGGCAGCGGGCAATGTGGCGAGCGCACGTTCGGGCGCATCGCCGGCGACCGTCGCGCAGGCGGCCAGCGCCGCGGCGGCCGCCGCGACCGGCCCGAAGCCGTTCGCCGACGTGACCAAGGACGCGAAGGAAATGCCGGGACTGTTCCGCACCTGGCAGAAGGACGAGAAGGTCTGGATCGAGCTCGCCCCCGACCAGTTCGGCGTGCCGTATCTGTTTACTTCCAGCCTGAGTCGCGGGGTCGGCGCGCAGGGCGTCTATGGCGGAATGATGCTGGGCGACCAGATCGTCGAGTGGAAGCGCATCGGCAACGCCGTGCAGCTGATCGCGAAGAACTACGCATTCACGGGCGGGGCCAATGTGCCGATCGCGGAGGGCGTCAAGGAGGGCTTCACCGACAGCCTGCTCGGGGCAACGAGCGTCGTGAGCCTGCCGCATCCCGAGCGCAAGACGGTGCTGATCGACGCGAATGCGCTGCTCCTGACCGACATTCCCGCCGGCGAGCGCTTCACCAATGGCGTTCACATGCGGAGCTACACGTTCGACGCCAAGAACTCGAGCTTCGAAGCCGTGAAGAACTCGCCGGACCAGTCGTCGTTCGTCGTTTCCGCGCACTATCAAAACCCGCGGGCCACACTCCCCCCGGCGCCTTCGCCAACGGCGACGCCGAGTCCCTATCCGCCGTTCACCACCCTGCCCGACGGGCGCAGCCTGTTCCTCGGCTACACCTACAACTTCGCGAAACTCCCCGAACCGATGGCCGCGCGCCGCGCCGATCCGCGGGTCGGGCATTTCGAGACCCAGGTGTGGGATTTTTCGACGGACTCGAAGTTCACGCCCAAGTCCCACTACGTGAATCGCTGGCGCGTCGAGAAGAAGGATCCCGCCGCGGACCTGTCCGAACCGAAGGAGCCGATCGTCTACTGGATCGACCGCAACGTTCCCGAAAGGTACCGCGCCGCCGTGCGCGAGGGCATCCTCGAGTGGAACAAGGCATTCGAGAGAATCGGGTTCAAGGACGCGATCGTCGTGAAGCAGCAGGATCGGGAAGGCACGATCGACACGTTCGATGCCCGCCACTCCACCGTGCGCTGGTTCGTTTCCGCCGACGCGGGTTTTGCGATCGGCCTGAAGGTCATCGATCCGCGCACCGGCGAAATCCTGAATGCCATGGCCGCGATTCCCGAAGACTGGTCGCGGTCCGGCCGCACGATCATCTCGGCGCAGGTGCCGTCCGCCTCCCCGGCGTTCGACGCGGACCCGCAGTCGCTCGCCCGCGATGGGTTCTGCACCTACGCGTCGGAAGCCCTGTCCGAGATGCAGTTCGGGCTCGACGTGCTGGCCGAACGCGGCGAGATCGAGCCGGACAGTCCCGAAGCCGACGCGTTCGTCAACGCCTCGCTCAAGGCCGTCGTCATGCACGAGGTGGGCCACACGCTCGGGCTGCGGCACAACTTCCGGGCGTCGACGGCCTATCCGCTCGCGAAGGTCTCCGACCCGGTATGGAGTCGCGAACGTGGCATCTCGGGCTCGGTGATGGACTACGCCCCCGTCAACATCGCCGTGAAGGGCGAAGCCCAGGGTGCGTATTTCGATCCGACGATCGGCCCTTACGACTACTGGGCGATCGAATACGCGTATCGGCCGCTGCCGAAGGAGACCGAAACGGACGAGCTCGCAAGGATCGCGGCGCGCGGCGCGACGGATCCGCTACTCGCCTTCTCCTCCGATGAGGAGGCGATCGCCGGGCTCGACCCCGATGTCAGCCGGTTCGACCTCGGCTCCGATCCGATCCTCTACCTGCAGAAAAGGCTGGTGATCTCGCAGGAGCTCTGGCAACGGCTGCAAACCAGACAGTTGAAACCGGGCGAGTCGTACGACGTCCTGCGCCGCACGTTCGACGCCGGCTTCCGGCAATATGCACGCTCGGCCACGCTGACGGCGAAGTATGTGGGCGGCGTCCACTACGTCCGCGACTTCGCGGGTACCGCGCATCTGCCCCTGACGCCCGTGCCGCCCGCCAAGCAGCGCGAGGCACTCACTCTCATCGCCACCGGCGTCTTCTCGGCAGACAGCTTCCGGTTCAAGCCCGAATTCCTGCGCAGCATGGGGGTCGACTACCTCGACATCGGTCTCGCGGGAAGCGGGACCGCCCAGTTCAATCCGGATTTCAGCTTGCGCACACGGGTGCTGGGGCTGCAGGTCGGCGTGCTCAACACGCTGCTGGGCGACGCCGTGCTCGCGCGCCTGCAGGACTCCGAGATCAAAGTGAGCCGTGCCGACCAGGCGTTGACGCTCCCCGAGCTCTTCGCGGCGCTCCGGGGCTCGATCTGGAGCGAATTGAAATCGTCAGGCCCGATTCCCGGGCCGCGCCGGGACCTGCAGCGCGAGCACCTGCGCCGCATCGCGACGGTGCTGACACGGCCGTCGTCGTCCACGCCGTCCGACGCCATCGCGCTGTTCCGCGACGAGGCGAAGTCCCTCTCGGGAGAGATCAAGGCCGCTGCCCGCGGCAACCGCGATGCGCTGACACGCGCGCACCTGATCGAGTCGGCGGGCACGCTCGACGAAGCGCTGAAAGCCCCGCTGGTGCGGCAAGGTGTCTGAAGCGCCGCATCCGAAGCGCGACGGGGCGCCGGCGAAGCGCCGCGAGCAGCAGGAGATCACGCTCGCCCCGCTCGACAACCACGCGCTCGCCAACCTGTGCGGGCCGCTCGACCTCAACCTGCGCCAGATCGAGGCCGCGCTCGACGTCGCGCTCGCGCACCGCGGCGGCACGTTCACCCTCACCGGCCCGGCGGCGCAGACGAAGCTCGCGGCCGAGGCGCTGCGCCGCTTCTACGCGCAGGCCGAGAAGTCGCTGTCCGTGGACGACATCCAGCTCGGACTGATCGAGATCACGACGCAGCGCGCCGCGCCCCTCGCCGACGACGACGGCACGCGCCTGCGCACGCGCCGCGCCGACCTGCACGGCCGCACGCCGAACCAGACGCTGTACCTGAAGCACATCCAGGAGCACGACATCACGTTCGGCATCGGGCCGGCCGGCACCGGCAAGACGTACCTCGCGGTCGCCTGCGCCGTCGACGCGCTCGAGCGCGACGCCGTCAAGCGCCTCGTGCTGGTCCGGCCGGCCGTCGAGGCGGGCGAGCGGCTGGGGTTCCTCCCCGGCGACCTCGCGCAGAAGGTCGATCCCTATCTGCGCCCGCTCTACGACGCACTGTACGACCTGATGGGGTTCGACAAGACCGGCAAGCTCTTCGAGCGCGGCACGATCGAGGTCGCCCCGCTCGCGTACATGCGCGGGCGCACGCTCAACCACTCGTTCATCATCCTGGACGAGGCGCAGAACACGACACCCGAGCAGATGAAGATGTTCCTGACGCGCATCGGGTTCGGCACCAAATCGGTGATCACCGGCGACGTCACGCAGATCGATCTCGCACGCGGCCAGAAGAGCGGGCTCGTCGAAGCCGACCGCATCCTCGCCGGCGTGCGCGGCATCGCGTTCACCCGGTTCACGAGCGCCGACGTCGTGCGGCATCCGCTGGTCCAGAAGATCATCGCCGCGTACGAGCGCGACATCGAGAGTCGGCAAGTGAAGGCGCGAAGCGCTCGCGTTCACGGTCCAGTACGGCGTCTCTGCAGCCACGCTGCCCGCGCCCGCGGCGCTCAAGCGCTGGGCGAAGGCGGCGGCGGAGCACGCGGCGATGGTGACGGTGCGCTTCGTCGGCCGGCGCGAGGGCCAGACGCTCAACGCGCACTTCCGCGGCAAGGAGTACGCCACGAACGTGCTCGCCTTCGTGTACGATGGCTCGGCGCAGATCGAAGGCGACATCGTGCTGTGCGCGCCCGTCGTGCGCGACGAAGCGCGCAGGGAGGGCAAGACGCTCGCCGATCATTGCGCGCACCTCGTCGTCCACGGCATGCTGCATCTCCAGGGTTACGACCACGACACCGCCCGCGCCGCACGCGCGATGGAAAGGCGCGAGACCGCGATTCTCGCCACGCTCGGCGTGCCCGATCCCTACGCCGTCGCCGGCCCGAAGAAGGCCGCCCCGCGCCGACATGAACGACGAGCGCGACGACAAGGCGGTCAAGCCCACGCTGCTGGAGCGGCTGTCGGCGTTCCTCACGCGCGAGCCCGAGGACCGCGACGAGCTGCTCGAGCTCCTGCACGGCGCATTCGAGCACAAGCTCCTCGACGCCGACGCGCTGTCGATGATCGAGGGCGTGCTGCAGGTGTCCGAGATGACGGTGCGCGACATCATGATCCCGCGCGCGCAGATGGACGTCGTGTCGATCGACGACGATCCCAGCCGAGTTCCTGCCGCTCGTCCTCGAGACCAAGCACTCGCGCTTCCCGGTGATCGGCGAAAACAAGGACGACGTCGTCGGCATCCTGCTCGCGAAGGAGCTCCTGCTCTACTACACGGATCCCGAGAGCTTCGATCTCCGCGAGACGCTGCGGCCCGCCGTGTTCGTGCCCGAGTCGAAGCGCCTGAACGTCCTCCTGCGCGACTTCCGCGCGAACCGCAACCACATCGCGATCGTCGTCGACGAGTACGGCGGCGTGTCGGGCCTGGTCACGATCGAGGACGTGCTGGAGCAGATCGTCGGCGACATCGAGGACGAGTACGACTTCGACGAGAGCGAGGACAACATCATCGCCGAGGCCAACGGCCGGTTCCGCGTGAAGGCGCAGACGGAGATCGCGCGACTTCAACGCCCATTTCGGCACGGACTTCGCCGACGACGAGTTCGACACGGTCGGCGGTCTCGTGCTGCAGGCGTTCGGCCGGCTGCCGAAGCGCGGCGAGACGGCGACCATCGGTGACTACCGCTTCCGCGTCGTCCGCGCCGACAGCCGCCGGCTCTACACGCTGCAGATCGAGATGGTGGCGGGCGCCGCGCCGGCCGCCGCGAGCGCGGCGGCGCCGCCCCCCGAGCGCTGACGGTGCCGATCGACCCGTCGCGCGGCGCGCCCCGCGGATGAGCTCGGCCGGCGCGCTACGCCTCGCCTTCGCGCTCGTCGCCGGGCGGGCGACGGTGTTCGGCTTCGCGCCGTTCGGCCTGTCCTGCCTGCCCGTGGTGACCCTCGCGATGCTGGCCGCGCTCTGGCAGGGCGCGGCGTCGGCACGCACCGCCGCGGCGATCGGCTATGCGTTCGGGCTGGGGCTCTTCGGCGCGGGAGCGTCCTGGGTGTTCATTGCGCTTCACACGTTCGGCGGCATGCCGGGCGTGCTCGCCGCGATCGGCACGGCCGGATTCTGCGCGCTTCCTCGCGCTCTACCCCGCGGCCGCCGGATGGCTCGCGGTCCGCTGGACGGCGGCCCATTCGTGGCCGCGCGCGTTGGCGGCCGCAGCCGCGTGGACGGTGGCGGAGTGGGCACGAAGTGTCGTCTTCACGGGATTTCCGTGGCTCTCGCTCGGCTACGCGGCGCTGCCCGGCGGCGCGCCGGGTCCGCTCGCCGCGTACGCGCCGGTCGGCGGCGTGTTCCTGGTCACGCTTTGTACCGCATTGACTGCCGCGGCGCTCGCCATCGCGACCGACGCGCTCGCGCACGCGAAGCGCCGCAGGATCGCCGTCGCGGCGGGCACGATGATCGCCATCGGCATCGGCGGCGCGGCGCTCGCTCGGGTCGAATGGACGTCGACCCGCGGCGCGTCCGTCGCGGTCTCGCTCGTCCAGGGCAACGTCACGCAGGACCTCAAGTTCGATCCCGAGTTTCGCCGGACGACCTTCGATCTCTACACCGGGCTCGTCGCCGCGAGCCGCGGGCGCCTCGTCGTGCTGCCGGAGAGCGCGTTCCCCGTCTTCGCGCGAGAAGTGCCGGAAAGCGTGCTCGCCTCACTGCTGGATGCGATGGCGGCGCGCAACGGCGACGTGCTCGCCGGCCTCTTCACCGTATCGCCGCCGGCGGAGCCCGGCGGGCCGCCGCGCTTCTACAACAGCGTGGTGAGCGTCGGCGTCGCGCGCCCGCAGCTCTATCGCAAGCGCCACCTCGTGCCGTTCGGCGAGACCATTCCGCTCGAGCCCGTCGTCGGCTGGTTCATCCGCAAGGTGCTGTCGATCCCGATCGCGAGCCAGGCGTCCGGCGACCCGGACGCCGCCGGTGCTGGAGGTCGCCGGCGAGCGCGTTGCCGTCAACATCTGTTACGAGGATGCGTTCGGCGCCGACATCCGCGGCCAGGCCGCCGACGCGACGCTCCTCGTCAACGTCACGAACGACGCGTGGTACGGACGCTCGCTCGCCGCACTCCAGCACAACCAGATCGCGGCGATGCGCGCGCTCGAGACCGGCCGCGCGCTCGTCCGCGCAACCAACACGGGCATCACGTCGGCGATCGGCCACGACGGGCGCGAGATCGCGCGGCTCCCCTGGTTCACGCGCGGCATCCTCGAGGTCGAGATCACCGGCCGGCAGGGGGTGACGCCGTATGTCCGCTTCGGAGACGCGCTGCCGGTCGCGATCGCGCTGGCGCTCTTCGTCGCCGGCGGTCGGGCTCGGCAGGCGGGCGATGCGAACGGTCGCTTAAACCGGAATTCAGCGGCAGGACGATCGGACCGCCGGCCGTGGCTTGAGGATTGCGGTGCGTCCGGCCAAAGCGTACACCATTCTGTACGTTATTCTGATATGTCTGGAGACCCCTCGTGGCGATCACGGCAAGCGATGTCGTTCCCTTTACGCAAGCGCGCGCCAACCTCTCGGAGCTGGCCGACCAGGTGAAGGCCGGTGCCGAGAAGATCATCACCAGGAACGGTGAGAGCTACGTGGCTCTGATCGACGCTGAGCGCCTCGACTATTACCACCGGCTCGAGCGCGAGCGGATTCATCTCGTACTGCTGGATGAAGTCGAGGCAGGCGTCGCCGACATCGAGGCCGGGCGCGTCAGGGATGCGCGCAAGGCGATAGCAGCGCGCCGGCGCCGCTGATGCCGTGGTCGCCCGGAAAGCGGCGGTCAACGTCACCGCCAACTTCGAGGCGAACCTCGATGCCATCCGGGTGTTCCTGGCTTCCGGCGGTGACGATGCGACGTTGGAAGCCTACTCCCGGCTGCTCGACGACCTGACTGATACCGTCGTTCCGAATCTCGAGCGGCACCCGAGCATCGGCCGACCATTTCTTGCCCGAGAGGCGCTTTCGGTGGAAGCGCGCGCTCGCATTGCAACGCTTAGGAAACGGGCTAGCACGAGGGACCTGCGCGATTATGCGGCGGGCGACTATCTGATCCTCTACGCAGTAGTCGAGCAAATCGTGTATTTGCTGTCGCTCAAACACCACCGCCAGCTATCGTTCGATTTCAGTCGTTTCTGGCCGGTCCTACCCCCCGATAGCCCGCGGTGATCCTGATCTAAAGGCACGCGTCGGTTCCCGAAACCGGTTTCATCTTCGCGCGCGGGGAACACACGTTTTTCGCTGAGGCTATCCCGTTCATGGCCGGTTCATCAGATTCTGCGTAAAATTGTAGCCTTTTGAAGTATTTGCGATCGGCTTCCTTTCGCTTCGATGCTCACCTTCCAGCAGATCATCCAGGGCCTCCAGAATTTCTGGGGGCAGCAGGGTTGCGCACTCCTGCAGCCCTACGACATGGAAGTCGGCGCCGGCACGTCGCACACGGCGACGTTCCTGCGCGCGCTCGGGCCGGAGCCCTGGCGCGCCGCGTACGTGCAGCCGTCGCGCCGCCCGAAGGACGGCCGCTACGGCGACAACCCCAACCGGATGCAGCACTACTATCAGTATCAGGTGGTGCTGAAACCGTCGCCGCCGGACATCCTCGATCTCTATCTCCGCTCGCTCGAGGCACTCGGCCTCGATCTCGCGACGAACGACGTTCGCTTCGTCGAGGACGACTGGGAGAACCCGACGCTGGGCGCGTGGGGCCTCGGCTGGGAAGTGTGGCTGAACGGCATGGAGATCACGCAGTTCACCTACTTCCAGCAGGTCGGCGGGCTCGAATGCGACCCGATCACCGGCGAGATCACGTACGGCATCGAGCGCCTTGCCATGTACCTGCAGGAGAAGGAGAGCCTGTTCGATCTCGTGTGGACGGAGTGGACCGAGCGCGGCGTCGCCAAGGCGACTCACCTACCGCGACGTCTACCACCAGAACGAAGTCGAGCAGTCGACCTACAACTTCGAGCAGTCGAACGTGCCGAAGCTCTTCGAGCTCTTCGCTTTCTTCGAGTCCGACGCGAAGCGCCTGCTCGAGGCGAAGCTCCCGCTGCCGGGCTACGAGATGATTCTCAAGGCCGCGCACACGTTCAACCTGCTGGACGCGCGCGGCGCGATCTCGGTGACCGAGCGCGCGGCGTACATCGGGCGCATCCGGACGTTGTCGCGCCTCGGTCGCGCAGGCCTACGTCGATTCGCGCGAGGCGCTCGGGTTTCCGATGCTGCCCGAGAGCGGACGCGCGCGGCATGAGCGCCGCCCCGCGCGCGAATAGCGGCGCGAAGCGCGGGGCAGTGACCGCGCGTCCACTGGTGGTGGAGGTGGTCACCGAGGAGCTGCCGCCGAAGGCGCTGCGCCGGCTGGGAGAAGCCTTTGCGCAAGGCGTCGCCGCGAGGCTCGGAGAGCGCGGGTACCTCGAACCGGGAAGCGCGGTGACCCCGTTCGCGACACCGCGCCGGCTGGCGGTCGCCGTCACGCACGTGCGTGGCGTGGCGCCGGATTCGGAGGTGATCGACAAGCTGATGCCCGCCAGGGTCGGGCTCGATGCGTCCGGAAATCCCTCGGAAGCGCTCACGAAGAAGCTCGTCGGCCTGGGACGCGGGGATCTCGCCGCCGCGGGCGTCGACGCGAAGGGCGGGCCCGACCGCCTCTACGTCGCCTCCGACGGCAAGGCCGACTATGTCTATCTGCGGAGCCTCGCCAAAGGGCAGCCGCTCGTCCGCGGCCTGCAGGACGCACTCGACGACGCGATCGGCAAGCTTCCCATCCCCAAGGTGATGAGCTATGCGGGTGGCGGCGGCTACTACAACGACGTCAAGTTCGTCCGGCCCGCGCGCCGACTGCTCGCGCTGCACGGCGCCGACGTCGTCCCGGTCGCGGTGCTCGGCCTCGCCGCCGATCGCGTGACGACCGGGCATCGGTTCAGGAGTCGCGACGGCATCCGCGTCGCGACGGCGGAAGCCTACGAGGAGACGCTGCGCGCCGAAGGCAAGGTCGTCGCCTCGTTCGCGGCGCGCCGCGCGCTGATCGTCGCCGGCCTCTGCGGCGCCGCCGCGGACGCGACCGTCATCATGCCGGAGGCGCTGCTCGACGAGGTGACCGCGCTCGTCGAATCGCCGGCGGTGTACGAAGGCGCGTTCGACCCGGCGTTTCTCGCGGTGCCGCAGGAGTGCCTCGATCCTGACGATGCAGCAGAACCAGAAGTACTTCGCGCTCGCGGGGAGCGACGGCAGGCTCGTCCCGCGCTTCCTCGTCGTCAGCAACCTCGAGACGGCGGATCCCGCCGCGATCGTCGACGGCAACGAGCGCGTGCTGCGGGCGCGCCTGGCGGATGCGCGATTCTTCTTCGACCAGGACAGGAAGGTGCGGCTCGAGGCGCGTGTTCCGCGCCTCGGCTCGATCGTCTATCACAACAAGCTCGGGACGCAGCTCGACCGCGTCTCGCGCCTCGAGCACCTCGCGCGGGAGCTCGCCGGGATGGTCGGCGCGGACGGAGCGATAGCGCGCGCGCGGCGACGCTCGCCAAGGCCGATCTCACCACCGACATGGTCGGCGAATTCCCCGAGCTGCAGGGCTTGATGGGCCGCTACTACGCGGAGCACGACGGCGAATCGGCCGCGATCGCGGCGGCGATCGAGCAGCACTACTGGCCGCGCTTCGCCGGCGACGCGCTTCCGGAGGGGCCGGTGGCGCAGGCGGTCGCCCTTGCCGACAAGCTCGAAACGCTCGCCGGCCTGTTCGGCATCGGCGCGCAGCCGACCGGCGACAAGGACCCGTTCGGCCTGCGCCGCCACGCGATCGGCGCGATCCGCATCCTGGTCGAGAAGGCGCTGCGCGTGACCCTCGCCGACCTGGTCGATGCCGCGTTCCGCGCGTTCGCGGGTGTGTCCGCCGTCCAGGATGCGCGGACGGAGGTCGAGAACTTCGTCTACGAGCGGCTGCGCGGCTACCTGCGTGAGGCCGGCTACTCGGCGAATCAGGTCGAGGCGGTGATCAGCCAGCGGCCGGCGCGGATCGATCAGGTGCCCGCGCAAGCCGCGGCCGTCCGTGCGTTCGGCGAGCTGCCGGAATCGCAGACGCTCGCCGCGGCGAACAAGCGGATCGTCAACATCCTCAGGAAGTCCGGAGAAGAGGCCGCGCCCGCCGTCGACCGCGGGCGCCTGGCCGACGGCGCCGAGCACGACCTCTATCTCGTGTTCCAGAAGCTCGAGCCCGTCGTCGTCGATCGCTGCGCCGCGGGCGACTTCGCCGGAGCGCTCCTGGCGCTCGCCGGCGCCAAGCCGGCGGTCGACCGCTTCTTCGACGACGTGCTCGTCATGGCGGAAGATCCCGCGATCCGCGCGAACCGCCTGGCGCTCCTGCGCGGCGTGGCGCAGACGATGAATCGCGTCGCCGACATCTCGAAGCTCGCCGCTTAGGGGCCCAGAGCGCGCCATGGTCCAGCTCGCCAGCGAAGCCGTCTCGCCCACGCGGGCCGTCAAGCTCATCGTGCTCGACCGCGACGGCGTGATCAACCACGACAGTGCCCAGTTCATCAAGTCGCCGGACGAATGGCGGCCCATTCCGGGGAGCCTCGAGGCGATCGCGCGGCTGAACCACGCGGGCTTTCGCGTCGTCATCGCGACGAACCAGTCGGGCATCGGACGCGGCCTCTTCGACATGGGCATGCTGAACGCGATCCACGAGAAGATGCACAAGGCGCTGGCGCAGGCCGGAGGACGGGTCGATGCCGTGTTCTACTGCCCGCATTCCGGCGATTCGCAATGCGACTGCCGGAAGCCGAAGACCGGCATGCTGCGCGAGATCGGCGTCCGGTACGGCGTCGACATGACCGGCGTGCCGTGCGTCGGCGACTCGCTGCGCGACCTCCTGGCCGCCGATGCCGTCGGCGCGCAGCCGATCCTGGTCCTGACCGGCAAGGGCGAGAAGACGTTGCGCGCCGGCGACTTTCCCAAGCACACGGTCATCTATCCCGACCTCGCGTTCGCCGCGGCGGCGCTGCTGGCGGGCGACTAGGGCCTGTTCACACTATGTCCGCAAGTGCGAACAGGCCCTAGATTGAACGTCCCCCACGCCGTTCGACCAGGCGGGCACTGAGGATGGCCGCAGTTCGCGCGCTCGTCTTCCTGCTGTTCCAGTGCGTGGTCACGCCCGTCTACGCGGCGGTGATGGTGCTCCTGTTCTGGATTCCGCGCGTGCCGATGTACCGGATCGCGGCGTCGTGGTGCAGCACCAACCTGTGGGGCGCGCGCTGGATCTGCGGCATCCGGCACCGCGTCGTCGGCGCCGAGCACATTCCCACGACACCGCATATCGTGATGTCGAAGCACAGCTCCACCTGGGAGACGCTCGCGCTCACGCTGTTCTTCCCCCCGCTCGCCTACGTGGCCAAGAAGGAGCTCCTGTCCATCCCGTTCTTCGGCTGGGGGTTCGCGCTCGCCTCGCCGATCACCATCGACCGCAAAGCCGGCATCGACTCCATGCAGCAGATCGCGGCGCAGGGGCGCGAGCGTTTCCGGCAGGGATTCTGGATCGTGGTCTACCCTGAGGGCACGCGCATCCGCGCCGGCACGCGCGCGAAGTACAAGACCGGCGGGGCTCGGCTTGCCATCGAGCTCGCCACGCCGATCCTTCCAGTCGCCCACAACGCGGGCTATCTCTGGCCGAAAGGTGTTTTCGGCAAGCGCCCCGGGGTCGTGACGATCTCTTTCGGGCGGCCGATTTCGCCGCTGGGGAAGGACGTGCCGACGCTCATACGCGAAGTCGAGACGTGGATCGAGAACGAGGTCGCGCGGCTGGGCATCCCCGCGCGCGGCGACTGATGGCCCGCTTGCGCCTCAAGGATCTCTTCGGCGGCCGCGCGGACGACAGCCGCGCCGCCCTGGGCGAAACACGGCGGATCAAGCTCGCAGGGGCCAGCGTCGACTACCGGCTGGTCCGCGCGCGCCGGCGCTCGATCGGCATGCAGATCGACTTCTCCGGTCTCACGGTTCGCGCGCCCCGCTGGGTGTCGCGGCGCGAGATCGACGAGACCCTGGCCGAGCGCGGCGCCTGGATCCTCCGTTCGCTCGACGAATGGAGGGCGCGGCGACGCGACGTGCTGCCGCGCGAATGGAAGACGGGCGCCCCCATCCTCTATCGGGGACGCGAGCTGACGCTCGCCGTGCATGCCGCACCGGAGCGCGAGGTTGCCGTCGACCTCCTGAACCTCACGGTGCGGCACCCCGCGGCGCAGGAAGAGGGTGAAGTCGCGACCTTCGTCACACGCTGGCTGCGCGACGAGGCAGCGCGCCTCGTGCTTCCCCGGGTGGCGGAATACGCCGCGCGCGTCACGCCCGTGGCGCCGGTCGTCAAGCTTTCGAACGGCCGGTCCGAGTGGGGCAGCTGCGATCAGAAAGGCGTGATCCGGCTCAACTGGCGCTTGATCCAGCTGCCGCCCGAGCTCGCGCTGTACATCGTCGCGCACGAGGTGGCGCACTTGATCGAGCTCAATCACTCCGCGCGCTTCTGGACGCTCGTCGAGGGACTGTTCCCGGAGTCGGCCGCCGCACGCCGGACGCTCGACGACTGGACGGCGCTGCTCGAAGCCTAGGGAGCCTGGCGCCCGCTTCAAGCCTCCGGCGCACCGAGTGCCGGCAGCTCCAGCGTCAATCCCGCCTGTGCCGACACGAGCGTGCCGATCGTGCGCGCAAGGTCGTCGCCCGAGCGCGTGTCGCGCCAGCGGCCGCCGCGCGGCGCGAAGTGAAAGCCGCCGGAGCGTGCCGCGACCCAGATCTCGCGGTTCGGCACATGGCGGTTGACGATGAGCTTGCCACCGCTGCCGCAGTCGATCTCGAGGATGCCGTCGACGAGGCTCCAGTCGAGGTCGGCGTCCGAGTCCGCGAGCGCCGCATCGAGTGCCGCCCCCACTTCGGCGAGCGTGCGGTCGGCTGCGGCGACGAATTCGCTTTCGGTGATCATGGCCGCATTCCCTGTTAGGATTCCGGACGGATGTTACGTCAATTCATCGCCCGGTTTCGCAACCTCGCCGTTCTGTTCGTCGCCACGACGACATTGGGCGTCGCCCCGCTCGTCGCCTGCGGCGTCAAGGGCCCGTTGAAGCTGCCGTCGCCAACGCCCGCCGCCGGTACGCCGGAAGCGCGTCCCGCCGCGGCGCCGACGGACCCGGCGGCGGCGCCGACACCCAAGCCGGCGGAACCCAGACCGTGACCGCTTTCCGCGCGATCGACGGCGAGCTTCATGCCGAAGGCGTGCCGTTGTCGGCAATCGCCGAGCGCTTCGGGACTCCGTGCTACGTCTATTCACGGGCAGCGCTCGAGAGCGCTTACCGCACGTTCGACGCCGCCTTCGAAGGGGTTCCGCACCTCGTCTGCTACGCCGTCAAGGCGAACTCCAATCTCGCTGTACTGAACATCCTCGCCCGCCTGGGCAGCGGCTTCGACATCGTGTCCGGCGGCGAGCTGGCACGGGTCGTCGCCGCCGGCGGCGATCCCGCGAAGACCGTGTTCTCGGGCGTCGGCAAGACGACGGCCGAGATGGAAGCCGCGCTGGCCCTGGGCATCCGTTGCTTCAACGTCGAATCCGCCGCCGAGCTCGCCGCGCTCGACGCGGTTGCAAGGCGCGCGGGAACGCGCGCGCCGGTCTCGCTGCGGGTCAATCCCGACGTCGATCCCAAGACGCATCCGTACATCGCGACGGGCCTGAAGGAGAGCAAGTTCGGCGTCGCGTTCGAGGAGGCGCAGGCGCTCTACCGGCGGGCCGCCACCCTTCGCCGGCGTGGACGTGCGAGGCATCGACTGCCACATCGGGTCGCAGATCACCGATCTCTCGGCGTGCGTCGAGGCCGCCCGAAAGATGTTCGAGCTCGTCGACCGCCTCGAAGCGGAGGGGATCACCCTCCGGCACGTCGACCTGGGCGGCGGGCTCGGCATCCGCTACCGCGACGAGGAAGCGATCGATCCCTATGCGTTCGCGCTCGCGGTCCGGCAGGCGCGCGGCGCGCGCTCGCACGAGCTCCTGTTCGAGCCCGGAAGGCTTCTGGTCGGCGACGCCGGCGTGCTGCTGACGCGCGTCCTCTACCTCAAGCCGGGCGCCGAGCGCGGCTTCGCGATCGTGGACGCCGCGATGAACGACCTCCTCCGACCGGCGCTCTACGATGCGTGGCACGAGGTCGAGCCGGTGCGTCCGGGCGTCGCGCCGCCGCGCGTCTGGCAGATCGTGGGCCCGGTGTGCGAGAGCGCCGATTTCCTGGCGCACGACCGCCTGCTGCCGCTCGCCGGCGAGGATCTCCTCGCGGTGCGCTCCGCCGGCGCGTACGGGTTCGCGATGAGCTCCAACTACAACACGCGCCCGCGTGCATGCGAGGTCGTCGTCGCCGGGGGCGAGGCGCATCTCGTCCGTCCGCGCGAGGACGCGGCAGATCTTTTCGCGCGCGAATCCACGCTGTCCTGAGCGCGCGTTTGCGCGTCTTCGAATGCCTGCGAAGCCTCGTTTTTTCGATGTGCGTATCCGCAACAATCGCGAATGCAACGCGCGGAATTGGCGGAGAAATCTTGCAATTCAACGAAATGTGGCTAGAATTCAGGCAGCAGGTAGCAGTGGGTTTGTCAAGTGGTTGCAGCACCAAATGACGACTCCGAGACAGCCCCAGCGCCGCTTGCGCCGATGTAGATGCACCATAACAGTTACAGCAACTCAGACAGGAGAAACGAAATGGCTGACATGATGTCGATGATGACGCCGGCCGCTGCGGCCCCGGCGCCCAAGAAAGCGACGAAGAAGAAAGCGACCAAGAAGAAGGCGACGAAGAAGAAGGCGGCGCCCAAGAAGAAGGCCGCGAAGAAGGCGACCAAGAAGAAGGCGGCGAAGAAGACGACCAAGAAGAAGGCAGCGAAGAAGTCGACCAAGAAGAAGGCAGCGAAGAAGTCGACCAAGAAGAAGGCAGCAAAGAAGTCGACCAAGAAGAAGGCAGCGAAGAAGGCGACGAAGAGGAAGGCGAAGAAGAAGGCCGCCCCGAAGAAGAAGGCCGCCAAGAAGGCGACGAAGAAGAAGGCGAAGAAGAAGGCCGCCCCGAAGAAGAGGAAGGCCGCGAAGAAGGCGAAGAAGTAATACTTCCGCCGCAACGGGCCCCCGGATACCTCGGCGGGCGACAAGACAGGCGACGCGCAACGCGTCGCCTGTTTTCATTCAGGGGCCGGAAATCTGCCCGCGCGGCGCGCGGGGGCGTCTGGCGCGCCCGGCCGGCCAAGGTGGCCGGCGGAGTCTCGGCTAGCTGCCCTTGGCGGTCCCGGCCTTCGCGACCGGGGGCGCTTTCCCGGCCGGCACGCCCTTCACGTTCTGCGGCCGTGCCTTGCTCGTCGCGTTCTGCGGCCGTGCCTTGCTCGTCGCGTTCTGCGGGCGCGCCTTGCTCGTCGCGCTCTTCGGACGGGCGCTCGCCGCGCGCTTGGCCTTGCCGGTGGACGGCGCCGAATCGCTCGTGATCCGCAGCGTCTGCCCGGCCGACAGACTGCTCTGCCCCAGTCCGTTCCAGCGCTTGAGATCGGCGGGCGACACTCCGTACCGGGACGCGATGCCGCCCAGCGTTTCGCCGCGCTTCACCCGGTAGTAGAACGTGCGCCCCTGCGGAACCGTGGTGAACACTGCCTGCGACAGCGTCACCCCCGCGGCCTCGGACGGGCCCTGTGTCGGCACGAGGAGCGTGTGCCCGGCCGGGACCTTCGCTTTCGCGCCGATGCCGTTCACCGCCCGCAGCGCTTCCTGCTCGAGCCCGAACTTCGCGGCGACTTGAGCGAGCGTCTCGCCGCTCCTCATCCGATAGGCCTGCCACGACACCAGCGGCTGGTCCGCGAGCTCGAGCTTGGCGGCAAAGACCTCGGCCTTGTCGATCGGCAGCAGGATCGCGAACTCGTCGGCGCCGGCGATGACCGGCCGGTTGTGCTGCGGATTGAGGTACAGGAATTCGTCGACCGGCATCTCGGCCAGCTGTGCCGCGATCTTGACGTCGATCTTCCGGTCCATCTTCACCACGGCGAAGTACGGCGCGTCCGGGATGTCGGTGAGGTCGACCCCGAACTTCTCCGGGTCGCTGACGATGTTCTTCAGCGCCTGCAGCTTGGGCAGGTAGTTTCGCGTCTCGTCCGGCATCTTGAGGTTTGCGTAGTCGGCGGGCAGATGCAGATTCTGGTTTCGCGCCACCGCGCGCGCGACGTTGCCTTCGCCCCAGTTGTAGCCGGCCAGCGCCAGCTGCCAGTCGTTGAAGTCACCGTGGAGCTTCTGCAGGTAGGTGAGCGCACCCTCGGTCGCGGCGACGACGTCACGCCGCGAGTCGAACCAGAAGTTCTGCTTCAGGCCGTAATGATTTCCCGTAGCCGGCATGAACTGCCAGATCCCGGATGCCCGCGCGACCGACACCGCATTCGGGTTGAACGCGCTTTCGACCATCGGGAGCAACGCGATCTCGAGCGGCATCCGGCGCTCCTCGACCTCGACGACGATGTAGTAGAGGTAACGCCGGCTGCGATCGATCATGCGCGCGACGTAGTCCGGCCGCGATACGTACCATTGCTCCCACTTCGACACCAGCGCGTCGTCCAAGTCCGGCATCGCGAAGCCATTGCGGATGCGCGCCCAGAGATCGGTCGCCGGCGGCGGCAGCGGCTCGAGCTCGGAAACGTCCGGCGACGACGACGCGGCCACCGTGCCGTCCGGCTCCGTCAGTTGAGCGAGAGGTACCGGCGGCGGCGGCCGGCGCGGCGACCGGGGGCGGAGGGGCCGGAGGCGCAACCGGCGGCGGGCCGGGCGTCGCGCATGCGGCGAGGATTGCCGCGAGCGCGAAGGGCAGCAACGAAAATGTGCGTGGTCGCAACTCGATCGATCGTGGGCCCGTTCCGGTTGCGGCGATGGTAGGCGGTGCCCGCGCCAGCGTCAACCCGAGCGGGCCGCCCGCGGCGCTCGCCATTCCCCGAACGCGCGGCTCACGCAGTTGTCCGTGACGGCGGGGATGAGGATAATCGCCGGCATGGACGCACCTTCCGGCGCGCCGGTCCCGCAGGCCACCCCGCTTTCCGACTGGTTCGCGACGCCGCTTGGAAGCTATCTGCTCGCGCGCGAGCAGGCCTGG
This sequence comes from uncultured beta proteobacterium, assembly GCA_963724545.1. Lineage (GTDB taxonomy): Bacteria > Pseudomonadota > Gammaproteobacteria > Burkholderiales > Casimicrobiaceae > CAIWHR01. Next base: position 41,289 of record CAVRVC010000017.1, read on the forward strand.
TTCGACCGGACCGTCGCCGACATCTTCGGCTTCACCGCGATCCAGGTCGGGCTGCCGGCCTGCCCCTTCCTCGCGCAGAGCCGCGTCGCCTCGCGCTGGACCGTCGACGGCGGGCCGCCCGCCGAGCTGCTGGCGGACGCGCGCTGGCTGCCGTTCCCGGAGAACTCGCTCGACCTCATCGTGCTGCCGCATGCGCTCGAGTTCACGAGCGATCCGCACCAGCTGCTGCGCGAGGTCTACCGCGCCACCCGCGCCGAAGGGCAGATCATCATTTCGGGCTTCAACCCGTTCAGCCTCTTCGGCGCCAAGCGTTATTTCGGGCGCGGGCAGTCGCCGCCGTGGAACGGCAGCTTCATCGCGCTCTACCGGCTCAAGGACTGGCTCGCGCTGCTCGGCTTCGACGTGACGGGCGGCGGCCTCGACTGCTACGTGCCGCCGTTCGAAAACGAGAAATGGCGCGCCCGCTTCGGATTCTTCGAGGCCGCCGGCGACCGCTGGTGGCCCATCGGCGGCGGCGTGTACTACCTCCGCGCGACGAAGAAGGTGCTCGGCATGCGCATCATCACGCCCGCATGGGAGCGCACCACGAACGGCCTCGCCACCGCGCCGCGGCAGGCGCGCCAGGGCATCGAGCGCGTCGCATGACAGGGGTCGTCTCGATCTACACCGACGGCGCGTGCAAGGGCAATCCCGGCCCCGGCGGCTGGGGCGCGCTCCTCGTCTTTCGTGATCGCGAAAAGGAGCTCTGCGGCGGCGAGTCTGCGACCACCAACAACCGCATGGAGCTGACGGCCGTCATCCGCGCGCTCGAATCGCTGAAGCGCGGCTCATCCGTTGCGATCCACACCGATTCGCAGTACGTGAAGCATGGCATCGAGACGTGGATCCACAACTGGAAGCGCAACGGCTGGAAGACGGCCGACCGCAAGCCGGTCAAGAACGCAGAGCTCTGGCGCGAGCTCGATGCGCTTGTCGCTCAGCACGACATCGAGTGGCACTGGGTGAAGGGCCACAACGGCCACGCGGGCAACGAGCGCGCCGATGCCCTCGCCAATCGCGGCGTCCAGTCGATCGGAGCAGCCGGCAGCTGACGGTTCGTCCGCCCGGCGCCGCTTGTATGTTCCCCCCGGACGGCGCTGCGCGCCGCTCCCCCCAGGGCGCGAGTGCCTTGGGGCGGCCCTGCGGCACTCATTTCTCGAGGCGCCGCGCGAACACCCGCATTTCCTTTTCGGCCTGCTTGTCGCCCCGCCTGGCGGCGACCGCCATGCCCGTCCGATAGGCGGCGAGCGCTTCGTCGTCGCGGCCCGCCGCGGCGAGCGCCTTGCCGTAGAGCTTCCACGCCGCCGTGAATTCCGGATCCTGCGCGACCGCGCGCGCGAGATGCTCGGCGGCGCGCGCGGCGTCGCCGGCCTTGAGGTGCTCGTTGCCGAGCGAAAAGCGCAGCAGCGCTCCGTCCTTGCCCGCCGCGAGCAGCTTCTCGAAGGTTTCCAGCGCGGACGGCGGCGCCATTGCCTTCAGCGCACGAACTCGCCCGACTCGCAGTTGATGCGGCGCATCGGATAGGTGACCTTGTGCTCGGCGCCGTTGACCTTGCCTTCGACCGACGCGTACAGCCAGCCTTCCGTCGCGCGGCGATAGGAAATGCGCTCCGGGAATTCCTCCGGTTTCGGATTGACGAACGTGAAGACCGCGTCGTTGCGGTCCAACGTCTTGTCGACCGTCTCGCCTTCGAACCGAAACGCGGTCTCCGTCTTGCCCGACGAGACGTTGACGTAGAAGACGCCTTCGGGGCGGGGCTCGAGGCGCAAGTATTCGAAGCCCTGCGTCACACCCCTCTCGACCGTCTGGCTCACGCCGATCATCAATGCGCCCGAGGGCGGCATCCATTCCTCGCGGAACTCGCGGGGGCCTGCGGTGCCCCGCCAGCAGCCTGCGAGCCAGGCGAGCGAGGCGAGCGGCCCGGCATCCGGCTTGGCCGCGGCCGGAGCGGCCCCGGGGGTCGGGGTCGATGCCGAAGGCGGCGTCGGTTGGGCGGCCGCCGCCGTGATTGCGAACGCGACTGCCAGAAGGGGAAGACGTTTCATTGCGTGCATCCGAATCGATGGGCCGCCCCGTCAGGCACTTTACTGCGGCCGGGCGAGCGGCAGGTTGAGAAGAAGGTTCTGCGGCTTCAGCTTGAGCCGCCGGTCGGCATCCATGGCCATGGCGAGATAGACGGGACGGCCGGCAATCGCGGGGCGCATGTCGCCAGGATGCGTGAACGTAAGCTCGAACAGGCAAAGCAGCCGTTCCATCCGCGCCGCGTCGACGTCCACGCGATTGTACAGGTCGTTCAGCAGTGCGCTCGCCTCGGCGTCGAGGCCGACGTGCCAGACCCACCGCTTGTCGTCGATCTCGCTCTGCGGGCGGATGGATACGGCCACCCCCAGCATGTGCGCGATCCATTTCTGCAGCACGCGGCAGAGCGCATCGAGCGCCGGACGGCCGCGGTTCAAGCTCACGGCGACGTCGTGCCGCTCGTCGCGGTCCCAGTAGGTTGGCGCATTGTCGGTATCCAGGGTGTCGAGTTCGACCGTGCGCACGGGCGTCCGGTTCTTCTGCAGCAGCTCGCCCAGGCTTCCGAACCCGCCGGTGGAGGCGAGGAGCTCGACCGTCTCCGCATCGGCGGCCATCACGGCGCCCTCGGAGGTGACGGCGATGTTCTGCGGACGGAACAGCATCTCGGCGGCACGCGCCTCGATCGGATCGGCCGCGGCGCCGAGGACGTGGCGCAACAGGATCTCGGTCAGCTGATGGACGAGCAGCGGCGGCACGTCGACGCCATCGCGAAACAGCGTGATGTAGGCCGCCTCGAGGCACGGCGCGGCGGCGATCCGCTCGCGAAAGCGGAGCCAGATCCCGTAATTCTCGCGTGCGTCGGCGTCGGACACCGCCCCGAGCTCGTCCGCCGCGACCGCCAGGCGCGGCGACGCGATCAGCTTCTCGTGGAGCGCCCGCTCCCCCGCGCAGGATTCCGGAATCGGCGCGAGCTCGGGCCGCAGCAGCAGCGAGCGGAGGAAGTCGTCCGTCAGGCGCAGCCTTCCGTCCGCGCCGACCGCGAGCAGCCGGTAGCCGCACGAGGGCCAGAAATCCGGCATCCCGCGTGGAATCAGCCGCCCAGCATCGCCTTCTTGAGATCCGCCTGCACGGGCTTGTCGCCGAGCCAGATCTTCGTCAGCGCGCGATTGAACGCCTCGCCGGGAATCGTCCCCTTGGCGGCGCCGTTGAGGGTGACCACGGTCGCGCCGTCGACGAAGTCGAGCGTGACGACGTTGCCTTCCTTCACCTCGCCGAACGACTTCATGATCGACGCCAGCTGGTCGGACTGCGCCTTCACGGCGGCCATCTCGGCAGCGGTGTTGTTGTCCTTGAGCCCGTCGTTCAGCGCATCGAGCAGCTGGTCGGCGGAAAGGTCGCGCAGCAGGTTCATCTGGATGCGCCGCGGGCCCTTCGCGAGCACGCCGGCGAGGTCGCCCGCCTTGGCCGGCAGGTACAGGCTGCCGACGTACACCTTGAAGATGGCCCTGGTGCGAACGGCCCCGCCATTGAGCACGAGATCCTGCCCGCCCACCGCGGCCTTGTCGGCGAGCTTGACGCCGCCGATGTCGGCGGCGAATGCGGTCGCGGCGAACAGCGCGGCGACACCCACGACGAAGAGCTTGCGAATCATTCTGTCCTCCTGTTGGAAACGTCGGGAAGCGAGGCGATGTCCGGGCGCCCCCTCAGCGAAAACGGGCCGCCCGCGGAACGGGCAGCCCGGTTGCGGCCACCAATGCGATGGAGACGCGCGACCTACGCGCGACCTACCTCCACCGGTAGTTGAACTGGCCGGACACGATGATGACGTGGTTGCTGTACTCGCCGTTGACGAGTCCGGTGGCAGCAATGCTGGGAGGCAGGCCAAGGACGCCCGCAGTACTGTTGATCGAGGGATCCTTGACGAAGATGTAACCCGCGGCGACATCGAAGTTGAGCGCGGACGAGTACTTGTATCGGCCTCCGATGGTCAGCCACGTGCGGTCGTTGTCAGGCAGACGCGGACCGCGGTCGACGTTGTTGACCGGCGACTGATCGTAGGCGACGCCGGCCCGCAACACGGTCTTCTCGTCGTAGTTGTAGTTGACCCCCACCGAGTAGCGCCACGTGTCCTTGAAGTTCTCCGGCAACACTTGAAGCACGCTGCCGTTCGTGCGCAGGATCCGCAGTTCCGGGATGCTGCTCCAGCCCGTCCAGCTGACGTCGGCCAGGAAGTCCCACTGGGCGTTGACCTTTTGATAATACGAGAGCGACGCCGAGTCCGGCAGCGTGACATCGAGCGTCACTCCGCTGTTGAAGAGTCGCGTCTGATTGGCCCCGGCGCTGACCAAGCCCACGACGGGGTTGAGCGGAGCGAGCGGTCCAGTCAGCGTCGGCGGCGTCGGATTGGTGAAGTTGACGCTGCCGACGACGTTGTACTTCATCTTCGACCGATAGGCGAGGCCGATTCGTCCCGCTCCGGGGTCGTTGTTGGCATCGCCGTTGAAGCTCAGCATCGCGCCGACGTTCCATCCCCACGCCGAGTCGTCGCCGGTGACCTTGGTGAAGGTATCCAGACCCGCCGTTGCGACACTCAATGCCCCCGCGTCCGCCGGACTGATCTGGCCGGCCGCGGCGAGCTGACCGTAGCCCTGCGCCAGTACCGCCGAGTAGTTGGTGTTGTTGGTGAGCGTGGCCTCGAAATGCTGATAGTTCGCGCCGCCGCCGATCCAGAACTGGTCGGTGACCTTGTAGGATATCGCCGGGTTCACGTTGATCGTCTTGACTTCGGACTTGAGCGCCTGATAGCGGCCGAGCCAGCCGTCGTCGTATTCCGTCTTGAGACCGAAGGGCACGTTGATGCCGATCCCGACGTGCACGCGGTCGGTGATGGCCATCGAGCCGTAGAGGTTCGGCACGAACGCGGCGCCACCGGCGTCGCCGCCCGTGCCGCCCAGCGGTTGCAGGAATGCGTTCTGCGAGTTCGCATTCTGGAACTTGGCCGACGGGATGACCACGTGGATCGCGGTTTCGACCTGCGGGAAATAGAGTCGCGCGAGACCCGCGGGGTTGTGCCACACGGTGTTCGCGTCCTCGGCGGTGGCCGCGGCGCCGGCAAAGGCGTTGCCGAGCCCCATCACGTTCTGCTCCGCCAGCGCGAACGCGGAGCCGAACGCTTGACCGGCGCCGAGCGCCAGCGCAAGGCCGGAAACCGCCGCGGCGATCGTGGTGCGACGGAAGGGTTTCGTCATGGCTTGTCTCTCCTAGTGTTGTCGTCTTTCGGCGCGACCTTGGTCGGAAGCACGCCGAAATCCGTTATCGTTTTCGCCTGTTTCCGGAGGAAGACCTGCCCGGAACGAACGCTGAATTGACTATACACCCCGACACCTGGCGTCGCCTCGTCCCAATGCCGCTCCACCGAAGGCGCCGGACGCCGTGTTGTTTTTGGGCAAACGGGCCGCGGGCGACCGTCACTCAGCCGGCAACTCCCGGGGACGTCGGTCGGGTCCAACCGCAACATACGTGAGGCTCGCCTCGGTGACCTTGACGCAGATCACATCCGTCGGATTGCGCTGCGCGAAGACCTCGACGTCGACGGTGATCGACGTCCGGCCGGCGCGCCGGATTTCGGCGTAGAGGCTCACGACGTCGCCGATCAGGACCGGCTGCTTGAAGACGAACGAGTTGACGGCCACCGTCGCCACCCGGCCGCGCGCCCGCCTCGCGGCCACGACCCCGCCGGCGATGTCGACCTGCGACATCACCCAGCCGCCGAAGATGTCCCCGTGCTGGTTGGCATCGGCCGGCATCGGCACCACGCGCAGCGCGGGCTCGGCGGCGGGCAGTTTCGCGGGCACGTCGGGCATCGCCGTCCCGTCCCGGTCAGGCCGCGGCCTTCTTGGCCTCGTCGCGCAACTCGCGCCGCAGGATCTTGCCGACGTTGGTCTTCGGCAGGTCCTTCCGGAACTCGACGTCGCGCGGCATCTTGTATCCGGTCAACTGGCTCCGGCAATGCTTCAGCACGTCGTCGGCCGTCAGCGCGTCGTCCTTCTTCACGACGAAGAGCTTGACCGCCTCGCCGGATTTCGCGTCGGGCACCCCGACCGCCGCGCATTCGAGCACGCCGGGACAGCTCGCGACCACGCCCTCGATCTCGTTCGGATACACGTTGAAGCCGGAGACGAGAATCATGTCCTTCTTGCGGTCGACGATCCGGATGAAGCCGCGCTCGTCCATCACGCCGATGTCGCCGCTCATGAAGAAGCCGTCGGCGGTCATGACCTTCGCCGTCTCGTCGGGCCGATGCCAGTACCCCGCCATCACCTGCGGACCGCGGATGCAGATCTCGCCTGGCTGACCGGGCGGCACGTCCTTGCCGGCGTCGTCGCGCAGCACGATGTCGGTCGACGGGATCGGCAGTCCGATCGTGCCGTTGTAGGCCGGCAGGTCGAGCGGGTTGATCGTCGCCGCCGGCGAGGTCTCGGTCAGGCCGTAGGCTTCGATCAGCGGGCAGCCCGTGACCTGCTTCCACTTGAGCGCGACGGCTTCCTGGACGGCCATCCCGCCGCCCAGTGTCATCTTGAGCGACGAGAAGTCGAGCTTCGCGAACTCCGGATGGTTCACGAGCGCGTTGAACAGCGTGTTGACGCCGGTGAACGCCGTGAACTTGTACTTGCCCATTTCCGCGATGAAGCCGGGAATGTCGCGCGGATTCGGGATCAGCACGTTCTCGCCGCCCAGCGTCATGAACGTGAGGCAGTTCGCCGTCAGCGAGAAGATGTGATAGAGCGGCAACGGCGTGATGATGACCTCGCGCGAGTCGCCGAGGAACGGCCGCAGCCATGCCCGGGCCTGCAGCAGGTTCGCGATGATGTTTCGGTGCAGGAGCACCGCGCCCTTCGCCACGCCCGTCGTGCCGCCCGTGTACTGGAGAAACGCGATGTCGTCGTGGCCGATCGACACCCGCTCGAGCTTCTCGACGCGGCCTGCCGCCAGCACGTCGGAAAACCGGAGCGACCCCGGCAGCTTCCACGCCGGGATCATCTTCTTCACCCGGCGCAGCACGAGGTCGACGATGATGCCCTTGAAGCCCAGGAGCTCGCCGATGCTGGTGACGATCACCTTGCGGACCTTGGTCCGGCCGACCACTTCCTGCACGGTGCGCGCGAAGTTCTCGACGACGACGATCACCTCCGCTCCGGAGTCGGAGAGCTGGTGCTCGAGCTCGCGCGCCGTGTACAGCGGATTGACGTTCACCACCGTGCAGCCCGCGCGCAGCGTGCCGAACAGGCTCACCGGATACTGGAGGATGTTGGGCATCATCAGCGCGACCCGCGTGCCCTTCGCGCAGTCGTTCGCCTGCAGGTACGCTCCGAACGCGGCCGACAGCGTGTCGAGCTCGCGGAAGGTGATCGTCTTCCCCATGCAGGTGTAGGCCGGGCGATCGGCGAAGCGGCCGGCACTCTCGGTGAACACCTCGCGGACCGACGCGTAGTCGTGGACGTCGATTTCCGCGGGCACGCCCTTCGGATAGTGCTTGAGCCAGATCTTGTCCACGAATCCCCTCCCCCGAAGGATGCGGCGCGCGACACGGGCGCTTGCGGAACTGCCGCCGGCGTCCGCCGGATACGCATCCCGGACGTCCCGGCGGCGTGGCGCCTTCCGCCGCGATGCTACACCAGAAGGCGCCGCGGGCGTCGCGCCCGCCGCGACCCGTCAGGCCGGGTGGCCGGCGTAGTGGAGAGGGCCGCCGCGGAACGGCGCGAAGCCCGTGCCGAAGATCGCGCCCGCATCGACGAGGTCGGCATCGGCGACGATGCCTTCGGCGAGCGCCGCTTTCGCTTCGGCGACGAACGGTCCGATGAGGCGATCGGCGAGTCCGGCGGGGACGGCGCCGGCCGGACCTTTGGCGGGCTTCCCGGTCGCATAGTCGTAGAACCCGCGCTTGGTCTTGCGGCCGAGGTGTCCGGCGGCGACGAGCTCCGCGAGCCTCTTCGGCGGCGTGGCGTCCGGCGAGAGCATCCTGCCGACCGCGACGCAGATGTCGAGGCCCACCGTGTCGGCGAGCTCGATCGGGCCCATCGGCATGCCGAACGCGAGCGCGGCCTCGTCGACCGTTTCGGGGGCGATGCCTTCGTCCACGCAGCGCATCGCCTCCATCAGGTACGGCGCGAGCACGCGGTTGACGAGGAAGCCCGGCGCGCTCTTCACCGGCAGCGGCAGCCGATCGATCTGGCGGACGAACGCGGCGGCGGGCGCGATCAGCTCGGGCCGCGTCTGCCGCCCGACGACGATCTCGACCAGCATCATCTTCGGGACGGGATTGAAGAAGTGGAGGCCGACGAGGCGCGTCGGATCGGCCATCGCGGTCGCGATGTCCTCGAGCGGAATGGAGGACGTGTTGGTCGCGAGGATCGCGGACGGCTTCGCCTTCGCCTCGACCGCGGCGAACAGGCTGCGTTTGGCGTCTACGTTCTCGAAGATCGCTTCGATGACGACGTCGGCGCGTGCGACGCCGTCCCCGGCGACGTCCGGAATGAGCCGGTCCGTGGCGTCGCGCACACGGCGCGGATCGCGCAGGCGGTCGGCGAAGAGCTTCGCGGCGCGGCCCATCGCGGGCGCGAGCCGGTCGGCATTCTGGTCCTGCAGCGTGACCGTCAACCCGCGCACCGCGCACCACGCCGCGATGTCGCCGCCCATGGTGCCGGCGCCGACGACGTGCACGTGCGCCGCCTTGAACCCATCCTCCTTGCCGAGCGATTTCAAGCGTTCCTGCAGCCCGAACAGCCGGATCAGATTCGTGGCCGTCGGAGTCCTGAGGAGCGACGGGATCGACGCCGGATCGGACGCCGGCACGGCGAGCGCGTTGCCGTCGTAGCGGACCCAGATGTCGAGAATCGCGTACGGCGCGGGATAGTGCTCGCGCCGCGCGCGCTTCGCCACCTGCTTCCTCGCCTGCGCGGCGATCACGCGCCGCACGAGCGGATTCAGCGTGAGCGACAGCGGGAAGGGAAGCCGGCGCGGCGGGGGGAGCGCCTTGAGGATGCCGCGCGCCGTGTTGTCCATGATCCGCGGCGGCACACATTCGTCGGCGATGCCGAGCCGCTTCGCGCGGCGGGCGTCGATCGTGCGGCCCGTCAGCATGAGATCGAGCGCGGCGGGCGCGCCGGCGAGTCGCGGCAACCGCTTCATGCCGCCCCAGCCGGGCACGATGCCGAGCATCACTTCGGGGAGCCCGAGCCGCGTTCCGGGCTCGTCGACGACGACGCGGTAGCGGCAGGCGAGCGCGAGCTCCAAGCCGCCCCCCAGGCAGAAGCCGCGCACGAGCGCGACCGTCGGATACTTCACTGCCGCGAGGCGTTCGAAGGTATCCCAGCCGCGTTTCACGAGCGCGAGCGCGGCAGACTCGTCGCCGATCGCCTTGAACTCGTCGACGTCGGCCCCGGCGATGAATCCGCTCGCCTTGCCCGACGCGATGACGAGGCCGCGCGGCGGATCACGGTCGAGCTCCCCGAGCGCCTCGTTCAATTCCGCGAGCACCGGAGCGCCGAGCGTGTTGGTCGACGTGCCGGCGCGGTCGAGCGTCAGCCGCGCGAGGCCGTCGGCGTCGCGGGCGAGGGTCCAGTGTTGCATCGCGACCTCGCTTTCTTGATGTTTTCGGGGTGTCGGCGTGTCGCGCGGAGGGCTCATATTGTTTCCACCAGCATCGCGCCGCCCAGTCCGCCGCCGATGCAGATCGCCGCCATGCCGCGACGCCCGCCGGTGCGCTTCAGCACGTTCAGCACGTGCAGCACGATCCGCGCGCCCGACGCGCCCACCGGATGGCCCAGCGCGATCGCGCCGCCGTCGACATTGAGCTTGCCTTCGTCGAGCGCACCCAGCGCGGACGGGAGCCCCAGCTCCTTCGTGCAGTAGTCGGCATCCTGCCACGCGCGCTCGCAGCCTATCACCTGCGCGGCGAATGCCTCGTTGATCTCCCACGCGTCGAGGTCGTTGAGCCCGAGGCCGTGGCGCCGCAGGATCGGCGTCGCGGCGTGGACGGGGCCGAGCCCCATCTGCGCGGGGTCGAGTCCGGCCCATTCCGAGTCGACGATGCGCCCGACCGGGGTCAGCTTGTGCTCCGCGACGGCGCGCTCCGACGCGATCAGCAGCCAGGCGCCGCCGTCGGTGATCTGCGAGCTGTTGCCCGCCGTCACATTGCCGTACTTGCGGTCGAAGAATGGCCGGAGCTTCGCGAGGTTGTCGACGGTCGAGTCCTCGCGGACGCCGTCGTCCTGCGCGTACAGCGCGCCCTTCGCGTCGTACAGCGGCACGACCTCGCCGTCGAAGTGCCCCGTCTTCTGCGCCGCCAGCACGCGTGCGTGGCTCCTCGCCGCGAATTCGTCCATCTCCCGCCGCGTGATGCCGAACCGGAACGCGACGTTCTCCGCGGTCTGGCCCATCAGCAGGCCCACCATCGGATCGGTGAGGCCCTTCATGATGCCGATCACCGGCGCCAGATAGCCGAGCTTGAACTTCGCCGCGAGCGCCGCACGCTGCCCGAGCGTCTTCGCCGCGTACCAATTCGCGAGCCACGCGACCATAGCGTCGGAAAACAGCAGCGGCACGCGCGACAGCGCATCGACGCCGCCCGCGAGCACGAGGTTCGAGCGCCCCGCGCGGATGTTGTTCATCGCGGAATCGAGCGCCTGCATGCCCGACGCGCAATTGCGCATCACCGTCCAGCCGGGCACCTTCATGCCGCAGCCCATCCGCAGCGCGACGACGCGGCCGATGTTCACCTCGTCGACCGACGGCGCCGCACAGCCCAGGATCACCTCGTCGAGCTCGGCCGGCGCGAACGGCTGGCGCACGAGCAGCGCGCGGCCCGCGGCCGTCGCGAGATCGGACGCCGAGAAGGGGCCCGGCCGATTGCGCGACTTGAGGAACGGCGTCCGTGCGCCGTCGATGATATAGACAGGCTCGGCCGCGCTATTCGCGCTCATGCCGCGGCCTTGTGCGGAACACTCGACGCGATCGTCACCTGCGGGCCCGCCTGCCCCGGCCGGATTTCCGACGCGCCCAGGTCCTGCGCGAAATCGTCGACGCGGATCACCTTCGCGGTGAGCTCGCGCGCCGTGTCGAGCGCTTCGGCCTCCACCGCCGTGACGACGCCGGCCTCGACCGCGCGGGCGACGAGCACTTCGACGCCTTCGCCCGGCGGCAGCTTCCCGTCGACCCGGCCGTCCTTGACCGCTGCGCGCACCTTGGCGTCGATCGGCTCGGCGGCGATCGTCGCGGCGAGCGCCCGTTCGATCTCGGCCAACGGATCGTCCGCCGCGCGCGGGAGATAGATGCCGGCGGTCAGGCGGTCGCGGGTGGCCGAGGGCTCGATCAGCAGCCGCGCCACCTCGTGACCGAGCCGGTCGGACGGAATCACGTACGGCCGGCCGAGCGGGAACACGACACGGCGCATCACGGCGGCGACGATCCGGTTCGGGAAATTCGAGATCACGCCTTCGAACGCGTTCTGCGCCTTGAACATCGCGTCCCACATCGCCCAGTGCATCAGCGGCGCGTCGGTCGCCTGACGGCCGTCGGCCTCGTAGCGCTTGAGCGTCGCGGACGAGAGATACATGAGCGACAGGATGTCGCCGAGCCGCGCCGAGAGCTTCTCCTTGCGCTTCAGCGCGCCACCGAGCGTGCCCATCGACACGTCGGCGAGAAACGCGAGCGCGGCGGAGAAGCGCGTGAGCTGCTGGTAATAGCGGCGGGTTTCCGGCGCGACATTGGCGGGAACGCCGACGAAATGCGAACCGGTCAGGCCCATCACCAGCGTGCGCGCGAGATTCGACACCGCGAAGCGCAGGTGGCCGAAGAGCGCCGCGTCGAACCCGATCGACGCCTTTTGCGCGTCGCCTTCGCGTGTCGCGGCAATCTCCTTCAGCACGTAGGGGTGGCAGCGGATCGCACCCTGGCCGAACACGATGAGGCTCCGCGTCAGGATGTTCGCGCCCTCGACGGTGATCGCGACGGGGATCTGCATGTAGGCGGCGCCGAGGAAGTTCGACGGCCCCATGCAGATGCCCTTGCCGCCCAGAACGTCCATGCCGTCGATGACGACCTGCCGGCCGCGCTCGGTCAGATGGAGCTTGGTGATGCCGGAGATCACCGCCGGCTTCTGCGCGAGGTCGATCGCCGCGGCGGTCAGCGTGCGGGTCGCGTCCATCATGTAGAGGTTGCCGCCCATCCGGGTCAGCGCCTCCTCGATGCCCTCGAACTTGCCGATCGGAATCTTGAACTGCTGGCGCACGCGCGCGTACCCGCCGACCGCGCGCACCGCGAGCTTGGCCATGCCGGTGGCGGAGGAGGGCAGCGAGATGCCGCGACCCGCCGCGAGGCATTCCATCAGCATCCGCCAGCCGCGGCCCAGCATCGGCTGCCCGCCGATGATCCAGTCCATCGGGATGAAGACATCCTTGCCCGAATTGGGCCCGTTCTGGAACACCGCGTTGAGCGGCATGTGGCGGCGGCCGATCACGACACCCGGATGCGACGTGGGAATGAGCGCGCAGGTGATGCCGATGTCCTCGCGATCGCCGACGAGGTGATCGGGGTCGAACGCACGGAACGCGAGGCCGAGCAGCGTTGCGACCGGGCCCAGCGTGATGTAGCGCTTGTCCCAGGTGACGGAGAGCCCGAGCACGCGCCGTCCCTCGTGCCCGCCCCAGCAGACGACGCCGTAGTCCGGAATCGAGGCAGCGTCCGAGCCGGCGGAAGGCGCCGTCAGGGCGAAGCAGGGGATTTCCAGCCCCTTCGCGAGACGCGGCAGGTAGTAGCGCTTCTGCTCCTCCGTGCCGTAGTGCGCGAGGAGCTCGCCGGGTCCCAGCGAGTTCGGCACCATCACGGTGACCGACACCGTGCCGGAGTGCGTCGACAGCTTGGTCATCACCTGCGAGTGCGCGTAGGCCGAGAATCCCAGGCCGCCGTATTCTTTCGCGATGCTCATCCCGAGGAAGCCCCGGTCCTTGATGAATTGCCACACGCGCGGCGGCAGGTCCCGGTAGACGTGCGTCGTCTCCCAGTCGGTCACCATCGCGCAGAGCTCCTCGACGTCGTGGTCGAGAAAGCGCTGCTCCTCCGCGGTGAGCACCGGGGTCTTCGTCGCGAGGAGCTTTTGCCAGTCCGGCCGCCCGGAAAAGAGCTCGCCGTCCCACCAGACGGTGCCGGCCTCGATCGCGTCGCGTTCCGTCTGCGACATCGGCGGCATCAGCTTGCGGAACGCTGAGAGCACGGCATCGCTCACGAGCTTGCGCCGCAGCACCGGCAGGTTCAGCGGGATCGCGAGGAGCACGAACGCGAGCGTCAGCACGAGCGCCAGCCAGCCGGGGATCGTGTGCGCAAGCCACGCCGCGCCGAGTGCGACGGCGATCGCGGCGGTGAACGCCACGCCGGAGGCGTTGACGTAGGCCAGCGCCAGCGCGCCGACGAGCACTGCGGCAATCCAGAGAAGGGTGAGCATCGTGAACTCCTTCAGTGAAGGTCGGGTACCGGCGATTGCAGTCCGGCCAGCAGGAACGGGGCGAGCCGCTGCAGCAGCGCCTCGTCGTTGCCGGTCTCCGCGGGCGTGAGCTCGGCGATGAGGCGCAACGCATCGGTGCCGGCGAGCGTGTACGACAACGCGCCCATGATGAAATGCAGGCGCCACGAGAGCTCCTTCTTGGGCAGCTCCGGGAGCGCCCGTCCGAACGCCGTCTTGAAGCGCTCGATCATCGTCGCGTACTGCTCGGCCAGGAACCGCCGGATGAACGGCGCGGGATCGGCGTACGCGCGGCCGAGGAGACGGAGGAAATTCTTGCCGCCCCGCTCGGGATCGCGCGCGAGCCGCAACGCCGGCACGAACATCGCCGCCAGGATCCGATCGCAGGGCAATGCCGCGTTCCCCGACTCGCGCTCGAGCGTCGTGAGAAGGTCGAGCCGTTCCTGGTTCATCGGGTCGAGCCGCCTCGTCAGGACCGCCTGGAAGAGCACTTCCTTGCAGCCGAAGTGGTAGTTGACCGACGCGAGGTTGGCGCCGGCCGCCGCCGTGATCGCGCGGAGGCTCGTAGCTTCGAAGCCGTGCTCCATGAACAGCGACTCGGCGGCGTCCAGGATCCTGTCCTTGGTCACCGTCGGACGACGCGCGAGCCCGATCGGAAGTACGCTGCCTGCCATTGCATCCACTCCTTGATCCACCATCGGCACGCTCTTCGGCGCCGCCGTGTCCATCCGAGGCGCGAGACTCCCGCCGGTCGATATGAATTAAACGTTCGTTTGAATATTAGAGACGCGCCGCGCTCCGCTGTCAATAGCACCGGTTGTCGGCGGCCGGGCGTTTGCCGATATGCCGTCGGACAAGTGCAGCTCCTCCAGCCGTTCCTGACGATCTTCGCCTCCGCCTGGCTTCTTGGGGAACCGATCGACGCCGCGACGATGATCGTCGCGGCGCTGGTGATCGCGTCCATCGCAGCCGGACGCCGCGCCGGCTGACCGGAGGCGTTGGCTATACTTGCCCCGGACGGAGGACGTGACCCATGGCACTGATCGCGATCGCGAAAAAGCACGCGTTGTCCCACCAGAAGGCGAAGGCCGCGGCGGAACGAGTCGCGACCGACCTCCACGAGCGGTTCGATCTCGAATATGAATGGAAGGGCGACCACATCGAGTTCAATCGCCCGGGGCTCACCGGTGCGCTCCACGTCGGCAAGGATGCCGTGCGCCTCGACTGCGAGCTCGGGTTCATGCTGTCGCTGCTGAAGCCGAGCATCGAAGCGGAAGTGCATAAGCAGTTCAACAAATATTTCGGCAAGGCGAAATGACGGCTGCCGTCGCCTGGGGAGCCTAGCTCGTCCCGCCGCCGGCGAGTCCCGCCGGCAGAACCGGTTCCGCGAACGGCGCATCGTCTCCTTCGAAGATGGTGGCGAGGAGCGCGCGCTCGCGCCGATCGATGGTGGCGAGGAACTCGGCCGCCCCCTGCATCTTCCGGAATGCGAGAAATCCGCGCTCCAGGAAATCGTGCAGCACCGCAAGACCGGCCATCCGCGCGGGGCGGCGCATCATCGCGAGCGCCGAGCGGATGAACGGCTTCTCGACGTACGAGTCGAGACCCGCGCCGACCTCCCCGATCAATCCGATCTGCCGCGAGCGCGCCGCCCGGTCGCCGGAAACCCGGTAGGCCCTGCAATATTCGGCCACCGTGAAGATGCCGTCGGCGCGCGGCAATCGCGCGAGGAGCCCCCGGTCGAGCTCGTGCGAGAGCACGTTGAGCTCGGTGGCTTCGGCGACCGTCTCGACCACGCGCGCCGGAAGCATCCGCGTCAGGATGGGCAGCACGCGCGCCAGGTCGGAGTCGCGTTGCGCGAAGTCCTCGCCTCCGTAGAGATCGGACAGGAAGAAGGCGATCGCGTCCGCATAACGCGGCTGCCCGGCGAGATCGGCGTAGGTGATTCGCATCCGGCTCGCCTGCCACTCGCCCAGCCGATGGAGCGCGGCTCCACGCGCCGGCTCGGCGCGCCGCTCGGCGTGCAGCTCGCCCATGCGCCGGAGCGCGCTCTCGAGCCGGACGGAAGGGTTGCCGGAATTCAATGGGAGGAATGGCCGGGACGAGGGAGCGCTGACCGCGCAGCGATCGAAGGCGAAGCGATCCGCGCGCCAAAAGTCTAGCAGGCCGGACAGGCCGGCCTTTAGTGTGTTTGCTCTAGACGGAATCGGTAGATTGAGTCCTGTTCGCGCGAAAGACGCGAGTCGCGACACTTACCCGAAAGGAAATCTCCATGCTGAAATCATCCACCGCCCTCAACTCCAACCGCCTCGGCGATGCCGCCCTTCTTGCCTCGCGCAAGGTGTGGCTCGCGAGCCTCGGCGCCGCCGTCGTTACCCGTGACTGGGTGCAGACCGAAGCCGGCGGCGTGTTCAAGACGCTGGTCAAGGAAGGCTCGATCGTCGAATCGCAGGCGGTCCGTTTCGTCGGCGACCGCATCGAGACGTCGTTCTCGATGGCGAACGCCGTCTGGAAGCAAACGCGCCGCACCGTCGAATCGACGGTGAAGCAGGCAGCCGACGCGGCCGTGACGTTCGCCCAGCAGGTGCTGCCGCGCTCGCTGCCGGCGTTCGAGCTGCCGCTGGCGTCGAAGGCGCGCAAGGCGGCCCCCGCCGCGCCCAAGCGCGCGAAGCGTGCCGCCAAGACCGTGCGCAAGGTCAAGCGCGCCGGCCGGAGTGCCACGAAGCGCGGTTAATGCGTTAGGATCGCGGCGCTGCCCACCAACCCTCGAGGAGCTCCATGCCGGGATCCACGGCTGCCGGGCGCGGAAGACGCGCCCGGAAGCAGGAACGACGCCGTTCCCGCGTGGGGCTCGCCTTGGCCGGCGGCGGCCCGTTGGGCGGGATCTATGAGGTCGGCGCGCTGCTCGCGCTGACCGACTCGCTCGACGGCGTCGATTTCGGCGATCTCGACGTCTACGTCGGCGTGTCGTCGGGCAGCTTCGTCGCCGCGGCGCTCGCGAACGGAATTTCGCCGGCGCAGATGTACCGGCTCTTCATCAACGACGGCGCCGACGCCGCGCTGACGCCCGAAGTCTTCCTGCGTCCGGCCTTCGCCGAGTTCGCCCATCGCATGGCGCTCCTGCCGTCGCTCGCCACGCGCGCGGCGTGGCAGGCGCTCTCCGACCCGTTCCGCCGCGGGATGATGCAGTCGCTCTCGACGCTGTCCCACGCGGTGCCCACCGGCATGTTCGACAACCGGTCGATCGACCGGTTTCTGTGCCGGCTGTTCGACGCGCCCGGGCGCACCAACGACTTTCGCCGTCTCGGCCGCAAGCTCTTTCTCGTCGCAACGAACCTCGATACCGGCGCCTCCGTGACCTTCGGCGCGTCCGGGCACGAGGACATCCCGATCTCGAAGGCGATCGAGGCGTCGGCGGCGCTGCCCGGCCTGTTTCCTCCCGTGCGAATCGGCAACGAGTATTTCGTCGACGGCGCGCTCAACAAGACGCTGCACGCGTCCGTCGCGCTCGACGAGGGCATCGACCTGCTGCTGTGCGTGAACCCGCTGGTGCCGTTCGACGCGAGCGGCGCCACGCGCAGCGGCCGCACCACGGTGGACAAGCTCTCCCACGGCGGCCTCCCCGTCGTGCTGTCGCAGACGTTCCGAGCGATCATCCACTCGCGGATGAAAGTGGGGATGGACAAGTACCGGCGGCAATATCCGGACGCCGACGTCCTGCTGTTCGAGCCCGACCGCGAGGACGCCGACATGTTCTTCGCGAGCATCTTCAGCTATTCGAAGCGGAAGCACCTCTGCGCGGCCGCGTACCAGAAGACGCGCCGCAATCTCGCCGAGCGGGCGGAAACGCTCGGCCCGCAGCTCGCGCGGCACGGCATCGTGCTGCGGATGGACCGCGTGCAGGACCACACTCGCGGCGTGGGTGACGTGCTGACCGACGCGCGCCCGCTGAACGTCGGCCGCGCGCGGCAGGGGAGCGTGCGGCAGACGACGCGCGACCTCGCACACGCGCTCGATCACCTCGAGCGCTGGCTCGCGACCGCGCGTTAGATCCCCGGTTCGGCGTCGGCCATGGCGGAAAGAAAGCGCCCCCGCCGCACCCGCGAGCGCATCCTCGAGACCGGGCTCGCGCTTTTCAACCGCGACGGCGCGCCGGGCGTCACCACGGCGGACATCGCCGACGAGATGGGCATCAGCCCGGGCAATCTCTACTACCACTTCGACAACAAGGAGGAGATTGTCTTCGAGCTGTACATGCGCCACGAGGCGAGCGTGCTGCCGCTCTTCGCCGACCGCGGTCGCCGGCGCCTCGCCGTCGACGATCTCTGGCTCTGGCTCCACCTGCTGCAGGAAGCGATGTGGCAAAGCCGGTTCCTCTATCGCGACCTCGATCGGCTCACTGCGCACGACGAGAAGCTCGGCGCGCGCTTCGGCGCGCTCTTCCGGAGAGGCGCGGCGACCGTGATACAGTTGTGCGACGGCATGGCCGCCGCCGGCGCACTCAAGGCATCGCGCCAGGAAATCGAGGCGCTGGCGCAGAATGCGATGCTCGTCGGCGCCTACTGGCCGTCGTACGACCGGGTGCGGCAGCACGGGACGCACGCACGGCACGACGGCGACGCCGGCCGTGCGGCGTATCAGGTCATGGCGCTCTTCGGGCCCTACCTCGTCGGCGACGCGCGCGCCTATCTCGACCGCCTGGCGGCGGACTACCTCTGACGGAGACTTTGAACGCATGGCGAAGAAATGGATTGCCTTCCCGCATCCGGACAAATCGTATGCGCACGACGCCGCGGGTCTCAGGAAAGCCTGGCCGCGGCTGCACCGGAGCGACTGCGAGCCGCTGCCGAAGGATGCGGCCGTGCTCGACGCCTGGCGGCATTACCACGCGGGCGCGTTCGCCGACGCGGTCGCCGCGGGGCGCAAGGCCGGCGGCCCCGGGATCAACGCCGCCGTCAAGGCGCAGATGATCTACGCGAATTACCTCGAGAAGGCGCCCGCCGCGAAGCTCGCGCTGCTCGAGGAGGCGGCCGGCTGGGCGGACGAGCGCAGGCTCGACGCGCCGAAGGACGCCAACGCGCACTACCTCTACGCGTACGCGCTCGGACGATACAGCCAGGGCATCTCGATCGCGAAGGCGCTGGCGCAGGGCTTCGGCGGCAAGGTCAAGGATGCGCTCGCGACGGCGCTCAAGCTCGAGCCGAAGCACGCCGACGCGCACACGGCGTTCGGCTCGTATCAGGCCGAGATCATCGACAAGGTCGGCGGCCTCGTCGCCGGCATGACGTACGGCGCCAAGAAGGATTCGGCGCTCGAGCACTACCAGAAGGCGCTGAAGCTCAATCCCGATTCCGCGATCGCGAGGATCGAGTACGCCAACGGGCTCATCATGCTCGCGGGCAAGGCCCGCATGGCGGAGGCCGAGAAGCTCTATCAGGAAGCGGCCGCTTGCACGCCCGCCGATGCGATGGAGCGGCTCGACGTCGAGCTCGCGCGATCGGAGCTCGAGTAGGCCCTACGCCGCGCCGACGGCCGTCGCCGCGACCGCGGGATCGAGATCGCCCGCGCGCGGCCACGGAGCGAGCAGCGTTGTCATTACGAGCTTTTCGAACTCCGGGCCGAACCGGGCGATCAGGCGCTCGGGGTCCGGGCAGAGCTTCCGGTCGGTGATGAGGCCGAACTGCACCTCCCCGTTGTACGACAGTATCGACGCACCCATTCCGATGTTGCCGGATTGCGGCACCCAGAACATGAACCGTTCGATCCTGGCGCCGGCAAGGTACAGCGGTTGCTGCGGTCCTGGAACGTTTGTCATCACCGCGGTTGCGTTGCGCGCCAGCACCGTCACCAGCTGATCTTGCAGCATCTTCGGTCCCGCGCCCGCGGCGGCCAGCAGGCCCAGCGTCAGGATCGGCTGCAGGCTGCCCTTCAGCGTCCCCATGTTCGCTCGCACTGCATACAGCCGCTCGATCGGATTCTCGATGCCGATCGGCAGATCGAGGAAGACAACGCCGAACCGGTTGCCGAGCTTGTAAGCCTTTTCCGCCGGGCGCAGGTTGACAGGGACAAGCGCCCGGATCATCACCCCCTCCGTGGGGTCGCCTTTGTGCACGAGGTACCCGCGAATCGCGCCCGCGACGCAGGAGAGCATGACGTCGTTGACCGAAGCGCCCAGCGCCTTGCCGACGGCCTTCACCTCGTCGAGAGATACCGGGTCAGCCCAGGCGACGCGCTTGCCGATGCCAGGCTCGCCCTTGAAGCGCGTCGGCGAGTCCTCTCCCATCAGCGCGAGCTTCGCGATCTCCGCGGTCAACGCGCCGCCCTGCTCGGCAAGCGCCACCGCCTTCGTCGGATCGAGCCATATCTGCGCTCCCTTCTCGATCAAGGTCGAGCCGACCTTGAGCGCCATCTTCATGACGCCGGAGACCGGCTCGATGAACTCGGCGAGAGGATCGTCACGCTCCCGGCGTCGCTTTTTCGACGGCGGGCCGGGCATCGCGGGCGGGCCGTCCGGCGCCGAGTCGGTCATCGACAGCAGCACCTGCACCAGAGCAATGCCGTCGGCATAGCAATGATGGACGCGGGCGATGATTGCGCTGCCGCCCCGGTAATTGTCGACGAAGTGGTATTGCCACAAGGGGCGCGCCGGATTGAGCGGCGTGCACGCAAGCCTGCTCACGAGCCCCTGGAGCTCCTTCTTGCCCGCCTTGCCTGGCAGCGCCACGTTCACGACGTGATCGTTGATGTCGAAGTCGACCGCCGTTTCCCAGGACGCAACCCCTAGCTCCTGCACCGGCCGTTGGTAGAAGCGGCTGAACAGCATCCAGCGGTCCTTCACCACCGCCTGCAACCGTTCGAAGTCGACGCGCTCGCGGAAGAGCATCACGCCGCAGATCATCATCAGGTTGCTTGGGCGGTCCATCCGCAGCCACGCGGTGTCGACCGGCGAAATCTTCTCGCGTGCTGGGCTAGTCATGCGGGATATGGGGAGCCTCGATCGAGAGCGCGGCGCCGTCGGGAGCGCGAGCGCCGACAGGGGTCGAGAATTGCACGCGCTTTCCGCTTCGCGCTAAAGTAGCACAAACCCCGCGCACGCGGAAAAAGTCCGGAGGAGGACGACGATGGCAGCCCCGAAGAAAGTCGACGTCAAGGCGCAATTCGAAGCCGCGGCGGCGGCCGCCAAGAAGACGAAGAAGAAGCCGGACAACGCGACGCTGCTCAAGCTCTACTCGTACTACAAGCAGGCGACCGAAGGCGACGTATCCGGGCCCCGGCCGGGGGGCTTCGACTTCGTCGGCGGCGCGAAGCACGATGCCTGGTCCAAGCTCAAGGGGATGAGCAAGGACGAGGCGATGCAGAACTACGTCAAGCAGGTCGACAAGCTGAATCGCGAATAGTGGCGGTCGCACATTTTGCTTCGCGCGCGCCGCACGGTTACTTCGGCACCTTCGGCGCTCGCTTTCCGGCCTTCGCCGCGGGTGCGGCGACCCTGCGCTTGCTCGCCCGCTTGGCCGGCTTCGCCGGCTTTGCCGCGGCGCCACCGCCGGCCGGCGCCTTCACGAGCTTGTTGACCGCGGCCGCGAGCTCGTCGACCCGCACGGCGAGACGCTGCACGTCGTTCTGCGTGTAGACCCCGAGCTTCGACAGCGCCCGGGCGACGCGGTCCTCGAACACCTGCTCCAGCTTGTCCCACGTTCCACCGGCCATTTGCTGCATCTCCTTCGCTTTTGCGGTTGCCGCCCCGCGCGCCGCGGCCGCGGTTTCGGTCGCCGCCCGTTTAGTCCGGTCCTGCAACTCCTCGCCCTGCTTCACCAGCGTCTCGAAGAGCTTGGCGCCTTCCTGCTTCGCCTGCGAGAAAGCACCGAGCCCGGCGAGCCAGATCTGGTGCGACGAGTCGAGCACCCCCTGGGCCAGGTCCTTCGCGGTATCCCTGGCCGCATTCTCGTTTGCCGCGCCGGACTTCCCCGCCGCGAGTTGCGCCTTCGCCTTCTTCAGCATCTGCCTTCTCCTCGTGCGCGCTGCCGGCGACTCGCCGGCCGGTCGAGATTGCATTCTAGGCCAGCCGATCTAGAGCAAACCAACTAAGAAGTGCGCCGCCGCGCTCGGGGCGCGAAACCCGCCGGGTTGGCTCGCTGCCGCGAGTTACAATCGCCGTCGGCCGGCGCCGGGGCGCATCGCTGCCTCCGCGTGCAGGAGCGCTTCGCCGACTCGGCTGGCCGACACCCACCCGCTAGGAGATCAAGATGGCCTATTTCGTCACCGGCGCGACCGGCTTCATCGGCCGCTATCTCGTCGCCAACCTGCTGAAGCGCGGCCGACCGATCTACGTGCTGGTCCGGAAAGACTCCGAGAAGAAGCTCGCGGCGATGCGCAAGCACTGGGGCGCCGACGACAAGACGGTCATCGGGGTCGAGGGCGATCTCGAAAAAGCGGGCATGGGCGTTGCCGCCGCCGACGTCAGGAAGCTCAAGGGGAAGGTGGACCACTTCTTTCACCTCGCCGCCATCTACGATCTCAAGGCGACCGCGGAAGCGCAGCAGCTCGCCAACGTCGACGGCACGAAGAACGCCGTGAAATTCGCCAACGCGATCGGCGTCGGATGCTTCCAGCACGTGAGCTCGATCGCCGCGGCCGGCCTCTACGACGGCACGTTCCGCGAGGACATGTTCGACGAGGCGGAGGACCTCGATCATCCGTACTTCAAGACCAAGCACGACTCGGAAGGGATCGTGCGGCGCGAGTGCAAGCGGCCGTTCCGCATCTATCGCCCCGGGTTCGTCGTCGGTCACTCGAAGACCGGCGAGATCGACAAGATCGACGGCCCGTACTACTTCTTCAAGACGCTGCAGAAGCTGCGCGACGTGGTGCCCAAGTGGATGCCGATGATCGGCATCGAGGGCGGGCGCATCAACATCGTGCCGGTGGACTTCGTCGCCGACGCCCTCGACTACCTCGCGCACAAGAAGGGCCTCGACGGCAAGTGCTTCCACCTCACCGATCCGCAGCCGCACCGGATCGGCGAGGTGCTCAACATCTTCGCGCGCGCCGCGCACGCGCCGCAGATGACGATGCGCGTCAACGCGAAGATGTTCGGCTTCATCCCGGCGCCGGTGCTCTACGGCATCGGGTCGCTCGCGCCGATCAAGCGCGCGATCCGCGTCGTGCTGACCGACCTCGGCATCCCGCGCGACGTGTTCCAGTTCGTCAACTGGCCGACTCGCTACGACAACCGCGACGCGGCCAAGGCGCTCAAGGGCTCGGGCATCGCGGTGCCGCCGCTCGAGACGTACGCGGCCAGGCTCTGGGACTACTGGGAGAGGAACCTCGATCCGGATCTCTTCATCGACCGCTCGCTCGCGGGCCGCGTCAAGGACAAGGTGATCGTCGTCACCGGCTCGTCGTCGGGCATCGGCAAGGCGACGGCGCTCAAGCTCGCCGAGGCGGGCGCCAAGGTGATTCTCGTCGCTCGCGGCGAGGAGAAGCTCCTCGAGACGAAGGCCGAAATCGACCGCCTGGGCGGCAAGGCGTGGATCTACGCCGCCGACATCGCGGACATCGCCTCCTGCGACGCGCTCGTCGCGCGCGTGCTGAAGGAGCACGGCGGCTGCGACTACCTCGTCAACAACGCGGGACGCTCGATCCGCCGGGGCGTGCTCAATTCGTTCGACCGCTTCCACGACTTCGAGCGGACGATGCAGCTCAACTACTTCGGCGCGCTGCGGCTCATCATGGGCTTCCTGCCGAAGATGGTCGAGAAGAAGCGCGGCCAGATCATCAACATCTCGTCGATCGGCGTGCTGTCGAATGCGCCGCGTTTCTCGGCCTACGTCGCGTCCAAGGCGGCGCTCGACTCGTTCGCGGCCTGCGCCGCGTCGGAGTTCCTGGACAAGGGCATTCATTTCACGACGATCAACATGCCGCTCGTGCGCACGCCGATGATCGCGCCGACGAAGATCTACGAGAGCGTGCCCACGCTCTCGCCGGAGGAGGCCGCCGATCTGGTCGTCGACGCCATCGTGCACCGGCCGGTGCGGATCGCGACGCGGCTCGGCATCTTCGGCGCCGTGTCGCATGCGATCGCGCCCAAGCTCACGCAAGTGCTGCTCAACACCGCGTTCAACATGTTCCCCGACTCGAGCGCGGCCATGGGCAAGAAGGGCGCGGAGCCGCAGCCGCTCACGGCCGAGCAGATGGCCTTCGCCCAGATCACGCAGGGGATTCACTGGTAGCACCGGCGGCGCACGGATAGCGCGCGGGATGCCGCCTAGGCCCGCGCCGCCACCCGGCGGCGCGCGCCCACTCCGCCGCGACGAGCGCGAAGACGCGGCGGTTCCGGACGAGCGCGTTGTGGCCGATGCCGGGAAGCGCGATGTTCTCGGCGCCATCGAGTCGCGCGCTCGTCTGCGGGGCCACCATCGAGTCGTGCCAGGACCACAGCGACACGACTCGGGTGCCCACCGGGGCTACCGCGGCACGATTCAGCTCGGCGAGCCACTCGTTGCGCGGGGCGGAGCTGCGCGAGCGAGGTCGCCGGGAAAGAGCCAGGCATGGACGCTGCCGTGGTGCGGCGAGCCCAGCGTCATCAGCGCGACACCTTGGCGGGGCCGTGCCGGCGCAGGTAGGCCCGGCCCACGAGACCGCCCATGCTGTGGCCGACGAGCGCGACCCGGGACGCGCCGGTCGCGAGGAGGATCGCGTCGATCTTCGCGGCGACCTGATCGACGAAGAGCTCGATCGATTCGAGCGGCGGGCCGTAGCTCATCGTGTAGACCGGACCCACGTCCCTTGCCGCGAGGTCCTTCGCCAACCCGCGCATCGCCCCGGCGTTGCACAGCACGCCGTGGAGCAGCAGGATCGGAGCCGCGGGCGGGAGCCGGCGCGGGATCCGCCATCCCGAACCGATAGAGCGCCATGCTGGGACCGGAGCGGCCGATCGCGCGCGAGCTCGTCGCAGAAAAGCCGGAGACTTGCCGCAAGGCCGATCCGCATTTCCGGCGGACGCTCCGCGCGGAACCACCACGCGAGCGCGAACCACAGCGTCGTGAACGCGAAGAGGACCGCGAGATAGAGGAGCGCCGCTCCGACGATGCAGAGCCACGGACTCGCGCCGGCGGCCACCGCCCCGACGGCCCACACGGCGTACAGCACGATGCCGCCGCCGATGACGAGCCACAGGGAGATCGCGGTGGTCATGGCGCCGGATCATACCTGCCGTCCGGCCGTGCGCCGCCGTCCCGGGTCGCGGATCAACCCGGGATGACGCCTGGCGTTCAGGTACGGCGGGAGAGCGCGCGTCCGCCGGCCCCCGCCACGAGCACGATCGTGACGAGAAGGGCGAGCGCGCCTTGCGTCGGCACCTTGGGCGAGAGCGCGGCGAGCGCCTGCTGCGCGGTCTGCGGGCAGCTCCCGTAGGGACCGAAGCACGACAGCAGGACGGCGCGGGTCGTGCAGTCGTAGAAGACGAAGAACTCGGCGGTGTTCGAGGCATCGGGCGGCGTCTCGCCGACGTAGGCGTACGACGCGACCTGGGTGTCGACCGGCTGCGACGGCGAAAACACCAGCTGGAATCCGGTGAAGGTGCCGGTGAAGGTCGACAACCCGGTGGCCGCCCCCTCCCCCTGGGACAGCGTCGAGCCCGCCAGGTTGGTCGCCCGCCACCCCTCGCGGTTGGCGCCGACCGTGGTGAGGGTAATGTCGAGATTGCCGTTGCCGCATCCCGCGCCCGCGTTGAGGGCGACGCCCTCCGCGGTCGCCGTGGCAAGCGCGAGCGCCGGCGACAGCAGCGCGAGCAAGGCGGCGAAAACGCGAATTATCCAAGCAGATTGGGCGTGTCGGCCCATTTCGTACCTTTGTTCATTTCTCGACAAGGGCGAATGATGCACCTGCGCGACACTTTTCGGCAAGCGGTACCACGCTGAAAGTGCATCGAACATCGCTCGCGGGAACCAATTTCGTGACAGATTCGCGAGGAAAATCGCGAAATGCAACAAAACGTCGCTGATGCCCGACACTTTTTTGCGTTGTCGCATGCCGACATGCCGCGGTTCCCCGTGTTGCGGGCACTCCGGCGGCGGGCGTGCCGTCGGATCCGTCAGCGCGCCGCGCCTCCCGGGGCGGGCGGCGGCGCCTCGCGCGCCTGTGCGCGCCACGCCTGCAGCGCGCCGGTCGTGCCGGCGATGTCCGGAATGAGCATCACGCCGGGCAGCGTCTTCCGGATGCGGCGCGTCATCTCGCCGCCCGCCCAGAGCGCGATCCGCGACGGCAGCTGCCGGCGCAGCGTCGCGAGCCCGTCGCCCGCCTGGCGCACTGGAAATGCCGCGGAAAACGACAGCGCGACCACGTCCGCCTCGTGCGCGAGCGCGGCACGCCGGATGTCCTCGATCGGCGTCTGCGCGCCGAGCGAAACGCACTGCGCGCCTTCCGGCACGAGCAACGCCTCGACCATCAGCAGGCCGAGGCCGTGCTGCTCGCCGGGGAACGTCGTCATCAGCACGCGCGGCGCACCCCGCTGCCGCGGGAACGCGTTGATCCCGGTGCGCAGCGCCACCTGCAGCTGCTCGGTGTAGAGGTGCTCCTCGAACACCGCGAGCTCTCCGCGCATCCACGCTTCGCCGACGGCATGGTTGAGCGAGGTCAGCGTATCGAGCACGAAGCGCTGCAGGCCCTGGCGCATCAGGAGGCTCGCAAAGAGATTCTGCAGCGCCGGCGCGTCGTGGCGCGCGAGTAGCGCGAGAATCTCGCTCTCGGCCGCCGGCGCGGTCGGCTCGCGGCGCGGGCCGATTCGGCCTTCGGCGAGCGCGTTGAGCTCGTCCAGCGTGTGGCGGATGATCTTGCCCGGCCGCAGCCCGACGTCCATCAGGCGCTTGATGGCGCGGAGCTTCGCGACCTCCGCGGCCGAGTAGCGTCGCTCGCCGTTGTCGTCGCGTAACGGCTTCGGAAAGCCGTAGCGGCGCTCCCACATGCGCAGGACGTCCTTGGAAAGCCCGGCTTCGCGCTCGACAGCGCTGATGTTGAGGGCGAGCCCGCTCGGTTCGGTGGGAGGATTCATCGCTCGGGGAGGACGTCGGGCCACGGGAGGCTTCCCGCCCGCTCCGTCCGCCATTATCGCTTGTCCAGGACGTCGGACGCTCCGGCGGCGCACTTTCGCGCGCCGAAATGCACCGCCGCCGCTTTGACCGGGGACAGGCGGTCCCCTATAATTCCGCCCCTCGGCGAACTAGCTCAGCTGGTTAGAGCAGAGGAATCATAATCCTTTGGTCCGGGGTTCGAGTCCCTGGTTCGCCACCAAATGGAACAACGGGTTAGGAAGAGATTCTCGTTCCGCGACGGCCGCGTTTCGCATTCGGTGGATCACGCGACGGCGTGGCCCGGCTATCTGAGGTCCGAGGCACTGCATGCCCCCACGCCGTGCGTTTTTCGCAGTCTTCGGCGGATTCCGCGCCGCGCCTGACCGTCTGCTCCAGGATAAGCCGCTTCGTCGACTACGGCTTCGCGCGCCGGCGAAGCCGCCGCGCGAGGCCGCGCAACGGCGCGGTTATCCGCCACGAGGAGCTGGCCTCGATACTTTTGAGGTTTTCCTCGGCGAGGGCGACGGTCTCGGTGAGCTCCCTCACGCGCCCGTCCGCCGCCGCGAGGCGCGAAATGAGCTCCCTCACGCGGCCATCCGCCGCCGCGAGGAGCGAGTCCGGGTCGAACGCGAACCTTCGAAGGCCCTCGAGCGAGCTGGCTTTCCCGCAGACCACGCCGTCTTCGAAGAAGTACGCGAGGGGTCGGCGATCGGGCTCCGCGAGCGGTTCCGAGAGCCATCGAGCTTCGATGGTCAGGTGCCTCGCCGGGCGCATCCTCGCGGCTCGACTTCCAAGCCGCGAGGTAACGCTCGCGGTACGCGTCGAAGGTCATGCGCGAGCGCGGCGCAGGTGAGCTCGCCGCAGGCGCGGCAGTGGCCACGAGGACATCGTTGATTTCCTGCGCGCTCGCATTCCACGGCACGATGCGGCCATTGGGCGAGGCCGCAACGCGCTCGGGGAATGCGCCGATCCCGGTCGCGACGATCGGAAGCCCCGAGTCCAGGGCGTCCGACAAGGCATAGGAGAAGGTCTCCGGGCATTGCGAGGGGAGGAAGCAGACGTCCCCACGCTCGAAGGCCATCAGGTCGGGGAGCTTGCCGTCGGGAAACTCGCCGGAGATCGAAAGCGGCGCCTTCGGCCATGTCGCCAATGGACGGGCCACGAAGCCCAGCACCCGAAAGTGCAGCCCAAGGTTCCTCGCAGCCGAATCGGCGACGCACGCTTCGAGAAGGTCCAGCCCCTTCGCTCGCGAGATGGCACCGGGAACGAGGACGCGTACTTGCCGCGGAATCTCCGGCGGCTCGCCTTCGGGGTGTGGCCAGACGACCGGCGCAATGCCGGGAAAGAATGCGGCGATGCGCGTCGCGCAGTCCGCGCTCGGCGCGATCACCCGCGACGCGGAGCGCAGCACGCGCCCGAACGAATCGCGCCACTCGCCGATCGACAGGGGCCACTGGGCCGGCTGCGAGTCCAGGCACTGGCCGCACCCCGGATCGCGCGCGCAATAACGGCCGTTCGCATCGAGCATGTGGTAGTTCGGGCAGGCCGCGAAGTAGTCGTGAATCGTGACGTCGTGCGGGCATCCCAGCCGCCCGGAAAGGTCGAGGATCGCCTGCGGCAGCCCATCGACATGATGGATGTGAACGCGATCGATGCCGATGGCGGCGAGAACGGACACGAGCCGTTCCCACTCGGCCAAGCGCGTCGAAATAGAGGCGCAGGCTCTCGCCCTCGCGCATCCACCGCAGCGCGATGAACGGGCTTCGATGCGGTTGCAGGAGGAGCACCTCCACATCGCCCGCGAGGCACCGCGCGAGGTCATCGACGTGCCGCGCGACGCCGCCCACATTGCCATGGGATACGAAGAGGACCCGGGCCTTCGTGGAGCCCCGCAGCCGATCGAGGCTCGCCAGCGCTGGTTCAATCATCCGTGCGATTCTTGCTCGAGCCGCGCTTCAAGATGCGCGGTACGCCCCCCAACGCCGCGGGCGACTGGGCGCGCCCCTACCCACCGGGACTGCCGCGCAGCCTGCGCGCCACGCCGCCCAGCCCTTCGCGCTTCAACAGCCGCCGGAGGCGCGCGCGCAGGCTCTTTCCGGCTCGCGGGGCGAACAGCAGGACCAGCAGCCGCAATCCGACCAGGAGCGAATTGCCGGGACTCAGGGCGCGCACGTCCTGCGGCAGGGGCGCGTCCTTGGCGAACAAGCCCGGAAACCGGATGCGTCCCTCGGTCGCGCACCAACCCGCGGAATGTCGGGCGCTCGGCAGCGTTGTCGTAGGGATCGGGAAAGACCTGTTGAAGGTCCGGCCTTTCGCGATAGATCCACCGCTGCCGTTCCTCCACGGGAGCGCCATCGGAGAATCGCCCGAAGGCCCAGGGCCAATGGTTCACCGGGTCGTCTCGCGACGCCGCAGTCTCGCGCTTGTACCACGCGATCAGCTCGGCGACCGACTCGTTGCCCGACGCGTTCTTCCCGGCCATGATCCCGTGCGCGCCGCTGTCGAAGCCGGTGAAGTGATAGAAGCCCAGCGGCTCGCCGTCGACCCGATAGCCCGCGGCCCGGCTGCCCGTCATGCGGCGCGTGGTGAGGTTCCAGGTCGCCACGTTGTGGCGCGAGGATCGGATGATGGCGACACCGTCGAAGAAGATGGGGGCGAAGTTCAACCACTTCTGGTCGGTGAACAGGCCGTTCGCGACATCCGCCCGGCAGAACTGGTAGGTCCGGTCCGACCACCAGTCGAGGAAGCGTCGGCTCTCGGCGGTGTTGCGCACGCCGATGAACCCCAGGTTGAAGACACCCCACTTCAAGCTGCCGATCTCGTTGTCGACGATCGCTTCGTAGCTCTCCTCGGGCGTCGTCTGGTGCGGTGTCAGCGCGATGTTGGTCTCGTCCAGCGTGCGCAGGATGTCGTCGACCCTGGAAAACAGCACCATGTCCGGGTCGAAGTAAAGGGCGCGCTCGCAGTCCGCCCGCCTGAAGAGGTGCTTGAACACGAACGGCTTGATGGCCGTGGAGAGCTCGACGATGTTGTGCTTGAAGGTCCACGGACGCCAGTTCGGAATGCCCAGCGCGGAGATCTCGATGACGTCGTCGAACGGCTCGCCCTCGACCGTGAGCCACGCGGGGCGCTCGTCCGCGAGCGCAAGATGGATGACGGACTCGGGATGGTGCCGCCGAACGGACCGGCACAGCGTGCGCACCTTGGGCAGGTAGTTGACCGCGGCGCTCGTGAAAACGTGCAGGCGCGGCTTCGTCTCACCCGCCGGATCGATGGCCGTCGTGGACTACCCGGGCTCATGCGGCCTCGGTCTCGCCCATGGCGAGCTCCCGATGGAATGCGAGCATCGTCTCCAACGCCGACTCGACGCCCACCTCGCCGCAGAGCCGCGCGAGCCCGTAGCCGCGCAGGCGCTCCGCGGGCGCGCCGAGGTCGAACGCCACGACGGGAAGCTCGAGGGCCGTCATTTCGGCGACGACATACGAAAAGGTCTCGGGCCAGATCGACGGAAAGAGAAACATGTTGATGCCGTGCGCCTCGACGAGGTCGGGCAAGTCCTCGCGCTTGTACTGCTCCGGTCACCGTGAGGCGCGAGGGTCCGAATGGGAGTTCGAGAGTGCCGAGGACGACGACGCGAACGTTCAGGTGCTCCTTCTCGATTCGCTCCGCGATACCGGCGACGACACGCGCGCCCTTCTGCGCGTTGATATGCCCCATGACGCCGATGACCAGCGGGCCGGCGTGGCGCACCCGCGGCCGGCGCGGCGAGAAGTCCACGCGATGGGGAATCACGGTCGTGCGATCGCGGGCGAGCCATGGATAGGCGCGGATCAGGAGGCCGCGAGTCGACTCCGAAAAGCACCGCACCTCGTCCGCCGCCTCGAGGCAGCGGCCCCATGCCTCACGCCACGGTCCGATCTTCGTCGGCGGCGAGAACGCGACGTAAGGGGCCTCGTGCCGCTCGAGGCATCTTTCGCACTCGCGCACGTCGGGGATGCCGCAATAGCGGCCGTCCGCGTTCAGCAGCACGAACGAAGGGCAGGCCGCGAAATAATCGTGCGCAGTGACGGTGACGCGAGTCGCGGGGTGCCGGCGGCGCATCCGCGCGAGCCAGTCCGCGAACACGATCGGCTCGTCGAACGAGACGGGGCTGTTGACGAACATTTCCGCCACCGGCGCGCGCTGCAGAACGGTCTCCAGCGCGCGGAAGCTCCCCGCGCGGAACTGGCGTTCCTGCTCTCCCGGCACGAATACGTGGAGGCGGTAATCGAGCGTGGGGAGGTGATAGGTGCACAGGATCGCCGTTTCGGAGTCCGCGAGCCACTGCGCGATCATTCCGCGGCGGTAATGGTTCGCGCCGCCGCCCATGTCGTGATCGAAGATGATTCGAACCGAACGCGCGGCACGCAGCGATCGCATGAGCGTTTCGCGGCCCTCGGGTTCGTCGGCCGACGCGATTTCCGCTCCTTCACTCGATGGAGGCGCAGCAGGCTGCCGAAGTCGCGCGCCTTCAACTTTCGCCGGACGGCGCGCCAGAGGCGGGACGGCGTCGACACCTCTGCGACGCCGCCAAGGTCGAGTGTTGCGCAGTGGCCGTCGTCGAAGGTCACTTCGAGCGACAGGGCTTCCACCGAAGCGTCGGGCACGTATCCGGTCACGACGAATCCGGAGAAGCGCGCGGCGACGTGGCTCGGCAAGGCCTCGACCACGTCCTCGCGGGCGAGACCGAAGGTCGCGGCGAGACGCTTCTGCCAGCCGCGGCCTCGAAGCTTCAGGTGGACGTCGCTTATCGATCGCTCGCGGTCGGCGACCCAGCCCCAAACGAAAACGCGCTTGCCGCTCACCACGAGCCGGTCGACACAAAAACGCACGTCGGTGGGCATTGATATGAGAAAAGCGGCTCGAATCCTGGAAATTGTAAGGCATCCGGCCACGCTCCCCCGTCACGTGGAGTTTCGCGGAAGAGCGACCGAACGCCTGGCAGGAATGAAGGGCCACTTGGATTATCATTTCCGGTCCCATTCGAAGCCCCCGATGGCCAGCGCCGACATTTCCCGCGATCTCGAGCCTCAACGCAGCTATCTCCTGCGCGTCGCGCGGCTGCAGATTGCGCGACGAGGCGCTCGCCGAGGACGTCGTGCAGGAAACGCTGCTCGCCGCGCTGTCCGGCAGCGGCTTTTCGGGGAAGTCGAGCCTGCGCACCTGGCTCACCGGGATTCTGAAGCACAAGATCGTCGACGCCATTCGCAAGAAGCAGCGCGAACCGACCGTCGCCTCGGCATTCGGCAACATCGACTCCGAGCTGGACATCGAGGACTTCGATGCGATGTTCAACGAGCGCGGAGGCTGGGACCCGAAGCCGGCCGAGTGGGGCAATCCGGAGGATGCGCTCAACCAGAGGCAGTTCCTCGACGTCATGGATATTTGCCTCGAAAAACTGCCTCCCAACACCGCCCGGGCGTTCATGATGCGCGAGGTCATGGAGCTGGAAACCGACGAAATCTGTAAGGAATTGGCCATCAACGCGAATAACCTCTGGGTCATCCTTTACCGGGCCAGAATGGCGCTGCGCCAGTGCCTCGAGCAGACGTGGTTCGCCCGCAACAGCTAGCGCAGCCGATTCCGGACAAGAGCCTTCCGCGCCCGCCATGACCTTCCGCAAAGCCATCGGCCACATCATCTCGTGCAAGGACGCGTCCCGGCTCGTGTCCCGGCGGGAGGATGCACCGCTGTCGGCATGGCAGCGCCTCGTGCTGCGCCTCCATCTGTCGGTCTGCGCCGCCTGCACGCGCTTCGAGAAGCAGGTCGCCTTCCTCCGGGACGCGATGCGCCAGTATCGGCAATAGGGCCCGCACCGGTCGGCGGCCACCGGCACAGCGAACATGCAACTCAACGTCAACGGAACAATGCGCAGGTTCGAGCCTCCGGTCCACACGGTGGCCGACCTCGTGCGCGAGCTCTCCCTCGAGGGCAAGCGCATCGCCGTCGAGAAGAACGGCGCGATCGTGCCGAGGAGCCGTTACGCCGACACGCCGGTGGCCGACGGCGATGCGCTCGAGATCGTCGGCGCCGTCGGCGGCGGCTGACCTCGCTCGCCGACGCCGCGACCGCGAGCCGTCGCTCCGCTCGCGCCGCTGGAGTAAAATCGACCGCATGAACGCTCCGCACGTGCCCGTCCCCGGCCGTCGTCGATCCGCTGCGCGTCGCCGGCCGCGCCTACCGCTCGCGTCTCCTCGTCGGCACCGGCAAGTACAAGGATTTCGAGGAGACGCGCGCGGCGGTCGTCGCGTCGGGGGCGCGAGATCGTCACCGTGGCGATCCGCCGGACCAACATCGGCCAGGACCCGAACGCGCCGTCGCTCCTCGACGTGCTGCCGCCTTCCGAGTTCACCTATCTGCCCAATACCGCGGGCTGCTACACGGCCGACGACGCGGTCCGCACGCTCAAGGCTCGCGCGCGAGCTCCTCGACGGCCACAAGCTGGTGAAGCTCGAGGTGCTGGGCGATCCGCACACGCTGTTCCCGAACGTGCGCGCGACCCTGACGGCCGCGGAGACGCTGGTGCGGGACGGCTTCGAGGTCATGGTCTACACCACCGACGACCCCATCATCGCGCGCGAGCTCGAGGCGATCGGCTGCGTGGCGATCATGCCGCTCGCCTCGCTGATCGGCTCGGGGATGGGCATCCTCAATCCGTGGAACCTGAAGCTCATCATCGAGGCCGCGAAGGTGCCGGTGCTGGTCGACGCCGGCGTGGGCACGGCGTCGGATGCGGCGATCGCGATGGAGCTGGGCTGCGCGGGCGTGCTGATGAACACGGCGATCGCCGCGGCGAAGGACCCCGTCCGGATGGCCGGCGCGATGAAGCTCGCGGTCGAGGCGGGGCGCGAGGCGTTCCTCGCCGGCCGGATGCCGCGCAAGCTCTACGCGGCGAGCCCGAGCTCGCCGACCACCGGCCTCATTAGCTGAATTGACGGCCCCGGCTCTCACTCCGTTCGCTGCCGGGCGGGCGGGCACTGTCAAGTGATGCGCCCCGCCGCGCGACACGCCGGTTCGCGCGCGCCGCGCGCTCGTCCTCGCCACCTCGCAGGCGACGACCGCGCGTGCCGTGCCGTTGACGGTCGAGGAGCTGACCAAGGTCTGCGCCGAAGCCGACGACGCCGTCGCACTGCGGGCGGCTGGTCGAAGCGGTGCAATTGCCGCGATTGCCGAGTCTCGCGGTGCGCGACAAGCTGGACCTCAAGCGTATCGCTCTATCCGTCCGGAACGACGACGTTCACCGATGTCGAGGCGCTCACCGGCGGTCGCTCGTACAGCCTCTGGGACTTCATGAGCGAGATCAACTGCCGTCGTGCTCTATGTCACCGACGGCGACGACACGTCGTTCACGCTGCTGCAGCGCACGACCGGCCGCAAGACCGAGCTGCCGTCCGATCCCAAGCTCTCGCCCGACCGGCTGCGTCTCGTGACCGCGGACTTCTGCGAGGGGCGATGCACGAACGAGCTCGCGGTTTGGCGCGTGACGCGCGACGGCGTGCGCAAGGAGCTGTCGTGGCGGCCGCACGTCGCGCGTGGACCGACGCGGCCGCGACGTGGAAGGATGCGCAGACGCTCGCGATCGACTACACGCCGCGGGGCGGCGAGCCGATCGAGCTTTCGCGCCGCATTACGGACCCGACTGGGCGCGCCCACCGACGCCTGATTGCGCGTCACAGCGCCGCGCCACGTCCCCATGCGAATCGCCGCGACGGCCCGCCGGCGCCGGACGAGACCTCCCGCCACCGGCCGATCCGCAGCTTCGTGCTGCGCAGCGGACGCATGTCGCCCGCACAGCAGCGCGCGCTCGAAACGCTGTGGCCGAATTCGGCGTCGCCTTCGCGCCCTCGCCGCTCGACTTCGACCGGGTGTTCGGCCGCCGCGCGCCGCGCGTGCTCGACATCGGATTCGGCATGGGCGAGACGACCGCGACGATGGCGCAGGCGCGGCCGGACGTCGACTTTCTCGCTATCGACGTGCACGCGCCCGGCGTGGGCAGCCTCCTGCGGCGGATCGACGACGCGGCGCTCACCAACGTGCGCGTCATCCGGCACGATGCCGTCGAGGTCGTGGCCGCGATGATTCCGCCGGCATCGCTTGCCGGCGTCCACGTCTTCTTTCCCGATCCCGTGGCCCAAGAAGCGCCATCACAAGCGACGGCTGCTGACGGCACCGTTCGTGCACGAGCTCGCGCGCGGCTCGCTCCCGGCGGCTACCTGCACGTGGCCACGGACTGGGAGGAGTACGCGCAGGAGATTCTCGCCACGCTCGCCGCCGAATCGCTGCTCGAGAACACGGCGGACGACTTCGCGCCGCGACCGGCCAGAGCGGCCGCTCACCAAGTTCGAGGCGCGCGGCATGAAGCTCGGCCACGGCGTGCGCGATCTCGTCTTCCGTGCGGGCGAGACGGATGCGCTCAGCGAAACCGCCGGATCATCGGCTTCTCGAACAGGTGCCAACTCGATCGCGGAAAGCGTGACGACGACCGGCAAGCGTCATCATGAGCACGCGCTAGGCGACACCACCGCGGAAACCGGTTTGAGCGCCAGGATCACCGGCAGGTGCCACAGGTAGATCCCGTAGCTGACCTCCCCGAGGTAACTCAGCGGGCGCAGCGGCCAGACAGCGAGTCAGTCGGGCACTCTGAGCGGCCAGAAGGACCAGGCTGCCGAACGTCAGCGCGAGCGCGGTTCTCCAGAAGATGACCATCCAGGCGTTTTCCCAGTAGTTTGCAGTGCGCCCAGTAGGCGTCCCAGCCGAAATACAGCGCGACGACGAAGGGCACGCCGTCGCGAACAGGGGAAGGGCGCGAGCGCGCCGACCATCGCTTCACCGTTCCGTCGAGATGCAGGCGGGCGATGCAGATGCCGATGGCGAATGCATCGAGCATCGATGGCACCTGCGTCGCATAGATGAAGGTGGCCGCGGCTGGCCGAGGCCCCGCACGCCCCAGATACGCGAGCGCGCGAAAGCTCCAGGCGAGCGAGGACTCCGCCCGGCGAACAAGCCAGCGCACGTCGACGCGAGACAGCAGCGGCACCGCCACGATCGCCAGCACGTAGAATTGCATCTCGGCGGCCACGCTCCAGTTCGGCCCATCGATCGAGCTGTGGAGCCAGGGGTGCAGGTTGTGCAGGAAAAGCAGGTGACTCCCGATCTGGAGCGGCAAGCTGCTCCCACGGCAGCGAGCAGGAACGACGGCCGGATCAGGAACAGGAATGCCGCACCGGTGAAAACGTACAGCGGCACGATGCGCGCCAGCCGGCGGCGCATGAACGTCCATCGGTAGTCGCGGTCGCCGTCGCGATAGAGCCGGATCGCGCTCAAGCCGATGACGAATCCGCTGATCACGAAGAAGAGGTCGACGCCGGCCCAGCCGACGCGAAAGAGCAGCAGCGCGCCTTCCTTCGGGAACTAGGGCCAGGGGGTGAGCTCGATGACGTGGTAGACGAGGACCAGCAGCGCGGCGAGCGCCGCGCAGGAAGTTGACGTTCGGGAAATACATCGGCGCGGGCGTCTCGGCGGTCGAAGGCGAAGGCGGGCGCGGCCGGGAGTGCGCACGTCAGGCCGGCGGAGGCGGCGCTCTTCGCGCCTTCCGGCGCACAAGGCGGATCCTGCAGCTTCCAGATCCAGGATTTCTGCAGCTCGGCAAGCTCGCGGGCGCGCTCGAAGGCAAGCGTTTCCGCATGGCTCAATCCCGCGCGGAGCCGCTCGATTTCCGCGTCGCGCTCGGCGAGCAGCGTTTCGGCAGCGGCGAGCCCTTGGCGCAGCTTCGCGATCAGCGGTTCGCGCTCGTCGGCATAGATCTCGGCTTCGGTGAGCCGCACCTTCATCAGCGCCCGCTCCTCGATGCGCTCGGCGAGCACGTGCCGCAGCTCGCCGGCGTCCTGCGCGATGCGCGCACTGTCGACCGCTGCCCGCAACGTGCCCGCGGGATCGTACCGCAGGTACTCGCGCACCTTCCGCACATAGTCGGGATAGAGGTCGGCCAGCATCTTTCCGGCGCTCTCGGTCAACGCGAGTCGCTCGCCGGAGAAGCTCACGCCGCCTTCGTGGTAGACGAACACGTCGCCCGC
Source organism: uncultured beta proteobacterium (assembly GCA_963724545.1). Classification (GTDB taxonomy): domain Bacteria; phylum Pseudomonadota; class Gammaproteobacteria; order Burkholderiales; family Casimicrobiaceae; genus CAIWHR01. The sequence continues at coordinate 78,041 of CAVRVC010000017.1, forward strand.
GAGGACGTTGCGCCAGCCCGCGCGCGGCCGCCCGCATGCAGAAATCGTTCTCCTCGCCGTAGCCGCGCCCGAACCTCTGCGCGTCGAAGAGTCCCACCTGGTCGAGGCAGGCGCGCCGGATGAACATGCAGAAGCCCACGGCCGTCGGCAGGTCGACGGTGCGCCCGGCATTGGTCGACGCGAAGAGACGGTCGAGCGCTGCGAGCCCGAGCGTTCCGGGCACGCCCCCGTCCAGCCTTCGAACGGATAGGAGCAGATCGTGGCATTGTTGGAGAACGGCGTGACCGTGCCGACGTCCGGATGCGCATCCGCCGCATGCCGCAGGCGGTCGAGCCAGTCGTTCGCCACCTCGGTGTCGCTGTTGAGCAGGACGACGTCCCGGTCCGGATGGAGCGCCATGCCGCGGTTGACCGACTGCACGAAGCCGAGATTGCTCTCGTTGCGCACGAGCGTGATGCGCCCTGGCGCGGCAAGCTCGTCGAGATAGCGGGTGATGTCGGGATCGGGGCTCGCGTCGTCGACCGCGACGATCTCGAAGGGCGTGACCTGGCGGCTCTCCAGCACGCTGTCGATGCAGCGACGCGTCTGCTGCAGCCCCTTGTAGACCGGAATGATGACGTCGATCACGAGCCGCCCCTGCCCACGCGGCCCGTGCAATCGCCGCGCGAAGCCGCCGAAGCCTTCGCGCCGGAACACCATCCTGCAGCGCTCGCGCAACGCCTTGCCGCCCTTCGGCGACAGCATGAGGCCGAACAGTCGAAGCGCCATGGGAAGCGACACCCGCGTGCCCAGGCGGGCGGCCTTCGGCGCCCGGCGCGTGCCGCCTTCCGCGAAGAGCTCGGGGTAGCGCACCTTGCCTTCGGTCCTGCACCAGCCGAGATAGCTCAGCCGGTCCGTTCCGGCGTCGTAGGGTTCGGGGAAGGCCTTTCTCAGATCATCGTGATCGCGATAGACCCGGCGATGAGCGGGCTCGATCGGCGTCCCGTCGGAGAAGCGCCCGAACGCCCACGGCCATTCGCTGACGGGATCGCGATCCGCGATCGCGATCTCTCCCTCGTACCAGGTGATGAGCTCCTGCACCGCCGGGCTCGCCGACGCGTTCTTGATCGCCATGATCCGGTGCGCGCCGCTGTCGAATCCGGTGAAATGGTAGAAGCCGAGCGGCTCGCCGTCGACTTCGAACCCTGCGGCCAGCGTGCCCGTCATGCGGCGCGTCGTCAGGTTCCACGTGGCGACGTTGTGTCGCGACGACTTGATGATCGCCACGCCGTCGAAGAAGACCGGCGCGAAGTTGATCCATTTCTGGTCGGTGAAGAGGCCGTTCTCCACGTCCGCCCAGCACAGATGATAGGTTCGCTCGGCCCACCAGTCGGCGAAGCGCCTGCCTTCGGCGGTGTTGCGAACGCCGATGAATCCGAGGTTGAAGATGCCGTGCTTCAGGCTCGCGACCTCGTTGTCGAGGATCGCGTCGAGCGTCTGCTCGGGCTTGGTCTGATGCGGCGTGAGCGCGAGATTGCTGGTCGCGAGCGTGGCCAGGATGTCGTCGACGCGCGAGAACAGCACCATGTCCGGGATCGAAGTAGAGCACGGTGCCGCAGTCCGGCAGTTGCAGCAGATGCTTGAGCGCGAACGGCTTGATCGCGGTGGAGAGCTCGACGATGCTGTGCGTGAACGTCCAGTTGCCGTAGTCCGGGATGCCGAGCCGCTCGATGCCGAGGATCGAATCGAACGGCTCGTCTTCGGTGCGCAGCCATTGCGGGCGCTCGTCCGCGAGCGCGAGATGGATGACGGCCTCGGGGTGATGGCGCCGGATCGAGTGGCAGAGGATCCGCACCTTCGGCAGGTAGTTCACCGCCGCGCTCGTGAAGACGTGCAGGACGTCAGCCACGGCAGATCTCCGCGCCGACGATCGCTCGCCGATCCACGTCAGGCCACCGACACTTCCCGCGCCGCGAGCTGCGCGTGGAAAGCGACGAGCGTCGCGAGCGCCGACCGCGCGCTCACATCCTCGCACAGCCGCGCGTTGGCGTAGTCGCGCAAACGATCGCCCGGCGCGCCGAGATCGAACGCGACGATCGGCACCTCGAGCCGGATCATCTCCTCGGTGACGTAGGAGAACGTCTCCGGGCAGATCGACGGGAAGAAGAACAGGTTGAGCCGGTTGGCCTCGATCAGGTCGACGAGCTCCTCGCGGCGGTAGGTTCCGGTCACGCGCAACCGCTCCGACTTCACCGGCAGGTCGAGCGCCCCGATCACGACGACCCGAACGTCCGGATGTTCCCGGTCGATCTGCGCGACCAATTCCTTCACCACGCCCGCGCCTTTCTGCTCGCTGATCTGGCCGATGATGCCGATCACGAGCGGCGCGGAATGATCGAGCGCGGGCAAGCGCGCCGGCAGCGTAGTCCACCCGATGGGGGACGACGCTGATGCGGGCGGGGTCGAGGTCCGGGTACGCGCGCCGTAGGAGGCGCCGCGTCGAATCGGAAAAGCAGCGCACTTCGTCGGCAGCGCCGAGGCAGCGACCCCACAGCGCGCGCCACGGCCCGATCTCGGTCGGCGGCGACAGCGCCACGTATGCTCGCCTGATGGCGTGGCAGGCATTTGGCGCACTCGGCGACGTCCGGAACGCCGCAATAGCGCCCGTCGGCGTTCAGCAGCACGAAGGAGGGGCACACCGCGAAATAGTCGTGCACGGCGAACGTGAGCCGTGCCCGCGGATGCGCGGCACGCATCGCGCGACCCAGTCCGCGAACACGAGCGGCTCGTCGAACGAGACCGGGCTGTTGAGGAAGATTTCCGCGACCGGCGCCTTCGCGAGGATCGGCTCGAGACCCAGGAACGACGAAATCCGGTAGACCTCCTCGCCGCCGCCCGGACGGAATACCTGCAACCGATAATCGCGCGTGGGCAGGTTGTACGTGCACAACAGCACCGTGATCCCGCCGGCAAGACGCTCGTCGATCAGCTGCCGGCGATACTGATTCGCGCCGCCACCCAGGTTGTGGTCGAACACGAGGCAAACGGACGGGCCGTCGCGAAGGCGCGGCAACAGGCGTCCCACCGCATCGACGTCGTCGAGCGACGGCGCCCTGTAGTTCTGCGCGACGCGCGCGCTGCACGATGCCGCGGAGGTCGCCGCGGCGCAGCCGCCGCCCGGCCGCGCGCGCGAGCCAGAGCGAGCTCGCGGAACTTCCGGTGGCCCTCGCGGCGCGATTCCACTGCATGCGTGATGTCGAGCCCGGTCGTCGGCGCCGTCGTCGAGGCGCAGCTCGAGGATCAGCTTGCGCGCCGGGTGCCGCGGCGGATAGCCGGTGACCACGAAGCCCGAGGAGCCCGCGTTGCGCAGCAGCGGAAACGCGCGCTCCACGTCGGCGCGCGCGAGGCCGAAATGCGACGGGCAGCCGCTTCTCCCAGCCGTCGCCTTCGAGCCGCAGCGTCGACCTCCTCGATCGCCTGCGTCGGATGCGCGACCCAGCCCCAGCCGAAGAATGCGCTTCCCGTTGGTCACGAGCCGGTCGATTCCGAACTGGAGTTCCCGCTCTTTGTGCTCGCTCATGGTCGCATCAGCAATGGGTCCTGCCGCTCGCGTCCTGCAACGCAGCGCGCGGCCGCCGTTGGCATTGGGGAGGTGCCTGGGGCGAAGACGCCCGCGACGTGGGAAGGGCTGACATTCTAGCGGAGGAGCGTGGCTGGTGGCCACGGGTAGAATTGCGGCTGCACGAGCGCGAAGGGCCGCCCCGCGCGCGAATACCGGAGCGCGAAGGTCATCCCATGAGCCAGGATCTCGAATTCACCGGCGAGCGCTTCATCCCCGGCACCGCCGGCGAGATCTGGCACGAGCATTGGCACCGCTATCACTTCGCCGCTCCGCTCGTCGCCGGCCTCGACGTGCTCGACGTCGCGTGCGGCGAAGGCTACGGCAGCGCGCTCCTCGCCGCGCGCGCCGCCCGGGTCACCGGCGCCGACATCGCGCCCGCCGCCGTGGAGCACGCGCGCTCGCGCTACGCGGCGCTCGCGAATCTCGACTTCCGGCAGGCGGATTGCGCGGCGCTGCCGTTCGCCGACGCGAGCTTCGACGCGGTCGTGTCGTTCGAGACGATCGAGCACATCGCCGCGCAGGCGTCGTTCGTCGACGAGATCCGCCGCGTGCTGCGGCCGGACGGCCTCCTGATCCTGTCCTGCCCCAACAAGACGGAATACAGCGACCGGCGCGGCGTGACCAACGAATTCCACGTCCGGGAGCTCTATCGCGACGAGCTCGCCGCGCTGCTCGCGCCGCGCTTTCCCCACACGCTCTGGTATGGCCAGCGGCCGAGCTTCTATTCGGTCGTGTGGCCGGAGGAGGGTGTCGCCAAGGGCGAGCTCTACGAAGTATCCGAAGCCGCTGCCGCCGCGCCGCCGTCGCCCGGTCACACGCGCCCGATGTACTTCGTCGTCCTGGCGAGCGCCTCCATGCCGCGCCTCGCCGGCATCGCGCCCCGCCTGTCGGTGCAGGCCGATCGCGACGAGTGGGTGCGCGCCGACTACGAGAAGGTCATGCGCGACCTCAACGCGACCCACGCGCGCGCCGTCGAGCTCGAGCGCGAGCTCGCTCTTGCGCGTCGAGGGCAGGCGGACGCGATCGCGGCGCACGCGGCCAAGGAGGCCGCCGCCGCCGCGGCACGCGCGAGGCTCGACCGGGAAGCGGAAGCGAGGCAGCACGAGATCGCGCGCCGGGCCAGTTTTTCGTGGTGGCTCGCGCTGCCGCTGCGCCGCGCGTGGCTCGCGCTCAAGGGCAAGCCACCCTGGAGCTGACGTCGTCGCGCGATCGAGCGCCGCTCAGTCGAGCGTCAGGATCACCGGCTGGTGATCCGCGGCCTGGGTGTCGCGATCGACGCGAACGGTCGCGATGCGCGGCTTCAGGTTGTCGCTCACGAAGATGAAATCGCAGTGGAGCTCGGGCTCGCCGGGCGTTTCCTTCTCGTAGATCTTGAACGTGCTGGGATGGGGCGTGCCGGGGTGCGCCCACTCCCACGCGTCGACGAACGGGGGCGTGCCGTCGGCGAACGGCGCCATCATTCGCGCGTGCAGCGGATCGTCCGGCTCGAGATTGAAGTCGCCGGTCACGATCGTGGAGACCGGGCGCAGGTGCGTGTGGAACGGCCCGCCCGTGGTGTCGACGATCGAGCCCGATCGCGCATGGCCGTGACCTTCGGCGTGGATCGAGCGCAGCGCGTCGATCTGTGCCCGCCGCTGCAGGTCCGAGTAGTACTCGAGATGCGTGGTGATCACGCGCACGTCGCCCCCCGGCGCGCCGACGCAGGCCTCCACCGCGATGCGCGGCATTCCGTTCTTGCCGGGATCGATCGGCGACGGCAGCAGGTGCCGGTACGCCTGGCGCACCGGGAGTCGCGACAGGATCAGGTTGCCGAACCGCCGCCTGCGGCCGCCCTCGCCGGGATGATCGACCGCCACGCCCGGGATCGCGGTGAATCCGGGGAGGAGCGCGGCGATCGCCGCGAACTGGTCCTCGCCCGCGCTGCCGGCGAGGCGCGGATGCGGGAAGTTGTCCGCGATCTCCTGCAGACACAGCACGTCGAAATCGGCGAGCTTCCTCGCCTCGGCGACGATCCGCGCCGGATCGACGCGCCCGTCGACGCCGCGGCACCACTGCACGTTCCACGTGATCAAGATCATCGAATGCCCGCCCGCATGAAGCTCTGCACGAATTGCCGCTGGAAAAGGAGGAACGCCACCAGCAGCGGCGCCGCCGTCAGCAGCGTCGCCGCCGTGATGATCGACCAGTCGATGCCCTGGTCGCCCGACGAGAACACCTGCAGCCCGACGGTCAGCGGCCGCGACTCCACCGAGTTCGTGATGATGAGCGGCCACAGGAAATTGTTCCAGTGGTAGCTGACGCTGACGAGCGCATAGGCCAGGTAGACCGGCCGCGCCAGGGGCACGTACACCTTCCACAGCACCGCGAGCGGGCCGCAGCCCTCGATGCGCGCGGCCTCGTCGAGCTCGCGCGGCACGGTCTTGAACGTCTGGCGCAGCAGGAAGATGCCGAAGGCGCTCGCCATGTACGGCAGCGCGATCGCGAGGATCGTGTCCTTGATCCCGAGCTTCGACATCGTCTGGTAGTTCTCGACGATCAGCACGTCGGGCATCACCATCAGCTGGACCAGCACCAGCGCGAAGAGGACGTCGCGCCCTGGAAACTCGAACCGCGCGAACGCGTAGGCGGCGAGCGTCACCAGCACGAGCTGCGCCGAGAGCACCATCGCGACGAGCGCCATCGTGTTGAGGAAGTAGCGTGCGAAGGGGGCCGCGGCCCACGCCTTCTCGAAATTCTCGAGCGTGAGCGGTGCCGTCAGCACGAACCGCGTCGAGAACTCCGCGGGATGGAAGGCCGCCCACACGGCGTACACGAGCGGCAGGAGCCACAGGAGCCCGAGCAGCCAGGCGCCCACCGTCTCCAGCGCCCGCGGGATGCCGCGCGTTGCGTAGACATGAGTCACGCCAAGAGGCTCCTGCGGCAGCGTGGCTTCATTGGTAGTGGATGCGGCGCTCGAGGAACCAGAATTGCGCCAGCGCCGCCGCGCCCAGCAGGGCGAGCAGCACCATCGTCAGCGCCGCGGCGTACGCGGAATCCCAGAAGCGGAAGCCGATCGCGTAGACGTAGTAGAGCAGGAGCGCGGTCGCATTGTCGGGTCCGCCGCGCGTCATCACGACGACGTGGTCGACCAGCCGGAACGCGTTGATCACGGCGTTGACGAGCACGAAAAGCGTGGTCGGCATCAGCAGCGGAAGCGTGACCCGGCGGAAGAAGTACCAGCGCGACGCACCCTCGATCGCGGCCGCCTCCGCGAGATACGGCGACATCGACTGCAGCGCCGCCAAGTAGAAGATCATGAAGAAGCCGGCCTCCTTCCACACGGTGACCACCATCAGGCACGCGAGCGCCGTGCTCTTGCTGCCGAGCCAGTTGTGCGTGCCGGCGCCGAGGACCGCGAGCGCCTTTTCCAGGAGGCCGTATTCCGGCGTGAAGAAGAAGAGCCAGATGTTCGCGACGGCGATCATCGGCAGCACCGTCGGCGTGAAGTACGCGAGCCGCAGGAACCCGCGGCCCGCGAGGTGGCCGTTGACCCACACCGCCATCAGCAGTGCGAGCGCCATCGACGCCGGAATCGTGCCGAGCGCATACCACAGGTTGTTGACGAGCGCCTGCCAGAAGATCGGATCGTCGGCGAGCTGCCGGTAGTTGTCGAGGCCGACCCACACTGCGGGACGGGCGCCCTTCGGCGTCGAGAGGAAGCTGCCCCACAGCGTGGCGACGACCGGATAGTGCGTGAAGAGCGCGAGCAGCGCCGCAGCCGGCAGCAGCATGAGCCAGCCGTAGAGCCACTGCGTGGTGCGCGTCATCCGGCGCCGCCGCCCGCCGCTTCCCGTCCGCCGCTGCCGGCTATTTCTTGTACGGCCGCAACAGCCGTTCCGCTTCGCGCTGCGCGTCCTTCATCGCCTGCTCCGGCGTCTTGGTGCCGGTGAGCGCCGCCTGCAACCCGTCGTTCAGCGCCTGCGTCACGCGCTGGTTGTCGTGGGTGGAGAGCTCGGCCTTGGCGAACGGCAGCTGGTCGCGCGCGACCGCCGCGGGCGCGAAGCCCGCCACGTATTGCTTCATCGCCGGCGTCTCCCAGGCATCGGCGCGCACCGCGACGTACCCCGTGTCGATGCCCCACTGCGCGGCACGCTGCGGCGTCGTGATCCACTTGACGAACTTGAACGCCGCCTCGCGCTGCGCGGGCGTGCTCTTCTTGAAGAGATAGAAGTTGCCGCCGCCCGTCGGGCTGCCGCGCTGCTTGCCCGCAGGCAGCATCGCGACGCCGAAGTCGAACTTGGCGTTCGTCCGCATGTTCGTAAGGTTGCCCGTCGTCGTCCACACCATCGCGACCTTCTTCTCGAAGAAATCCTTCGGTGTCGTGCCCCACGCGACGATTCCCTCGGGATGCACCTTCTGCTTCTTCACGAGATCGACCCAGTACTGGAGCGCCTCGATGACTTCGGGTTTGTCGTAATAGGTTTCGGTGCCGGCGGCGTTCATCAGGTTGACGCCGTTCTCGATCACCAGCGCCTGGAACAACCAATAGGGGAAACCCTCCGACGGAATCTGCATGCCCCACTGCGTCACCCGCCCCGACGCGTCGCGCTTGGTAAGCTTCTGGGCGTACTCGGCCTGCTCCTTCCAGTTGGCCGGCGGCCGGTTGGGATCGAGTCCCGCTTCCTTGAACGCCTCCTTGTTGTAATAGAGGACGATCGTCGAGCGCTGGAACGGAATGCCCCACGTCTTGCCGCCGGTCTGGCTGTTCTCCATGAACGCCGGGTAGAAGCTCTTGAGCCAGGCCCGGTCGTCCGGCGTCTTGATGAGATCGTCGAAGGGAACGATCGCGTCCTCGTCGATCAGCGTGTACATGTCCGTCGACAGGAGGATCGACGTCACCGGCGGCTCGCCGCCCTTCACGGCCGTCAGCGCCTTGGTGATCGTGTCCTGGTACGTGCCGGAATAGATCGGCTTGATCTTGACGCCGGGATTCTCCTTCTCGAAGTCCGCCGCGAAGCCGTCGATGATCTTCGTGATCGGGCCGCCGACGGCCACGGGGAAGTAGAACGAGACTTCGACGGGCGCCTGCGCCGCGACCTGCGGCACGGCCGCGATCATGGCCGCCGCCGCGACGAACGCCGTGACGGCGCGGATGATTTTCTGCAACATGGCTTCCTCCTGTGGTAAGACGAAGAGCTACGCGAACATCGTCGCGGTTTCGGGGTGAACGGAATCGGCGCGACGCACACCGTCGCGTTCGAACAGATGCTGGGCGCCGGGCGCCCACGCGAGGCGCGCCGCGTCGCCGCGCGCGAGCCCGACGCTGCCGGGTATCCGCACCGCGAGACTGGTCGCGCCCAGCCGGCACGTGACGAGCGAATCGGCGCCAAGGTACTCGACCCCGGCCACCGTCGCCGGGACGCCCCGATCGAAGGCGAGCGCGACGTGCTCGGGCCGCACGCCGAGCGTCAATCCGGCGCAGTCGGACGGCGCGACGGCGGGACCGTCGGTGCCCGCGATCACCGCGCCTCCCGCGCCGGCCTCGAGCGGCAGCAGATTCATCGGCGGCGTGCCGATGAAGCGCGCGACGAACGTGTTCGCGGGGCGCTCGTAGAGCTCGACGGGCGTCGCATTCTGCTCGATCCGGCCGCGATTGAGCAGCACGACGCGATCGGCCATCGACATCGCCTCGACCTGGTCGTGCGTCACGTAGACCATCGTGATGCCGAGCTGCCGCTGCAGCTGGCGAAGCTCGGCGCGCATGTCCTGCCGCAGCTGCGCATCGAGGTTGGAGAGCGGCTCGTCCATGAGGCACACCGGCGCCTCGGCGATGATCGCGCGGCCGAGTGCGACGCGCTGCTGCTGGCCGCCGGACAGCTGCGAAGGCTTGCGGTCCAGAAGGCCGGAAAGTCCGAGCAGGTCGGCGACCTGCGCGAGCCGCCGGGCGATCTCATCCGGCGCGACCTTCCGCACCTTGAGCCCGAACACGATGTTCTCGGACACCGGCAGATGCGGGAACAACGCATAGCTCTGGAACACCATCGCGATATTGCGCTGCGACGGCGGCAGCGCCGTGACGTCGCGGCCGGCGATGAGGATGCGCCCGCCGTCGGCCGGCTCGAGTCCGGCGATGAGGCGAAGCGTGGTCGACTTGCCGCAACCGGACGGACCGAGCAGCACGTTCAGCGTGCCTTCGTCGAACGCGAACGACAGCCGATCGACGGCGTGCACTTCGCCGTCGGCGGTCTTCCAATGCTTGCTGACGTTCTCGGCGGCGATGGCCGACACGAAGCGCTCCCGTTGTCGCGGCGGATGATAGCACCGGCACCGCGCGGGGGCGGCGCTGGGAAGGCTCCGCGGGATTCGCTACGGTGTGGCGCGGGGGCAGAGCCCTTCGGGCTTCATGACCCAGGCGCCCGCCGGGCTCTGCCCCCGCGCCACACCCGGCCCCGCGCCGAGCCCGGCATCACGCGAAGAGCGCCGCGAGCGCCGCGCCGGGATCCGGCGCACGCATGAACGCCTCGCCGACGAGAAACGCCTTGACGCCGCCCGCGGCGAGCGTCGCCACGTCCCCCGGCGCGAGGATGCCGCTCTCGGCAACGACGATCCTGCCTGCGGGAATCGACGGAACGAGATCGAGCGTGGTCGCAAGCGACACGTCGAACGTGCGCAGATCGCGGTTGTTGATGCCGACGAGGGGTGTGGCGAGGCGAAGCGCGCGCAGGAGCTCCGACCGGTCGTGGACCTCGACGAGCACCGCCATGCCGAGCTCGCGCGCGAAGGCCTCGAGTGCGGCGAGCCGCGCGTCGGGCAGCGCCGCCACGATCAGCAGAATGGCGTCGGCACCCATCTCGCGCGCCTCGGCGATCTGATACTCGTCGACGATGAAATCCTTGCGCAGCACGGGGAGCCCGCACGCCGCGCGCGCGGCCACGAGATGGGCGGAATCGCCCTGAAAGTACGTGCGGTCGGTGAGCACCGAAAGGCACGCGGCGCCGCCTCGCTCGTAGGAGGCCGCGATGGCCGTCGGATCGAACTCCGCGCGCAGGATGCCGCGGCTGGGGCTCGCCCGCTTGATCTCGGCGATCACGGCGGGGCGGCCGACGGCGATCTTCGCGCGGAGCGCCCCCGCGAAATCGCGCGGCGGCGACTGCGCGCGTGCCACGGACACCAGCTCGTCCAACGGTCGCGCGCGCCTCGCGGCCGCGACTTCGTCCGCCTTGGTCGCGAGAATCCGCGCGAGGATGTCCGCCACCGCCATCGCAGCGATCAGGCGCTGGCGTTGCCGGCGCCGAGCTTCTGCGTCGCGGCGACGAACGCGTCGAGCTTCTTCTTCGCGGCACCCGAGGCGATCGCCTCCCGCGCGCGCTCGATCCCTTCGCCGATCGATTCCGCCACGTCCGCCGCATAGAGCGCGACACCCGCGTTGAGCGTGACGATCTCGCGCGGCGTGCCTTCGACGTTGCCGAGCGCTTCCAGCACCATCGTCTTCGATTCCATCGCGTCCGCGACCTTGAGGCCGCGGTTCGAGATCATCCGGAGGCCGAAATCTTCGGGGTGGATCTCGTACTCGCGCACTTCGCCGTCCTTCAACTCGCCCACCATCGTCGCGGCGCCGAGCGAGACTTCGTCCATGCCGTCCTTGCCGTAGACGACCAGCACGTGCTTGCTGCCGAGCCGCTGCAGCACGCGCACCTGGATGCCGACGAGATCGGGATGGAACACGCCGAGGAGCTGGTTCGCCGCGCCGGCAGGGTTGGTGAGCGGGCCGAGGATGTTGAAGATCGTCCGCACGCCGAGCTCCTTGCGCACCGGCGCCGCGTGCTTCATCGCGCTGTGATGCGACGGCGCGAACATGAAGCCGATGCCGGTCTCGGCGATCGACCGCGCCACCTGCTCCGGCTTCAGCATGATGTTCGCGCCGAGCGCCTCCAGCACGTCGGCGCTGCCGGACTTCGACGACACCGAGCGCCCGCCGTGCTTGGCCACCCGGGCGCCTGCCGCCGCCGCGACGAACATCGAGGCGGTCGAGATGTTGAACGTGTGCGACGAGTCGCCGCCGGTGCCGACGATGTCGACCAGGTGCTCGCGGTCCGGGACCTCGACCTTGGTCGCGAACTCGCGCATCACCTGCGCGGCCGCGGCGATCTCGCCGATCGTCTCCTTCTTCACGCGGAGGCCGACCGTCAGCGCGGCGATCATCACCGGCGTCACTTCGCCGCTCATGATCCGCCGCATGATCGACAGCATCTCGTCCGGGAAGATCTCCCGGTGCTCGATCGTCCGTTGCAGCGCTTCCTGCGTCGTGATGGTCATGTCGATTCCTTGCGGTCGGTGGGTAGGTTCGTCGCTTGGCCTGCGCGTGCCCTCGCGCCTTCGAGAAAGTTGCGCAGCAGCGCGTGGCCGTGCTCGGTGAGGATCGCCTCGGGGTGGAACTGGACGCCCTCGACCGGCCAGTTCGCGGTGCCGCACGCCCATGATCTCGCCGTCGTCGGAGGTGGCGGTGACCTCGAGGCATGCAGGGAGCACTCGCCTGCTCGATCGCGAGCGAATGGTAGCGCGTGGCCGTCAGCGGCGAGGGCAGACCGGCGAAGACGCCGCGCCCGTCGTGGACGACCGGCGACACCTTGCCGTGCATCACGCGCTGCGCGCGCACGATCCTCGCCGCCGAACGCCTGGCCGATCGCCTGGTGTCCGAGGCACACGCCGAGGATCGGGATCTCGCCCGCGAAGCGCTCGATCAGCGGCACCGAGATGCCCGCCTCCGCGGGCGTGCACGGCCCGGGCGAGATCACGATCTGCATCCGGCGCCCACGCGGCGATCTGCGGCAGCGTCAACGCGTCGTTGCGATGGACGTGCACGTCCGCCCCGAGCTCGCCGAGATACTGGACGAGGTTGTAGGTGAAGCTGTCGTAGTTGTCGATCAGGAGCAGCATGCGTTCATTCCGTTGCGTCCAAGCCGAGTTGCACCATGTCGGCCGCGCGGAAGATCGCGCGCGCCTTGTTCTCGGTCTCGGTCCATTCGGACTCCGGCACCGAATCGTGGACGATCCCCGCACCGGCCTGCGCGTAGAGCATGCCGTCCTTGACCACGGCCGTGCGGATCGCGATGGCCGTGTCCATGTCGTCCTGGAAGCTGATGTAGCCGACGGCGCCCGCGTAGACGCCGCGGCCGGTCGGCTCGAGCTCGTCGATGATCTCCATCGCCCGCACCTTCGGCGCGCCGCTCACCGTGCCGGCGGGAAAGGCCGCGCGCAGCACGTCGATGCTGGTGAGCCCGGGCTTCAGCACGCCTTCGACATTGGACACGATGTGCATCACGTGCGAATAACGCTCGACCACCATGCGGTCGGAGAGCTTCACGGTGCCGGTCTGCGCGACGCGCCCGACGTCGTTCCGGCCGAGGTCGACCAGCATCACGTGCTCGGCCACTTCCTTCGGATCGGCGAGCAGCTCCGCGGCGAGGCGCTCGTCGGCCTCCCGCGTCGCGCCCCGCGGGCCGCGTGCCCGCGATCGGACGCAGCGTGACCGCGTCGCCTTCCTTGCGGACCAGGATCTCGGGCGACGCGCCGACCACGTGGAAGTCGCCGAAATCGTAATAGAACATGTACGGCGACGGATTGAGCGAGCGCAGCGCGCGATACAGCGACAGCGGCGAGGACGCGAACGGGCGGCGCATCCGCTGCGACAGCACCACCTGCATCACGTCGCCCGCGGCGATGTACTCCTTCGCGCGCCGCACCGCGCGCTGATAGCCCTCGGCGCCGAACTCGCTTTGTCCGGTGGTGAGGCCGGTCGCCGTCTGGAACGGAATGGCGACGGGCTCGCGCAGCTTGCGCCGCAGGCCCTGGAGCCGGTCCCGTCCCCTGGCGTAGGCGTCCGGCTCGCCGGGATCCGCGTAGACGATCAGCGAGATCTTGCCGGCGAGGTTGTCGACGACGGCGAGCTCCTCGGTGAGCAGCAGCAGGATGTCGGGCACCTCCGCAAGGCCTTCCGGAAGCGGCGGCGCGCGCCCGGCGAGCTTCGTCTCGATGTGACGCACGGTGTCGTAGCCGAAGGCGCCGGCGAGCCCGCCGCAGAATCGCGGCAGCCCCGGACGCGGCGCGGCGCGGTAGCGGCGCAGGAAGGCGCCGACGAAGTCCAGCGGGTCACCTTCGTGCCGCTCGACGACGGTGCCGCCATCGTCGACCTCGATCGCCGTGCCTCGCGCGCGGATGCGCACCCGCGCCGGCAGGCCGATGAACGAGTAGCGGCCGAACCGCTCGCCGCCCACGACGGACTCGAGCAGGAACGTGTACTTTTCGTTCGCGAGCTTGACGTAGAGCGAGAGCGGCGTGTCGAGATCCGCGAACGTCTCGAGCACGAGCGGAATGCGGTTGTAACCCTTGGCGGCAAGCGCGCGGAATTCGGCTTCGGTCATGATGCTGCGGAAATCTCTTCGGGTCGGACGACGGGGCAGTCGGAAGACTGCGCGGGGCATCGCGGGGCGCGACGCCGGTGCGACGGGTGGTCAGCGCCAGCGGCGGCGCGACAGGGCGCGCGCCGCCAGCGGGCGGTGGCCGCAGCGGCTTGGCGCGAGAAGAGGTCGAAGCTCATCGTGGGGCGGGGGCGACGTAGCGGACGAGATCGGCGACCGCGTCCACCGATGGAACTATACCATCGGCCCCGAGGTCCTGCACCGGCCGCCCCTCGCGGTAGCCGTAGGGGACCACCAGCACCGGGCAGCCGGCGGCGTGCGCCGCCTCGACGTCGTTGCCGGAATCGCCGACCATCAGCAGCAGGCGGCGGGATGCCGAATTCCGCCGCGACGTGCTGCAGCGGGCCGGGGTGCGGCTTTTTCGTCGGCAGATCGTCGCCGCCGATCACCACCGAGAAGAACGGCTCGATCCCGGCGGCGACGAGATGCGGCCGCACGAAGCGCGTCGCCTTGTTGGTGATCACCGCCAACGGGATGCCCATCGCCTCGAGGCGCCGCAGTCCCTCGACCATGCCCGGAAAGAGCCGGGTCTCGTGGCCGAGGCGCGACGCATAGTGGGCCTGGTAGCGGCCGAGCGCGTCCTTCAGCTCGGCGTCGTCGACCGCTTCCGGGGAAACGCCGGTCGCGAGCGCCAGCGACCGACGGACGAGATTCGCCATGCCCTTGCCGATCAGGTCGCCGACGACGTCCTTCGCGAGCGGCGGGTAGCCGAGCTCGTCCAGCAGCGCATTGAGCGCCGTCGCGAGCTCGTGGACGGTGTCGAGCAGCGTGCCGTCGAGATCGAACGCGATCGCGCCGACCTCGATCGCCGCCGAGCCTGCCGACCCCGCCGATCGCGCCGGCCCTGCCTCGCCCGGCGTCATCGCACTTTGGCGAGCTCCGCGCGCATCGTGTCGATCGTCGCGCGATAGTCGCTCGCGCCGAAGATCGCCGAGCCCGCGACGAACGTGTCCGCGCCGGCGCGCGCCGCGGCGGCGATGTTGTCGACCTTCACGCCGCCGTCGACCCTTGAGCAGGATCCTGCGGCCGGTGCGCTGCTGCGCGGCGTCGATGCGCGAGCGCGCCAGCGTGAGGTTCGGGAGCGCCTCGGCGATGAACGACTGCCCGCCGAATCCCGGATTGCACCGACATGATGAGCACGAGGTCGAGCTTGTCGATCGTGTGGTCGAGCCAGTCGGCGGGGTCGCCGATTGAACACGAGCCCCGCCTTGCAGCCGCAGTCGCGGATGAGGCCGATCGTGCGGTCGACGTGCAGCGAGGCTTCGGGATGGAAGCTCACGATCGCGGCGCCGGCCGTCGCGAAGTCGGCGACGATGCGATCGACGGGCTGCACCATCAGGTGGACGTCGATCGGAATCGTCGCGTGCGGCTTGATCGCCGCGCAGACGAGCGGTCCCACCGTGAGGTTCGGAACGTAATGGTTGTCGATCACGTCGAAGTGCAGCAGGTCGGCGCCGGCGGC
>CAVRVC010000018.1:0-39413 GCA_963724545.1 uncultured beta proteobacterium
GCCTCGAGCGTCGCCTCGGCGGACGCCAGCGTCTCCCCGGACAGAATCGCCTCCTGCGCCTGCTGCTTGAACGCCCGCACGTCGGCCAAGCCCATCCCGTACGCCGACAGCACGCCGGCGAGCGGGTGCAGCAGCACGCGCGTCATGCCCAGCGCGTCGGCCACGAGGCAGGCGTGCTGGCCGCCCGCGCCGCCGAAGCAGCACAGCGTGTATTCGGTGACGTCGTAGCCGCGCTCGCACCGAGATGTGCTTGATCGCGTTCGCCATGTTCGCGACGGCGATCTCGAGGAATCCGTGCGGCGACCGCTCCGGCGTCCGCGTCGTCCCGGTCGCTCGCCGCGATCTCGCGGCGAGCGCCGCGAACTTCGCGCGCGGACGACCGCGGCGTCGAGCGGCTCGTCGCCCGACGGCCCGAACACCGCGCGGGAAGAGCGCCGGGTCGATCTTGCCGACCATCACGTTGCAGTCGGTGACGGTCGAGCGGCCCGCCGCGCCGATAGCACGCCGGGCCCGGATTCGCGCCCGCCGATTCCGGTCCGACGCGCAAGCGCGCGCCGTCGAAGTGCAGGATCGAGCCACCGCCCGCCGCGACCGTGTGGATCGCATCATCGGCGCGCGCATGCCGCACGCCGGCGACCTCGCGTCTCGAACTCGCGCTCGAGCTCGCCCGCGTAGTGCGAGACGTCGGTCGACGTGCCGCCCATGTCGAAGCCGATGATCTTGCCGAAGCCCGCGAGCTCGCGACGTCCGCGACCAGCCCGACGATGCCGCCCGCCGGCCCCGAGAGGATCGCGTCCTTGCCCTGGAACCGGTGCGCGTCGGTGAGCCCGCCGTTCGACTGCATGAACATGAGCGGGCAGCGTCGCGCGTCGGCAGCTCCGCCCGCGCAGCTCGCGCTCGACCTGCTCGACGTAGCGCCGCAGGATCGGCGAGAGGTACGCGTCGACCACGGTCGTGTCCCCGCGCGAGACGATCTTCATCAGCGGGCTCACCTCGTGCGACACCGAGACCTGCGTGAATCCGACTCGCGCGGCGAGCTCCGCCACGCCGCGCTCGTGCTGCGGAAAGCGATAGCCGTGCATGAAGACGATCGCCACGGCGGCGATGCCCGATCTCGCGCGCCGCGCGCGAGCTCGCGCCGCGCCGCCCTGAGGTCGAGCGGATGCACCACTTCGCCCCGCGCGCCGATGCGCTCGTCCGCTTCGATCACGCGCTCGTAGAGAAGCGTCGGCAGCTCGATCTTGCGCACGAAGATGCTTGGGCCGGTTCTGGTAGGCGATCCGCAGCGCGTCCGCGAAGCCCTTGGTGATGACGAGCGCCGTAGGCTCGCCCTTGCGCTCGAGGAGCGCGTTGGTGGCGACCGTGGTTCCCATCTTGACGGCGCCGACGAGGCGGGGCGGTATCGGTGCGCCCGGCGGAAGCCCGAGCAGCTCGCGAATGCCGTGCACGGCCGCGTCCGCGTAGCGCTCGGGGTTCTCGGACAGGAGCTTGTGCGTCACGAGCGTGCCGTCGGGCCGCCGGCCGACGACGTCGGTAAACGTGCCGCCACGGTCGATCCAGAACTCCCAGCCGGAGGACGTCGGAACTGAAGGCGAGGCGGGATGCGAGTCCGCGATGGGTGGCCCGCTCATCGGTCCGTCGCGATCAGGTCGATCAGCTCGTGCCTCAATATCATCATCGGCGTGCTCGGAAAGAGGGATTCGCGCTCGAGGCTGGGTGCCGGATCTGCTCGGATGGACGAGGATATCGCCCGACCAGGGGCTGTGCAACAAGGAAGCGGCGCCGAATATGCCCCGGGCAGCCAAGGGAATGTCAATGCGCCGGTTGGCGACCGAAACCGGAATTGTGGTACAACGGCACGGTCCGAATCGACGGAGTTCGCACGTCGCTGCGCGCCCTCATTTCCCGCGTTCCAGGAGTACCGACATGATCCAGATTCCCGCCATTGCCGCAGCGTTGTGCCTTGCGCTCGCGCTGCCCGGTCGCCGCGCAGACCAAGTGGGACATGCCGACGGCGTATCCGGCGAACAACTTCCACACCGAGAACATCCAGCAGTTCGCCAACGACGTCGACAAGGCCACGGGCGGCAAGCTCAAGATCACCGTGCACGCCAACGCCTCGCTCTTCAAGGCGCCCGAGATCAAGCGCGCGGTGCAGGGCGGCCAGGCGCAGATCGGCGAGATCCTGCTCGTCAATTACGAGAACGAGGACCCGCTCTTCGGCCTCGACGGCATGCCGTTCCTCGCCACCTCCTACGGCGAGTCGATGAAGCTCTACAAGGCGTCGCGGAAGGCGCTCGAGGACAAGTTCGCGAAGCAGGGAATGAAGCTCCTCTACACGGTCGCCTGGCCGCCGCAGGGCATCTACACGAAACGCACGCTCGCGAGCGCCGCCGACATGAAGGGCCTCAAGTGGCGCGCCTACAGCCCGGCCACGGCGAAGATCGCCGAGCTCGTCGGCGCGCAGCCGGTGACCGTGCAGGCCTCCGAGCTGTCGCAGGCCCTCGCCACCGGCGTCGTCGACTCGTACATGTCCTCCGGCGCGACCGGCTTCGACTCGAAGACCTACGAGCACATCAAGAATTTCTACGACACGCAGGCGTGGCTGCCGAAGAACGCCGTCATCGTCAACCAGAAGGCCTTCGACGCGCTCGACAAGCCGACGCAGGCCGCGGTGCTCAAGGCCGCGGCCGACGCCGAGGCGCGCGGCTGGAAGGCGTCCGAGGAGAAGACCGCCTGGTACTACGATCAGCTGAAGGCCAACGGCATGAGCATCCTGAAGCCGTCCGACGCAGCTCACGGCCGACCTGCGGAAGGTCGGCAACTACATGCTCGCCGAGTGGCTGCGCAAGGCGGGCGACGAGGGCCGCAAGGTGATCGACGCGTACCGCGCGATGTACGCGCGCTCCGTGGCCGACAGCGCGACCACGCCCTGATGCGCCGCCGCGCTCGACGCGCCTGTACGACGCCGCCGGAGTCCTGGCGGCGTTGTTCCTGGCGGGGACGCTCGCGATGGTGCTGACCGGCATCGCCGGACGCTTCCTCGGCTTCCACGTGCCCGGCACCGATTCGTACGCCGGCTACTGCATGGCGGCGAGCGGCTTCCTCGCGCTCGCGCACACGTTGAAGCGCGGCGAGCACATCCGCGTCACGCTCATCCTCGAGCACTTCGGGCCGCGGGCGCAATCGCGTGCTCGGCCTCCTTGTCGCTCGTCGCGGCGCTGCTCCTCTCCGCGGCTGTTCGCGTACTACAGCGTGCGCCTCGCCTTCCAGTCGTGGCAGTTCAACGACATCTCCACGGGCAACGACGCGACGCCGCTGTGGATCCCGCAGCTCGCGATGGCCGCCGGCACGCTCGTCCTCGTGGTCGCCTTCGTCGACGAGCTTGCGCTGGAGTGGACGGGACGCCGCGCGCAGGCGAGGTCCGGCGACGCTGCTGCACCACGAATGACGCGCGGACGATGACCGCATGGACGCGCTGATCACGACGCTGCTCGTCGTCTCGCTCTTCGTGCTGCTGGGCAGCGGCGTCTGGATCGGCCTCGCGCTCGCCGGCGTCGCGTGGATCGGCATGGAGCTCTTCTCGTCGCGGCCGGCCGGCGACGCGATGGCCGTGACGATCTGGGGCTCCGCGTCGTCGTGGACGCTGACCGCGCTGCCGCTCTTCGTGTGGATGGGCGAGATCCTGTTCCGCACGCGGCTGTCGGAGGACATGTTCCGCGGCCTGGCGCCGTGGCTCGAGCGGCTGCCCGGCCGCCTGCTGCACACGAACATCATCGGCTGCACGATCTTCGCCGCAGTCTCGGGATCCTCCGCCGCCACCTGCGCGACGATCGGCAAGATGACGCTGCCGGAGTTGAAGGCGCGCGGCTATCCCGAGGACATGACGATCGGCACGCTCGCCGGCGCCGGCACGCTGGGCCTCCTGATCCCGCCGTCGATCATCATGATCGTCTACGGCGTCATGGCCAACGTGTCGATCGCCCAGCTCTTCATCGCCGGCGTGATCCCCGGCGTGCTGCTCGCCGCGCTCTTCTCCGGCTACATCATCGTCTGGGCGCTGCTGAATCCGGAACGAATCCCGGCCGCGACGAGCGCGACGACGTTCGCGCAGAAGCTCCACGCGTCGCGCCACCTGATTCCGGTCGTGCTGCTGATCGGCCTCGTGCTGGGCTCGATCTACGCGGGCATCGCGACCGCGACCGAGGCCGCCGCGTTCGGCGTCGTGGGCTCGCTCGCGATCTCCGCGGCGCAAGGGTCGCTGTCCCGCGCGACCTTCGCCGCGAGCCTCATGGGCGCGACGCGGCTCTATTGCATGATCGGGCTGATCCTCGCCGGCGCGTCGTTCCTCACGCTCGCGATGGGCTACATCGGCCTGCCGCGGCATCTCGCCGAGTGGATCGGCGGGCTCGGGCTCACGCCGTTCGCGCTCGTCGTCGCGCTGATGGTCTTCTACATCGTGCTGGGCTGCTTCCTCGACGGCATCTCGATGGTCGTGCTGACGATGGGCGTCATCCTGCCGACGGTCGAGGCCGCCGGCATCGACCTCCTCTGGTTCGGCATCTTCCTCGTGCTCGTGGTCGAGATGGCGCAGATCACGCCGCCCGTCGGCTTCAACCTGTTCGTGCTGCAGGGCATGACGAAGAAGCAGATCACGTGGATCGCGCGGCAGGCGATGCCGATGTTCGGGCTGATGATCGTCGCGGTGTTGCTCATCTGGTATTTCCCGCAGATCATCACCTTTCTGCCGCGCCAGATGAAGATGTTCTGAGGCCGCAGACACGATGCCGACGCCGACCGAACAGATCGATGCGTTCTGCGACCAGGTCTGGCTCTCGGACGGGCTCGCGTCGTCGTCCCTTGCGAGCTACCGGCGCGATCTCACGCAATGGGCGGACTGGCTCGGCCGGCGCGGCGCCTCGCTCCTCTCCGCGCAGCGCGTCGACGTCGAGTCGTTTCTCGCGGCGCAGTTCCGGGCCAAGGCGAAGGCGACGTCGATCGCGCGGCGGCTGTCGTCGCTGCGCCGCTTCTATGCGCTGCAACGGCTGCAGGGGACGCTTGGCGCCGACCCCACGTTGCGGGTGCGTGCGCCGAAGCTGCCGCGGCGGCTGCCGAAGAACCTGAGCGAAGCCGAGGTCGAAGCGCTGCTGGCGGCACCGGACACGCGGACGACCATCGGGCTGCGCGACCGCGCGATGCTGGAGACGCTGTACGCCACCGGCTTGCGCGTGTCCGAGCTCACCGGCCTGACGCTCGCGCAGGTGTCGCTCGACATGGGAGTCGTGCGCGTGCTCGGCAAGGGCAGCAAGGAACGGCTCGTCCCGCTCGGCGAAGAATCGATCGCCTGGATCAAGCGCTACCTTGCCACCGCGCGCCCGACGCTCATCGGCGAGGGCAAGGACGCTTCGCTCTTCGTCACGGCGCGGCGCGGAGCGCTGACGCGGCAGGCGTTCTGGGCACTGATCAAGCGCCTCGCGGTGAAGGCCGGCATTCCGGCGGCCCGCCTGTCGCCGCACGTGCTGCGCCACGCGTTCGCGACGCATCTCCTCAACCACGGCGCCGATCTGCGTGTCGTGCAGCTCCTGCTCGGCCATGCCGACATCACGACGACGACGATCTACACGCACGTGGCGCGCGAGCGCTTGAAGAGGCTCCACGCGCAGCACCACCCGCGCGGCTGAATCGCGGCGCCGAGCCTGCCCTTGGCCAAGGACACGCCCCCGGTCACCGCAGCCGTTCGCATGCTGCGCGAGCACGGCGTCGCGTTCACCCATCACTTCTACACCTACGAGGAGCGCGGCGGCACCGCCGTGTCCGCGCGCGAGCTCGGACTCCCCGAGCACGCGATCGTCAAGACGCTCGTCATGGAAGACGACGCGAAGCATCCGCTCGTCGTGCTGATGCACGGCGACCGCGAGGTTTCCACGAAGGCGCTCGCGCGCGCACTCGGCGTCAAGTCGGTCGGCATCTGCGCGCCGCAGGTCGCCGATCGGCACTCCGGATACCAGGTGGGCGGCACGAGCCCGTTCGGCACCCGCCGGACCATGCCGATCTACGTCGAGCGCTCGGATCGCCGCCCTGCCCTATCTGTACGTCAACGGCGGCCGGCGCGGCTACCTCGTCGGCATGGCGCCCGCCGAGCTGATCCGGGTGTTGAGACCGATCCTCGTCGACGTCGGCGATCGTCAGGGACGATTGACGCCGGCCGCGTCCTACTTGCCGGTAGCGGCGACTTCGCCTATGTTCCGGCGTAAGCGTCGTCCAGGGGGAGGACAAGTCGATGGCTCCGCGTGCGAAACCCGCGCCGGCGAAGGCTGCGCCGAAGCGGGCCGCGGCCCGGACGCCGCGCGCGCCGCGGCGCCCTGAAGGCGCGATCGCGGAGCTCGAGGCGCGCCTCGCCGAAGCGCGGGAGCAGCAGGCCGCGACGAGCGAGATCCTGCGCCTGATGGCGAGCTCGGCCGGCGACGTGCAGCCGGTGCTCGACGCCGTCGCACTGTGGGCCGCACGCCTGTGCAAAGCGCCCTTACGCGCGCGTGATGCTCGTCGACGGCGGCACCCTGAAGATCGTGGCGCACCATTCCGTCGACGGGGAGGCTCCGATTCCCGCTCCTTCCCGTCGCCCTCGAGCGAACGTCGATCACCGGCCGGGCCGTGCTCGACCGCGAAGACGATTCATCACGCGGATATTGTTCCGCTCCTGGCGACCGAATTTCCCGAAGCTCGCGGAAATGCCGGATTGATCGGCTGCCGGGCGGTGCTCGCCGTGCCCCTGGTGCGCGAAGGCGGCGCCTTCGGCGCGATCTTCCTGTGGCGGCGAGAGCCGGGATTGTTCGCACCGGATCAGGTCGCACTCGTCCAGACGTTTGCCCGGCAGGCTGCGATCGCGATCGAGAACGTGCGCCTTTTCAAGGAGGTGGAGGTCCGCAACCGTGATCTCACCGAGGCTCTGGAGCAGCAGGAGGCGACGAGCGAGATTCTGCGCGTCATCTCCCGCTCCCCGACGGATGTCGAGCCGGTGTTCGAGACCATTGCGGCCAACGCGCTTCGCCTTTGTGACGCCAGGTTCAGCGTCTGTTACAGGTTCGATGGCGAGCTCATCCATATTGCCGCACTTCATCACGTGAAGCCCGAAGGCGCCGCTGCGTTCCACGCGGCGTACCCTTGTCCGCCGGGCCGTGGCGGCATCACCCAGCGCGCGATCCTCACGGGCAGCGTTGTCCACGTTGCCGATGTCCGCGAAGACCCCGAGTACGTGTACCACGACGCCGCGAAGTACGCGGACTATCGAAGCGTCCTCTCCGTGCCGATGCTGCGCGATGGACGCCCGATTGGGGCAATCACGGTCTTTCGCGAGGCATCGAGGCTATTTCCGGATACGCAGGTCGCGCTCCTCCAGACCTTTGCCGACCAGGCCGTCATTGCCATCGGAAACGTCCGCCTGTTCAGGGAAGTGGACGCCCGCAACCGCGATCTTTCCGAGTCACTCGAGCAACAGGAGGCGACCAGCGAGATCCTGCGCGCGATCGCGAGCTCGCCCACGGACATCCAGCCCGTCCTCGAGACCGTCGTCCGCGCCGCGGCTCGTTACTGCGGGGCGCCCGATGTCCTGATCATGCGCGTCGACAACGGCGTGTTGCGCGGCGCGGCCGCCGTGGGTCCGTTCGGGGACGTCCTGCGCGAGCGCTCCGGCACGATCGATGCAGTCGAGATTCCGCTGACGAGGGATTCCGTGTCGGGTCGCGCGGCGGTCGAGCGCCGCAGCGTCCACGTCCACGACCTCGCCGCCGAAAGCGAGAACGAGTATCCGGTGGGGCGCGAGCTCCAGCGCCGGTACGGTCACCACACGCTGGTCGCCGTGCCCCTGCTGCGCGAAAAGGCGACGGTCGGCGTCATCGTGCTGTTTCGAACGGAGGTCAAGCCGTTCTCCGAGCGCCAGCTCGAGCTGCTGCGGACCTTCGCCGACCAGGCGGTCATTGCCATCGAGAACGTGCGTCTGTTCCGGGAGCTGGCGGCGCGCAATCACGAATTGACCGAGGCGCTCGAACAGCAGACGGCGACGAGCGAGATCCTGCGCGCCATCTCGAGCTCGCCCACGAATGTGCAGCCGGTCTTCGACATCATCGCCGAGCGCGCCGGAAGCCTGTGCGATGCCGAGGTCGCCGTCGTGTCGAGATTCGACGGCGACGTCATCGAGCTCGCGGCCATTCACGGCGTCGTACCCGAGGGAATCGCGATCGTCCGCACGCTCTATCCGATGCGCATCGACGCCAGCACCGTGACCGCGCGCGTCATCCGCGGCGCCACCGTGGTGCATATCGCGGACGTCCTTGCCGAGGACGACTACGGGATCAAGGACTTCGCGCGCGCGGCCCGCTATCGCAGCGGCCTCGGCGTGCCGATCGTCCGCGGCGGCCGCGTCATCGGGTCCATTTTCGTCGGACGGGCGGCGCCCGGGCTCTTCACCGACTCCCAGGTCGAGCTGCTGAAGACCTTCTCCGAGCAGGCGGTCATCGCCATCGAGAACGTCCGGCTTTTCACCGAGCTCGACGCGCGAAACCGGGAAGTGACCGAAGCCCTGGAGCGGCAGACGGCGACCAGCGACGTGCTGAAGGTGATCAGCCGGTCGGCGTTCGACCTGCAGCCGGTGCTCGATACGGTGATCGAGAGCGCCGTCCGGCTTTGCGGCGCCGAACACGGCCATGTGCACCGTTACGACGGCAAATTGCTTCGTCTCGCCGCCGGCCACAGCTCGGCGCCGGCCATGCTGGATTACCTGCGCGAGCACCCTGCGCCCCTCGGGCCCGGCGGCATTTCCGGGATCGCCGGGCTCGAACGCCGGGTCGTCCACTGGCACGACGTGCTGGAGCAGTCAGGTTACATGCGCGGCGAAGCGCAGAAGCTCGGCGGGTATCGCACGATGCTCGCGGTCCCGATGCTGACCGAGACTGCGCTGCTCGGCGTCATGGTGCTGTGGAAGACCAGGGTCGAGCCCTTTACCGAAAAGCAGATCGAGCTGGTGACGACCTTTGCCGACCAGGCGGTCATCGCGATCGAGAACGTCCGGCTCTTCACACGAGCTCGAGATCCGCAACCACGATCTGACGGAGGCGCTCGAGCAGCAGACGGCGACGAGCGACATCCTGCGGGTGATCTCGAGCTCTCCGACCGACGTCCAGCCCGTCTTCGACGCAATAGCCCGCGACGCGATGCGTCTGTGCAACGCAGACTACAGCGTGGTTGGAAGATTCGACGGACGAGCTACTGCATCTGGTCGCCCACGAGCTCGTACGCCCGGAAGGCGTGCAGGCGATGCTGCAGCTTTTCCCGATGCGCCCGGGCCGGTCGACGACCAGCAGCCGTGCGATTCTCGAACGGGCCGTTGTGCATGTTCCGGACGTGCTCGAAGACCCCGACTACTCGAAGACGGCAGCACTGGGCATTCGGAACCGAAGCACACTGGGCGTACCGATGCTGCGCGACGGCAGCCCCATCGGGGCGATCTCGGTCGGACGGTTCGAGCCCAAGCCATTTTCCGAGAAGCAGATCGCGCTGCTGAAGACCTTCGCCGACCAGGCGGTGATCGCGATCGAGAACGTGCGGCTGTTCACGGAGCTGGAGGCGCGCAACAAGGACTTGACGGAAGCGCTCGAGCAGCAGACGGCGACGAGCGAGATCCTGCGCGTGATCAGCCAGTCGCAGACGGACGTGCAGCCGGTGTTCGACACGATCGCGGCCGCCGCGCTGAAGCTGTGCCGCGCCAGCGTCGGCGAACGTCGTGACGCTCGACGGCGAGCATGCTGCACATGCGGCGCGTCGCGAACGTCAGTCCGGAAGGGACCGATGCGCTGCGCCGTGTCTATCCGCGACCGCTCGGCCACGATACCGCGGCCGGCCGCGCGATCCTCACCGGCCGCGTCGTCGCGATTCCCGGATGTCTTCGCGGATCCGGGGTACGGGGTCGGCGAGATCCGCGCACGTCGACGGGTTTTCGCAGCGTCGTGGCGGTTCCGCTGATACGCGATGAGCGGCCCATCGGCGCCATCACCGTCGGCCGTCTCGAGCCCGGGCCTTTCTCGGAGAACGCAGATCACGCTGCTGCAGACCTTCGCCGACCAGGCCGTGATCGCGATCGAGAACGTACGGCTGTTCAAGGAGCTGGAGACGCGGACCCGGGATCTCACGCGATCGGTCGGCGAGCTGAAGGCGCTGGGCGAAGTCGGTCAGGCGGTCGGCTCGACGCTCGACCTCGAGACCGTGCTCCGCACGATCGTCTCGCGCGCGACCGAGCTCGCCGGCATGGACGGCGGCGCGATCTACGAGTACGACGAAGCGCAACGAGCAGTTCTATCTGCACACGGCCGAGCGCTATCCGGCCGAGCTCGTGGACATGCTTCGCGCCATGCCGATTCGAAAGGGCGAGGGCGCG
The DNA here is from genome assembly GCA_963724545.1 of uncultured beta proteobacterium. Lineage (GTDB taxonomy): Bacteria > Pseudomonadota > Gammaproteobacteria > Burkholderiales > Casimicrobiaceae > CAIWHR01. The sequence goes on from CAVRVC010000018.1 coordinate 10,427, forward strand.
CTCGGGCGCCTGGCGGTGAGCGGCCGAACCGGTGCAGATTCGCGACATCGCGCGATGACCGCACGTACAAGAGCCGGGTGCGCGAGATTCTGCTGTCGCCTGGGCTATCGATCGCTGCTCGGCGATGCCGTTGCTGCGCGAGGACCACCTGCTGGGCGGGCTGATCGTGAACCGCAAGACCGCGGGCGAATTCGCGCCGCAGGTGATCGAGCTCCTCAAGACCTTCGCGACGCAGTCGGCGCTCGCCATCCAGAACGCGCGGCTCTTCCGCGAGATCGAGGACAAGAGCCGGCAGCTCGAGGTCGCGAGCCGGCACAAGAGCGAGTTCCTCGCCAACATGTCGCACGAGCTCCGCACGCCGCTCAACGCGATCATCGGCTTCTCGGAGGTGCTCGCCGAGCGGATGTTCGGCGAGATCAACGACAAGCAGGCGGAGTATCTCGCCGACATCCTCGAGTCCGGCCGGCACCTGCTGTCCCTCATCAACGACATCCTCGACCTGTCCAAGATCGAGGCGGGACGGATGGAGCTCGAGCCCTCGGAGTTCAGCCTGCCCGCCGCCATCGACAACGCGCTGACGCTCGTGCGCGAGCGGGCGCAGCGGCGCGAGATCCGGCTCGCGCGCTCCATCGACCCGCGCGTCGGCAACGTGTGCGCCGACGAGCGCAAGGTGAAGCAGGTGCTGCTCAATCTCCTGTCCAACGCGCTCAAGTTCACGCCCGAGGGCGGCCGGATCGACGTCGGAGTCGCCGTGCGCGACGGCATGGCCGAAATTTCGGTCACGGACACGGGCGTTGGCATCGCGCCGGAGGACATCGACGCCGTGTTCGAGGAGTTCCGGCAGGTGGGGACGGCGGCGAAGAAAGTCGAAGGGCACGGGGCTCGGCCTCGCGATCTCGCGCAAGTTCATCGAGCTCCACGGCGGGCGCATCTGGGTGACGAGCACCCCGGGCGTCGGCTCGACCTTCGCGTTCACGCTGCCGTACCCCGCCGGAGCGTGAGGCCGGCGAGCGCTCCCGCGGGCCGGGCGGCTACGCGCGCCCGCGCTCGATGACGATCCCGAGCTCCTTCACGCCGGCGATCGGCGCGAGCTTGGCGACGCGCACCTTCACCCACGGCGCGCCGAATTCGTTCATCAGCAGGTCGGCGATCGCTTGCGCAAAACGCTCCAGCAACTTGTGCGGATGGTCGGCGGCGAACGCCTGCAGGCGCTTCACGACGGCGGCGTAGTCGAGCGCGTCGGCGAAATCGCCGGAGCGAAACACGGCGTCGCTCGGCAGGCCGAGCTCGACGTCGAGGCGCACCGTCTGCGCGGCGCGCTGCTCCCACTCGTAAATGCCGATGCGAGTCTCGACGCGCAGATCGTGGATGAAAATCGCGTTCATGGCGCTTTGCTAGAATCCGACGGGTCGCCCCAGGCCGCGCACTAAACGCGCTTCGGTCCGATCATTCTAACCGACGCCCCGTCCATGCCCGCCTCGCTCGCGTTCGTCGTCGCTGCCTACCTGATCGGCTCCGTGTCGTTCGCAGTCGTGGTGAGCAGGCTGTACGGGCTCCCGGACCCGCACAGCTACGGCTCGGGCAATCCCGGCGCGACCAACGTGCTGCGCACCGGCAACAAGCTGGCGGCGGCCCTGACGCTCGCCGGCGACGGCGTCAAGGGCTTTCTCGCGGTGTTCCTCGCGCAAACGCTCGGACCGTCCTTCGGCGTCGCCGACTGGACGGTGCCCGCCGTCGCGCTCGCGGTGTTCGTCGGGCACCTGTTTCCGGTATTTCACGGCTTCGCCGGCGGCAAGGGCGTGGCCACCGCCGCCGGCATCGTCTTCGCGTTGAGCTGGCCGCTCGGCCTGGCCCTTGGTGCGCTGTGGATGGTGATGGCGCTCGGCTTCAAGATCAGCTCGCTCGCGGCGCTCACGACCGCGACGCTCGCGCCGCTGGGAGCGTTCTACGTCTTCGGCAACGCGCCGATCGCCTGGGCGCTGGTCCCGATCACGCTCCTGCTCTTCTGGCGGCATCGCGCCAACCTCCGGCAGCTGATCGAGGGCAAGGAGCGCACGATAGGACGGTGAATCCCCGGACCGCGCGCGCTCAGATGGGGGACAGCGACGCCAGGTCCCAGCGCGGCTTCACCGAGAACGCATAGTCGGCTGCCGTCGCCCGCGAGAGCCGCAGCGCGCCGACGAGCGCGATCATCGCGCCGTTGTCGGTGCAGAACACGGGGTCCGGGAAATACACGCGGCCGCCACGCGCCGCGAGCGCCGTCGCGAGGCGCGCCCGCAACTCGCGATTGGCGCCGACACCTCCCGCGACCACCAGGCGCGTCGATCCCGTGGCATCGAGCGCCGCGACCGCCTTCGCCGCGAGCACGTCGACGACCGCATGCTGGAACTCGCGCGCGATGTCGGCGCGCCGCGCATCGTCGAAGACGCCGCGGGCCGACTCGCGGCGCACGAGCGTCAGCGCGGCCGTCTTCAAGCCGGAGAAGCTCATGTCGAGGTCGCCGCTGCCGAGCATCGGCCGCGGCAGCGAGACCGCGCCGTCGCGCCCCTCGTCGGCCAGCCGGGCAAGCGCGGGGCCGCCCGGATAGCCGAGGCCGAGGAGCTTCGCCGTCTTGTCGAAAGCCTCGCCGGCGGCGTCGTCCTTGGTGTCGCCCAGCAGGCGATAACGGCCGACGCCCTCGACTTCGAACAATTGCGTGTGCCCGCCCGACACGAGCAAGGCGACGAACGGGAACGCCGGCTTGGGATCGCAGAGGAGCGGCGACAGCAGATGCCCTTCCATGTGATGCACGCCGAGGACCGGCTTGCCGAGCGCGTAGCCCGAGCGCGCTCGCGACACTCGCGCCGACCAGGAGCGCACCGGCGAGGCCCGGACCGCGCGTGTAGGCGATGCCGTCCACATCGGCGAGGACGGCGCCCGCCTCGGCCAGCACGTGGCGCGCGAGCGGCAGGACGCGGCGCACGTGATCGCGCGAGGCGAGCTCTGGCACGACGCCGCCGTAGATCGTGTGCATCGCCACCTGCGAGTGGAGCGCGTGCGCGAGCAGCCCTCGGCCGCTCGTCGTAGAGGGCGAGGCCGGTTTCGTCGCAGGAGGTTTCGATGCCGAGCACGAGCATGGGAGTCGCCGTTGCGCCGCAGATCGGGGGCCGGCACGTCACGATACACGGTCGCCGCCGCGCCCAGAGGCCGGCGGGTCGCGGGTGTTGCGCGGCGAGCGCCATCCTGCTAGACTATTCGATTGTCGCAATTGCCTGTTGCAATTGCATTTTGTTGCGGTTCCGACCGAGGCAACGAGAAGGAAAGCGCTTCATGCCCAGCGTCCGCCTGCGCGACAACGAGCCGTTCGAAGTGGCCCTGCGCCGTTTCAAGCGCACCATCGAGAAGACCGGCCTTCTGACGGAGCTTCGCGCCCGCGAGTTCTACGAAAAGCCGACTGCCGAGCGCAAGCGCAAGCTCGCCGCGGCGGTCAAGCGTCACTACAAGCGCCTGCGCAGCCAGCAATTGCCGCCCAAGCTGTTCTGACGCCGCGGCGCGTCGAGCCATCGAGGGGCGAAGCGATTCGCCCCTTTTTGTTCCGGGGGCCCCAATGTCGCTCAAGTCGAAAGTCGTCGAAGACATGAAGACCGCGATGCGCGCGAAGGATACCCCGCGCCTGTCGACGATCCGGATGCTGCTGGCGGCGATCAAGCAGCGCGAAGTCGACGACCGCGTCGAGCTCACCGACGCCGACGTCCTGGCGATCATCGACAAGATGATGAAGCAGCGCCGCGAATCCATCGCCCAGTTCGAGGCCGGGAAGCGGGACGATCTGGTAGCGGCGGAGCGCGCCGAGATCGAGGTGCTCGCGGCGTACATGCCCGCGCAGCTCGCGGCAGGCCGAGATCGACGCGCTGATCGCCGAGGCGATCGCCTCGACCGGCGCGGTCGGCATGGCCGGCATGGGCAAAGCGATGGCCGCCCTCAAGCCGAAGCTCGCCGGGCGCGCCGACATGGGCGCCGTCTCGGCTCGCCTCAAGGCGAAGCTCGCGGGGTAGTCGCCGCGGCCGGGCCGCAGGAGGCGCAGGCCGGCGGGCGCCTGGGGTACGAAGCCCAGCGGCCTGCGCCTCCTGCGGCCCGGCTGAGACCTGCTCGAAGCTCGTTGCACCCTTTCGCGCTGGCACGGGCCGCCTATAATGCAAAGGTCCCCTGCTCGCCAGTGTTCCCGAAAGGCCGCCCGCCAAGGTTGCCCGATGCCGGCATGCTCGCCGGATGCAGCGTCAAGTCCATGATTCCAAACGATTTCATACAGACGCTGCTATCGCGGGTCGACATCGTCGACGTCATCGACCGGTACGTTCCGCTCAAGAAGGCCGGAGCGAACTACCAGGCCTGCTGTCCGTTCCACAGCGAAAAGACGCCGTCGTTCACCGTGAGCCCCGGCAAGCAGTTCTACCACTGCTTCGGCTGCGGCGCGCACGGCACGGCGATCGGCTTCCTGATGGAGCACGGCGGCAAGACATTCCCCGATGCCGTCGAAGAGCTCGCGCGGGACGCCGGGCTGCAGGTGCCGCGGATCGAGCGCCCCGGCGAATCGGAGCGCCGGGGGCAGGCCCTCGACCTCACCGCCCTCACGCTCGATGCCGCGAAGTTCTACCGCGCGCAGCTGAAGGACGCGCCGCGCGCCATCGGCTATCTCAAGGACCGCGGCCTCACCGGCGAAATCGCCGCGCGGTTCGGCATCGGCTACGCACCGGACGCCTGGCAGCCGCTGGCGTCCGCTTTCTCTCGCTACGACGACCCCGCGCTCGAAACGGTGGGCCTCGTCATCGCCGGCGACGCCGGGAAGCGCTACGACAGGTTCCGCGACCGGATCATGTTCCCGATCCACGACAGCCGCGGCCAGGTCATCGGCTTCGGCGGCCGCGTGCTGGGCGCGGGCGAGCCCAAGTACCTCAATTCGCCGGAGACGCCGCTCTTTTCCAAGGGGCGCGAGCTCTACGGCCTCTACCTCGCGCGGCAGGCGATTCGCGACGCGGGGGTCGTCGTCGTCGTCGAGGGCTACATGGACGTCGTCGCGCTGGCGCAGCATGGCGTCGGCTATGCGGTCGCGACGCTCGGCACCTCGACCACGCCCGTCCACGTCCAGAAGCTGTTCCGGCAAAGCGATCGCGTCGCCTTCTGCTTCGACGGCGATGCGGCGGGTCGCAAGGCCGCCTGGCGTGCGCTCGAGAACGCGCTGCCGGTATTGGCGGATGGCAAGAATGCCGGCTTCGTGTTCCTGCCCGACGGCGAGGATCCCGACGACTTCGTCCGCCGGCGGGGCAAGGCGGCGTTCGAGACGCTGATCGGAGCCGCCGTCCCGGCCTCCGAATTTCTGCTGACCGAGCTCTGCGCGCTGCATCCGCCCGACTCGGCCGAGGGCAAAGCCGCGCTGGTGACAGCGGCGCGCCCCCACCTGGCGGCGCTTTCCGCCCCCGTGCTGGCCGCGCTTCTCCACCGGCGGCTCTCCGAGCTCACCGGCCTGCCCGAGGCCGAGTTGCGGGCGCTCATTGGTCACCGCCCGGAGGCCGGCCGCGGCCCGCGCCCCCCTGAAGCCGAATCCTCCGGCGGACACGAGTACCCGGCCCGCGCCTCCGCCCGTCCGCCGCGGCCCGGGCAGCGGCGCGCGCCGTCGCTCGTACGTGAACTCATCCAGGCGCTGCTGCTCCAACCTGAGTTGGCACGATCCGCCGCCCTGCCGCAACCGGCCGACGGTACGGTGGAGGGCGCCGCCCTCGCCGCGCTCGTCGCCCATTGCGCGGCAAGCGAGGGCACACTGACCACTGCGGGCATCATGCAGTATTTCGCCGCCACGGCGCACGAGCCGGTGCTGGCCGCCGCACTGGCCGCCGCCGAGGACCACGGGATCACGTTGGAGCATGCGGCCGTGAACCTGTCGGCAGGCATGGACCGGTACTGGCAACAGGCGGTGCGGGCCGGACATGCGGAGGCGAGGACATCCGACGCCGCACCATCGGGCGAGGAGGCCGAGCGGCTTCGGCAGCTCGAAATGGTCCGCCGCGCGCCTCCGATGGCAAAGCCCAGCGCCCCCGAAAACGGTCACAACCGGTAAGCGGATGATATAATTTGAGGTTTTCCCCGTCGCCCCCATCTGATGTCCCGACGCCCTCGTTCCAGGGTGCCGCGCTCTCGACTCTTTAGGATGACCATGGCCAAGAAGCCCGCGAAGCCCGCCCGCAAATCGCCCGCCAAACCCAAATCCAGGAGTCCGGCGACCAAGAAGCGGTCGGGCGCCACGGCTCGGCCGGCGGCAAGGAAGGGCTCGGCCAAGGGTACGGCCGCCCGCAAGGCGCGGCCGGCGGCAAAGCCGTCGCGCACGCCCGCCAAGAAGAAGCGGCGCGACGGCCGGCAAGCCGGCGGCGAAGAAGAAGGCCGCCGCGCGCAAAGCCACGGCAAAGCCCCAGCACAAGTCGGGCACCTCGGCCAAGGCCGTCAAGAAGGTCGGCAAGGCGTTGCCCAAGGCCAAGGTCGCGCCGAAAGTCGTCGCCAAAGGCAAGCCCGCGCCGAAGGCTTCCGGCAAGCCCGCCAAGGTGCTTCCCGGCAAGCCGGGAACGGCCGCCGCCGTTCCGCCGAAGGCAGCGGCCGGCAAGGCTGCGGCTGTAGCAGCGGCCCCGGCGCACAAGCCGACCGCGGGTGAAATAGCCGCCCGGATCGCCGGCAAGCGGGCCGCGGACGCCGCCAGCAAGAAGGGCCGCAACGGACGGCACGCCGAAATCGCGCCGCGCGTGCTCACCCCCGCCGACGTCGAGGCGCGCAAGAGGCGCCTCAAGACGCTGATCGTGCTCGGCAAGGAGCGCGGCTTCCTCACGTTCGCCGAAATCAACGATCACCTGCCGGACGACGTGCTCGACGCCGAGCAGATCGAAGGCATCGTCAGCATGATCGGCGACATGGGGATCCAGGTCTACGACGAGGCCCCCGACGCCGAGACGCTGCTGATGTCGGATGCCGCGCCCACCGCCCCCGCCGAGGATGTCGAGGAGGCCGCCGAAGCGGCGGTGTCCACGCTCGATTCGGAATTCGGCCGCACGACCGACCCGGTGCGCATGTACATGCGCGAGATGGGCTCGGTCGAGCTCCTGACGCGCGAAGGCGAGATCGAGATCGCCAAGCGCATCGAGGAAGGCCTGAAGCACATGATCATGGCGATCTCCGCCTGCCCGATGACGGTGGCGCAGATCCTCGACCTCGCGACCAAGATCGAGAAGGACGAGTTCAAGATCGACGACCTCGTCGACGGCCTGATGGACTTCAACGAGGCGCTCGACGCGCTCGAGGACGTCGACGACGACGTCGAGGCGAGCGAGGACGAGGGCGACGCCGGCGCGATCGCGGCCGAGAACCTCGAACGCCTCAAGGTGGCCGCGCTCACGCGGTTCGCGACGATCCGCAAGCTCCACGCGCGGATGCTCGTCGTGCTGCAGAAGGAGGGGCACAAGGCGCCGAAGTACGTCGAGCTGCAGAAGAAGGTGCAGAACGAGCTGATGCAGATCCGCTTCTCGGCCCGCCAGGTCGAGAAGCTCTGCGACAGCGTCCGCTCGGAGGTCGACAACATCCGCCAGATCGAGCGCAAGATCCAGGACCTCGTCGTCAACAAGGGCGGCATGCCGCGCCCGGACTTCATCAAGAAGTTCCCGGAAAGCGAGACGTCGTTGCGCTGGATCGACCGCGAGGTCGCCGGTCATCACAACTACAGCGAGCAGCTCGCCAAATACCGGCAGGCCATCGTCGAGCAGCAGCAGAAGCTGCTCAACCTGCAGTCCCGCGTGATGATCCCCCTCAAGGACCTGAAGGAGATCAACAAGCAGATGTCGACGGGCGAGGCGAAGGCGCGCAAGGCGAAGCGCGAGATGACCGAGGCCAACCTGCGCCTCGTGATCTCGATCGCGAAGAAGTACACGAACCGCGGCCTGCAGTTCCTCGACCTGATCCAGGAAGGCAACATCGGCCTGATGAAGGCCGTCGACAAGTTCGAATATCGCCGGGGCTACAAGTTCTCGACGTACGCGACGTGGTGGATCCGGCAGGCGATCACGCGCTCGATCGCCGACCAGGCGCGCACGATCCGCATCCCGGTGCACATGATCGAGACGATCAACAAGATGAACCGGATCTCGCGCCAGATCCTGCAGGAGACGGGCCAGGAGCCCGACCCCGGCGTCCTCGCGGAAAAGATGGAGATGCCCGAGGAGAAGATCCGCAAGATCCTCAAGATCAGCAAGGAGCCGATCTCGATGGAGACGCCGATCGGCGACGACGACGACAGCCACCTCGGCGATTTCATCGAGGACCTGTCGACGGTCGCGCCGTCGGATGCCGCCGTCAACGCGAGCCTGCGCAACGTCTGCAAGGACGTGCTCGACACGCTGACCTCGCGCGAGGCGAAGGTGCTGCGGATGCGCTTCGGCATCGAGATGAACACCGACCACACGCTGGAAGAGGTGGGCAAGCAGTTCGACGTCACGCGCGAGCGCATCCGCCAGATCGAGGCGAAGGCGCTGCGGAAGCTGCGGCACCCTTCGCGCTCCGAGAAGCTGCGGAGCTTCCTCGAAGGCGAGGGCTGATCTTCAATTTCGCGGCAACCAGCCCGTACCCGGCACAGCGCCCCGGAAACCCCGGGGCGTTTCGTTTGGCGGATGCGTCCGCGACGCGCGTCACTTGAGGAGCAGCACCGGTACCTTGCTCCGCGCGACCACACCCGTGGCCACCGATCCCATCACCAGATTCACGAGCGCCGTGTGGCCATGCGTGCCCAGGGCGATCATGGAAAATTGTCCGCTTTCGGCCCGTTTGGCGATCTCTTCGGCCGGATCGCCGACGCGCTTGTCGATCTCGAACGGAATCCCGAGCGCCGTCAAATCCTTGACGGCGCCGGCCAGCGCCACATCGCTTTCCTCTTCGTAATAGCGGTGGACCGTTTCCTTGCCCACCCACGTCGTGGCCGCCTTGTACGGAATCGGACGGGTGGACATGGATGACGGTGAGCTTCGGCGTCTCGCGGAAGTACGGGAAACTCCCGACGAGCGTGTCGAGCGCGGCCAGAGACTGCGGGGAACCGTCGACGGCAAACAGGATCTTCATGGGTCGGCCGATAGGTGGGCTGATAATCGTCAGCGGCAAGTGTAGCGCACCGCGGCCGCCGTGTTCGCTACCGTCAGTGCGTGAGGTCGAGCACGACCTCCACCTGCTCGGGGTCGTCCGGGTAGTCCCGGGTGCGGAAGCCGAATGCCTCGGTGAACCTCAGCATGTTCCGGTTGTTGCGCAGCACGAAGCCTTCGAGTCGAGAGAGCCCGCGCGCCTTCGCGCACGCAACGAGCCCGCGCATCAATGCGCGCGCGACGCCGCGACCGTGCCACGCGTCGGCGACCACGACCGCGAACTCGGCGGATTGCCGGTCCGGCACCATGATGTAGCGCGCCACGCCGACGATGGAGGGCGCGGCGGCCGACTCGTCGACGGCAACGAATGCCATCTCGCGGTCGTAGTCCACCTGCGTAAAGCGCGCGAGCATCGACGGCGTGAGCTCGTTCAGCTGGTAGAAGAAGCGGAAATAGCGGGTCTCCTCGGATAGGCCGGCGACGAACGCGCTCTCGAGTGCCGCGTCCTCCGGACGTATCGGGCGAACGTGCAGCCGCGCGCCGTCGGGAAGCGTGATGTCCGTGACGAGCTCCACCGGATACGGGTGGATCGCCATGTGGCTGTAGTGCGCGGTCGCGGGCCCGACCGAAGGATCGATCACGACTCGGGCACCGCTGATTTCGATGTGGCCCGCGTCGAAGCGGACGGGGTCGAGGGCCAGCTGCCGCACCCATGGCGCCGCGCAGGCGAGCGCGGACACCTGGACGAGGACGCGCGCCAGGGCTTCGGTGGCGGCCTCGACCGCGTCGGCGTCGGCACCGGTCCATGTCGGCAATCGCCGCGTGGCGCGAATCATGTCGCGTGCGATGCGCTCGTTGAGCGGCGGCAGCAGGATGGTGACGTCGGCCCCGCGCCCGGCATTTTCCGCGCCGAAGGTGACCACGGGCCCGAAGGTCGCATCCGTCGCGATGCCTATCGCCACGCTCCCGCACTCGCCGAACGTGTGCTCCTTCGCCACGATGACGGGCTCGCGCCTGCCCCTCTTCGCCCGCGCGTCCTGCAACCTGGCCCATGCGCGCGCCAGCATCCGCCCGTCGCGCAACGGAGCGCGCGAAACCGGCGATCGCACGGCGTCGCTGATTTCGGCATGCAGCGTCACCGGATAGCCCATTCGCCGGGCGATGGCCAGCACTTCGGCCAGCGTATCGGCCGATTCCACCGGCGGCACCGGCAGCGAGAACATCGTGAGCAGCGTGCGGGTTTCCATTGCCGTCAGCACGCTCCGCTTGGCCGAGACCGCATCGGTGCGCACGCGTTCGAGCAGGGGTGCGTCCAGCGCTCGCGGTTCCGGTTGCGGCGGCGGAACTTCCAGCAGCCACGCCTGATGATGACGATACGCCGCCAGGAACGAGAACGCGTCGATCGCGTTTTCCGGCGTATAGAAGTTGGCCACGTGGCCTGCCTCGAGCGCGCCGGTCGCCTCGGCCCGGTCGATCGCGCCAAGCCATGCCGCGAGCACCGGCTTTGACGAACGCCGCGCGACGTCGGCCACGGCGCGCGCCGCGTCGGTCGCCGCCAGCGACGGCCGCGGCACGTGCAGCACGAGCGCCGCGTCGACGTTCGGATCGGAAAGCGCGACGTCGACGGCGGCCGCGATCCGCATCGGTGGCGCATCCCAGTGGACGTCGATCGGATTGGCGCACGCCACGTGCGGCGGCAGCACTCCGGAAAGCGCCTTCCTCGTCGCGGCCGAGAGCTCGGCCAGCACGATGCCGCGATCGGCGGCGCTGTCGGCGGCGAGCGTTCCCGGTCCGTGTCCATTGGCGACGATCGCGAGGCGATCGCCATGCGCAATCCGGTTCATCGCGAGGATCCGCGCCGCAGCGAATAACTGGGTATAGGTCTTGACGCGCACCGTGCCGGCACGCCGCATCGCCGCGTCGAAGACCGCATCGGGCGACGGCGCATCGATCGGATGCGGCTCCATCGACCGCCCGGCGCGCAGCACGACCACCGGTTTGGTCCGCGCCGCGGCGCGCAGCGCCGACAGGAAACGCCGCGCGTCGCCGATGTTCTCCGTGTACAGCAGGATGCCGTCGGTGGCAGGGTCGGCGATGAGCACATCCAGCCATTCGCCGAACCCGACGTCGATGGCCCCTCCCAACGCGACCACGGTGGAGAAGCCGATGCCCGCCGACCACGCGAAATCGAGCATGGCCGCGCATACCGCGCCGGACTGCGCGACGAGCGCGAGCCTGCCGCCGTGGGCGATCGCGCTGCCGAGTGTCGCGTTGAGCCCGGTCTCGGTGCGAACGACGCCGAATGAATGCGGACCGAGCATCCGGATGCCGCTCGCGCCGGCGATGGCCACGAGCTCGCCGCGCCAGCGCTGCGCCTGCGCGTCATCCGCCGGCGGCGGCGAGAAGATGATCGCCGCCTTCACGCCCGCGCGGACCGCGTCGTCGAGCGCGCCGGCCACCGCGGCCGTCGGCGTTACGATCAACGCGAGATCGATCGGTTTCGCAACGGCGGCGATTGACGGAAACGAGCGCCGCGCGAGCACCCGTCGATGCCCGGGGTTGACGACATGGAGCGCCCCCTGATAACCGCCGCCGAGCACATTCTCGAGGACGATGCGACCGTCCGAACCCGGCTTGCCGGAAGCGCCGACGAGCGCGATCGACGTCGGCTCGAGAAGCGCACGAAGGTAGTCGGATTTGTGCATGCGTCGCGGGCTTTGCGCCCCCATTGCGAACCGGGCCGCATGCGAAGTGTAGCGCGACAGCTATAATTCGAGCGCCGTGCGCCGTCACCGGTTCGAAATGCCTCGGCGCAGGACTCCACCCTTCTCGTGCGGGCCCGTAGCTCAGACGGTTAGAGCAGGGGACTCATAATCCCTTGGTCGCTGGTTCGAATCCAGCCGGGCCCACTCTCCATATCAAGGGGCTGATAGGGAGATTGACACCCTTTCCCTTTCTGGCGTAGCCATCGTAACGACGTTCGAACGAATCATCGTCCCGCAGAGTCGATCGAGCGTAGACTTTCCAGCAGGGGACTTTGGGGGCCACCGCATGGAGACGAGATTGCGTGGGAAGCAGCGGGCTGTCCGGCTCGTCGCGGTTTTCGGCCTCGTGGCTCTAGCGCAGACGGCTTTCGCGCAGCAGACGACGAAGGTCTGGCACATCGGGCTGTGCCACGTGGGCCTGGACCATGAGCCGCCCGGACTGCACGCGCTTCATCAAGCGCTGAATGACATGGGCTATCAGGACGGCAAGAACCTGAACTTCGACTGGCGAAATCAGTCGGACGCGGCCGCGGCCGCCGCAACCATCAAGGAGTGGGTCGCGGCTCGCGTCGATGTGATCGTCGGTTTCGAGGATCAATGCATTCGCTCGGCCAAGGCGGCCACATCGAAGATCCCCATCGTATTCGTCCAGATCTATGACCCTCAGGCGGCAGGCTATATCAAGAGCCTCGCGCGGCCGGGAGGAAATCTCACCGGTCCCGTCGCGAACTTGAAGCTGGTCGACAAGCGGCTGCAGCTGCTTAAGGAGATCGATCCGAAGCTTCAACATGTCCTGGTATTGTTCGATGGACGCGACCCTTACTCGCCTCGAGAGTTGGCGCTCGCGCGTCAAGCAGCTGCGTCGCTAGACCTGAAGCTGGTCGAGCGGGATGTAAGAAGCGAGGCCGACCTGAGGAGGTTCTTCGCGAGCCTGAAGCCCGGCGATGCTGGCGCGGTGATCACCGCTTCTCCCGATCTTCAGACCAACCATCCCCGCCTCATCATCGAGCTCAGCGAACATGCGAGGTTGCCTGTGGTGGGACATCGGGAAGCGTGGGTCGAATGGGGCGCGCTGCTTTCTTATTCAACCGACGCGGATACGGCGGGCCCTGTCGCCGCACGATACATCGACAAGATCTTCAAGGGGGCCAATCCAGCGGATCTCCCGGTCGAGGAGCTATCCAGGACCGTCCTCGCGGTGAACCTGAAGCGCGCACGGGAACTCGGTCTCACGATTCCGACGTCAGTTCGGGTGCGGGCGGATCGGGTGATCGAGTAGTCAAACGCCTCGGGTTGACCGCGATGGAATATCCGGTGAAGAACTTCGCCCCCCAGTCGCCAGCACCTCGCACTCTATGCTCGTTACTGAGTACTTCGTGACCGCGTCCTTGGTCGTATGGCCGCCGGACTTCCGATCGTAATCGGGGTCATCCGCGTGATGCTGTCCCTGCAAGGCGTCGTACGAAGCGTCGCGATGAGCTTCGGATTGCGAATCCTGCTCGCCGTTGCCGGCGCCATTCTTGTGATGCCGCTCAATGCATCCGGGCAAGCGCCGGCGAAGGTCTATCGGATCGGCGTGCTTACGATGGCGCCACCAGATCCTCGCTCGCTGGATCAGGTGGCGTTCTACGAGGAACTGCGCGGGCGCGGCTACGTGGAAGGCAAGAACCTGGTTGTCGAGCGCCGCAATGCCGCCGGCCAAGCTGACCAGTTGCCCGCCCTTGCCAGAGAGTTGGTCGCGCTCGGTCCCGACCTCATCGTGGCGGTGTCGCCTCAACCCAGTCGGGCAGTCAAAGACGCCACGTCGACGATCCCGATCGTGATGATGCTTGTTGCCGACCCGGTTCGCGTTGGCCTCGTCGCGAGCCTCGCCCGGCCCGGCGGGAACATGACTGGTGTGTCCACGCTCGTTCCAGGCGGCTTCATGGCGAAGTTGCTGGATCTGTTGCATCAGGTCGTGCCGAAGGCGACTCGCATCGCGGTGCTGGTCAATCCGGACAACGAAGTGATGCGAATCCTTGCCGCGCAGGAGATCCCTGAAGCAGCGCGGCAAATGGGCGTCCAAATACACATCATGCAGGCGCGCGCGCCCGACGAGATCGAGCCCGCACTCAACGCCGCAGTCGGCGAACGAGTTGAGGCCCTGCTGATGAACGCCGATCCGGTGTGGAACAGTCCGCCCTCGCGGCTTCCGCAGTTCGCGGCACGAACGGGGCTCCCCGCGATCTATTTACTGCGCACGCAAGCACAGGCAGGTGGACTGATGTCGTACGGGCCGAATTTTCCGGATTTGTTCCGGCGCGCGGCCACGTACGTCGACCGCATCCTCAAAGGCGCGAAACCCGGGGACTTGGCGATTGAGCAACCTACCAAGTTTGAACTTGTGATCAACCTGAAGACTGCGCAGGCGCTCGGCCTGACGATCCCACAGTCTTTGCTGCAGCGTGCTGACGAAGTGCTCCAATGACCGAACGTTTCAGCCATTTCGTAACTTCGATTGGCGCTTTGCCACTACTCTTGGGCTGCTCGTGGCTACTCTTGAAACTTGGCGTGTGTTGCAAGAGCTTGATATGGAATATGGAGCTAACGAAGGGTGATTCTCATAGTCCCTTGGTCGCTGGTTCGAATCCAGCCGGGCCCACGCCTGGACGCGCCGCCTCCCGCTTTGGCGGTGTGTCGGGTGCGAATTGTCGCCGCGGAACGGCATTGACGAAGCAGCCAAATTGCTTCATTTCCTCGAGTCGGCAACTCCAGTACATCTTCCCTTTGTAGACGGTCATATCCGGGCAGCCATCACACATGTTGAAGCCCCCCTCCTCCAGCGCATCGACGGGCTGAATGATCGTGATGGTCTGCACGTAGGATTTCTCGAAGGCGCTGCCCGGCTTTTTGAGGATGGATCCGAGGAAGTTCTTCGCGATCGTCCACATTCCTGGGTCGAACAACGACGCCGCAAGCATCGCCGAGCGTCCGGAGCCCAGCGTCCTCGGACTGGAATAGCTCAGCCACCGCTTGCGGAAGAGGTGACTGCCGTCCTGGACCAGTTCCATGAACCGGGGAGTCACGTACCCGAAACCGCGCGTGCGACTCGCAATTCTCGAGGCGACCAGCCATTTCACGCTGTTCGCATCCGCGCTCCCGTTGAGATAGGCGCTCGGTTCATACGTCGGATCGGCCTCGCGGATCTTCGCGACGACGTCGGCCGCCTTCAACGCCCTCGTTCCCGCCCAGGCATCGGACTCCTCGTAGGTCTGACAAAGATCCACCTTTGCCCCGTTCGCGTAGAAATCGAAATCTCCCATGAGCCGCGGCTCCCGGTACAGGATGAACACGATGGTGTTCACGATGTCGGGATGGCGTTGCGCCCACTTCACGATCGCCGGAACCTGGTCGAGCGTTTCGCTGGTCACCGTCTGATTGAACGAGCAGGTCAACCCGCCCTCCTCGGCCAGCATCCGCGCGAATTTCAGCCGCAGCGGATTGTGGTCGCTCTCGACCGTGCCCTTCGAGTCGCGCCGCGTCTGCGAGACGTCGATGTGAAACGTGAATCCGAAGACCCCGGCCGCCTTCAACTCCTTCAACCGCTTCGGGGTCAGCGCCAGGCCATTGGTGTTGATGATCGGTTTCCATCCACCATGCTTGACCGTGCGCACGATGTCCACGATCTTCGGATGCACGAGCGGATCGCCTCCGGCAATGCTCATGCAATCGCTCCGCCGCTCCCGCTTGAAGACCGCCAGGTCCTCCTCGATGTCCGCGAGCGTCTTGTGCCCCTCCGTCTTGGGGCGGTAGCAGCCCTTGCACGCCAGGTTGCAACTCGTGGTGACTTCGAGCCAGGAAATCCCGTTGTCGGTCAGGGACCAGGGCAGGCGATAGTATTTCTGGGGCGTCAGCTCGGTGAGCATCTGCGGTGCCTCGTGACCGCCATTCGATCGCGACTCCACGGCTCGGTCAAATGGGCGATTCTCCACGGGGAAGGCCAGGCGAATCCTTGATGTGGCTCAAGGCTCCGAACATTTGACGCAACGCGAAATCAAGTCGCGCCACCACCTTCGACGATCAAACCACTCGCGTTCAGACTTGAATGTCGCGAGCCGGCCAACAGCGGTGGCCGCGGACGTGAGCCTCCATGAAGGCGTACTATGACCCGACTCCCATTCGTCACGGGGTGATCCAGTGAGGCGGCGAGAGTTCATCATCCTTCTCGGTAGTGCGGCGATGGCCAGCCCGCCCACCGCGCACGCGCAGCAAACAAAGATGCCGGTGATCGGATTTCTCAATGGCTTTTCGCTGGCGGAATGGGCGCAGCCGGTGACCGGGTTCCGCAAAGGCTTGAGCGAAACCGGCTACGTCGAGGGCAAGAACGTCGCGATCGAGTACCGCTGGGCCGAGGGTCGCTTCGACCGCTTACCGACTCTGGCCGCCGAACTGGTTCGTCGGCAAGTTACCGTACTCGTCGCGACCGGTGGCAGCGTCACGGCGCTTGCGGCCAAGGCGGCCACCACGTCGATCCCGATCATATTCGGCGTCGGCATCGATCCGATCGCGCAAGGACTCGTCTCCAGTCTCAGCAGGCCGGGCGGCAATCTAACCGGGGTGTACTTTCTGACAGGCGAGCTGGAGGGCAAGAGGTTGGGGCTCCTGCGCGAGCTGGTTCCAACCGCTGCATTGATCGCCGTGCTCCTCAATCCGAAGCTCGCGAGCTTCGAAGCCCGGTTAAAGGACGTTCAGACAGCAGCACGCGCCTTCGGCCAGCAGATCCATATCCATCGCGCCAGCAGTGAGGCGGAGCTCGATAGTGCATTTGCGACTTTTGGTCAATTGCGTGCCGGTGCGTTGCTGGTCGGCGCCGACCCGTTCTTTCTGACGCAGCGCGAGCGAATCGTCGCGCTGGCCGCGCGACACACAATTCCGGCGGTCTATGAGCAGCGCGAGTTCGCGGTGGCTGGCGGCCTGATGAGCTACGGAACCAGCCTGACCGACGCAACTCGCCAGGTCGGCGTCTACGCCGGCCGGGTCCTTAAGGGCGAGAAGCCCGGGGACGTTGCCGGTGGTGCAGTCGGACCAAGTTTGAGTTCGTGATCAACCTCAAGACCGCGAAGGCGCTCGGCCTCACGATCCCGCAATCGCTGTTGCTACGCGCGGACGAGGTGATTCAATGATGGGCGACGGCCAGCCGGCACGACCGCGGTGGCCTCGAGCTCGATTTTTCCCGGACTGTCGAGCAAATCGGCAACGAAGATCATGCTCATCGCCGGATAGTGGTTGCCCATGTGGTTGCGCCAGATCGCGCCCAGATCGCGCCGGGCGGCAAGATAGCCGGGCTTGTCGCAGCAGTAGACCGTCATCCGGCAGATGTGGTGCGCCGCGCCGCCCGCCTCGGCCAGCACCGCGAGGACGTTTTGCAGCGCCTGCTCGAACTGGGGGGCGACGTCCTCCGAGTGAAACCGCTGCTGTGCGTCCCATCCCACCTGCCCGGCGACGAACACGATCCGGCCAGAATCGGCGGAAATACCGTTGGCGTAGCCGATGGGTCGGGCCCATCCGTCGGGCAGCAGGACTTGCATTCGAGTCGCGTCAATCCATGTAGCGAGGCGGATCGGGGTCGTCCGCCCAGTCGGTGGCGGGTTTCGGGCACCTTCTCCATCCACGCCTTCACGAGCGCGACATGCTCGCGCTCCTCATCGCGCAACTCGCGCGCTGCCTTGCGTACGGACGCGACCTTCGCCACACGGGCGAGCTGGGCGAAGAATTTCTCTGCCCGCTGTTCCCCGGCGAGCGCCAGCTGCAGCGCCTGG
Source organism: uncultured beta proteobacterium (assembly GCA_963724545.1). Classification (GTDB taxonomy): domain Bacteria; phylum Pseudomonadota; class Gammaproteobacteria; order Burkholderiales; family Casimicrobiaceae; genus CAIWHR01. The sequence continues at coordinate 28,127 of CAVRVC010000018.1, forward strand.
TACGGCTGCATCAGGTAGTGCACGTCTTCGCTGGGCGCCGCTTCCGGTGGCTGGAAGCCCGCCCGGTCCAGCAGGCCGCTGCGCAAGCACGGGCACCTCGCGCCATTTCATCGTCGCCACGATCTTCTGCGCGTGCATGGCTTCAATGGCGGCCATCCGGCGAAACAACGTCGCAACCTCGCGGTTGTTGTGCGTCTCCATCGCATCGGCGAGCTCGGCGTAGCGTTGCGCCGCCTCGGTTTCCATCAGCAGCGCCATCGCCATGAATTCGGTCAGCGTCCGGGGCACGTCGTTTCCCGGCGCGGTTTCCGGCTCGGTGCCCGCGTTCACGACTCGAATTCCGCATCGAGATCGGCGAGTGTGCATTTCGCCGCGCCGGTGTTCGCCGGATACGCCTTGCGGTCACCCTTGTAGAGAACGCCGATGTTGAAGCCGTCGTCGGTCATCACCCTTCGCGCGGCGCGCGCCGGGTCATCGGTCGGGGCCACCGGCGACGGATGCGCCTGCTGCTTCCACTCGCGTTGCTCGGGCCGGAAAGTCACGCACGGACTCAGTATCTCGACAAACGAAAAGCCGGGATGCCGGATCGCCTCGGCAATGATTTCAGCGGTGCCGTTCGGATCGCCGGAGAATGCACGCGCAACGAAGTTGGCCCCGGCCGCAAGCGCAATGACGAGCGGATGAAACACACGCAGTCCCGTGCCGCCAGGGGCAAGCTTGGAGTCCCAGTCGGGCTCCGTGGTCGGCGACGGCTGGCCTTTGGTCATGCCGTAGACGTGGTTGTCCATCACGATGTACGTGAGATCGACGTTGCGCCGGCAGGCGTGGAGGAAATGATTGCCGCCGATCGAATAACCGTCACCGTCGCCGCCCGTGACCAGCACCGTGAGATCCGGGCGCGCGACCTTGAGCCCGGTGGCTGCCGCCAGTGCGCGGCCATGCACGCCATGGAAGCCGTAGCAGGTCGTGTAGGCAGGGATACGGGAGGAGCAGCCGATTCCGGACACCACGACGACGTCCTCCGGCGGAACGGCGATCTTCGCGAGCGCCTTGGTCAGCGAGCTCAGCACCGAGTAGTCGCCGCAGCCGGGACACCAGATGGGCTTGTAGCTCGACTTGTAGCTCTGCGCCGTGAGCGGCGTCCGAGCGATAGCTGCGTCACCCATGACGGCTCCATTCGACGATCGCATTGGCCAATTCGCCGGGCCGCAACGGCAGCGGACCCGGGCGATGATAGCTCTCGGGCTTACCCGGCAAGTCGTACATCGCGCGCAGGTAGCGGTAGAGTTGCGCGCCGTGATTCTGTTCGACGACGAGCACGCGCGTCACGCCTTCGAGCGCGGCGGCAAGCCGTGCCGGTTGCACCGGCGCCAGCAGTCGCAGCGCAATCACCCGCACCTTGCAGCCGCGCTCGGCCACGCGTGCCGCCGCTTCGCGCACGGGTCCCGCCGCCGAGCCGAACGTGATGATGGCTGCGTCTCCTTCTCCGAAGACATCGGCCCACCAAGGACCGTAGTCGTAGTCGAGCAGCTTGCGCTCGCGCTTGTCGAGCTGAGTGCGATGGTCTCGCGCCTGGCTGCTCGGAATTCCGCGCTCGCTGTGCTCGAGACCGTCCGCCGTGTAGACGACGCCCGGCGTGCCCGGAATCGCCATGGGCGACACGCCCGAATCGGTGTCCCGGTAGCGCTTGTAATCGGGCGCGTTGGCCGCGGCCGTCAGCCGCCGGGCGACGAAATCCGCATCGACCGGCCTGTCGACGATGGCACGTGACTGGCCCATGAACTGGTCGGACAGCACGATCGCCGGCACCTGCAGCGCTTCCGCGAGATGCACCGCCCATTGCGTGGTGCCGAGACAGTCGGCGATCGACGCGGGCGCGAGCACGAGGCGCGGCGCATCGCCGTGCAGGCCGCTGACCGCGAAGGAGAGGTCGCTCTGCTCGCTCTTGGCGGGGATGCCGGTGGACGGGCCGCCACGCATCACGTCGACAACGACAATCGGCACCTCGGCACTGACCGCAAGGCCGATGCCTTCCGCCATCAGCGCCAGCCCGGGACCGGCGGTAGCGGTCAGCGAGGGCACGCCACCGTAGGACGCGCCGATGATCATGTTGATCGACGCCAGTTCGTCCTCGGCCTGCAAAAGGGTGCCACCCACCTTGGTCAACGCCGGGGCCATCCACTCGAGGAGCTCGGTTGCCGGCGTGATCGGATAGCCCGCGACGAAGCGGACGCCGCCGCGCAGCGCACCGTACCCCGCCGCCTCGTTGCCGCTGATGAGCCAGCGCTTGGCAAGCCGGGTCGCGCCCGCCGCGAGCCTGGGCACGCCTTCGATGGAACCAGCGGCGGCAATGCCCGCGCGCAGCGCGGCCAGATTGGCCTCCAACGCAACGGACGTGCGTTTCCAGGAGTCGCGCAGTGCGGATTCCAGCGCGTCGGCCGGGATGTCGGCCAGGGCGCCCGCGAGCCCCAGCGCCACCATGTTGGTCCAGCTTCCCGGGATCGCCTTCGCCATCTTCTTGAGCGGCAGCGGCACATAGCGCGCACCCGTGCCCATGAAGACCTCGGGCACCTCGCCTTCGTCCGGATCGCCGATCATCACGCTGGACGCATCCAGCGCGATTTCGTCGGCGAACCGGTTCACGTTCTGCCAATCGATCGCGAGCAGGAGATCGAAGCCGTCATCGAGCGAGTCCAGCGACCGGTGGGCCAGCCGCAGCAGCGCCGCAGCTTCGCCGCCACGGATTTGCGGCCCGCTGGTGCGCACCATGAGGCCGTACAGCCCGGCCTTGGCCGCAGCGTCGAGCAACAGCGTGCCCGCCGTCATCACGCCGCTGCCGCCGCTGCCGGCGATCGCGATCGAGACGCTGGCGGCGCCCTCGCCCGGCGCCGCTCCCGCCGCGGGTGCGCCGGCCGTCGCCTTCCGTTCCGCCTCGCTTGTCACTGCCTGCACATTTCACCTCGCCGCACACGACGCGCCAAGTAAACCGGCAGCGCTTCCGTTTTGGATTGACGCAGATCAAGGCGATCGCAGGCGACGGGCCGGATCATCGCCTAAATCGGCATTGGAGTACCGATTTAGGGCGACGAGCATCCCGGGGGCGGATCCAACGTCCCGCCGGACGCGCCCCGCCGGCAGGCCGGCGAGACATGGGAATCGAAACTGGAGGACCAGATACCGATGAGCATCCAGGGCCACCGTTGGCTGATGACCGCAGCGAACACGCCGCTCGTGCGCGCGGCATTCGACGCCGAACCGGGTTCCGGGGAAGTGGTGGTTGCCATCGCCGGCTGCGGCGTCTGCCACACCGACCTCGGCTATTTCTACGACGGCGTGCGGACCAACCAGCCGCTGCCTCTGGCGCTGGGACACGAAATCAGCGGCAACGTCGTCGCAACGGGCGCAGGTGCCGAGCGCTGGATGGGCAAGTCCGTAATCGTTCCGGCCGTCCTCCCGTGCGGCGAGTGCGATCTGTGCAAACGGGGCCTTGCGACCATCTGCCGACAACAGAAGATGCCGGGCAACGACATCCAGGGCGGATTCGCGACCCACATCGTGGTGCCCGGTCGGGGGCTTTGCGAGGTCGACTTGGCGCGCCTCGCACGCGCGGAACTCACGCTCGCCGACGTGTCGATCGTAGCCGACGCGCTCACGACCCCCTACCAGGCAGTACGACGCGCCGGCGTCACTCCGGGCAGTCTCGCGGTCGTAGTTGGCGCGGGCGGCGTCGGCGGCTATTGCGCGCAGATCGCGAATGCCTTTGGGGCGAAAGTGGTGGCTATCGACGTGGACGAGGACAAACTCGAAGCGATTTCCCGGCACGGAGCGGCACTGACGCTCAACAGCCGCACACTCGATGCAAAAGCGATCAAGACCGCGATCATCGGATTTGCGAAGCAGCGCAATTTACCCGCGACCGAGTGGCTGATCTTCGAATGCTCCGGCACGGCGGCCGGTCAACTCACGGCGTACGGCCTGCTGGTCCACGGCGCGACATTGTCCGTCGTCGGCTTCACGATGGACAAGATCGAGATCCGCCTCTCGAACCTGATGGCCTACGACGCGCGCGCGATCGGCAACTGGGGCTGCCCGCCCGAATACTACCCGGCCGCCCTGGACCTCGCGCTCGACGGCAAGGTACAGATCAGGCCGTTCGTCGAAGCGCATCCGCTCGACGACATCAACCAGGTGTTCGCGGCGGTCCACCACCGCGAAATCAAGAAGCGTGCGGTACTCGTGCCAGCCTGAATGAGGACACTGCGATGAATGCACCCGACGTGCGCGCCCCCGTGCGCGATTTCAAGAACCATGACCTGGTCGACGACATCTCGAAGCCGGGAGTGGGCTTCGAAAAGCGACCGGCGAAGATGCCGGACGGCACCGTCGCCCGGGGTCTCTACAACGCCTGGATCACGCTGGACAATCCCACCCAGTTCAACTCCTACACGACCGACATGGTGAAGGGCGTGATCCTCGCGTTCCGTGCCGCGTCGAACGCGCGAGACGTCAACTGCGTGGTGTTCACGGGCGCCGGCGACAAGGCCTTCTGCACCGGCGGCAACACCAAGGAATACGCCGAGTACTACGCCGGCCATCCGCAGGAGTACCGCCAGTACATGCGCCTGTTCAACGACATGGTGTCGGCGATCCTCGCCTGCGACAAACCCGTCGTCTGCCGGGTCAACGGGATGCGCATCGGCGGCGGCCAGGAAATCGGCATGGCCTGCGATTTCTCCATCGCGCAGGACCTCGCGCGCTTCGGCCAGGCCGGGCCCAAGCATGGTTCGGCGCCCATCGGCGGCGCCACGGACTTCCTTCCGCCGATGATCGGAAACGAGCGGTCCATGGTCGCCGGTGTGCTTTGCGAGCCGTTCTCCGCGCACAAGGCCTATCACTGGGGCATCCTCGCGGACGTCGTGCCCGCGCTCAAGGTCGACGGCTCGTACCTCGCCAATCCGCTCGTCGAGACGAAGCGCCTTCTCGACGACCATGGCCGCATCGTTTTCGGCGATTTCAAGACGGGCGATGACGCCAAGGCCGGCAAGGCGCTGCTCGCGCGCGGCAGCGTGGATCTCACGCTGCTCGACGCCAAAGTGGACGAATTGTGCGCGAAACTGCTGCTGACCTTCCCCGATTGCACGACCAAGACGCTCGAAGAGCTGCGCAAGCCCAAGCTCGACGCCTGGAACCGCAACAAGGAGAACTCGCGCGCATGGCTCGCACTCAACATGATGACCGAGGCGCGCGCCGGGTTCACGGCCTTCAACGAAGGCGGCAAGAACGACCGCGAAGTCGACTTCGTGCTGCTGCGCCAGAAGCTCGCCGCCGGCGAGAGCTGGGTGGGTCCGTTGCACGACTCGATCCAGCCGAAGAACAAGGGCAAGGGGTAGCGCGTGGCCGATGCGTCGCCGCTGAAGGACCGCCTGGAGCACGACGGCGGGTTGCTGCGCCTTTCGCTCGCGCGGCCCAAGGCGAACCTGATCGACGCGGCGATGATCGCCGCACTCTCGGGCGCGTTCGTTGCCTACCGCGGGCATCCCGGGCTGCGCGGCGTCCTGCTCGACGCCGAGGGCCCGCATTTCAGCTTCGGCGCGAGCGTCGACGAGCACCTTCCCGGCCAGTGCGCGGCGATGCTCTCCTCGCTGCACGCGCTGGTGCTGCAGATGGTCGAGTTTCCGGTGCCGATCCTGGTCGCCGTGCGCGGCCAGTGTCTGGGGGGCGGACTCGAGGTCGCGCTCGCGGGCGGTCCGATCTTCGCCGCGCCGGACGCGCAGCTCGGACAGCCCGAGATGAAGCTCGGCGTGTTCGCGCCGGCGGCCTCGTGCCTGCTGCCGTACCGGGTCAACCAGCCGGCCGCCGAGGATCTGCTGTTCTCCGGCCGCGCGGTGAGCGGCGACGAGGCGAAGTCGATGGGCCTCGTGCAGTTCGTCGCTGCCGATCCGGACGCCGCCGCGCTCGCCTATTTCGAGCACCATCTCGCCGGCAAGAGCGCCGCCTCGCTCGCCTGCGCGGTCGCCGCCGCGCGCGGTCCGATCATCCACGACCTGCGCCGCCGGCTGGCGGAGGTCGAGCGGCTCTACCTCGACCGCCTCATGCAGACGCGCGACGCCAACGAGGGGCTCGTCGCGTTCCTCGCCAAACGCAAACCGCACTGGGAGCATCGCTGATGTCCACGATTCCGCCCGTCTTGCAAATCGTCGAGCGCTGCCAGACGCTGTTCGACGATCTCGATCTGTCCGCCGTCAAGGAGTGGAAGGCGAAGGTGCCCGGACGCAAGGCGATCGGCTACATGCCGGTGTACGTGCCGCGCGAGCTGATCCACGCGGCGGGCATGCTGTCGGTCGGTATTCTCGGCGGCGGTGACCAGCTCGAGGTGATCCAGGGCGATGCCTACTATCAGAGCTACATCTGCCGGATTCCGCGCTCGACCATCGAGTTGGGGCTCACGGGGCGCCTCGACTGCCTCGACGGCATGCTGTTTCCGTCGATCTGCGACGTGATCCGCAACCTGTCGGGCATGTGGCAGCTGCTGTTCAAGGACAAGTACGTCCGCTACTTCGACGTGCCCCAGAACTACGTGGACGCGATCGGAGGCACGTTCTACATCCAGGAGCTCGAAGTGCTGCGCGAGGACCTGGGCAAGCTGCGCGGCGCGCCGATCACCGACGCCGACCTCAACGCGTCGATCCGCGTCTTCAACGACAACCGCGCGGCGGTGCGCGATCTCTACGCCTACCGCGCCGCGAAGCCGTGGCAGGCGCCGACCTCCGAAGTCTATCTGGTGCTGCGCGCCGGAATGGTGCTGCCGCCGGAGGAGCACACGCGGCTCGTCCGCGACTACATCGCCGCCGCGGACGCTGTGCCGCGGCCGAAGCGCGACAACGCTCGCGTCGTGCTGACCGGCGCCTTCTGCGAGCAGCCGCCGCTGGGGCTGATCAAGTCGATCGAGATGTCGGGCTGCTACATCGTCGATGACGATTTCATGCTGGTGACCCGGTGGCTGATGGACGAAGTTCCGGCCGACGCCAATCCGCTCGACGAGCTGTCGAAGGCGTTCCTGCACCGTTCGGCGACCACGGCCGCGAAGTACGAGACGACGCGCGAGGAGAAGGGCGTGTTCCTGCTGAAGCAGGTCAAGACCCGCGCGGCCGAAGGCGTGATTTTCGCCGCGCCGTCGTTCTGCGACCCGGCGCTGCTCGAGCGGCCGATGCTGCAGGACGTCCTCGGCAAGCACAAGGTGCCCCACACCGCGTTCAAGTATGCCGAGAACACGGGCCAGATGGCCCCGATCCGGGAGCAGTCGGGAACGTTCGCCGATTCGATCAAACTGTGGAGTGCCGCATGACGACCACCGCCGCAATACCCGCGAGCACGAAAAAGGCCGCCGCGCCCGTCCAGAAAGAGGACGCCATGTGGCTGCAGAAGGAGCTCATCAACAGCAATTACCACGATCTCGCCACCGCCCATCAGGCCGGGCGCAAGGTGTCGGCGACGTTCGTTCCCGGCAACCTCAACGAGCTCCTGATGTGCTTCGACTTCGCGCGCAGCCTGCCGGAGACGAACGCGCTGCAGAACGGCCTGCGCAAGAAGTCCGGCAAGATGATCATGGACGCCGAGCGCGACGGCCAGTCGGAGGACGTCTGCACCTATGTGAAGGCCGACCTCGGCATGATGATGGGCGGCGAGATCGGGCCCACCGGCGAGGTACTGCCGAAGCCCGACATCCTGCTCCTGTCGTACACCGGCTGCTTCACGTTCATGAAGTGGTTCGAGCTCATCCGCCACAAGTACGGGTGCGAGACGGTCATGCTCCACGTGCCCTACCAGGGCGAAGGGAAGATCGCGCCGAACATGCGCGAGTACGTGGTGAAGCAGCTGAAGGAGACGGTCATCCCCACGCTCGAGCGCATATCGGGCGTCAAGTTCGACATCGACCGTTTGCGCCAGTACATGAGGGAGTCGGCGAAGGCCGAGGAGGATCTCGTCGCCGTGCTGCAGTCGGCGAAGAACCGCCCGTCGCCGATCGACGGATATTTCGGCGCCGTCTACTACATCGGCCCGATCTTCACCGCGTTCCGCGGCATGCCGGAGGCGACCGAGTACTACCGCGTGCTGCGGCAGGAGATCGAGCAGCGCGTGCGCGAAGGCAGGGGCCCGATCACCCCCGAGGGCGAGATGGCCGAGGAGAAGTACCGCCTGGTCGTCGAGGGCCCGCCCAACTGGACCAGCTTCCGCGAGTTCTGGAAGATGTTCTACGACGAAGGCGCGGTCGTCGTCGCGTCGACGTACTCGAAGGTGGGCGGCGTCTACGACTTCGGCTTTCGCCACGATGCGGACCGCCCGCTGGAATCGCTCGCCGAGTACTGCCTCGGCTGCTACACCAACCTCAACCTGCCGTCGCGGATCGACATGATCTGCAGGTACATCGACGAATATCAGGCGGACGGGTTGCTGATCAACTCGATCAAGAGCTGCAACAGCTTCTCGGCCGGCCAGCTGCTCGTCCTGCGCGAGGTCGAGAAGCGCACCGGCAAGCCGGCCGCGTTCATCGAGACCGACCTCGTCGATCCCCGCTACTTTTCCGCGGCGAACGTCAAGAACCGGCTGGAGAGCTACTTCCAGATGGTCAAGGCGAAGCGCGTCGCGGCCGCCGCGGCACATTAGGGGATTGCGCATGCGCTGCTTCATCGGCATCGATCTCGGCTCGACCACCACCAAGGCGGTGGTCATGGACGAGCAGCAGAACGTCCTCGGGCGCGGAATCACGAACTCACGCTCGAACTACGACACGGCCGCGGCGATCGCGAAGCAGGAGGCGCTCGTCAACGGCCGGTTCTTCCTGTTCCGGCAGGCGCTCGGGAAAACCGGGGCGCTCAACGGCGCGCTCGACGGCTTCCTCGGGCAGCTCGAGCGGGATTTCCGCTCGGAGCAGTACCTGGAGCAGCTCGCCGACCTCGAAGCCACCTGCCAGCGGAGCCTCGCCACCGCCAAGTTCGGCGACGCGACGAAGGCGGTCAGCGAAGCGCTGAGCGAGGTATTCAAGCGCCTCTCCGCCGAGGCGTGGACGCTGTTCGCGCCCGGCGCCAAGCGCAAGTCGGACTTCTTCCGCGACATCGCCGGCAGCCAGTACCTCGCGACCGGCGAGGCGGTGGCAAAGGAATCGGGGATCCGCTACGACTTCCTGCTCAACGTGTTCGACCGCTCGATCATCGAGGTCGAGAACCGCGTCTACGGCGACTCGATCAAGCGGCATCTGCTGGCGGCGCTCGAGCGCACGTTCGTCGAGTTGCCGGATACCGCGAGCCGCCGGGACCAGGTGGAGGCGCCGATCAAGGGCATCCTCGACATGCCGATGGAAGAGACCTACGTCGTCGGCACCGGATACGGCCGCGCGCGCCTGCCGTTCTCGAAGGAGCATGTCCGCTCCGAGATCCTGTGCCACGGGCTCGGCGCGCACGTGATGTATCCGCACACGGCGACGGTGCTCGACATCGGCGGCCAGGACACGAAGGCGATCCAGGTCGACCCGAACGGCATCGTCGAGAGCTTCCAGATGAACGACCGCTGCGCCGCGGGCTGCGGACGCTACCTCGGCTACATCGCCGACGAGATGAACATGGGATTGCACGAATTGGGACCGATGGCGATGAAGTCCACGAAGACCATCCGGATCAACTCGACCTGCACCGTGTTCGCCGGTGCGGAGCTGCGCGACCGGCTGTCGCTGGGCGACAGGCGCGAGGACATCATGGCCGGGCTGCACCGCGCCATCATCCTGCGCGCGATGTCGATCCTGGCCCGCTCCGGCGGCATCCGCAACGAGTTCACGTTCACCGGAGGCGTCGCGAAGAACGAGGCGGCGGTGAAGGCGCTGAAGGACCTCGTCCGGGAAAACTACGGCGACATCACGCTCAACATCAATCCCGACTCGATTTTCACGGGCGCGCTCGGCGGCGCGACGTTCGCGTGGCGCGCCGTGGTCGAGGAAGGCAAGACGGCGGAGGCACGGACGTGAGCGCAATCAATACGATCGGCATCGACATCGGTTCGGGCGTGGTCAAGACGACGCTGTTCCGCACGGACGGCGGCAAGCACGAGTGGCTCGCCAAGCGTTGCGAGCGGATCCGCCGGCGGGACCCGATGACGCTTGCGCAGGAGGGCTTCGACGGCGTGCTCGCCGACGCGAGCCTGACGAAGGCCGACATCGAGTACACGGCGACCACCGGCGAGGGCGAGAACGTCAAGTTCGCCACGGGCCACTTCTACTCGATGACCACGCACGCGCGCGGCGGCGTGTTCCTGCACCCGGGCATCAAGGCCGTCGTCGACATCGGCGCGTTGAACGGCCGGGCGATCTACGTCGACGAGCGCGGCAAGGTGCTGTCGTACAAGATGACGAGCCAGTGCGCGTCGGGGTCCGGCCAGTTCCTCGAGAACATCGCCCGCTATCTCGGCGTCGCGGTCGAGGAGATCGGCTCGCTGTCGAAGACATCGCAGAATCCCGAGAAGTGCAGCTCCATCTGCGCGGTGCTGGCCGAGACCGACGTGATCAACATGGTGTCGCGCGGCATCGCCACCCCCGACATCCTGAAGGGCATCCATCTGTCGATGGCATCGCGGATCGTCAAGCTGCTCAAGGTCACCGGAATCAAGGACGGCACGGCGCTCATCACCGGCGGACTGGCGCTCGACGAAGGTCTGCTCGCGGCGATCCAGGAGGAGATGGTCAACGAAAAGGTCAACGTGACCGCCGTCAGCCACCCGGACTCGATCTACGCCGGCGCGATCGGCGCAGCGCTCTGGGGCGCGTTCCGGCACGGTAAACTGCGCGAGCTGGAAGAGCGCGCCGCTGCCTGACCGACGAGGAGACAACCATGGCATTGCTCATCAACGACAACTGCACCGCCTGCGACGCCTGCAAGCCCGCCTGTCCCAACGAGGCGATCAGCGTCGGCGATCCGATGTACGTCATCGACCCGATGAAGTGCACCGAATGCGTCGGCGCCGAAGACGAGCCGCAATGCAAGCTCGTGTGCCCGGCCGATTGCATCGTCCCGAACCCGGACTTCCAGGAGACTCCGGAGGAGCTGATGGCGAAGTACGAGTCGCTGCATGGATAGTCGTGCATCCGGTTCGCCAGCAGCGAATGGATCGATACTGACTTCCCAATCGCACTAGTACGTTAACACGTTAATTACGAAACATTGTAGAATGACGCACGCCCACCACTCCCGGAGGATATGGCGATGCGTCGAACCGAACTGCATCTCACCAAGAAGGACCGGCA
>CAVRVC010000019.1:0-116058 GCA_963724545.1 uncultured beta proteobacterium
CGGATCCGCCGGCGGGACCCGATGACGCTTGCGCAGGAGGGCTTCGATGGCGTGCTCGCCGACGCGAGCCTGACGAACGCCGACATCGAGTACACGGCGACCACCGGCGAGGGCGAGAACGTCAAGTTCGCCACCGGCCACTTCTACTCGATGACCACGCACGCGCGCGGCGGCGTGTTCCTGCACCCGGGCATCAAGGCCGTCGTCGACATCGGCGCGTTGAACGGCCGGGCGATCTATGTCGACGAGCGCGGCAAGGTGCTGTCGTACAAGATGACGAGCCAGTGCGCGTCGGGGTCCGGCCAGTTCCTAGAGAACATCGCCCGCTATCTCGGCGTCGCGGTCGAAGAGATCGGCTCGCTGTCGAGGACATCGCAGAATCCCGAGAAGTGCAGCTCCATCTGCGCGGTGCTGGCCGAGACCGACGTGATCAACATGGTGTCGCGCGGCATCGCCACCCCCGACATCCTGAAGGGCATCCATCTGTCGATGGCATCGCGGATCGTCAAGCTGCTCAAGGTCACCGGAATCAAGGACGGCACGGCGCTCATCACCGGCGGACTGGCGCTCGACGAAGGTCTGCTCGCGGCGATCCAGGAGGAGATGGTCAACGAAAAGGTCAACGTGACCGCCGTCAGCCACCCGGACTCGATCTACGCCGGCGCGATCGGCGCAGCGCTCTGGGGCGCGTTCCGGCACGGTAAACTGCGGGAGCTGGAAGAGCGCGCCGCTGCCTGACCGACGAGGAGACCACCATGGCATTGCTCATCAACGACAACTGCACCGCCTGCGACGCCTGCAAGCCCGCCTGTCCCAACGAGGCGATCAGCGTCGGCGATCCGATGTACGTCATCGACCCGATGAAATGCACCGAATGCGTCGGCGCCGAAGACGAGCCGCAATGCAAGCTCGTGTGCCCGGCCGATTGCATCGTCCCGAACCCGGACTTCCAGGAAACCCCGGAGGAGCTGATGGCGAAGTACGAGTCGCTGCATGGATAGTCGTGCATCCGGTTCGCCAGCAGCGAATGGATCGATACTGACTCCCCAATCGCACTAGTACGATAACACGTTAATTACGAAACATTGTAACATGACGCACGCCCACCACTTCCGGAGGATATGGCGATGCGTCGGACCGAACTGCATCTCACCAAGAAGGATCGGCAGTTGATTGCTTCATTTCGAGCAAAGGGTATGCACTCGGCGCGTGAGTTCAACCGGGCGCATATTCTCGCCGCCCTCGACCGCGGGCTTTCCGAGGCCCAGATCATGGAGGTGTTGGGCGTGGGGCGAACGGCCATCTGGCGCACCCGGGCGGCGTATCTGGAAGGCGGGTTGGAGTATGCCCTGCACGACGTGGCACGGCCGGGCAAACCACGCCAGTACGATACGGACGTCGAAGCGCAGATTACGGCCTTGGCCTGTTCTGCACCACCGACCGGCGCCAAGCGCTGGACCTTGGTCTTGCTGGAGCAGGCGGCGCAGGCACAGGCGGGTATCGGTCCGATCAGCCGGGAGACCATCCGCCGGCTGCTAAAAAAAACTGCCTCAAGCCGTGGCGCAAGCTGATGTGGTGCATTGGCGCTCTGACCGCGCAATACCGGCAACGCATGTACGACCTGCTCGCGCTGTATGCCCGACCGTTCCGGAGCCAAGAGCCGGTGGTCTGCGTCGACGAGAAGAGCAAGCAACTGCTCCGCGATACGCGCGCTCCCTTGCCGGTGCAACCCGGGGCGCCGGCGAAGCACGACTACGAATACGCCCGCGCCGGCACCTGCAATCTGTTCGTGGCGGTGGAACCCAAGGGCGGACGACGGACGGTCGAGGTGACCGATCACCGGGCCAAGATCGACTTCGTCGCCTTCATCAAGCACTTGCTCGAACACGTCTACCCGAATGCGCGGCGCATCCATCTGGTTCTCGACAACCTCAGTACCCACTTTCGCGTGTGCTTCGAGGACGTGCTCGGCGTCAACGCGGCGCGGCACCTGCTCCGCCGCGTCGTCTTCCACTACACCCCGAAACACGCCAGCTGGCTCAACATGGCGGAAATCGAGATCGGCATCCTTGATCGCCAGTGCCTTGACCGACGCCTGCCAACCCGACGCTGCTCGCCGCCGAAGTCGCCGCTTGGGAGCAGCGCCGCAACGCCGAACGCCGCCGCATCGCGTGGACCTTCACGCGCCAGGATGCAGATCGAAAGATGGGCCAACATTATGTTTCGTAATTAATGGGCTTTGATACTAGAGCGCATCGAATCTCGGTACGCGCGCATCGCTGCGGGGCAAGAGCCTCAATTCCAATCGATGGCGGAGTTCTTCTGCAAACTGAATTTCCTCGAGCGTGGGTACGTTCGGCGCAGGGTCGGAATCCGACCATGTTTGTGGGGGCCTTTGGTAAGTCATGAAGACTCCTGAATTCTCGCAGCTACGAAGTTCGATACGGCTTCCGCAATCTTCGCGACACACTTCACGTTGCACGCCAAATCCCTCGTTCGCGTCCGCTCGCGAGTCCAAAGATCCACGAAGTTCGACCAAAGGGGCGTAGACAGCCTGTTCGTCGGTTCGCGTATGTAACTTTCGCGGATCAAGACCCTACGATCCTGCACCTATCCCGATCGTCCGCCTTACCGCAACACGTGTCGGTACGTTGACGAACACTTGGGCGTTGGTTATGCAGGTCGGCCTTGCGCCTAACCTCCGTAAGCCGTGATGGTGCGACAATGGCTAAGGTCGTCCGCATCATGGCGGAGTCGGCGGGCACCGGCGCGCAGCTCTCCGGCGCCGCCGCCCGACTCGCCCAGCACGGGCTCAAACCGATACATTCGCGAGCGACGGCCAACGCCAAGCGGTTGGGCCGGCGTTAGCAGCCAAGGGACGAGTTCGGTGACGTCCAACCACGCCATCTTCCGGTTGGCCCCGTCGCGTCAACGCGACACAGCCTGAGCCGCGAACGATCGGTGGCGTTGAATGTATCATCCGTCGACGATCGCATTTCGGCAGACATCGGCGTATGGTGCCGTATCGCGCTGCACGCCGCTCGGGAAGGGGGGATCCCATGCAATCGCCTGTGGACGGCGCCCTACCCGTCGGCGAACGCATCGCCACGCTGGACATCCTGCGCGGTTTCGCGCTGCTCGGCATCCTGATCATGAACATGCCGGGCTTCAGCAATTCGTTCTTCGTCGAGGCCGACGGCTCGCATCTGTGGCCGGGCGCATCGACCAGTTGGCCGAGAACGGCCGCGACATGCTCTTCTCCGGCAAGTTCAACAGCATGTTCAGCCTACTGTTCGGGATCGGTTTCACGATCCAGTACGCACGTATGGAACAGCAGCGATCCCGCCCGCGCCACCTTGCTTTATCTGCGCCGCCTGGCGGTGCTGGCCGTGTTGGGCCTTATCCACGCCACCATCTTCTGGACGGGCGACGTCCTGCATATCTACGCGCTGCTCGGGCTGCTGCTGGTATTTCCGCTGCGGCGGGCGAGTGCGCGATCGATCGTCATGCTGATCGTCTTGTGCCTGCTGTATCCGGTCGTCTCGGGTGCGTTGCGGCTGATGGTGACCACGCCGGAGATCACCGCGATGCTGGTCAGCAAGGCGCAGGCCTTCGAGGCCAGCAACAACGCTGCTTACGGCCACGGCACCTTCATGCAGGCGGCCGCCGAACACATGCGGGAGTTCGCATACTTCTACGGCACCTCGTGGTCGCTCTGGGGCTCGCTGGGCTTCTGGGTGCAGATGTCTCTGACGATGCTGCTCGGACTTCTGGCCGGGCGTCAGCGCTGGGTGCAGCGCATCCCCGAACTGATGCCGCAGGTTCGCCGCCTGATGTGGGTGGCGCTCGCGGTCGGCCTGGGTTGCGGAGCGGCGTTCACGCTCGTATTCCACTTCAATCGCGCACCGGGCCCGTCGCCGATCAAGCTCTTCGGCAGCTTATGCTACTGGACCAGCCGGCTCGCGATGATGATTTTCTACGTGCTCACGATCGTTCGGCTGGCGCAGCTTCCGGTGTGGCAGAAACGGCTGGCGCCGTTTGCGGCGGCGGGACGCATGCCCCTCACCAACTACCTCATGCAAACGGCAATCTGCACCACACTCTTCTACGGATGGGGTTTCGGCCTGTGGGGCAAAGTGGGTCCCGCGGCGGGGCTGGCGCTCGCGGTGACGATCTTCGTCGTGATCCAGGTCCCTTGGAGCCGCTGGTGGCTGAAACGCCACGAGCGGGGGCCGCTGGAAGCGCTGTGGGCGAGGCTCACCTATGGCCCACGGGGAGCGAGGCCGCTGGCCGTAACGTCCTGACTTGCGGTCGGGATGCGCCAACGTTACCTCACGGCTGCCGGCCCGGCGCCACCCCTTCGCCGGCAACGCCGCGCTCGGCGCGTTCGGCAATCGCCTTCGTGAGCCCGTCGAAGATCACCGCATGGGCCGGTGCAAGCGCATACCGGTAGGCGAGCCCCGGCGCCCCTGCGATGGAAGTACGCGGTCGCCGGCCGAGTCTTCGCAATCTCCGACACCAAGCCGGGTAGACGTGAGAAATCGCCTTCGGCCGAACGTCGCGATCGTCTCGGCGTCCTCAATTGCGCGAAACAGGCGACCTCGACGATCCCTACCGCCGGCCCCGGTCGTCCGCGCCCTCCGTCTTGCCTGGTTCGATCACCATTGCGCGGCGCCGGCCTCGCGCGACGGCGGTCACGGTACTGACGATGAACGCTGCGAGTGCCACCGCATTGAGCAAGGCGCCCATGCGCGTCCATTCGTATCGCTCGACCGCGTCGCCCACAAGCCGCGCCGCCAGTGACAGGTGCAGCAGCGCGAGCGGCGCGTAGAACGTCCAGTGGTACGGCATCCGGACGCGCATCACGGCGGGGAAGATGATCGGCGCGTGCCCGAACACCATCGCGAACACGAATCCCAACGCGAGCGCGTGCACCGCGGCATCGTACGCGGGCGAGCCCGGGACGAGCCCGCCGGCAACGATGATCACGCCGCCCCCGACGGCGAGCCACCCATAGCCCGACAGCAGGCACACGGCGATGAAGCGCGTGAGACCCGTTCCGCGCACGGTGCGGCGCGCGATGTCCTGCTTGAGCAACCATGCCGCAAGTGCCAGCAAACCGGCGGCGAAGACCTGCGATCCCCCGCTCCGCGGCGAGCCGACCAGGCCGGTCACGAGCACGAGCAGGATCAGCGCAAACATTGCTCTTGCCGCTCGCGACGGAGGCAGGAAACGCGATAGCTCCAGTCGCTCGGCGGCGATCGTCAGGATGAGGAACGCAAGCCACCACGTCACGATGTCGCGGACCGGCGAGCCCGCCGCCCATAATCCGTTGCCGACGACCCAACAGGCCGCGCCGACGACGAGCGTGAACGTGAACAGCGCCCGCTGCCGACGGAAGATGTCGAGGGTCGCCGCGAGCAGGACGACGCTTCCGGCGAGGAGCAGCCATGGGGCGATCGCCGTCATGCCCGCGACGGCGGCGATGCCGCCGAGCCCGGCCGCCAGCGGGCCCAGATAGGCCCAGCGGCGCCCGATCGCCACGGCCCGCTCGAGCGAGATCACGACCCCGAGAAACGCGCCGATCATGAGCGGGCCGTGCAGCGCGGCGGCGGACGCGGCCAGCGCGGGAACGCGAAAGCCCAGTCGCGCGAGCCCAGCCCCCACGCCGACTGCCAGCCCGACGAAGCCCAGCGCCAGCAGCGGCAGGCGCTGGCGGGGACGCAGGTCGCCGTTCGGAGGCGTCAAGCCGCGTTGCGCGCCGTCAGGACGAGCCGGACAACCAGCCGAAGTGCTCGCGCGCGACGCCGGTCATCTTGTCCGGCGTCCAGGGCGGATCCCAGACCAGCGTGACCTCGATCGGGGTGTCGCGTGGGGTGATCGACCGGATGGCCTCGCGCGCCTCGTCGACGATCATGTCCGCCATCGGGCACGCCGCGGTCGTCATCGTCAGGTCGACGTGCACGCCGTCGGCGGTCGCCTCGACCGCGTACACGAGGCCGAGGTCCACGATGTTCATCCCCGCTTCCGGGTCCTCGACGCGGCGCAGTGCCTCGCGCACCGCGTCGTCATCGGGCATCGTCGTCATCGTCGCCATCACTTCGTGGCCGGATGCGGCACTCTACCCGAGGCGCCGCACGAACGGCAGCCGCTGCGACGGACCGAACCCGACGTCGTAGAGAAAGCCGAGAAGCCCGAAGTCGCGCGGCGCGACGATGGTTTCCACGCGCTCGATGCGCAACGCGCCCAGGTTGGCGAAGAGCTGCGACACGAGAGCGTGACCGATGCCGCGATGCGCGTAGGCTGGATCGACGCCGATCGTGTCGACGACCGCCACGGGTTCGACGCGTCCGAAATCGCCCAGATCCGTCCGCGCCATCAGGAATCCGACGACGACCCCGTCACGGCGCGCGGACAGGGATACGCGAACCGGCGAGTCCTGCATCGCCTCGGCCAGCTGTCGCCGCATGTAGTCTCGACGGTCGCGCCCCGTGATCGCTCGATCGATGCGCACGACCGCCTCGAGGTCGTCCCAGCTCATCGACGAGACTTCGGCGTCGTCGCGCGCGAGGCGTTCGAAGTCGTTGGCGGCGTTGGCGCCATAGTCGATCTCGCTTGCCGGCCCGTTCGCCGCGCTGCAGAACGACGGGATCGTCGCGCCCGGGCGAGTACAGACCGCCGGCGACCGCGCAATCGACGACATGATTCGGCGCCAGCGCAAAGCCCATGGCCTCCAGCCAGCGCAGCATCGCGTGGTCCGTCCAGGCAGCCTGGGTGCGCACGTCGGCCATCCCATGGCGACGACCGTAGTCGCAAAGGGCCTCGAACATCCGCGCTCCGACGCGATGTCCCTTCGCGTCGTCGCGGACGCCGATCGCCTCGAGTCGCAATCCCGGCTCCGGGCGCCCGAATTCGCCTTCGAGCATCCGCGCGAAAACGTAGCCGGCAACGCCCTTTTCATCCACCGCGCCGAACTGCGCGTGCTGACCCGGCTCGCGGCGCGCGGCATCGAGGCGCCGCTCGAAGTAGGCGCGTCGCGACCGGCGCCCCGCCATGGCGTCGACGGCGACGACGGCGCCGAGATCGTCGCCCGCGAGCGCGCGGACGGCGAGACTATTCGTGGCAAAGGTGTCCATCGTCGCTCCACTTCCAAGCTGCGCGCCCATCCGGCATCAACCCGAGGCGTAGGCGAACGCGAGCTCGCGATCGTCATCCTCGTCGAGCAGGTCCTCGAGCAACGGCAACAGCGCCATCGTCTCCTTCTGGATGTGCGCGACCTGCCGTTCGACGATCTCGAGCGCACCGCGTCTCAAGTCGACCCAACCGGCATCGTCGAGCGTGCCGGCCGTCGCGGCGCGCGTCAGCGGCAGGAGCTCGTCCGCAACCGCACGGATCGCGTTGTGCTCCTCCGCGAGCAGCATGGCCATGTCGCCGTCGCCTCCCCTCTCCATCCGTGGAAAGAGCTCGCGCTCCTCGAAGTCGAAATGCCGACCGATGTCGTGCTCGAGGAGCCGGCCGAGTGCGCCGGCGAGTCGCGATAGATCGGGATCGAGGCCGGAACCCACGCGGGGCGCCCGCGCAAAGCCCTGCTCGACCCGGCCCAGAATCTCCAGGTTCGCGCGATGCTCGTCGTCGAGCACGCGACTGACCTGCCGTTGGAAGCTCATTGCGGATCACCCTCGATTGCCGATCGGACCCAACACTAGCACCGCGCGCAGCGCCCGCAATTGATGCGTGTCAAGCCGCCGGGAGTGGGCGCGGGCCGACCGTAGCGGTTGCCGACCGCAAGCGCCGCTGCACGATCACGAAGAACGCCGCGAAAGCCACGCTGCCGGCCGCGCCGGACAAAGCGGCCGCCGCAGTGAAGGCCGTGCTCTGCGCGACGACACCCAGCGCGAGCAATCCCAGTGCCGCTTGATGACACCAGAAATGAATCGCCAGCGGCCGCTCCGCGGTGAGCGACGAGGGCGTGGGTGCGCGCGGCGCCCGCCCCGCCGCGTGCATCGACGCCAGGAAGGGGACGATGCGCTGCAGGATGCCGAGCAGGAAGGTCAGGAGCCAGCCAACGATCAGCGTCAGGCCGAACAATGGGCCGGCGCCGGCGACCGGAGCGTCCAGCGTGACGGCCAGGCCAACGGCTAGGCTTGCAGCGAGGAGGCCCCACGAAGTTCGCACCAGCGCGAATGACCGTCCGAGCTCGCGGCGCATCCCCGTTCGCAACGCGGCAGTCATCAGCTTGAGGTGCAGCCCAACCGCAACGGACCCCGCGGCAATCGCGACGACGCGAAGCACGCGCGGTGCGACGCCAAGAGCGGCGGCTCCCGCCAGGACGAGCGCGACGACCGCCAGTCCGCATGACGCCCGCGCCATCCGCGAATCGGGCGCCGCCGAAAGCGCGAACATCGGCACCACGATGTAGGAAAGTCCCAGCGCGAGCATGCCCATGAACCCGTAGCCCGCAAAGGCCACGTGCAGCGCGAGGGCGGTGTCGCGTGCGAGACCCGGCATACCCACGTACGCGCAAGCGAGCGACAAGGCTGTCGCAACGACGATGGCGAGGCTCGCCAGCGCGACCCAGCCGTGGAACGCCACCGCGGGCATGCCGCGCGCACCGATCAGGTTCCAGGCAAGCAGCGCCGCGTAGCCCGCCAGCGCGAGCACGACCAGCAATGCGCCGCCGGCGAGCCATGCCGGCGCCGGCATGCCCATGCCGAGCGCGATCGCCGCCACGCCGGGCGTGTAGAGCCACCAGATGAGCGCCGGTGCGCGCGGCCAGCGCAGCGGCTGCCGTGTAGCCACGGGCAGCAACTGCAGGCTGGCCCCGACGGCGGTCATGACGAGAACACCCAGCGTAACGAGGTGCAGCGCCGCGAGCGGCCAGCCGAGCCCCCCTGCGAACGTCGGAACGTCGTCCGCGCCGCCCAGCAGCGCGAGCCAGGCGAGCACGTGGTACGCGACGGCCGCTGCGAAATAGCGGAACGGGATCGAGGCGGGCAGCAGGCGGCTCCTGGGCACATCACTCATGGCGCTCGCTCGAGCTTCAGGCGAACTTCTCCCGGTGGCGCGTCGATCCGGTCGGCGGTCCAGCCCAGCTCGGCGAGCTCCGGATAGAGCATCCTCGGATCGCGATCGTGGTGCACGATGACGGAGCCCGCGTCGCGCACGGATTGCACGAGCGTCAGGATCGCGACCAGCGGCTCCGGCGGCGGCAACCCGCGCACGTCGATGTGGATCCCGTCGGCTTCGATCCAGCGTCGCGCTTCCGCGGGTGCGCCGCCGCCGGCGTCCGGCAAGCGTCTTCCGATCGGCGCACTCATGGCTTTGCGTCCGCAACACGGCCGCCCGCAAGTTCGCGCACGAGTCTTTGCGCGAGGACGGCAGCCACCTGCCGCCGATAGTTGGAGTGCGTGACCGTCGTCCGCATCGGGCTCACCTGCTTTTGCACCAGCTTGCCGAGCTTCGCGAGCGACGAATCGTCGAGCGGCATGCCAACCAGCTCGTCCGCGCCTTCCAACAGGAACGGGCACGCGTTCGTGCCGGTCAATCCGACGCGAAGCCCGACGATGCACCCGTCGCGCATCTCGACGCGCGCCGCAACGCCGGCAAGCGGAAAGTCGATCGCGCCACGGGCACGCGCTTTCCGGTATCCCGCGCGCGCACGAGCCGGCTGCGCGGGAACACGAACGGAGGCGACGAACTCGCCCACACCGAGCGCGAGAGGCGCGGCGCCATCGTCGACGTACAAGTCGCCGAGCGGCAATCGGCGGACGCCGTGCGGCCCCACGATATCGATGTCGGCTTCGAGCACGATCAGCGCCGGCGCGAGATCGCCGCTGAATGCGGCGTGACAGTGCCGGCCCTGCGGTGCCACGTGGCACGTATCGCCGCCTCGCTTGAGGCAGTACTCGTTGGAGCGACGCCACCACTCGCTCTGGTTGTAGAACACGCAGCGGGTGTCGAGGCAGAGGTTGCCCCCGAGTGTGGCCACCGCGCGATGCCCGGGACCCGCCACCGTCGACGCGGCCTCGGCGACGGCCGGGAGCACGGCCTTGACTTCTCCATCCCCGGCGAGCCGCGCCAGCGTGACCCCGGCACCGATCGTCGCGCCCGCGAACGCGATCGTGAACTCGACGAGCTCCGGGATCCCGCCGAGATCGACCAGGATCGGCGGCGCGTCGAGGCCACGGCGCAGATTCGGGATGAGGTCGGTTCCACCGGCGATGGGTCGCGCTCCCGGGTTGGCGACGAGCAGAGCGGCGGCTTCGGCCGGCGTGCGCGGCGCGGTCAGCACGAACGGCGCGATGCGGTCCATCTCATTGCCCCTGAGCCTTCGCGCGTGCCTCGCCCAAAGGCTTGCGCAATCGCCGGGCGCGACGGTCGGATGTGATCGCTTCGAGCAGCCGATCGGGCGACGCCGGCAACACCGTCAAGCGCACGCCGATCGCGTCGGCGATGGCATTCGTGAGCGCCGGCAGGAAGCCGGACAGCGAGCCTTCCCCCGCTTCCTTCGCGCCGAACGGACCGTTCGGATCCGCCGCTTCGACAATGAATGCATCGACAACCGGCGATTCGACGATGGTCGGCACGCGGTAGTCCAGCAGATTGGCGCGAAGCGACAACCCCTGGTGATATTGCGTTTCCTCGCACAGCGCCTGGCCCATGCCCATCCACACCGAGCCTTGAATCTGGCCCTCGACCGCCAGCGGATTGATCGCTCTGCCGCAGTCGTGCGCAACCCAGACGTGCTCGACCTTGACCATGCCGGTCTCTTCGTCGACCACCACCTCGACCACCTGCGCCGCGTACGAGAATCCGGCGCTCGACCCCACCGCCGCGCCCTTAAACTTGCCGCCCTGCGTCTCCGGCGGCGTCGACCATGCGCCCCTGGCAACCAATGTGCCGGTACCTTCCAGCGCTGCGGCCACGACGTCCTTGTAGGAGAGCAATCGGTCGGTCCCCGTGACCCGGTAGGTCTCGCCGAGGCACTCCACATCGTCCACTGCCGCTTCCAGCTTGCGCGCGGCCGCGGCGACCAGCACCTGCTTCAGCTCGCGCGCGGCCCGGATCGCCGCGTTGCCGACCATGAACGACACACGCGACGAATACGAGCCGTTGTCCTTCGGCGTCACTTCGCTGTCGTTGGCCACCACGCGCAGCCGCTCGAGCCCGAGGCCAAGCACTTCCGCCACCGTCTGCGCGAGCAGCGTCGAGGATCCCTGTCCGATATCCGACGCACCGGTGAGCAGGCTGATGGCGCCGTCGAAATCGAGCTTGAGGTGGATGACCGCGTGCGGCTCGCCGGTCCAATGCACGGGCTTGGCCGCCCCGCTGGCGTAGTGCGAGCAGGCCATGCCGAGCCCGCGGCCGCGCGGGAGCTTGCCGCGGCGCTCACGCCAGCCCGAAGCGGTTTCGACGCGATCGAGGCACTCGGGCAGGCCATAGGAGTTCACCTGCAAGTCGTTGATCGTCCGGTGCGGCACCGGCAGCAGGTTGGCGCGGCGAACGGCGAAAGGATCGAGGCTGAGCTCGCTCGCCATCGAGTCGAGCAGCGATTCGAAGGCATGGCGCACGTCGACCGAGCCGTGCCCGCGCATGGCGCCGTTCGGCGGCGTGTTGGTGTAGACCCGCAAGCCGTGATACCTGCAAGCGGGAACGCGGTACAGCGCGTGCAGCAGCGCTCCCGCGTAGAGGATCGTCACCAGGCCATAGCCTGCGTAGGCGCCGCCGCGCTGCACGACCTCGCAGTCGACGGCGGTGATCGCGCCCGCCTTCGTCAACCCGATCTTCAGCCGCACATCGGTTTCCGGACGGCCGCGATGGGTAAGGAAAGTCTCCTCGCGGGACAGTTCGAGCTTGACCGTGCCGCCGGCCGCTCGCGCGAGGAGCGCCGCGATCACCTCGAAATTGAGCGTCTCGGTGCGATGCCCGAACCCGCCGCCGACGAACGGCTTGATCACCCGGATCCGGGACTCATCCATGCGGAGGCACCGCGCCACCGCCAGATGCACGTAGTACGGCACCTGCGTCACCGACTGCAGCGTGAGCCGCCCGCGCTCCGGATCGTACTGCGCAAGCGTGGCGTTGGGCTCCATCATGGCTTGGTGGACTTCGGCGTAGTGGTAGCCCGCCTCGCGCACGAAGTCCGCGCCCGCCATTGCGCCATCGACGTCGCCGAACACGTGGTCGACTTCGCGCTCGATATTGCCGGCCTTGTTCTGATGGAGCAGCAAGGCATCGCCGGCGCGCGCCGCGTTGGCGTCGAAATAGCCGGGCAACGGCTCCAATTCGAGGACGATCGCATCCAGCGCGGCGCGCGCGATCGCCGGATCGTCGGCCGCCACGGCGGCGATCGGCTCGCCGCGATAGCGCACCCGCTCGCGGGCCAGAGGAAACTCGTTCTGCGCAATGGGAATGACGCCATAGGGCACGTCGCAGTCGTCCCCGGTAATCACCGCGTGCACGCCGCGCAACGCGCGGGCCCGCGAGGTGTCGACGCGAAGGATCCTGCCATGGGCCAGCGGGCTGCGCAGGATGGCGCCTGCCAGCGCGTCGCTCGCCGCGATGTCGGCGGTGTAGCGTGCGCGGCCGGTCACCTTCTCGACGCCGTCGATCAGCGGCTGGCGCACGCCGACGGCGATCATTGGGACACCCTTGGCGCTGCGCGCTGCGCCGCGGCGGCCGCCTGCACGGATTCGATGATCTTCACGTAACCGGTACAGCGGCACAGATTTCCGGACAGGGCGGCTCGGATGTCCGCTTCGCTTGGCGAGCCGTTCCGCCGCAGCAAGGCCTCCGCGGCCATGATCATTCCAGGCGTGCAGAATCCGCATTGCGTGCCGAGCCGTTCATGGAAGGCCGCCTGGAGGCGGCTCATCCGGCCCGCCTCGGCCAACGCCTCTATGGTTTCGACTTGCCGGCCGGCGCACCGCACCGCGAGCGTGATGCACGCGAGCCTGGGTTCTCCGTCGACCAGTACCGTGCACGCGCCGCATTCACCGCCGTCGCAGCCGCGCTTGGTTCCCGTGAGCCCGAGCTCCTCGCGCAGATAGTCGAGCAGCAGCACCTGGTCCGCGATCGCGTCCTCGCGGGGGCGGCCGTTCACGCTCATGGAGACCACACGCTTGCTCATCGATGCGCCCCCACGCTCGCGGCCGGCGCCGCTGCGCCCTGGGTCGGTCCGGCGGCGCTCATGCTCATCCTTTAGGCCGCAGGTCGCGCACGCGCACCGCCTTGCCCTGCGAGCGCGGGATCTCGCCCGGCTTCTTCACGATGACTTTGGTCGTGATGCCCACGAGCGATTTGATGTGATGCGCGACATCCTGCGCGACGGCGGCGAAGGTTTCGGCGGTCACGCCGGGATCCACCTCGACCTCGATGCTCACGCGATCGAGAGTTCCGCTGCGCTCGACAACGAGCTGATAGTGCGGCGCGATGTGCGGCCGGCCAACCAGAACGTCCTCGATCTGGGACGGATAGACGTTGACGCCGCGGATGATCAGCATGTCGTCGTTGCGTCCCGCGATGCGCAGGATGCGCAAATGGGTGCGGCCGCAGCCGCACGCGGCGGTGGTGATCCGGGTGATGTCGCGCGTCCGGTAGCGCAGCATGGGCAGCGCTTCCTTGGTGAGGGTCGTGATTACGAGCTCCCCTACCATGCCTTCGGGCACCGGCTTGCCGGATTCCGGATCGATGACCTCGAAGAGAAAGTGATCCTCCCATCCATGGAGACCCTCCTGGCATTCGCATTCGCAGGCGACGCCCGGTCCCATGATTTCGGACAGCCCGTAGATGTCGACCGCCTTGAGGCCAAGCCGTGCCTCGATCTCCCGACGCATCGCGGCGCTCCACGGCTCCGCGCCGAAGAGCCCGATTTCGAGCGCACTCTTCTTGAGATCCACGCCCTGCTGCTCCGCGACCTCCGCGATGGCAAGCGCGTACGATGGCGTTGCGCATAGCACGCGCGCCCGGAAGTCCATGATCAGCGCGACCTGGCGCTCGGTCGACCCTCCGGAGACCGGCACCACGACCGCGCCCAGCCGCTCGGCGCCGTAATGCGCGCCAAGTCCGCCGGTGAACAAGCCGTAACCATAGGCGTTGTGCACGATGTCACCGGGCCTCGCCCCGGCGGCAGCGAGCGAGCGGGCCATCAGTTCGGACCAGATATCGATGTCCCGCTTGGTGTAGCCGACGACCGTCGGCTTGCCGGTGGTCCCCGATGATGCGTGCAGCCGCGCAAGATCGGTGCTTGGCCGCGCGAACAGCCCGAACGGATAGTGGTCGCGGAGATCGGTCTTGACCGTGAACGGGAGTCGCTCGACATCCGCAAGCGTGCGGATGTCGTCGGGCTTGATGTGCGCGGAGTCGAGGCGCGCCCGATGCAACGGCACATGGTCGTAGGCGTTGCGCACAGTGGCGCGAAGGCGCGACAGCTGCAATGCCGCGAGACGGTCGCGCGGCAAGGTTTCCCGCGCCTCGTCAAGGTACCAGTGGCCGTGCTTCTTCGCGCTGGCGCCGACTTCTGCGGTGGTGATCGCACCCATGTCGCCTCCCCTGCTTCGCCGCCGCGGCGCCCGTCATGGACGCACGCCGCGCACCGGGAGGTGCGCGAGCGAGAACCCCTGGTTGAAACCGGCCCGCGTGACCAGCGCATACTTCAGGCAGGCACCGGTGATCCATGCGGCAAGTCCTGCCACGCCCGCGGCGGTCGAAACCGCTTGGCTGCTCAACGCTACGACGACCGGTAACGTGACGAGCGCGAGCGGCAGCACCGTCCCCACGAGTAGCAGCGCCCGGCCGGGAGCGACGAGCGCGGCGAGCGCGCGCGGATCCGCAATCGCTGCAATCCGACGACGGTAGACAAACCAGACGAGCACTCGGGCCAGCACGAACGCGCCGAAGAGCACGCGCAGCGGCTCGGTGCCGGCATGGTGCAAGGCATCGGTCAGGAAGAACGCTCCGCCGCCCTCGACCAACGCCGTGAGCACGATCAGCGGCGAGAACAACGGCTCGCGCCACGCGGGGATTCCTCGCGCTGCCTGCAGCATGCGGCTCTGGCAATAGACGAAGGCAATCGCCAAGGCGGCGGCCAACCATCCGAATCCCGGCATGCCCGCCGCGGCGGCCATGCCCACGGGAAAGAGCAGCGTCGATGTGATCGCCTCGCGCGTCATCCACGAGGTGCGCGGATTGAAGAAGACGTGCAGCGCCCGCAGCGGCCGGCCGAGCTCGAGCCAGACGCACAGCAGCCCGCAGCCGACCAGCGCAAGCCCGGCCAGCATGAGCAGCGCCAGCGCAAGACCCTGCACGCCGCAGAGCGCGGTGAAAACGACGAGCCCGCTGCCGGCGCCACCGCCGATGAAGTTGCCCGCGGCGCGCCAGTCCCAGTTCGTCTGCCGCCAAGGCGCCGGACCATGATTCATGGCCTTTCTCCGTGCGCAGGCCCGGCTTCGGCGCGGGCTCCGGCCGCGACGGCCTTGTCCCACAGGTAATAGAAACCGGGCCCGGTGCCGAGCTCCTCGTGCATCCGGAAGTGCTGGTTTTCCGCGAGGAGCCTCGACACGTTGCTCTGTGGATCGTCGAGATCGCCGAACGCGAGCGCTCCGGAGATGCACGCATTGACGCACGCGGGCGTCGCCTCCGGGTCGACGCCCGGCCGCAGGTTCTTCTCGACGCCGGCATCGATTCGATCGACGCAGAAGGTGCATTTGGTGGCGACCGCGAGCCGCGCGTCGTCGCGCTGCTTCGTCTCGTTGGCCATGGCCGAGCCGTAGGCGAATAGCGCGCGCTGGGTCTTGTGGCGCGCCTGGTAGGGGCACGCGACCGCGCAATACGAACAGCCGATGCAAAGGCCGTAGTCGATGGTGACGATGCCGTCGGCGCGCTTCTTCGTCGCCTTGGTCGGACATACGTCCATGCACGGCGGATCGTCGCAGTGCTGGCAGCCGACGGGGACGAAGGCGCGCTGCACCTCCGGATATTCGCCGAACTCCATGTCGAGCACGCGTCGCCACTGCACGCCGGGCGGCGTGGCGTTCGCATGCCGGCACGCCGCCGTGCACGTCTGGCAGCCGACGCAGCGGCGCAAGTCGGCGATCATCGCCCAACGCGTCATGGAGATTTCCCGTTCGCTCTCGTGATCTTCACGCGCACGATGTCGGCGCTGGAGCCTGTCGCGTCCGTGAGGTCGAGCGACATCGACGCGAGCGAGTTCATGCTGGGCATGCCGAAATCCCGGCTGAACGGCGTCGCCCAGTGGTCGAACTGCCCGAGCAGCAGCAGCGTGTCCGGACGAATGCCCTGCCGCAGCACGGCCCGCCCGCGGACCCGGCGCTGCGGCGTCGCGATTTCCACCCACTCGCCGTCGGCAATGCCAAGCCTCCGCGCGGCTTCCGTATTGATGATTACGCCGCGATGGCCCTTGATGTTGTCGGCAACCTCCTTGATGAGCTGCATGCCGACGTTGGCGCCCCAGGCGTACTGCATGCTGCGCGCGGTGAGCAGCCAGAACGGGTAGTCCTGCGGCAGCCCGCCGGCCTTGACGACGGCGGCGACCCACGGCGCGCCGAAATCCTTCCACGCCGGCAATGCCTGGTATTCGGCCAGCTGCTTGTCCCACCAGTGCATGTCGTTCTCGTGCAGTCGGCGGCCGAGCTCCGCCCCGATGCGCTGGAGGCGTTCCTGGTACGGAAGCTCGAAGCGCAGTCGCTTCGCGGCCAGCGTGGGGAACAGATACCACTTGGTGCGCGAGAACGGCTTCGTGGCGAGCCCGTTCTCCTTCCACCAGTCGAGACCATGGTCCTCCTTGCCGTCGGTGAGCTCGGCGGAGGCGGCACGGCACACGGCATCCCAGATGGCCTCCGGGGCGTGGGCGACGTCCGGCGCGAGCGCCTGGTCCCAGTACGCTCCCTTGAGCGGGATGCCGGCTGCGCCCTTGTTGATCGCGGCATTGTATTTCTCGAGCAGGCCGGTGCGGCGCGCGAGCTCGGTCGCGATCGCCGTGAAGTCCCGTGCCTCACCGCGTGTCTCGACCGCAGGCTGGCGCAGCGCAAAGCCCTGCTGCTCCCAGAACTGCTCGACGAACTTCGAGCCGCCGATGCGGATCAGCTGCAGGCTTTCGAGATCGGTTGCCTCGGGCAGCAGCACGTCGGCATGATGGTTGGTTTCGTCGCGCGTGTAGGCGAATGCGACCATGAAGGGGAAGCGCGCCATCTTCTCGCCGAGTGCTTTCGTGTCCCAGAACGAGACTGCGGGATTCGTCCGGTAGACGAACCACACGTCGGGCAGCGTGACCCGCGGCAGGCCCTTGGGCGTCTCGTCCAGGAACATCCACGAGAAATGCGTGGGGCCGAGCGCCTGGCTCCACGGCCCGTTCGCGGCGAGCGGCACCATCGTCCGGTAGGCGTTGCGGATATTCGGGTTCGGCGACCAGTGCTCCTTGTCCGTCGGATTGAGCGGGTAGTCCATGAATCCGTCGGGCCCCGGCAACACGCTGTCCACACGCGCCGGAACCTGGCGATTGAGCCGGACCGTCGTGCCCAGCGTCCCGCCGGGCACTTCGAGGCCGCCGACGAGCGCCGCGAGCAGCGTGCGGGCCCAGACGCATTCGAAGCCGCCCCAGCCGTTGTTGACCGTCTTGCCGAGGCTCACCGAGACCGGCCGGTACGGCAGGCGCACGCCTTCGACGTCGATCGTCTCGCCGATGTGCGCGTGATCGAGGTACTCGGTGGCGATCCTGCGGATCGTCGCCGCCGGGACATCGCAGATCGCCTCGGCCCATTCGGGCGTATACGCCTTCATGTGGCTGACGAGCGCGGCGAAGCCGGTTTCGCCTTCAAGCCGCCCATCGCCGAGCACGTCGCCATCCGGACCGAGCTCGACGGCGTCGGCCTCGAAGCGGCCCTCGAGCGCCTCCACGATATCGGTTGCGTCGTACGGGACCGCCCCGCGGCGCGCGGAATCCCAGACCAGCGGCTTCTTCGTCTCCCGGTCGCGCAGGTAGTACCCATGGGGCCCGACGAGATACGGCGATGCCGTGTGCCGTGCGAGGAATGCGACGTCGAGCCGCGACCGCGGGAATTCGTGCAGCAGCACGTGGACGAGCGCGTAGAGGAACGCGGCGTCGGTCTTGGGCTTGATCGGCACCCACTCGGCGGAGCAGGCGCCGGTGACCGAGAGGTGCGGCTCGACCTGGACACGCTTCATCCCGCGGATGCGCGCGTTGGCGTGGCGCCAGACGCCGACGACGCCGCCGGACGCCTCGACGTTCGCGCCGCAGGAGATCAGGTAATCGCAAAGCGGCGTGTCGGGCGACACGGTGAAGGCGCGGTGCCAGAACTCGCCGAACAGGTGCTCGGAGTGGTAGCACTTCACGCCCTGACCGGACCCGAAGCCCATGTCGACCGGTCCCCACGCGCCGAGGAACGCGGGGAACGTGCCCATGTACGACTGCGGCGTGCCGGCGCCGCCGAGGCTCACCGCGAGCCGCGGATAGCCCGACGCGTCGGTCAGGCTGGTGGCGCGGATCTCGTTGAGCTTGGCGGCGACGAGGTCGAACGCCTCGTCCCATGAGATCGGCACGAAGCCCGGATCCTCGTCACGGCCCTTCTTCGGATTGGTTCGCCGCATGGGCGTGAGCACGCGATTCGGGTTGTACGTCTTCTGCACCAGTCCGAACGCCTTCACGCAGACCTTGCCACCGCCGGGATGAATGTTCGACGCGCAGAAATTCGGCTCGACCTCCGTGGCCACGCCGTCCACCACCTTGACGGTGAGCAAATCGGGCCCGGCAACGCACTGATAGCAGTACGTGGGAACGCGACGCGCACCTGCCGCGTTCACTGGACGACCCTCCGCGCTTGGGAGCGGCCCTGCGCGCTCATTGGACTACCTTCGCGCTTCGCGCTCCGGTATTCGCGCTCGGGGCGGCCCTTCGCGCTCATGCGATGCCCGCCTTCGCCGCTTTTGCCGCCAGCCGCGCCTCGGTCTTCCTCACGTCGACGATGAAGCGCTGGTGCTTGCCCCGACAGATCGCCTCGACCGTGTCCCGGCCCTCGAAATCGAGCGTGACGGCGCGGCCGTTGACCTCGGCGATGGCGACCTTGATCTCGACCCGCATGCCCATCAGCGTCGGAGCGAGGTGATCGAGCTCGATCCTGGTCCCGACCGAATCCTCGCCGGGATCGAGGTGTGCGAGAAGAAGCTCGCGGCACGCCACTTCGATATCGCGCACCAGCATCGGCGTCGCGTAGACGCGCGCCTTCTCGCCCATGAAGTCGATCGTGCGCTCGCGATCCACGACAACCTCCGAGGTTGCGGTCGCGCCTGCGGCCAGCGCTGCCTTCATTTGCTTCTCCGGGCAGGTGGGAACGAATGGGCGCATCGCATCGCCATGGCAACTTCCTCCTCGTGAACGACCGTGACCGCAACCGGCCAGGTTCGACGCAGCAACCGCGGCCTGTGCCCGCACTTTCCCTATGTTCCGCCCGGAGCCGCCCGAAAGCGGATAGAATTCCGTCCGATAAGGCGGATTCTGGTACCGGAATGCGGGTATTGGACTTGATCTGCATCATTCTTTCGCCAGGCCCATGACTCGAACACCGCCGGAAAGCAAGTCGAGCGGCCGCCGCGCCGGCAGCGGCGGCTCGCGTGCGGCTCCGCCTTCGCTCTCGGTCCGCCCCGTTCGACGGGGCGACCTCGAGCGGATCATCGCCATCGACGCGACGGTGACCGGGCTGGAAAAGCGGCGTTACTGGCGATCCATTTATCGGCGGTACGCAGACGCAGCGCAGTCCGGGCGCCAATTTCTGGTTGCGGATGCGGACGGGCGTGTCGTCGGTTTCGTGATCGGTGAAGTCCGCGATTGGGAATTCGGCTCGCCGCCGTGCGGTTGGGTGTTCGCCATCGCCGTCAGCCCGGATAGCCGGCTGTCGGGTGTCGGCACGCGTCTGTTGCAGGCGATCCGCACAAGCCTTCGGCGGGCGGGGGTGCGCAAGTTGCGCACGCTGCTTGCGCGCGACAACACCCTTATCCTCTCGTTCTTCCGGAGCCAGGGCATGATGGCCGGCCCATTCATTCCGCTGGAGCTCGATCTTGGGACCTGACCGAACGGCCGCGGATCGCAGCACGCGATGAGGCTGCAGACGAACACCCTGCTGGCGCTCTATAGCGTGATCGAATTTGCAGGCGATCCGGCGCGCCACATCTCTGCCGCGGAGATCGCCGACAAGCACGGAGTCTCGTCGCACCATTTGGCCAAGGTCCTGTCCGAGCTCGCGCGCGCCGGCGTGGTCGAGTCCGTTCGCGGCGTGGGTGGTGGCTACCGGTTCGCCGGCAATATTCGTCGCCTTGCGCTGATGGACATCATTCAGCTTTTCCAGGACTTCGACCCGCACGCTGGGCCGCAGGTCCGACCGCGCAAGTCGACCTCGCGCCCTGACGGAGGCACCCATTCCCGGGGCGACGCCGGCAGTCACACCGCGCACGCCGTCGACATGGCGCTCGGCGCCGTGCTGTCCGAGATCGACGAAATTGCCAAGGCGACCTTCCGCTCGATCACCCTTGCCACCATGTTGCAGCTGATCGAGCGCCAGCAGGCTGCTGCTGCGTCCACGACGACGGCGCGGCAGAACCCGGACCCGGGAGCAACGCATCCCGCGATTCCGCGTTCGCGCGACCGCAAGGCCGATGGGCGGCGCAAGCCCGCATGACGCGAGGGCGTCAGCGGCGGTCGACCCAAACGATTTTTTGCGTCCGAGCGCCCGCGGCAGGTACATGCTTCCGATCCGGGGTTGATCGGAACCCGGAGTTTTCGAGCGAAGTCCGCACCATCGCGCTCAGGGCTTCGGCGACGTTCGCCGAACCGGCCTCGCCCGTTTCCCGATACGCGGTCAGGATGCGCTGGAAGGACTCCAGGCCGGACGCATGCGTGTCGCCGTAGCCCTTCAGCAGGCGCGGCAAGCGCGCCAGTTCCAGGCCGATGGGAATGCCGGCATTGCCATGCGCGACCAGCGCTTGTTCAACCACCGCGAGCCACTGCTCGATCGCTTGCTGCTCCCGCCCGAAGCGCAGCGAATAGGGTCGCAGCTTCCGTAGCCCCGCGGCGAAACGCAGGGCGAGCGCGCCCGATACCGAAGAGGTCTCGAGCGTGACACCCTTCCCGGCATGCGCGTGCCGCGACCCGCCGAGTGCCCGGCGCTCGAGCCATTGCCCCAGGCGGCGCGGCAATATGGCGGCGATTTCCGATGCGCCGGGCTTGAAGAAGTCGTAGACACGCACGATGTCCGCGTCGGCTGCGTTCACCTCGTCCCGGATGCGAGCGAGGCGCGACGCTCGGGACTTGACCGAGGCCACTCGAATCACGTCGTCATAGCACATCCACAAGGCGAGGAACCGTGCCGTTTCGCGCGCCACGTCGTACTGCGCGGCGAGCCCTCCGGCGATCGCCTCGGCATGCACGACGCGCTCGACGCGATCGACGTACCGGTTGGCATAGTCGATATCCTGGTAGGCGACCAATTGTGCGGCGCCGCTGCGCGCGAACTCGGCGACGCGCTCCGGCAACGTCTCGATCCGTGCCGCGAGCGCGGCGCCGAGCGAACCCTCGCCGCCAACCGGCTGCGTGCCGCGATCCATGATGCGCGACGAGCCGTTCGCCTCTTCGCCGCCGACCGCCTCGGCGCCACTGCGCCTCGCGCACTCGAATGCTTCGGCGAATGCGGCGACGCTTGCCGCGACGCCCTTGCCTGCGTCGCGAATCGCGTCCTCGCAGCCGGCGCGCGTGATCGGCAGCGCGCCGCTTCCGGCCAGGGCGCCGAACAGCACTGCGCTGATCGCGGCGCGGTGGCGTGATTGCACCGCCTCCATGTCGAACATCACGGTACGCCGCGACAACGTCCGCAGTGCATCGGCGATGCGCGCGTCGTCAAAGCGACCGTCGCCGCCACTCATCTTCTCGCGCGTCGTGTAGACCCGATGCGTCGATGCGACGACCGTCGTCCGCGACGGTGTGCACATGCCGCGCTCCAGCATCCGAGCCGCCTCGAGCATTTCCGCGCAAACCAGCACATCCACACGGCCCGGCAGCGGTGCGAGCCCCAGCACGGACGGCACCGCGCCCGGCTCCGCAACCGCGGCGATCTCGAGATAATAGGTGGTCGCTCCCGTGCGCTGCGACACGCCCGGCGTCGAGGTCGCCTGCACGATCAGCCCCTGGGCGCGTGCTGCATGTCCGATCCAATCGGCCAGCACGCCGCCGCCCTGGCCCCCCAACGCGGCAATCAGGACGGTCAGCGGCTCGCGCGGCGGCGGCATGCGGACGGTGCTCATTGCGGCACCAGCGCACGATGGGCCCACGAGCGGATCGACGCGATGAATCGCTCCCACGCGCCTCCCCGCGAAATCACCTCGACGCGATAGAACGATGGGCACAGCGCTGCGGCCTGTGCGAGCTCGCCGCAAAGCCCGCAGCCCACGCAGCTCGCATTCACGGTCGTCACCGGGTCGACACGCAGCGGATTATCGGGGTTCTTGAGGGTGAGCGAGGGGCATCCCGAAAGCCGTATGCACGCGTGGTCGCCAGTGCACACCTCTTCGTCGACGCCGTACCGCACGCGCAGGACGCGATCCCCGGCCACCTGCCGGCGCGCCAGGTAGGGCTGCAGGCGCCGCTGCCGTTCCAGCTGGCATTCACCTTCCGCGACGACGACTTTGAGGCCGCGCTCCGACGTCGTGAACGCATCCTCGAGCGTCGACTTCATCTTCGCCACGTCGTAACTGTGCACGGTGCGCAGCCACTTCACGCCGACACCGCGCAGCACGTTCTCGATCGTCGTATCCGTTGCGGTCGTGCTCTCGTCGCCGGCATCGCCGCGTAGCCCAGCCGCCGGAGTCGACACGAGCTCCTGCGTCCCGGTCGCCGACGTGTAGCCGTTCTTGAAGATGAGCAGCACCGAATCGGAGCCGTTCTTGAGCGCGGAGGTGACGCCGGACAGAAATCCGTTGTGCCAAAACCCGCCGTCGCCGACCGTCGCGAGCGGGCGCTGTTCGCTGATCGGGCCGACGCCGGCGGCGCTCGCGAGGCCCATGCCGTACCCCAGGATCGAGTTTCCCGTCGAGAACGGCTCGAACATCGCGAACGAATGACAGCCGATGTCGGCTGCTACATGACGCGGCCCGAGCTCGCGCTCGACGAGCTTCAGCGCGCTGAATACGGGTCGCTCGGGGCAGCCGATGCAAAATCCCGGCGGCCGGACCGGTACCGGCGACGCGAGCAACGCGCTGGCCCGCGCGCGGACGGCTTCGACCTCGGTTCGCCAAGCGGCGGCGCCTGCGGTGGACAGCGACGGGCAGAATTCCGAAACGAACCGGGCGAGGCCGCCCATGATGACCTCGCCGCTGTATTCGCCCGTCGTACCCATCGCGGCCTTGCCGCGGACCGCGCATGCACCGCCGGCGCGTCCCAGCACGGCCGCGAGCTCGAACTCGATGAACTCGGGATGGCCTTCCTCGAGCACCAGCACGCCGCGCTTGCCGGCGCAGAACGAGGCGAGCTGGTCCGCCACCAGCGGATAGGTCGCATTGAGCACGAGGATCGGCAGCCTGCCATTCCCGCGATCGTCGACGAGTCCGGCGGTCGCCAGCGCGCGTGCAAGGTTGTTGTACAGCCCCCCCTGCACGATCAGTCCTACGTCGTCGATGTCACCGGCGAAGATCTCGTTGATGCGATGGTCGACGATATAGCGTCGCGCAGCCGGCAGCCGTTCCTCGACCTTCAGTCGTTCGTGCGCGAACGTATGCGGCGGATGCGACATGTGGCTCGCGTTGTGCGCGGCCGGTGCCAGTGCGAGATGGCGCGTCGACAATGCGGGTGCCACGTTGTCCTCGCACACGAAACTGCCCTGGAGATGGCAAGCGCGGATTCGCAACTGGAGCATCACCGGCGTCGATGCCGCTTCGGACAGCGGAAATGCATGCTCGACCATGCGCACGATAAGGGGAAGATCCGGCCGCGGATCGAGCAGGCACACCGACGACTTCATCGCGAACGCGTGCGTACGCTCCTGCACCACGCTCGAGCCCTCGCCGTAGTCCTCTCCGACCACGATCAGGGCGCCCCCGCGCACGCCGGGCGATGCCAGGTTCGACAGCGCGTCGGAGGCGACGTTGGTGCCGACGATCGACTTCCAGGTCACCGCCCCGCGAATCGGGTAATTGACGGAGGCGGCCAGCATCGCGCAAGCCGCGGCCTCGTTGGTGCACGCCTCGACATGGACGCCGAGCGTTTCGAGATAGTCCCGCGCCTGGACCATTACGTCGAGAAGCTGCGACACCGGCGAGCCCTGATAGCCGCCGACGTAGCCGACCCCGGATTGGAGGAGCGCCTTGGTCACCGCCAGGATGCCTTCGCCCTGGAATACCTCCCCCTTGCCCTTGGCGAGCAACGACACCTCGCGTGCGAACGAGCGCTCCATCGTCTCCTCCTCGCCCTTGCCAGGCTATTAAGGCGGGCTTCCGATTCTGGGCTTCCGGAATCAGGGCGACCTTGAGTCAGATCAAGGCGATTGGAGGTGACGAGGCGGCGGCCGGCGCGCCGCGCGCTGGCGCAAATCACTCATGTTGCTCGCGCGCGAAGCTTGAAGCGCTGGATCTTTCCGGTGGCGGTCCTCGGCAGCTCGTCGATGAATTCGATCCAGCGCGGATACTTGTAGGGCGCCAGCAGAGACTTGACGTGCTGTCTCAGTTCCTCGGCGAGCGCATCGGATGGCTGCCGGTCGCCTTTGAGGACGACATAAGCGGCCGGTTTGATCAATTCCTCCTCGTCCTCCCTGCCGATGACCGCGGCCTCGAGTACGGCCGGGTGGGAAACGAGCGAAGACTCCACTTCGATCGGCGACACATAGATGCCGCCGACTTTGAGCATGTCATCGGTGCGCCCCGCATACACGTAGTAGCCGTCGGCATTCACCGAATACTTGTCGCCGCTGCGCATCCACGGTCCCAGGAAGGTGCTGCGGGTCCTTTCGCGATTGTTCCAATAGGCCGCCGCGCTGGTCGGTCCGCTGATCTGCAGCTCTCCCACTTCCCCGTGGCCGACCGGACGTCCGGCCTCGTCCACGATCCGCAACTCGTAGCCGGGCACCGGTCTGCCGGTGGTTCCGTAGTGCACGTCTCCCGGACGATTCGACAGGAAGATGTGCAACATCTCCGTAGAGCCCAGACCGTCCAGGATCTCCACGTCGAAGTGCTCGGTCCAGCGTCGCCCGATGTCCGCGGGTAGCGCCTCGCCCGCCGATGTGCAGCGGCGCAGTCGGAGCTCTCCCCGTCGCGGCAGGTCCGGGCTCGCCAGCATGGAGCCGTACAGCGTCGGCACGCCGTAGAAGATCGTCGGTTGGTGCTTGCGCAGCCGGGCAAAAACCGCCGCCGGCGTTGGTCGCTCCGCCATCAACACGACCGTAGCGCCGACCGCCAACGGAAACGTCAAGCCGTTGTTGAGGCCATAGGCGAAAAACAGCTTCGCCGCGGAGAACAAAAGGTCGTCCTCGCGAATCCCCAGGATCGGTCTCGCGTACAGCTCAAAGGTCTGAATCAGGCTGGAGTGGACGTGAAGCGCACCTTTGGGGGCGCCCGTCGAGCCCGAAGAGTAAAGCCAGAAACATGTGTCGTCGCAGGTCGTTTCGGCCGCCGTGAATTCGGGCTTGGCCGCAGCCAGCAGCGCCGCGAGTGCGTGATGGGCGCCGGAGTCGCCGCCGGAGACGATCACGTGCTTCAGGTCCGGCAGCTTGCCGAAGAGCGGTGCAAAGGCCGGAAGCAGCGACGCCGATACGATCAGCGCACAGGCGCGACTGTCTCTCAGCATGTACTCGTAGTCTCTCGACGTCAGCAGAGTGTTCGCCGCGACGGGGACGATGCCCGCCTTGATGCTGCCGAGAAATACGGTCGGAAAGTCGATGGTGTCGAGCAGACAGAGCAGCACGCGCTGCTCGGGCCGGATGTCCAATTGCCTCAGGGCATTGGCGCAACGATCCACTCGCGCCGCCAGCTCGCCATAGGTATAGCTGCCCCGATCGTCGATGACGGCGATCTTCGCGGATCGCCCGGCCGTGAGGTTGCGCTCGACGAGATCGTGCGCCGCGTTGTAGCTGCGCGGGATCTCCACTCGCGGTGGGCTCACCCGCTGATCGGCAGTGCTGAATCCGGGCATCAGCCGCTCCTCCTGCGAGGCGATCATCCGACGGGAGGGTCCCCTCGTCCTTGATCTGCACCAAGGAATGGTGCCGTGACCGCGTGGCGGGTCGATTATCGTAAACGGCTTGCACCAAGCGCGCCGGCGTCACGTAACCGCGGTCGTGCGCCGTGTCCCTTGGAGGCAGCACG
This sequence comes from uncultured beta proteobacterium, assembly GCA_963724545.1. Classification (GTDB taxonomy): domain Bacteria; phylum Pseudomonadota; class Gammaproteobacteria; order Burkholderiales; family Casimicrobiaceae; genus CAIWHR01. Next base: position 26,371 of record CAVRVC010000019.1, read on the forward strand.
CCAGCTGGGCAATGATCGGCGCCGGCACAGGGGTCGAACCGGCAAGCGCCCGCGTGATCCAGGCGGCTGTCGTCCGCGCGTCGATGGCGGAGGGCAGCACCGGGATGTCGGTCACGCTGCAGGTGTCGTTCTCCGCGCAAAGGCCGACGCCATCGGCGAACGTTTCGATCCGCAACTGCCGGCGCGGGTTCGCGAACGGCTCGCCCTCCGTTCCGCGCAGCAGCAGCGCACGTGCATGCGTCGCAGTCAGGAATTCGCGCATTCGCGGCAGGCATTCCGGATGCGTTACGCCAACGACCCGATAGCCATCCCCGTGAAAGGGATCGATCAGCTTGGCGAGCGAGTGCGCACATGACCGGACGCCGAGCCGCTCACGGTAACTGAGCAACGGCGCCAAGCCCGGAGCCAGCACCGCGGTGGGCACGTAGGTAATCCAGTGCCGCGTCAGGCGTCGCTGCGCATCCGCAAGATTTCGGGCAGGCTCCACGCCAAGCTCGAGCAGTATCTCCAGCGTCGTGACGCGCCCGAACGTCGGGTCATCGCTCGGCGAATGGGATTCGTGCCTGTCTGGGTCGTCCAGCCCAATGACATCGTCCTCGCCCGGCCCATGGATGAGCACCGGCACGCCATACCGTTTGAGCAGCAACGCAAGGAGCGGCGTCAGGTTCGGGCTGCGCCGCCAACCGCTGTAAGACGGGAGCAGAACCGGCCGCGGACATTCGGCGGACGCCTCGAAGTGACCTACGTGCGCATCGAGCGCCCGCATGAAGGCGATCGTCTCCACCAGCGACTCGCCTTTGATGCGCAACGCAATGAGGATCGCGCCCAGCTCCAGCGCCGGCACTTCGCCCGCGAGTATCGCCGCGAACAGGGCGTAGGCGCGGGCCGCGTCCAGATCGTGCGCACTCTGCGCGCCACCGCCGATCTCCTTGATCATGGCGGCGAAATTCGGACCACTCGCACGCGACGACTCGTTGCTCGCCGCATCACCCGCATCGCGACTCACGTCAATCCTTCCGCCAGATTGTGATTTCGAGCAGCGAATCCCGTCCCGAAGCCTCGCGGTACGCAAAGCCGTTGCGTTCGAGGGCGCGGAAAAGCGGCACCGGCCGCCGGTCGATGACGACTTTCAGCTGATCGCCCGGTCCGAGACGATCGAGGGCATCCAGCACGCGCTCGAATGGCTCGGGCGGTTCCAGGCCGCACACGTCGAGTACGTGCTCACGGACCATCAGCGAATCGATCGCGGGCGCGATCGTCGGGGCGTCGCCATCATGGGCACATTGTTGGAACCTCGCCGCCGGCGCTCCTTGATGCACATCAAGCCCTGCGTATCGCGCGCCCCTTCGTACCAGCCCGGATTGAATGCTCGAGTTCCAAAGTCGGGCGCTGTGCTAACCTCGTCGCGGTCGCGCCCCGTGGACCCGCCCGTGTCCAAGCCCAAAATCCAGGCGCAGGCTTTTCTCGCCAGCCTGCCGCTGTTCAAGGAACTCGCGCCGTCCGAGCTCGAGCGCATCGCCGCGGGGACGGCCGTGCTCAACGTCCCGCGCGGCGAAATCATATTCAATCGCGGCGATCCTTGCGATGGCTTCCACCTCGTCGTCTACGGACAGGTCAAGCTGGCCTTCATTTCCGCCGAGGGGAGCGAAAAGGTCGTCGAAATCGTCGCGCCCGGCTATTCGTTCGGCGAGGCGCTCATGTTCATGGAGAAGCCGTACATCCTGATGGCGCAGGCATTGGCCGATTCGATGCTTCTTCACGTTTCGAAGAGTGTCGTGTTCGCGGAAATCGAACGCGACCCGAAATTCTCGAGAAAGATGCTGGCGGGTCTGTCGCGCAGGCTTCACGCGCTTATCGGCGACGTGGAGGCGTATTCGCTCCAATCCGGGACCGAGCGCGTCGTCGGCTATCTGTTGCGTCAGGATGCCCACGAAAGTGGCGAGCCCGAGCGCTACGTCGTCACGCTGCCGGCGTCGAAGGCCATCGTGGCCTCGCGGCTTAACGTGACCCCCGAGCATTTCTCGCGGATCCTGCACGACCTCGTCCAAGCGGGCTTGATCGCGGTCGACGGCCGCGAGATGACCATTCTCGATCGCGAACGACTCAAGAACTATCACGGTTGACGAGCGGAACGTCCCCGTCCCGGCCTCACCCGCGCTCTGGCCTTCTCAGGATGATCGCGGCCAGGGCCACGCCACCGAACATGCCGCCCGCGACAAATGTGAACGATGCTCCAAGCTGATCCCATAACAGCCCGGCAAGCGCGCTTGCCAGCAGCATGCCGATCCCGCTCAGAAGATTGAAGAAGCCGTAGGCCGTGCCGCGCAGGTCGGCAGGCGCCGTATCGGCCACCATCGTGGCGAGCAGTCCCTGCGTAGCGCCCATGTGGAGACCCCAAAGCGCGATACCGACCCATATCCAGCCGTTGCCGTAAGCTAACGCTGCATCCGCCGCGATCAGCAACGTCAACCCCCACGCAAGCAGCTTGGGATGGCTCATCGAGTCCGACAGCTTGCCGAAGGGATAAGCGCCGAGGGCGTAGATCGCGTTCATCACGATCAGCACCAGCGGCGTCAACGCAAGTGGCAAGCCACCCTGCTGGGCGCGCAGGATCAGGAAGGCTTCGGAAAAGCGCGCCAGGGTGAACACCGCACCGACGCCCACCACCCACCAGTACGCGGCCGGCAGCCGGCGCAGGCTCTCCCGGCGGACGGGATTGAATGGCCTGCCGTCCGACTTCCGCTCGGGCTCCTGCACGCCGAAGAACAGCAGCGCCACGGCGAGGAAGGCGGGCACCGTCGCCACCCAGAACACCGCGCGGAAGTCGTTGGCCCAGAGCACCATCAGGCCCATCGCGAGCAGCGGACCCAGGAACGCGCCGACCGTATCGAGCGACTGCCGCAAGCCGAAGGCCGCGCCCCGCGCTTCCGGCGGGGCGATGTCGGCCACCAGCGCATCACGCGGCGCGCCGCGAATCCCCTTGCCGACGCGGTCGATCAGCCGTGCCGTCACCACGAGGCCAGCGCCGGCAGCGAGAGCGAAGAGCGGCTTGGATGCCGCGCCAAGCCCGTAACCCAGCACCGCGAGCGGCTTGCGCTTGCCCCAATAGTCGGACAGCGCGCCGGAGAAGACCTTCACGATCAGCGCTGTTGCTTCCGCCGCGCCCTCGATCAGCCCGATGGTGAAGGCACTCACGCCCAGCACGGTGAACATGAACACGGGCAGCAGGCTATGAATCAGCTCGGAGGAGACGTCCATCAGCAGGCTGACAAAGCCGAGCGCCCAGATGCTGCCAGGCATTCGCACCGCGCGATTCCGCGTCATACCCGCAGCGTCGCGATCAGGCATACCGGATTCAGCAGCAACCCAAACGCCGCGTCGATGTCCGGCACCGTGACCTTCGCTGCCAACAGGGTCTCTACCGGTCCGGTTGCCGCCGGTGCTGTCCGGCAACGCAATATTGTAGAACACCGGCATGCGGCCATTGAATGCCGGATCCGCCGCGGACTCAGGTAGCCATCCATCACGTCGCTTCGCGTCGGCTCGTCCATGATCGAGTACGGAAAGTCTTCGGGGCGTCCATGGCGTCGCGTACGATAGGAGCCCGGCGCGCGACCGTCTGTTAGGCGGCTAACACAATGCCTTCCCTTCCGGCCGCGCTCCCTGCGGAAGTTCACGCTTGACGCCGGGATGCGGCGCTTCTAGGCTCCGACGATGGGCTCCCCACCCGACACTCCCGACGACGACGCCGAACCGCTGGCAAAGACCGCCACGCTTCAGGGCGATCCGCATACGCTGCTGCAGGAAATGCAGAAGGCGAGGGACCAGGAGGCGTGCCTCATCATCATCCGTGGCAAACCCCAGGGACATCGCTTCTTTCTCACGCGGGACGAGATGACGATCGGGCGCGACCCGTCGGTCGAGATCTCGCTCGCCGACGAGAGCATCTCGAGAAAGCATGCGAAGGTCACGCGGAGCGGCGGCACCGTGCTGCTGACCGACCTCGCGTCGGCCAACGGCACCTACCTCAACGATCGACGCGTGCCGCCCTCCGCGCCCGTCGCTCTCGGCAAGGAGGACATGGTCCGGATCGGCGGCTCCATCCTCAAATTCCTGCCCGCCGGCGAGCTCGAGATCGTCTTCTACGGAAACCTCGGCGCCGCGGCGCACACCGACGCCCTCACGCGCATCTACAACAAGGGTTATCTGCTCGAAGCCCTCGACGCGGAGTTCAAGCGGGCGAAGGCGCTGCACACGGACTTTTCGCTGATCTTCTTCGATCTCGACCATTTCAAGCGGGTCAACGACACGTTCGGCCACGACGCGGGCGACCACGTGCTGAAGGAGATTGCCCGGATGGTTCGCGCCGACTTTCTGGGGCCGAGGGACATTTTCGCGCGATACGGCGGAGAAGAGTTCGCCATCCTGCTCGCGAACCGCGACGGTGCGAATGCCGCACTGCTTGCCGAACGCATTCGCGCCGCGGTCGAGGCGCACGCGTTCGTCTACGAGGACAGGCGCCTGCCCGTCACCTGCAGCATGGGGGTCGCGGAGCTCTCCGCGGCGGTCGAATCGCCGGTGGCGCTGCTCAAGAATGCCGACAAGGCGGGTTACGCGTCCAAGCAGAACGGACGCAACCGCGTCACCGTCGCCGGCTGACCGCCTCCCCCGGGGAGGGGGCATTGATCTTCCTGCCTACTTGGTCGTCGCCGTGCAGCTTCCGGTGCGCTTGCCCGAGTAGGTCATCTGCATCGCCTGGCTGGAGCCCGCCATCGTCATCCGCATCTTGCCCTCGTAGGCGCCGGTGCCGAACACGACTTCACCATCCATCGTCGCGGCATCGCTGCCCGTGCATTCCATCCTGTACGTGAACTTGCTGCCCGTGCGCTTGCTGTCCGTCACCCGGCAGTTGCTGTTCTGCCTGGGGATGTACTCCTCGTCCTTCGCATTCTTGGCCGCGCAGATGCGGATGTTCTGCGCGGGCATCGACATGCCCATGCCGGGCATCTCCATCTTCGAGACGATGTCCCACTGTTCGTCGTGGCCCTGGGCCGCGGCCGGCGTCGATGCCGCGAGGGCGACGCCGGCGCCGAGCGCAAGAGCGACGCGCGCCAGAGCGTGGTGCTGCGTATGCATATGCAGTCTCCTCGCGATGCCGTTCAATCGGCGGTGACGAACGCCTTCAGCTCCTTGGCCATCCGCGCCCGCGACCCCTGGTGGATGTACATCATATGTCCCGCCTCGAAGTAGCTGATGCTCACGTTCTTCTGCAGGCTGTCGCGCAGCCCGAGGTGGCTCATCGTGTAATCGCCCGCGGCGTGCGGCGTGCCGAGGTCGTAGTAGCCGCTCGCGACATACACGCGCATGTGCGGATTCGCGTGCATCGCGCGGCGCAGCGTTTCCCCGACGTTCACGTACCGGTTCGCGAAATCCTTCCAACTCCACTTCTGCCAGAGCGGCGCGTGCACGACGTACGGCGCGTCGGTTTCGAACTTGAGCTCGTCCTTGAGCAACCGGTTGATGCCGGCCGCAAAAGCACCGATCAGGTTGCTCATCGCCGGATCCTCGTCCGGCTTCTCGCCCGCATCGTCGCGGTCGAGCCCGAGAAAGCGCGAGTCGAGACGCCCGACCGTCTGGCCGCGATCGCGCAGGAGCTCCTTGAAGAAGCGAAACTCGTTCGGGCGAAGGTCGCAGCGCAGCACGAATTCGGTCGACAGCCCGGAGAGGCGCGCCACCTGCCGCGCGATGTGCCCGCGCTCCTTCGCGGGAAGACGCGATCCCATCATCAACGCGACGCTGTATTCGCCGTTCGCGAAAGCCTCCGCCTCGCCGATCACCTCTCGCAGCGACTTCTTCTGGAGATCCGGCGCGAGCGCCTTGTGATACCAGGCCGCGGCCGCGTACGAAGGCAGGAACAGCGGGTACGGCAGCTCGTTGCCGTTGTCGAAACAGAGCGTCTGCAGGTCCACGGCGAGCGAGACCAGCATCACGCCGTTGAGATAGATGTCGTGCTTGTCCTGCAGGTGACGCGACAGGCCGGCCGCGCGCGTGGTGCCGTAGCTTTCGCCGATCAGATACTTGGGGCTTCCCCACCGGCCGTAGCGCGCGAGATAGAGGCGGATGAACTCGCCGACGGCATCGAGGTCGCGCTGATAGTCGTGGAACTCCGCCACCTTCTCACCTTCGACCATCCGCGAGTGACCGGTGCCGACCGGATCGATGAACACGAGGTCGCTTTCGGGCAGCAGCGTGTGCTCGTTGGCGACGAGCGCATACGGCGGCGGCAGCGAGTTGCCCATCTCGTCCGTCGCCACGCGGTGCGGTCCGAGAATGCCGAGGTGGAGCCACACGCTGCTCGATCCCGGGCCGCCGTTGAAACTGAAGATCACGGGGCGGCGCTCCGGATTTCGCACGCCCTTCCGCGTGTAGGCGGTGAAGAAGAGCGTCGCGCGCGGCTTGTCGTCCTGCCGCTTGCCCTCGCCCTCGCCGTCCCGTTCGCCGTACTCGCGCAGCACCACCGTGCCGCAGGTAGCGGTGTATTCGAGCTTCTTGCCGCCGATGACGACGCTGTGCTCGGTGGTGACGATCCGCTCCTGCGGTTCCTTGGGCTCCTTCGATGCGCCTGGTGCGGCGGGCTGGCTTGCCTTGGGCTCGGTCATGTTGTCGTTTTCCGGTGGCTCGTCATGCGAAAGCGGTGCGGCGAGTCGCCATTCGCGCGGCATGGCGACGCGACTCCGGATGCCCGCGCGGCCCGCCAAGATAAGCTTTGTTGGCACCTGGTGTAAAGTTTGCGTCCGTTGTCCGGACGAATCCCCCTTGACTCTGCCCGAGCACGTTCGTCGCAACCGCGCCGCGTGGGACGCCTGGGCGCAGGACTACGCTGGGCCCGGAGAAGCCGCGTGGGAGCGGACTCAACCGACCTGGGGCATCTGGGGCGTGCCGGAGTCCGAGCTCGCGCTGCTGCCGGACGATCTCGCCGGCAAGGACGCGATCGAGCTGGGCTGCGGCACCGCGTACGTCTCGGCGTGGATGGCGCGCCGCGGCGCGCGGGTCGTCGGCATCGACAACTCCGAGGCGCAGCTCGCGACGGCGCGCCGGATGCAGGAGCGGCACGGGCTCGCGTTCCCGCTGCTCCATGGCAATGCCGAATCCGTTCCGCTGCCCGACGCGTCGTTCGACTTCGCGATCTCCGAGTACGGCGCATGCCTGTGGGCCGATCCCGCGCGGTGGGTGCCCGAGGCCGCGCGGCTGCTGCGTCCTGGCGGCCGGCTCGTGTTTCTCGTCAACTCGTACCTGATGGCGCTCTGCACGCCGGACGAGGACGGGATTGCCGCGACGGATCGCCTGCGACGCGCGGCCTTCGGGTTGTGTCGCCTCGAATTCCCCGGCGACTCCGGCGTCGAGTTCCATCCTTCGCATGCGGAATGGATACGTCTGTTGCGCGGATCGCGGTTCGACGTCGAGGCCTTGATCGAGGTGCGGCCCCCCGACAACGCGACCACCCGTTACCCCTTCGTGACGCACGACTGGGCGCGCCGCTGGCCCTCGGAGGAAGTGTGGAAAGTCCGCAAAGAGGTCAGTGCGGATGCGTCGCCGGCCGCGACGGTCGCGGCACGTCGTGATTGAGGGCCTCGATTCGCTCGAGCGCCCCGCTACCTCCCTTCTCTCGCACTGCTGCGACGCCGCTCCAGCGAAAGCGGAGGTCGCCCGCCCGGTCGATCAGTAACTCGACGTGATCGGGCGGGTTTGCCTGCGCACGCGCGAACATTGTGTAGACCGCCGCGACGCTCGCGCCTGCACGTGCGGCGAACGCTCCGGCGTTCGCCACCGGTCCCGCATCGGCAGCGAGCGGCGCTCCGCGCAACGGCAGTGCGACGATCCGCGCGTGCATGCTCGAATAGGCCGGCTCGGCAAGCCCAAGCTCGGACAGGCGCGGCAGCGACTCTGGAAGCGTATAGAGCACGAGGAGGACCGCGCCTGACCCGAGCAGGTCCCACAGCGATTCCTGCGCTCGTCCCGGCAGCTCGAAGGTGAAATCCGGCGCCGCGATCGGAGGCAGCGGTTGCACTTCCTGCGCCAGCGCTGGCGCCTCACGCGCATAGGCGAGGGCCTGCAGAAACTGGATCACGCTCCAGATCGCGGACTCCCCCAGGACTGGCGTGAAGGCCGGCATCGGCGTGCCTGGAATGCCGTGGGCGATCCACCAGAAGAGATCGCCTGCGGCGTGCCGGGATGCGTGCTCGGTCAAATCCGCCGGGGGGATCGGCAGCGCACGTCCGGCGGCACCGTCGCCGCGGCCCGAAGGTCCATGGCAAGCAGCGCAATTCGACGCGTAGAGCGAGGCACCGCGATCGATGGCTGCCGTCGTGAAGCCGACCGGCGAGATTGCATAGGTGGTGGGATGCGCCGGCACGGCGAGCAGCGCGGCAAGCACGGCCGCGGGCGCGAGCACACCCGCGAGCCCCGGGAGCCACAGGCGCGCACGGCGGCGGATGAACCCCGCGAACAGCGCGGCGGCGCCGACACACGCGACGATCCCGGCGGCCACTGCCGTCATCTGCAACGGCAGCGACCGCGCGACGGGTGCGAGACTTAGCGTGCGATCGAAAGGCCAGAGGGGGGATTGATGCGCGGCCGGAACGGTGACCCCGAGGAAGCCAACGAGCATCACGACTCCGCCGCCCGCGGCAATTTCCAGGATCGCGTTGCGCCGCAGCCTGCCGAGCCCGTCCCGTTCCCCTGCCGGGAGACGCGGGGCATGATGCCATCGATTCGCCGCCGCCAGCACGAGCATCGCGCCGAAGAGCGCGATCTTGCAGAGAAGGAGTTGACCGTAGCCGGTACCGACCAACCCCGGGACGCTGCCCACCAGGTTCCACGCATTGGCGAGTCCGCTCGCGGCGACGAGCGCGACACAAAGCATGCCGAGCGCCGAAAAGCGTCGCACGATCTCGGCGACCACCGTCGGGGCCCGCGCACGGCCGAGAACCAGCACCAAAGCAGGCAGCGCGCCGAGCCACGCGCCACCCGCGAGGAGGTGCACGACGTCCGAGGCAACGGCCGCATCGCGCATCGGCCCGTCGGCCGCGGCAGCCGCGTGGCCCGACCATGCGAGCCCGGCGAGGTACGCGACGGCGAGCCCGAGCATGGCGGCTGCAAGTCGCGTGCGCAGCGTTTCGCACGACGCTCGTGCGAACGCCGGCAGCATCGCCCAAAGCACGCCGAGAATGCCGAGCCGCAGAATGAAGACGCGGCCGAACATCGTGCTGCCAAGGACCTGCCCCAGATTGTCGCGGCCGAGTGCCGCCCGGATCGGAAGTCCGCTCATGATCACTGCCGTCATGGCCAGCCACGCCGCAGCGGATGCGAGGCACGCGACAACGCTCCAGCGGACGATCCGGAGCAGCCGGCGGCGCTCGCGATCGCCTTCGCCGGAACCGGGGTCGGCGCCGTCGATTGCCTGCGCGCCACGCAACACCGGACCCGCGAGCAACAGGGCGAAAATCAGCTCGCCCATCAGCAGCATGGCCGACGCATAGTGAACCGCGCGGATCGTTGCGAAGAGCGCGTTCATCGGCAAGATCCCGCCGTGCGTACCCGGAAACGTCTACGGCGCGACATCGAATGTGAAGTCGCCCTCGGTAACGTGCGAGTCGATCGAAAGGACGCGCCACGTCACGCGATAGGAGCCGGGCGCGAGCGCCGGCAGGGACACGCGGAGGAGTGCCGCATCCGAGGCGTCGACCCGCGCATCCGCGCGATCGACCGGGCTGCCGTTGCGATCGAGCACGCGCACGCTCGAAAACGCGGGCTCTAGCTTTTGCGTGAACCAGAGCCGGATTTCGGTCGGCGGCGAGTGAACGACGCTCCCGACGGCCGGCACGGCCCGGTCGAGGAACGCGTGCGCCCGCGCCGGCGGCGCCACGGGCGCCGCCGCGATCGCCATGATCGCCAATGTCCCGAGGAATCGCTTCATCTCATTGCCGGAAGATCGGACGGCCCAGCGAATTCGGGAACAGGTCGTCGAGGTAGAAATGAAGCTGCACGATCCATCCCGCATGCCGGCCGCTCGCCTTGTTGATCGGAATCTGGGCTTCCGCTGCGAGCTGGAAATACGTGCCGGCCCAGATGACCCCCGGATTGATCGTGCCCGTGGTCCCGCTCGCGCCGCGGTCGAGCGCCGTCGACATCGCGAATTCGACCACCGGAATCATCCGGTTGAACGGCGCGGCAAGCCCGACATCCTGCACGTAAGACTGCAGATACGGGAAGCTGTATTCGACTGCCGCGCCCCACTGCAGGACGTGCGGATTGCGCTCGACCGAGGTCTCGCCGTCGCTACCGACGGTGGTCGTGCTCGAACGCGTCGGAAGCCCGATGCCGAGCTGCCCGGTAAGCGCCAGCGGGCGCAGGTATCGCGCTTCCTGCGGAAGGTCGCCGAAGCCCTTGCCGAAGAACAGTGCCGGCGTGAACGTGCTGAAGGGCTCGGCGCCGACGCGCTTCGAGCCGCTGCCTCCGATGTCCCAGTCGACCCCCACGGACAGGATCGATTCGCGCTCGGCATCCTGGTAGAGTTGATACTTGAAACCGAGCTCGAGGTTGTCGAAGCCGCGCTCGGTCGCACCTCCCTCCGGCTGCACCTGGAGGTAGCTCGCGCCGAAGCCGATGCCGAAATTCTCGGTCACGCGCTTCGTGATGTCGGCGGAGAACGCCGTCTCGCGCGCCGCCGGCTCGTCGCCACTTGCGGGCATTTTCCGCCCGGACACCGTCGGCAACGACAGCTCGTCCGCGACGAACGGGTCTTCGGTCGTGAGCGTGGCCGGAAAGAACCTTTTGCCGACCAGGCCGTGCGCAGCGACGCTCCTCGGGAGGGCCACACCGACACAGGCGATGAACAATGCGACAGGCACGTGCGCCGGCGGCGCGGCGGACCGTTGGGAAGCCATTGGGAAATCCTCCACAGAAGATCGCGCGGGACGGCGTGAGAGGCGTCGCGAGTGCGACCGACTTGCCACTCCTCCATTGCGGAGCGGCAACCCGAGCGCACACGGCGCGTCAGACCGTCGGATGGAACGGCGTCAGGCGCTGCGGAGAGGCGGGCCCCGGGCGGGAGGAATTTCGGCGACGTCGTACGCAGCGCGGGGCACAACGGCGACATTCGGCCGGACGGGTCGGCCGGGGACGACATCGAGGCTCGGCGCGCAGACCGTTTCGAAGATGCAGCGCGACAAGTGTGTGAGCACCTGGCACTGGACGCAGTCGTGGTCGGGCGGATGGGTCGGGCTTCCCGGAATGTCCGAGAAATCGCTCGGCTTGTGTTGCGCGTCGTTGCCCGACGCATGGGCGCGATGATCGTGCGCCGCGACGCCGACCTCCGCGTGGCCGCCGTCGTTCCGATGTACCCCGGCGTGCGGACTCGATGCGACCTGGAACGCGACCGATGGCAGGATCCCGGCCGACGACCAAATGAGCGCGATCAACGCGCACCACGCGACCCACGTCCGCGGCCGGGGGATCCCGACCCACACGGATCGCTTGCGATGCGGTTGCGAATTCACGGGGCGCGGTGTCCCGGGTTGAGCCGCTCGGAGGTTGCGTCGAGAATAGCACTTTGCCGAGCGGGTCGCCGGATTGACGCCGGTCAACGCTCCTGCGCCCGGCGATCGCGGATAATGGCGTTGGTACACAAATCAATCGAGGAGTAGATATGTACAAGACCCTGCTGGTGGCGACGGACGGCTCGAAGCTCTCGGACAAGGCGGTGGCGCACGCGATCGGCCTCGCGCAGGCAGTCGGTGCGAGCCTGACGGCGTTCTACGCCGCTCCCGATTACCCGATGCCGGCCTATGCCGACGGCGTCGTCTACGAGCCGGTGTCGCGCAAGGAATACGCGAAGCTCGCCGCGGAGGACGCGCAGAAGATCCTCGGCGCCGCCGCGACGAAGGCGGAAGCCGCCGGCGTCGCCTGCAAGACGGCGTATGCGATCGCCGCCGCGCCATGGGAAGCGATCCTGGCCGCGGCGAAGAAGAACAAGTCCGATGCGATCGTCATGGCCTCGCACGGGCGGCGCGGCATCTCGGCGGTGCTGCTCGGTAGCGAAACCCAGAAAGTCCTGACCCACAGCAAGCTGCCGGTGATCGTCGTCCGCTAGGCCCAACGGGCAGGCGGCGCCGACCGCCGTCCGCCCGGCAATCCGGAAGGGGCCCAAGGTCGGCTGCGGGGCGCCCCATGGGGGATGCCAGGGCGCCCGCGGAGCCGCCGGGCCACTCGGGTAAAATGCGCACTTTGCCCTGTCGATCGGCAACATGCGCGTATCGCGATTCCTGCTCCCCACGCTGAAGGAGGCTCCCGCCGAGGCGGAGCTCGTGAGCCACCGTCTCATGCTGCGCGCGGGCATGATCAAGCGGCTCGCCGCCGGCATCTACACGTGGATGCCGCTCGGCCTTCGCGTGATGCGCAAGGTCGAGGCCATCGTGCGCGAGGAGATGAACCGCTCCGGGGCGATCGAGCTCCTGATGCCGGTCGTGCAGCCGGCGGAGATGTGGCAGGAAACGGGGCGCTGGGCGAAGTACGGACCCGAACTCCTGCGGCTCAAGGACCGGCACGAGCGCGACTTCGTCGTGCAGCCGACCTCCGAGGAGGTCATCACCGACATCGCGCGGAAAGAGCTCAAGAGCTACAAGCAGCTGCCGCTCAACCTGTATCACATCCAGACCAAGTTTCGCGACGAGGTGCGGCCTCGCTTCGGCGTCATGCGCTCGCGCGAGTTCGTGATGAAGGACGCGTATTCGTTCGACGTCGACAAGGCCGCGATGCTGAAGTCGTACCAGGCGATGTACGACGCGTACGCCCGGATCTTCGGCCGGATGGGGCTCAGGTTTCGCGCGGTCGCGGCCGACACGGGCCAGATCGGCGGCAGCGCATCGCATGAGTTCCAGGTGCTCGCCGATTCGGGCGAGGACGCGATCGCATGGTGCCCCGCGTCCGACTACGCCGCGAACGTCGAGCTCGCCGAGGCGCTCGCCCTCGCGCCGTCGCGACCTGCGCCCGCCGAGCCGATGGAGAAGGTCGCCACGCCGGGCAGGGCGACGTGCGAAGACGTCGCGGCGCTGCTCGTGATGCCGCTCTCGCGCACCGTCAAGTGCATCATGCTGGCCGCCGACATCGAGGGTCAGCCGGCGCGCGTCTACATGCTGCTGATCCGCGGCGACCATGCACTGAACGAGTTCAAGGTGAGCAAGATTCCGGGGCTCGAGAAGTTCCGCTGGGCTTCCGAGGCGGAGATCGTCGCGGTTACCGGCTGCAATCCCGGCTACCTCGGCCCCGTCGGGATCCCGAAGGACCTGACGCTCATCGTCGACCGGACGGTGAACGTCATGTCGGATTTCGTCTGCGGCGCCAACGAGCCCGATTTCCACCTGCGCGGGGTCAACTTCGGCCGCGATTGCCGCGAGCCCGACCGGGTGGCCGACCTCCGCAACGTGGTGGCCGGCGATCCCTCGCCCGACGGGAAGGGCACGCTCGAGATCCTGCGGGGCATCGAGGTCGGCCACGTCTTCGCGCTGGGGGACGTCTACTCCAAGGCCATGGACGCAACTTATCTCGACGCGGGCGGTCAATCGCGGGTCATGGAGATGGGGTGTTACGGTATCGGGATCACTCGGGTCGTCGCGGCGGCCATCGAGCAGAACCACGACGCCAAAGGGATCGTCTGGCCGGAGCCGCTCGCCCCCTTCACCGTCGCGATCGCCCCGGTGGGCTACGACCGCAACGAGGCCGTCAAGGCGCTGGCGGACTCGCTGCACGACACGCTGACGGCCGCCGGGGTGGACGTGCTGCTCGACGATCGGGGCGAGCGTCCTGGCGTGATGTTTGCTGATCTCGAGCTGATCGGGGTGCCTCACCGCATCACGATCGGCGATCGGGGCCTCAAGGAAGGCAGAATCGAGTACCAGGGACGGCGCGACGCGGCCGCGACGCCGGTCCCGGTGGCCGACATCGTGGCCTTCGTGCAAGGGAAGCTCGGACAGGAATGACCGCCATCGGCACCCTTCGCAACGCCATTGCCGCCGTGCTCGCCGCCGCGGCGCTGGCGCTCGCACCGGCGCCGGCGCTCGCAGGCGCGCAGGTGGAAGAGCAGCTCGCACCGTCGGTCGTCGCGGGACTGCAGCGCGCGATCGCCGACAACCCCGTGCCGGCCGACTACGCCGCCAAATCCGGGATGCGCTCCTGGTTCGAGGAAATGTCACGGCGGCTCGCGCCGAAAATGGCGGATGCCAGGACGCGCGACGAATTCATCGCCACCGTCCATTACGAAGCCACGCGCGCCGGTCTCGATCCGCAGCTCGTGCTGGGCGTCATCCAGCACGAGAGCAACTTCCGCAAGTACGCGATCTCCTCCGCCGACGCGCGCGGCTACATGCAGGTGATGCCGTTCTGGACGAAGCTCATCGGCAACTCCGAGCACAACCTCTTCCACCTGCGCACGAACCTGCGCTACGGCTGCGTGATCCTCCGCCATTATCTCGACGCCGAGAACGGCGATCTCTATCGCGCGCTCGGACGCTACAACGGCAGCCTCGGGCGGCCCGAATATCCGACGGCGGTGCTGGCGACGATGAACCGCAACTGGCTGTACGCGTCCTCGACGACACCCAAGATCGGGGCCTTGCCGACCTCCGTCCTCGTGCGGTGAGCGCGGGCGCCGGCTCGCCTCGGCCGCGGTATCGCGGCCGCTACGCACCCTCGCCCACCGGACCGCTGCACTTCGGATCGCTCGTCGCCGCGCTCGCGAGCTATTGCGACGCGCGCGCCGCAGGCGGCCATTGGCTGGTGCGCATCGAAGACGTCGACGTGCCGCGCACGCGGCCGGGGGCCGAGGCGACGATCCTGGCGACCCTCGAGCGCTACGGCTTTGCCTGGGATGGCGCCGTCGTGCGACAGTCTGAGCGCTCGGCGATCTACGCGGACGCAGTCGATCGACTCCGCGCGAGCGCGGGCGTCTACGAGTGCGCGTGCTCGCGGCGCGAGCTCGAAGCGGCCGCCGTCGGGCCAGGCGGCGAGCACGTCTACCCCGGCACGTGCCGCGACGGCATCCCGGCGAGCCGGCGGAATCGCGCGCAGCGCGCCGTGCGCGTGCGTGTCGACGGCGCTCGCGTCGAGTTCCGCGACCGCCTGCAAGGCGCACAGGCACAGGACCTGGCGCAGGAGGTCGGCGATTTCGTCGTGCGCCGCGCCGACGGCCTCTACGCCTACCAGCTCGCGGTCGTCGTCGACGACGCGCTGCAAGGCGTCACGCACGTCGTCCGGGGCGCCGACCTCCTCGCCTCCACGCCGCGGCAGATCTTCCTCTCGCTGCGGCTGGGATACCCGCCGCCGGCCTACCTGCACGTGCCGATCGCGCTCAACGCGGCCGGCGAAAAGCTCTCCAAGCAGACCGGCGCCGCGCCGCTGCCGCCTGACCCGCTGCCCGCGCTTCTCGCCGCCTGGAATTTCCTTGGGCAGCCGGTGCCGGAAGGCGAGGATACGCCGCATTCGGTCGAGGCCTTCTGGTCCTGGGCCATCGTCCACTGGAACGCCGCGCGACTGCCGCCCACCGCCATGCTCGCTGCGCCGGCTTAGAGCTTGTCCGTTAATAAATCGCGTGATGCGTTTGACCAAAATGCGATGCGATCCGCGAAGGACGGCGAAGCGCGTGGCGGGTCCCACGGGCGAGCCGGCCGACAAAGGAGACCGCGCATTTTGGTCAAACCCTTCGGGAACGGGCAGCTTGGGCCGATTGCATTGTCGCTCGGTTTGCCTTGGGGGCCACCCAAGGCGGCACCTCGCTTCGCGCACTCGGCCCAACCTGCCGCGTTCGCACACGTGATTTATTGACGGACAAGCTCTTAGGCCCGGGAGCGTGGCCGCGTAAAGGTATAATTGTCAGTTTTCCCGCGGCGGCACGTCGATTCCCGGTGTTGCCATGCCGCCGCCAGACAGCCCGGAACGCCCATGACCACGCTCGTTGCCGTTCGCAAGAACGACGAAATCACGATTGCCGCCGACTCCCTCACCACGTTCGGCGACACCCGACTCTCCGCCGAATTCGACCGGACGCCCGAGAAGATCCTGCATTACAAGGGCACGCACATCGGCCTTTGCGGCAGCGCCGCGCACCAGCTCGTGTTCGAAAACATCCTCGCTTCGCACGGCGATCTCGACTTCTCGAACAAGGCCGCGATCTTCGAGACGTTCCGGAAGCTGCATCCGATCCTGAAGGAGCAGCACTTCCTCAATCCCAAGGAGGAGGAAGACGATCCGTACGAGTCCACGCAGGTCACGGCGCTCGTCGCGAACGAGCACGGCATCTTCGGCGTCTACTCGATGCGCGAGGTCTTCGAGTACAGCCGGTATTGGGCGGTCGGCTCCGGACGCGAGTTCGCGCTCGGGGCGATGTTCGCGGAGTATCCCAAGCTTCGCACCGCGGCCGCGATCGCGCGGGTGGGCATCGCGGCGGGCGCGACGTTCGACCGCAATTCCGGCCTCCCGATGACCCTCTACACGGTTCCGCTCAAGCGCTGAAGATGAACGATTGATCGTGGCCGCAGCGACGCGCTTTGCCGACAGTGTCACGCGCTTCCTGTTCGAACGCGCGGCGGTGCGCGGTGCGCTCGTCAGCCTCGACGACTGCTGCCGGGAGATCCTCGATCAGCACCCGTATCCGCCCGCGCTGCGGCGGGTGCTCGCCGAGCTTCTCGGCGCCGCGGCCCTCCTGGCCTCGACGCTGAGCTTCAAGGGCGCGCTCATCGTCCAGCTCCAGGGCAAGGGGCCGGTCGGCCTGCTGGTGGTCGAGTGCACGGCCGACCTCGGCCTCCGGGCGACGGCACAATGGCGCGACACCGCCGTGCTGCCCGCGGATGCGCCGCTCTTTGCGCTCGCCGGCGATCCGGCGACGAGCCGGCTCGCGATCATGCTCGACCCCAAGGACGGCGGCCCGGTCTATCAGGGGATCGTCGCGCTCGAGGCTGCCTCGATCGGCTCGCTGATCGAGCATTACCTCACGACGTCGGAGCAGATCGACAGCCGCCTGGCGCTCGCGACCGACGGGACGCGTGTGCGCGGGCTGCTGTTGCAACGGATGCCGAGCGCCGGCGCCGAGGACGACGCCACCTGGCGGCGCGTGGTGACCGCCGGCGCTTCTCCCGCGCCCGATCTTCTCGGGGCGGAAAGCGCCGAGGCGCTGCTCGCGGCACGGTTTCCCGACGACGACCTCCGCGTGAACACTCCGCGCGCCGCGCGCTTCCGTTGCGATTGCTCGAGCGAGCGCGTGGGCAACGCGCTCAGGATGCTCGGCCGCTCCGAGATAGAAAGCATTCTCGCGGAGCAGGGGATGGTCGGCGTGACCTGCGAGTTCTGCAATCGCCGCTACAGTTTCGTCGCCGCCGATGCGCTCGCCCTGTTCTCGCGCGACGAACCGGCCGGCGCGCCTCCCGCCGCCGCGCGCCCTGCGCGCGAGTGACGGGTCATTGGAGCCGATTCATGAGCGTCTACATTCCCGACCATTTCGCGGCCCGCGAGCGCGCAACGATCGCGCGACTGATGCACGATCATCCGTTCGCGACGCTGGTGACGCCCGGCGCCGCCGAGCCCCTCGTCACCCACCTGCCGCTGCTCCATGTCGCGGACCGCGAGCCGCACGGCACGCTTGTCGGACACTTCGCCCGCGCCAATCCGCATGCGCGCGGCGCCACGAACGTCGAGTCGATAGCGATCTTTCACGGGCCGCACGCGTACGTGACGCCGTCGTGGTACGCCGATCCCAGGGGCGCGGTGCCGACGTGGAACTATGCCGTCGTCCACGCGCACGGCGCGCTCGAGCTCGCGCAGGATGCGGCCGAAACGCGCGCCGTCCTCGATCTCATGATCCAGCGTTTCGAGTCCGGCCGTGCCGCACCCTGGCAGCTGGGTCTCGATGCCGCAAGGCTGCAGGCGATGGTCGGTGCGATCGTCGGATTCCGCATCCGGGTGAGGCGGATCGACGCGAAGCTCAAACTGTCGCAGAACCGTTCGCGCGACGACCAGCGCCGCGTCGCGGCGGGCCTCGAAAGCGAAGGTTATGCGGAGGCCGCGGCCACCGCGGCCTGGATGCGGGCAGCCATGGAGTCGAACTGACCCGGCGTCAGCCGGCCAGCATCGTGACGGGGGGCGGCTGAACCGGCTGGACCGTCGGCGGCACAGGAGCAGGCGTGACGCCGAGGTCGCGCATCATCGACATGATCGAGCTGAAGTCCGCGGCAGTCTGCACGTCGGCGATCGGCTTCGCGAGCAGGTTCACCGCGCGCCCGCTGACGACGAGCGGGAATTCCGGCGGCAATTCGGCGCGCAACGCGCGGATTTCCTGGCCGGCGATCTTGCCGGAAATGCCGCGATCGAACAGCAGGACGACGAGGCTCGTCTTGTAGGCCGCGGCCGCACCGGCGATTTCCTGCGCGGGAACGCCGGCGCCGAGCGTCAGGCAATTCACGCCTTCGGTGAACAGCAGCAATTCGAGGATGGCGAGGCCGAGCTGGTTCGGATCGTTCGGCGGCGTGGCGAGCAGCACATGCTGAGCCTCGCGCTGCGGACGCACCAGCCGGGTCACGTCGCGGAGCAGACGCTGGACGAGATCGCCGAAACGCAGCTCCTGGAAGTTCTCCATTTCGCCGCGCACGACCCGCTCGTGCACGGCTTCGTTGAGCGGAATGAGCGTGGTCTCGAGGAACTTGCGCATCCCCTGCCCCGCCAGCAATTTCGAAAGGTGCTGCTGCAGCTCGCCCACGCGGTGCTGAGCGAGGAGCTTGACCGCAGTCTCGATTTCGCCCGGCAGCGGCGCGGGGTCCTCGACCGTGAGGCCCAGCATCGATTGCAGCACCGACTCGGTCAGCGGCACGACGGCTCCCGCCCGCCAGCCCTCGGAAAGGAGCTGCTTGATGAGCTTCAGTCGCGCGACCTGATCCGGCGGATACACGCGGTCGCCGAAGCCATCGCGCAGCGGCGCCGGAAACTTGTACCGGCGCTGCCACATGTAGAGTTGTTCGCGGCGCAGGCCAGTGATCCGGACGACCTCCCGGATGTGCAGCGAATTGCGCGCATCGCCCGTGGCCACGGAAACTTCGGCCATTTCCACCGGCGGCTCGCGCCGGCGAGCAGGCGCGGTAATCAGGATGCCCATCGTCGTCGTTCCCTAGCGTTTTGCGTCACCTGGGTGGCGCGGTCTGTGCTGCACAAGTGCTTGAATAACCACTTTCAAGTTGTTTGGCCGCTTACCTCGGCATGTTCGGAGCATTTACCCTGCCATCCGACATGCTGTGGTTCACGGGCAGTACCATGCACGATGCGTGCCAGAGAAGGGTTCCCGGTATTGCCCGGCCGCCCGCTTTCAGCGATCATCTGCCCGGGGATCGCCCGGGAGATTCGCCGTGACGACCCGCGGACACCTTCGGCGGGCCGCTGCGGCGGGGCCGCGCGGGTGGGCAGCCCGCGGTGCACTACAGACGGGGGCGACCGCGTGCGGCTCACTTCTTGCGCACCATGGCAGGACGAACAAGACGCTTCAACCGGTCGATGCTCAACTTCCGAAAGTCATCGTCAGGGCCCCTCGGCGACATCCGGTCCGCCGAGCGTTGGGTCGCGTCGCTGCCCGGCAATGATCCGCTGGTCGCGCAGCGCAGCATCGTCGCCGAGCTGCACAAGCTCGCCGCGCGCACGGCGCGCCGCACGCCAGCCGGTGCTCGAGGCCGTGTTCGTCGTCGACACCCACGTCAACGGGCTCGTGCGCAACCTGACGACGCAGTACGTCGAGCACGCGAGCCGCTCGCCCAAGATCGAGGACCAGCTCTGGCATGCGCTGCAGGAGCTCTCGCACGGCTTTCGTCGAGTGCTACGCGGCGTTCGCCCGCGAGATATCCGATCCCGTGCCCCGGAGCAAATGGCAGACGCGTGCTGCCGCTGCTCATCGCGCGCCAGATCGTCCATCTCGGCCGCGATGCCAAGCTCAAGCTCTATCGGTGCGAGCGCTGGTCCGCGGCGAAGTGGACCGAGCTATTCACGCCGTTCACGCGCGCCTGCGCGTTGCGCATCGAGCGCGACCCGCTGCGGCTCGACGCGATGGGCGGCCCGACGACGATCGAGCGCCAGTTCCTGATGGTCCTGGTGCTGAAGCTCGCCGACCCCGGCAACCTCTCGCCAAGGCAGATCGAGTGGGTCGCCGGCGCAGCTCGAGGAATGGTGCCAGCCGCTGCGGCTCACGCTGAAGCCCGGGTCGGCCACGTCGTTCTACGTGGATCTCGCCGGCAGCGCGGGATTGCAACGCCGTTCGCTGGCGCCGCTCGAAGGCCGCGTGCTGTTCGTCGACCTGCGGCCCTTGCACGCGCTGATGCGGCAGAACCGGGTCGTGCTGGAGGAGGCGGTGCGAAGCGAGCCCCGCACGAGCAAGAAGTCCGCGCACCGCGAACAGCTGGCGCTCTTCGTCAAGCTCGAAAGCCGCATCGACCCCGAGTTCCGGCCGCTCGCCCGCCACGGCGAGCGCAAGCCCGCGAGCGGCGCCGTGGACTCCGTCGTCGGGTTCGCCAACATCGCGGCGTTCGTGCGCTCGGACATGGCATTGTCGAGGCTCGACGCCAACTCGGACCGCAATTTCGGCAACACGATGGAGCTCGCGGTCTTCGGCCGCTCGCGCACCGAGTCCGAGCTCCGGCGCGAGTTCGGGTCGGGTCGCGTCTCGCCGTTCGCAAGCCCCGGCGGCCCGTGGGAGATCAAGGACATCAGCGCGTCCGGATTCCGCCTGCTCGCGCCGATGAAGGACGCGACCGAGCTCACGCTCAACATGCTCGTCGCCATCCGCCGCCGAGGCGAGGAGGCGTGGGTGATGGGCATCATCCGCCGGATGCGAAGGCTCTCCGCGCATGACGCCGAGATCGGGCTGCAGCTGATCGCGAACACGATCGCGAGCGCCGAGCTCTCGGAGCAGCGCAAGGCCCGCGACACCGACTACTCGATCAACGGCCAGCACGACGTCGCTTGCCGGCCGCCAGTTCCACGGCATCTACCTCTCCTTCAATCGGCGGCCCGACGAGCCGCCTGTGCAGTCGCTGATCGTGCCCGCCGTCGAGTTCCATGCCTCGCAGGCGCTACACGCTGCGCACCGGCAAGTCCTCGCGCTCGATCCGCCACGGCCGCCTGCTCGAACAGCATGCCGACTGGGTCTGGACGGTCATCGACCCGGTGGCGCCCGAATCCGACGCCGCAGGCGCCGGCACGGCCGGCTGAGCTGACGCCCGATGGCGGTCGACCGCTATCGCGAGATCGTCGCTGCGCACCGCTGGAACGTCCCGGCGCAATTCAACATCGGTCACGCGTGCTGCGCGCGGTGGGCGCGCGATCGCGCGCGGTTCGCGCTGTACTGGGAGGACGAGTCCGGAGCGACGCCTCGCGTACACGTTCTGGGACCTGCAGCAGCGCGCGAACCGGCTGTCCAATGCCCTGGCGGCATTGGGGATCGGGCGCGGCGACAAGGTCGCGCTCATCCTGCCGCAGCGGCCGGAGACCGTCGTCGCGCACATGGCGACGTACCAGGTCGGCGCCGTCGCGGTGCCGTTGTCGTTCCTGTTCGGTCCCGAGGCGCTCGAATACCGGCTGAACGATTCCGAGGCGAGGATCGCCTTCGTCGATCCGCAGTCGCTGCCCAATCTCGCGCCGATTCGCGACCGCTGCCCGGGCCTTGCGCACGTGATCGGCGTCGCCGGGGCGGCCGAGGCGTGGATCACGCCGTACGAATCGCTGCAGAACAAGGCGTCGTCGCGCTTCACGCCGGTCGACACGCACGCGGGCGATCCGGCGCTCCTCGTCTACACGAGCGGAACCACGGGCCCGCCCAAGGGCGCGCTGATGCCGCAGCGATGCCTGCTCGGCAACCTGCCGGGCTTCGTCCATTCGCACGACGGCTACCCGCGCGAGGGCGACCTCTTCTGGTCGCCGGCCGACTGGGCCTGGACCGGCGGCCTCATGGACGCGCTGTTGCCGGCGCTGTACTTCGGCCAGCCGATCGTAGGCTACCGCGGGCGGTTCGATCCCGAGCGTGCGCTCGCGCTGATGGCGAAGTACGGGGTCCGCAATTCGTTTCTGTTTCCGACGGCGCTCAAGATGATGATGAAGGCCGTCTCCCCGGCCCAGGGAGCGCTTCGACGTCGATCTGCGCACGATCATGAGCGCCGGGGAAGCGGTCGGCACCACGGTGTTCGACTGGGCGCGCGAGGCGCTCGGCGTCACGATCAACGAAATGTTCGGGCAGACCGAGATGAACTACATCGTCGGCAATTCGCAGGAGCTCTGGCCGGCGAAGCCGGGATCGATGGGACGCCCGTACCCGGGGCACCGGATCGCGGCGATCGACGACGACGGTCAGGAGGTCGCGGTCGGCGAGATCGGGGAAGTCGCGGTCCATCGCATCGCGCCTTCCGGCGAGCCCGATCCCGTCTTCTTCCTCGGCTACTTCAAGAATCCCGAAGGCACGGCGAAGAAGTTCACCGGCGACTGGTGCCGCACCGGCGATCTCGCGCGGCGCGACGGGGACGGCTATCTCTGGTATCAGGGCCGCGCCGACGACATGTTCAAGGCGGCCGGATACCGGATCGGACCGTCGGAGATCGAGAACTGCCTCGTACGGCACCCGGCGGTCGCCAACGCGGCCGTCGTCCCGTCGCCGGACGAGACGCGCGGCAACGTCGTGAAGGCGTTCATCGTGCTGGCGGCGGGCGAGGTGCCGTCCGCGGCGATCGAGGACGACATCCGGCAGCACGTGCGGCGCCACCTCGCGCCGTACGAGTATCCGAAGGAGATCGAGTTCATCGACGCGCTGCCGATGACCACCACCGGCAAGGTGCAGCGGCGCGTGCTGCGCGAACGGGAGCGCCAGAGGAAAGCGGCGAGCACGGCAGCGGGCTGAGCGCGCCGCCGGCCAGCCCCGCACGCCACCGCCTTCACCGCGGCGCCGGCGCGCGGTTCAGGTGCTCGAGGAACGCACGGTGGGTGAGCACCCAGGCGACCGCCGGCACCACGGTCGGCAGGATCAGCGCGCCGAACTGATACGCGAACGCGATCGCCTCGCGCTGCCACGCGACGAATGCCGT
Source organism: uncultured beta proteobacterium (assembly GCA_963724545.1). GTDB lineage: Bacteria > Pseudomonadota > Gammaproteobacteria > Burkholderiales > Casimicrobiaceae > CAIWHR01. The sequence continues at coordinate 49,518 of CAVRVC010000019.1, forward strand.
CTGCGAAGCGATCTGCGGCCCCATCGTGATGGCGACATTCTTCAGGAAATCGGCCAGCACTCCCCAGGCGACGAACGGCATCAGCACCGCGTACCCGACGATCAGCAGGCGCGGCCAGCCGAGGCTCCTTCGCGGCGAGCACCAGCGCCGCGTAGAGCGGCAGCCCGAACGAATACAGGAGCAGGTCGACGTCGACGGTGATCTCCCCGCCTTGCGTCGACGCGGAGCCGGGCTTGATCGTCGTCGCGAACGTCACGACCGTGCGCGCCTGCTCGACGGCCTGCACGATGTCGGAGAAGCCCCATCGCGCGACGAGGTCGACCAGCAGCACGGCCGGCCACATCAGCAGCGGCGCCGCGAAATACCACACGACGAACATCACCGGCAGCCAGGCAAAGACCTTGGCGATGAAGCCGCCGAGCCGACCGCGCGATGGGCCGATCAACGGATCCGCTCAGGCCGACACGGGCGAGGTGCTGCCGCTCCGTCGGGCCGCCGGGACCGCCGAATGCGCCGCCGTCCCGCGGCAGCAGGCGGACCCAGACGAGCCACACCACCAGGACGTCGAGCATGATCAGCGCCTGCCACACGTAGAGGTGCGCCCACTCGAACACCTGCATGTTCCATTGCCCGAGATAGAACAGGCTGATGACGCGCACGACGTTCAACCCCTGCACGGCGACGATGCCGGCGCCGAGCCCGACGAGCTTGTCGCGCCAGGGCGCGGGAAACGCGCAGATCGCCGCGACGAGCACGATCGTCGCCTCGACGCCGTTGCAGCCCGCCTCGATCGATACCGCGAAGCCGTTCGCGGAGTTGCGGATCATGTTGCCCATCGCCGTGACGTCGGGGTCGATCACCGTCACGAGCCACGCGCTGATCGACGCCAGCGTGCTGGTCCACGGGCCGACGAAGTACTGCTGCGCCCACGGCGTGAGCTCCGCGCCGAAGAGCACGACCTGCAGCGCGAGGAAAGTGACGAAGAACCGAATCACCGGCGGATTCTACCTAAGGACCTCAGCCTGCCGCGCTCGGGCCGATTCCTGCGCGCCGCGGCGGCTAGCCCGTGCCGGTCCTGGCACGCGCGAGCGGCGGATTCGCCGCGAAGTAGCGCCGGATGCCGTCGCCCATCGACTCGGCGAACTTGCGCCTGGTGGCGCTCGCTCCTGAGCTTCAGCTCCTCGTCGGGATTGGAGATGAACGCCGTCTCGACCAGGACCGACGGAATGTCCGGCGCCTTGAGGACCGCGAATCCCGCCTGCTCGACCGCCCCTTGTGCAGCGCGATTGATCGTGCCGATGCTGTCCAGCATGTGCCGGCCGACCTTGAGGCTGTCGCTGATCTGCGCGGTCTGCGACAGGTCGAGCAGCGTGCGCGCCAGCACCGGGATCCTTGCCGTCGAGATTCACGCCGCCGATCAGGTCGGCCGCGTTCTCCGACTGCGCGAGCCATCTCGCCGCCGAGCTCGTCGCGCCGCTTTCCGACAGCGCGAAGACCGACGAGCCGCGCGCCTGCGGCTCGCGAAACGCGTCGGCGTGGATCGAGACGAAGAGGTCGGCCTCGACGCGGCGCGCCTTCTGCACGCGCGCCGCGAGCGGCACGTAGTAGTCGGCGTCGCGCGTCAGCATCGCGCGCATGCCCGGCTCGGCGTCGATGATCCGCTTCAGCTTCCGGCCGATGGCGAGCGTGACGTTCTTCTCGTACGTGCCGCGCTTCCCGACGGCGCCCGGGTCTTCGCCGCCGTGCCCGGGGTCGAGCGCGATCGTGATCCTTCTCCTGCCCTGTGCTCTCGACTCGACCCTGACTTCGGACTTGCCGTCCGACGGGCGCTCCGCGGCGATAGGTCCGCCCTTCGGCTCGGCGCCGGCCGCCTCGCGCCGCTCTTCGAGCAGCGCCATCAGAGGATCGAGCGGCGTGAGCGGATAGAGATCGAGGACCACGCGGAAACCGAACTCGGCGACCGGCTTCAGCACGAAGAGCTGGGTGCGCGTCTCGCTCTTGAGATCGAACACGATCCGCAGCGTGTCGGGCGCGCGGGTTCCGAAGCGGACCGCCGCGATGTACGGGTCGGAGGCCTGCACGCGCGTGGGAAGCTGCGTGAGCTCGGGCGTCAACCCGACGCCGTCGAGCTCGAGGACGACCCGATTCGGATCCTTGAGCGTCGCGACGCGATGCGCGACGAATTCCGGTGCCTCCAGCACGACGCGCGTGTACTCCTGCGCCGGCCACATGCGCGCGGACGCGATGCGCGCCGCGCTCGACCACGCGAGGGAGGGTGCGAGAAGCCCGGCGGCCGGCAGGATCAGCCATCGGCACAACCGGCGGCGTTCGAGCGAGATCGTGGCTATGGCGGCAGTCCCGGGTCGACGGACATCATCGCGGCGAGGCATCGTTCACCGTCCTTCGTGGCTGCCGACAACGCGAGCTCGCGTCCGGACGACGACGGATCCGCCGGATAAGCGAGCGTCAACGCGACGTCCGGCTCGGGGAGCCGACCCGCGACCCGTTCTGGCCACTCGACGAGGCACACCGCCTCGGGGCCGAAGCACTCGGCGAGTCCCGCCGTTTCCCATTCGCTTGGATCGGCGAACCGATAAAAATCAAAGTGATAAAAGTATAAGCTCGAAAGCGGGTAATGTTCAACCAGCGGATAGCTCGGGCTCTTCACCGGCCCGGTCCAGCCGAGCGCGCGCAGGCATCCGCGCACGAGCGTCGTCTTCCCGGCGCCCAGGTCCCCGGACAACGTCACGATCATGCCGCCCGCGAGCGCGGGGGCGAGGCGCGCGCCCGCCGCCTCGGTGGCGGCCGCATCGGCAAGGTGGAGTTTCGCGGTGGACATCGGGATTCGGGCGTGGACGGCGCGATCATGTACGCTTTCGCGCATGTCCGCGCCTCCCGCATCCTCTCCGCCCGCCGGCGGCCGATACGGATTGGCCGGCGCTGGCCGCGGATATCAGGCGCTGGGGCGAGGCGTTGGGATTCCAGGACGTCGGCATCGCGGACACCGATCTCGACGCCGCCGAGCAGCGGCTCATCGAATGGCTTGCCGCAGGCCGGCACGGCGCCATGGATTATATGGCACGGCACGGCGCGACCCGCGCGCGACCCGCCGCGCTCGTTCCGGGCACCCTCCGCGTCATCACGGCGCGCATGAATTACCGCCCGCCTGCGGCGCGGGCAAGTGCCGACGATCCTCGACGATCCCGCCAAGGCCTTCATCTCGCGCTACGCGCTCGGCCGCGACTACCACAAGGTGATGCGCGCGCGCCTCGAGCGCCTCGCCGCGCGCATTCGCTCGGCGGTCGGGGATTTCGGCTACCGCGTGTTCACGGACAGCGCGCCGGTGCTCGAAGTGGCGCTGGCCGCGAAATCCGGCATCGGCTGGCAGGGCAAGCACACGCTGCTGCTGACGCGCGAGGCCGGCTCGTGGTTCTTTCTGGGCGAGATCTACACGGACCTTCCGCTGCCGGCGGGAGCGCCGCAGACGTCGCATTGCGGAACCTGCACCGCCTGCATCGACGTCTGCCCGACGGGCGCCATCGTCGCGCCGTACGAGCTCGACGCGAGGCGCTGCATCTCGTATCTCACGATCGAGCTTCCCGGCAGCATTCCCGAGGCGTTGCGACCGCTGATCGGCAATCGCGTCTACGGCTGCGACGATTGCCAGCTCTGCTGCCCGTGGAACCGCTTCGCGCAGGACACGGGCGAAGACGACTTCGCCGTGCGGAACGGCCTCGACGCCGCCGACCTCGCCACGCTGTTCGCGTGGACGGAAGGAGAGTTCCGCTCGCGGCTCGAGGGCAGCGCGATCCGGCGGATCGGCTACGAGCGCTGGTCGCGAAACCTCGCCGTCGGACTCGGCAACGCGCCGGGCGATCCCGACGGTCGTCGCCGCGCTCGAAGCGCGCGCCGACGACCCCTCCCCGCTCGTGCGCGAGCACGTGGCATGGGCGCTGGGCCGGCACCGGCGCTAGCGAACCCGCGTGGCGTCAGGGCAGAGCCATGCGGGCGCCTGAGTCACGAAGCCCGCAGGGCTCTGCCCTGACGCCAAACGCGAACCCTCATCGGATCAGCTGATTCATCGCGACGATCGGCAGCATCACCGCCAGCACGAGGACGAGCACGATCGCGCCCATGGTGACGATCAGCGCCGGCTGCAGCATCGCCGCGAACCAGTTGATGCGCCGCTCGGCCTCGCGCTCGAGCTCGACGGCCGCACGCTCCAGCATCGACGCCAGCTGGCCGCTCGCCTCGCCGTTGGCCGTGAGGTGAATCAGCACCGGCGGAAAGACACGCTGCTCCTTCAGCGCGCGAGCGAGCGATACGCCTTCGCGGACGAGCAGCGCGGCTCGCTCGGCGGCTGGCTCGCAGCGGCAGCGCCCACACGACGTCGCGCGCGGCGTCGAGCGCGCGCAGGAGCGGGGCGCCGCTCGCGGCGAGGATCGCGAGCGTGCTCGCGAAACGCGCGGTGTCCACGGCGACGACGAGGCGGCCCACGACGGGCGTCCGGAGCAGCGCGTGCTGCCAGCGCCTACGAAACGCCACGCGGCGGTTCGCGAGCGACCACGCGGCCATCGCTGCGGAGCGCCGGCGACCCAGATCCAGGCGGTGCCGCGCAGGAAGCCGGACAACGCGATCAGCGCCTGCGTGAGCCATGGCAGCGTCTGGCGACTCTGCTGATACACGGCGACGATCTGCGGCACGACGTAGACCAGCAGCACGACGATCACCGCGATCGCGATGACCGTCACGAGCGCCGGGTAGACGAGGGCCAGCGCGAATTTCTGTTTCTGCGCCTCCCGCGCTTCGAGATAGTCGGCGAGCCGTGCCAGCACGTCGGGAAGGCTGCCGGTCTCGGCAGCCACGGCGACAAGGCCGCGATAGAGGTCGGAGAAGGTCCGCGGCCAGCGCGCGAGCGCGCCCGCAAGCGGCTCGCCGCCGCTGACGAGCGTCCGGGCCTCCGTAAAGACCTTGGCCGCGCGGGCATCGTCAGCCTGCTCCGCCACGGCGGACAACGCCTGATCGAGCGGCATGCCCGAGCGCACGAGCGTCGCGAGCTGCCGGGTCGCCAGCGCGACTTGCTGCGCGGGCAGCCGCAGGCGCTGCGTCGCGAGGGAGACGTCCGTGCCGTCGCCGGTGGCGGCGGTCCCCTCGGCGTCGATCGCCGTGGGAAAGAGGCCCTCCGCGCGCAGGCGATCTCGCAGGTGGCGCGCCGACTCGGCCTCGGTGCGTCCGCGCTGGAGCTTGCCCTGCGCGTCGACAGCCTCGTAGCGAAACGCGCGCAACGCTTCTCCCGAGATTCAGTGCCCGACGGGCCGCCCCGAGGGCACTGTGCGCCCCCCCGGGGGGCAGCGAGCAACGCGAGCGTGGGGGCTCATCAACTATCGCGCGAGACGCGCACGAGCTCGGCGAGCGACGTCGTGCCGTCGGCGAGCCAGCGCGCCCCATCCCGCCGCAACGACGTCGTGCCCGCCTGCGCGGCAGCGGCGCGCAGCGCGTGCTCGGGCGCGCGATCGTGGATCAGCCGGCGAATCGCGTCGTCGACGACGATGAGCTCGTAGACACCGGACCGCCCACGGTAGCCGGTGTCGTTGCACTCGGCGCAGCCTGCCGGCGCAAACAGCGGAAGCGTGGCCGGCAGCCCGAGCTCGGAAACGAGTTGCGCCTCGCCCGCGCTCGGCGCGACGCGCGTCCGGCATGCGGGGCACAGCCTGCGCACGAGGCGCTGCGCCAGCACGCCGAGGAGACTCGACGCCAGCAGATAGGGCTCGACTCCCATGTCGGCGAGCCGCGTCATCGCACTCGCGGCGTCGTTGGTGTGCAGCGTGGCCAGCACGAGATGACCGGTGAGCGACGCCTGCACCGCGATCTGCGCGGTCTCGAGGTCGCGGATCTCGCCGATCATGATGATGTCGGGATCCTGGCGCAGGATCGCGCGGAGCGCTCGCGCGAAATCGAGGTCGATCTTCGGATTGACCTGCGTCTGGCCGACGCCGTCGAGCGCGTACTCGACGGGATCCTCGACCGTCATCATGTTGAGCGCGCCGCGCGGCAGCCGGGAGAGCGCCGCGTACAGCGTGGTCGTCTTCCCGGAGCCCGTGGGGCCGGTGACCAGCACGATGCCGTGCGGCTCCCGGATCAGCCGGTCCACCGCGGCCAGCGTCGCCTCGCTCATGCCGAGCGCGGTCAGATCGAGTTGCGCGGAATCCTTGTCGAGGAGGCGCAGCACCACGCGCTCGCCGGGACCGGTGGGAAGTGTGGACACGCGGACGTCGACCTGCTTGTCGCCGAGCTTCAGCCCCAGGCGCCCGTCCTGCGGCAGCCGCTTCTCCGCGATGTCGAGGCTCGCCATGATCTTCACCCGCGAGACGAGCGCCGCATGCAGCGCGCGCGGCGGCTGCAGCACGTCGCGCAGCACGCCGTCGACGCGGAACCGGACGACCGAGCGCGCCTCGTACGGCTCGAAGTGGATGTCCGACGCGCGCTCGCGCACGGCCTGCAGCAGCAGCGCGTTGATCATCCGGATCACCGGCGCCTGCGCGCCGCTGTCGAGGAGATCCTCGGTCTCCGGAATGTCCTGCAGCAGGCGCGCGAGGTCCGTGTCGCGCGCGAGATCCTCGGTCATCTGCGCCGCGCCGCCCTCGACGTTGTACGCGCGCGCGAGCTCGGCGGCGAAGCGCTCGGCGTCGACGGCGCGCGTCACGAGCGGACGCTGCAGCACGCGCTTCAGCTCGGCGATGCCCTCGACGGTGGCGTCAGGGCGGGTCAGGACGAGGACGCCCCCTTGCTCCTCGCCCTGCGCCAGCACGCCGTGCGCGCGGGCGAACGCATACGGTATCCGGTGCGCGTATCCGTTTGCGGCGCGGGGCGTGGCCGGGGCCATCGGAGGCAACGCCGGGGAGTCCTCAGGGTTTCGCGGGCGCCTGCGCAGGAGGCGCGGCAGGAGGCTTCGGCGGACCGTCGCCCAGGAGCGGCGGCGCCGAATCGGCGCCGGGCGTGCCGGGCAGCGTGTTTTGCGGCGGCAGCGTGGGCTGCGTCGGGTCGCCCCAGAAGAGCCGGTTGGGCAGCACCTGCCGTTCCTGCTCGCCCTGCAGGTACTGGTACCGCTCCGACGTGATCTCGCGTCCGTCGGCGCTCGTGCGCAGCACCGTCGGCTTGATGAAGATCATCAGGTTCGTCTTCTGCCGCCGGCGCGCGTCGTAGCGGAAGAGCGCGCCCGCAAGCGGAATGTCGCCGAACAGCGGAACCTTGTCGCTGCCGTCGGTCAGCCGGTCCTCGATCAGGCCGCCCAGCACGATGATCTGCGTGTCGTCGACGACCACCGTCGATTCGAGCGCACGCTTCGACAGGATGACGCCGCCCTGCGTCGTGACATCGTCGACGCGCGACACTTCCTGATACAGGACGAGGCGTATCGTGCCGCCCTCGGTGATCTGGGGCTTGACCCTGAGCATGATGCCGACGTCCTTGCGCTCGAACGTCTGGAACGGCGCCACCGTGTTCGTGCTGCCGGTTGTGGCATAGCTGCCGGTGATGAGCGGAATGTTCTGGCCGACGATGATGCGCGCTTCCTCGTTGTCGAGCGTGAGCAGCGTCGGCGTCGACAGGATGTTGGCGCCGACCTGCGTTTCGAGCGCGCGGGCGAGGAACGCGAGATTCGTGATCGTCCCGAGCCCGGGGATCGTCACCGTGCCCTTCATCACGCCCAGCGCCAGCCCCTGCCCCACGTTGCCCGGATTGACGGCGACGTCGATGATGTTGCTGCCGCTGCCGCGCGGCGTGAAGTTCGTGCCGCCGATCACGCGCGTCTGCGTCGAGTTGTAGCCGGAGAGCGCCTGCCACTGGATGCCGAACTCCGCCGCCTTGTCCGCCGACACTTCGACGATCAGCGCCTCGACGAATACCTGCGCGCGGCGCACGTCGAGCTTCTCGATGATCGCCCGGAGATTGTTGTACACGGGCTCGGGAGCCATGATGACGAGCGCGTTGCTCGCCGTGTCGGCGGTGATCGTCGCGCCGTTGGCGGAGAACGTCGGCGCCACCGGCGCCGGAGCGGCCGCGAGCGGCGCCGTCATCGGCGAGGCGGTGGGCACCGCGCCGGCGAGCGGGGCATTGCCGAGAAAGAGAGGAGGGGCTTGCGACAACCCCGATCCGGAAGCGGGCCCGCCGCCATCGCCGCCGGCCAGCATCCCGCGCAGCGTCTGCGCGACGCGCGCGGCCTCGGCGTTCTTGAGGTAGACGATGAACATGTTGCCGCCGGCCCGTCCCGGCGTGTCCAGTTGCTCGATCAGCTGGCGCACCCTCGCGAGCCGGCCCGGATTGTCGGCGCGCACCAGCACGCTGTTCGAGCGCGGATCCGCCATGATCGTCACGCGCTGCTGCGCGTCGATCGGACCCTGCCCCGTCGCGCCAGGCTCGGCCAGCAGGCGGTTGAGGAGCGCCACGACGTCGAGCGCCGACGCGTTCTTGAGCGGCACCAGGATCGGTTCGGCACCGGGCGCCTGATCGAGCGAGGCGATGATCCGATCGATGCGCTTCAGGTTGTCGGCGTAATCCGTGATGACGAGCGCATTGCTGCCGGGATAGGCCGCGATCGTGTTGTTCGGCGTGATGAGCGGCCGCAGCACGTTGACGAGCTGAGCCGCCGATTCGTACTTGAGCGGGATGACCTGAGTGACCAGCCGATCGCCGCCCGCCGCGATCGGCCCCACGGCGACCGAGCCGCCCTGCTGCTTGGCGTCGGCCTCGGGCACGATCTTGATCACGCCATCGCCTTCGACGACGGCGAATCCCTGCAGGCGCAGCGCCGACAGCAGCGTGGGGTAGACGAGGCTCTTCGGCACGGGGCGCGCCGAAATGATGTTGATGCTGCCCTTGACCCGCGGGTCGATCAGGAAATTGCGCCCGGTGATCTCGGCGATCGCCTTGACGACCGCCTCGATGTCGGCGTTGACGAAATTGAGCGTGACGGTATCGTCGGCCGAGCCCGCGACCGTCGCGAACCCGGCAAAGAGCGCGAAAGCAACCACGACGAGCGTGCGCCGGCCGCTGCGGGGCTCGCGTGCTACGGCGATTGGGTGCACCGGTCTACGCAGTTTCGTGGTCAAACGGACGCCGGGACGAACGGTCGTGGCCGCGCCAGAGGGTTGAGCGCGGGGAAAACTGCACGAATCGGCACGCGTCACCGGATTTCGCAGCGACCGCGCCCTTTCGGGAATAATAGCATGCACCGGGAACGCTTCCCCGCGGCGAAAAACCTGAATCCAAACGGCGGGATCGCCGCATCCAACACGGCAATGGATCGAACTCCGGGAGCCCGAATGAACCCCCCTGTCCGTACCGCCCCCGCCTTTGCCGCGAGCCCGCTCCTGCGCCGGCTCGTGCTCGGGACGGCCTTGTTCCTGGGCCTGGCTTTGGCGCTCGCGCCGCGCTCCCCGGCCGTCCACGCGCAGGAACCGAAGAGCCCGCCGGCCGCGGCGCCGGCCGCGCCGAAGTCCGCCCCCAAGTCCCTTTCGATCACCGATGGCCACGGCGCCGAGATCAAGATCGACGTGGGTGACGCGCCCGCGAGCGAGACCGCCGATCCCGCGGCGCGCGCGGGCGACGCCGGGGTCGATGCGCCGAAGAGCGGGAAGCCCCGCAGGCACGCCCGCGTGACGATCGACGGCATCGGCACCGACCACGAGTTCGATTCCTTCGACGAGTTCGTGCGGAGCGAGCCCGAGCTCGCCGGGATGGTGGTCGCCGTCGTCGCCCTGGTCTTCCTCGCGCCGGTCCTGGCGATCGCGCTCATTCTCTGGTATCGGATGCGCAAGGCGCGGATGCTCAACGAAACGATGCTGAAGCTCGCCGAAAGAGGGGTGGTGCCGTCCACCGACGCGCTCGACGCGCTGGCCGGCGGCAAGCCGGCGGCGGCGGTCGCGCCGTATTACGAGCAGGCGAAGCAGATCCAGCGCAGGGCCGCATGGTCCGACTTGCGCAAGGGCGTGCTGATGGTCGGCTTCGGCGTCGCGCTGTCGATGTACTCGCTGCTCAGCGATCGCGAGCCCAACGGGCTCGGCCTCGTGCTGCTCTTCGTCGGCATCGGCTTCGTGGTGCTCTGGTGGTTCGAGCAGAGGCACATTCCGGCCAACCCCGTGGCGCAGGGCGCGGCGCCCGGACCGGGCGCCGGTACGCCGCCGGGAAGTCCGCCCGCCTGATGGTTGCGTGGAGCACAGCCGAACGCCCGCCGCGCGCGATCAGCCTTTCCAATGGCGGAGCCGCTCACCGATGCAGAACTCATCGCCCGTGTCGTCGTTCGCGATGATCGCCATGCGTTCTCCGAGCTCGTGCGCCGCCACCAGTCCGCGGTGCGCGCGACGCTGCGGCGGCTCACGTCCGGCAATCACGCGCTCGCCGACGACCTCGCCCAGGAAACCTTCATGCTGGCGTTTCGCAACCTGGGATCGTTCCGCCAGGACGCGAAATTCTCCACCTGGCTCTACCGGATCGCGACGAATGCCTATCTTGCCGACGCGCGCAAGCGAAAGGAGGAGTTGCTCGGGGACCGCGACGCCGACGTCGCCGACGACGACGGGGACGACGCACCGGACCAGCAGTCGGGCGGGCCGGATCCGGCCGGAGCCGCCACGCTTTCGCTCGACATGGCGCGCGCGATGACCATCCTTTCGGACGCCGAACGCGCCGCGATCGTCCAGTGCTACCATAATGACCTCTCGCACGAGGAGGCGGCGCAGGTGCTCAACTGCCCGGTCGGCACGGTGAAGACCCATATTCTGAGAGCGAAGCAGAAGCTCAAGGCGCGGCTTCTTGCCTGGGCACGCGAGTGATGAACGACCCCCACGCTCACTGCGTTCGCTGCCCCCCGAGGGGGCGCTCAGTGCCCTTCGGGCGGCCGTGCGGGCACTGAGGGGAATGACGCCATGAACGACCTCCCGCCCGGCACCGCCAAGGCCGACGACGACTGGCTCGACACCGCGCTGCGCGCCGACGCGCGCGAGCACCGCGCCGCGTACATCGACGACGCCGGATTCACCGCACGGGTGATGGGCGCGCTTCCCGCTCCGGCTACGCTGCCGGCATGGCGCAGGCCGATGCTCACCGCGCTTTGGGCCGCGGCCGGCCTCGGCATCGCGCGTGGCGTTGCCCGGCACGGTGCACGACGTCGCGCGAGATGTGCTCGGCCTCATTATCGGGCAGCGCGTGTCGATCGCGGGGATTGCCGCGGGGCTGACGGCGCTGGGCGTCGCCACCTGGGTGGCGGCGGCGGTCGCTTTGCGCCACGACTGAAGGGCCGGCACGTCCGGCAGCCAAAACGGCCGCGGGGATGCGGCCGTTGGCATCCAGCAAGATCGGAGGGGCCGATCGTGCAGGCCCGCGAAGCCCGTTACTTCAAGGCGAAGACAACCTCGATCTCGGCAACGAACTTCTCGCCTTCGGCCGTGTACTTCCAGTCCTTGACTCCATTGATCACCGTGCGATCGAAGACCTTCGGCGGCTCGGACGAAACAATGATGACATCGGTGACATTGCCCTTTTCATCGATCATCAACCGCGCCACGACGCGCCCAGTTTCGATGCCGGCTCGAATGGCCGCACGCGGATACTCGAGGGGCTCACCCGACTGCCGCTTGGGGTTCTTGCGGATCGCCGGTTTCGGCGGGGGCGGCGGCGGTGCGGGCGGCGCAACCACCGGCGGTGCGATCACGTAGGGCGTGGGGGGGGGCGGCGTCGGCGTGACGGCCGTGATGACCGGCGCCTCCGTCGTCGGAACCGGAACGTCCGGCGGCGGCACGTAGGTCTCTTGCGGCGGCGCCGGCTTGGGCAGCTCGATCTTCTTCGGCGGCGGCGGCGGCGGCGGCGGCGTCTTGATCTGCTCGACGATCGTAGCGGTCAGCGGCTTCTTGATCACCTCCACGACGGCTTTCCCGAGCCCGCTCAACAGCGCCCAGATCAGCAACAGGTGCATCCCGACGACGAAGACGATCCCGATTGCATGCTTGGTCGGGTCTCTCTGCTGGCGTGCGTAATCCATTGCTCTCGACTCCGTTTGCGCGATGCGGCAAGGGCGCGTCCGCGCCGCGCTACTCGACGAACTGCTCGCTGCCGACGATGCCGATCTTGGTGAGGCCGAGTCGCTGCGCCGACGCCATGACCATCGCGACGATGGCGTACTTTGCCGCCTTGTCCGGACGCAGATGAAGCTCGGGCTGGACCGCCTGCTCGGCCGCGGCCTTGAGCCTCGTTTCGACCTCTGCCCTGTCCGCCACGATCTCGCCGTTGAAGTAGATGGTGCCGGTCTGGTCGATGTCGATCTTCAGGACCTCCGGCTTGACGAGCGGCGGCGGCGGGTTGCCGGTCGGCATGTTGAGATTGACCGAATGCAACTGGATCGGGATCGTGATGATGAGCATCACGAGCAGCACCAGCATCACGTCGATCAGCGGCGTGGTGTTGATGTCCATGATGACTTCGGGCTCCTTCGAGCTGCCCGAGCCTACGTTCATTGCCATGTCTTGAACCTCATCCGCCGCGAACCGGCGGTTCGGTGATGAATCCCACCTTGGCGATGCCCGCGCGCTGGCACGCGTAGATGATGCGCCCGACCGAGTCGTACTGGGCGCCGCCGTCGCCGCGGATCTGCACTTCGGGCTGCGGCACCAGCACCGCGATCTTCTTCAGGCGGTCGATCGAGCGCGGCCGTGTTCGCGATCTTGAGGTCGTTCCAGTAGATGCCGCCCTTCTGGTCGACCGAGATGACGATGTTCTCGGGCTTGGTCTCGCGGATCTCGTTGCGTTTCCTTCGGCAACTGCACCGGAATCGACGTGGTGACGACCGGAATCGTGATCAGGAAGATGATCAGCAGCACGAGCATCACGTCGACGAGGGGCGTCGTATTGATGCTCGAGACGACCTCGTCCTCGCCGCCGGACGATCCGACGTTCATCGCCATGGCGTCAGCCCCTGACGGTCTTCGGAGCGTTGCTGAGCAGCACGGCGTGGAGGTCGGCGCCGAAGCTGCGGACCCGGTCCATCGCGTTCTTGTTGCGGCGGATGAGCCAGTTGTAGCCCAGCACCGCCGGCACCGCGACCGCGAGGCCGAACGCCGTCATGATCAGCGCCTCGCCGACCGGCCCGGCGACCTTGTCGATCGACGCCTGCCCGGCGATGCCGATCGCCGTGAGCGCGTGGTAGATGCCCCAGACCGTGCCGAACAGCCCGACGAACGGCGCCGTCGATCCGACGGTGGCGAGGAACGCGAGGCCGTCCTGCGTGCGGCTGTGCACGTTGTCGATCGCGCGCTGAATGGACATCGTGATCCACTCGTTCATGTCGACCTTTTCGAGGAGGCCGGTATGCTTGCTGCTGGCCTCGATGCCGGTCTCGGCGATGAACCGATAGGGGCTCGACTTCTTCAGTCCCGCGGCGCCTTCCTGCACCGACGGCGCCTTCCAGAACGTCTTCTCCGCGGCGCGCGCCTGCGCGCCCATCTTGCCCTGCTCGTACACCTTGGTGATGATGATGTACCAGCTGCCGACCGACATGATCGCGAGGATCGCGAGCGTGATCTTGGCCACGAGGTCGCCGCCCTTCCACAAGGCTTCGAGGCCGTAGGGATTGTCGACGACTTCGGTGGCCTTCGCCGACGCCTTGGGCGCGGGCGCCATGGGTGCAGCCGCGGAGTCGGCCGGCGCGGCGGCGCCCGGCGCCGGCGTTTGGGCGTTGCCGCTCGGCGGGAGGACCGCGGCGGACACGGCAACGAGCACGACCGCGGCCAGTGCGGCCAAACGGGTCATTTTCAGCATGTTGTCTCCAGACAGAGGTTTGTTCGGTGAGTGCGGCATGGCACCCGACAGTCCCGCGCGTGACGGACGGCGAGACCGGACCCCGCACCGGCAACCGGACAGGCCACGGTTCGGCGGTCCGGTTTCCCCTAACGAAAGGGGCGGATGTTAATGCGGTCCGACGGAAAAAGCAAAAAAAACCGGAAATCCCGCCGCCCCTGCCTCTTCCCCGCCCCCTATTTGATCAGCGGGATGGTCTGGGCGTAGTCGTAGGCCTGGACGGCGCGGATCTTGGACTCGAGTTGCAGGTAGCGCATCGCCTTGGTGGCCGGCAGCGCCCGCATCACCCGGTTGTAGAGGGTACGCCGAGCCTTGGTCTCCTGCTCTTCGGCCACGATGAGGTCCTTGGCGATCTGCTTGGCGTAGGGATCGGACACCGGCTTGTCCTGACCGATCACGCCCATGATGGTGACGTTCTTCTCGCGGTTGGTCATGTCGAGCGTGCGCTGGTAGGCGTCGTAGACTGGCCAGAACTTCTTGGCCTCCGCCGGGGTGAGCGCGAGTATCGAGGCCACATAGGCCTTCTTGTCGGCCTTCACAGCGGCTCGTAGCGCCTGCAGATCGGTCACGTCGGCGGCGCTGCCCTGGGCCGAGGCAGATGGCGCCGAGATCATGCCGACAGCGAAGACGACGGCAGCGAGGTATTGGTTCATCGTTGTCCCCATGATGTCGCTGCGATCACCGCGAGGGGGCTCCTGGCCGACCCGGCATCGCCGCGATGAAAGCAAATCGCCCCGGATCTTACCCTCTTCCGCACTTCGCCGAAACGGATTCGGGCGCCCGTGTCAGAAGCGGCGGATTCCCGGGTCGCGCGCCGGACGTTATCGGTATCCGTGACGGAGCGAGGGACTCGTGCTGCGGGAATCGGAATTCGCATTGCACAGTGAAGCGCCCGGTTTTGTGTGCTGTAATTCGGGCACGACCGAGTCGCCAGGGCCGTCCGATCGGACGGCCCGCCAGACCACTGCGAGTCCTCCATGCGAATCCTGATTCTTGCATCCATCCTGACGCTCGTGGCGGGAGCGGCGCGCGCCGACAGCGCGCGCGATGCGTTGGCCGACGTGGTCAAATGCGCCGACATCCCGGAGGCGTCCAGCCGCCTGGCGTGCTTCGACGCCGCGACCGCGCGGGCCAAGGCGGCGCTTGCCGCCCCGGCGCCGGTGGTCAGGGAAAAGGGCGGCGGCGCGGAAGAGTTCGGGTTCTCGAAGTCGCAGCCGGTGGTGGCGGCCGATGAATTCGGGAAGCCGGCCCCGGAGCCGGGACCCAAGGAGATCACCCAGATCTCGGCAACCGTGACCGAGTTCGCCAAGACGCAGCGGGGTCGGGCGATCTTCATCCTCGACAACGGTCAAATATGGAGGCAACTGGACGCGGACGGCACCGAGCTCCCCTACCCCCCGGCCGGCACGACCATGAAAGTGACGATCGAGAAGGGGTGGATCGGCAGCTACAACCTGACGATCGCCGGCAGGAACGGCCTCGTCAAAGTCTCTCGGATGAAGTGACCCGCGGAGCTGCCGCCGGTTCGGGTGCGAGCCGGCCTCCGGGCCCGGTTACGAGGACAACCGGCCGAGGGGTCTACGGGAGCCTTGCCTTTTCGAGGTCGTCGGCGCAGTTCGCCGCCCACTGCCGGAACAGGGCGTCGAACCAGAACTGGTTCGAAACGCTGGTCGCCCGGTTGTTGAGCCGGATCTCGCGGGCCGTGTCGCGATCGACAACGCGTGCGAGGAGCGTGCCGGTGACCGCATCGCGCACCTCGAGGCCCAGCGTCGCCTTCCCCGCATCCCTGACAAACGTCCGCTGAATGCCCGGAGCCGGAACGTCCGGACCGTTGACGTCGAGGTCGGTGACGCTCGGGGTCAGGCGGAGCACGCCTTCGGCCGGCGCCGTCGCGACCTCGTAGCCGCGCGCCTTGAAGGTTTCGGTGACGACGGCGCTCAGGCTCGACGCGGCTTCGTCGGTGATCCGCGCCGCGTCCTCGGGGACGAGCCAGCGCTGGACGCTCCGCGTGGAATTGATGTCCTTCAGCCAGTTCTTCCTGAGCGCGGCATGGGCCGGGTCGACGATAATCTTGCGGTAGACCGACAGATCGGCATTCGGCCGTATGCTCACCTCGTCCAGCGTCTTGGATTTCACTGCGACGAGGCCGTCGCTGGTCGCCGGGGCCGCGTCAGGCGGGGCCGCGATAGGCCCAGCTGCCAAAGCCCGCAACGCAAAGCGCGCAAACCGTGAAAAGGTTCATGGCACCCCCTCTCGTAAGCCCCGGATGTGATATGGAACGCACTGATCCTCGACTCCCAGTCGTTCGACCGCCGCCAGCGCGGATGGCGTTTGCCGCGCGCCGGCAGTGGAGCACTCGATTTGACCATGGATCCGGCCGCATCGCTCGGCCGCGACCTGCTGGCGCAGTTGCCCGCGTCGCCCGATGCCTACCCGCAGAAGCTCGACCTCGTCCGCGAGGCGGTGCTGCTCGTCCGACTGGACGCGGCGGCCTATCGCGCCGCGAGCTTCCTCGACGACCGCATCCTGGGACCGGCCACACAAGGCGCGTGGCTGCCCAGCGCAGATGTCGACGGCGCCTCGCGCCGGGTTGCCAACCGCCTGCCCGTCCATTTCATCTTTCACACGGGCCACGTCGGCTCGACGCTCGTGAGCCGGCTGCTGGACGAGACGGGTGACGTGCTGTCGCTGCGCGAACCGTTGCCGTTGCGGACGTTGGCCGACATCCATGACGCGCTGGGCCAAGTCGACTCGCTGTTCTCCGGCGCACAGTTCGATCGTCGCGCTCGGCACGGTTCATGCGGCTATGGAGCCGCGGCTACGACGCCGACGCGCAGCGTCGTCGTCAAGGCGACGAGCAGCGCGGGGCGCCTGGCCGCGCCGATGCTGTCCGCGAAGCGAGAGCTCGCGCGCAATCTACATGAATCTGCGCCCCGAGCCCTACCTCGCGACGCTGCTGGCAGGACGGAATTCGCCGATCGATCTGCGCGGACATGGTCCCGAACGCATGCGGCGGCTGCAATCGCGCGTCGGCACGGCCCTCGCCCCGCTGCACACGCTGTCGACGGGCGAGCTGGCGGCAATGAGCTGGCTCGCGGAATCGTGGACGCAGCGCGACAGCGTGACGCGGTTCGCCGGGCGGGCGATCGCGCTGGACTTCGAGGCCTTCCTGTCGGACGTGGCCGGCAGCATGGCCCGGATTCTCGGCCATTTCGGGTTGCCCGCGCGATCCCCGCTACCTTGCCGACGTGGGGCGCAGCCCTGTGCTGACACGCTACTCGAAAGCGCCCGAATACGCCTACACGCCGGATGTCCGGGCGGAAGTCCTTCGCGACTCGCGCCGCGACAACCGCGCGGAGATCCGCGAAGGTATGGGCTGGCTCGACCGCCTGGCGCGATCGGACGTCGCGGTCGCCGAGGTCGTGAACGATGTCGACGTCACGAACGCCTAGGTCGTCGACCACATGCGCATCAGGTTCTGGCGCACGACATCGAGGCGCACCCGGCTCTCCCATTTCATCGAATGCCCTTCGAGCGCCGCGATTTCGTTGAGCTCGTAGACCTGGGCCCGCTGATGCTCGTCGGCGATATAGCTTTCGATGAACGTGATCGACACCAGGCGCTGGCCGGAGCGCACCGGCACCACCTCGTGCAGCGTCGTCGACGGATAGACGATGGCCTCGCCCGCCGCGCCCTTGAACGGGATCGCCAGATTGCCGAGCTCGATCGACAGCTCGCCGCCCTCGTACGTCGACGGGTCGTTGACGAATACCGTGCACGAAAGGTCGGACCGCATGCGCGCATTGCCGACCTGGATCAGCGCCGCGTCCGCGTGCGCCCCGTACTTCATGCCGGGCTCGTAGCGGCAGAGCAGCGGCGGCGCGACTTGCTTGGGCAAGGCGAAATCGACGAATTCGCGCGAGCGCGCAAAGGCCGCGTTGACGATCTGAACCGATTCGGCGTACTTCGGATCGGTGTGGTCGGCCTGCAGATTGTCCTTCGTCACGTTCGCCGGATTCGATACCCGGCCCTCGACGAATCGAAGCTCGCGGCTCAGCGTCACGAGCCGCGCGATCTCGGGCGGGGTGAGAAGATTCCTGATCTTGAGAAGCACGTGGGCCCCGTCGTCCTCGGAAGGAACCCGAATCCTACACTCGGTCGCGGGCCGTTCCCAGCAGGCGCGGGACGCCGCCTGCCTGCCGCGGCCCGGTTACCATGTGGAGCCACCACGATGCCTCGGCCCCCCACCGCGATTTCGTTTCCGATCTTAGAATCCGTTCCCTGAGCTGAACCCGCTCCCCGACTCGACCGGATCGGCCGGAAACCCGAAAGGCCGCCAAGCCATGCCAAGCACGAGCATCATCTACGTTTGCAGCCCCGACTGGTCCGACCAGCTGCTCGTGTCCATGTACAGCCTGTTCAAATCGGGAACGACGTTCGACAAGGTCATCGTCTATTGCATAGGAAGCCCCCCGCGGAGCTGGGTCTTCGCGGATCCGCGCGTGGAAATCCGCGCAAGGGAGCCGCTCCCCGAGGCCGAGCTCCTGCCGGAAGGAAAGTTCTACGTCAACAAGGCCTACCTCTGCCGCAGCGAATCCGACCGCACGGTGTTTCTGGACGCCGATACCATCATTCGCAGGCCCATCGATTCGATTTGGCAGCGAAGCAATGCGGATGTCACCGCCAGACTCGCGTCGAGAGTCTTCGAGCCGACCTGGAGTGCGTCGCTCTGGGACGATGTCCAGAGGAAGCTCGGCGGCACGGCGGGCTACCCCTATTTCAATTGCGGCTGCCTGGTGTTTCAGAATGGCGCGCACAGGAAACTGGAGAAGACCTGGCCGGATTTGATATCCTCCCTCGGTCGCGGCATTCCGGTGTTTTCCAGTGCCCTTCATGAAAGGCGTTGCACGGAACAGCTCGCGCTGTCGCTGGCAATGGGCGTTCATAATCTGTCCTACTCGCTGATGGCGCCAAGCGACCATACTTATCTCTGGGCGGGGGAGGATTACAGGAACTCGATCGTCCTCCATACCTCGGGCCCGCGATTTCTGGGATTCATCGGCAGCATGGGGCTGAGCGTCGACATGGCGTCCCGCGCCGTACTGAAGAGGGTCTGATCTGCCGCACGCCGAATCCGCTCACCATGTCCATGCCCTCCATTGACGCGCGCGCACTCGCGCAGACCGGCGCCGACGCGCTGCGCAGGGGCGATGCGCGCACCGCGCGCGCGCTGTTCGAACGGATCATCGCTGCGGGCCAGGCCGACACCTCGGTCTGCCTCGGCCTCACCTACGCCTGCCGCCGCCTCGGCGACAAGGCAGGCGCCCTCGCCGCCGTCGACCGGGCGCTGGAGCGCGAGCCACGCAATCTTCGCGTGGTGATCCTCAAAGCCGACTGCATGGCCGACATCGGCGACGCCCGCGGCGCGTCCGCGTTCTACCAGTTCGCGGTCAAGATCGCGCCGCCGCCCGACCAGATGCCGGTCGACCTTCGCGACGAATTCAACCGGGCGCAGGCGATGTGCGAGCGCTACATCGGAGAGTTCGAAGCGTTCCTCGAGGACCACCTGGTCCGCGGGGGCCTTGTCGAGGGTCGGTCCGCCGCCCGGTTCAGACATTCGCTCGACATACTGCTGGGTCGGAAGAAGATCTATTACCAGCAGCCTCGCATCTTCCATTTCGCGGAGCTGCCCCAGGTTCAGTTCTACGACCGGAACGCCTTCCCGTGGCTCGACAAGGTCGAGGCCGCGACGGCGGACATTCGTGCCGAGGCGCTCGAGGTGATGAAGCAGGAGTCGTCGTTCAGGCCCTATGTCCAACGGGTTGCCGAGCGGCCGAGCAGGGACCTGGCCGGACTGGAGGACAACCTCGACTGGAGCGCGTTCTACATGTGGAAAGACGGCGAGGTCGTGCCGGAGAACGCTGCCCGCTGCCCGCGTACGATGAAGGTCATGGACGAGGTCCCGCTGACCCGCGTGAAGAACCGCTCGCCGTCGGTCCTGTTCTCCCTGCTGCGTCCGGGCGCGCGAATCCCGCCGCACTCGGGGCTCGTCAATACGCGTCTCATCTGCCACCTGCCGCTGATCGTCCCGCCGGACTGCGGCTTTCGCGTCGGCAACGACGTGCGCACGCCGG
The DNA here is from genome assembly GCA_963724545.1 of uncultured beta proteobacterium. GTDB lineage: Bacteria > Pseudomonadota > Gammaproteobacteria > Burkholderiales > Casimicrobiaceae > CAIWHR01. Next base: position 69,497 of record CAVRVC010000019.1, read on the forward strand.
TCGAAGGCAAGGCGTGGGCATTCGACGACACCATCGAGCACGAAGCCTGGAACCGCAGCGACCGGACCCGCGTGATACTGCTGTTCGAAACCTGGCGACCCGAGCTTTCCGAGGAGGAGCGCGGGCTCGTCACGGCGATGTTCGACGCGATCGACGCCTACACGGGGCAGAAGCCCGCGTGGTCGATCTGATCGGCCGGAACGGGCGGTGAGCCTCACCGAGCACGCCGTGCGCCAGCGCACTGCAAGCCGCACGTCGATTTCGCAGGTCACGGATTTCGTGCTCGAAGCCGGGCGCCCGCTGGACCGGTCGCGGATGTTCGACCCGGACGTGAGCCCGTACTGCTTCGATTTCGAGGATCACAAGCTCCTCTGCGTTTCGACACCCGACATCGCGAACGCGACGTTCTTCTACCAGGCGCAGCGCCTGTCGGCGCGGTCCGTGATCAAGGTGCCGTTCGACGCGCTGCCGGAAGCGCCGCCCTCGCCGACACTGATCTTTTCGATCGGTCGCTGCGGCTCGACGCTGTTGCATGGCGCATTCGCGGCGGCCGGCCTGCGCTCGGTCTCGGAACCGGACTACTTCACCCAGGCCGCCCTTCACGAGCCGCGCGACCCTGAGCTGCGGAGCCTCATTGGGCGTGCCACGCGGCTGCTGCCGTACGCGGTCATCAAGCTTCGTGCCGAATGCAATCATGCGCCGCTGCTGATTGCCGGCGCCTTCCGCGCCCCCAACGTGATGTTCGTCCTGCGCGATCCGGTCGACTGGGCGGCGTCGGTGCGGCGGCTCTCGCCCGGAACGGCAGACCCCGGTGGCATCGCGGCGCTGCTGCGCGCGCTCGTCGTCGGGCTGGACGATCTGACGCGGCACTACGCCGTCCGGATCTGCTATTACGAGGATTTCCGGAATCTCACGGCGCGCTACGTCAACGATCTGCTCGCGTGGACCGGCAGCGGCGCACGCATCCGGCCCGCGCTTGCGGCCGAGCTCGCCGCCAGGGACGCGCAGGAGGGGAGCGTGGTTTCCCGCGCGTCGTTCCGGGACGTGCCGGATGATCCGGCTTTTCGCCACGCCTTCCGCAGCGAATGGGACAGGGTGCGGCCGGCGGCCTTGATCGAGCGACTCGGCTTGCGGCGACTCTGACGCCGTGTGGACCCTGAACGAGGCCCCATGTCGCCCGTCCCTCCGCTGACGCCCGCGCGGGGCGGTGTCGCGACGCTCGGCCTGGCGCAAGCCATGCAGCGCGCGGTTGCTGCATTCCAACGCGGCGACATGCTCGAGGCCGAGCACCTGTGCCGGAAGGTTCTTGCCGCGAAGGACCGGCATTTCGACGCGCTGTACCTGCTGGCGATCATCGCCGGACGGGCCGGTCGAGCACAGGAGGCAGTCGAGCTCCTGTCAGGCGCGCTGGCCGTCAATCCTAACAGCGCCGATGCCCACTACAATCGCGGCGTCGCGCTGGGCGAGCTCAAGCGCCCCGCGGATGCGCTGGAGAGCTACGATCGCGCCATCGCGCTCAGAGCCGATTACGCCGACGCCCATTACAATCGTGGCGTGGCCCTGGCCGAGCTGAACCGTTCGGCGGACGCGGTCGACAGTTACGAGCGCGCCATCTCGCTTCAGCCCGGCAACGCGGAAGCCTATAACAATCGCGGGATCGCGCTGGTTCACTTGAGGCGTCCCGGAGAGGCGCTGGCGAGCTACGAGCGCGCCGTCGCGCTCAAGCCGAACTACGCGGGCGCGTACAACAATCTTGGCAATGTGCTTGGCGAGCTCGGGCGTCGCGCCGAGGCGCTGGCGGCCTTCGCGCGAGCCATTGCCCTGAGGCCGGAATACGCGGAGGCCCACAACAACCGCGGGTTAGTGCTGAGCGATCTCGAGCGGCACGCCGAGGCGCTGACGAGTTTCGAGCGCGCCATTGCTCTCGTGCCCGATTATGCGGAGGCCCACTACAATCGGGGGAATGCGCTGCGCGAACTGCACCGTCACGCGGAAGCCGTGGACAGCTATGAGCGCGCCATTGCGATCAGGCCGGATTATGCGTCGGCGCACTGGAACCTCGCCGACTGCCATTTGCTGCTGGGTAACTTCGCGCTTGGCTGGAAGGAATACGAGTGGCGCTGGAAACTGGACCAGCGGGAGCACACGAAGCGTGAGTTCCCGCAACCATTGTGGTTGGGCGAGTCGCCGGTGGCGGGGAAGTCCGTCCTGCTGCACGGTGAACTGGGACAGGGCGACACGTTGCTGTTCTGTCGCTACGCCGCGAAGGTTGCCGCATTGGGCGCGAGGGTCGTGCTCGAAGTGCAGCCGCCATTGCTGCATCTGCTCGCCGACCTCGAAGGCGTTGCCGAGATACTCCCCAGGGGGGCTCCGTTGCCCGCATTCGATTACCATTGCCCGCTGATGAGCCTGCCGCTCGCGTTCAGGACCGGCCTGCACGACGTTCCCGCCCGCATCCCGTACGTGCGCAGCGATCCCGGACGTGTCGCGGCGTGGCAGGCGATTCTGGGCGAGAAGCACAAGCCCCGGGTAGGAGTGGTGTGGAGCGGAAGCACGGCACTCAAGAACGACCGGCGCAGCATGGCGCTGGCGCAGATGCTGCCGCTGGTGCGCGACTGGGCCGAATGGGTCAGCCTGCAGAAGGAAGTGCGGGAAGGCGAGATGGCGCTGCTGGCCTCGCGTGGAGACCTTCGTCACTTCGGCAGCGAATTGCGCGACTTCGCCGACACGGCAGCGCTCGTCGAGCTGATGGACGTGGTGGTGACCATCGACACCAGCGTGGCGAACCTGGCCGGCGCGATGGGCAAGGTCGTGTGGATACTCCTGCCGTTCGACCCCCACGACTGGCGCTGGATGCTGGATCGCGAGGATAGCGTCTGGTATCCGACGGCGCGGCTGTTTCGCCAACCCGTGGCGGGCGATTGGGCGAGCGTCGTTCGTCGGGTCGACCAGGAGCTGGTCCGGCAATTCTGCGCAAGCCGATGAATTCCCGCGCGGCGGCGGGCTCGCGCCCCGGCAATCGAATCGCAGCACCAACCGGAAGAGGGCTATGCCAAACCAGCAAGGCGCATTACCGGACATCGCGGCTCTCGAAGTGGCCGCCATGCGCGCGGCCCAGGCGGGACGTGACGACGAGGCAACCCGGCTCTGGGGCCGGATTCTTGCCATCGACCCCAACCACCTGCGGACCCTGACGGCGCTCGGCCAGCGGGCCTTTCGGCAGGGAGACAAGGAGTCGGCGCGCACCGCTTTCCAGCGCATCGTCGACCTCGACGGCTCCGATGCCCAGCAATGGATCCACCTCGCGCTGGCCTGTCGCAACCTGAACGACGATGAGGCCGAAGGCGACGCGATTCATCGGGCGTTGAGCCTGGATCCAACGGAGCTCGTGGCGCTGATTCTCCGCGCCAACCTGCTCGAGCGGCAGGGCAAGACGCACGAGGCGGCACGCGCCTACGGGTCCGTGGCGGCCGTCGCGCCCCCGATCGAGCGCCTGCGACCCGAATTGCAGCCCGCCGTTTCCCAGGCGCTGGCGCACGCGGAGAATTACCACCGGGACATGGGCGCGTTCCTCGATCGGTATCTCGATCCGTATCGCAAGGGTTTCGCCGGCGAGAATCTGAAGCGGTTCAGCGATTCGGTCGACATCATGGTCGGCCGGAAGAAGCGATACGATTCGCAGTCGGTCGTGTATCACTATCCCGGCCTCGCCGCGGTCGAATTCTTCGACCGCGCCGAATTCCCCTGGCTCGACGCGTTCGAGGCCGCGACCGGGGAAATCCGGGACGAGTTCCTGGCAGTCCTCGTCGCCGACGGCGGGCCCGGTCCCGCCGTCGCCCGGCCGGAGGACGCACCGCAAAGCGAGTTCGCCGAGCTCCGCGACTCGCCGCACTCGAACGACGTCCACCTGTACCGGATGGGCAAGCCGTTCGAGGAGAATGCCGCCAGATGCCCGGTCACCATGAAGCTGCTCGAAGGCGCGCCGCAACCCGACCAGCCGGGACGCACGCCGACGGCGATGTTCTCGCTGCTCGGGGCCAGGACCCGGATGCCGCCTCAGGCCGGCGCAAGCAACGTACGCCTCGTCACCCACGTCCCGCTCATCATCCCCGCCGGATGCGGGTTCCGCGTCGGCAACGACACGCGCCAATGGGTTGCCGGTCAAGCGTGGGTGTACGACGACACGATCGAGCACGAAGCCTGGAACGACAGCGATCGCCTGCGTGTGGTGCTGATGTTCGACATCTGGAACCCGCAGCTGACGCCGCCCGAGCGGGAGATGATCGCGGCGCTGGCGTCGGGCTTGAACGCGTTTACCGGGGGCGCGGGGGCCCCCGTTGCGGACGCATAGCTCCCTCGCCGGATCGCAGATCGACCCGGGCGGCGCGAAGAGCGGACGTCAGCGGCGAAAGATGCCGGGCATAACGACCCGCGCGCCCCTGCCCGAATTCGGCCAGGGGCCGACGGGCCTGAACGGCGCTCATCGTGGCGATCACCCGTTTGGCGGTCGAAAAATCGCGGCACGCTTCTTCCCATTCCAATCCGCAATACTGCAGCAGTCCCGGCAGGGCGGACGCGAAGTTGGCGACCAGATCCTCGTACTGGATCGTCATGAAGCGATTTCCTAGCACATCCTGCCAGTGGGCCATCAGCCTCGCGTACTCGCCGTAATAATGGCCGATGTCGTCCAGCCGATGGGCGAACGACACGAACTTGGGGAACTCGTTTCGGAAGATCGACAGCCCGGTCTCGACCGGATCCCGCCGGACGTGAACCACCCGGCCCCGGGGGAATAGCTCGAGAATGAGCCCCAGCGCGTCGAAGTTCCACGGGTTCTTGTCGACGACGGCAATGGCTCCGCGCAGGTCGGGCAGCTCGCGCCAGAATGCCTCGCGCCACCGCTGCCTGGTGGATTGCGGAATGCCGGCCATCCCGACGCTCGGCGCGAGCGACGCGAATTCCTGCATGATCGACCGCATCTCCTGGCGTTCGCCGCAGGCGAAGACCCTGGAATGGGCGCCGATGATGCTCTCGATCAGTGTCGTTCCGGATCTCGGCATGCCGACGATGAAGATGGGTATCGGCCCGGCATTCGCTTGCCGTGACGGCGCGGCGACCGGGAAGCGCGAGATGAGCTCGTCGGTCTGCCGTTCGCGCTCGGCCCGGTCGTATTCGAGCCGCTCGTGCCGGGCGCGCTGGGCGCAGAGCTCGTTCGCGTGCACATAGGCCGCGAAGGCGGCCTCGGTATTTCCCTGTGCGTCGAGAATGTCGGCGAGCGCGAACGAAGCGGAGATGCGGTCCTGCGGGCGCAGGCCGGAGTCCTCCGACAGGCGCTCGAGCTGGGCGTGCTCGGCTTCGGCAATCCGTCCGCCCGAGACCTGGACCAGCACCTTGAACGCCGCCGTGTCCCGGGGATCGACGTCGATCGCCCTTCGGGCATAGGCGAGCGCGTCCTGAAACTCCCCCCGAAACATCGCCAGGGTGGCCTTGGCGGAGAGCATGTGCCCGCACTCGGCATCGAGGCCTTCGGCTTCATCGAGCGCCCGCGAGGCTTCGCCGTAGGCGAGCGCCTTCATGCACAGCCGCCCGTAGGTGGCGAGGTTCGTCGCGCTCCGGCCACCGCGATCGAGAGACGTCCGATAGCTTTCCATCGCCTGCGTCAGGTAACCGGCTTCCCACTGGGCCCTGGCCGCGAACATCCACGGCAGCGGGTTCTGCGGCTGGGTCCGCACCCAGGACTGTGCGGTCCGTGCGAGGTTCTCCCAATCGGCGTTTCCCTCGTGGATTTCGGCGTACAGGCGCAGGATCGCCTCGTGGCCGGGCGCGAGCCGTGCCGCCTTGTCGAGGATCGCCTTGGCTTCCGCCGACGAACCCGATTCGAACGTTGCCCGGGCCCATTTGAAAAGCAGCGACGGGTCGTCCTGCTTGCGCTCGGAGGCCAGGCCATAGTGGGCGGCAGCCTCCGCCAGCCCGCCCGCCCTGACTTTCAATTCGCCGAGCTTGTCCCAGACCCACCAGAACTGGGGGATTTCGGAGGCAAGAGTCTCGACGACGCGAATTGCGCTGGCGACGTCGCCCCGCCGAGCGTGGAGCTCCGCCAGGTTCATGCGCCCTTCGGGATGCGACGGATCGATGTCTACCGCCCGCTGCAGCGGCGCCGCCGCCTCGTCGACGCGGTTCAGGTGAAGCAGCATGAGCCCGTAGATGCTGTTGGCGTCGGCGCTGTCGGGAGCCGACCGGAGCGCTGCGCGGTAGTGTGCCAGAGCCTCCTCCAGACGACCGCTCCTCCGCGCCGCGTGCCCGAGCTCAATGAGATTGCGCCATTTTCCGTCGGTGACCAAGGCCCCAGTTTCTGCCAGAAAAGTCCAAAAAAGACGGCGAGCCGAGGCTCGCCGTCGAGTTCGCGGGACCGGGTCCCGTATCGGAAATCAGAACTTCGCGGTGACGTTCACGAACAAATTCCGGCCGAGCGTATCGTAGCCCTGCGGATACGTATTGCCGTTGCCCAGCGCCGGGCCGGCGATGGCCGGATAGGCGCCCGCGGTGGACGATACGAGAGGCGGATCCCGGTCGAAGATGTTGTTGATGCCACCCCGGATCGTGAAGTTCTTGTCGACGTTCCACTGCAGGGCGAGGTCGAAGTAGCTTTGCGACGCCAGATGGTTGTCGGAAGGAGCGTAGTCTCCCGCGAGCTGCGGATCCGTGCTGCTGAAATCGACCTTCACGCTGCTGACGTAGCGCCAGGTGAACGCGGCGTTGACGTTCCACGGCGAATTCCAGACGGCCTGCCACTTGTGCCGCCAGGCCGGGTACACGCCGCTGCACGTGGGGCCGAAGAGACCTGCGCAGTCGTACGTCCCCAGGCCTTTGACCGGCTCCACCTTGAACTGGTTGACCCAGGTTCCGACGAAATTGGTGCTGAAGCTTCCCCAATGTTCGATCGGCCGCATGTAATTGGCCGTGAAGTCGATGCCATCCGTCGTATAGCTCCCCAGATTCTGGTTGGTGCCGAGGACATAACCCTGATTCGGCAGCCAGAGGTTGCCATTCGGCCCACGGAAGATCAGGTTGCAATTCACGTTATCCTGGACGCAACTGGTGATCGCCCCCTGCGACGGGACGACGCCGACCGCGTCCGCAACGTTGATGTGCCAGTAGTCGACCGTGGCACTGAAGTTGGGGATCTGGAACACCGCACCCAACGTGTACGTCTTCGCGGTTTCGGGATTGAGATCCGGATTGCCGCCTTGCAGGTAGTTGTACTGGCCCGCCGGGCTGATCAGCGCGGCGCTGCCATACTGGGAAGCCAGCAGCCCCGTCCTGAGGCATTGTTCCAGCGTGGCGGTCGGGGCCTGCCCGGGCAGGGCGCCGCAGGGGTCGCCACCGTTGAACAGGTTGTACCCTTGGGCGCTGAAGAGCTCGACGATGTTCGCCGCGCGCACGGCCCGCTGATAGCTGCCGCGGACCTCGGCTTCCTTGACGGGCGCCCATTTGGCACCCAGCCCGTACGAGTTCGTCGTCTTGTTGGTGCTGTAGTCCGAGTAGCGGTAGGCTCCGTTCAGTTCGAGGTTGTACGCCCAGTCCCGCCGCTGCAGGATCGGCAAGCGCAATTCGGTATACACCTCGTTCACGTCGTACGAGCCGCTCAAACCGTGCGTCGCCCCGCCCTGGCCCGCGAGGTCCCCGGTATCGAATTCGACGTCGGTGGTGGTGCTCAATGCCTCCCTGCGGTGCTCGAAGCCGAAGGCGACGCCGACGCCGTCCCTCGCCCCGGGCAGCGTCCAACCGTACGAAGCGCCGAGATCGGACGTCAGGTTGATTCCGACCACGGCCTGCTTCGTGTGGCCGATCTGAACCCCCGGCGTCTGCAGGTAATCGAGGGCGGCCTGGGTGACGCCTCCGGTGGCGAAGATGTTGTACGGCACGCAGTTGGTGTCGGTGCCGTCGACGACCGAGCGGCAAACCGGCTGGCCCTGCCCCGCGCCCGCGCGCGGATCCGCGATGACATCGAACGCATGGCCCAGACGCGTCACCGAAAAGTCGTTGAGATAGGTGCGATTCTGGGTCATCCTGCCGAATTGCCACCAGGCGTTGTAATCCCACTTCTCGTCCCACACGTTGCCCTTGGCGCCGCCCACGATGCGGTAGTTGGTGTGCTCGATGGAGTCCGTGCGCCCGCCGCCCTCGACATTGCGGCGTCCGATATAGAAGGTCGCCGTCGGGTTGTCGGCGGAAAGGCCCACCGTATCCTTGAATTGCTGCGACAAGAGCGGGTTGCCGTTCAGGAGGGTGAACGGCTGCAGGAAGGCTCCGCTGGGCGCGATCTGTGAATTCGTCTTGTCGTTCATGAAGTCGAATTCGGTATAGAACCGCACGTTCGGCGCGGCGTCGTAGTGCGCGAAGAAGTTGGCGAGATAGCGCGTGTCGGGACGCTGATAATAGTTGGTCGGGGCGAAGTTATAGGCATCCCGGGAGCCGACGTAAGGCCGTGTCCCGCCCTGGGCATTCGCGATCGTGAAGTCGAAATTGCTGAAGTCCGTGAACCGCCCCGGAAAGCTCGTGCTGGAGCCGCCGCAGGCGTAGTTCGTGGCGGTCCCGGACAGTGCGCAGGAGCTGAAGTCGCGTGCAGACTGCAGCACCGCGTTGACATTGCGGTATTCGAAGTAGACGGTGGCGTTGCCCTTGCCGTTGGCGAAGTTGCCGCCCATCGTCACCGAGAAGTCGTTCGTCTGCCCGTCCATGCCGACGTTGCCCGGAACCACGAATTGCGCGGGGTTCGTCACCGCCCGCGCCGCGACGAGATTGCCGACCCAGCTGTGCTGGTTGTGGTTGTAGCCGTTGAAGTTGTAGTCGAACTGGATGCCCTCGAAGTGGTCGTTCATGATGAAGTTGACCACGCCGGCGATGGCATCGGAGCCGTAGACCGCCGAAGCTCCGCCCGTGAGCACCTCGACGCGCTGGATCAGCGGAGCCGGAATGTTGTTGATGTCGGTCGACCACGTATTCACGTCGCCGTTCTGCATGCGCTTGCCGTCGATCAGGACCAGCGAGCGCTGCGACCCGAGGTTGCGCAGGTTCAGGTTGGACGTGCCCGTCGAGCCGTTCGCGAGCCTGTTCCCTTGATCGGCCGCGACCTGCGGCAGCTGGTTCAGGATGTCCGAGGTCGACGTGCTGCCCGTGTACTTGATGTCCTGCGCGTTGATGACGTTGACCGGGCTTTCGCTCGTGAGCGTCGGCGACGGAATCCGCGAGCCTGTGACCTCGATCTTCTCGGACGGCACGGGAGTCTGTTGCGCGTACACGAGCGGCGCCGCCAAGCTGACAACGACCCCGGCGTTGAGCGCGTTGACAACTGCCAGCGACAGCTGTTTCCTCTTGACCTTCATGATGTGGACTCCCCGCAGAAGAAAGGTGAACCGGCGACTGCGAACGACATTCGTTCGCATTGTTCTATGTCGCTCACATTAACCCGGCCCGGAATCGCGGGGCAACGAAAATTGCGCGGCGGCGGAGGAGACAGGATCGGGGTTGTTGCAATTTTGCCATTCGCCGGAATGTGCGCTGCAACAGGTTCCGCGAGCTACCCGCTGAGGACGATCTTCCGGCCGCCGGCCTGCGTCGCTACCGCACTGCAACAATCGAAACTGGCGGCCCTGTCCGACGAGCGGTCCGACGCCGCGGGCCGGCGGCACCCTGGTGCCGGTGGGCTGCCAAGCGCGGCGTTCGTTGCGTATTCGCACGTCATTGGGGCTAGAATGACCGAGGAACATTCCGCCGGCCGCAAGGTGAAAGGAGATGCCGGATGAGAAACTGGGCCGTTGCTGTGCCGCTGTGCGCCTTGCTGCTCGCCGCCTGCGCAACCGCGCCCGGGCCGGAGGTTTCCGACGGCCTCTTCAACGATCGGCTGTTCCCTCCCCCGTCCGAGCGCATCAGCGCCGAGGACGTGTTCGCGCTGAGCGACGAGATGAAGCGCTACCTCAGCGTGGACATCGCTCCGCAGCTGCGCAGCCAGGGCGCCCGCCAGGGGCTGGTCGAGGCGCTGCGCAAGCCCGGCGAGCTCAAGCTCGACTACGACTCGGTGATGACGCGCAATGCGGCCCAGGCGTTCGCGGCGCGCTCCGGCAACTGCCTGTCGCTCGTCATCATGACCGCCGCCTTCGCCAAGCAGCTCGATCTGCCGGTCACGTATCAGAGCGTGCTTTCCAGCGATGCCGTGAGCCGCAGCGGCAACATCCAATTCTTCGTCGGCCACGTCAACCTGACGCTCGGTGATCGGCCGAAAGGTCTCAACCTGGCGCGCAGCAGCCGCGACGACCTGATGACCATCGATTTCCTGCCGCCCCAGGAAGCCTCCGGCCTCAGCACGCGCATCGTCGACGAGGCGTCGATCGTCGCGATGTTCATGAACAACCGCGCCGCGGAGGCGCTCGCCCGCGGGCGGGTCGACGACGCCTATTGGTGGGCGCGCGCGGCCATCGGACAGGAGCGACGCTTCGTGAGCGCGTACAACACGCTCGGTGTCGTCTACCATCGCCACGGCAATCTGGCGGAGGCGGAGAAGGTGTTCACCTACGCTCTCGCGCGCGAGCCCGGCAACATCCATGTCATGTCCAATCTCGTCCGTCTGCTCGACCAGATGGGGCGCACCGTGGAAGCGACGGCCCTCGCCAGCAAGCTTCGTCAACTGGACCCCCGGCCGGCGTTCAGCGACTTCGACCGGGGCATGGAGGCGCTGCGCGACGGACATCCTGCGGCGGCGAAGGATCTGTTCGCCCGGGAGGTCGAGCGCGACCCGTACTATCATGAATTCCGCTTTTGGCTCGGCATCGCGTACCTCGGCCTCGGCGAGCTCGGCCAGGCGCAGCAGCAGCTCGCGCTCGCCAGGGAATACGCGACGACGCGCAAAGAGCGTGACCTGTATTCCGCGAAGCTCGATCGGCTCAGGTCAGGTCATTTCCAGTAATGCTCCGACGGAGCACCGCGGCCGGCGGCCGTGCGCCGGGGCCGGGTTCCGCTGCGCGCGGTCGGGGGTCCCGGATTCCGGCCTTCCGTAGCCCGGCAACGACGAGCGTTCGCTCGTGACGACGATTCCGGATCACCGGCCCCTGCTCCGCGAGGCAGTGCTGCTCGAGCGCGCCCGCCGTCTCCCCGAGGCCGCGGCAGCGTACGAGCGTCTGCTCGCGCGCTGGCCCGATCTGCCGGACAGCTGGTACAACCTGGCGGTGCTCCAGCGCAGGCTGGGACGCTTCGATGCCGCCCTCGCGTCCTATCAGCAGGCACTCGACCGTGGCGTAAGCCGGCCCGAGGAAGTCCATCTCAATCGCGGCGTCATCTATTCCGACTGTCTGCGCCAGGACGACGCCGCCGGGCGCGAGCTCCGGATTGCGCTGGCCCTCAATCCTGAGTACGTCCCGGCGCTGACGAATCTCGCCAACCTCAAGTCCGACCTCGGAGAACGGGACGAGGCGATCGCGATCTACGAAAGGATCCTGGCCATCGATCCCCGCTATTACGAGGGCCTGGCGCGGTACGCGAATCTCAAGCCCGTCTCGGGGCCGGAGGATGCGCTGATCGGGAGGCTGCGACAGGCGCTCGCGGACTCCGCCGCCACGCCGCCGGACAAGGCGAGTCTTGCCTTCGCGCTCGGCAAGGCGCTCGATGCCTGCGGCGCCTACGATCAGGCATTCGCGGCCTATGCCGCGGCCAACCGGCACAGCCGCGAAAGTGCGGCGCCCGGCGCGGTGCTCTACGACCGCCGGCGCCAGGAGGCATTGCGTCGATCAGCTGATCGCGGCGTTCCCGCAGGGTCGATCGACGGCCGTCGCGCCCGCGGCGCCCGTCCGCCCGATCTTCATCTGCGGCATGTTTCGCTCCGGCTCGACCTTGACCGAGCAGGTGCTGGCGGGCCATTCGCGCGTCACCACGGGCGGTGAGATCGACCTGGTGCCCACGCTCGCGCAAACCGAGCTCGCGCCGTTTCCGGCGCGGATGGCGCAGGTTTCCGAGCGGCAGCTCGAGCAGCTCGCAGCGCGCTATCTCGCGTCGCTGTCGAAGCTGTTTCCCGGCGAAGGGCACGTCACCGACAAGCGCCCCGACAATTTCCTCTACATCGGCCTCATCAAGAGCCTGTTCCCGAATGCGCGGATCGTCCACACGACGCGCGACCCGCTGGACAACTGCCTGTCGGTCCACTTCCTGCACCTCGACCACAGCATGGGCTACGCGCTCGATCTCATGGACACCGCCCACTACTACCGGCAATACCGGCGCCTGATGGCGCACTGGAAGGCGCGCTACGGCTCCGACATCCTCGACTTCGACTACGACGCGTTCGTGCTCGAGCCGCGTCCGGCGGTCGAGAGGCTGCTGGCCTTCTGCGGCCTCGATTGGGAGGAAAACTGCATGTCGTTTCATCGCGTACAGAACGCCGTCAAGACCGCGAGCGTGTGGCAAGTCCGCGAGCCGCTCTATCAGCGCTCGTCGGGGCGCTGGCGAAACTACGCGCGCCATCTCGCGCCAGTGCGGGCGTATCTCGGGGATCTTCCGGACCCGATCCTCGGCCGGAGCGTCCCATGACGCCGTCGGAGATGCCGTTGGGATTTGAAGTACGACCCGCAACGCTTGGCGACGTACCGGCCATTCACGCGATGATCGGACTCCTCGCCGACTACGAAAGGCTGGCGCACCTCAACGTCTCCAGGGAGGCCGATCTCGCGTCGGCGCTGTTCGGCGACCGACCCGCCGCCGAAGTGCTGATTGCGTCCAAAGATGGAGTTCCCGCGGCCTTTGCGCTGTTTTTCCATAATTTTTCGACGTTTCTCGGTCGCCGGGGGCTATGGCTGGAAGACCTTTTCGTGCGGCCCGAGTACCGGCGGCAGGGATGCGCGAAGGCGCTGCTCCGCGCTCTTGCCGGCATCGCCCGCGACCGCGGTTGCGGACGCTTCGAGTGGGCGGTGCTCGACTGGAATGCCTCCGCGATCGAGTTCTACCAGTCGCTGGGAGCGACGGTCCTTCCCGACTGGCGCATCGTTCGGGTCGTCGGCGATGCCCTCGACACGATGGCGTCGGGCCCGGCGGACGACTAGCCCCGGCGCAGGGCTCAGCCCGCGGCGCTTGCGCGCCCCTGCCAGCCCTTGGGGATCGACGCCAGCAGCCGCTGCGTGTACTCCTCGCGCGGGTGGCGGTAGATCTCGTCGGAGTTCGCGATCTCGACGATCCGGCCCTCGTTCATCACCATGATCTCGTCGGCGATGTACTTGACGACGGCGAGGTCGTGCGAGATGAAGATGTACGACAGGTGGAACTCGTCCTGCAGGTCCTGCAGGAGGTTCAGCACCTGGGCCTGCACCGAGACGTCGAGCGCCGAGACGGACTCGTCGCAGATCAGGATGTCGGGCTTCATCGTGAGGCAGCGTGCGATCGCGATCCGCTGCCGCTGCCCGCCGGAGAATTCGTGCGGATACTTGTAGAACGAGACTTCCGGCAGGCCCACCTTGCCGAGGAGCTCGAACGCGAGCTCGGTGCGCTCCTGCGCGTTCGCGCCGATGCCGTGGATGTTCATGGGCTCGGTCAGGATGTGCCCGACGGTGAAGCGCGGATTGAGCGACGCGTAGGGATTCTGGAAGATGATCTGGATGCGCCGCTTGTACGCCATGAACTCGCGCTGCGACATCGACAGGATGTCGCGGCCCTCGAAGATCGCCTCGCCCGCGGTCGCCTCGTGCAGCCGCATCAGCGTCAGGCCGACCGTCGTCTTGCCCGAGCCCGATTCGCCGACGAGCCCGAGCGTCTTGCCCTTCGGAAGACCGAAGGACACGTCCTTCACCGCCTCGAACTTGCGCCGGCCGAAGAGGCCCTCGCGCGAATAGAAATCCTTGCCGAGGTTCTTGACGTCGAGAATGATCGCGTCGCCCGGCGCGATGCCGCGCCGGCGCTCGGTCAGGTTCATCGCGTGCGCGCCGCCGTCCATGAAGTCCTCGATCACCGGCAGGCGGACCGGACGGCGGTCGAGGCGCGGCCGGCATTGCAGCAGCGCGTTCGTGTAGGCGTCCTGCGGATGCTCGAACACGCGCTTCGCCGGGCCCTGCTCCTTGATCTCGCCGTTTCGCATCACGACGACGTAATCGGCGATCTCGCCGACGACCGCGAGGTCGTGCGTGATGAAGAGGACCGACATCTGGCGCTTCTTCTGCAGCGCGCCGATGAGGTCGAGGATCTGCTTCTGGATCGTGACGTCGAGCGCGGTCGTCGGCTCGTCGGCGATCAGCAGCTTCGGCTCGCACGCGATCGCCATCGCGATCATCACGCGCTGCTGCTGGCCGCCCGACATCTGCGACGGGTACGCGTTGACCTTGAACTCGGGATCCGGGATGCCGACCTCGTCGAGCAGCTCGACCGCCCGCTTGCGCGCGGCTGCCGGCGACATTCCCATGTGCAGCCGCAGCACCTCGATCAGCTGGTAGCCGACGGTGAACACCGGGTTCAACGATGTCATCGGCTCCTGGAAGATCATCGAGATCTCGGCGCCGCGCAGACCGCGCAGGTCGGCGGGCGGCAGTCCGACGACGTTGCGGCCCGCGAACATGATGCGGCTCGCGGGGTCGATGATCGAGTTCTCCGGCGGCAGCAGGCCGAGGATCGACAGCGCCGTCACCGACTTGCCGCTGCCCGACTCGCCGACGAGCGCGACCGTCGCGTTCTTCGGGATGTCGAACGAGATCCCCTTGACCGCCTCGAACGTGTGCGCGCGGTCGAGCCGGAAGGCCACCTTGAGGTTCTGCACGCTGACGAGCGGGTCGGTCTTCGCGGTATCCATCAGACTGCTGCTCCATTGATCGGTGCATCGACGGGCAGGGGATGGCACAGGCGCGCGGGCTTCGTGCCCCAGGCGCCCAAGTCATTGCACTGCACATGCGATGGGCAAGCGTTGGCCGGGTCTCGCGGGCTTCGTACCCCAGGCGCCCGCGAGACCCGGCCAACGCTTGCCCCGCATCGCGGATCCGCGTCCGTCAAACTGCATTTCACCGGGGATGACTGGATGCGCGCATGGCCCCACTGGGTCACGGGCGGCGCGAGCCGGCGGGCGCCTGGGGTATGAAGCCCGGCGGCTCGCGCCGCCCGTGGCCCGCAACGCACGTCGTTCATGCGCTCGCCAGTCCCTTGAGCTTCGGATCGAGCGCGTCGCGCAGCGCGTCGGTGAAGAGGCTGAACGCCGTGACCAGCACCGCCATCGCGGTGCCCGCGGCGGCGAGCTGCCACCACTTGCCGAGGATCAGCTCGTTCTGCGCCTCGTTCAGCATCGATCCCCACGACACGACGTCGACCGGCACGCCGAAGCCCAGGAAGGACAGGATCACCTCGGCCTTGATGAACCCGACGGTGTAGATCGACAGCTGCACCAGCACGACGTGGCTCACGTTGGGAAAGATGTGGACGAACATGCGGCGCGAATTCGACGCGCCGATCGCGTCGGCCGCCTGCACGTACTCGCGCGCCTTGTGCTTCAGGTACTCGCCCCGGATCAGCCGGAACGTCCCGGTCCAGCCGGTGAGGCCGAGGATCAGGATGATCGTCAGCGTCCCCTTCTGCTGCAGCACGGCGGCCACCGCGAGGATCAGCAGCAGGTACGGAATCGAGTTGAACACGCTGTAGAACCAGTTGAACGCGTCGTCGACCCACTTGCCGTAGTAGCCGGCGATCGCTCCGAACAGCGTGCCCAGCAGCGTCGCGACCGCCGCGGCGGCGAGGCCGACGAAGATCGACGTCTCCGAGCCCTTGATCGTCTTCTTGAGAACGTCGCGGCCCCACTTGTCGCCGCCGAACGGCAGCGTGGGCGCCCTCGCCTCGGCGACGTCGGCCTTCGCGGACTTGGCGTCCTTCCTGATGTCCGCCATCACGTCGGCCAGCGGGTCGACCGACTTGCCGGAATCCGCCGCGGGCGGCGCAGCCTCGGCGGCGGCGGGCTTCTTCTCGCCCTTGATCTCGGCCAGCACGTCGGCGAGCGGATCGACGACTTCCGACTTGTATTCGGCGGCGGGCGCGGTCCCGGCGGACGGCGTGACCGGCGCCGCCGGCGCACCGGCTTCGATATCGGCTCCGAGGAACGACGGCGGCGCGTAGTTGACGCCGGTCTCCTTCGCCCAGTCTCCCGCGACGAGGCCGGTCGCAGACGCGATCATCAGCAGGATGAACGCGGCGACGATCACGAGCGAGACCATGCCGACGTTGTCGGACTTGAGGCGCTTCCAGGCGAGCGCCCAGAGGCCGGGCGACACCGTGTGCGGGATCTCGCGCGCGATCCGCGCGGGCGCCTTCGGCGCGGTTCCGTTGGCCACCGATGCGCCGGTCATTTGAGCTGGACCCGCGGATCCGCGGCCTTGTACATGAGGTCGGCGAGCAGGTTCGACGCCATCGTCGCGAACGCGACGTAGACCGTCAGCGCCTTGATCACCGGGAAGTCGGAGCGCTCGACGGCGAGGATCACCTCGCGCCCGATGCCCGGGATCGAGAAGAAGCGCTCGATCAGGAACGCGCCGAGCAGCAGCCCCGGCAGGCCGGCCATCAGGTGCGTGATGATCGGGATCGACGCGTTGCGCAGCACGTGGATCCACATGATCCGGCTCTCGGAAAGGCCCTTCGCCCGTGCCGTGCGGACATAGTCCTGATTGATTTCGTCGAGGAAGAACGTCCGGTAGAGCCGCAGGTTGGGCGCGATGCTGACGACGAGCCCGATGAGGATCGGCAGCAAGGAGTAGACGAAGAGGTTCTCGCGAAAGCTGTTCCCCCACCCCTGCACCGGGAACCAGCCGAGCTTGTACGCGAAGAAATACTGGAAGACGATGATGTAGACGAGCACCGAGATCGAAAGGCCCACGGTGCAGACGATCATCACGGCCCGGTCGGTGAGCGAGCCGCGGACGTACGCGACGACCAGCGCCAGCGCGAGGGACAGCATCGTGTCGAGGATCAGCAGCGGGACCAGCACGGTGAGCGACGGACCGAGGCGCGTCGCGAGGATGTTGGAGACCTGCTCGTTGGTGCTCCACGAGGCGCCGAAATTCCCCGTGAGCACCTGCTTGATGAAGATCCAGAGCTGGACCCAGGCCGGCTGGTCGACGCCGAGCTGGCGGCGGATGTTGTCGATCTGCTCCTGGTTCGAGATCTTCCCGGCGAGCACGTACGCGGGATCGCCGCCGACCCAGTTGAACAGGATGAACACGAGCAGGATCACCCCGAGCATCGTCGGGACCATCTGCCACAGGCGCCGGATGATGTATGCCGTCATTGCGGTCCCCTCCTCCTGCCGCGCTTACGCCGCACCCGCTGCCCGCGAGCCACGGCATGCCACGGCCCGCATGCTACTCCGAGTCCGGGAACCGCGGCATCGAGCGCCGCTATTTCGCACGGGGCGCGACGTCGACGTATTGCCACTCCGCGTGCAGGATCGGATGCTTCTTGAACCCCTGCACCCACGGCTGTACCAGCATGTTGCGGTACCGGCTGATGTCGAGGCGCCACGGCGCATAGGCCTCGATGATCTTCGCCATCTCGCGGTAGAGCCGGTTGCGCTCGGGAGAGTCGGGCATCCTGAGGCTCTGCTCGTAGAGCTTGTCGTACTCGGGGATCGCCGCGCACGCGTTGTTGCTCTGGTAGATGTTCCTGCTGTAGAGAAGCTGCATGAAGTTGTCCGCGTCGGGGTAGTCGGCTATCCACGACGCCGTGCGCATCATCAGCTTGCACTGCTTCTCGAGCTTCAGGAGCTCCGCGAACTTGTCCTTCTGGACCTCCATCCTGATGCCAATCGAGTCGAAGGTCTTCTTCCACATCTCGTCCTGCTGCCGCCCGAGCGAATCCGGCCGCGACGCGTAACGGATCACGAGCGGCTTGCCGTCGGGCAGCGTGCGCCACCCGTCCGCACCCTTCTTGTAGCCGAACTTGTCGAGCAGCGCGTTGGCGCCGGCGACGTCGTACTTCACGCTCGACTTGTAGGCCGGATCGTGGCCGACCACACCCGGCGGGATCGGGAACTGCGCCTCGACGGCCTGTCCGTTGCGCACGACCCTGATCTCCTCTTCCACGGGGTAGGCCATCGCCATCGCGCGGCGCAGCGCGATCTTCTCCTTCGCGAGCCCGCCGACGACCGGGTCCTTCAGGTTCCAGTAGTGGTACGAGATCTCGGGGTCGACAAAACGGGACAGCTTCACGCCTCTCTTCTGCATGTCCGGGGTGAGCTTCCCGCCATCGAGCACCTTGGGCGCGAGCGGGCCCTCCATGTTCATGAGGTCGAGCTCGCCGTTCTGGAAGGCGAGGAGGCGCGACTGGTCCTCCTCCATGATGCTGATCTCGACCCGGCCGATCTGCGGCATCTTCTTGCCCTTCATCTCGGCGACGAGCGCGGCGTCGCCGGGATCGGTGCCGGCCTTGAAGTCCCAGACGAACCCTCGGTAGTCGGGATTGGCCTCGAGGACGATCTTCGACGACCGGACCCACGACGCGAGTTTGTACGGTCCGGTGCCGACCGGGTTCGACATCATGCGTCCGCCCGCGTCGGCGTAGGCCGCGGCCACCTCGCGCGCCACCGCGCTGGTCGGCTCGTGCGCGAGAACGTACGACAGGTTGTAGTCCGGCTGCTTCAGCCGGATCCGCAGCGTGTAGCGGTCGACCGCCTCGAGGCCCGGAATCTTCGCGGCGTAGTCGAAGCTCCCCATCTCCTTCGCCTTCGCCGCCTGTTCGTCGAGGCCGACGATCTTGCCGTCGATCGAGCCACGTCCACGGCGAGCGGATCTTCGGATCCATCAGGCGCTTCAGCGAGAATACGTAGTCGTCGGCGACGAGCTCGCGCTTTGCGCCCTTGAAGGCGGGATCGGGCGTGAAGTAGATGCCCCTCCTCAGCCTGAGCGTGTAAGTCCGGCCGTTGTCGGTGATCTCCGGCAGCGCTTCCGCCGTCAAAGGGACGAGCTTCGCCGGACGCGCGAGGTAGTCGTAGGTGAGGAGCGTCTCGAAGATCATCTGCTCGACGGTCCCGGAATAGAGATCGTGCGCCGCGGCCGGATCGAACCCTTCCTCGCCCGCCGGGAAGACGGCGCGGAGCACCTTGTTCATGTCCGCCGCGTGCGCGGAGGCCACGAGGAACGTGAGGGCGAGCGCCGCCGCCCATGCGGCCACGGCGCGGGAGACTCGCGCGCCACGATCGGGACGCGCGGATACGGTATCGATGAGATCGGTCATTTGTGAGGCTCCACGTCGAGGTACATGAAGTCGGCCTGCAGGATCGGATGCTTCTTGAACCCCTGGACCCAGGGACGGATCAGCTGGTTCCTCACCCGCGAGACCTGCAGGCTCCACGCGCCGTCCACCTCCATCTGCCGCGTCATCTCGAGGAACAGCCGATTGCGCTCGGCCGAGTCGGGCATGAGCCGCGACTTCTCGTAGAAACGGTCGAACGCCTTCGACTCGTAGCAGCCGTTGTTGCTCTGTCCCGTGTTGGGCCCGTAGAGGAGCTGCATGAAGTTGTCGCCGTCCGGATAGTCCGCGATCCACGCCTGGCCCCACATCTGGAGCTTGCACGCCTTCGCCGCCTGGATGTTGTCGACGAGCGGCGCGACCTTCGTCTCCATCCTGATGCCGATGCTTTGCAACGACTTGTGCCATAGCTCGTCGAGCTCGCGGCTCGCGCTGGTCGGCTGCGACGCGAGCTGAATGACGAGCGGCGATCCGTCCGGCTGCGTCCGCCAGCCGTCCTTGCCCTTCTTGTAGCCGAAGTAGTCGAGCAGCTTGTTCGCCGTGTCGGGATCGTACTGGACGATGCTGCGGTAATTGGGGTCGTAACCGACGACGCCGGGCGGGATGGGCATCTGCAGGTGGATCGCCTGGCCCTTGCGGACCACCTTGATCTGCTCGTCGACGTTGTAGGACATCGCCATCGCCCGGCGCAGCGCGATCCTGTCCTTCGCGAAACCGCCGACGACCGGATCGCGCATGTTGAACGCGGTGTAGTTGAGATCGGGGTCGGGGACGCGATACAGCAGGATACCCTCTTCCGCGAGCGCGGGCTTCAGCTTGTCGCCGTCGAGGACGTTCGGCGCGAACGTCTCCGGCACGTTCATGTAGTCGATTTCCTTCTGCTGGAACGCGAGCCAGCGCGACTGGGCCTCTTCGATGACCGTGATCTCGACGCGCCCGACCTGCGGCATGCGCCGGCCCTTCATGGTCGCGAACAGCGCCTTGTCCCACGGGTCGTCGGTCGGCTGGAAGTCCCACACGAAACCCCGATACTCGGGATTCGCCTCCAGGACGATCTTCGAGCGCCGCGTCCAGCTCTTCAGCTGATACGCGCCGGTGCCCACCGGGTGCCCCATCGTGTCGTCGCCGTACGCTTCGATCACTTCCCGCGCCACCACGCTGAGCGACGTGTGCGCCGCCACGTAGGGAAAGTTGTAATCGGTCTCCGTGAGGCGAAAGCGCAGCGTGTACCGGTCGACGGCCTCCATGCCGGGAACCTTGGCGTCGTAATCGAATTTGCCGGTCTGCTTGGCCTTCGCGGCGAGGTCGTCCAGGCCGACGATCTTGCCCTCGAGCAGGAACGCGTACGGCGAGCGATTCTTCGGATCCATGAACCGCATGTACGTGTAGATGAAATCCTGGGCCGTGAGCTCGCGCTTCTTGCCCTTGAACGCCGGATCCGGGGCGAAGTAGATGCCCTTGGTGATCTTGAACGTGTAGGTCTTGCCGTTGTCCGCGACCACGGGCATGCCTTCGGCGACCATCGGCACGATCTTCGACGGGCGCGCGAGATAGTCGTAGGTGAGCAGGCGCTCGAAGATCGCCTCGATGACGGTCGCGGAGTAGAGATCCGAAATGCGAACCGGATCGAAGCCGTTCTCGCCGGTGGGAAAGAACCAGCGGATGACCTTGCTCGGATCGGCTGCGGCCGCGGCGGGCGCGGAGACGAGCGACGCCGTCGCGCCGATCGACGCGGCGCAGAGCATGATGCGAAGGAATTTGCCGCGGAGCATTCCGATTCCCGGAAAGGAAGGCGGCGCAATGTAACATATCGAACACGCCCACGCGACGCCGTCCACCTATGTCAAAACCCGCGTACTGGGACGAAGCGACCCGCGCGCTGGGGAAGCGCGACCGCGTGCTGCGCAAGCTGATCCGCGCCTATCCGGAAGTGCATCTGCGGCGGCGGAACGATCCCTTCACGACGCTCGCGCGCGCGATCGTCGGCCAGCAGATCTCGGTCAAGGCCGCGGAATCGATCTGGCAGCGCTTCGTCGCGACCGTCGCACCGCAAGGGAGGCCGACGCCCCGGCAGCGACTCGATCCCCGCCGCGTTGCCGCCGCGGGGGTCGGTCCGCTGCGCCTTTGCGGCTTGTCGGGACGCAAGGTCGACTATCTGGTCGATCTCGCGTCGCATTTCGAATCCGGGGTACTCGATCCCCGGACGTGGCGCGAGCTCGACGACGACGCGCTGATCGCCACGCTCGTCGAGGTCAAGGGGATCGGCCGCTGGACCGCCGAGATGTTCCTCATCTTCCACGAGCTGCGGGCCGATGTGCTGCCGGTCGGCGACATCGGTCTCCAGCGCGCGATCGCCGTCCACTACCGGGACGGTGCGCGACCCACGCCTTCGGCGATGCGCGACATCGCCGACGCATGGCGGCCCTACCGAAGCGTGGCCACGTGGTACTTGTGGCGCTCGCTCGATCCGATCCCGGTCGTCTACTGATGCGCCCCGGCGTGGGTGACCCGGTGCATCCCTACGCGGAGCTCACGCCCGACCGCGTCCTCCACGCCCTGGACGGCGTCGGCGTCATGGGCGACGGCCGGCTGCAGGCGCTCGGGAGCTACGAGAATCGCGTCTACCTGATCGGCGTCGAGGATGCCGCTCCGGTTGTCGCGAAGTTCTACCGGCCCGCGCGCTGGTCGGACGACGCGATCCGCGAGGAGCACGCGTTCGTCGCCGAGCTCGCCGCGCGCGAGATTCCGGTCGTCGCGCCGCTCGTCCTCGCCGGGAACACGCTGCACGCCTCCGCCATCTTCCGGTTCGCGGTCTACCCGCGATGCGGCGGCCGCGCCCCGGAGCTCGACCGGCGCGAAACCCTGGAGTGGATGGGCCGCTTTCTCGGACGCATTCACGCCGTTGGCGCCGGCTCGGATTTCCGCCATCGTCCGACGCTCGACGTCCGGACATTCGGCATCGCGCCTCGCGACTTCCTGCTCGCGCACGACTTCATTCCGCCCGACCTTGCCGCCGCGTGGCGCAGCATCGCGGCGCAGGCGCTCGACGGCGTGCAGCGCTGTTACGATCGCGCCGGCGATCTGAGGCTGCTCCGGCTCCACGGCGACTGCCACGCGGGCAACGTGCTGTGGATCGAGCACGGCGACACGCGCGGTCCGCATTTCGTCGATTTCGACGACGCGAGAATGGGCCCTGCGGTGCAGGACCTGTGGATGCTGCCTCTCCGGGGATCGCGCGGAGATGAACGTCCAGCTCGGCCACATCCTCGCCGGATACGACCGCTTCTTCGCCTTCGAGCCGCGCGAGCTCCACCTCGTCGAGGCGCTGCGCACGCTGCGCCTTCTGCACTATTCGGCGTGGCTCGCGCAACGGTGGGACGATCCTGCGTTTCCCGTGGCCTTTCCGTGGTTCAACACGCAACGGTACTGGCAGGACCGGATCCTCGAGTTGCGCGAGCAGGTCGCGCTGATGGACGAGCCGCCTCTGGGGTCCACCTAGTCGGCCACGGTCGCCGGGGCCCCGTCGCGACCCTAGAACGAGGCGATCGGGGGATCGTCCTGCTTCGCGCTCCTGGCGGCGGCCTCGTATTGCTCGGCCGACAGCGTCGAGCCGTGGGACCCCGCCTGGCCATCCGATTGCTCGGCCACCGTCGGCGCGGGCAGCACGTACTCCTCGGTCAGGTGCATCGGTGTCCGCGACACCAGCAGCGCGACGAAGCCGGCCGTAAGCACGATGGACACGGCCTTCGCGCTCGTCGTGAAGTGCGTTTTCCTTGCGAATCGTTCCCGGTTGCTCATTCGAACCTCCGTGCAGTCGTGGGTTCCTGAAGCGGGCGCAGGCGCCAGGCCAGGTATTCGAGTCTGTCCATTTGTCCCTTCTTTCCTGTCGGGTTGACGACCAGTTGCGCCGGACCGGTCAGCCCGCAAGTTCCGGCCCGTTTGGCGAGGCCCGTAACGCGTGCTGCCGATGCGGCTCACTGTAGGCGCGGCGCTGCGCTTCGGGAACGGACGATTCGGCACCGTGCGTGCAGAAAATTCACAGCTTCGGCAGCGAGCGGCGCGGCGGCCCGGCCGTCTACCAGGCCGGCGGGAGCTTCTTCAAGATCTTGATGGCGCGGTCCTCGATCGCGAGATAACCGCCCCCGACGAGATCCTTCATCACCCGGCTGATCATGTCGCGCGACGCGCCGATGCGCTCGGCGATGTCCTGCTGCGTCAGCTTCTCCGGGACGACCAGCTGGCCGTCCCGCTCCTGCGCCAGCGACAGGAGCAGCCGCACCAGCCGACCGTAGACATCGGTGAGCGCGAGGCTCTTCACGTTTTCGGTCGTGGCCCGCAGCCGTTTGATCAGCCGCTCGATGAGATGCAGCGCGAAATCCGGATGCGCGAGCACGAAATCGCGGAATTGCGCGCGACTGACGACGGCGCAGGTGGTCGGCTCGACGGTGATCACCGAAGCCGACCGCGGTGCGCCGTCGAGTGCCATCTCGCCGATATATTCGCCCGGGCCGTGGAAATCGATGATCACGTCCCTTCCGGACGCGCTGCTCGCGAACACCTTCACCCTGCCCGACACCACGATGAACAGCGAATCGCCCTGGTCGCCCTCGTTGATGAGCACCGCGTTCTTCGGGAATTGGCGGACGACCCCCGACGATGCAATCTCGCGCAGCGTGTCCTCCGCAAGCGGCGCAAGCGAGTCAAGGGAGGCGATGCGCGTCGGCACGGGAAAGACCCGATCAGTCCGCGGACAATCCTAGCACGCGAAACCACGGCGCGAGGTCGAGCGAATCCGGCCTACGGCATCGGCGCCTTGTGTACGGTGATGTGAGCGGCGATGCAGCGCCATCGCCCGTTCTCCTTCTGCCAGATGTCGGTATAGCGGCTCACGCCCTTGCGCCCATCCTTGAGTTCATAGGCATTCTCGGCGTGGATCAGGGCCACGTCGTCGAAGCGGCGGATGGTCACCTTGTCGACCGGAAACGTCTTCATGTACGTCGCGAACGAAGGCTTGGCGAAGTTGGCCAGCGCTGCCGACCGGTCGTGGAACGAGCCGTCGCCGGACGCGACGACATAGTCCGGCGCGAGGTGCGCGTCGTACCAGGCGACGTCGGCTTCGCGGAACGCCTTCACGTAGTTCTCGTTGAGCGTCCGTAACACGTCGAGGTCGTCGCCGGACGGATCGTGACCCGGCCACGGTGCGTGCGCGGGTACCGTCGCCGTCTGCTGGCGCACCTCCACCGTGTCCTTGATGAGCGTGTCCTGGGCGCTCACCAGCCGCCAGGCGGCGCCGTTCCAGACGAACACGTTCGTGTAGCGCGTCTTCGCCACCTTGCCGTCCCGGTGCAACGCTTCGAACACCGCGTGCAGCACGGCGACCGGACCGAACAGGCGCACGCGCACGTCGTCGTACGTCGCGCCGTCGAGGGGCGCGGGCGTTCGCGTCCGCGCGACGAAATCCGCGCGATCGTGCCAGGAGCCATCGCTCGACAGTTGCAGGAAGTCCTCGCCGGTCAACGCCTCCATGAACTCGCCGTGGGCCGCGACGAACGACTCCACGAAGCGATGATTGATGGCGCGGAGCTGCGCCAGGGCGAGCTCCGGCGGCGGGACCGGCGCTGCCCTGGCCGTGCCGCCGACGAGACCGGCGAACACGAACAGCGGTGCGACCACGGAAGATACGTGCATGGGTGTTTCTCCTGATTCGTGCGGGCCGGCGATCAGACGCGGTTCTTCCAGGCCGGCATCGCGGCAAGCATCGCGCGCGCCAGTCCGCGCGCCGCGCCCGGGTCGAGACCCTGCTGGCGCACGAGATAGTCGGCGTTTGCACGGAGCACATCGTCGTAGGGCCTGAGTTGCCCTCTTTCGTCACCGCAGGTGCTGCAATACGCCGAGTCGGCCCTGCCGCCCGCGAAATCGTCCGGCGCCCGCATCGGAAATCCGCAGGAGCCGCAGGAGGGACAGATGTCCGTTGTCATGTCGTGATCCTTCAGGGTCGGATGATCGCGAGCCACTGCGCCTTGAGCGCAGCACCTCGCGCCGCGACCACGCTCCCCCCGGGTGCGAAGAGGTCGCGATTCATCAGGTAGTGATTGGTGAGCGCAATCCACATGTTGGCGAGCATGACCGGGTCCATGTCGCGTGCCGCGCCCCGCTCGACCTCGCGGGCGTAAGCGGTCCGCAGCCGCCAGGCGATCCCCGATTGCAGCGCGAACAGACGGGCACGGGCGGCCGGCGGCAAGGTCGACGCCTCGCAGAGCAGGCGTGCATACAGCACCTCGTGCCGGGCCAGCGCCGCGAGGTGCGCGTCGAGCACTTCGCCGATGCCGGGCGCGTCGTTGGGGATGTCGGTCAGGCGTTGCGACATGGCGCGGCCGATCTCCTCGACCAGCTCCGCCACCAGCGCATCGCGAGTCCGGAAGTGAATGAAGACCGTCCCGTGCGCCTTGCCCGAAGCCTCGGCGATCGCGGCCGTGGTCGCGCCGGCAAAGCCGCGAGCCGCGACCACCTGCAAGCCCGCCTGCACCAGTTGGCGCCGGGTCTCCTCGCGCTGGCGGGTGCGGGAACCGGGAGCTGCGATCGTCGCGATTTTCATTGAGCATTAACTCAGTGAGTACATGCTCATTATATTCCGGCAACCGTGCATGTCAAGCTCAACCGGAGCTCTCTGCCTTGCATTGCTAGTGAGCGCTTGCTACGCCAGGTGCCGGTTGCGGCGCCGGGAGGGGCACCCGGGCTCAGTCCGCGGCGAACCGCCGCAGCGCGTCGCGGTCCACGTCGACGCCCAGCCCCGGCCGATCGTCGATTTCGATCCAGCCGTCGACTTGCCTTACCGGATGGTCGACGAGAGCCGTGCGGAACGGGTGGTCAGAGCAGTCGTACTCGAACACGGGCTCCCGCTGGAAGAGCGACGGATTGGCGACCGGCAGACTCGCGATCAGGTGCAGCGACGCCCGCTGCGCGACGCCGGCGCCCCATACATGCGGGTTGACCTCGATGCCGTGGGCGAGGCACAGCGCGGCGATGTGCCGGCAGGCCGTAAAGCCCCCGGCGGCGGCGATGTCGGGCTGGGCGATGTCGAGGGCCTCGGCCTGCGCGACCTCCCGGAATCCGAAGGCGGTGTACTCGCACTCGCCGCCCGCGATCGGAATGGCGAGCGCACGCCTGACGTTGCGATAGCCGGCGAGATTCTCGGGCACCACGGGCTCCTCGTACCAGCGCAGCGAGTACGACTCGAGCGCCCGGCCGAGGCGAATGGCGTCGGCCTCCCCGTACGCGTGATTGGTGTCGATCATCAGCGTGACCGGGCGAGCGCCGAGCGCCGCGCGGATGGCCTGCATCACGGCGATGTCGTCCTCGAGCCCGAAACCGAGCTTGACTTTCATCACCTTGAAGCCGGATTCGCAGTGAGCCAGTGCTTCCGCGGCGAGCCGGGTCGCCTCGCCTTGGCCCCTGCACCCGGTAGAACCCGGTGGCGTAGGCCTGCACGCGGCGCCGGAACGCGCCGCCGAGCAGGCGCCAGACCGGCTCGCCGCGCGCCTTGCCGCACAGATCCCAGAGGGCGATGTCGATGCCGCTGATGCCGCTCACGACCGCTCCCTTCCGGCCGTAGTCGCGGGTGCGGTTGTACATGCGATGCCAGAGCACCTCCGGCTCGCGCGGATCGCAGCCGATCAGCGGGGGCGCGAGAACGGACCGTATGGCCGCCGCGGCGATGTCTCCCGGCTGCAGCCCGACGCACAGCGCCTCGCCCCATCCGACGAGGCCGGTGTCGGTGACCACTTCGACGATGACGGCCGCGCGCTCCTTCACCCAGCCTTGCGAGAACGCGAAGGGCTGGTCGAGCCGCGTGCGGAGGACGTGCGCGTGGATGGCGCTGATCTTCATGGTGCTTTCCGCATGAGTTTGCGATCTTACCCGCAGGCCTTTCGCCCGCGGATCGGACGGGACTTCGTATCATGGCGCGATGGACGACTGGATTGCGCCGCTCCTGGCCGCGCTGGCGCTGCCGCAAGTACGGGCTCAGCACCGTGTTCGTGATCGCGTTCGTGTCGGCCACGCTGCTGCCGATGGGCTCGGAGCCCGCGGTCTTCGGCCTCGTCAAGCTCAACCCCGACCTGTTCTGGCCGGCGGTGCTGGTCGCCACCGCGGGGAACACGCTGGGCGGCGCGCTCACCTGGTGGATGGGCTACGGCGCCGAGCGCGTCTACGAGCGCGTGACGAAGAATCCCGGCGCGGCGCATCCGCGCGCGCTGCGCTGGCTCGAACGGTTCGGAGCGCCGGCGTGCCTCCTGTCGTGGCTGCCCGGCGTCGGCGACCCGCTGTGCGCGGTGGCAGGCTGGCTGCGCCTGCCGTTCTGGCCGTGCGTCCTCTACATGGCGATCGGCAAGTTTGCGCGCTACGTGACGATGACGGCGCTGCTGCTGTGGGTCTTTCCGGGGACGTTCACGTTGTAGCCATGTCGGACGGGCCATGTCGTGGGCCAGGCAAGGGCCGCCGGGCTTCGCACCCCAGGCGCCCGGCGGCCTTGCCTCGGCCTCACGACGCGGCGAGCGGAAGGAGGGACCGTGGCGGGCGCATGCCTCACCCTAAGCCCGCCACGTCCCTCTCCGTCCGCTCCGCCGAAGAAACGTCAGACCGGTCCCTGCAGCACCCGTCGACGAGCTGCAGCGTCCGATCCGTCCGCGCGGCGAGGTCTGGATCGTGGGTGACGATGACGAGGCTCGTGCCGACCGCGCGATTCAGCTCCAGCATCAGGTCGAACACCTGCCCCGCCGTGCGGCGATCGAGGTTGCCGGTGGGCTCGTCGGCAAGCACGCACTTGGGCTCCGTGACGAGCGCGCGGGCGAGCGCCACGCGCTGCCGCTCGCCGCCCGACAGCTCGCCGGGCAGGTGCCGGCCGCGGTGCTCGAGGCCGACCCGGTCGAGCATCCTTTGCGCCGCCGCCCGCGCCTCGCCTTGCGGCATCCGGCGAATCGCGAGCGGCATCGCGACGTTTTCGAGCGCGGTGAATTCCGCCAGCAGGTGGTGGAACTGGTACATGAAGCCGAGCGCGCGGTTGCGCACCGCGCCGCGCTCCTTCTCGGACAACCGGGTGAAGTCGACGCCATCCACGCTCACCTGCGCCCGCGGTCGGCGAATCGAGCCCGCCGAGAAGGTGCAGCAACGTGCTCTTGCCCGAGCCCGAGGCGCCGACGATCGCAACGCGCTCGCCGCGCGCCACGGCGAGATTCACTCCCAGCAGGACCGGGACCTCGAGCGGTCCGCTTACGTAGGTCTTGCCGAGCCCCCGGCATTCGAGCACCGGCGCCGCGGCGACGGGGGCGTCACTCATAGCGCAGCGCTTCCGCGGGGTTCACCTTCGCCGCGCGCCACGCGGGATAAATCGTCGCCGCGAGCGCCAGCACGAGCGCGATCGCCGCGATCGTGACGACGTCGCCGCGCTGCAGGTCGGACGGCAGCTCGCTGATGTAGTAGATCGTCTTGTCGAGGAACTGCACGCTGAGCAGCCGCTCGATCGCCGGCAGCACGGTGCCCACGTTGAGCGCCAGCAGCACGCCGCCCACCACGCCGATCAGCGTGCCGATCACGCCGATGAGCGCACCCTGGATCATGAAGATCGCCGTGATCGACGACGGCGCCGCGCCCAGCGTGCGCAGGATCGCGATGTCGGCCACCTTGTCCGTCACCGTCATCACCTGCGCCGACACGATGTTGAACGCCGCAACGGCGATGATCAGCGTCAGGATGATGAACATGACGCGCTTCTCGATCTGCACCGCGCGGAAGAAATTGGCGTGGCTGCGCGTCCAGTCGCGGACCTCGGCGGCGACGTTGAGCGTCCCCGCGAGCTCGCGCGCCACCGCGGGCGCGGCGAACAGGTCGTCGAGCTTGAGCCGCACGCCCGACACGCCGTCCAGCCGATAGAGCTTCCTCGCGTCGTCGATGTCGATCAGCGCGAGGCCGCTGTCGAACTCGTACATTCCGACCTCGAAGACTCCGACGAGGCGGAACGTCTTCAGGCGCGGCAGCGTGCCGGCGGGCGTCATCGTGCCTTGCGGGGTGATCACGACGACCGGTTCGCCCAGCCGCACGCCGAGCGCCCGCGCGAGCTCCGCGCCGAGAACGATCCCGAACTCGCCGGGCCTGAGGTCCGTCAGCGCTCCCGCCCGCATGTGCGCGCCGATGTCGGCGACCGCGCCCTCGCGCGCCGGATCGATGCCGCGGATGATCGCGCCGCGATTGGCCTCGCCGACGGAGAGCATCGCCTGACCCGTCACGTAGGGTGCCGCGGCCTTCACGCGCGGATTGGCCATCGCCGCGCGCGCGATCGCGGCGTCGTCGGCCAAGGTCGGCACGCCGCGGATCTCGATGTGCGACGCGACGGACAGGATCCGGTTGCGCAGCTCCTCCTGGAAACCGTTCATCACCGACAGCACGACGATCAGCGCCGCCACGCCGAGCGCGATGCCCGCCATCGAGGTGAGCGCGATGAACGAGATGAACGTGTTGCGGCCCGAGCCGCGGCGCGCGCGCGTGTAGCGAAGGCCGACGGCGAGTTCGTAGGGTGACAAGGGCGAGGTGTGCTGTCCGGCGGATCGATATCGCCCTCGGGCAGGAAGCGCGCGAGGCGTGGGCGGCGGGCGAGGATTATCGCATGCGCGCTGCGGGGCGCTCGCCTGCTAGACTCGCCTCGTTTCCCCTCCCTGCGTCAAACGCCCGCCGCGACGCAAGCCATGCAACTCACTCTCGTGCTGCCGGAACTCATCGCGCAACGCGCCGACACGGCGGCGATCCATGCGCCGGCACTGGCGCATCTCATCGCGCTGGCCGGCACGCCTCGGCGCGAGGAAGGCGGCCCGGCCGCGGCATTGGCCGCGCGGTATGGCGTGACGCGGCAAATCGACTGGCCGCTCGCGCCGCTCCGGCTTGCCGCGCTCGACGTCGACCCGGAGGATGCGTACTGGCTGGCCGCGGATCCGGTGACCCTCGAAGCGGGACGCGCCGACGTGTCGCTCACGGGGATCGTGGCCGATCTCGAGCGCGAGGACGCCGATGCGCTGCTCGCTACGCTCAACGCGCATTTTGCCGCCGACGGACTGACGTTCGTCGCGCCGCGCCCCGACACATTCTTCGTCCGCGCCGCGCGGCCCATGCGTCTCGCCACGCGCTCCCCCGGCGCGGCGCTCGGCCGTCCGATGCGCGCGATGCTTCCGCAGGGCGAGGACGCGCCAGGCTTCCGGCGCTGGCAGTCGGAAGTCGAGATGCTCCTGCACGAGCATCCGGTCAATCTCGCGCGGGAACGCGCCGGACGCCCGGCGGCGAACAGCCTGTGGTTCTCCGGCGGCGGGACGCTGCCGCGGCCACCGGCACCCGCGCCGTCGATCCGCACGTACGCCACCGCCGACGTCGCCGTGGCGCTCGCGCATTTCATCGGTCAGCCGGCGCGCCCGCCGCGGGCGCACCTCGATGCAACGCTGCTCGATGCCGGAAGCGCGGAATCGATCGTCGTCGTTCTCGAGGGTACGCGAGAAATCGCCGCGCTCGAACGATCGTGGGCGGCGCCCGCCCGCGACGCGCTCACGCGCGGCGCGCTTCGGGAGGTGACCGTGCTCTGCGACGACGCAGGCGATGCCGTGATCTGGCGCGCGGAGCGCCCGGGACCATGGCAACGGCTGACCGGCCGCCATCGGGCGCACGATCTCGCGGCACTCCTCGACGCCGCCGAAAAGAACCGCTAGCGCTCGATCGGCCCCGATGGAAATCGTCCGTCGCACCGTTCCCGAATCCGCGCGGCTGCTGGTCTCCGCCGGCGTGCATCCGGTGCTGGCGCGCGTGTTTGCCGCGCGCGGCGTCGCGACGGCGAGCGAGCTCGACCGCGATCTCGCGACGTTGCCCGGCTTTGCGACGATGAAGGGCATCGACGCCGCGGCGGCGCGTCTGGCCGACGCGATCGCGCGCCGCGAGAAGATCGTGGTCGTCGCCGATTACGATGCCGACGGCGCCACGGCGTGCGCGGTGGCGATGCGCGGCCTCGCGGGCATGGGCGCCGTCGTCGACTTCCTCGTGCCCAACCGCTTCGAGTACGGCTACGGCCTGACGCCCGAGATCGTCGGTGAAGCGGCGCGGATGGCGCCGCGGCTCATCGTGACCGTCGACCACGGTATCGCGAGCCACGACGGTGTCGCGGCGGCCGCCGCGCGCGGCATCGAGGTGCTGATCACCGACCACCATCTGCCTGCCGCAACGCTCCCGTCCCCCGCGCTGATCGTCAATCCGAACCAGCCCGGATGCGCCTTTCCGGGCAAGCACCTCGCCGGCGTCGGCGTCGTCTTCTACGTGCTGCTCGCCACGCGCGCGACGTTGCGCGAGCGGGGCCATTTCGCCGACCGCGCGCCGCCGAATCTGGGCACGCTGCTCGATCTTGTCGCGCTCGGCACGGTGGCCGACGTCGTCTGTCTCGACCGGATCAACCGGACGCTGGTCGCACATGGGCTCGCGCGCATCCGCGCCGGCCGCGCACAACCGGGTGTGGCCGCATTGCTCGCGGTCGGCGGGCGCGACGCGCGGCGGGCGACCGGTTACGACCTGGGCTTCGTCGCGGGCCCGCGCCTCAACGCGGCGGGACGGCTTTCCGACATGTCGCTCGGCATCCGCTGCCTTCTCTCCGACAGCGAAGCGGAAGCGGCTGCGCTCGCCGCGGAGCTCGACCGACTCAATCGCGAACGCCGCGACATCGAAGCCACGATGCAGGAAGACGCGCTCGCTGCGCTCGAGGCGCGCGCCGCCGATGCCGCGCATGCCGACGCGTACACCCTGTGCCTGTTCGACCCCGAGTGGCATCAAGGCGTGGTCGGCATCGTCGCGGGACGGCTCAAGGACCGCTTTCACCGGCCGGCCATCGTGTTCGCGCGGGGGAGCGACGGCGAGCTCAAGGGATCGGGCCGGTCGATCGCCGGATTCCATCTGCGCGACGCGCTCGACCTCGCCGCGAAGCGCGCACCGGGGCTGCTCGCGAAGTTCGGCGGGCACGCGTACGCCGCCGGACTGACGCTCGCCGAATCGGACCTGCCGAGATTCGCCTCGCTCTTCGAGGCGATCGCCCGGGAGCAGCTGTCGGCGGGCGACCTCGCGCGCACGCTCGAATCGGACGGTCCGCTCGCGCCGGGGGAGCTGGGGATCGAGCTCGCGTCTGCGCTGTCCGCGGAGGTCTGGGGACAAGGCTTCCCCGCCCCGGTGTTCGACGACGCCTTCTCCGTGCTCGACCAGCGGATCGTCGGCGGACACCACTCGAAGCTGTCGCTGTCCCGGGACAACGAGCGCTTCGACGCGATCCTGTTCCGCCACGCGGAGCCGCTGCCGCGGGCGATCCGGGCCGCCTACCGGCCCGACGTCAACGAATGGCGCGGCGAGACGTCGCTGCAGCTCGTCATCCTGCACTGGCAGCAGGCGTAGCCTGATCCTCGCCACGGCCCAGGTATCGGGCCGGGCGTGTTGCGCAGGCGCAACATCACTGTGACAGCCAATTCCGGCCGGAAAGCCTCTTTTTTGGCCATTCGGTCGATTTTATGCATGCAACATATTGATTTTGGCCGACACTGAATCCGACGAACGGATGCTTCTGACCGGCCGCATCGGGTTGTGCACCGCATCAAATCCACTATAATCGCCGGATTCCGACTTCGCCGTTCGGGAGTCGCCGGTATACCCAGTGGAGGAAGTGCTCATGCGCCTGCAGGACAATGTCGCCATCATCACCGGCGCCGGCCAAGGCATCGGTCAGGCGACCGCCGTCAAGTTTGCCAAGGAGGGCGCGAAGGTCGTCGCGTGCGACATCAACAAGGCGTCGGTCGAGGGCACGGTCGGACCTCATCACCGGGTCGGGCTTTGATGCCATCGGATTCATCGTCGACGTCACCGACAAGGGCAGCATCGCCAGCATGGTCGAAGGCGTGATGGCAAAGTGGGGACGGATCGACACGCTGGTCAACAACGCCGGCATCGTCGAGGACGCGCAATTCAAGAAGATGAGCGAGGACCAGTTCGATCGCGTCATCGATGTCAACCTGAAGGGCGTCTACAACTGCACGAAGGCCGTCGTCGACATCATGCTCACGCAGAATTCGGGCTGCATCCTCAACGCCTCCTCGATCGTCGGCATCTACGGCAACTTCGGCCAGACCAATTACGCCGCGACCAAGTTCGGCGTCATCGGCATGGTCAAGACGTGGGCGCGCGAGCTCGGCCGCAAGGGCATCCGGGCCAACGCCATCTGTCCGGGGTTCATCGAGACGCCGATCCTCGCCAAGATGCCGGCCAAGATCGTGACGATGATGGCCGAACGCGTTCCGCTGGGCCGGCTCGGAAGGCCCGACGAGATCGCCGCCACCTACGCGTGGCTCGCCTCCAGCGAAGCGTCGTACATCAACGGCGCCGTGATCGAGGTTTCCGGCGGCGCAACCCTTTGATCTGAAATGCCGGGAGACGCCGGCGGCGCGCGTCATCCGTCCGGCTGCTTGAGCGGCGACGACTTCGCGGGGTAGCATTGCCGCTGCCCATGAGTCCGAATTGGCCCTCGTCCATGATGCATGCCTGCCGGCGCGTCTGCGCGCTGTTCGCACTCGGGGCGGCCATGGCGATCGCCCCCTCCTCCGCGATCGCGGCGGAGTCCCTCCCGAAGCCCGAGACCTACCTCTGTCCCGACGCGACGGGCGGCGCCGTCGAATGCTATCTCGTCGCGGTATCGCACCTCTACACGATGTGCCGCAACGTCAAGAGCATCGAGATCATCGAATTCGGATACGAGAAATCGGCGGAGGGCACCAACAGCGCCAAGTACGAGTATTGCGTCGACAAGCACCGGCTTTCCATCACGCGCCCCTACCAGGCGGCATTGAAAGAGGCCACGCCCATCCGCGGAGCCGTCGACGGCCTCCGCGCGTTGCAGGAGCTCTGGCTCAAGTCGCTGGCCGAGCTCAAGTGGGTCCCCGGCGAAACCGACGAGCAATACAAGGCGCGGGTCGCGAAGCCCTACGAGATGTTCGCCGAGCGAGCCACCGCGATACGCGCCGTGATCGTCGCGGACAAAGGCAAGGCCGCCCCCGCCGCAGGCAAAGGCAAGGGCAAGGCCGCTACCGCGGCCGCGACGCCGGCGCGACCCAAGAGCGCGAACTGAACAACGCGGCGCTCACCGCCGATCCCGATCGCGACGCCTCCGCTCCCGACCGGGAGCTGACCGCGATCCTGGGTGAAGGCGGCCTTCTGGCCGGGGCGCTCCCCGGCTTCCGCTTCCGTCCGCAGCAGCTTGCGATGGCCGATGCCGTCGCGGCGGCCATCGCCCGGCGCGGGGCGCTGATCGCCGAGGCCGGCACCGGCACCGGGAAGACGTTCGCGTATCTCGTCCCCGCGCTCCTGTACGGCGGCAAGGTGATCGTCTCCACCGGCACGAAGACGCTGCAGGACCAGCTCTTCCAGCGCGACCTGCCGCTCGTCAGGGACACGCTGAAGCTGCCGGTCACCATCGCGCTTCTCAAAGGGCGCGCGAACTACGTCTGCCACCATCATCTCGAGCGCGCCGCAGCGGAGGGGCGCCTGCCGTCGCGCGACGACGCGCGACACCTGCCGAAGATCATCGCCTTCTCGCGCGCGTCGGAAACCGGCGATCGCGGCGCGCTCGCCGACGTTCCGGAGACCGCCTCGATCTGGCCGCTCGTGACGTCGACGCGCGACAACTGCCTCGGCGCGGAATGCGCGTTCCATGCCGACTGCTTCGTGCTGAAGGCGCGCAAGGCCGCGCTGGAGGCGGACGTCGTCGTCGTCAACCACCATCTGTTCTTCGCCGACGTGATGCTGCGCGACGAAGGGCTGGCCGAGCTCCTGCCCGCGTGCAACACGCTGATCCTGGACGAGGCGCACCAGTTGCCGGACACGGCCACGCTGTTCTTCGGCGAAGACTTGACGGCGGGCCAGCTCGCCGACCTCGCGCGCGACGCCGAGATCGCCGCCCGCACCGGCGCGCGGGAGGTGGCCGAGCTTCCCGACGCGTCGTCCGGCATCGGCCCCGCCATCCGGAGGCTGCGCCTTGCGCTGGGCGAGACGCCCGGCAAGATCGCACAGCGTGCCGCCGTCGAGAAGGAGGGCTTCGTCCCCGCCCTGGACGAATTGACCGGCGCGCTCGACCGTCTCGCGACAGAGCTGGGACTCTTCGCGGAGCGGAGCGAGGACATCGCGAACTGCGCGCAGCGCGCGACGGATGCGGCCGCGAGGCTCGCGCGGTGGCGGGCCGGGCTCGCCCCGGTTGTCGCGAACGCGGCCGCGCCGGAAGTCGCGTGGATACGCTGGGTCGAGGTCACGCAGTCCGGCTGGCAGCTCAACGCGTCGCCGCTTTCGGTCGCCGACGTGTTTTCGAAGCGGGTCGCCGAGTCCGGCCGTGCGTGGATCTTCACGTCCGCCACGCTCGCCGTCGGCCGCGACTTCTCGCACTACCAGCGCGAGCTCGGACTCGGGGAGGCGGCAACGGGATGCTGGGAATCGCCGTTCGACTACCAGGCGCAGGCGCTGCTTTACGTGCCGCGCGGAATGCCGCAACCCAATTCGCGCGAGCACACCGAGGCCGTCGTTGCCGCCGCGCTGCCGGTGCTCCGCGCGAGCGGCGGCCGTGCGTTCCTGCTGTTCACCACGCTCCGCGCGCTCGATGTGGCGCGGGAGCTCCTCGGCGAGTCGATCGCCCGCGAAGGTCTCGGCTGGCCGCTGCTCGTGCAGGGCGACGGCTCGCGCAGCGAGCTCCTCGCGCGATTCCGCGAGCTCGGCAATGCGATCCTGCTGGGGAGCGCCAGCTTCCGCGAAGGCGTGGACGTTCCGGGCGCGGCGCTATCCGTCGTGATCCTCGACAAGCTGCCGTTCGCGCCGCCCGACGATCCGCTGCTCGCGGCGCGGCTCGAGCAGATGCGCGCCGAGGGCGGCAACCCGTTCTTCGACTATCAGCTGCCGCAGGCGGTGATCGCGCTGAAGCAGGGCGCCGGCCGGCTGATCCGCACGGAGACCGATCGCGGCGTGCTGATGATCTGCGACCCGCGGCTTACGGACAAGCCGTACGGCAAGCGGATCTGGCAAAGTCTGCCGCCGATGCGCCGGACGCGCGAGCTCGGAGACGTCGAGGCGTTCTTCTTGACTTAGCTGTAGTCGACCGGAGTCGCCCGAAGGCCGTGTCCACGGGCTTCATACCCCAGGCGCCCGCGGACACGGCCTTTGGGCGACTCCTTCGGGCAGCCGCAGCGATGGAGTCTGCGGGTAGGGCTCGCGGGCGCCTGGGGTACGAAGCCCGCGAGCCCTACCCGCAGACGCCGGCGGTACCGAGGCCTACCAGAACTTCCACCACGGCTTCTCGACGGGGCCGGCGAGATAGACGCTGTCCGGGAAGGTCTTCCGCAGCACGGTGAGCGAATCGTCGCGCAACTGGACGAGCCCGAGCTTGTCGTAACTCTTGGCGAGGATGTCGAGCGCCGCCTCGTTCGATATCGTCTTCGGATAGCCGACGATCGCCGCCTGGGCCCGATTGATCGCCGCGACGTACGCGCCGCGATTGTAGTAGTAGCGGGCGACGATGACTTCGTACTTCCCGAGCGCATTCGTGAGGTAGAGCATCCGGTCGGTCGAGTCCTGCGCGTATCGGCTGTCCGGAAACTTTGCGACGAGCTCCTTGAACGCGGCAAAGCTCTCGCGCATGCCCTTGGGCTCGCGCTCCGCGAGGTCGAGCTCGTACACGTAGCCGAGGAGGCCCTGGTCCTCCCGGAAATTGACGAGCCCCTTCAGGTAATAGGCGTAGTCGACGTTCTGATTGTTGGGGAACGTCCGGATGAAGCGGTCGCAGGCGGCGACGGCCGCCGCGGTCTCGCCCGCCCGATAGTTGGAGTACGCGAGCTCGAGGATGGCCTGCTGCGCGTAGCGGCCATAAGGAAAGCGCGCCTCGAGCGTCTCGAAGAGCTTCACGGCCCGCGTATAATTTCCTTCGACCATCGCGTCGTGCGCGAGCTTGTAGAGCCCCTCCGCGTTGAGATTCGTCGTCTCGTCGACGACGTCCGGAAGAAGGCCGCATCCTGCGATGGCGAGGAACGCGACGCACGCGACGAGCCCGCGGAGAAACCCCAGCGCGGCAACGGAGCCGCCGCGGGACGACAACCAAGGATGTGGCAGACGGAGCATGCGCGAAGACCGCTTCTGACGAGACGTCGATTATAGCCGACCCCCTGCGTAGCGCAGCCACCCGCGTGCCGACCCGGCCCACCGCCTCCGAAGAGCAGATCCGCGCCGCCGCCGCGGCGGCGCCCTCACGCAGCGAGGACGTTCACGCGCTCACGTTCCCGGCCGAAGCGGCGGGGCAGCGGTTCGACGTCGCGCTTTCGCGCGCGCTGCCGCAATTCTCGCGCGCGCGCCTCCGGACCTGGATCGACGCCGGGCGCGTGACGGAGGACGGCCGCGTCGCAACCGCGACGCGAAAGGTGCGCGGAGGAGAAAAGGTCGTCGTTCGCGTCGAGTCGCTGCCGAGGGAAACGGCATCGCTGCCCGAAGCCATCGCACTTTCCATCGTCGCCGAGGACGAGACTTTGCTCGTCGTCGACAAGCCGGCGGGGCTCGTCGTGCATCCGGGCGCCGGCAACTGGGCGGGCACATTGCTCAACGCGCTCCTCCATCACGCACCGCACCTGCAGCAGATGCCGCGCGCCGGCATCGTCCACCGGCTCGACAAGGACACGAGCGGCCTCATGGTCGTCGCCAAGACCCTTGCGGCTCACACGGCGCTCGTGCGGGCGCTGCAGGCGCGTGCCGTGACCCGCGAATATCTCGCGCTGGCCGCGGGCGACATCGCGCGTGGCAGCACCGTCGACGCGCCGATCGGCCGGCATCCAACGCGTCGCACGACGATGGCGGTCGTGGCCACCGGGAAGGCGGCGCGCACCCATGTCGAAGTGCTGGAACGCTTCGGCCCCGCCACTCTGCTGCGTTGCCGTCTCGAGACGGGGCGCACGCACCAGATTCGCGTGCATCTCGCATCGATCGGCCATCCGCTCGTCGGCGACCCCGCCTACGGCCGGCGCGGGCCGATCCCGTTTTCGCGGCAGGCGCTGCATGCGGCGCACCTCGCGCTCGTCCATCCGGCGACCGGCCGCGACTGTCGCTGGGAATCGCCGCTGCCGGAGGATTTCCAGAGCCTCATCTCCAATCTGCGCGCCAATGTTGCGCGATCATCGGCATGACGGGAGAGGCCGGTCTTGCCGCCAGGTTCACCGCATCGCGGCTCGACTGGATCGTGCCCGACTGGCAGGCCCCGGGCGGCGTCCGCGCGTTCGCGACGACGCGGCACGGCGGCGTCAGCATGGGAGCGCGCGCGACGATGAACCTCGGCCGCAGCCTGGGCGACGACGCGTCCGCGCTGGCCGAGAACCGGCGCCGCCTCGAATCCTTCCTTCCCGCGGCGCCGACGTGGCTGACGCAGGTTCACGGCGCCGACGTCGCCGTGCTCACCGCAAGCTCGCCGCGCGCGCCGAGTCCGGTCGCGGATGCCGCGGTCACCCGCGATCCGGACGTGATCTGCGCGGTCCTCACCGCCGATTGCCTGCCGGTGCTGCTGGCCGATCGCGGCGGCAACGCGGTAGGCATCGCGCATGCCGGCTGGCGCGGGCTCGCCGCGGGCGTGCTCGAAGCGACGCTGACGGCCCTCGGCGAGCTTGGCGTCGGCCCGGAGGACACCGTCGCGTGGCTCGGCCCCGCGATCGGTCCGGATCGATTCGAAGTCGGCGCCGACGTGCGCGATCGATTCTGCGCGAACGACCCCGCCGCCGAAGCGAGCTTCGCGCCGCAACGCCCCGGCAAGTGGCACGCCGACCTCTTTGCGCTCGCGCGGGCGCGTCTCGCGCGCGCCGGCGTCTCACACGTCACCGGCGGCGGGCATTGCACCCATTCGGACGCGGCGCGATTCTTTTCGTATCGCCGCGAGCGCGACACCGGCCGTATGGCCACCGCGATCTGGTTGGCGCGCGACTGAGGTGCAGGCTGCCTCGCGCAGCCTCATCCTTCCTGCCGCAGAAGCGCGGGGCCCTCATCCGCGAGCGCGCGGAAGAGCTCGGGCACGTCCCGGGGGATGTCGCGAAGGATGGCGGTCGAACTCGGTTCCCGCAAAGTCGACGAAGCGCACGATGCGTATAATGCGCACCGGTAGCGGCGCTGCACCCGAGCCGCGCGTATCCCCGCCCGCGCCCTCCCCTTGACCGTCCTCATGCAGATCGTCGTCGCCGCGCTTTCGGGCGGCGTGTTCGCGACCCTCGCCGCCGCCGGCACGCTCGTGCTGCACCGGGCGTGGATCTCCCGCATCGTGTCGTTCGCCGTCGGAGCGCTGCTCGGCGCCGTTTTCCTCGAGCTCCTGCCGCATGCGCTCGAAACGGGCGATGCCGAGCGGGTGATGGCGACGGTGCTCGCGGGCCTCCTCGCGTTCTTCGCGCTGGAGAAGCTCGTGCTGTGGCGGCACGCACACGGTCACGACGCCCACGAGGACGAAGTAGACGAGTCCGAGCACGAGCACGCGCTGCACACGCATGGCGCGGACCAGGGCCGGTCGGGGCTCATGATTCTCATCGGCTCGAGCGTCCACAATTTCTGCGACGGCGTAGTCATCGCCGCCTCGTTTCTCGCGGAACGGCGCTCGGCGTCGCGACCACGGTCGCGATCGTCGCGCACGCCGTGCCGCAGCAGGTCGGCGACTTCGCGGTGCTCGTGCACTCGGGCTACGCGCGAAGGCGCGCCTTCGCCTACAACGTGTCCGTCGGCCTCGCCACGCTGGCAGGCGCGCTCGCCGGCTATTTCGCGCTCGCCGACATGCAGCAGGCCCTCCCCACCGCGCTCGCCATCGCGGCGTCGAGCCTCCTTTACGTCGCCGTCGCCGATCTCATCCCGAGCTTGCACCGGCGCCCCGAGCCGCTCGAAACGGCGAAGCAGCTGATCCTGATCGGCCTCGGAATCGCCGTCATCGCGGCTGCTCACGCGGGCCTCGAGCGATGAGCGCCGTCACGAGTGCGGTAACCTAGCCCCATGTCGCGCGCGCCCACGACAGATCCGCCGACCGGCCCGGAGCTCGCCGCGCGCTGGCAGGCCATCGGCCAGGAATGGGCGGGCTGGTATCAGCGCGCCGCGTCCAGCTTCGCGGGCGGGTCGGCGGCGACCTGCCGCGAGCAGCGCGCCTGACTTCGCGACCGTGCCGGGTACCGTCGATCCGCAACGACTCGCCGACCTCAACATCAAGTATCAGGCGCGCTGGGAGGCGCTCTGGACCGCGGCGGCCGCAGCGCTACCTGGCCGACGGCGGAAGCATCCGCTGCCCGATGTCGCGCACGCGCCGCACGGCGATCGCCGCTTCGCCGCCCGCGAATGGAGTGAGCTCCCGTACTTCGCGCTCTTGAAGCAGGGCTACCTCCTCTACGGCGAATACCTGAAGGAGCTCGCGGCGCTCGCCGCGCTGCCTGAAGCCGAAAAGCACCGCCTCGAGTTCTTCACCAGGCAGTTCGTGGATGCACTCGCGCCGACCAACTTCGTGGCGACCAATCCCGAGGTGCTGAACCGCGCGCTGTCGACCGAGGGCGCGAGCCTGCTACTCCCTCTCGGTGCAGCAGGGGAACAACCTGGTCACCAATCCCAACCCCGGCACCTACTCCGAGGTGACGATCGCCGGCTTCGTCTCCGACGACGAGCCGGTCTCCCTCACCGTCACCCGCTACGCCAAGCCGACCAGGGAGGCCGACGAGCGCGACCGAGCCGGTCCTGCCGCGCGAACGCATGCTGGCCCTGGTCGACATGGCCAAGACCGTCGAGCGCGCCTACTGCGCCGCCAAGCCGAGCTACTACCCCGACGACTGCGCCTGGGTCACCTTCGACAACGAGAAGCCGAAGTCGCTCGACCTCGAGCTCAAGCTGCTCGAAGACGGCCGCTTCGTGTGCAAGCAGGTGCGGGAGTTCGGGGGGAAGTAGGAGAGGGGACTGGCGAGGCGCTGAGCCGCGCCCTGGCTGCGGAATGGCGATGCACTGGGCTCAAGCGGCGTAGCGAACGATCTCCAGCTCAGCGCGCGGATCCGATCGTTCGAGGATCACATCGACCCGCTCCATCACCGGGTCTTCTAGAGCGTACTCGCTGCACCGCTCGCACTGGAGAACGGGCAGGGCTTTCACGATGACGATCGTCGTCTCGTTCAGCTTGAACGGGAGATCCGTAACCGTCGGGACCAGATTCGAGCCGCAAACATGGCATTTCAAGGCTTCCTCCTCGTTCTCAAGTCTGGCTCCCAGTTCCTTGGATCGGGATGGTAGGCCGTGACTACACGCACATTGTCTCCTTCGACATCGGCGGCGAAGAGCGCATGGAAGACTGTGCCCTCGCTTTGCCCGAGCACGAGATAGCTGGGGAGGTACTTGTCATCGGGGTAGCTCTCGATGATCTCGAAGCTCTCTCGACGGCCCCCAGGATCGTGTCACGCTCGATGAACCTCCTTCGTAGCCGCATGTTGGCGTGATACGTCCAGAGGATCTTTCGCTCCCGCACGCATCGCCGGATGAAGTCTAAGGGACGGTTCGGCAGGAGACGTTCATCGGGCATCGGAGTCGGGCCGTCGGTCCGCCATAGTATACCTGCTCACAGCTCCATTCGAGGGCGCCACCATCCGGCGGGAGAGATGCCGACGCCTCTGATTTCTACGCGAGTCTCACGACGCCTGCAAGCCCACGCCGGTATACTGAAGGTTGGACGGCTCGCGGACCGCCGCATCGACTGCGTGCGGGTGGGCGAGCCGGAGACCTTCAGGCCATGAGACGACTTTCCCTGCGACTGGGCCACACCCTGCTCTTCGCGGTTGCCTGCTGTGTAAGCCCGCCGGCTTGGGCGCAGAACGCCGGAAGCGCGGTGCAACCGCCGGCCGAACCCCTCTTCGCTGCTCGCCGCTTCGGCGCTCCGGGAGGATCGAGGCCGAGAGCTGTTCAACGCGGGAGGATGGGGAGTAGGCCCGGCAGGTCGCTGGAGCCCAGCTGGTGACCGACGCCCAGCTCCCCGACGATCTCTCCCCCGCCGTCGCCCTCGACTTCGCCCTCCTCGCCCTCGCCCTGGCCGGCCAGGGGGACGCCGCGGGCGCGGTCTGCCGTTGGCAGGCGGCGCAGTCCCTGGACCCGCAGCTCCGCGGGGTCGATCTCGCTCCCTACGGCGAGGCGGGACGCCTCCTCGCGGACTACCGTCTGGATCCACCGCACGCGAAGAGCCCCGGGTCGGAGACCGCCGCTCCGCCCAAGCCGCTGACGCCGGACAACAAGAGGATTACCAAGCCCCGGCTGATGCGCTATCACGCCCCGGTCTATACCCAGACGGCGCGCCGAGAGAAGGTTGAAGGCTCGGTGATCGCCGAGTCGATCATCGACACCGAGGGGAGGGTCACGCACCCCGGCATCCTCAGGGGCTGCCGACGGCCTCTCGGCGGTCACGATCGACACCATCTGCGACTGGCGGTTCGAGCCGGCGCGGATCATGGGGAACCCGGTCAGGTCTATACGTCCTCACCGTGAACTTCAAGATCGACAAGAAGCCCGGCGCCGAGGAGGCGCCGAAGATCCCGCTCAGGCCAACGCCGCCCGCCCGGTGAGGATCCAGGGCGCCGCGGAACGGCATGGCCCCGGCGGACGGTCGACTCGGCGGCCTCCTCCCAGCGGGTACGGGACGGCGATCAGCTCGACCTGCCAACCGGCAGGCTCCGCGGCGCAGCAGGGCGTAGCGGGCGTGCGGGCTGCCGGACTCCATCACGTGCGGGTAGGAGCTGGTCGTGGTCGTAGGCGGGGATGCCGACGCTCCCCGGGTTGACCACGATCTGGCCCGGGATGGGAGATGGACGAGGCGCGGGACGTGCGAGTGGCCGCAGACGACCACCGGCTGCTCGATCCCCACGCAGGTCGGCGAGGATCGCCTCCGGGGAGCGGAGGCGGACGCCGTGCTCGTCACCTCCTCCAGGAGGTAGGTCTCGTCGGAGGCCGGCGTCCCGTGGCAGGCGAAGATCTCGCCGTGGACCCGGGTTCCGGGGAGGGCGGCCAGCCAGTCGTACTGCTCGTCCGGTGATCTCGCGCCGGACGAAGCGGTAGTCCTGCGTCTCCTCCACTCCGGCCGGCGGGCGATGGACGATCCGGTCCTGGTTGCCGCTGATCGAGAGGATCCCTTCCGCCATCAAGAGCTCGCCGCTCCGCGCGGATCGAGGAGCCGTACAGGCTGTCGCCGAGGTTGAGGATCGCCTCGGCGCCCGCGCCGCGCGAGGTCGTCCAGCACAGCGCCGCAGGGCCCAGCGTGTTGCCATGGACGTCGGCGAGCACGGCGATCGTGTCCCGCTCATGCGTCAGCGGACGGTAGTCAGATGCGGAAGGCGCAGAGCGCCGCGCGATCATGGGCTTGCCGGCTCTCTTGGCGTCAGCTCATGCACCTCCTCTCTCAGGAGATCCACTCCGTTCGCGACCTTCCGCCGGGTTTCGCTGGAGGAACCCGCATGATCCGCAGGCCCTGGAACGCCCTCGTCGTCTCGACCCTGCACGACCCTGTTCCGCCTTCGAGCTCGGCCGCGCCCAGGCCGGCGAGCCGGACCGCTCCCGGCTGATCTCGCTCAACTCCCGCACCATCGACGTCGCGCAGGCGCGCGCAAGGCGCGCTCGACGTCCCGGCCCAGCTGCAGGCCCCGCCGCTCGGGCAGCCGGACGACGCCTACGTCCTGGTCAAGTTCCCCGGGCCGGTCACGGCGCGCGCAGCTACGCGGCGCTCGACGCGGCGGCCGGCGCGGATCTACACCTACCTGCCGTACGACACGTTCCTGGTGCGGATGCGCGGCGGACGGCGCGCGAGCGCCGCGACGCCCGCGGCCCTCGGCGCGCAGCTGGGTCGGCCCCTACCACCCGGCCTACAAGATCT
The DNA here is from genome assembly GCA_963724545.1 of uncultured beta proteobacterium. Classification (GTDB taxonomy): domain Bacteria; phylum Pseudomonadota; class Gammaproteobacteria; order Burkholderiales; family Casimicrobiaceae; genus CAIWHR01. The sequence goes on from CAVRVC010000019.1 coordinate 113,706, forward strand.
CGCCGCTTCGTCGCCGCGGTCGCGCCGACGGCGAGCCGACGGCGCGCGCCGGCGAGGCGCGCGCCGCCGCCGGTGCATGCTCCAGGTCTACCCCGACGCCGACCTCGCCGCGCGTGCGTGCGCGCGATCGAGGCGCTCGGCGTCGGCGCGATCGTGGGCGCCGCAGCGCGAACCCCTTCTTCTCGCGCGTCCGCCTGCTGCTCGACGCCGCCGAGATCGCGCCGCTGCGCGAGGCCGCTGGCCCGCATCCCCGAGGTCTTCTGGATCGACGTCGAGGCGCGCCGCGTGCTGCTCAACGACACCACGGTCTGGGTCGGCCAGTCGGGCCTCGCGCGGCGGCCAGACGACGCCGATCTTCAGCCAGGGGATCTACGGCGAGGGGCAGGTGGTCGGCATCCTCGACACCGGCATCGACCCCGACATGTGCTACTTCCGCGACACCGGCGCGCGGCCTGCCGCCGCGCAACGCCTGCAACGGCGGCACCGTGGTCGACACCGCCCAGCGCAAGGTGCTGGCGGTCGACTTCCTGTGGTCGACCGAGTGCAGCGGCGGCATCACCGGCACCGAGTGGGACACCCAGGACCACGGCACGCACGTGGCCGGCACGGTGGCCGGCGACAACTTCGCCAACCCGCTGCTCCACGACACGGGCGACGGCATGGCGCCCGGGCGCCAAGCTGGTGATCCAGGACGGCGGCTTCCAGGTCGACAACTGCGCCGACCTGCCCGGGCATCGGCTGCCCGGTGGTCGACCTGAACCCGCATCTTCCAGCAGACCTACGACCAGGGCGCGCGCCTCCACACCAACTCCTGGGGCGACAACGAGAACGCCGCCGTCCAGAACAACTACATCGGCCGGCAGCCAGGACGTCGACGAGTTCATGTGGAACCACAAGGACTTCCTGATCTTCTTCGCCGCCGGCAACTCCGGGCCCGGGCACGGCCACGCGTGGGCAGCCCGTCGACGGCCAAGAGCGCGGTCTCGGTGGGCGCCACCCTGCGCGGCACCAGCGCCGAGCTCGCATGGCCTCGTTCAGCAGCTGCGGCCCGACCGACGACGGCCGCATCAAGCCCGAGATCACGGTGCCCGGCTCGAGCATCGTCTCCGCCGGCAACGACGGCAACGTCACGCACCAACAACTGCGGCACGCGCAGCATGTCGCGGCACCAGCATGGCGACGCCCGGCGCCGCCGGCCTCGACCGCGCTCATCCGCCAGTACTACACGGACGGCTGGTATCCCTCCGGCGCCGCGATCCCCGGCAACGGCTTCACGCCCTCGGCGGCGCTGCTGCGAGGCCACGCTGGTCAACTCGGCCGCAGACCATGACCGGCGCCACCGCCGATCCCCGTCCAACTGCCAGGGCTGGGGCCGCGTGCTGCTCGACAACGCGCTCTTCTTCACCGGCGAGACGCGCAAGCTGTGGGTCAAGGACGACGCCGGCGGCCTTCCCCACGGGCTCGACGAACGAGGACGCGCACCTTCACCTTCACGGTCGGCAGCCGGCCAGCCGTTCAAGGCCACCCTGGCCTGGACCGACTTCCCCTCGACGCCGGCGGCCAGCCCGCACCTCAACAACGACCTCGACCTCGATGGTCACCGGCCCCGGCGGCACCTTCCGCGGCAACGTCTTCTCGGGCGGCCAGTCCGCCACCGGCGGCAGCCGCCGACCGCCGCAACACGCTCGAGCAGGTGCTGCTGGCCGCGCCCGCCGCCGGCACCTACACCGTGACCGTGCGCTCCTTCAACGTGCCCAACGGCCCGCAGCCCTTCGCCCTGGTGGTGACCGGCAACGCGACCGAAGGCGGCGGGACGCCGCCGGTCGTGCGTCTTCGACGGACAACTTCGAGACCGACAAGGGCTGGATGCGGAATGCCGGCGGCACCGACACCGCCACCACCGGCCTGTGGGAGCGCGGCGACCCCGAAGCCACGGACTCCAGCGGGCCCAAGCAGCTCGGCACCACCATCAGCGGCGTCAACGACCTGGTCACCGCGCCGCCTCGCCGGCGCTTCGGCGGGCGTCAACGACCTGGACGGCGGCGTGACCACCATCCGCTCGCCCGCCATCACCCTGCCGGCGACGGGCACCCTGACCCTGTCGTTCTCCTACTACTTCGCCCACGGCTCCAACTCGTCCACCGCCGACTTCTTGCGCGTGCAGCGTGGTGGGCGCCACGACCACCTCGACGGTGCTCGAGGAGCTGGGCGCGGCCGCCAACGACGACGCGGTCTGGGCCGCCGGCCAGCGCCAACCTCAACGCGCTTCGCCGGCCAGACCGTCCGCATCCTGATCGAGGCCGCCGACGCCGCGCACGGCCAGCCTGGTCGAGGCCGCGGTGGACGACGTGCG
>CAVRVC010000020.1:0-280679 GCA_963724545.1 uncultured beta proteobacterium
ATCCGCAGGGGATTGCCTGGGAGGGCTATCACACGCTCCGGCGAGGTGCGCCATTTCGACAGCGACCAGGCCGATGAAACCGCCGAGTCGACATGCTGCACGCCGGGCGCAAGCGGAATCGCCCTCGAAGGCGACGGCACGCTGCTGCGGGTGATTTTCAGCATCTCGCTTCGATCATGTCCGATACCCGTGACGACACTCGCACGTTCAATGTCCTGTTTCTTGCACAGGTAACTCCGCGCGCAGCGTCATGGCGGAGTCCATCCTGCGGCAGGTCGGCGCCGGACGCTTCCGGGCCTTCAGCGCGGGCTCCCATCCGGCGGGCCGGGTGAACCCGTTCGCGCTCGAGCTGCTGGCGAGGAACCGGATGCCGACCGATGGTCTGCGCAGCAAGAATTGGGACGAGTTTGCCCAGCCAGGCGCACCCAGGCTCGACTTCGTATTTACGGTTTGCGACAACGCGGCCGGCGAGGTTTGCCCGGTGTGGCCGGGTCAGCCCATGACCGCGCATTGGGGCATCCCCGACCCGGCCGCGGTCGAGGGCAGCGACGAAGACAAGCGCAAGGCGTTTGGCGAGGCGAGCCGGACGTTGCTGAATCGCATCAGGATCTTCGCCGGCCTTCCGCTGAGCAAGCTCGATCGGCTCAGCCTGCAACGCAAGCTCGACGAACTGGGCAAGGCACCGGTCAGCGCCGAGTTGCCGTGAAAACCAGGATGTCCGGGACAATCGGTTTCCGTTTCCCCGATGGCATAGGCAGACAGGCAAGAGTCATGGCATCGTTCGCCCGCAGGCTCGGCTTTCTCGACCGCTACCTGACGCTGTGGATCTTCCTGGCGATGGCCGGGGTCGTGGTCGGGTACTTGTTCCCGGCGTCGCCGGCTTCTGGAACCGGTTTCAGGGCGGCACGACGAACATCCCGATCGCCATCGGGCTGATCCTGATGATGTATCCGCCGCTGGCCAAGGTGACGTACGAGGAACTGGGCGACGTGTTCCGCAACTGGCAGGTGCTGGGGCTGTCGCTCGTGCAGAACTGGGTCATCGGGCCGATCCTGATGTTCGTGCTGGCGGTCCTCTTCCTGCACGACTATCCGGAGTACATGATCGGCCTGATCCTGATCGGCCTGGCCCGCTGCATCGCGATGGTCATCGTGTGGAACGACCTGGCCAAGGGCGACACCGAGTACGCGGCCGGGCTCGTCGCGTTCAACTCGCATCTTCCAGGTGCTGTTCTACAGCGTCTATGCCTGGTTCTTCATCACCGTGCTGCCGCCGCTGTTCGGCCTGCAAGGCGTGTCGACGTCGAACATCACGCATCGGCCAGATCGCCCAGAGCGTCTTCATCTACCTGGGCATCCCGTTCCTCGCCGGCATGCTCACGCGCTTCGTGCTGCTGAAGCGCCAAGGGCGAGGACTGGTACGACGAAGCAGTTCATCCCGAAGATCAGCCCGATCACGCTGGTCGCGCTGCTGTTCACGATCGTGGTCATGTTCTCGCTCAAGGGCGAGAAGATCGTCCGCATGCCGCTCGACGTGGTGCGCATCGCCGTGCCGCTGTCTGATCTACTTCGTGGTGATGTTCCTGGTGTCAGCTTCTGGATGGGCCAGCAAGATCGGCGCCGACTACTCGAAGACGACGACGCTCTCCTTCACCGCCGCCAGCAACAACTTCGAGCTGGCGATCGCGGTGGCGGTGGCCGTGTTCGGCATCAACTCCGGCGCGGCGTTCGCGGCCGTCATCGGCCCGCTGGTCGAGGTGCCGGTGCTGATCGGGCTGGTCAACGTCGCACTCTACTTTCAGCGGAAGTATTTCGTGGTGCCGCAGCCTGCGGGGTTCCGGTCCCCCGACGCTTGCCGCTGAGACCATCCGGTCGCGCCAAACCTTGCGCGCACGAGACGTCGCCACCCCTCGCTCGAAGGAGCCATCCATGTCTGCAACCACCGATCTGAAGGAAATCGTCCGCGGGAAGTACGGCCAGGCCGCATCGCAGGTGCGGGCCGGTTCGGCCGCTTGCTGCGGAACCTCCCCGAGTCTGGCGAATTGCTGCGATCCGATAACGTCCAACCTGTACGACGCCGGTCAGACGGGCGAAGTGCCCGACGCTGCGTTGAAGGCGTCCTTGGGCTGCGGCAACCCCACCGCGATGGCCGACCTGAAACCCGGCGAGATGGTGCTGGACCTCGGTTCCGGCGGCGGGATCGACGTCATCCTGTCGGCGCGGCGGGTCGGGCCCACGGGCAAAGCCTACGGCGTCGACATGACCGACGAGATGCTGGCGCTCGCCGAGGAGAACAAGCGCAAGAGCGGGTGACCAACGTCGAATTCCTGCAGGGTCAAATCGAAGCATCCCGTTGCCGGACAACACGGTGGACGTGATCATCTCCAACTGCGTGATCAACCTCTCCGGAGACAAGGCCCGAGGTGTTGCGCGAGGCGTTTCGCGTGCTGAAGCCCGGTGGGCGGTTCGCCGTCTCCGATGTCGTCGTGCGCGGAGAAGTGCCGGCTGCGATCCGGAAGAGCATGGAACTCTGGGTCGGCTGCATCGCCGGTGCGCTGTCCGAAGACGACTACCGGAACAAACTCGCGACGGCCGGATTCACCGGCATCGACGTGGAAGTCACACGCGTCTACGGCGCGGAAGACGCGCGAACCTTCCTCGCTTCGGAAGGGCTGGATGGCGACGCGGTTGCGAAGGAAGTCGACGGCAAGTTCGTCAGCGCCTTCATCCGCGCCACCAGGCCGGCGTCCTGCTGCGCGCCGGACTGCTGTTCGCGGTAATCGGCGCCGCGTCGGCGGTGGGGCCGGGGGGAGCCCGCGATGCGAAGTGATGACGCGATTTCCTAGCCGAGCGCGTCCGAGCTGTAGCACGTGTTGTTGAGCACGGGTGCCGGGTTCGGCGCTTCCCCGGCGAGCAATGCGACGATCGCCGCCGCGCAGACCTTCGCGTGCTGGTTCGCCATGTGGCCCGATTTCGGCATGCCGGTCGCGGGCTGAATCGCATCGCCCAGCACGTGGACGTTCTTCACCTTGATCGACTCGAACGTCAGGAAATCGACGTCGCACCAGCGGTCGTTCGCGGTTACCACGCCGGCCGAGCGCGCGATCGCCCTCGCGCGCTGCGGCGGAATCACGTTGAGCACGTCCGCGCGGACATTGTCCTGCACGTCGAACTTCGCGGTGCGCGTCGCCACGTCGACGTCGGTCAGCACGTGGTTCGGCCGATACTCGACGATGCCCTTGTATTCCTCCGCCCACGCCTTCCTGAACAGCGGTCCCTTCGACGTGACGTCGCCGTTGCCGTCGAGGATCAGAACCTTCGACTTCGGCTTCGCCCGCCGGGAGTACCAGGCCACCTGGCATGCGCGCTCGTAGGGGCCCGGCGGACATCGGTACGGCGCGACGGGAATCGAGATCGCGTAGACGCCGCCGTCCGGCATCGCCGCATGCCTGCCCTCACTTCGCCCGCTGCGCCGCGAACCATCCGACATTGGCAGCGCTTGGCTGTCCCGCGGCGGGCTCGGCCAGCAGCAGCATCGCCGCGGCCGGGACGACGAAGCGAGTGGGGCGCACGAAGGTCTCCTTGCAAGCCCGCTCGTCAGGCCGTAGACGGTTGCACCGTACAATGCCGGTGTCAAGTGAGCCGTCGTCGCACCGGCGGGAATGGCCGAAGCGCGAAGCTGCTACAGTCGGCGCGTCCCGCGACATGCGGCGATCGGGCTCGGACTGATGCAAATCACATTCCTCGGTGCAGCCGGCGAGGTCACCGGCTCCTGCTGCCGCGTCGACGCGGGGCGCGCGCGGTTCCTCGTCGATTGCGGCATGTTTCAGGGCGGCCGCGACGCCGACGACAAGAACAGGGCGGCGCTCGACTTCGACGTGCGCGAGCTCGACTTCGTCGTCGTCACGCACGCGCACATCGATCACTCCGGCCTGCTGCCGCGACTCGCCGCACGCGGCTATAAGGGCCCCGTCTACGCGACTCCGGCGACGATCGACCTCCTGGGCGTGATGTTGCCCGACAGCGCGTACATCCAGGAGATGGAGTTCGCACGGGCCCACGATGTCGACTCGCGGCGACGCGACCACCGGAACCGTGGTCCCGAACGCGGCGGGCTCCACGGCGACGGGGCCGGCGGTCCGCTGTACACGGTCGCCGAAGCGGAGCAGAGCCTCACGCTTCTCGCGCCCGTCGGCTACGACAGGCTGTTCTCGCCCACGACGTCGCTGCGCTTCCGATTCCGCGATGCGGGGCACATTCTCGGCTCGGCGATCCTCGAACTGTGGGCCGACGTCGACGGCCGCACGAGAAAGCTCGTGTTCTCCGGCGATCTCGGCCAGCCCGGACGACCGGTGATGGTCGATCCGACGCCGATCGTCGAAGCCGACGTCGTCGTCGTCGAATCCACCTACGGAAACCGGCTGCACAAGTCGCTCGCCACGACCCACGACGAGTTCGCCCGGGTCCTCGCGGCGACGCTCCCGCGCGGGAACGTGATCATCCCCGCGTTCGCCGTCGGCCGCACGCAGGAAGTGCTGCACGTGCTCGCCGATCTCGTGCGTCGGGGTCGCGCACCCCCGCTCAACATCTTCGTCGACTCTCCGCTCGCCACGCGCGCGACCGAGATCACGGCCAGATACGCCGCGACGCTCGACCGCGAGAGCCGCGACCTCGGGGGCTGGCTCGCTCGCAACAAGGACAAGGTTCGCATCCGCTTCACCGAGACGCCGCGCGATTCGATGGCGATCAACAACGTCACCAGCGGCGCGATCATCGTCGCGGCATCCGGCATGTGCGAGGGCGGGCGGATACGTCATCACCTTCGGCACAACCTGCCGCGCGAGGAGTGCGCGGTCGTGTTCACCGGCTTTCAGGCCGCAGGGACGCTCGGGCGGAAAATTGTCGACGGCGCCAGCCACGTGCACCTGTTTCGCGAGGACGTGCCGGTGCGCGCGTCGGTTCACACGATCGGCGGGTTGTCGGCGCACGGCGACCAGGCGGCTCTGCTGGGCTGGTTGTCGGCGTTTCATCCGCCGCCGGAGAGGGCGTTCGTCGTGCACGGCGAATGGACGACGGCGGTCGGCTTCGCCGAACTCGTGCGCGACCGCCTGCGGTGGCCTTCCGTCGAGGTGCCGGAACGTGCCAGCCACGTCCGCCTCGCGTGACGAGTTGCCCGATGGCGTGCGGATCGCTCCCCGCTGAGCGACGCCGAGCCCCCTGCTTCGGAAGCGCCGCCCGGCGAGCGCTGAAATTGGAAACGGATTTTGAATGTGCCCAGCGTGCCCTGGAGTTCGCGTCCGTCGATCCTGCAACGGAAACCTAAGTACTTTCATCAGGTTGCCATGAATCAGCCTCTGTCGCTGGGCGGTCTGCATTGGCGTCGTGGTGACGCGTCGCAGCAGAACTCGTTGCATTTTTTGCCACATGAATTCCGCATTGTGGAATGTGTTTTTAACCGATTGATTTTGAGTTGTATTTTACATATTGCGTTGCAGAAGTTTGCTTGCCAAGCCGCGATTACTTTGCTAATTTGCAGTCGAGTCACGACAAACCGCGGGCCGACATCGGCCACGGTTCAGTAGTTGGGCCTGGGCTTCTCACCCTATCCATGCCCGCCAGACCGGTCGAGCGATCCTCGACGGGTCCGTGCAGTGAAGCGCCTGGCGGCTGGGCTCGCCATTCGTTTCACGCTGCGGCGATCCGTTGCGCGCGATCCTTCGCGGGCGACGGGGCCGCTGACCAAGGTACCGGAGCGCCCGCCGAGGGTCTTCCGGATTGGCCACAACGGACACGATGGGAGTTGGTGATGAACTACGATCTGGAGGCGGCAAGGCTCAAGAAAGACTGGGCGGAAAATCCCCGGTGGAAGGGCATCAAGCGCGGCTACTCGGCGGAAGACGTCGTGCGCCTGCGTGGTTCCGTTCACATCGAGCACACGCTCGCGCGCCGCGGCGCGGAGAAGCTGTGGAAGCTGATGGGGGACGAGCCCTTCGTCAACACGCTGGGTGCGATGACGGGCAACCAGGCGATGCAGCAGGTCAAGGCGGGACTGAAGGCCATCTACCTTTCGGGCTGGCAGGTTGCCGCGGATGCCAACATCGCGGGCGAGATGTATCCCGACCAATCGCTTTACCCGGTGAACTCGGTGCCGATGGTCGTGCGCCGGATCAACAACGCGCTCATGCGCGCCGACCAGATCCAGCACATGGAAGGCAAGGGCGACATCGATTACTTCGCTCCCATCGTCGCCGACGCCGAGGCCGGTTTCGGCGGCGTGCTGAACGCGTTCGAGCTGATGAAGGCGATGATCGAGGCCGGTGCCGCAGGCGTCCATTTCGAGGACCAGCTCGCCGCCGTGAAGAAGTGCGGCCACATGGGCGGCAAGGTGCTCGTGCCGACGCGCGAGGCGGTCGAGAAGCTCGTCGCCGCGCGGCTCGCCGCCGACTGCATGGGCGTGCCGACGATCCTGCTCGCGCGCACCGACGCCGAGGCGGCCGATCTCCTGACGTCCGACGTCGACGACAACGACAAGCCGTTCTGCACGGGCGAGCGCACGGTCGAGGGCTTCTACAAGACGCGCGCCGGATTCGAGCAGTCGGTGTCGCGCGGCCTCGCGTACGCCGCGTACGCGGATCTCATCTGGTGCGAGACCGGCAAGCCGGACCTCGACTTCGCGAAGCGGTTCGCCGAGGCGATCCAGGCGAAGTATCCGGGCAAGATGCTCGCGTACAACTGCTCGCCCTCGTTCAACTGGAAGAAGAACCTCGACGACGGGACGATCGCGCGGTTCCAGCGCGAACTGGGCGCAATGGGCTACAAGTTCCAGTTCATCACGCTCGCGGGATTCCACAGCCTCAACTATTCGATGTTCAACCTCGCGCACGGCTACGCCAACAACAACATGAGCGCGTTCGTCGAACTGCAGGAAGCCGAATTCGCCGCCGCGGAGAAGGGCTTCACCGCCGTTCGCCACCAGCGTGAAGTGGGCACCGGCTATTTCGACGCGGTGACGACGACGGTGCAAGGCAGCCAATCGTCCACGACGGCGTTGAGCCATTCGACCGAGGACGAACAGTTCTTCGACAAGAAGCTGACCGTGAACGAGAAGAAGGCCGCCAACGCCTAGGGCGACCGTTCTCCGCCAAAAGGCCGCGTCATCCCACAACGGTGACGCGGTTTTGCTTTGCACGCCTTTCGCCCCGCGGTTTGCCCGCCGCAGGAATTCGGTGCAGCATGCCGGGCGGAGTGACGCGAGCCGCGTCGACGGAGCCATTGCATGCGCATCACCCATTTCGGTCTTGTCGCGCTGTGCGCGGCGCTGCTCGCGGCAATCCCAGAACAGGCAGAGGCGCAGGTCGCTGCCGGTGTTCCCGGGCGCAGCACCGCGCGGGTAATCGTCAAGTTCAAGGCCGACTCGCCGCTGCTGCGCAGACAGGCGCTATCCGCGACGACCGAGCAGGTGAGTCGCGCGCAGGTACTGGGTGCACGCCTGGGATTGGAGCTCGGTGCGGGTGCAGCGGTATCCAGCCGCGCGCAGGTGGTATTCGCGACCGGCATCACGTCGACCGAGCTGGCGCAGCGCCTGGCGCGCGAGAACGATGTCGAATATGCGGTACCCGACCAGCGCCGGCGCCGGTTCGCGGCTCCCAATGATCCGCTGTACGCCACGGGACCGATCGGCAATGGTCCGGCGGCGGGGCAGTGGTATCTGCGCGCGCCGTCGGGCGAAGTGCAATCGCCGATCGATGCCGAGACGGCGTGGAATTACACGATCGGCAGCTCGAGCATCGTGGTGGCCGTGCTCGACACGGGCGTGCGCTTCGACCATCCGGACCTGCTGCGCGTCGCGGCCGGTGGCAACCTGCTGCCGGGCTACGACATGGTCCGCGATGTCGACGTCGCCAACGACGGCGACGGTCGTGATCCCGACCCCTCCGACCCCGGCGACTGGCTCACACTGGCCGAAGTCAGCGAGCCCGGCGGTTTCTTCGAAGGATGCTCCTTCGGGGCGGAAGACAGCTCATGGCACGGCACGCAGACGAGCGGCCTCATCGGTGCCTTGACGAACAACGGCATCGGCATGGCGAGCGTCGGGCGCAACGTGCGAGTATTGCCGGTGCGCGTGCTGGGAAAGTGCGGTGGCTTCGACTCGGACATCCAGGCCGGGATGCTCTGGGCCGCAGGCCTTGATGTGCCGGGAGTTCCGGCAAACCCGTCCCCGGCGCGCGTCATCAACCTGAGTCTCGGTGAAGTCGGCGAGTGCCTCGCCTCTTATCAGGACGTCGTGGCGCAAGTCAACGCGATGGGCGTCGTCATCGTGGCTTCGGCCGGCAATTCGGCGGGCCATGCCGTCGGCGCGCCGGCCAACTGCGACGGCATCCTCGCCGTCGCCGCCTTGCGCCATGTCGGCACCAAAGTCGGCTTCTCCGATCTCGGTCCCGAGATCGCCCTCAGCGCGCCGGGTGGCAACTGCGTCAACATCACGCCGGGTTCGGCTTGCCTATATCCGATTCTGACGACGTCCAACTCGGGCACGACCACCCCTGCTCTGCCGATCTACACGGACAGCTTCAATCCGTCGTTGGGCACGAGCTTCTCGGCGCCGCTGGTGTCCGCCACGGCGGCATTGATGCTGTCGGTTCAGCCTTCGCTGACGCCAACGCAGGTGAAGCTGCTGCTGCAGGGCGCGGCACGACGGTTCCCGACCACCGGCGGCGACAATGGCGACGGCACGCCAGTCCTGCAGTGCATGGCGCCGCAGTACGATGGCGAGGGCAATCCGATCGACCAGTTGCAATGCTACTGCACCACGAATACCTGCGGTGCAGGCATGCTCGATGCGGGCGCCGCGGTGAGAGCCGCGCTGCCTGCGATCGTCGGGACCGCCAGCATCGTCGCCAATCCTTACGGCGCGATCAGTGTGCAAGGCGCGACGCTCAACGGCAGCACGATTTCCAATTTGCAAAGCAACGTCGTGATCCAACTCGGCAACACGGCCGGAAGCGCCGACTCGTATGCGGAGATCGATTTCCAGGGATTGAATGTCGCAGCGGGCAACACGCTCACGGTGCGTTCCGGGGCATTGGGGCAGACGGTACGGTTGGTCGATGTCGGTGCTACCGCAAATTCGATCGCGGGCAACCTGCAAGTGCAGGGGGGCAATGGTGCCGCGGCCCCGGGGTTGTACGTGCGCAACCCGAAGGGGATCACGGTCGATCCGGGCGGGTCGATCAATACGCCTTCCGGTTTGACGGTTGATACGCTGGGGAACGATTCGACGACGGGCCAGCCGCTCGTTAACAACGGCGTGCTTGATGGCGGGAGCAACCTGCAGTTGTTCGGCGCCAAGGTCACCGGCAGCGGGTCGTTCAAGGGCAACGCCGTCGTCGTCTCGACATTCGGCAATGCCAACAATCCCGCCAATGGGGCGTCCTACCTTTCCAATGGGCTCCAGATTTATCCGAGCAATGGCAATACTGTGCAACTGACCCTCAACCCGTATTCCTTTCTGGAGCCGCAGGTTGTCAACGTACAGGTATTTGGTAACGCATCGGTTTGGATGCCGTCCGCGTGGCCCGCAGGATCGAGTTTGCTGGGCAACAGCCGGCCGGTAATCGGGGGCACCCGGTCGCCTCAACCGGGCTACAACGGGGGCAGCCTGATTGTTCAGGCGTCTGGAACCCTGACGCTCAGCAATGGCGGAACCAATGATTTCGTCTTTCCCGGTGCGATCGTACTTAAGTCCGGCAGCACCCTGGACGTGAATGGAGTGTCGGTGATCAACGGTTGGACTGGAGCCGGGGCCGCCTTTCAGGGGGTGTTCTTCGAGTCGCCAAGCATTGGCAGTTCATCGGGTAACATCCAGGTGTTCACTAACAATCTGAACTGGGTCAATTTCAGCTCTCTGCCGCATGCGCCCGTTAGAACGTGGCAATTGGTTTCGGGCCAATTCCTGAGCCTTACTTACCAAACCGCCGACAGCGTGGCGCCGCACCTCAACACCTACTCAATTCTGGTCGAGGCGGCAGCCACCGGGCAGTGCTGGGTCTGTCTCGTCAATACGTCGCCCGTCAACCTGCAGTGAGGTTGCGGCGCGAATTCGCTCGAAATTTCCGAACCCGCCACACTTGCACGTTTCGGCATCGGCCAACGGTGGCCACGTCACTGCTTCACTGCACGTTGATGGGCGCGCCGTTGACGAGACAGACCCAGCATTGACCGGCGGCTGCCGCCTCGATCAGAATTGAGTAGGTGTTGCGGTGTGGTGCAATGCTGTCGGCGGCCAGATGACTGAGACTGCCGTTGCCGGCCGGCACCAGCTGCCAGGTGCGCACCGGCGCGTGCGGCAACGTGCTGAAATTGACCCAGTTGAGGTTGTTGGTCAGCACCTGGATCAGCCCGGGCGTGCTCACGATGTTGGGCGACTCGAAGAACACCCCCTGGAACGATTGCCCGGCTCCGGTCCAGCTGTTGTTCACCACCACGCCGTTCACGTCGAGATCGCCGGTTGACTTCAGCACGATCGCACCCGGAAACACGAAGTCGTCGGTGCCGTTGTTGACGAGGGTGAGCGTCCCCGTGGCCTGCACGATCATGCTGCCGCCACCGAAGCCCGGAGCGGGCGTGCCCGGCGGGACGCTGCCGCCCAGAGGAACGGGTCGGTTGTTCGGCGGCAAGCTCGATCCCGCCGGCCAGGCCGACGGCATCCAGGCCGTGGCGTTGCCGTTCACCTTCACGTTGAGCGCCTGCGGCGTACTGCCATAGCCGTTGAGCGTGAGCGCAACCGTCGACCCGCTGCTCGGGAAAAGCTGTAACCCGTTCGACAGAAAGTGCGCGCCATTGACCGGGTTATTGGCGTGGCCGAACGTGGACACGACGACGGCGTTGCCCTTGAACGACCCGCCGCCGGTCACCTTGGCGGCGAACAGCTGCAGGCTGCTGCCGCCGTCGAGCACGCCGTTGTTGACCAGCGGCTGACCGATCGTCGACGTGTTGCCGAGCGTGTCCAGGAGAAGGCCCGCCGGGGCGATGATGTTGCCGGACAGCTCGACCGTGATCCCGTTCGGATTCTGGAGGGAGAGGACGGGCGCCGCGGCGCCATTGCCACCACTGGCCAACAACGCGCCCGCGATGGAGCTCGCCCCGGCATCGACGTTCACCAGCATGATGGATTGACCGGGGGCGCCGGATTTGACGGTGAGGGTATCCCCGGTCGCGATGCTCAGGCCATGGAAGTCGATCTCCGCGAACGAGCCCGCGCTTCCCGGCGTGGTTCCAAGTTGGATCACTGCGCCGGGCTTCAAGGCCGTGATGCTGTTTCCGCTCAAGGTGCCGTTGAGCAAAGTCAGGGCGCCGTAAGGATTGCTGATGACGTCTGCCTTGCTGGCGCTGCTCGCGCCCGCGAGGAAGTCCACCTTGACGTTCGCACCCGCGAGCGCGACGGAAACCTCCTGCGCCGCGCCGAGCGCCGCACCCTCGGCCCGAACGGTGATGCTGCCACTGCTGCCGGGGAGGGGGATCGCGTAGCCCCCCGAGGAGGAGGTGACGGCGCTGTTGCCCTGACTGGTGGTCACGGCGATGCCACCGATTCCCTCGCCGATGCTGTAGAAGCCGTCCTTGTCCTTGTCCTGATAGATCACCCCGACCACGAAGAGCTGGCCGCTACGCCGGCCGAAGTCCTGGGTGACCACGAGCGGACCGACTGCCGTGGCGGGCGACATCTCGCTCACAATGCCGATGCCGATCTCCGCATAAACCGGGCCGACGGCGTCAAAGTTCATGAGGTTCATCCGGTGACCAAGACTCGGCACGCCCCAATCGACATTGAAGCCCGCATGAGCGTAGAACACGCTGTCGGCATAGGCGTAGGCGTTCTCCGCCGCCGCGTTCCAGCCCGTGTAACCGGCGCTGGTGATCCGGTCGGTGAAGCTGGACCCGTCGCTTCCTACATGGCCCTGAAAATCGTGGTCGGCCATATCCTGGCTGTGGCCACGGGCACTGGCCATCAGGCTCGCGTTGAAAGCCAGCGGAGGGCGGGGCGGATAGCCGGCAAACGCCGCGGCCATCTGGGCGACGTTCACCTGAAAGAACGAATAGGCGGACAGAACGTTCGGGTCGGTGGTCGCCTGCAGCCGCAAACCTTCCATCGCGGGGTTCGCACGGGCCCGGTTGACGAGCTCCAGCATGTATTGCTCTTCCGCCGTCGGGTCGCCGTGACTGTAGGAGGCGAGAGGAGGCTCGATCGCCAGCGCGAATTTGCGGGCCGGCTCGACGACGACCATCGAAGGCGGGTCGAGCGAGGGCGGCAGCGGCGGCGACGCGGACTGCGCGAACGCGGAGGAGGCCGCCCAGAACGGGAGCGCGGCCAACGTCGCGCGCCCGAACAGGTTCCACGGATGGAGATGTCTCATGTCAATCACCGTCGGATGACAATGTCGAAGGCACCGAGCATCGCCGGGTCAGCGTATCACGGGTGGCGCGGAGGCGTGACGTGAGCGCGCTCCGCGTGTTCTTCGCGCTTTGGCCGGATGGTGACGTGCGCGATCGGCTGCGTGAGATCGCGCGCGCGATCGCGGAGCGTGCGCAAGGCCGCCCGCCGCCCCCGGAGAATCTGCACATGACACTCGCCTTCGTCGGCGAGGTTCCGGAACCCTCCATCGCGGCGCTCCAGCGGATCGGCCGGGCCGCGGCCGCGACGGTGCCGCCGTTCGCTCTGACGCTCGACCGCATCGGCACTTTCCCTCGGCAGGGAATCGCATGGGCGGGTGCATCCTTGCCTCCGGACGCGCTCATGCGGCTGGCAGCGGAGCTGGCCCACGAGCTGACGGCGCAGGGCTACCGGCTCGAGCGTCACCCGTTCCACGCCCACTTGACGTTGGCCCGGCGATGCCGGGTGCGAGTGGCCGATCTGATACGCCCTGGAGAGGTGCTGTCGGAGCCGATCATCTGGAACGTGGTGCGAGCGACCCTGGTGGCCTCGGAGCTCGTGTCCGGGCCGCCGCGATACCGCGAGCTCGACGGCTGGCTGCTGGCGGCGGACGGTCGGCGGTCGTAGCGCGTGGCCGGGCGGAGGCGGCTACGTCTTCAATGTCCGCGGCCGGCGCCCGGCCCGACGATCGGCAGCCAAGGCGCGATGTGACCGCCGCCGTGAATGGGGGGTCGCGGCCCGATCGGGTTGTCGCCGCGCCCGGGACGCCCGCGCCGATAGGGCATCGGGCTCACCACGACATAGGTGCCGGGGTAGAACCCCGAGCTCCAGCCGAGACCGCAGTCGAAGTAATCGAAATCGCAACCGCCGTAGACCGGCTGCGGCGCCATGGCGTATTGTGCGGGCGGCGCCTGGATATACTGGATCACGGGCGGCGCCGGGACCATCCGGTATTCGACCATTTGCGGTGCCGGGCGCTTCGCGAGCTCGACTTCGTCCTGCAACTGGCGCACGCGCTCCGCCAGCACGCGGACTTCGGCCTCGCGCAGCGCGTCGCGGGCGGGGTCCTCGCGCGGCGCGACGTTGGGCACGGTCTCGCGCACGACGCGAGACACGTGGACCCCTTCGGGCGGTGCGAGATTGCTGACGTTCACACGGCCCTTCTCATCGGTCCACTGGTAGATGTCCGCGTGCGCCAGCGGCACCGCGCACAGGCCGGCGAGCAGCGCCGGGAACATACGTCGAACCAGGGGATTCAGCATGGCCGACCTCCGACATCGATCGGACCCATTGTAGCCCGCATCGGTTCCGTCGCGGCCGCGACGGAAATACCCTGTTGCAACCTCAGACAACCGGCACCGTGTAATTGAGCGCGAGCCGCCCGCCGTCCGGATAGATCGTCTGGCCTGTGAGGTAGGACGCGTCGTCGCTTGCGAGGAATGCGGCTACGGCGGCGACCTCTTCCGGCTCGCCGCAGCGGCCGAGCGGAGTGCGCGACAGGATCTTGCGGCGCGCGGCCTCGTCGGTCAGCACCGCCGCCTTCGACAATTCGGTGAGGATGGTGCCCGGTCCGATCGCGTTCACGCGGATGCCGTGCGGCGCGAGCGCCACCGCCATCACCTTCGTGAGCTGGTTGATGCCGCCTTTGGATACCACGTAGGGCACCTGGTTCGGGATCGCGACGACCGCGTTGGCCGACGACATGTTGACGATCGCGCCGCCGCCACCCGCCTTGACCATCGCGCGCGCCACTGCCTGTCCGCACAGGAACATCGACTTGAGATTCACCGCGAGCACGCGGTCGAAATCCTCTTCGGCGAGGTCCAGGAAGTCGCAGGCATGCGTGATCCCCGCGTTGTTGACGAGCACGTCGACGCGGCCGTGGCGCGCGAGCGCCCGCGCGACGAGCGCCTCGACGTCCGCCTTGCGCGAGACGTCGGCGGCGAAGCCTTCGGCGCCGGCAATCGACGCGGCCGCCGCCGTCACCGCGGCTCCGTCGCGATCGGCGAGCACGACGGCGGCGCCTTCGGCGGCAAAGCGCTGCGCGCACGCGAAGCCGATGCCGCGGGCGGCGCCCGTGACGATCGCCACGCGGTTCTGCAGTCGGGGGACCGATGCCATCACGCCTCCTCAGATGACGATGCCGCGCTGGCTACGCGTCGCCGCGCGCCACCGGATGCTCCGGGTCGGCGCACCACTCGCTCCACGACCCCGGATAGAGCCGGGCGCCCGCGAGCCCGGCATGCTCCATCGCGAGCAGGTTGTGGCACGCGGAAACGCCGGACCCGCAGTAGTGCACGACGTCGGCGGGCGAGCGGCCGGCGAGCAGCGTCGCGAACTCCGCGTTGAGCGTCGCGGCCGGCTTGAACGTGCCCTCCGCGTCGAGATTGTCGGAATAGGGCCGATTGAGCGCGCCCGGTATGTGCCCGGCGACGGGATCGAGCGGCTCGACGTCGCCGCGATAGCGCTCGCGGGCCCGACCGTCGACGAGCAACCGCGAGCGCGTCGTGAGATTGGCGACGATCTGCGGCGCGTCGAGTGTCGAGGCGGCGCCGCGCGGCGTGAACGTGGCGGCCGGATAGTCAAGTACGTCGGCCGGTAAGTCGGGCGTGACCGGCCGGCCCTCGCGCACCCATTTCGCATACCCGCCGTCGAGCACGGCGACGGCGTCGTGCCCGAGCGAGCGCAGCATCCACCACAGGCGTGCGGCGACCATGCCGCTGCCCTGATCGTAGGCGACGACCGCTTTGCCTGCGTCGATGCCGAGCCGCCCGAACATGGCGGCGCACGTCGCGGGATTGGGCAGCGGGTGCCGTCCGTTCCGGCCCGACCTGGGCGCGGAGAGATCGCGGTCGAGATGCGCGAACCGCGCGCCCGGCACGTGACCCTTGCCGTACTCGGTGAGGCCCCACGCGTCCGGTTGAGCGAGGTCGTGCCGCACATCGACGATCACCAGCGCCGGATCCCCGAGGCGCGCGGCCAGTTCCGAGGTGCCGATGAGCGTGGTGAACATGGGCCGCCGACCTCGCAACCTCAGCGCGGCGCGATGTGCGTGTCGAGTTCGCGGCGGAGGAATTCGTGGAAGTGCTGCATGCCGTCCTCCATCGGAGACTGGTACGGGCCCTCCTCGCTGCGGCCCTGCCGGTAGAGCGCCGTGCGTCCGGCGTCCATGCGCTCGGCGATCTCGTCGTCCTCGGCCGCGGTTTCCATGTACGCCGCCTGCTCGGCATCGACGAACTCCCGCTCGAACAGCGCGATGTCCTCGGGATAGTAGAACTCCACCACGTTGGTCGTGCGGTTCACGTCGCGCGGAATCAGCGTGCTCACGATCAGCACGTGCGGATACCACTCGAGCATGATGTTCGGGTAGTAGGCCATCCAGATCGCGCCGTGCGGCGGCATCTCGCCGCGGTAGTAGTCGGTGACCGCCTGGTGCCAGCGCGCATAGGTCTTCGTGCCGGGCTTCGCGAGGCCGCTCTTCACGCCGACCGTCTGCAGCGAGTACCAGTCGCCGAACTCCCACTTCAAGTCGTCGCACGTGACGAACTGGCCGAGCCCCGGGTGGAACGGCGCGACGTGGTAGTCCTCGAGATAGACCTCGATGAACGACTTCCAGTTGTAGTTGCACTCGTGGATCTCGATGCGGTCGAGCACGTGGTTCGAGAAGTCGAAATCGTGGACGCCGAGCGCCGCGAGGTCGCGCCGCACGTCGCGCTTGCCGTCGAACAGGAGTCCGTTCCAGTTCTGGAGCGGCGAGCGGCCGAGATGGAGGCAAGGGTTGCCGGCGAAGTGCGGCGCGCCGAGGAGCTCGCCCTTGAGATCGTAGGTCCAGCGGTGGATCGGGCAGACGATGTTGGCCGCGTTGCCGCGCCCTTTCAGCATGATCGCCTGCCGGTGCCGGCAGATGTTGGAGACGAGCTCGATGCCCTGCGGATTGCGGATCAGCGCCTGCGCGTTGTCGCGCCACTCGAGCACGCAATAGTCGCCGACGTTGGGCACCATCAGCTCGTGGCCGACGTAGCCCGGCGCCCGCGCGAAGAGCAGCCGCTGCTCGGCGGCATAGACCTCGGGGCTGCAGTACCAGGAGACAGGGAGCTGCGACGCGGCGCGCCGCAGATGCGCGATGGTGGCGAAACTGGACATCGACCTTTTCTCTTTCCGCGTAAATCGATCAAACCAACCCAACCCAACAACCCGGGACGATTACGGCGTCATCGGCCGCCCCGGACCGCTTTGCTAAGTCGGCCGCGCGAAAGGGATCGCGTAAGGCCGCGTCGTCAAAAAATGCTAGTATAAATGGGGCCGTAAAGACCGGTCAAATATACCGGTCGAATAGACCGTTCAAATTCTCGCGGGTTCACCGCGCCACGTCATGGTCAAGCCCAGCGTCGTTCCCGCAACCTTCGAGGCCGCGCTCGCGGAGCTCGAAGCCATCGTCGCTGCGATGGAAGGCGGCCAGCTTCCGCTCAATGAATCGCTCGTGGCCTACAAGCGGGGCGCGGAGTTGCTCCAGTTCTGCCAGTCCACGCTCAAGGACGCGGAGCAGCAGGTCGAGGTCTTCGAGAAAGGCCTGCTGAAGGCCTTCGAGGCGCCGGTCGCCGACGCCACCGGAAACGATGAATCCTGATCTCGCGTGGGCCGTCTGGTGCGGCGAGCGGCAACGGCGGATCGAGGACGTCCTCGAGCGCGTCCTGCCCGCCGCCGATCAGGTCCCGGTCGAGCTCTGCCGCGCGATGCGCTATGCCGTGCTGGATGGCGGCAAGCGGATGCGGCCGTTGCTCGCGTACGCGGCAGGCGAGCTCGTCGACGCGCCCGTCGACGCCGTCGATGCCGCGGGCGCCGCGGTCGAGCTCGTCCACGCGTATTCGCTGATCCACGACGATCTCCCCTGCATGGACGACGACGCGCTGCGCCGCGGCAAGCCGTCGTGCCACGTCGCGTTCGGCGAGGCGACGGCGCTCCTTGCCGGCGACGCGTTGCAGGCGCTCGCGTTCGGCGTGCTCGCCGGCGGGCGATGCACGGATCCGGCGGGAGCTTGCGCGCTGCTCGCGGAAGCGTCGGGCGTGCGTGGCATGGCGGGCGGGCAGGCGGTCGATCTCGCGAGCGTGGGTGCGATGCTGGCGCAGGACGAGCTCGAGGCGATGCACCGGATGAAGACGGGCGCGCTGATACGCGCCTCCCTGCGGCTGGGCGCGGGCTGCGGCCGGCCGCTGCGCGCCGACGAAGTCGTCGCGATCGATGCCTATGCGGCGGCGGCAGGGCTCGCGTTCCAGGTGATCGACGACGTGCTCGACGTGGAAGGATCCGCGGCATCGCTCGGCAAGACGGCGGGCAAGGACGTCGCGCAGGGCAAGCCGACGTTCGTCACGTGCCTCGGGCTCGCCGTCGCCCGGGAGCGCGCGGAGGCGCTGCGCAGGGAGGCGCGCGGCGCGCTCGCGCCGTTCGGCGGCAGCGCACGCAGGCTGGCGGAGCTCGCCGACTGGATCGTGCTCCGCAAGAGCTGAGGACCCGCCGATGTATCCGCTGCTCGACACCATCGATTCGCCGGCGGCGCTGCGCCGTCTCGACGCGGCGGCGCTGCCCGAGCTCGCGCGCGAGCTCCGGGCGTTCGTGCTGCAGTCCGTCGCGAGGACCGGCGGGCACCTTTCGTCGAACCTCGGCACGATCGAGCTCACGATCGCGCTCCACTACGTCTTCGACACGCCGCGCGACCGCATCGTATGGGACGTCGGCCACCAGACGTACGCGCACAAGATCCTGACGGGCCGCCGCGCGGACATGAGCCGCCTTCGGATGGCCGGCGGACCGTCGGGTTTTCCGCGCCGCTCGGAAAGCGAATACGACGCGTTCGGCACCGCGCATTCGTCGACCTCGATCTCGGCGGCCCTGGGCATGGCGATCGCCGCGAAGCTGAACGGCGACACGAGGAGCGTGGTGGCCGTGATCGGAGACGGCGCGATGAGCGCCGGCATGGCCTTCGAGGCGCTCAACAATGCAGGCACCGCCGGCGCCGACCTTCTGGTCATCCTCAACGACAACGAGATGTCGATCTCGGAGCCCGTCGGCGCGCTGAACGGCTATCTCGCCAAGCTGCTTGCGTCCCGCCTCTACAACTCGGTGCGCCGGAGCAGCAAGGAAGTGCTGGCGAAGCTCCCGCCGGTGCAGGAGCTCGCCAAACGGTGGGAAGAGCACATGAAGGGGATGGTCCTGCCCGGCACGCTGTTCGAGGAGTTCGGCTTCAACTACATCGGGCCGATCGACGGTCACGACGTCGAGCTCGTCGCCAGGACGCTCGCCAACGTGAAGCTCCTGAAGGGGCCCCAGCTCCTGCACGTGATCACGAAGAAGGGGTACGGCTACCCGCGCGCCGAGGATGCCCCGATCCTCTACCACGGCGTCACGAAGTTCGACCCTGCGATCGGCTTCGCGCCGAAGGCCGGCGGGAGGCCCGCGTACACCAACGTCTTCGGCGACTGGCTCTGCGACATGGCCGCCGCGGATCCGCGCCTCGTCGCGATCACGCCGGCGATGCGCGAGGGCTCGGGGCTCGTCCGCTTCTCGCAGGCGTTTCCGGAGCGCTACTTCGACGTCGGCATCGCGGAGCAGCACGCGGTGACGTTCGCAGCCGGGCTCGCATGCGAGGGCATGAAGCCCGTCGTCGCCATCTATTCGACGTTCCTCCAGCGCGCCTACGACCAGCTGATCCACGACGTGGCGCTGCAGAACCTTCCGGTCGTGTTCGCGCTCGACCGCGCCGGTCTCGTCGGCGGCGACGGCGCGACGCACAACGGAGCCTTCGACCACTCGTACCTGCGCTGCCTGCCGAACATGACGGTGATGGCCCCCGCCGACGAGAGCGAATGCCGGCAGATGCTCACCACGGCGTTCAGGCTCGACACGCCGTCGGCGGTCCGCTATCCGCGGGGCGCCGGTCCCGGCGTGCCGATCTCCGCCGCCTTGACCACATTGCCGATCGGCAAGGGCGAGGTCCGCCGCACGAGCACGCGGCGGAACAACCGGGTCGCGATCCTCGCGTTCGGCAGCATGGTGGCGGTGGCGCTCGGCGCCGCCGAGGAGCTCGACGCGACGGTCGCCAACATGCGGTTCGTGAAGCCGCTCGACGCCGACCTCGCGGCGCGGCTCGCGCTGGAGCACGACATGCTCGTCACCGTCGAGGAGAACGTCGTCGCCGGCGGTGCGGGCAGCGCGGTGGGCGAGGCGCTCGCCGCCCGCGGCATCCTGATTCCGCTGCTGCAGCTGGGATTGCCCGACGCCTTCGTCGACCACGGCGATCCGGCGCAGCTTCTCGCCGAGTGCGGGCTCGACGTCCGCGGCGTCGTCGCGTCCGTCAACGCGCGGTTCGGCCAGCGCCGCACGGATCCGCTCGCCAAGCCGGCCGCGTAGGCGCCGGCAGCAAGACGCCGATGCGTCCGATCGCGATCGTTCGCTTTTCGCGCACCGAAGGCCCCGCGTATTTCGCCGACTGGCTCGATGCCCGCGGGCTCGCGTGGCAGCTGATCGCGCTCGACGAGGGCGCCGCGGTGCCCGCCGATCCGCGTGCGTTCGCCGGGATCGCGCTCATGGGCGGCCCGATGAGCGCTTACGACAGCCTGCCCTGGATCGCGCCCGTCTCCGCACTGTTGCGCGCGGCGGTCGACGATGACGTTCCGGTGCTCGGCCACTGCCTCGGCGGGCAGCTCTTCGCCCAGGCGCTGGGCGCTCCGGTCACGCGCGCTCCGGTCACCGAGATCGGCTGGCTCGACGTCGACGTCTGCGACGTCGCCGCGCAGCGGGACTGGTTCGGCGGCCGCGCCGCGTTCACGACCTTCGAATGGCACTACGATGCGTTCGCGCTGCCCGCGGGCGCAACGCCCGTGCTCACCAACACGTTCAACGCGCATCAGGCGTATGTGATCGGCGGCCGGCACATCGGCTTCCAGTGCCACATCGAGATGACGGAAGCGCTCGTCGAGACGTGGCTCGAAAGCGGCGCGAACGAGCTTCCGGCGGCGTCGACGCCCGCCACCCAGAGCGCGGCGGAGATCCGCCGCGCTCTCCCTGCCCGCGTCGCAGCGCTGCATCGCGTCGCGGACGACGTCTATGCGCGCTGGGCGCAAGGCCTCGCGCGCTAGCGGCTCCTGCGGTTCAGGCCGCGGCGGAGCGCAGCGGGCGCCACGGGCGCGGCGCGCGGTAGAGCAGGAAGGCGACGACGCTCACGTTGACCAGGTTCCAGGCGATGCCGTTGATGAACGCGGCGCGGTAGGAACCGGTCAGGTCGAAGATCGCGCCCGACATCCATCCGCCGAGCGCCATGCCGAAGAGGGTCGCCATCAGCACCGTGCCCACGCGGGCGCCGGCTTCCCGCGGCGTGAAGTACTCGCGCACGACCAGCGCGTAGGCGGGCACGATCCCGCCCTGGAAGAGTCCGAAGAGCGCGGAGACCGCATAGAGCGTCATCAGCCCGCCGTCCGGCACGAACATGAGCAGCGCGACACCTTGCAGGATCGAGCCCAGCAGCAACGTTCGCAGCCCGCCGATGTGATCCGAGATCCAGCCCGAGGCCAGCCGGCTGACGATGCCGAAGGCCAGCATCAGCGACAGCATCTCGGCGCCCCGTGCGGCGCCGAAGCCCAGGTCGCTGCAGTACGCGACGATGTGCACCTGAGGCATCGACATGGCGACGCAACAGGCGACTCCCGCGACGCAAAGCAGCGCCTGCAGCACCGCGGGCGAGAAGCCGAGCGGTCGCTCGGACGCCGAGGCCGCGACCGGCGCGCCGGAGGCGTGCGGCGAGACGTCGGCGGCCGGCGTGGCGGACAACGTGGCGGACGGGGGCCGCGGCCGCAGCACGAACGCGAGCGGCAGCATCGCGACGAGACAGAAGATGCCAACGCCCGTGTAGGTCGCCCGCCAGCCGACGCCGTCGATGAAGTGCTGCAGGATCGGCGGCCACACGGCGCCGGCCGCGTAGTTGCCGCTCATGCAGATCGCGACCGCGATGCCGCGGCGGCGCGTGAACCAGAGCGACGTGTCCGCCACCAGCGGCACGAACGTCGCCGACGTGCCGAGGAAGCCGATCAGCGCACCCTGAGCCAGCGCGAACTGCCACAGGTTCGCGGCCGAGCCCGCGGCGATGAAGCCCGCGCCCAGGCCGAGCGTGCCGGTCAGGACGGCGATCATCACGCCGTAGCGATCGGACAATCGGCCCATCAGGATGCCGCCGAAGCCGAAGCCGATCATCGTCAGCGTGTAGGGCAGCGACGCGTCGCCGCGCGCCACGTCGAATTCCGCCTGGAGCCGCGGCAGCACCACGGCGACCGAGTACATCCCCGAGCCGCCGACGGTCATCAGCAGCAGCGATACCATGAGCCTCGCCCAGGCGTAAGGCGATTCGATTTCGCGTCGGGTGAGATCGTGCGTATCCATTTCGAGGCACGGAACTTATCATAGGGACCCCTTTCGCGTTCGTCGCTCCCCTGTCATGCCCCGGATTCAGCCGCTGCCCGACCACCTCATCAATCAGATCGCCGCGGGCGAGGTCGTCGAGCGTCCGGCGGCGGCGCTGAAGGAGCTGCTCGAAAACGCGCTCGACGCCGGTGCGACGCAGATCGACGTCGACGTCGAGGGCGGCGGCATAAGGCGCCTCCGGGTGGCGGACAACGGCAGCGGCATCGCGCGCGACGAGCTCGCCCTCGCGGTCGAGCGCCACGCGACGTCCAAGCTCGCGACCGCCGACGACCTGGACGCGATCGCGACCCTCGGCTTTCGCGGCGAGGCGCTGGCGTCGATCGCCGCGGTGTCGCGGTTCGCCCTGGCGTCGCGCGCGGCCGGCGCGCCGCACGCATGGCGGATCGAGGTGGACGGCGGCAGCGTCGGTCCCACGGCGCCCGCGGCGATCGCGTCCGGCACGACGGTGACCGCGCAGGAGCTCTACTTCAACACGCCGGCGCGGCGGAAGTTCCTGCGCACCGAGGCGACCGAATGGGGCCATTGCGACGAAGCGTTCCGCCGCATCGCGCTTGCCCATCCGGACGTCGGCTTCACGCTCTCGCACAACGGAAGGCTGATCCATCGCCTGCTGCCGCACGGCCGCCGCGCGCGCGTCGCGGCGCTGATGGGCGACGCGTTCGTCGACGCCGCGGCGACGGTCGAGGCGGAGTCGCCGCCGCTCGCGATCGCGGGCTTCGCCGTGCAGCCCGCGTATGCGACGCAGGTGTCCGGCCAATACGTGTTCGTCAACGGCCGGTTCGTCCGGGACCGCATGCTGGCGCACGCGCTGCGCGAAGCGTACCGCGATGTGCTGCATCACGACCGCCAGCCCTCGTATGCGCTGTGGCTGACGCTCGAGCCGCGGCACGTCGACGTCAACGTGCACCCGCAGAAAAGCGAGGTGCGCTTTCGCGAGTCCGGCGCCGTCCATCAATTCGTCCAGCGCGCGCTCGCCCGGGCGCTC
This sequence comes from uncultured beta proteobacterium, assembly GCA_963724545.1. Lineage (GTDB taxonomy): Bacteria > Pseudomonadota > Gammaproteobacteria > Burkholderiales > Casimicrobiaceae > CAIWHR01. The sequence continues at coordinate 22,880 of CAVRVC010000020.1, forward strand.
GCGGCGACCGCCGCCGTGCAGCCGGCGGTCTCGGCCGCGGAAAAGCTTGGCCTCGCGTCGGCGCGGGTGCCGCCGCTCGTGCCGGAGACATCGGCCGCGCCCGGCCGCGCGTCGTATGCCGCGCTCAGGCAGGGCACGTTTACGCTCGATGCCGCCGAGTCGGCCGCGTTCTACGCGAGGCTCTTCGGTCCGCGCGAGGCTCGAGCGGGGCCCGACGGTCCCGATCTCCCCGCCACGGACGATGCGCATCCGCTGGGCTTCGCGCTCGCGCAGCTCCACGGCATCTACGTGCTCGCGCAGAACCGCGCCGGCGTCGTGCTCGTCGACATGCATGCGGCGCACGAGCGCATCGTCTACGAACGGCTGAAGCGCGCACTCGACGCGAGCGTGCCGGTGCAGCCGCTGCTCGTGCCGGCGACGTTCACGGCCACGCCGCTCGAAGTGGCGGCGGCGGAAGAGCACGCCGAGGCGCTCGATCGGCTCGGCTTCGCGATCACGATCCTCGGTCCCTCCACGCTCGCGGTGCGCGGCGTGCCGGCCCCGCTCGGCGACGCCGACGCCGCCACGCTCGCGCACGCGGTGCTCGCCGACCTCCGCGAGTTCGGCGGCAGCGAGGTGCTGACCGCGCATCGCGACGAGCTCTTGTCGACGATGGCCTGTCATGCGGCGGTCCGCGCGAACCGCAGCCTCACCGTCGCCGAGATGAACGCGCTGCTCCGCGAGATGGAAGCGACCGAGCGGGCGGGCCAGTGCAACCATGGCCGCCCGACGTGGTATCAGCTGACGCTCTCCGACCTCGATCGCGTCTTCATGCGCGGTCGGTAGAACCCGTTGCAAGAATGGCTGTGCGCCCCGATTACTTTGTAGTTCCGGCCGCTACGCTTAACGTTCGCTACGCTCACGTTAGCCTTCACTGAAACTCAAGTTTTCGTGCCCTCGCTCGCCCCTCGCCGTACGTCTATGTACTATCTCGGGGCTCGCTGCGGGCCTTCGCGTACTCGGGGCTGCTCGCGGCATTCTTGCGGCGGGTTCTCGTGAATCTCGCCATTCCTGCAGTTCTCTTGATGGGGCCGACGTGCTCCGGCAAGTCGGCGCTCGCCATGGCGCTTGCCGAGCGCTTTCGCGTCGAGATCGTCAGCGTGGACTCGGCGCAGGTCTATCGCGGCATGGACATCGGGACGGCGAAACCGGACGCCGCGACGCGGGCGCGGGTGCCGCACCACCTGATCGACGTCATCGCTCCCGTCGACGCCTATTCGGCGGCGCGCTTTCGCGCCGATGCGATCGCCGCGATCGAGGGGATCCGCGCGCGCGGCGCGATTCCGCTCCTGGTCGGAGGCACGATGCTCTACTTCAAGGCGCTCGCCGAGGGGCTGTCGGCGCTGCCCGGGGCCGATCCCGCCATCCGCGCGCGTCTCGACGCGCGCGCCGCGACGGAAGGCTGGCCGGCGTTGCACGCCGCGCTCGCGCGGGTCGATCCCGTCACCGCACGCAGGCTCAAGACGACGGACGCGCAGCGCATCCAGCGCGCGCTCGAAGTGCACGAGCTCGCCGGAAAGCCGCTCTCCGACTTGCAGGGCGCGCGCGAATCCGGCGGCGGGGCGGGCAGGACGATCCGGCTCGCGCTCGTGCCTTCCGATCGCGCCGCGCTGCATCGGCAGATCATGGTTCGTTTCGACGCGATGCTGGCAGCGGGACTCGTGGCCGAGCTCGCGGCGCTTCGCGCGCGGTATCCGTTGACGCCCGATATGCCAGCGATGCGCTGCGTCGGCTATCGCCAGGCCTTCGCGTTCCTCGACGGGCGCATCGATGCGGCGACGCTTCGCGCGACCGGAATTGCCGCGACGCGGCAATTGGCGAAGCGGCAATTCACGTGGCTCAAGAGCCTGCCGGCGGCGGCCTTCGATGCGTCCGCGGGGGACGTCGCGGACCGTGTCGCGGCGTTCCTGTCGCGGGAGGGGCTGGGGCCGCCCTGACAGGGCATTGCTGCCGTGCAATAATCTTCCCTTTCGACCATTGTCCCGGAGGCCATCCGGGCCGGGGATTCCCGACCATGCACGCGCGCACGCTCTACGACAAGCTGTGGGACAGCCACGTGGTCCGCGCGGAAGACGACGGCACGTCGCTCGTCTACGTCGATCGTCACCTGGTTCACGAGGTGACGAGCCCGCAGGCGTACGAGGGACTGCGCCTCGCCGGCCGCAAGCCGTGGCGCGTCGCGTCGATCGTCGCGACGGCGGATCACAACACGCCGACGCAGAATTGGGACCAGGGCATCCGCGATCCCATCTCGCGCACGCAGGTCGAGACGCTCGACGCCAACATCAAGGCGCACGGCGCGAAAGCGTACTTTCCGTTCCGCGACCGGCGGCAGGGCATCGTCCACGTGATCGGCCCGGAGCAGGGCGCGACGCTGCCGGGAATGACCGTCGTCTGCGGGGACTCGCACACGAGCACGCACGGCGCGTTCGCCGCGCTCGCGTTCGGCATCGGCACCTCCGAAGTCGAGCACGTGCTCGCGACGCAATGCCTGCTGATGAAGAAGGCGAAGTCGATGCTGGTCCGCGTCGACGGCGCGTTGCCGCCGGGCGTCACGGCCAAGGACGTCGCGCTTGTGGTGATAGGCAAGATCGGCACGGCGGGCGGCACGGGACATGCGATCGAATTCGCCGGCGACGCGATCCGCACGCTGTCGATGGAAGGGCGCATGACCGTCTGCAACATGTCGATCGAGGCAGGCGCGCGCGCCGGCATGATCGCGGTCGACGACAAGACGATCGAATATCTGCGCGGGCGTCCTTTCGCGCCGAGCGCCGAGTACTGGGATCGCGCCGTCGCGTGCTGGCGCACGCTCGCGAGCGACGAGGGCGCGCGGTTCGATACGGTCGTCGTTCTGGACGCGCCGGCGCTGTGCCCGCAGGTCACGTGGGGCACGTCGCCGGAGATGGTGGTTCCGATCGACGGTCGCGTGCCCGACCCCGACAAGGAAAAGGACGCCGGTCGGCGCGAAGGCATCGAGCGAGCGCTCACCTACATGGGGCTCACGCCGAACACGCCGATGACCGACATCGGCATCGACAAGGTGTTCATCGGCTCGTGCACGAACTCGCGGATCGAGGACCTGCGCGCGGCGGCCTGGGTGGCGCGCGGACGTCGCGTCGCGTCCACGGTGAAGCTCGCGATGGTCGTTCCCGGTTCGGGGCTCGTCAAAGCGCAGGCCGAGCGCGAGGGGCTCGACCGCGTGTTCCGCGACGCGGGCTTCGACTGGCGCGAGCCCGGGTGCTCGATGTGCCTCGCGATGAACGACGACCGGCTCGAGCCCGGCGAGCGCTGCGCGTCGACGTCGAACCGCAATTTCGAGGGGCGGCAGGGCACCGGGGGCCGGACGCACCTCGTCAGTCCTGCGATGGCCGCCGCCGCCGCCATCGCCGGCCATTTCGTCGACGTGCGGCGACTCGTCTAGCGCCCGAAGGGGGATTCCCATGCTGAACCGACTCTTGCTGTCGCTCACGCTCCTGCTCGTTGGCGCCGCGGCGGCCGGATGCAACACGATCGAAGGCGCCGGCAAGGACGTCAAGGCCGCCGGCGGAGCTGTCGAGAAGGCGGCGAAATCAACGAAGACCTACTGAGCCACCATGGAACCTTTCGTCCGCCACACGGGGCTCGTCGCGCCGCTCGATCGCGCCAACGTCGACACCGACGCGATCATCCCGAAGCAGTTCCTGAAGTCGATCAAGCGGTCGGGCTTCGGCCCCAACCTGTTCGACGCCTGGCGCTACCTCGACCGCGGCGAGCCCGGCATGGACAACGCCAGGCGCCCGCGCAATCCGGACTTCGTGCTGAACGAGCCGCGCTACCAGGGGGCGAGCATTCTCCTCGCGCGCCGCAACTTCGGCTGCGGCAGCTCGCGCGAGCACGCGCCGTGGGCGCTCGCCGACTACGGATTCCGCGCGGTGATCGCGCCGTCGTACGCCGACATCTTCTTCAACAACTGCTTCAAGACGGGCTTCCTGCCGATCGTGCTTCCGGAATCGCAGGTGGACCGCCTGTTCGACACGGTCAAGGCGTTTCCCGGCTTCAGGCTCGTCATCGACCTCGAGCGCCAGACGGTCGCGAGCGTGGACGGCGCGCTGACGTTCGGCTTCGACGTCGAAGCCTTCCGCAAGCATCGCCTCGTCAACGGACTCGACGACATCGGGCTCACGCTGCAGCACGCGGACGAGATTCGCGCGTTCGAGGCGAAGCGCCTCGCCGACCTGCCGTGGCTGGCGTAGAGGGCGCTCCTTCCGTGAAGATCGCGATCCTGCCGGGCGACGGCATCGGCCCGGAAATCGTCGCCGAGGCCGTGCGCGTGCTCGACGTGCTGCGGCGCGGCGGACTCGCGATCGAAAGCGAATCGGCGCCGATCGGCGGCGCGGGCTACGACGCCGCGAAGGTGCCGCTGCCCGAGTCGACGCTGGCCCTCGCGCGGAAGGCCGACGCCGTGCTGCTGGGCGCCGTCGGCGGGCCGAAGTACGACACGCTGCCGCGCGCGCTGCGGCCGGAGCAGGGCATCCTCGGCATCCGGAAGGCGCTCGGCCTCTTCGCGAACCTGCGCCCGGCGCTGCTCTATCCCGAGCTCGCGGCGGCGTCGACGCTCAAGGCCGAGGTCGTCGCCGGACTCGACCTCATGATCATCCGCGAGCTCACCGGCGACATCTACTTCGGCGAGCCGCGCGGACGCCGCAAGAACGCGGCCGGCGAAGACGAAGGCTTCGACACGATGCTCTACAGCGCCGGCGAGATCCGGCGCATCGCGCGCGTCGGGTTCGAGACCGCGCGTACGCGCGGCAAGCGACTCTGCTCGGTCGACAAGGCCAACGTGCTCGACACGAGCGTCCTGTGGCGCGAGGTCGTGAGCGCGACCGCGAAGGACTATCCCGACGTCACGCTGACGCACATGTACGTGGACAACGCGGCGATGCAGCTCGTGCGCAATCCGAAGCAGTTCGACGTGATCGTCACCGGCAACATCTTCGGCGACATCCTGTCCGACGAGGCGTCGATGCTGGCGGGCTCGATCGGCATGCTGCCGTCCGCCTCGCTCGACGCGAATCGGCAAGGGCCTCTACGAGCCGATCCACGGCTCGGCGCCGGACATCGCCGGCCAGGACAAGGCGAATCCGCTGGCGACGATCCTGTCGCTCGCGATGATGTTCCGCTACACGTTCAAGCGCGCGGACCTGGCCGACCGGATCGAGCGGGCGGTCCGCGCGGTGCTTGCCAAGGGCCTCCGCACCGGCGATATCGCAATGCCGGGCGAGAAGGCGGTGGGTACGCGCGCGATGGGCGAAGCGGTGGCCGCGGCATTGGCGATCTGAATGAATTCTTGCAACCGGGATAGATCATGCGTGTAGGTTTTGTCGGCTGGCGTGGCATGGTGGGCTCCGTCCTGATGCAGCGGATGCGGGAGGAGTGCGATTTCGACCTGATCTCGCCCGCGTTCTTCACGACGTCGAATGTCGGCGGCAAAGGGCCCCCGGTCGGCCGCGATTCGCCGCCGCTCAAGGATGCGGCCGACATCGGCGCGCTGGCGACGCAGGAGGCGATCGTCACCTGCCAGGGAGGCGACTACACGAACGACGTGCTGCCGAAGCTCCGCGCGTCCGGATGGAAGGGCTACTGGATCGATGCGGCGTCGGCGCTGCGCATGAAGGACGACGCCGTGATCATCCTCGATCCCGTCAACCGCGACGTGATCGATGCCGCGCTCGCCAGGGGGATCAGGAACTACATCGGCGGCAACTGCACGGTGAGCCTCATGATGATGGCGCTCGCCGGCCTCTTCCGGCACGACGCCGTCGAGTGGATGACCTGCATGACCTACCAGTCGGCGTCGGGCGCCGGCGCGCAGAACATGCGCGAGCTCCTCGTGCAGATGGGGGAAGCGCACATGGCGGCGCGCGAGCTCCTCGAGGACCCGGCTTCGGCGATCCTCGACATCGACCGCGAGGTGGCCGGCATCCTGCGCGACCCGAGCTTTCCCACCGAGCATTTCGGCGTCCCGCTCGCCGGCAGCCTCATCCCGTGGATCGACAAGGACATGGGCGACGGCATGAGCCGCGAGGAGTGGAAGGGCGGCGTCGAGACGAACAAGATCCTCGGCCGCGGCGAGGGATCGGGCAAGCGCGCGATCCCCGTGGATTCCATCTGCGTGCGCATCGGCGCGATGCGGTGCCACAGCCAGGCGCTGACGATCAAGCTGACGCGCGACATCCCGCTCGCCGACATCGAGGCGATGATCGCCGGCGGCAACGAGTGGGTGCGCGTGATCCCCAACAATCCGACCGAAAGCGTGCGGCGGCTCACTCCGGCCGCGGTGACGGGATCGCTGGAAGTGCCGATCGGGCGCCTGCGCAAGCTCGCGATGGGCAGCCAGTACCTCGGTGCGTTCACGGTGGGCGATCAATTGCTTTGGGGCGCCGCGGAGCCGCTGCGGCGAATGATTCGAATCCTGCTCGCGCGCTGACGGCCTGCTTTTACCGCGTTTCGGCGGCACTTGGCGGCGGACCCGCCGTTTGTTGACGTTTCGCCGGCTGGGCTCGAGGGTGGCCCCAACGGAGTCGCTCGCCTATGTGCAGGAACGAAATGCAACAACGAACGGCGGGCGCCGGCCCGCCGATGCGCCGCGCACCCGGCACAAGATCTAGCGTGAGCCGGAGCGTACTATGCTAGTAGTTGCGCCCTGCGCAGGAGCCTTTCACTCGGGTGCTCACCTAGGGTGTGGCGGCTGCCTGGGCGCGGCATTAGAAACTCGAGCTAATACCGAGGTTTAGCTTGCGTCGCTAAACCCATGATGTTATGTTAGCTTGCAGAATCCGAACCTTCGGAAGGGGTCCGCATGCGAGCAAAACCCGTCCTTTCATTGACCCTGCTGGCGGCGGCGCTTGCGCTGCCGGGCACGGCAGCCTCGGTCGGCTTGGGCAGGATGACGTTGCAATCTTCGCTCGGCCAACCGCTGTCGGCGCAAATCGAGCTCACGTCCGTCGCGAAGGAAGACCTGAGCTCGGTCACCGCGCGCATCGCCGATCCGTCGCTCTATCGGCAGAACAACCTCACCTACCAGGGCGTGCTGTCGCGAGCGCGGGTGGCGATCGATCGCCTGCCCAACGGCGATGCGGTGCTGAAGGTCACGACGGCCACGAGCGTGAGCGAGCCCTATCTCGACCTGCTGGTCGAGATCAACTGGGCTTCCGGCCGCGTCGTGCGCGCCTATACGTTCCTGCTCGATCCTCCGGGCATGCCGGCCGCTCCGGCGATCGAACCGGTCACACCGCCGCGTGCCGGCACGGGCGCCGCGCGTCCGTCGGCGGCATCCGGTGCGCCGGCCGCGGCTTCGAGCGGTGGCGGCGGCGCGTCCGGCAGCAGCTACACGGTCCGGCGCGGCGACACGCTGTCGCGCATCGCCGGCGAGTACAAGCCGCCGGGTGCGACGCTGGAGCAGATGCTGGTCGCGCTCTTCAACGCCAACCCGTCCGCGTTCGACGGCAACATGAACCGGCTGCGCTCGGGGACGATCCTCAACATTCCGACCCCCGAGTCCGCCACGGCTACGCCGGCTGCCGAAGCCCAGAAGACCGTCCGGCTCCAGGCCGCCGATTGGCGCAGCTACCAGAACAAGGTCGCTGGCGCGGCGCCACCCTCCGAAGGCGCGGGTGGGCGCGGCGCGGGCGGGGCGATCGGCACGACGGTCGAGGAAAAGGTGCCGGCCGGAGCGCCTGGCCGCGATCAGCTCAAGGTGTCGCCGCAGGCGGGCAAGGGCGCGCCGGGTACGCCGGGCAGAAGAGGTCGTCGCGCGCGACAAGGCGCTGAAGGAAGCGCAGACACGCATCAACGAGCTCGAGAAGACGCTGAAGGACCTGCAGAAGGCACTCGAGCTCAAGGGACAGCCCGGCGGCGCGCAAGTGGCGCAGGCGGGCAAGGCGCCGGAGGCTGCGAAGGCAGAGCCGCCGAAAGCCGCGGCACCGGAAACGAAGGCCCCCGAGCCGCCGAAGGCCGCGATTCCCGGACCGGTCGAGCCGCCCAAGGCCGCTCCCGCCGAGCCGCCCAAGGCTGCTCCCGCGGAGCCGCCGAAGGCGGCAGCACCCGCGAAGGCACCCGCTGCCAAGGCGGAACCGGCCAAGAAGGAAGGATCGTGGGTCGACGACCTCGTCGGCAGCACGCCCGGCTGGGTCATCGGCGGCGGCGCGTTCGCGGCGCTGGCCGGTGTCGCCGCGCTGATCGCCGCGCGCAGGCGCCGGACGGTCAAGTTCGAGGACAGCATCATCGGCGGAACCGACATCAAGACCAACACGGTGTTCGGCTCGACCGGCGGCGGCGTCGTCAACACGGGCGAGAACTCGCTCGCCACCGACTTCAGCCGCGAGGGCCTCGGCAGCATCGACACGGACGAGGTGGATCCGATCGCCGAAGCCGAGGTGTATCTCGCCTACGGGCGCGACGCGCAGGCCGAGGAAATCCTGAAGGATGCGCTCAAGAAAGACCCGCATCGCCAGGAGATCTACGTCAAGCTGCTCGAGATCCATGCGCAGCACAACAAGCCGTCGGCGTTCGAGACGGTCGCGGCCGAGCTCTACTCGGTGTCGCAAGGCCAGGGTGATTCCTGGCAGAAGGCCGTGACGCTCGGCCGCCAGCTCGATCCCAACAATCCGATGTTCGGTGAGGGCGCGGGCGCGGCGGCCGCCGCCGCGGCGGCGGCCACGGGCGCGGGTCTAGCGCTTGGCGCCGGTGCCGCGCACGTCGCGGCCGCGTCCGAGAAGGCCAAGGACATCCCGCGCGGGGGCACGTCGCCCTCGATCGCGAAGGAGCTCCAGGACGACAACGCGCTCGACTTCCGCTTCGACGAGGACGTGTCGGTCTCGCGCACCGGCAACACGACCAAGGCGCAGATCGAGGCGATCGACGCCGCGGAGCGCGAATTCGAGGAATCCGCGAAGCATCTCGAGGGCGGCGCGAAGCCCGTGGAAGGCAGCGCCGCGAAGGCCGCCGCGGCGATCGCCACTGCGGCGGGCACGCCGAGGGCGGCGCCCGTCGCGCCTCCGGGCGATCTCGATTTCCGGCTCGATCCCAACACCGGCGGGTTGCTCGACGAGAAGGCCGCCAAGATGAGCAAGGACGAATCCGTGTCGCCGGCGCTCGCGCGCCCGCAGGCGGCCATCGACTTGGACAAGCTCGACCTCGCGTTCGGCCCGGAGAGCGGCGAGCATCCGGAGTTCGAAGACCCGACGCCTTCCGTGCTCGACGGGCAGTGGCACGATGCCGCGACGAAGCTCGACCTCGCGAAGGCGTACCAGGAAATGGGCGACGTCGAGGGTGCCCGCGAAATCCTGCAGGAAGTGCTGCACGAGGGCGACGAGACGCAGAAGGCCGAGGCCCAGGTGCTGCTCGCGAAGCTCGGCTGACGAGCCTCGACGCACACCGAAGCGGGCGGCGGAAGCGACATCCGCCGCCCGTTGCATTTCCCCCTCGCGCCCGCGCCGATTCCTCCCTCGTGACGCCCGACCATGCGAATCGCTCTCGGCCTCGAATATTGCGGCCTTCCGTTCACCGGCTGGCAATCGCAGCCGGACGGGCGCGGCGTGCAGGATGCGCTCGAGCGCGCGCTCGCTTCGATCGCGGACGCGCCGGTCGGCACGATCGCCGCGGGCCGGACCGATGCGGGCGTGCACGCGACGATGCAGGTCGTCCACTTCGACGTCGAGGCCGTGCGCCCTGACAGCGCCTGGGTGCGTGGCGTCAACTCGAATCTGCCCGCCGACGTGGGCGTGCTCTGGGCCCGCCCGGTCGCCGGCGATTTCCACGCGCGCTTCGCCGCGGTGCGCCGGCACTACACCTATCTGCTCTCGGTGCGTACGGCCCGTCCGGCGCTCCTCGCGGGGCGCATCGGCTGGTACCATCGAAGCCTCGATGTGGGGGCCATGCAGGACGCCGCCGCTGCGCTCGTCGGCACGCACGATTTTTCCGCCTTTCGGGCGGCGGAGTGCCAGGCCAGGTCGCCGACGCGCACGCTGTCGATCGCGTCGGTCGCGGCCGTGGGCGAGCACGTCCGATTCGATTTCTGCGCCAATGCGTTCCTTCACCACATGATCCGCAACATCGTCGGCGCGCTGGTGTACGTCGGCGCGGGCAAGCATCCTCCGGCGTGGGTCGGCGAGCTCCTGGCGGGCCGCGATCGCACGCGCGCGGCGCCGACGTTCTCCTCGGACGGCCTCTATTTCACCGGCGTGGAGTACGACGCGGCGTGGACGCTGCCGCCCACCCGCCGCGCCGTCGCCGTTCCGCTCGGATGATGGGACCCCATACGCGCATCAAGATCTGCGGCATCACGCGCGTCGACGACGCGCTCGCCGCGGCGCACGCGGGGGCCGACGCGATCGGCTTCGTGCTCTGGCCGGGCTCGCCGCGCGCGGTGACGGTCGAGGCGGCGCACGCGATCGCGGCCGCGCTTCCGCCGTTCGTGACCGCCGTCGGGCTCTTCGTCGATGCGGCAGCCGACGACGTGCGCCGGGCGTGCGCCGGCGTGCCGCTCGACGTGCTCCAGTTCCACGGCGCGGAGCGCCCGGAATTCTGCCGGGCGTTCGGGCGGCCCTATGTGAAGGCCGTGGCGGTGGGTCCCGATGCCACGGAAGTCGATTTGCTAGAATACGCGGCCCGTTATGCCGACGCCTGCGGCCTGCTGTTCGATTCGCCGCCGGCGGGGGGATTGCCCGGCGGCACCGGGCAGACGTTCGATTGGCAGGCGTTGCCACGGAAGCTGCCGCGGCCGCTCGTGCTCTCCGGCGGCCTCAACGCCGCGAACGTGGGCGATGCGGTCCGCCGGCTCCGGCCGTGGGCGGTGGACGTGTCGAGCGGAGTCGAGGCGGTCGGCGCGGACGGCACGCCGATGCGGGGCCGCAAGGATCCGGCACGGATCGTCGCTTTCATCGAGGCGGTGCGCAATGCAGATGTCTGATCTTCCGTACGACCTTCCGGATGCCGCGGGCCACTTCGGCCCGTACGGCGGCGTCTTCGTCGCCGAGACGCTGATCAGCGCGCTCGACGACCTTCGCGCGCAGTACGCGCACTACCGGACCGATCCCGACTTCATCGCCGAGTTCGAGGACGAGCTCGCGCATTACGTCGGCCGGCCCTCGCCCGTCTACCATGCGAAGCGCATGTCGCAGAAGGCGGGCGGCGCGCAGATCTGGCTGAAGCGCGAGGACTTGAATCACACCGGCGCGCACAAGATCAACAACTGCATCGGCCAGGCGCTGCTCGCGAAGCGCCTCGGCAAGCCGCGCGTCATCGCCGAGACCGGCGCGGGTCAGCACGGCGTCGCCGCCGCGACGGTCGCCGCCCGCTTCGGGATGGAATGCGTCGTCTACATGGGCTCGGAGGACATCGAGCGGCAGGCGCAGAACGTCTTCCGGATGAAGCTCCTCGGCGCGACCGTGGTTCCGGTCGAGTCGGGCTCGAAGACGCTGAAGGACGCGCTCAACGAGGCGATGCGCGACTGGGTGACGAACGTCGCGAACACGTTCTACATCATCGGCACGTGCGCCGGCCCGCATCCGTACCCCATGATGGTCCGCGATTTCCAGAGCGTGATCGGACGCGAGTGCCTGACGCAGATGCCCGAGGCCGCGGGGCGCGATCCGGATGCCGTCATCGCGTGCGTGGGCGGCGGCTCGAACGCGATCGGCATCTTCCATCCCTACATTCCGCGCGCGAACGTGCGCCTGATCGGCGTCGAGGCGGCGGGCGAGGGCATCGCCACCGGCCGGCACGCGGCGTCGCTGACGGCCGGCCGGCCGGGCGTGCTGCACGGCAACCGCACGTACCTGCTGCAGGATGCGGATGGCCAGATCATCCCGACGCATTCGATCTCGGCGGGCCTCGATTATCCGGGCGTCGGGCCCGAGCACGCGTGGCTCAAGGACTCCGGCCGCGCGGAGTACGTGACGATCACCGATGCGGAGGCGCTCGCGGCGTTCCACGACTGCTGCCGCATCGAGGGCATCATTCCGGCGCTCGAATCCGCGCACGCGCTCGCGTATGCCTCGCGGCTCGCGGCGACGATGCCGAAAGACAAGATCCTGCTCGTGAACCTCTCGGGCCGCGGCGACAAGGACATGCACACCGTCGCCGAGCGATCGGGGCTCGAGTTCTAGCCCGTCGGGAAGCGCGGCTCCGGGCATGAATCGCATCGACGCCGCGTTCGAGCGGCTCCGCGCCGCGGGGCGCACGGCGCTGATCCCGTACGTCACCGCGGGCGATCCGTCGCTCGCGGCGATGCCGCGGATCCTGTCGGCGCTCGTCGCCGCCGGCGCCGACGTGATCGAGCTCGGCGTCCCGTTTTCCGATCCGATGGCCGACGGCCCCGTGATCCAGCGCGCGTCGGAGCGCGCGCTCGCGCAAGGCGTGGGGCTCGCCGACGTGCTCGCCGTCACGCGCGCGTTCCGCGTCGGGAACCAGACGACGCCGATCGTGCTGATGGGCTACGCGAATCCGATCGAGGCGATGGGCGTCGCGGCGTTCGCCGATCGCGCACGCGAGGCCGGCGTCGACGGCGTGCTCGTCGTGGATTACCCGCCCGAGGAAGCCGTCGAATTCGGACGGCGCCTCGACGAGCGCGGCATCGCGCCGATCTTCCTGCTCGCGCCCACCACGCCCGAGTCCCGGATCGCCGCCGTCGCGAAGCTCGCGCGGGGCTACGTGTACTACGTGTCGCTCAAGGGCGTGACCGGCGCCGGGCATCTCGACACCGCGGAGGTGCGCTCGAAGCTCGCGGAAATCCGGCGGCACGTGAAGCTGCCCGTGGGCGTCGGGTTCGGCATCCGCGACGCCGCGAGCGCGCAGGCGATCGCCGCCGACGCCGACGCGGTCGTCATCGGCAGCCGGCTGATCCAGGAGATCGAGGCAGGCACACCCGACGCGGCGGCCGACCGTGCGGGCGCCTGGCTCGCGGGTATCCGCAAGGCCTTGGATTCGGTGCAGCGCCGCGCGGCGTAAACTGTGGGGAACGGGGATGAGCTGGCTGCAAAAGCTGTTGCCGCCGCGGATCACGAGCACGCCGGGCGTCAAGAAGATGGCGGTGCCGGAGGGTCTGTGGATCAAGTGTCCGGCCTGCGAGGCGGTCCTCTATCGCACCGATCTCGAGAACAATCTCTTCGTCTGCCCGAAATGCAATTTCCACGTCCGCGTGCCGGCGCGCGAGCGCATCGAGCAGCTGCTCGATCCGGAAGGCCGCTTCGAGATCGGCTCCGAGGTCGTGCCCGTCGACAGCCTCAAGTTCAAGGACCAGAAGAAATATCCCGAGCGCCTCGTCGCGGCGCTCGACGAAACCGGCGAGACGGACGCGCTCGTCGTGCTGCAGGGAAGCATCAAGGGCGTGCCGCTCGTTCTCGCGTGCTTCGAGTTCGACTTCATGGGCGGCTCGATGGGCTCGGTGGTCGGCGAGCGCTTCGTGCGCGGCGTGCGCGTCGCCTACGAGAACCGCATCCCGTTCGTCTGCATTTCGGCGTCGGGCGGCGCACGCATGCAGGAAGGCGTCAACTCGCTGTTCCAGATGGCCAAGACCACGGCCGTGCTGCAGGAGCTCACCAAGGCGCGGCTGCCGTTCGTGTCGATCCTCACCGATCCGACGATGGGCGGCGTGTCGGCGTCGTTCGCTTTCGTGGCCGATCTCGTGCTGGCCGAGCCGGGCGCGCTCATCGGCTTCGCGGGGCCGCGGGTGATCGAGCAGACCGTCCGCGAGAAGCTGCCCGAAGGCTTCCAGCGCGCCGAATTCCTGATGGAGAAAGGCGCGATCGACCTCATCGTCGACCGCCGGCAGCTGAAGGACGAGCTCGCGCGCCTGCTCGCGCACCTCACCGGCCAGCCGGCGCCGGCCGCCTGACCGGGTGAACCGTCCCGCCACGCTCGACGCCTGGCTCGCCTACCTCGAGACGCTGCATCCGAAGGCGATCGCGCTCGGGCTCGAGCGCGTCGCGGCGGTGATGGCGAACATGGGCGTGCGGCTCGACTGCCCGGTCATCACCGTCACCGGGACCAACGGCAAGGGCTCGACCTGCGCGATGCTGGAAGCGATGCTGCGCTGCGCCGGCTATCGCACGGGCCTCTACATGTCGCCGCACCTGCTGCGCTACAACGAGCGCGTGCGCATCGGCGGCGAGCCGCAGGACGATGCCGCGCTGCTCGCGGCGTTCAACGCCGTCGAGGACGCGCGCTTCGAGGTGCCGCTCACCTATTTCGAATTCGGCACGCTGGCCGCGTTCCACGCGTTCGCGGGCGCGGGGCTCGACGTCGCGATCCTCGAAGTGGGGCTGGGCGGGCGCCTCGACGCGGTCAACGTCGTCGCTGCCGACGTCGCCGTGGTCACGACGATCGATCTCGATCACATGGACTATCTCGGCCCGACGCGCGCCGACATCGCGCGCGAGAAGGCCGGCATCTTCCGCGCCGGGCGGCCGGTGGTTTGCGCGGAGCCGGATCCGCCTTCCACGCTGACGGAGCACGCCCGCGAGATCGGCGCGCCCGTGACGCAGATCGGACGCGACTTCGGCCATGTGCCCGGCGACCGCCAGTGGCGATACTGGGGCCCCGGAGGCGATCGATTCGGGCTGCCGTATCCGGCGTTGCGCGGCGCCTATCAGCTCGCGAATGCCGCCACCGCGCTCGCGGCGATCGGACTCATGCAGGACCGGCTGCACGTTCCCGCCGGCGCCGTGCGCGACGGGCTCTGCACCGTGCGCCTGCAAGGACGATTCCAGGTGCTCGCCGGCAAGCCCGCGATCGTGCTCGACGTCGCGCACAATCCGCACGCGGCGCGCGTGCTCGCGGCGACACTGGGGGCGATGGGGTTCTTTCCGGCGACGATCGCCGTGTTCGGCATGCTGGCGGACAAGGACGTGCGCGGCGTGATCGAAGCGGTCAAGGCGCGCATCGACCGGTGGTTCGTCGCGACGCTGCCGGGGCCGCGCGGCGCCTCGGCCGACGCGATTCGCGCACCGGCTCGAGGAGGCGGGCGTCGCGCGCTCCGCGATCCGGGTGTTCGACGACATCGACGCGGCATTCGCGGCGGCGCGCGGCGAGGCGGGTGAAGCTGATAGAATCGTCGTTTTCGGATCGTTCCTGACCGTGGCGGAGGCACTCGCGGCCACGACAACGGGATCCGGTCGCACGCCGCACCATGGCTGAACGAAAAACCGACAGCGCCGAGCACCTTGTCGATGAAATGAAGCGCAAGGCGCGGCGGCGCCTGGTCGGCGCGATCGTCCTCGCGCTGGCCGCCATCATCGTCCTGCCGCTTCTGCTCGAAAAGGAGCCGCGGCCGCTGGGCGACGACGTCTCCGTGCAGATTCCGCCGGTCGACGAAGGCAAGTTCATCAATCGATTGACGGGCAAGACGGCCGAGAAAGCGCTGCCGAAGGCGGAGAGCAAGGCGATCACCGCGGCGCCGGCGGCTTCCGAACCCAGGCCGGAAGCCCGCGCCGAGGCCGCGCCGGCAACGGGTTCGACCGCGCCGCCGCCCGCATCGCCGACACCGATGTCCGCGAGCGAGCCGATCGCGCCGAAGGCCGAGAGCAAGGCAATGCCGGCGCCTGCGGCAAAGGTCGAGAGCAAGGCGCCCGCGCCGACCGCCGCACCGAAAGTCGAGGCCGCGGTCAAAGCAACTCCGCCTGCGGACGCGGACGCGCGGCGCGCGAGGCGAAGGCGGCGCAGGCCGCTTCGGCGCCGGCCGAGCCTTCGGCCGCTCCGCCGCCCGCGGCCACAGGCAAGGCCGAGGGATTCGTCGTGCAGCTCGCCGCGTTCGCCGACGACAAGGGAGCCAATGCGCTCGCGAACAAGCTGAAGAAGAACGGCTACGCCGCGTACGTGCAGCCGGTCGAAACGTCGCGCGGCACGCTGTGGCGTGTGCGCGTCGGCGGCTACGCGACGCGGCCGGAGGCCGACAAGGCGCGCGCGACGCTGAAGGGCGAAGGCTACAACGGCATCATCGCGCCGGCCCAGTAGTCCCGGCAGCACGCGGCGCGTGAGGATTCCATGCGCAATCATTGCCCATGAACTGGTTCGATCTTGCGATCGTGGCCGTCGTCCTGCTGTCGGCGCTCTTCGCGTTCGCCCGCGGCATCATCCGTGAAGTGATCGCGCTCGCCGCGTGGGTCGCCGGCTTCGTCGCCGCGATCGCGTACGCCGGATCGCTCGCCGGCATCTTCTCGTCGCTCGACATGCCGCCGGTGGCGCGGCAGGCGCTCGCGTTCGTGCTGATCCTCGTCGTCGTGCTGATCGCCGGCGCCCTCCTCGCCCGAGTGCTGGCGGGGCTGATCCGGGCGATCGGCCTCGGTTTCATGGATCGGTTGCTCGGCCTCGTGTTCGGTGTTGCGCGCGGGCTCATCGTCGTCGTGGCGTTTGCGGTCGTCGCGGGCGTCACCACCCTTCCCAAGCAGGATTGGTGGCAGAATTCGACCCTTGGAGAGCCTTTGGCGCAGGCCGCGTTGTCGCTGAAGCCCTATTTGCCCCGCGCCTGGGCCGACCGGCTCGATTTTTCGCCGGCCGGAGTCTCCTCCGCCGGCCTTGGAGAACATCGCACATGTGCGGAATCATAGGGGTCGTCGCCCACACGCCGGTCAACCAGGTGCTCTACGACGGGCTCCTGCTGCTGCAGCACCGCGGTCAGGACGCCGCGGGCATCGTCACCAACGACGGCGCGTCGTTCCACATGCACAAGTCGAGCGGCTACGTGCGGGACGTGTTCCGCACGCGCAACATGCGCGACCTCCACGGCCATGTCGGCATCGGCCACTGCCGCTATCCGACCGCAGGCAGCGCGTCGTCGGAGCTCGAGTCGCAGCCGTTCTACGTCAACTCGCCGTTCGGCATCACGCTCGCGCACAACGGCAACCTGACCAACAGCGAGGCGCTGAAGCGCGAGCTCTTCCAGCTCGACTTCCGCCACGTCAACACCAACTCCGATTCCGAGGTGCTGCTCAACGTGCTGGCGCTGGAGCTCGAGCGGGCGGCGCACCACGCGCGGCTCGACGCCGACGCCATCTTCACCGCGGTGGCCGGCGTGCACCGGCGCTGCCGCGGCGCGTACGCGATCGTGGCGCTGATCGCGGGATACGGCCTGCGTCGCGTTTCGCGACCCGTTCGGCATCCGTCCGCTCATCGTCGGCGTCACCGAGGCGATGGGCGGCAGCGAGTACCTCGTCGCGAGCGAATCGGTCGCGCTCGAGGCGCTGGGCTTTTCGGTGCTGCGCGACGTCGCGCCGGGCGAGGCCGTGTTCATCGACCAGACCGGCAAGCTCCATTCGCGGCTCTGCGCCGACAACGCCGTGCTCGCGCCGTGCATCTTCGAGTACGTCTATCTCGCGCGGCCCGATTCCGTGATCGACGGCACGTCGGTGTACGAATCGCGCCTCAACATGGGCGAGCAGCTCGCGCACAAGATCCGCGGCATTCCCGAGGCGCGGGACGTCGACGTCGTGATCCCGATTCCCGACTCGAGCCGGCCGTCCGCGCTGCAGCTCGCGAACACGCTCGGCCTCACGTATCGCGAGGGCTTCGTCAAGAACCGCTACATCGGGCGCACGTTCATCATGCCGGGGCAGGCGCTGCGAAAGAAGAGCGTGCGCCAGAAGCTCAATCCGATCGGCATGGAGTTCAAGGACAAGGTCGTGCTGCTCGTCGACGATTCCATCGTCCGCGGCACGACGTCGCGCGAGATCGTGCAGATGGCGCGCGAAGCCGGCGCGAAGAAAGTGTATTTCGCCTCCGCGAGCCCGCCGGTGCGCTTTCCCAACGTGTACGGCATCGACATGCCGAACCAGCACGAGCTCGTCGCGACCGGCCGCACGGAAGCCGAGATCGCGCGCGAGATCAGCGCCGACCTCCTCGTCTACCAGGACCTGGAGGCGCTGAAGGCGGCGGTGCGCGCAGGGGAATCCGAAACTCTCGGAGTTCGAGGCGTCCTGCTTCGACGGCAAGTACATCACCGGTGACGTGACGGCGGATTACCTGACGCAGCTCGCCGCGGTGCGCGACATCGCGCGCGGCGAGATCGAGTTCGACGCCGACGCGCGCGAGACCGTGACGGCGGGCGACTAGCTCCTACTTGCCCGCGGCGACCATGTAGTCGACGGCCGCCTTGACGTCGGCGTCCGGCAGCGACGCATTGCCGCCCTTCGCGGGCATCGCGGCCTTGCCCTTGAGCGCGCTCGCGTAGAGCGCATCCATGCCGGTCTTGATTCGCGGCGCCCAGGCGGCCTTGTCGCCGAACTTCGGCGCGCCGGCAACGCCCGCCGCGTGACACACCGAGCACGTCGTGTCGTAGGTCTTCTTGCCGTCCGGCTTGCCGGCCGCGGGCGCAGCGGCTGCAGCCGGCGGGGGGGCGGCGGCCGCCGCGGTCGCCGCCGCAGCCGGTGCGGCGGTCTTCACGAGGCCGGAATTGAACATGTACTCGACCGCGCGCTTGATTTCCGTATCGGAGAGGTCGGCCATGCCGGCGCGCGCGGGCATGCCGCCGTGGCCCTTGAGCGCGGCCTGCGTCACCGTGGCGAGGCCCTTGGCGACACGCGGCGTCCACGCCGCGCTGTCGCCGATCTTCGGCGCCCCGCGCTCGCCGGTGGCGTGGCACTTGGCGCAAACCAGGTTGACGACCTCTTCGCCGGTGCGCTCCGCGCCAGGCGCCGTGGCGGCCGCAGGCGCGGCCTTCCAGTTGGCGCCGGCCTGATTGGCCATGAAGACGACGGCGCGCTCGATCTCGATGTTCTCGAAATCCGGATTGCCGCCCTTCGGCGGCATCGCGCGTATGCCTTTGACCGCGTGATCGACCGTGGTGGCGAGTCCCTGCGCGATGATCCTGGACCACGCGGTCTTGTCGCCCACCTTCGGTGCGCCGGCGAGCCCCGCTTCGTGGCATGTCTTGCAGACTTGCCCGAAGACCTGCTCGCCGGTGAGCTGGCCCTTGGGGCCGCTCGCCGCGGCGAGCACCACGTCACCGACGGGCTTGATGCGGTTCAGCACGGCGCTGTCGTCCGGGCCCGCGTCGACCGGGTGATAGGTCACGAACTGCGAGAGCAGGATGATGACCGTGATCGGCACGATGAAGGCGAGCGCGACGACGACCACGAGCTGCTTCCAGTTCTTGATCGGGGAGACGTGCTGATCGGGTTCGTGCATGGGATTCCTGTTTCGCTGCGGATCGAGGCGGCGGCAAGCTCGCGCGTGCGCCGGCTCGGAGACGATTCCCGAGCGCCGGCCGGGAAAAACACGACATTATACCGGGGCTCGCGCAGTGCAGGAATCTTCGCTGGACCGGTCCTCTCCCCGCGCGGTAAAATTGCGCCGATGCGCCCGTAGCTCAGTTGGATAGAGTGTTGGTTTCCGAAGCCAAAGGTCACAGGTTCGACTCCTGTCGGGCGCGCCACATTCAGATCCGCACAAGGAGCACCCGATGCATCCCACCCCGCCTGAACGCGCGCGATCGCCGGCGAATCCTGCCTGGCGCGTACTGGTCGCAGCGTTTTTCGCGATCGCTGCTCGCCGGCCAGAGCACGGCGCAGGCTCCCGCGTCCGACACCGGCGCCGCGCCGCAGATGTCGGCGGAGGATCTCGACAATCTCGTCGGCCGGATCGCGCTCTATCCGGACGACCTCGTGGCGATCATCCTGCCGGCGTCGACCAACCCGCTGCAGCTGGTGCAGGCCGACCGCTTCCTCGACAAGCGCAAGACCGATCCCAAGCTGCCGATCGACGACAAATGGGACGACTCGGTGAAGGCGCTCGTCAACTACCCCGACGTCGTGAAGATGATGAGCGGGGATCTCGACTGGACGTCCGCACTCGGCGAGGCGGTCGTCGCCGACCAGGGCGCGGTGCTCGAAGCGGTCCAGGCGTTCCGCCGCCGGGCCGAAGCCGCGGGGAATCTCAAGAGCAACGACAAGCAGGTCGTCACGGTCGAGAAGACCGTGATCCAGATCGTTCCCGCCAATCCGGAAGTGATCTACGTGCCGCAGTACAACCCGACGACGGTCGTCGTCGCCGGTGGCCCGGCCTGGGGTTACTACCCCACGCCGTACCCCGTCTACTACTACCCGTATCCTCCGGGCGCCGCGTTCGCCACGGGCCTCATCTGGGGCGCCGCGATCGGCGCCGCGTGGAACGGCGGTCACTGGAACACCAACTGGGGCGGCGGCGACATCAACATCAATCGCAACACGAACATCAATACCGGCGACATCAACCGGGGCAACGTCAATCGTCCGGGCGGCGGCGGCGGCAACGTCAACAACCGGCCCGGCGGCGGTGGCGGCGGCACGGCGTGGAAGCCGGACAAGAAGCCGGGGCAGGTGAGCGGCGCGACCGGACGTCCGAACACCGGCGCCCGCGTCGGCGATGCGCGGCCGGGTGGCGGTGCATCGGGGAGCGGCTTCGGCGGTGCCGGGGGCACGCGACCTTCGCCCGTCGACCGGGATCGGTCGGCGGAGGCAGGCGCCAATCGTCCGTCGACGCAACCTTCGGGCGGCATGGGCGGCGGCAGCGCCGCCGCGAACCGCGCGGGCTCCGTCAGCGCATCGCCGCGCGACAACTTCGGCGGATCGAGCGCATCGCGGGGCGGCTCCGCGAGCGGCAGCGGACTGGGCGGTTACGGCTCCGGCCGCCAGACGAGCATGGACAGCTCGCGCGGAGCGTCGAGCCGCAGCTCGATGTCCGGCGGATCGCGGCCGTCCGGAGGCGGCGCGTCGCGGCCGTCCGGCGGCGGTGGCGGCGCGAGGCGGCGGTGGCGGTGGACGTGGCGGCGGCGGACGTCGCTAGCATGCGACGCGACCTTTCGGCCCACGGCAATCAACACGGAACGAACCCTATGAATCCGACCAAGATGATGGCAGCGGCCCGCCGGGTGGCGGCGGTCCTGCTGCTGGCGCTTCCGCTCGCGACGTTCGCCGCGGAACAGAAGACGTTCGCGACACCCGAAGCCGCGGTGGACGCGCTGATGGCCGCGCTCAAGGCGGACGACGACGCCGCGATCGTCGCGCTCTTCGGCGACGAGTACAAGGACCTCGTGATGTCGCCCGATCAGGCCGCGAACTCCGCCACGCGCGCGAAGATCGTCGCCGCGATGCAGACGATGCGCGTGCTGGACGAGCGCGGCGCCGACAAGCGCGTCGTGCTGATCGGCGATCAGGCGTGGCCGATGCCGATTCCGCTCGTCAAGGACAAGGGCGCCTGGCGCTTCGCGACGGAGGAGGGCGCCGACGAGCTCGTCAATCGGCGGATCGGCGGCAACGAGCGCAACGCGATCCACGTGCTGCGCGCCTACCTCGACGCGCAGCGCCAGTACGCGTCGCGGGATCGCGACGGCGACAACGTGCTGCAGTACGCGCAGAAGCTCGGCAGCTCGCCCGGCAAGCACGACGGGCTCTACTGGCCGGCGGACGCTGCCAAGGGCGAAGAGGCGAGCCCGTTCGGGCCGCTCGTCGCCGAGAGCGCGGACTATCTCAAGGGACACAAGGAAGGCGATCCGTACCGCGGCTACCGCTTCAAGATCCTGACGCGCCAGGGCAAGAGCGCGCCGGGCGGCGCGTACAACTACGTCATCAACGGCCGCATGATCGCCGGCTTCGCGATGGTCGCGTATCCGGCGCAGTACGGCGAGAGCGGCATCATGACGTTCATCGTGAGCAACAACGGCAAGGTCTACGAGAAGGATCTCGGCCGCAATTCCGACAAGATCGGCGCTGCGATGACGACGTTCGATCCGGGTCCCGGATGGAAGGAATTGCAGGACTGACCGCCTCGAACGTCGAGCTCGCCGGTAGCCGACGGTGACGGCCGACGACGAACGCTTCGCGCGGGCGATCGCGCGCTTCGACGCCGCGAACGCGCTGAGGATCCGAATCGCGAGACGGTCGACGGCCACGCGCGACCGAAGGAGCTCCTCTACGCGGAGCGGCTCACCGCCATGCTGACGCGCTTCGACTCCGGAAGCCTCGGAGCACGCTTCGGCTCGCCGCGCGCTGCCAGCACGTCGAGCGCTGGACGATTCCGCGCGCCGATTATCCGATGACGCGCGCCGGCTACGAGACAGTGGCGATACGCGCCTGCGCGACTTTCACGCCGAGCGCGCGGGCACGATGCTGCGCGACGCGGGCTACGACGACGCGACGATCGCTCGCGTGGGCTCGCTCATCCGCAAGGAAGCGCTCAAGACCGACGCGGAAGCACAGGCGCTCGAGGATGTCGTCGCGTTCGTGTTCATGGAGAAGCTATCTCGACGATTTCGTCGAGAAGCACGCAGGCTACGGCGAGGCGAAGTTCGTCGACATCCTGCAGAAGACCGCGCGGAAGATGTCGGCGCGGGGCCGCGCAGTCGGCGCTGACGCTCATCTCGCCGCCCGCGGCGTTGCTGCCGGTGATCCGGAAAGCGCTTGACTCCGGCGCCACGCCGCCGGCGGCGCGCCGTACTCGCGGCGAAAGGCCCGGCTGAACGCCGTGTCGGTCTGGTAGCCGACGTCCTCGGCGATGCGCGCGAGCGGCGCGTTGCTGCGCGCAGAGCAGATTGGCGGCGAGCAGCATGCGCCACTGCGTCAGGTACTGCATCGGCGAGCTTCCCACCAGATGCTGGAAGCGTTCGGCGAGCACCGACCTCGACGTGTTCGCCGCGCGCGCCAGCTCCTCCAGCGTCCAGGCATGCGCGGGGCGCGCGTGCAGCGCGTTCAGCGCGGCGCCGACGATGCGATCGCCCACGCCCGCCAGCCATCCGGTGCGGCCGGCGCTCTGCTCGTTCATGTAGAGGCGCAGCACTTCGATGAACAGCACCTCGGCCAGCTTCGCGAGCACGCCGGCGCCGCCGGGCCGCGGCGAGCGCGCTTCGGCCAGGGCGTAGCGAACGGAGGCTTCGAGCCAGACGCCGGCATTCGAGCCGCGCACGTTGACGCGCACGAGCGCGGGCAGCCCGGCGAGCAGCATCCTCGCGAGGCGCGTATCGCACGCGAGATAGCCGCAGACGAGGCGTGTCGTCGCGCCGCCGCCGCCGTAGGCGATCTGCCGCGGACGGCGCGCCAGCACTTCGTCCAGCCGCGCGCCCTTGGCGGGCGGGAGTCCGGGTTGCGAGCTCATCCGGTGCGCGTCGCCCTGCGGAAAGATGACGACGTCGCCGGCGATGAGGTGCACCGGCTCGTCGCCGCCGAGCTCGACGTAGCACTCGCCTTCGGTGATGAGATGGAAGATCACGACCCGCTCGGCGCCCGGCTCGAGCAGCGGCGCCGCCGTGTCGGCGCTCGGTGACTGGTAGCACCAGGGCGCGGTGAACCGCGCCTGGATGAAGATGGCGCCGACCAGGCGGACGACGCGCAGGGTTTCGGACAGCGCGTCCATCAATGGCCGCCGACTTCGATGTTCAGCTCGACCGGCACCGCGTCGCGCACGGCGGCGGATATCGGCGAGCAGCAGTAGCTCTCCTCGACCAGGCGTCGCAACTGCCGCGCGTCGACGCCGCGCGCGCGATGCGGACGACGAGTTGCACGTCGCGCGGTCCCGCGGGCACCGGCTCGCCGCCGGCATCCGCCATGCCGAGGAGGCCGCGGATGTCCGACCGGCTCGTGGCCAGCACTTCGAGCGACGTGAGCTCGATCCCCTTGGCCGCCGCGCCCATCGCGATGCACGTCGCCGTGCAGGAGGCGAATCCGGCGCGAAACAGCCAGCCCGGCGTGACGTCGTTGCCGGCACCGCCGAGCTCGCGTCGGCATGTCGGTCGCCATCTGCGCGCCGTTCGCGTGGCTCGCGACGATGCGCGTGCCGCCCTCCCAACGGGCCGTGGCCGGCGCCTCGTCGTGCAGGGCGATGTCGGGGCGACGCTGCACGACCGCTTCGACGCGCTGCAGCGCCGCCGCGATTTCCTGCGCTGTCATGGACGTGTCTCCGGGTGCGATTCGAGGCCGTCGATTGTGACCTTCCCGGACCGCGCGGTGCCAAGGGGGGCGCGATGTCCGCGGCGCGGTCGCTGGACGATCGGTCAGCATTCCCGGACGCGCGGCCAACCTGGACGCGGCACAGTCGCCGATACGAGGACGATCGGGCATATCGCGGCGACGCTCGGACAGGACATCGCGCGGTCCCGGCCTCAAAGTACGCCGGACGCGAACCGATCCATCGGTCGCGCGATCGAAGTCCCGGGAGACACCATGCATCAGGTTCAGAAAGGAAGCTGTTTCTGCGGCGCCGTCGAGCTGATGATCACCGGCGCGCCCGCGACGGCCGGCTTCTGCCATTGCTCGGCCTGCCGGAGCTGGGCGGCCACGCCGGTCAGGAAATTCAGCCTCTGGAAATCGGAGGCGGTGAAGATCCTCAAGGGCGAGGAGAACGTCGGCGTCTTTCACAAGACGGCGACGATCTACCGCAAGTTCTGCCGGATCTGCGGCGCGCACCTGATGACGAGCCACCCGCGGCGGCCGTCGCTCGACGTGTATGCCGCAACGATCCCGATCCGCCGGCATGAGCCCAAGGTCCTGGCCGCCACTGCGGCGACGGTGAGCCGCAATGTGGACGAAACGATCCTTGCCTGACCCGATGCCGCACTCATTCGAGGGAGACACCATGACTCAGACCTACAAGGGAAGCTGCTTCTGCGGCGCCGTCGAGATCACCGTCACGGGCGAGCCCGTCGCGGCGGGGTACTGCCACTGCACGTCGTGCCGCAGCTGGTCTGCGGCGCCGGTCAATGCGTTCAGCCTGTGGAAGCCCGAAGCGGTGAAGGTGACCAAGGGCGAAGGCAACATCGGCGTCTATCACAAGACCGAGAAGAGCTATCGCAAGTTCTGCAAGGTGTGTGGCGGACATCTGTTCACCGACCACCCGCTCTGGAAGCTCGTCGACGTGTACGCGGCCACGATCCCGACCTATCGCCACGAGCCGAAGGTGCACGTGAACTACCAGGAGACCGTGCTGCGCATCAAGGACGGCCTGCCGAAGATGAAGGACCTGCCGATGGAAATGGGCGGCTCGGGCGAGATCCTTCCGGAGTAGCCGCCATCCTCACAACCGAAAACACAAGGAGCAGCACATCATGAATGCACCCATCGATCTCACCGCAGTCAAAGGCCGCCAGCAGATGGCGTGGGCCAGCGGCGACTACGCGGTCATCGGCACCACGCTGCAAATCGTCGGCGAGTCGCTGGCCGAGGCTTGCGATCTGCAACTGGGACGAGGACGTGCTCGACGTCGCGGCCGGCAACGGCAATGCCACGCTCGCCGCGGCGCGCCGCGGCTGCCGCGTGACCTCGACCGACTACGTGTCGACGCTGCTCGACCGCGGTGCGGAGCGGGCGCGCGCCGATCGCTACGATGTCAAGTTCGAGGTCGCCGACGCCGAGGCGCTGCCGTTCGAGGATGCGAGCTTCGACGCGGTGCTGTCGACGTTCGGCGTGATGTTCGCGCCCGATCAGGCGACGGCCGCCGCCGAGATGGCGCGCGTCTGCCGCCCCGGGGGACGCATCGGCATGGCCAACTGGACGCCCGCCGGCTTCATCGGGCAGCTGTTCAAGACGCTCGGCCGTCACCTGCCGCCGCCCGCGGGTGTGCAGCCGCCGTCGCTCTGGGGCATGGAGGCGCATCTCAAGACGCTGTTCGGCGACAAGGCGGCCGCGATCGTCGCGACGCCGAAGATGTTCAACTTCCGCTACCGCTCGGCCGCGCACTTCATCGACGTCTTCCGCACGTGGTACGGCCCGGTGCACAAGGCCTTCGCCGCGCTGCCGGCGGAGAAGGCCACGGCATTGGAGCGCGATCTGACCGATCTTCTGAACAGCATGAATCGGGGAGGCGCGCGCTCGCTCGTCGTGCCGGGCGAGTACCTCGAGATCGTCGTCACCCGGCGCTGACGATGGAGCCGAGGCTGCAGCGAAGGGTCCAGCGCTA
Source organism: uncultured beta proteobacterium (assembly GCA_963724545.1). Taxonomy (GTDB): domain Bacteria; phylum Pseudomonadota; class Gammaproteobacteria; order Burkholderiales; family Casimicrobiaceae; genus CAIWHR01. The sequence continues at coordinate 48,815 of CAVRVC010000020.1, forward strand.
CGGCTGGGACCTGGCGGCAGCCTCGTACGAGCCGCTGTGGCATGCGCAGCTCGCGTGCGCCCGGCAGGCGCTGCTGGCGCGCGCCGCGCTCGCTCCCGGCGAGCGGGTGCTCGACGTGGCCTGCGGCACCGGGCTCGTCGCGTTGGCGGCAGCCGAGGCCGTCGGGGCAGGCGGCAACGTCGTCGGCATCGACCTGTCCGGTCGCATGGTCGATGCCGCGCGACGGCGCGCGGAGGAACGGGGCCTCTCGAACGTCACGTTCGCGCGCATGGACGCCGAGCGGCTGGATTATCCCGACGCGAGCTTCGACGTCGCGTTGTGCGCGCTCGGCCTCATGTACATGCCCGAGCCGGCGCAGGCGATGCGCGAGATGCGCCGCGTGCTGCGGCCGGGCGGTCGCATCGTCGTCGCGGTGTGGGGAGAACGGTCGCGGTGCGGCTGGTCACCGCTTTTCGCGATCGTCGACGCCGAAGTCGCGAGCGACGTGTGCCCGCTCTTCTTCTGCCTGGGCGAGCACGACAAGCTGACGCACCTGTGCGCGGACCTGTGCTTCGGGTCGATCGAGCAGTATCGCGTTGCCGCAACGCTCGATTACGCCGACGCCGAATCGGCGTGCGACGCGGCGTTCGTCGGCGGCCCGGTCGCGCTCGCGTGGTCGCGCTTCGACGACGGCGTGCGGGAACGCGTCCGCCGGCGCTATCTCGACGCGATCGACCCATGGCGCGACGAGCGCGGCTACCGCGTGCCGAGCGAATTCGTCATCGTCGCGGCCGCGGATCGCGCTTCCGCATCGCCCGCTTGACCGGCAGCGCCGAGCCCGGCACATTGAGGTCCATGGACCTCCACGTCTGGCTCATCTATCTGCTCGCGGCGACCGGCCTGTCGCTGTCGCCGGGACCCAACGGCCTGCTGGCGCTGACGCATGGCGCGCTGCACGGCCGGCGCAAGGCGCTCTACACGATCTTCGGCGGTGCCTTCGGGTTTGTCACGGTCATCGCGCTCTCGCTGTTCGGCATCGGCGCGTTGCTGAAGACGTCGCTCGTATGGCTCACGGTGTTGAAATGGGTGGGCGGCGCCTACCTCGTCTGGCTCGGCATCCAGGTGTGGCGCTCGCCGCCCATCGGGCTCGAGGTCCGCGGCTTGGCTCAACCCAGGGCAAGCTGGTCGCTATTCCGGCAGGGCGCGCTCTCCGCGCTCACCAATCCGAAGGGGGTGCTCTTCTTCGCGGCATTCCTGCCGCAGTTCATCGATCCCGTGCGAAGCCTCGTCGTTCAATTCGTCGTCATGGCGGGGACGTTCGCGTTGATCGAGATCGCCACGGAAGTGTTCATCGCGAGCATGGCGCATCGCATCAGCCCATGGCTGCGGCGCGTAGGACGGCGCTTCAACCAGGCGTGCGGCGGCGTATTCGTCGCGATCGGGCTCGCGCTGCCGTTACGCAGCTGAGCGCAACCGAGCCGAGCGCAGTTGACACGCTGCCGGGCCCGCGCGGGGCCGGCATTGCGACCATCACATCACGAGACGCCCAGCGCGTTGAGCGTCGGCCGCTCCAACTCACCCGTTACCGGCAGGCCGGCGACTTGCTGGAAGCGCCGGACCGCATCCTGCGTGTTCCGTCTTGTCCATGCCGTGCCAGCCCGCGCAACCGCCCATCGCGGCAGCCACCGCGAGCGGCGCTATTGTCTTCGTGGCATGCGTCATGTTCATGTAGTCCTCCATCGATTGTTCCCGTCGCGATCGTTGGATGCCGACGGCCACACAGCTCGAAGCTGCTGGGAAGCAAGATACGTGCGGCGCGCGAAACAGGCTGTCGGGCGCGGGCTTGAAACCGCGTAGGGAAAAGGAGGAGGCGCGGCGCGATGAGGGATGCTTGCCGACGAGAGGAATGAGGCGTCTAATTCCGTCGAAACGGCGCGTCCGAAGCAAGCCGTTCGTCTCCCGATTGGCTAGCCGGAGTCGTGATTCTTCGAGCGATCCAGGTTGCGGCAGATTGTTCGTTCAGGCAGATCTTGGTGCTTGCGCCTGCCGCAGCGATCTGATTTGGATACGGGGCACGAGATATATTCCTCGTTAGGCCCACGAACTCAGCATGACAGCGGTCCCCATCGCACGCTACCTCGAACCTTCCGACGTCGTTGAGGCGATCAAACAAGTCGCGAGGATGGATATGTCCAACCATGATCCCGTCATCCAACGCACGGCGCCGCTGGAGCAGCGCGTCGATGCAATCCAGGCGGCGCTCGACGAGCGCGGCATGAAGGCGACGGACGCCGTCGAGGAATTGGGGCATCTCGCCCAGGACGTGTGGGTTCCGCAGAACGGTGCGCGCGTGGTGGCCCGGGCGTGGGTAGACCCGGCGTTCCGCGAGCGTCTGCTCGCCGACGGCCGCTCCGCCGTGCTCGAGCTTGGGCTCACGATGCCCAAGCATCATCGGCACCTCGTCGTGCTGGAAAACACCGCCACCGTCCAGAACGTCATTTGCTGCACGCTGTGCTCGTGCACGGCGTTTACGATCATCGGCTTGCCGCCCGACTGGTACAAGGATCTGGAATACCGCTCGCGCGTCGTCCGCGAGTCGCGCACGGTGCTGAGGGAGATGGGTCTCGATCTGCCGCCCGAGGTCGAAATCCGGGTGTGGGACACGACCGCGGACACGCGCTACATCGTGTTGCCCCGGCAGCCGCCCGAAACCGTCGGCTGGCCGGAAGAGAAGCTTGCCGGCATCGTGACGCGCGATGCCATGATCGGCGTCGCCCGCCTGTAAGTCGGAGCGCGAAATGGACGGCATCCACGACCTCGGCGGCAGGCAAGGCTTCGGCCGGGTCCGCTACAAGCACAATGCATCGGCCTTCCACGCGGCGTGGGAAGTACGCGCCAATTCGCTCTATGCATTCGCGGTACGGCTCGGGATCTTCAACATGGACGAGTATCGCCATGCGATCGAGCGCATGGAGCCGCGACATTACCTCACGGCCGGCTATTACGAGCGCTCGCTCACGAGCCTCGCGACGCTTCTGGTCGACAAAGGCATCGTGACGCACGACGAATTGGAGCGCCGTGCACAGGGCGCGTTTCCGCTCGCGCGGCCGAGTGCTGCGGGGCGGACCAACGCGCCGGATCGCGATCGCTTCAAGCCCGGCGATCGCGTTCGAGTGAGACTCGACTACGTGCCTGGCCACATTCGGTTGCCGGGTTACATCCGCGGCAAGACCGGCGTGGTGGTGAGCGAGTCGCCGGCGTATCCGTTTCCCGACGCGCACGCCCACGCGATCGAGGCGCAGGACGAGCCGACGTACGACGTGCGCTTCCGCAGCGAGGACCTCTGGCCCAATGGCGCCGATTCCGCGCTGGTCCACGTCGGCGTGTTCCAGAGCTACCTCGAGCGGATCGCGTAGACTTCGCTCGCCGGCGCGTCAATCCCCAAAAATCTGCGCGGAGAGATGGACCGATGAGCCTGATCGATACGAAAGTCGTCAACCTCGACGAATTGAAGCTCGAGCATTTCGCGAAGGGTGAGAAATTCGAGGGCAGCTCCGTGCGCATCGGGCCGCTCCTCGGTGCGAAGGACCTCGGGTATTCCTACGATGTCATCCCGCCCGGCAAGCGCGGGTGTCCCTTCCACAGCCACCGCGGGGAGGAGGAGATGTTCTTCATCGTGAAGGGCGCGGGGACGCTGCGGTACGGCAGCGAGACGCGAAGGATACGCGCCGGCGACGTGATCTGCTGCCCGACGGGCGGGCCGGAGACGGCCCATCAGATCGTCAACGACTCGGATGCGGATCTTGCGTACCTCTCCATCAGCACGATGCTGCCGGTGGAGATTTGCGAATACCCCGATTCGAAGAAAGTCGGCGCGTTCGGCGGCGGCATGCGCCACATGACGCGCACGGACCACGCCTTGGACTACTGGGTGGACGAGATTTAGGCGCGGTGAGGGAGGTCAGCGATCGCAGCTCGCTCGACCGCGTCGCCTTCAGCGCCGGCTGCTCGATCGGCGATGTGTCGGGCTCAGTTGTCGGCGGCCGTATGAAACGCAGCCATTCGCGACTTGAGTTGGGCCGCTGCAGCCATCGCCGTTTCGGGATCCGGGATATCCGGTTGCTGCGGCGGGAATGTAACGATGTCGAAGCGGCCGAAACAGGAATTGACGATCATGTCTCGAGGCTTCCCGGTGACATCGTCTCGACGGACTTCGACGTTCTGCACCAGCTCGTAGGGGATGCGAATACTTGTCGTGCCTGGCGGAGGCAGGAGCAGGGCCGCCCGTTCGCTGATTGCGAGGGTTCCATCGGTTGGAGTCCTGAGTCGCTCGACCTGGGGGTACCCGTCGCGTGAAAACTCGGGTCGCCAGGATGCCAACTCGAATATCGAGACGGCTCCCTCGTCAATCGGGATTGCGGCCTCCAGCGACTCGGTCACCGAGATGCCCTTGTTGGTATACGCCACGCAGCGATCCTTTTCCGCTCGCTCCTGCATGTTTACCAACGGGCCAAGGGCGAGCGCGACCACGCCCTGTGCGCCCTGTGCGGCCAGACTGAGGCCGGCCGCCGGCAGGATTGCGCATCCAGTGACGCTGGCGCAGGCGCACGCGAGCAGAATGGGACGGACAATCGTGTTCATTCGCGGACGGTACACTGTCTCGCGGCTGATGCCTAACGCGCAGGTGGCATGGCCGGACCACCGAGCCCGGCCGAGGCCCGATGACGGTCGATATTGCCAATTGATCGGAGGGAGTGTCATGAAGATCCTTGCCATGGTCTACCCCGGCATGACCCTGCTGGACCTGGTCGGTCCCGTGCAGGCGTGGAGCTTTCTTCCCGGGTACGAAGTTCAATACGCCTGGCACCGCCCTGGCCCGGTGCTCACGGACTGCGGCCTCGGCGTGAACGCGACCCACGGCTTCGAGGATGCCTGGAAGGATCCCGATGTCCTCGTGGTCGGCGGTGGGGCGAAGCCGACATTGGACCTGCTCGGTGATTCCGCCGCCATTGCGTTCCTGGCGGACCGTGGATCGCGTGCGCGCTGGGTGTGCAGCGTCTGCACGGGCGCCCTGCTGCTGGGAGCGGCCGGCCTGCTCCGAGGTTACCGCGCCGCGGTGCACTGGGGCGCCCGCGATGCCCTTGCCCAATTCGGGGCCGAGCCCAGCAACGAGCGCGTCTGCTTCGACCGCAATCGCATCACGGGCGGCGGCATCACGGCAGGCGTGGATTTCGGTATCACCGTGGCGGGTCACTGGGCGGGAGAGAGCACCGGGCGGCTGATCGAGCTGATCATGGAGTACGCGCCGCAGCCCCCGTACGGGACGGGCCGTCCTGATCTGGCGGATGCGCAAACGCTCGCTGCCGCGAAGACGGCACTGCAGCAGGCGATGACGGGCGCGCCCGCCTGAGCGCGCGCATTCCATGACGGCTCGAAGCTACCGCACGCTCGCCGAGTTCTATCCGTTCTACCTCGGTGAACATTCCAATCGTACGTGCCGCCGATTACACTTCATCGGCACGTCCTTGGCCCTGGCGCTCTTCGTCGCCGCGATCGCCGCTCGAAACGGGTGGCTGGCGATGACAGGGCTGCTGCAGGGTTACGCGTTCGCGTGGGCCGGGCATTTCCTCTTCGAGCACAACAAGCCTGCGACCTTCGGGCATCCCTGGCTCAGCTTTCTCGGGGACTGGCGCATGTGGTGGGACATCCTGACCGGCAGGATTCGATTCTAGGAATCGAGCGTGCGCGATGGCAGGCGTTCTCCGGGCGATTCGAGCCGATATCACGACGCTGTCGGTGGGGGCGATCGTCAATGCGGCGAACTCTTCGCTCCTCGGCGGGGGCGGCGTCGACGGCGCCATCCATCGCGCGGCCGGGCCGGAGTTGCTCGAGGAGTGCCGGCGCCTTGGCGGCTGCGACACGGGAGAAGCCAGGCTGACCAGGGGCTATCGATTGCCCGCGAGGCACGTCATCCACGCGGTCGGGCCGGTCTGGCGGGGCGGAACGAGCAGCGAGCCGCAACTGCTGGCCTCCTGCTATCGACGCGCGCTCGAATTGGCCGCCGCCCACGACATCGAGTCGATCGCCTTCCCGAGCATCAGCACGGGGATCTATGGCTATCCGATCGAGTTGGCGGCGGATGTCGCGGTCTCCACCGTCCGCGGGTCGCTGCGCGACTTCGAGACGGTCCGGGAGATCGTCTTCTGCTGCTTCTCGTCCGGCGATCTCGCCGTGTATCAGCGCATCATCTCGTCCGTCCACTCCGCGTGAACCGATAGGGAAATCCCGATGGCCATCCAAGTATGTCTCGCCGGCGCGACCGGCTGGGCCGGCTCCGAGCTCGCGCGATCGATCGCGAAGACCGACGACGTCACGCTCGTCGCCGCGGTCGCGCGCAAGGAGGCCGGCCGGGTTCTCGGCGACGTGCTGGGCGAACCGCGTCTTGCCGGCCGCATCCACGCTTCCGCGGCCGCGGCGCTCGCCACGCCGTGCGATGTCTTCGTCGAATACACGAGGCCGGACAGCGCCAAGTCGAACATCCTGACCGCGCTCGAGCGCGGGGCGCACGTCGTGGTCGGCACGTCCGGGCTCACGGACAGCGATTTCGCGGAGATCGACGTCGCCGCGCGGAAGCGGCAGCGCGGCGTGCTCGCCTGCGGCAACTTCGCGCTGACCGTCGTGCTGCTGCAGAAGTTCGCCGAGGCTGCGGCGCGGCTGATTCCGCAGTGGGAGATCATCGACTACGCACACGACGACAAGGTCGACGCGCCGAGCGGCACGGCACGCGAGCTTGCGTTCCGCCTGTCGAAGGTGCGCAATCCCCAACCCACGGTTCCGGTTGCGCAGACGGTCGGCCCAAGGGAGACCCGCGGCGCCAACGTTTCGGGCACGCAGGTCCACTCCATCCGGCTGCCCGGCTATGTGATCAGCGCCGAGGTGATCTTCGGAATGCCGGACCAGAAGCTCACGCTCCGGCACGATTCGGGCAACAGCGCGCGCCCGTACACGGATGGCGCGTTGCTCGCCATCCGCAAGGTCGCTACGCTCGTCGGCGTCCATCGCGGTCTCGATTCGGTGCTCGACCTCTGAGGGAATGCGCGCCGGCAGGGTAGCATGGCGGTTTTCAGGGCCCGGGGGGAGAGAAGCTTGAGGAACGACATCGAAGCCGCGACCGGACTCGATCGCGGCATCGAGCAGCCGGTGCCCGACGCCGCGCCGAGGACGTACTTCGGCAGCGATGCGATCGCGGAGACGCTGCGCGCGCTCGATATCCCGTACATCGCGCTCAATCCGGGGGCGAGCTTCCGGGGCCTGCACGACAGCATCGTCAACCGCCTCGGCAATCGTCAGCCGCAGATGTTGCTTTGCCTTCACGAAGAGCACGCCGTCGCGATCGCGCACGGATACGCGAAAGTCACGGGCCGCGCGATGGCCGCGGCCGCGCACTCGAACGTCGGCCTCTTCCACGCGACGATGGCGGTCTTCAACGCCTGGTGCGACCGCATGCCGGTGCTGCTGATCGGCGCGACCGGTCCGATCGACGCCGTGCATCGCCGGCCCTGGATCGAATGGATCCACACCGCACGCGACCAGGGTGCGATTGTGCGCAACTACACCAAGTGGGACGATCAGCCCGCCTCGCCGGCCGCGGCACGCGAGGCGCTGCTCCGCGCGAGCTGGCTTGCCGAGACGACGCCGAAAGGACCGGTCTACGTCAACCTGGACGTCGGCATCCAGGAAATGCGGTTGTCCGATCCGCTGCCGCCGTACGACGCGCGGCGGTATCGGCCCCAGGCGACGCCGGCGGCGTCTGCGGAGCAGATCGCCGAGGTCACGCGACTGCTGTCCGGGGCCAGGCGGCCGGTGCTCCTCGTCGGCCGCGTATCGCGGAGCGAGCAAGCCTGGGATGCGCGCGTTCGGCTCGCCGAGCGGGTCGGCGCGCGCGTGGTGACCGATCTCAAAGTGGGCGCCGGATTCCCGACGCTTCATCCGCTGCACGTCGCGGAGCCCGGCATCTACGCGGTCCCGGCGGCACGCGAGGCCATCGCCGGTGCCGACGTGGTCGTGAGCCTCGACTGGGTCGATCTCGCGGGCACGCTGGGTGCGGTGTTCGGAAACGCGACCCCGGGCGCCACCGTCGTCCAGATCTCGCTGGACCACACGTTGCACAACGGCTGGAGCATGGATCATCAGGGGCTGCCCGTGGTCGACCACCTGCTCGCCGCGGATCCCGATCACGTCGTAACTGCGCTCGTGCAAGCGCTTGGCTCGCAGCCGGATCGCCCTGCGGCAACGGGCTTCGCGCCCCGCGCCGCGCCCGTCGGCCCCGCGCTCGGTTCCGGGAAGATCGCGATGGCGCATCTCGCCGCCGGATTGCGCGACGTCGTCGGAACGCGGGACACGTCGCTCGTGCACCTGCCGCTTGGCTGGGACGGCGCCTTGTGGCCGTTCCGCCATCCGCTCGACTTCCTCGGTTCCGACGGCGGTGGCGGCATCGGCGGCGGCCCGGGCATCTCCGTGGGCGCGGCATTGGCGCTCGAAGGCACCGGACGACTTCCGATCTCGATCGGCGGCGACGGCGACTTCCTCATGGGCGCGACGGCCATCTGGACCGCCGCGCATTACCGGATTCCGCTGCTGATCGTCGTCGCCAACAACCAGTCCTTCTTCAACGACGAAGTGCATCAGGAGCGTGTCGCGCGCATGCGCGGCCGCCCGGTGGAGAACAAGTGGATCGGTCAGCGGATCGCCGACCCCGCCGTCGACATCGCGGCGATGGCGCGCTCGCAGGGCGCGCTCGGCCTCGGCCCGATTCGAAGCGCGGACGCGCTCGTCGCGGCCTTCCGGGAAGCGGTCGCGCATGTCGATGCGGGCGGTGTGGCGGTCGTCGACGTCATCACCGAGCCAGGCTATACGCCCGCGATGACGGCTTCCCTCAATCACGTCACGGAGCCCAGGAAGTGACGACCAAGCTCAACCTGTCGATCGCCATCGGCGACTACGACCGCAATCGGCCGCTGATCGACGGGACGGTCGCCATCGACGGCGTCGAGCCGATCGTGATGACGCTGTCGCCGGAGGAGATCTTCTTCCGTGCGATGCGGCACGAAGCCTTCGACGTGTGCGAACTTTCGCTCAGCAGCTTCGTGCTGCGCACGGCGCGCGGCGACTGCCCTTACGTGGGCATCCCGGCCTTCGTCTCGCGCGCCTTCCGGCACACGTCGATCATCGTGCGCGCCGACCGCGGCATCGCGACGCCGCAGGACCTCAAGGGCAAGCGGGTCGGCCTCCCCGAGTGGCAGCTCACGGCCAACGTGTGGGCGCGGGCGCTGCTCGAGGAAGACTACGGCGTGAAGGCGTCGGATATCCGATGGGTGCGCGGCGGGCTGGAGGAGCCGGGTCGCCTCGAAAAAGTGTCCGTCACGCTGCCGGCGGGGGTCGTGCTCGAAGACATCGGTCCCCGGGACACGCTCGACGCGATGCTGCAGACGGGCGAGATCGACGCGTTCATGGGGCCGCGCGCGCCGGCCTGCTTCGTTCCGTCCAACCCGGCGCTCCGCTGGCTGTTCGAGGACCCGACTGCCGAGGCGATGAACTACTTCCGCCGCACCCGGATCTTCCCGATCATGCATCTCGTCGGCGTGCGCCGTTCGATCGCCGACCGGCACCCATGGCTGCCGATGGCGCTCCTGAAGGCGTTCGAGCGCTCGAAGCAGCTGGCGCTGCAGCATCTCGCGGACACGTCGGCGGCGAAGGTGGCGCTGCCGTTCGTCGAGGAGCAGTTGCGCCGCGCCTACGCGTTCATGGGCGAGGACTTCTGGCCCTACGGCCTGCCGGCGAATCGCCATGTGCTCGAGGCATTCGTCAAGCATCATCACGCGCAGGGCATCTCGTCGCGCGTCGTGGGGGTCGAGGAGCTCTTTCATCCGGCGTCGCTCGAAAGCCACAAGGTCTGACACCATGCCGCACGACCCACCCGCCATTCGCCCCTCGACCACGCCTGCGTCCGGGACGAGCGCGCCGTCGGTTCTGCCCGCGCATCGCGATCTCTACTACGGAGGCGCGTGGCACCCGCCGCTCTCCGGGCAGCATTACGATCTGACGAGTCCTGGCACGGGTGCTTCGCTCGGTCATGCCGCGGACGCCGGGGCGGCCGACGTCGACGCCGCCGTCGAGAGCGCGCGGAAGGCATTTCCGGCCTGGCGCGACGTGCCGCCGCAGGAGCGCGCCAGGTCGCTGCGACGCTTAGCGGCGATCGTGCGCGAGAACGCACGCGAGCTCGCGACACTCGATGCGATCGACGGCGGCAACCCGGTGCGGGCGATGATGGGCGACGCGGACATCGCGGTTTCCCAGATCGATTTCTTCGCCGGGCTGGTGACGGAAATGAAGGGCGCTTCGATCCCGATGGGGCCGGACCGGATGAACGTCACCGTGCGGCAGCCGCTGGGCGTGGTCGCCCGGATCATCCCGTTCAATCACCCGTTCATGTTCGCCGCCGGCAAGTCCGCGGCGCCGCTCGCCGCCGGCAATACGGTCGTCGTCAAGGCGCCGGAGCAGGCGCCGCTGTCGGCGCTGCGCGTGGCGGAGCTCGTCCACGATATCTTTCCGCCGGGCGTGTTCAACGTGATCACGGGCAGCGGCCGCGAGACCGGCGCCGCGCTGGTGGCCCATCCCGGCATCGCGAAGGTGGCGCTCATCGGCAGCGTCGCCGCGGGACGCGCGGTGATGAGGAGCGCCTCGGATCGCATCACGCCGGTATTGCTCGAGCTCGGCGGCAAGAATGCGCTGATCGCGTTCCCCGACGCGGATCCGGCGGCGGTGGCCGACGCGATGATCGCGGGGATGAATTTCGCGTGGTGCGGCCAGTCCTGCGGGTCGACGAGCCGGGCATTCGTGCACGCGGAGATCCACGACCGTGTACTCGCCGAGGTGAAGACGCGGATCCGGGCTTTTCAGCCGGGCCGGCCGGACGCGTGGGAGACGACGATGGGCGCGATCGTGAGCCGCGCCCAGTACGATAGGATCCTCTCCCACATCGCGACGGCCGGGCGGGAGGGCGCGACACTCGTGTGCGGCGGCGGGCCGACGCAGTCGGCGGCGCTCGCAGGCGGCCTTTACATCGATCCCACGGTGTTCGCCGACGTGACGCCCGGCATGACGATCGCGCGCGAGGAGATCTTCGGCCCGGTGCTCTCGGTGCTGAAGTGGCGCGACGAGGCCGCGATGGTCCGCGACGTCAACGCGGTCGACGTCGGACTCACCTGCTCGATCTGGACCAACGATCTTCACGCCGCGTTGCGCACGGCGCATGCCGCGCAGGCCGGTTATGTCTGGGTCAACGAGGTGGGACGGCATTTCCTCGGCGCACCATTCGGCGGCATGAAGCAATCCGGCTTGGGCCGCGAGGAGTGCCTGGAGGAGCTCCTCGCGTTCACCGACGAGAAGAACATCCACGTACGGTTCGCACACTTGCCGGCGGCGTAGCGCACTTGCGCGCCGGTGGTTGGCCGGACTGCGGCAGAGAGGGAAGCGATGGCCATCAGGATCGTTCGTCTGGGCACCGCGCGGCTTCCGCACGAGGGGTTGCGCATCGGCACGGTGCGGCGGCCGCCGCGTGGGGTGCCGAAGGCGGCATTCGCGTCGGGCAACTGGTACGACGTGTGGCTGCCGAATCTCGCGCCCGCGCCGGACACCGTCAAGGTCGCACAGGCGAGCCAGTCGCCGCGCGAGTGGGCGGCGTTCGCGAAGCGCTACCGCGCGGAGATGGGCGACGCCGACAATGGGCGGGTCCTCGACCTGCTCGCGGCGCTGTCGCACCAGACCGACTTCTCCGTCGGCTGCTATTGCGAGGACGAGTCGCACTGCCATCGCTCCATCCTGCGGGACCTGCTGCTCGAAAGGGGAGCCAACGTCGTCGTGTGACGCGCGCGGCCGCGTCGCTTCCCGGCGATCAGGCTTCGTCCGACACGGCAATTGCTTCTGCTCCTACAGGCATGCGGCCGCCCTTCGCGGCAGCATGACGCTGTGGCCGCATCCAGCGGCAAGGGGGCAAGAATGGATAACATCGTAGCAGCGGAGTTCGCGGATTTCGTGTCGGCGGAAGGTGCGATGCAGGCGCTGGAAGGCGACGGCTTCGCCTCGTCGCAAATCACGTCGTTCTATCTCAACGCGCCCGGACAGCACGCGACGTACCCGATCGGCGGAGATCAGGACGAAGACCCCGAGGCCAAGGGTGCCGGGACCGGGGCCGCGCAAGGCGCCGTGCTCGGCGGCGTCGCCGGGCTCGCACTCGGCCTCGCGGCCATGCCCCTCGTCGGCCCGCTGGCGATCGCCGGCGGCCTTGCCGCGGGCGCCTATTCAGGCTCGCTCGCGGGAGCGGTCGGGGCGCTCGGAAAGGGAGAAACGCGGCCGGAGCCGCCGCTCGCCCGGCCGTCCGGCGTGGTGGTCGCGGTGCATGCACCTACGGTGTCCGACCGTGAACGCGCGACGGCGGTCCTCCAGCGCCAGCACGCCAATTCGATCGAGATTGCCGAGGGCACCTGGCACGAGGGGACGTGGCTGGATTTCGATCCCGTGTCGATTCCCAAATGGCGCCGGCCGCCGGCGAGCTCGCACTAGGGAGCCTCTGCTCCCGAAACCCTCCGTCGCCATCGCGATTACTGGTGCGGAGGCTCCCTAGACGCGCTGCAACGGCATCGCCAGCCGGGCTGAATGCCTGCGCCGCTCTTCGAGCATCTCCTCGGCGTTCTTGATCTGCATTTCGACGCCTTCGAGGTTGGGGTTCACCTTGAGCGCCCGCTTCCAGTATTCGATCGCCTTTTCGTATTGCTCGAGGCGGAAGTAGATCTGGCCGTAGCCTGAAAGCGCGCCGAAGTGATTCGGGTTGCGTTTCATCACTTCGGCGCAGTCGGCGAGCGACTTGCGAAGCTCGCCCGCGAGGAACAGCACCGTCGCGCGCCGGTTCCAGCCCTCCGCGAACGAGGGTTTGCGGCGGATGACTTCGGAAAAGGTCGCGATGGCGGCCTTCCACTGCTGCGCCTCCATCTGCGCCATCCCCTGTTCCATCAGCGCGTCGATCGCGTCGTCGCCCGACCGGCTCCACAGCAGCCAGAGACCCCGTTCGGCATAGTGGCGCACGAACGGATTCTCGTCCCGGAGGCGCAGGCGGAGCGCCGCGTCATCGGAAGGGAGGCCGTACTGCGCGATCCACGCGATCGCCTCCGCGCGGCTTGCGGGATCGGGCGCCGTCAGACCCTCGAGCGCCTCGGCGCGATTGGCGAAACCATCGTCGCCCGCCCGGACGGGCAGCGCGCAGGCAAGGAGCAGCAGCGAGACGAGGATCCACAGCGAAGGAGCAAGTCGGCGCATGGTCACCTCCACAGCCGGTCATCGTATCGCATACCCGCCGTCGACGAAAATCGCCGCTCCCGTCACGAAATCGGAGGCGCGGGAGGCGAGGTACACGGCGGTTCCGGCGATGTCTTCCGGCTGACCCCAGCGCGCGGCCGGCGTCCGCATCAGGATCTCGTCGTTCCAGGACGACCTCCGGACATCTTCCGTCATGTCCGTCTCGATCCAGCCGGGCGCGATCAGGTTCACCTGGATGTCGAACGGCGCGAGCTCGATCGCCATCGAGCGCGTGAGCTGCAGGACCGCTCCCTTGGCCGCGCCGTAAGAAGGTATGACGCTCGAGCCGAAATGCGAATAGACGCTGCCGATGTTGATGATCTTGCCGCGATTCGCGGCGCGCATCGAGGCGGCAGCGAGCTTCGAGAGCAGGAACACGGCGTGGAGCTGCGTCGCGAGCACGTCGTCCCAGCTCTCCGGCGACTCCTCGAGCACGCCGCCGCTGAGCCTCGCGATGCCGGCGTTGTTGACGAGAATGCCGACGTCGCCGAGCTCGCGCTCGACCCGCGCGAACGCGGGCTCCAAGGCAGCGCGATCGGTCAGGTCCGCCTGCACCGCGAGCGAGCGCACACCGAGGGCTCCGATTTCGACCCGCACGCGCTCGTTTCTCTCCTCGTCGCGACCGAGAATCGCCACAGCCGCACCTGCCCCGGCCAATCCGAGCGCGATCCCGCGGCCGATGCCGCGGTTGCCGCCGGTCACGAGCGCGACCCGGTCGGAGAGGTCGAACAGCGAAGGGCCGCTCATGCTCGTCCCCTCAAGGCGTGAGCGACTCGAATTCGGAGAACATCTGCTGCGACTCCGCGAGCCGTCCGATCGGCACGAAGTCGCACGCCGCGTCGAACTCGGCCCACAGCGCCCGCACGGCGGCGTTGGCATGCGCGCGCTCGACGGCCTCGGACGACAGCCACTCGAACACCTCGATGATCGTTCCGTCGATGGCGCGCATCACGTGGGCCGGCTTGTCGGAAACGAGGTTCTCGGCGCGCAGAACGCCGTAGTGCTTCCTGACCACGGCCAGCAGCTGCTCCTCCCGTCCCGGCTTCGACTTGTACCCGGCGATCACGAATCGTCCCATCGCTTCCTCCTGGTTCCCGTCACGATTTGGGCGTCACCGCGCCGCGCGCAGGCTCGCCTGGTAGGCCTCGATCTGCGGCAGCAGCGCCTGCCGGCGAGCGAGGCTCTCCGGCGGCCAGTGCCGCTCGCGATCGTAGTATTCCGGCACCGCGGGCACGTCGGGGGCGAGCAGCACCCACGGCTGCTTCGACGCCGTGAAGATGTGGATGTCCGGCGGCAGGCGATCCGGCTCGTCGAGCGTGCCGACACGGACGAACTTGACGAGCGGTCCCGCCCCGGCGTAATGGCTCCACACCGCGATGCGGCAGCGAGGACAGCGCGCGATCCTCTGGCCGAGACCGCTTTCGGACGGCGTGTCGACGATGTCGGGCGGAGCGCCCAGATCCGCGACGCGGTCGGATTCGATCATCGCGTTGAGCGCGAACGCGGTGCCGGTCTCGCGCTGGCACCAGCGGCAGTGGCAGCAGTGGACGAAGAGGGGCCGCGTCATCATGCGGTAGCGAACGTGGCGGCAGTCGCAGCCGCCGTCGAGCGGAAATGCGGTAGCAGCGGTCATGGCAGGGCGGGCAGCGAGGGCTCGGGTCAGATCGTGTGCATGGTGATCGCGAAGAGCAGAAAGCGGTACAACCATACGATGTGGAAGAACGACCACGCGATCGCGGTCGCCACGATCGCACAATACCAAAGACGGGCGCGGTAGACGCGGTGCAGCATGACGGTCAGGTACACGCCGATCCAGATCTGGAGGAATACGGTCAGCGGCACCTCGCCCGCGGCGTAGACGGCCTCGAACGTGCCGTGCGTCCACCAGACGAACGGCGCGGCGATGGCCGGAACCACGACGGCCAGCAGGATGAGGACGAACGACCAGAAATGGGTCGCGACCACCAGGTGCTCGACGAAGAACCGGCCGGGGCCGCGGAAAAGGAGCGCGAAGAACAGCGTCGCGTAGATCGGGATGAAGAAAAAGATCAGCGTGCGCGACAGGACGCTCGTCTTGGCGTTGAATCTGCCTTCGAGCTCCGCGAAGCCGATACCCTCCTGCTCGATCTTCCGCTCGACCTGGGCGCCGGCGTAGGCCGGGTAGTAGTCGTTCATCCGGAGCTGGATCTCGAGCGGTGTCGTGAACGTGTTGCCGCCGAAATACGCGATGGAAAAGTAGTAGACGACGTTGATGGACAGGAACAGCGCCAGCGGCTTCAAATAGCGGACGCGGCTGCCGCGCAGCTGTTCGCTCGACAGGAAGCCGGGCCGCGTGACGAGGAGCCACAGCGTGCGATAGCCCTTCGAGTCGAAATGGGTGAGGAAGTTGATGACGATGTCGAAGTAGTGCCGAAGCGAGCGGTCTTCCGTGCCGAGCTTCTGCTCGCCGCAGTTCCGGCAGAACTTGCCGGCGGATTCGGTCCCGCAGGACGGGCACACGAACGCGGCGACGACGCTTGCGGCGGGATCGCTCATCGCAGCGTGGCGCGGAGTTCCGCCCGATCCGTCATGCGGGGCGGCCCATGCCGGCGATGCCGAGGCGCTCAGTGAGGTACCGCTCGACGGTCGCGGCGTCGAAGCGCTCGCCGCACAGGCCGACGTGGCCATCGGGTCGGAGCAGGTAGTAGGAACGCCGCGGAATCTCCGCGCGCGCGAGCTCCCGCTCGTTGGCGGGCTCGGCGGGTACCACATGGACGCGAATGAGCTCGCCGGCCGCGAGCGCCGCGGCGCCCTCCGCCGGTTGTCCGATCACGATCAGGTCGAGCCGCGTGTCGTCGAGCGTCTCGAACAGATCCTCGACCGGTCCGTCCGGCGTCAATTTCAAGTGCAGCCAGGGGAAGCGATCGCCTGCCTGTGGCGCGTGCCGGGGCTGCGGCGACGCCGATTCCGACAGCGGGCTTTGCCGGTAATGGATGCCGATCTGCGACACCGTGCGAAACGCTGCCCGCTGGACAGCCGCGCGGCGCATCGCGAACGCGCCGATCCGCGCGATCACCTCGGTGCGAAGAATGCCGGCGAGCGGGTTGTCGGAGACGATGAGGCGAAATCCCTGGTCGGTCGTGTCGAGGAGCCGCCGCGCGACCGGCATCCGCTCGTCTTCGTACGAGTCGACCAGCGCGGGGCTCGCCTTTCCGGTCACGACGAGCGCCAGCTTCCATGCGAGATTGTAGGCGTCCTGCAGGCCCGTGTTCATGCCTTGCGCGCCGACCGGGCTGTGGATGTGCGCCGCATCGCCCAGCAGGAAGCAACGGCCGCGGCGAAAGCGCTCGGCGCCGCGATGCGCGATGCGATAGGTGGAGAACCACGTGCATTTCCTGAACGCGAGCGCGGCGCCCGCCTCGGCGCGCATCGACGGCACCACGTCGTCGAACGCGACGGCGTGCCGATCGCGCAACTCCGGGGGCACGATGCCGACGATCCGCCAGTGATCGTCGCCGCGCATGGGAAAGAACAGGTGGAAGCCCGCGCGCCACAGGTAGACGTTGACCTCATCCCGGACCATGTTCCCCGTGACTTCGGTATCGGCGACGAAGAACACGTGCTCGTAGGGCGCGCCCGGAAACGCGATGGCGGTGAGCTCGCGCACCGCGCTCCTCGCCCCGTCGCATCCGCCGACCCACGCGGCCGTGACCTTGCGAGTCGTGCCGTCCGGAAGCTTCAGCGTCGTGGTCACGCCGGACTCGTCCTGTTCGAGCGCGACGAGCTCGGTGCTCCACTCGACGGCGAGGCCCCAGTCCCCGAGCCGCGCGCCCATGATCCGCTCGTTGTCGTCCTGGCCCAGCACCAGAATGTACGGATACCGGGTGAGGGTTCGCCCGGCCTCGCCCAGCGGGACGCGCGCCATCTTTCGTCCGTTCGCCCACAGGTTTGCGCCATTGCCGCGCTTGCCGAGCTCGAGCGCACGATCGGCGATCCCGAGCTTCGCGTAGATTTCGAGCGTGCGCGCCTGCACGCCGAGCGCGCGCGTCTGCTGCGCCGGCCCGGAGTGCCGGTCGATGATGCGCGTGCGTACGCCGCGTCGCCCGAGCTGGTTCGCGAGCATCAGGCCGGTCGGACCGGCGCCGACGATCAGGACATCGGTGTCCACACCTCGAGTTCGCCTTCAGTTGGCTTTCAGGTCGAGCGCGAGGCCGAATCCGCGCATCGACGACCACGCCTTTCCGGTCCAGCCGGAGGATGTCCTGTTGAGCTCCACCAGGTACTGGATATTGCATTTCTTCGGCACGTCGAACTCGATTCCCGTTTCGGTCCGCCGGCCGACGATCGGCTGCTCGCGAATCGCGCACCATGGATTGGTCTGCCACCAGGTGAGGTTCGCCGTGAACGTGTCGGCGGGCTGCACCTTGATCGCGTCGAGCGAGAAGATCTGCGTCGAGCCGTCCACAGAAAAAGTCCATCGCCCGCTGAGCGAGGCGGGGAGGCTTTCCTGCAGCGCGACCGTCTGGGCGCCGGCAAGGATCGGACAGACGAGGAAGGCGAGGACGAAAACCAGCTTCAAGGCGGCGCTCCGATGGGACGGTGTGGCATGGTACTGAATCCGGCGAAGGGTTAGAAGCGATGCCGGCGCGGGCCTGAATGACGGAGCTCCTCCTATCGAACCAGTTCGATCTCGCTCGGCCGCCACGACTTGTCGAAGAACGGCTCGAGCGGACTGTAGAGGCGCAGGATGGTGAACCAGCCCTTGCCGGGCATCGTCTGGATCCAGTTGCCTCGCTTCACTCCGGCCGGCTGCGTCGGGCCGAAGTAAACGATCGTGGCGCCGTCGGGTCCGGCTTCGGCGGCGGGCGACGGAAAGCTCTGGCTACCCGCGCGCGGGTAGCGCTGCGGCGTGTCGAGCATCGAGCGCGTCTGGTTGTCGTAGAGCGTGAACGACCAGAAATTCGCCTCCGGAATGCCCTTGGGCAGCGTCACCCTGTAGGTCTTCGCGCCGTCGAAATACTCCTTGTTGGAATCCAGCATCGCGAAGAGATACTGCGAGCCGATGCCGGGCAGGCGCATCGCCATGGCCGGCGTGATGCCGGTGACGCCGTAGAAGAACGCCGACCGGGCGTCGAGAGTGCGGTAACCCGTGGGCGGGAACGGCTTCACGCCGTCGCGCGTGATCATCGGAATCGGCGTCTCGAACGCGTGGCCGCTGATGAACAGGAAGTTCGACCATGCGGAGCCGGGATAGTAGTACCAGCTCGCATCCCGCGGATTCACGAGGAGGCTCCGCGACGTGGCGTTCGCGACCGCGAGCGCCTCGGTCAGGATCTTCTTCATCCGCGCGTCCGGCGCGAAGGGCTTGCCCTTGACGATGCCGATCGCGGCGAGCGGCCCCATGAGCTCGGGGTCGAGCGCGGTGGCCGGCTCGCGCTGCACGACGTCGTTCAGCATCTCGTAGTAGGTCCAGTCATTGGGCGGAATCGTGTTCACCACCTTGCCGGTGCCTTCGTGGAACACGGTCGGCGGCGGGGGCGCGACGCGGCCAAGCCGCGTGTTGCCTTCCAGGAACTCCGCAATGCTCGTGCCCACGCCGCCGGACTCGTACGGATAGATCCGGGTGAACTTGCGGATGAGATCCACGGCCGGCTGCGGATCGCTCTTCTCCATGAACATGCGGCCGAGGACGAGCACGCGGCTCGTCTTCGCGCGGGAGACGAAGAATCCGCCTTCGGGCACCGGACCGTCGTAGCCGGGCGGCAGGATGAGATATTTGCCGCCTTCTCCGCGGTCGGGGCCGGGGGCGCCGAAATCGGTGACCCAGCGCCACCATGCGTCATCGATGGTGCCGAGGGCCTTCGGCGGCGTCTCGAGCACCATCGGACCACGGCTGAGGTCGAGTCCCCCGACGAAATAGACGGTGTCCGCGTTCGCCGTCAGGAACAGCGACTTCGCGTCCATCAGCTTCGAGAACACCAGCAGCTCGTTGTCCTTCACGCCGATGTCGGCAAAGCCCTTGCGGATGGCTTCGGCGTTCACCCCCTGCATCGTGTTCACGAACGCTTCGAACGCATGCGTGAAATCGAGGTTGTCGTAGAGCTTCGCGAGCGTTTCCTTGCTCGGCATGCCGTCCTTGAAGAAGAGCGGGCCGATGCGGCTCTCGACCTTGTTCGGGGTGCTGATCGACGGGGGGATGCCGGCGGAGGTCTGCGCTCCGGCCGAGATCGGCAGCGGGAGCATCGCTCCGAGGGCGAGGATTGCAACGGACAAGGTCTGTCGCTTCATGATTCGGTCTCCGTTCGATGGCGCAGTCGGGGCAGGCGGGTGAGTTAGAATCACGCGCATTTCGCCACGGGATTCTCTCATGCTCGGCATTACCGACTACCCGGCCTTCGTCATCACGGTGATCATCTTCCTGCTGATCCCCGGTCCGGGTAACCTGGCATTGATCACGTCGACAGGCAAGGGCGGGGTCCGCGGCGGCATCGCGGCGACGCTCGGCGTGATCCTCGGTGACCAGGTGCTGATGTGGCTGGCCGTGGCCGGGGTGGCGGCGTTGCTGACGGCCTACCCCGCGGCGTTTCACGCGGTGCAATGGCTGGGGGCGGCGTATCTCGCCTACCTCGGCGGCAGGATGCTGTTCGCCAAGCCCGGCGCGGCGCCGGCGCTCTCCATCAAGCCGCGACATTACCTGCGGCAGGCGATGACGATCACGCTGCTCAATCCGAAGGCGATCGTGTTCTACATGGCGTTCTTCCCGCTGTTCGTCGACCCCGCGCGCCACCAGGGGCTGACGACGTTCGCCTTCATGGCGACGACCATCGCCGCGCTGACGTTCGCCTACGGCCTCGTCGCCGTAATGCTGACGCACTTCCTCGCCGAGCGGCTGCGCGCCAATCCGGTCGTGTCGCGATGGCTCGAAAGGCTGGCGGGCCTCGTGCTGGTCGGCTTCGGCATCAAGCTCATCGCGGCCCGCTGACCTTCTCGCGGTTCACTTCGGCGGATTCTGTCCGACCGCCACGTAGAGGTCCGTCGCCGGAGGGTGCGGCAGATGAGCCTAGCCGGGCGCGATGCGAACCAGCTTCGTTCGTCCGGATGCGCCCGACTTGATGGAGACGGCGGCCTTGCGGCACGAGAAGTGCCTGGCGACCAGCCCGATCAGCTCTTCGTTGGCCCTTCCATCGACGGGGGGCGACTTGAGGAGGGCGAGCCAGACGCCCGGGCTCGTTTCCGTCAGTGTGCTGGCGCGCGCGTTCGGCTTCACCTTCACCTGAATGACCTTCGCCGTGGCGCCACCCGCCACGGCTTCAGGCGATCGCGGCCTGGATCTCGGCAAACGTGCGCGAGATGTCGTGCGTCTGCTGCGGCGGAATGCCGAGTTGCCGCGCGATCTGCGTCAGCGAAAAGATCCCGCGCACCGTCTTCTGCGGAGCGGAAGCCTCGCCGGTCGTCTCGACCGCCAGCGCGTGCTGGCGACCCGCGAGGCGAAGGGTCGCGACGATGTCGCCGACCCGGGCCGCCTCCACATCGCGGAAATCGAGTATCTCCAGCCGATCGGCGGGCGTCATGATGTCGCGGACGACAACGTCGCCGTGGCGCATGCCGCGCTCCTGCGCGAACTGGATGGGCCTTTCGCCCAGAATGTCGGTGGACGTCACGATCCCGATGACCTGCCGCGCTTCGTCGACGACGAACAGCGCGCGCACGCGGCGGGCGATCATCACCCGATTTGCCTCGTCGATCGACACTTCGCCCACGATGGTCACCGCGTCGACGCGCCGCAGGTCGGTCATCACGTCCCTTGCGGGCGCGTCGAGGCCTATCGGCGCAAGCTTGCCGGTCTGCGGCAAGGCGTACCGATCGCCGCGCTTCGCCACCGAATGGCGCAAAGGAGCGTAATCGCCGGTCGCGGCGATCGGCTGGCGGGAGGGATTCGACGGCGCGTTCGGGCGGTGGCCCTGGAAGAACATCAGCCGGAGGAAGTCGTCCTTCGGGTCGGCGCCGGGCGGCGCACCGGAAGGATCGCTCGAAATGCCGCTCGACGTGGCATGGGGAGTATCCGAACCTTGATCTTTCATGCCGCCCTCCGCAGAAATCCGCGACACCTGCCGCCGATTGTCGCACGTTCGACCCCGGTCGTTCCGGTTGGTTCGTGCGGGTAGACCTGCTCCGGATTCCGCTAGCGCGCCGAGTGTCCGGTGAGCTTCACCTCGACGTTCTGCTCGGCATCGAGACCGGCGTAATACTCGCGCAGGATGGCGAGCACCTCGGGCCGGCTGAATTCGGGCGGTACGTCGGCGCCCTCGGACAGCCACTTGCGGAGCTTGGTCCCGGACACGAGGAGCCGGTCGGCGTCCGCGTGCGGGCACGTGCGGCCGGTGGCCATGCCGCCGCAGCGGTAGCACCAGAACGTCCAGTCGATCTTGAGCGGCTCGGTCACCAGCGATCCCTTCGGAATCGCATCGAAGATGTGATGCGCATCGAACGGGCCGTAGTAGCTGCCGACGCCCGCATGGTCGCGGCCGACGACGAGGTGCGAGCACCCGTAGTTCTGCCGGAACAGCGCGTGCAGCAGCGCCTCGCGCGGCCCGGCGTAGCGCATGTCCAGCGGATAACCGGCCTGCACGACCGTGCCGGCGACGAAGTACTTCTCGGCGAGCACCGCGATCGCCTTCGTGCGCACCTCGGCCGGAATGTCGCCCGGCTTCAGCGCACCGAGCAGCGAGTGAACGAGCACGCCGTCGCACACTTCGATGGCGATCTTGACGAGGTATTCGTGGGAGCGATGCATCGGGTTGCGCGTCTGGAAGGCCGCGATCCTCGACCACCCGAGCGCTTCGAATTGGGCGCGCGTCTCGGCCGGCGTCATGAACAGCGCGCCGTACTTCTCCGCGAACCCGCCGGTCGACAACACGCGCAGCGCGCCAGCGAGATTGACCTCGCCCTGTTCCATCACCATCTTCACGCCCGGGTGCTCGGCGTCGTTCGTGCGGAAGACCGTCGCGCACTCGTGGGCCCTGTCGATCGTGTATTTCTCCGTGACGGTCATCGTAGCGAGGCATTCGCCGTTGTCGGGATCGAGCAGTGCGATGTCCTGGCCCGGCCGGATCGTCGCGGCGAATTCCGCATCCGCCGACAGCGTGATCGGTATCGGCCAGAAGAGACCCTCCGCGGTGCGCATGCCGTCGCATACGCCCTGCCAGTCGGCGTGCGACATGAAGCCGCCGAGCGGGGTAAATCCGCCGATGCCGAGCATGATGATGTCGCCCTTCTCGCGCGAGCTGACGCGCAACTTCGGCAGGCCCGCGGCGCGCTTCTGCTCGGCCGGGCGCGCATCACCTTCGACCAGCAGCGGGCGCAGGCTGCCGCCGCCATGAGGAGGTACGAGTGCCATGCAGATCGCCCTCTTGGGAGTGATAGGGAAACGTCGCCTTGGCCGGCGGGCCTTAGACGGAGCGGTGATAATAATATAACCGCCAACGATCAGGTTGCCGAGGGTATCGAAACCGCATGACGGAGCTCAAACGACTGGTGTTGCTCGGAGGCGGCCACAGCCACGTCGAAGTGCTCCGCCGCTTCGGGGTCGATCCGCTCGCGGGGGCGGAGCTCGTGCTGGTGAGCCCGCATTCCGACGCGATCTATTCCGGAATGGTGCCGGGCCTGGTCGCGGGCCATTACACGCGCGACGAATGTCGCATCGACCTCACCGCGCTGGCGCGCTCCGCCCGCTGCCGTTTCGTGCGGGCGGTCTGTACTGGCATCGCCGCCGACGCGCAACGGGTGTTCTGCACTGATGGCACGGTGCTGCCGTACGACGTGCTTTCGGTGGACACCGGCGGACGATCGCCCGCGTCCGATACTCCCGGCGCGGCCGAGAATGCGTTCCCCGTGCGGCCGATCGAAGCGTTCCTCGATCGCTGGGATCGCCTCTGCGAACGTGCAGCAAGCGCCGAGCCCCCGCGTCGTGTCGCCGTCGTCGGCGCCGGCGCCGGCGGCATCGAGTTGCTGCTGGCTATGCAGCACCGTCTTCGCGCACTCGCTCCGGCGTCGGACATTCATTTCGATCTGGTCGACACGGGCAACCGCATCCTCGCCTCGCATGGCTCGCGCGTCCGTGCGATCTTCACGCGTATCCTCGATGAGCGCGGCGTTGCTTTGCATCTCCGGCGCGCCGTCATGCGCGTGGACCCCGGCGGCCTGCAACTGGGTGGAGGAGGCCTCGTCGAGGCCGACGCGATCGTCTGGGCGACCGGCGTCGCGGCGCCGCCGTGGCCGAAGGCCGCCGGCCTCGCCGTCGACGATCGCGGCTTCATCGTCGTGAACGAACGGCTGCAGTCGATCTCGCATCCGCAAGTGTTCGCCTCGGGGGACATCGCCACCGTCACGCGCTCGCCACGCCCGAAATCCGGCGTGTACGCCGTTCGCGCGGGGCCGCCGCTCGCGAAGAACCTGCGGCGGATGTTGCGCGACGGACGGCTCGTCGAGTGGAAGCCGCAAAGGGAAGCGCTGGCGCTGATCAGCACCGGCGACCGCTGCGCCGTCGCGTCCCGCGGAGCCTTCGCATTGGAAGGCAAGTGGTTATGGCGCTGGAAGGACCGGATCGACCGGAGATTCACGGAGCGCTACCGGATGACGAATCCCCTCGCCACTCATGGGCATTGAGTCTTCGAGCGTCGGCGTCGACGGCCTCACGGAGATCCCGAAGAAGCCGACCGGCGGCTCTGCCAGCGATGCGGCCGGCAATATAATGAGCCCCTCGTCGGGCCAGGATCGCGCGAGCGCGCGTCCGAAGCGCGGCGCGATGCAAGGCCCGAAAGGCGTCCCATGAAGACCGAAGAGCTGCGAAGCCTCCAGGCGCCCCTCAAGGAGCGTTACAAGGAGCGTCCCGAAGCCGCCCTCATCACGCTGAAGGCCGAAGGCCGGCTGGGCGAGGGCGTGACGTGCAGTGTCGCGACCGGCAAGGCGCTCGTCGCAGCCGGTCTGCATCCGGCGACAGGAGGCACCGGGCAGAACGCGTGCTCGGGCGACATGCTGCTCGAGGCTCTCGTCGCCTGCGCGGGGGTGACGCTCAACGCCGTCGCCACGGCGATCGGCGTCGATATTCGAAAGGGCGTGGTCCGGGCCGAGGGCGACCTCGACTTCCGCGGCACGCTCGGGGTTGTGAAGGATGCTCCGGTCGGGTTTCAGCGCATCCGGCTCTCGTTCGATCTCGATACCAGCGCGACGGACGACGAGTTGAATACCCTGGTTCGCTTGACCGAGCGCTATTGCGTCGTCTATCAATCGCTGCGCCACCCGCCCGACATGACGGTCTCCCGTCGTGCCACCGCGGTCTGAGGGTGCCGCCGCATTGGTGTAACGACGTCGCTTTTCCCGGAGACCGTCATGCCGATGTACATGGACATCCACGAAGTCAAGGGAGCCACCGCGGAAGCCGTCGCGAAGGCGCACGCCGCGGATGTCGAGACGCAGAAAAAGTACGGCGTCGAGTATCACAAGTACTGGCTCAACGAGAGCACCGGCAAGATCTTCTGCCTGTGCAGCGCGCCGACCTCGGAGGCAGCCGCCCAGGTGCATCGCGAAGCGCACGGCCTGCTCGCGTCCAAGATCATCGAGGTCGCTCCCGAGGTCGCCGAGGGATTCATGGGAAGCGCCGAAGTGAACAGCGCGGGCGCCGCGCTCCTGCCCGGCGGCGGAGAGAGCCACCGCGACCCGGGAATCCGCACCGTGATGTTCACGGACATCGTCGGCTCGACGGCGCTCACGCAAACGCACGGCGACGAAGCGGCCATGGCATTCCTCGACGCCCACGACAAGGTCGTCCGGGCGGCGCTCGGCGCCCTGGGCGGCCGCGAGGTCAAGCACACCGGCGACGGCATCATGGCGAGCTTCCTGTCCGCGGCGGCGGCCGCCCGTTGCGCCACGCGGATCCACCGCGAGCTCGCCCAGTTCGTGCAGGAGAACAACGAGATCCCGATCAAGGTCCGGATCGGTGCGGCGGCGGGCGAGCCCGTCGAGAATCACATGGATCTCTTCGGCTCCACGGTCCAGCTCGCCGCGCGCCTCTGTGCGCACGCGCAGCCGGAACAGAGTCTCGTGTCGAACGTCGTGTGCGAGCTCTGCCTCGGGAAGGGTCTCGCCTTCCTGGATCTGGGCGAGATGACCTTCAAGGGCTTCGACCGTCCGATCCGGGTGCACGCGATCCAGTAGCTCGCGCTTGTGCGCCAGCGTCCTTGATTCAGGTCAAATCAAGGATGGAGGAAAGGCCTAGTCTGGACTGGTGAAATCCAGTCTCGTGCGCGTTGGTGTGATGACCGCCCTGGTGGCGGGAAGCGTATTGGTCTCGACGCCGACGGCCGCACAGCAGGCAGCTTCGGTGGCCGGCCTTGGCATCAACCTGGGCGTGATACCCGCTGCGGTGGCATTGCGCGCCGATGGCCATCGCGACGCGCACCCGACGAACCCGCCGTCCGGCTCGCAACACCTGCTCATCACGCTGGACGACGAGAAGAGCCGGGCGCGAATCGCCGATGCCGAAGTGTCGGTCGAGGTGACCGATCCGCGCGGCCACGTGGAAACGAAGCCGATGCTGCATACTCAGGCGGGCGGCCTTCCCGATTACAGCGAGCTCTTCGTGTTCAACTGGTCGGGGGAGTACAAGGTCCGCGTCATCGTAAAGCGGCCGGGCGCCGCGCCGGTCGAAACGCGGTTCACCGTTCACCACGCGATTTGAGCCCGGCGGAGGCGTGGCCGCCGCTCAGCGGTTGCGGTCCTCCCAGTCCACCCACTCCACCGAATGGGTGTTGAGGTAGCTGCTGACGGCGGCGCCGATAGTCGGATGGAAAGCCTGTTCGCCGAGCCGTGCGAACAATCCGAATCGTTTCAGCTTGTCCTTCACGGGATCCTTCATCTCGGCGAAGCGCAGCTCGACTCCGGCCACACGCAGCGTCTCGCAGAGCTCGGTCAGCATGTCGGCGGCGGTGACGTCCACGCTCGTGACCGGTTCCGCCGCGACCACCAGCCATTGCACCGGCGCAGGCGATGTCGCCACGGCATCCAGCACGCGCTCCTGGAAGAATTCGGCGTTCGCGAAGAATAACGGCGCATCCCAGCGAAACAGGACGAGGCCGGGGATCCGGCGGGATTCAGGATAGCGGGTGATGTCGTGGTAGCCCTTGACGCCCTCGACGCGCCCGAGGATCGCGGAATGCGGGCGCCAGCCATCCCAGAGGAACTCGATGACGGCAATCACGATGGCGAGGCCGATGCCGGGAATCGCGCCCAGCACCGCCACACCGGCGAAGCAGCCGATGGACAGCCAGAATTCCCATTGCTGGATGCGATAGATCCGACGAAGGTCGCTGATCTCGACGAGGCCGATCGCGGAAGCGATCACGACCGCCGCCAGCGCCGGTTCCGGCAGATGTCTCAGTAGGTCGGGTGCGAGCACCAACAGCGACGCGAGCGTCGCCGCCCCCACCACGCCTGCCAGCTGTGTTCTGGCACCTGCGGCTTCGGCCACAGGAGTGCGGGAAGAGCTGCTGCTGACGGGAAAGCCCTGGAAGAATCCCGCGGCCAGGTTGGCGGCCCCGAGACCCACCATCTCCTGATTCGGATCGACACGTGTGCCGGAGCGCGCGGCATAGGCACGCGAGAGCACGCTGGTGTCGGCGAACGACACGAGGGCGACCGTGCAGCCGCCGATGGTGACCGGGACGATGTCGGCATAGGTGATCCACGGGATGGTGAACTCCGGCAGACCTTGCGGCAGCGTGCCCAGGATCGACACGCCGGCGCGCGCCGCGAGGTCCAGGACGCCGACAAGGGCCGTCGCACCGATGACCGCGATCAGCATTGCGGGCACCCGCCTCTCGCCCCTGAGCAGCAGTATCACGGCCAGGGTCGCGACGCCGACCATCAGCGCCGTCCAGTTCGTTCGCGCGTCGAGCAGCGCTCGGGCGAAGGCCCACAACTTGGTCGGCACCCCATCGCCCTCGACCGAAAATCCGAACAGCGTGGGTAGCTGGCTCACCAGCACGGTCAGCGCGATTCCGTTCATGTACCCGTATCGGATGGGCTTGGAAAGGAGCTCCGTGACGAAACCCAGCCGAGCAACGCCCGCGACGATGCACACCGTCCCGGAGACGACCGCCATCATGCCCGCCAGCGCGACGGCGCGCAGCGGGTCGCCGCCGGACAACGGCAGAACGACGGCGAGGATGACGGCAGCGAGCGAGGAATCCGGTCCGAGCACGAGGATCCGGCTGGGGCCGAACAGCGCGTACGCGAGCAACGGAACGATGGACGCGTAGAGGCCATAGATGCCCGGCACGCCCGACGCCATCGCGTAGGCGATGCCGACCGGAACCAGCATCGTCGCCAGCACCAGCCCCGCCACGACGTCGTGCCGCAACCAGGCCACTTTGTAATCGCGCAGCGCACGAAGCCCCGGCAGCCAACGGCTCCAACCGCGCCGCCGCCTGGCGGCTGGCGACGGTTGCTCGACGCGGCCCGGTTCCGAGCGGGGAGGCGAAGAGTCCGAATCGCTCATGCCGAATTCGGGGAAAGCGCAAGGCGCGCGAGGTTACGCGGTCGCCTGGTAGTAGAGGTTCTGCGGGTGGTTCGCCTGCGCGAAGAAGTACCATCGCTCGGCGAGCAGGCCCAGGTACTGCACGGCGAAACCCAGCACGACGACGATCTTCGGCGCGCCCGCCCACGCCGCCGCGAACAGCAGCGCGGGCACCACAAATGCGCCGACGAGGAAGCTCCACCGGATGGCGCGGAGGAGCGCCTGGCTGCGGCCATGAAGAACTCGCGCGTGTTGAACGACCCGCCCATGAAGCCCTGCGACGTCTGGACGATGCGCGGATGCTTGATGCCGATGGCCGTCTGCAGCGTCGACTTGGGGCGAAGGCGCGCATTGCGTGCGAGTGAAGCGGCCCGTGTCGCGAACCCCAGCAGCGTGAGGGTCAGCGCGCACGCCGCGAAGAAACGTACGAGCGGCGGCGCGGCCAGTGTGGCCGTCGCGGCCAGCGCGAAGCCCGACGCCAGGCCGAGCAGCGTGTAGTTGATGACGGTCAGCGGCGTCGCCCATTCGCGCAGGAACGGCAGGCACGCGTAGACCATGCCGGTGCAGATGTAGAGTGCAAAGGCAAGCACCGTGCCGGCGAAGCCGATGACGATCGTACTGCCAGCGGATCGTGGAGGGGGGGGCGAGGGCATCCGCGACATTTACCACGAACCGGGCGCGGCGTGGTCCCTGCCGCTGAAACCGGGTATCGGATCTGCCAGTTGACCCGCCCTCGCGAACCCACAATACTCGGCGTCTGCGATCCCCCGCTCGGTTCGGGCGTTTCCCGAAGGGAGGCCTTCCATGCATGCGGCAACTATCGCCCGGGCGCTTGCGCTCGGCCTCTCCCTTGCGTTTGGCATGCCGGCCGCCACCGCCGCGCCGTATCTCCTCGTCAGCGGCCGCTGGGACAACACGATCCTGGTGATCGATCTCGCCAAGGCGATCGATCCCGCGAACGACGGCAAGGAGAACGCCATCGTGAGCCGCGTGCGCGTGACGCCAGATCTCGCGCCGGGCACGCCGGCGAGCGGGCAGCCGGTCAACGTCGTGCTCTCGCCCGACCGGCGCTTCGCCTACATCGTCAATCATTCCGGGTCGGTGACGACGAAGGCCGCCGCCGACTTCCAGCACGGCCACGCGGGAACGATCACCGTGGTCAACGTCGCAAAGGCGCTCGATCCCGCGAACAACATGACGCTGAACGCGGTCGAGGCGATCATCCCGACCGGCAATTTCGGGCCGGTGGGCCTCGCGGTCACCGCGGACGGAAAATACGCGCTGGTGTCGGGGTCCGAAGGCGATGGCGACGAGGACGGCGGGCGCGTGATCACCGTCGTCGATCTCGCCGCGCGAAAGGCGCTGCACCACCTCGAGCTCGCGTGGGGCAGCCCGGGCTTTGCCTGCCCGCCGAAGCCGATCCCGCACGCAGGACCGAACCTCGCGTTCGGCTGCTTCACCGACACCAACG
The DNA here is from genome assembly GCA_963724545.1 of uncultured beta proteobacterium. Lineage (GTDB taxonomy): Bacteria > Pseudomonadota > Gammaproteobacteria > Burkholderiales > Casimicrobiaceae > CAIWHR01. The sequence goes on from CAVRVC010000020.1 coordinate 78,226, forward strand.
GTGTCGTCATCAGCCCGCGCCATGGCGGCGTCGCGTTCACGGCGAACGGCGGCACGAACGACGTCTCGGTCATCGACGTCGCGAAGACGCTCGGGAACGCGCCGGGCGCCGAGCTCGGACGCATTCCGGTGGGGACGGGGCCGTGGGGCATCGCGGTCAGCCCGGACGGCGCGTGGATCGCCACGGCCAACCGCGAGAGCGCGCGGGTCGATGCCGAGGGCAACCACATTTCGCTGATCAACGTCGACAAGGCGGTGGCCGGCGCGAAGGACGCCGAGGCGGCGCGGCTTCTCGTCGGCACCAACAATCCGTCCGCGGCGTCGCGCCCGTTCGGCGTCGCGTTCACGCCCGACGGCAAGACGCTGCTCGTATCCAATTTCCGCGCCAACAATCTCTCTTTCGTCGACGTCGACCGTGCGCTCGCGGGCGGACTCGGCGCCGAAGTGACGCGACTCCCCCTGACCACGCCCGACGGCCGGCCGTCGCGCCCGCGCGGCATCGTGATCACACCCGACGGCAAGTATGCGGCGATCACCGGCGCGCCGCGGGGGCAGCCGGGGAGCGGCGTGCTGTGGGTGGTCGATCTCGCGGAGCGCAAGACGGTCGGCCGCGTCGCCGGTGTGGGGAACGAGACCTATCTGCTCGCGCTGCTGCCGTAAGGAATCCGCGCGCTAGAATGCGGGCGCAAGCGCTTCGATACGCCGGAGGGGCACCATGGATATCGTCCGAAAGGTCGTGGCCGGTCTCGTGGCCATCACGGCCTGCCTCGTCTATATCCACGCGTCCCACGCGGCGGCGCCGCTGCAAGCAGGCCAGGCGCCCGGCTACTACCGGATGGTGCTCGGCGATTTCGAGATCGTCGCGCTGTCGGACGGCACGGTGGCGCTCCACGTGAGCAGACCGCGCCAACCGTGTCTATGCCACGCGGCGGTGAAGCGATGTCGGCGTTCCTTCGCCTGACCCTCGTCCTGATCGCCGCCCTGGCGGGGCCGGTGACGCAGGCGGCCGACATGACGAAGACGCTCCGCGTCGCCTTTCCCATTGCCGAGAACGGATTCGACCCGCAGGCGGCCTACGACACCTATTCGTTCTACGTGATCGGCGGCATTTTCGATCCGCTCTACGTCTACGATTATTTCGCGCGTCCGGCGCGCATGGTTCCCAATACCGCCGCCGCGCTGCCCGACGTGACCGATCAGGGCCGCACCTACACGATCAAGCTGCGGCCGGGCATTCGCTTCGCGACCGATCCGGCCTTCAAGGGCAGGCCGCGCGAGCTCGTGGCCGAGGACTACGTCTACAGCTTCAAGCGGATCTTCGATCCCAAGGTGCGCTCGTACTGGCTCTACCTCTTCGAGGGCAACCTCGTCGGCCTCGACGAGCCGCTCGCCGCGGCGCGCAAGAGCGGAACGTGGAACTACGACGCGCCGCTCGAGGGCCTGCGCGCGCTCGACCGCTTCACGCTGCAGATCCGGTTCAGGCGGCCGAACTACGGCTTCGAGTGGTGGCTCGCGACGAACCAGCTCTCGGCGGTGGCGCGCGAAGTGGTGGACGCCTACAAGGACGCCTCGAACCGGGTGATGGAGAATCCGGTGGGCACGGGCGCCTACCGGTTGAAGCAATGGACGCGAGGCCAGCGCATCCTGCTCGAGGCCAATCCGGACTATCGCGACGTGACGTTCCCGGCGCCGGGCGCAGGGAGCGAGCCCGGCGACGCCGCAATCGCGCGGGGGCTCGCGGGCCGCAGGCTGCCGCTCGTCGGCAATGTCGACATCTCCATCATCGAGGAGGCGCAGCCGAGGCTCCTCGCGTTCGATTCCGGCGGGCTCGATCAAGTCTCGCTGCCGGCGACGCTTTCCCCCAACGTGCTCGACGGCGCGGCGCTCAAGCCCGAGTATGCGAAACGGGGGATCGCGTTGCACCGGCAGGTCACGCCGTCCGTCTCCTTTTTCTACTTCAACCTCGAGAATCCGGTGGTCGGCGGCTACACGCCGGAGAAGCTCGCGCTGCGGCGTGCGATCAGCATGGGTTACGACCGCGACGCCGCGATCTCGAGCCTCGCGCACGGCCAGGCGCTCGAGGCGACGCAGCCCGTTCCGCCGGCGCTGTACGGGCACGACCCGAAGTACGTCCCGCCGTACGGCTACGACCCGCGCGCGGCGCGCGCGCTGCTCGACAAGTTCGGCTACAGGGACCGCGACGCCGACGGCTATCGCGAGCTGCCCGACGGCAAGCCTCTGACCCTCGTGCTGGCCTCGACCCCGGACAACGCGGCGCGCGCCAGCGACGAGCTGTGGAAGAAGAACATGGACGCGATCGGCCTCAAGATCACGTTCCTCAAGAACAAGTGGCCCGAGTTGAACAAGATGTCGGAGGCCGGTCAGCTGATGATGTGGGGGCTCGCGTGGATCAGTTCGGTGCCGGACGGCAGCGATTACTACAGTTATTTCTACAGCAAGAACATCGGCATGTCGAACGACGCGCGCATGCGCCTGCCGGCGTTCGACGCCCTCTACGACAAGTCGCGCCTGTCTGCCGCACGGCCCCGCGCGCACGAAGCTCTTCGACGAGATGAACGACATGATCTTCGGCTACGCGCCGTGGATCTTCACGAGCTATACCTACCAGAACGAGCTCACGCAGCCCTGGCTCAAGGGGTACAAGCAGCATCCGTTCGTGCAGCATCAATGGCGCTATTACGACGTCGAGCCGCGTCCGCACTGAAGCGCACATGCTCCCCAGCGGCACCGTCACTTTCCTGTTCAGCGACATCGAGGGCTCGACGCAACTGCTCCAGGCTATCGGCGTCTCGCGTTACGAAGACGTTCTGCAGCAGCACCGCCGCCTGTTGCGCGCCGCCTTCGTGCGCCATTCGGGGCACGAATTCGGCACCGAGGGCGATGCGCATTTCGTCGCGTTCGCCCGGGCGGTCGACGCCGTTCGCGCGGCGTCGGATGCGCAGCGGGCGCTGGCGACGCACGCGTGGGCCGAGGGCGAGCGCATCCGGGTCCGCATCGGGCTCCACACCTGCGAGGCGACGGTCACGGGCTCGAACTACGTCGGCATCGGCGTCCATCGCGCCGCCAGGATCGGCGCGGCCGGGCACGGGGGCCAGGTCGTGCTGTCGCAGACGACCCGTGACCTCCTGGCGGACGATCCGGACGTGACGTGCGTCGACCTCGGCGCGCACAGGCTCAAGGATTTCGGGGAACCGCAGCGGCTCTATCAGCTCGCCGGCCCGGACCTGCCGCGCGAGTTCCCGCCGTTGCGAACGCCGGAAGAGCGCCGGACGAATCTGCCTGCACGCCTCCCGCCGCTCTTCGGTCGCGAAAGCGAGCTCGACGCCATTCGTGCCATGGTGCTGCGCGGCGACGCGCGCGTCGTGACGCTGACCGGCCCCGGCGGCACCGGAAAGACCTCTCTCTCGCGCCAGGCAGCCGCCGACCTCCTCGGCGATTTCGCGGATGGCGTCTACGTCGTCATGCTCCAGGCCCTCTCGCGAGCCGGAGCTCCTGCTGCCTGCGATCGCCCAGACGCTGGGCGTGCGTGAGGCGGCGGGACAGTCGCTTTCCGCGTACCTCGCGCCCAAAGAGATCCTGCTCGTGCTCGACAACTTCGAGCAGATCATCGGCGGTGCGCCGACCCTCGCCGACCTCCTCGGGGAGGCGCCGTACGTCAAGCTGATCGTCACGAGCCGCGAGCCGCTGCACGTCGCGGGCGAGCGGGTGTTTCCGGTGCCGCCGCTCGCGCTCCCCGACCTCCGGCACGGCGGCGAACACCTGGCGATCGCCGCCTGCGCCTCGGTGCGCCTGTTCGTCGCGCGCGCGCAGGCCGTGCAACCTTTCTTTGCGCTCACGCCGCAGAATGCGCCCGCGGTCGCGGAGTTATGCGTGCGCCTCGACGGACTGCCGCTGGCCCTCGAGCTGGCGGCGGCGCGCACGCCGCTCTTGTCGCCGGAAGCGATGCTGAAGCGGTTGGGCGAGCGCCTGAAGCTTCTGACCGGCGGCGCGCGCGACGTGCCGCAGCGCCAGCGAACGCTGCGCAACACGCTCCGGTGGAGCTACGAATTGCTGGAACCGGACGAACGGGCGCTGTTCGCGCGCCTTGCCGTTTTCGCGGGCGGCTTCACGCTCGAGGCGGCGGAGGCGGTGTGCGATGCCGAAATCGCCACCGTCGCGTCGCTGGTGGACAGGAGCATGGTCCGTCGCGACGGCGATCGATTCGGCATGCTCGAGACCGTCCGAGAGTTCGCGCTGGAGCAACTGCGGGCGAGCCCCGATGCCGATTCCGTTCGCGACCGGCATGCGGCGTTCTTCGAGGCGCTGGCGGAGGAGACGTACGCGCGGCGCTGGCACGACGACAAGGCGGGTCTCGACTTGCTGGAGCGGGAGCACGACAACCTGCGTGCGGCCCTCGACGAGCTGCGTTCCCGTGACGCACACCGCGCCCTGAGGCTCGCCGGCGCGCTCGGCTGGTTCTGGCACCTGCACTCGCATTTCGGCGAGGGCAGCCGGCGGCTCGCGGAGGCGCTGAAGGCGAGCCCGGAGCCCGGCGAAGCGCGGGCCCGCGCATTGGCGGCCGCCGGCGAGATCGCGGCATGGAGCGGCGATCTCGCGACGGCACGCCCGTGCATCGATGCGGCAGTGACGCTGTGGCGCAGCCGCGGGGCGACGCAGGAAGTCGCGTGCGCGCTGATCGATCTGGGCTGGGGCTGCTTCTTCGCCGGCGACGCGGATGCGCGCCGGTACATGGAGGAGGGCCTCGACCTGCAGCAATCGGTCGGCGATCCGCTGCTCGTCAATCGTGCGCGAACCGGGCTCCTCCAGGTTCTCGTGAGTCTCCACGAGCTCGACATCGTCGAACCCATGGCGCGCGAAGCGCTCGCCGTGGCGCAGGCGACACGGGATCTCCGTTCGGAGCACTTCGCGCACCACTTCCTGGCCGACTGCCCGCTCATTCGCGGCGACTGCGCCGCGGCCGTGCCGCGCTACCGGCGCGCGCTCGAGCTCGCCGTGGAACTTGGGGACCGCGCGGAAACGGCGACCGAGATTCAGGGCGTCGCGATGGCGGCCGCCGGTGTCGGCGACTCCCTGCGCGCCTTGCGGCTCGGGGGAGCCGCCGCGGCGGAATTCGAAGCGCTGGCCATCGATCTCTCGGGAATCGTCTTCTGGAGCGCGCTGCTCGAGCGCTACCTCGGACACGCACGCGCGGAGCTTGGCGCGGAAGGCGCCGCCGCATGGGACGAGGGGCGCCGTACGCCCTTCGAGCAGGCGATCTTGCTGGCGCTCGGCACCGATTTCTCCGCCCGATCTCGCGCCACGGCGGACTGACCTCGCGTCGCGGCCGGCGCTCAGCCGCGGCCGACGTCCTCACACCGGCCGCTCTTCTCGGAGCGGAACAATGCGTCGATGACGCGCATGTTGGCGATGGCATCCTCGACCCCGTACGGCAGCGTGATCTCGCCGCGCACGGCGCGCGAAAAGGCCTCGCCCTGGAGCTGGTACTGGTCACTCTCGGGAAGCGTCTCGGTCACGATGCCCGCGCCTTCGAGCGACGTGCAATCGTCGATGTGGAGGCGGGTCTTCGCCCCCTGCGGCGCGTTGACCGGAATGGGGATCTCGATGCGCCCCTTGCTTCCACACAGCTCCAGCCGCTGGTGCGGCGCGATCTGCGTCGAGACGGTGAAGTCGAGGCGCCGGCCGTCCCCGAAATCGACGAGCGCGCTCGAGAGACGATCGGTGCCGAACGTCGGGTCGCGGTCGACGAGCGAGACGGCGCGCACCGGCTCGGCCGCCAGGAAGAAGCGGGCGGCGACGATGGCGTAGCAGCCGATGTCGTAGAGGCCGCCGCCGCCGATGTCCGCCTTGTTGCGCACATTGGCGGGATCGAGGTTGCTGTAGCCGAAGAACATCTGCACGGCGCGCAGCGTGCCGATGCGCCCTTCGCGAACGAGCGCGCGGGCGCGCAGCCACTGCGGATGGAAGCGCACCATGAACGCCTCGGCGACCAGCACTCTGCCGATCGTCGCGCGGAGCGCGGTCGCCTCGTCGGCCGTGAGCGCGACCGGCTTTTCGCACAGCACGTGCTTGCCCGCGGCCGCCGCCTGGAGCGTCAGCGGGACGTGCAGGTGATTGGGCAGCGGGTTGTAGACCGCCTCGATCTCGGGATCGGCGAGGAGCGCCTCGTACGATCCGCAGGCTTTCGGAATGCCGAGTGCGTCGGCGGTGGCGCGCGCCCGCGCTTCGTCGCGCGAGGCGATCGCACGTATCTCGAGCAACGGGCTCTTCATCATTCCCGGCAGCACGCGGTCACGGCCGATCTTCGCGGTGCTGAGCACGCCCCAAACGACTTTCCTCACGCTACTCCCCCTTGGCCGACTCCGGCATGAACCAGTTGAGCCTGTCGCGCAGACGCACGACGTTGCCTACGATGATGAGCGTGGGCGCATGCAGGTTCGCCTTGGCGACTTTCGCTGCCAGCGTGCCGAGCGTTCCCGTGACCACGCGCTGCGACGCCGTGGTGCCCTGCTGGACCACGGCGGCGCCGGTCGCGCGCGGCAGGCCATGCTCCACGAGCTTGCGGCAGATCCGGGACAGGCCGAGAAGCCCCGCCCAGCGCCGCGGTGGTGCCCGGCACGACCTCGAACCGGATGCCATGCTCGGACAGCGTGTCGATTTCCTCGCCGCCACGGCCGAACATGAACGGATCGCCCCCCTTCAGACGCAATACGTGCTGCCCCGCCCGTGCCCGCTCGACCAGAAGCGCGTTGATCGCCTCCTGCCGCATCGCGTGCACTGCGCGCCGCTTGCCGACGTAGATGCGCTCGGCGCGCTCCGGCAGCAACGCGAGGATTTCCGCGGAGATCAGATTATCGTAGAGCGCGACGTCCGCGCGCTTGATGAGCTTCAATGCTCGCAGCGTCAGCAGGTCGGGATCGCCCGGGCCCGCGCCCACGAGGAAGACTTGGCCCCGAGGAACACGGCGGGCCGCCTGGCCCGGTCGGATCGTCACGCGAACCCGCGTCTGCATGCCGTGTCCCCCGCGCCGGTGTCGCCGAAAGGGTATCACGGGCGGAATCGCATGCGCTGCGGGGCAGGTTGCCTTCCCAGTTGCACGGGAAGCCGCGGCAGCGATAGCGCTGCACCGGATTCACCAGGCTCAGCAAGCGATCGATGAAGCGGCGCGGAACCCGGGTCACGCTCGAGCCGCAGTGGGGGCACACGCGACCGGCGGAACTCGCTCCGGACGCATAGGACACCCTGGTCGGGGCCGCGGGCGGCTTCGAAGCATGAATCATGGGGTCGATAACTCCGGCACGAGTGAAGCAAACGTACCGGCTTTATGGCTCCGGACGCGATGCAGACGCCACGCAGGATGACCGAGCGACGTGCGGATGTATGTGCGGAATCGCACATGGACCGCGTCGCGGCCGGCTGCGTCGCGGCCGGCTGCTCGTTTGTGTGCGCGAGCGTACCGACCCGCTCGCTGCGCGTCGCTATCGTGTGCGTGGACGAATTCAACGAACGGGAGAGCAGACGATGAGCCTCGGGACCATCCTGTTGATTATCCTTGTGCTTCTGCTTGCCGGTGCCATTCCGGCCTGGCCCTACGCCAGCGGTTGGGGCTACGGTCCGAGCGGAGCAGTCGGTGCCGCCCTGCTGGTGGTCCTCGTCCTTGTCCTGATGGGAAAAGTCTAGGTGGACACGACGTCGACGCCGCCCGCGCGGCCGAAACCGACGGCGATGCGGCTTTCCATCGCGGTCACGTATTTCGTCTGCATCTGCGTGATCGTCGGCTGGTCGCTGCGCGATGGTGCCGCCGCGTCACGGCGTACCGCGCCACCGGGAGATCCGGCGACGACGGATCGTGACCCGCCCGTCGCGCCGGCGAAGACTCCGGCGGCGGCAGGCAAGACGCGTTCCGGCGGGGATTGCACCGGATGCGGCGTCGTCGAGTCGGTGCGACGCATCGACACCTATGTCGAGGTCATGGAGCGGTGCCATCCGGGCGAAGGCGCCGGCCCCCTTGGCCGCGGCTACCGCCTGGACGACAGCCGTGGCGACGGCGTGGAGCCGCTGGCGGACATCGTTGCCGCTGCCGTCGTCGGAAAGCGTGGCGGGAAGAGGTTCTCCGTGACGACCCGACATCAGATCGTCGTCCGCTTTCGCAACGGCTCGCGCCGGGTGCTCGACGAATCAACGCCGCGTGCGCTGCACGAGGGCGAACGGGTCATCGTCATAGCCGGCCTCGGCCGGACGGACAGCTGACCGCATGGAGATACCGATGGACATGAAAACGAATGCCCCGCTGACCGATGTCAAGACGTTGCGCGAAAACGCGCGAAGGCACGTGGACGATGGCGCGGTGACGAGCGGCTATGCGGCCGACCGGGACGCGGTGCTGCAACTGCTGAACGACGCGCTCGCGACCGAGATCGTCTGCGTGCTGAGATATCGGCGCCACTACTTCATGGCCCGCGGCATCCACTCGCAAAGCGTTGCCGCCGAATTTCTGCAGCATTCCAACGAGGAGCAGGGCCATGCCGACCAGATCGCGGAGCGCATCGTCCAGCTGGGCGGAGAGCCGGACTTCTCGCCGGACAGCCTCGCCGGCCGCAGCCACGCCGAGTACGTCCCCGGGGTCTCCCTCAACGACATGATCAGGGAGAACCTGGTGGCGGAGCGCATCGCGATCGACAGCTACCGTGACGCGATCCGCTTCCTCGGCGGGCGCGATCCGACCACGCGCCGCCTGCTCGAAGGCATCCTTGCCGTCGAGGAGGAGCACGCCGACGAGCTCGCGGATCTGCTGCAAGGCTTTCCGGCGGATGCCGAAGACGCGCGCCGCCATGCCGGAAACGCCCGCGGCGGCGGCGCAAAGAAGTGAAGGGACGACCAATGACTTCCAACGCGACGCTTCCGCTGCGACGGCGCGCCATGCGGCCCTGGCCGGCAGCTCTCGCCATCGCGGCACTGATCGGCCTCGCAGGGATTGCACCCGCCGCCAGCGCGAAAGCCGACGAGATCGTCATGGCATCGTCGGGCGTGACCTACGTGACGGGCGGCGCCGGGACCGAAGCCGTCGACCGCCTCCGGGCGATGGAGAAGGACTTCAACCTCAAGCTCGTCTTCGCCCTCGGCAACGGGGAATATCTGGCCGATGTCGACGTCAGCGTCGTCGACGCCGCGAACCGTGTGGTGCTCGTCACCTCGTCGGAGGGACCGTGGCTCCTTGCCAGGCTGCCGGCCGGCAATTATCAGGTGAACGCGAACTACCACGGCAGCGTCGAACGCCGGGCGGTCGCGGTCGGCGCGACGGGACTCCGGACGATCGACTTCCGGTGGCCGTCCGAATGATCCGATAGCTCGCCGCGCGGGGTCGGTTCGCCGGTGTCAGATCACGCTGGCGAAGATGTTGATGGAAAGCGCCAGCACCGCGATGTTGAACATGAAAGCGAGGATGCCGTGGATCATCGTGAGCCGTCGCATCGAGGGTGACGTGACGGCGACGTCCGATACCTGCGACGTCATCCCCACCACGAACGAGTAGTACGCGAAGTCGCCGTAGTCGGGGTCCCGGCCTCCGGGAAAGGTCAGCGGCGCGCCGGTCGACTTCTCGCCGCGCGGCCCGACGTAGTAGCGGTGCGCGTAGTGGAACGCGAACACGGTCTGGATCAGCAGCCACGACGACACCAGCGCCACGACCGTCATCGCGAGATGGGCGGCACGGCTCCAGAAGGGCAGATCCCGGATCGCGCCGACGACGAAGCCGATGGCGATGATGCAGGCGCACGACGCGCCGACCACGAAGAGAAAGATCACGTAACCGCTCTGGTCCTGGCTCAGCACGTGATCGCGCGTCGTGCCGGCGTTGGACTTCGCGATCAGCGTCCAGGCAAAGGCGAGGTAGGCCAGCGCGCCCAGGTCCCAGGCGCCGACGATGCGCGCGTGCCACGCGATCGAGTCGGGCAGCGCGAAGAATCCGACGGCCGCCACGCACAGGGCGGCCCCGAGACGCTGCAGCGCCCCGAAGCCCACGATCCCCTGCGTATCCCGCGCCTTGCCCAATCGCACGCCCTTCGCCGCCGCGCGATCGAAAATCGTGATCCGCGCCGTTCGCCGGATTGTAACGAATACAAGTCGTCCCGCGCATTTGCGCGAGGCGAACGCCACGCTCGCGCGCTCTGTACGCGAGCGAACAGACCCTGCGGGGCGGCGTCGCTAGGCTTGCCGAATGCCACCCACCCGCAATTCCGCGGCGAGGCGGACCAACGATGAGGAGCTGACGATGAAACACGCAATCGCGACGACGTGCATGGTAATCGGTACGGCGCTGGCGCCGGTGGCCGCGTTCGCCTTGGACGGGGACGCGGACCGCGCCAATCCGGCAACGTTCGTCAAGGACTCGGTCATCACCACCAAGATCAAGACGAAGCTGGCCGCGGAACACCTCGGCAGCGCCAAGCACATCAAGGTCGATACCGACAGGAACGGCGTCGTCTGGATGTCCGGCACCGCCAACAGCGAGGAAGAAGTGACCCAGGCCATCACGATCGCCCGCAACACCGAGGGCGTGAAGACGGTGAAGAGCGACCTCAAGGTCCAGAAGGACCGCTGACGGTCCGTGCACACCGGGTTCCGGCAACGGGAGGGCGGCCCGCCGTCCCGTTGCGCCGGTTCCCGAGTTCAAAGGAGTCGATGATGCACCTCAAGGAACTCATGACCAGTCCGGTCGCGACGATCGCGCCGGACAGCTCGCTCGCGGATGCCGCGAGGAAGATGCTGAAGCTCGACATCGGCCTCTTGCCCGTGTCGGACGGGCAAAGGATCGTCGGCATCGTCTCGGATCGCGACATCACGATTCGCGCGGTCGCGAAGGGCCTGGATCCGGAACGCACCGCGGTGCGGGAGGTCATGACCGAGGAGGTGTTCACGTGTCCCGTCGGCAGCGACGCCCTGGTGGCATGCACGCTGATGGAGGAGAAGCAGGTGCGCCGCCTCGTGGTGATGGACACGGGTCCGTTGCCTGTCGGCATCGTCTCCCTGGGCGACGTCGCGCTCCATCTCAGGCGCGAGAAGGCCGGCAGTGTGCTGAAGCGAGTCTCGGAACCGGCGTGAGCATGTGATCGCTCGCGTCCTGCTCGCGCTGCTCATCGCGGCGCTGTCGGCTTCGGTCTGGGGGTTCAATCCCAACCAGGACATCGTGGTCCGAGTGGAGAGGGACGGCCAGAGGATCGCGGTGGACGTCGACTGCCCGGTCGACGCGCCCTGGGCGATCGTTTGGGCGGTGCTGACCGACTACGACCACATGGCGCAGTTCATCTCGAATCTCCAGTACAGCGGCGTGGAGGAGGCCTCCGACAACGTGCTGCGCGTGCGCCAGAAGGGCCAGGCCTCGCGCGGACCCTTGACGCTCAAGTTCGACAACGTGCGCGAGGTCGAGCTCGTGCCCCAGCGCGAGATCCGGTCGCGGCTGATCCGCGGCGACATGAAGGAATCGAATTTCGTGACCCGGATCATGGAAGTGAACGACCGGATCCATATCGTCAACGCCGGGCGCTACACGCCGAACGTGTGGGTGCCCCCGCTGATCGGCCCGGCCTTGATCGAGGCGGAGACGCAGAAGCAGTTCGGCGAAATCCGGACGGAGATATTGCGCCGGACCGCCGCGGCCCGCCCGCCGATGGCAGGCGAGCGCGCCGACCCGTCGCGCTAGTGCCTGTTCACGCTAGGGCCGCAAGTGCGAACGGGCCCCAGTCCTGCTTCAGGGCGCCCGAAGGCGGCGAATCAGGACGTCGATGATGTCCGCACCGTCCGGCGACTTGAGGCGATTCTGGCTCAGCACTCGCGCGACTTCGGGCTTGGGGATCGCCTGATAGTCCGCACGGATGAATACGGCCGCGATGGCCCGCTGCACTTCGACGGATCCCGTCGCCGGGAACAGGCGTGCGAGCTCGCTCAGGCTTTGGCGATCGCTCAGGCGATGGCGCGCGAGCGTATCCAGCGCGCGGACCTGCGCGCCCGACCCGCGCATCCGCACGATTCCACTCGCGGCCTGCCGGACCTCGTCGACGTCGTTCATCGGGTGGTGACCGAGATAGACCTGCGCGATCTCCACCTCGCCATCGTTCTGGCTGGTCAGCGCCCGCAATACTTGCGCGCGCGCTTCGACGTCGCCGAGGCAGGCGAGCGCCGCGGCATTGTTCGTCCTGGCGGCGAGCGACGGCGACGGATGCAGCAGGCGGCGCTCGTGGTCCAGCCTGCCGCCATCGTTCAACGAACAGATCAGGTCGACGTCGGAGGGGCCGATGGTCCCCCGCGCGATCAGGTCGCCGACCATTCGCACGAGCTCGGTGCGCTGTTCTTCCGGCGACAGCCAGCCGAGCGACCCCGCGAGCTCGATCATGCGCGCGCGGGTTCGCGGGAGGTCGGCGTCCTCGGCGAAGCGCAAATACCGGTCGCGGGCGGCTTCGTCGCGCGCGATCCCGTCGCGTGCCTTCAGATATGACGGAGCCTGCCGCTCGGCCGGCGTCAACGAGGCAAACAGCTCTTCGATGCGCCCGAGAAACATGCGGACGTCCGCCATGTCACGGCGCAGCAGGTCGTGGACGAACTCGATCCTGTCCGCCGGCGACAGACGCTCGTCGACGAAACGGCACATGTCGCGCCGATAGTCGAGCTCCGGGTCGGGTTCGGTGAGACCGCCTGCCATCACCATCGAGCTTGCGGCAAAGGCGTTGAGGAGCCTCGGATTCGCGCGGCCGCTGCCGAGCTCCGGCGGCGATGCCGATTCGAAGTACCGGTTGAGATTGACCGCGGCGGTCGGGCCGAGCGGAGCCTGGCCGGAGAAGCCGTAGATGGCGGGCACGTTCGTGAAGATGCGGCGCATATGCTCGCGGCTGCTCTCGCCGTGGCGAAGGTCCAGGGTTCGCGCAAGCTGCTGCGCCTCGGCGCGCGTGTGTCCGGAACGGACGAGGCTTCGCTCGGCTTCGGGCGACGTGCTCGCGATCGGCTGCCCGTTCATCGTGTTGCAGCCGAAGAGGTAGACCTCCTTCAGGTGCGAGAACACGCCCGGGCACGAGTCGCTGCAGGACGCGCGCTCCATCTCCGACACCGCCAGGGATTCCCGTCTTCCCAGCCGATCGGAATAGAACTCGGTCTGGCTGTCGAAATGGCCGGAAATGACGAGCACGTCGCACTGGACGCCCTGCCTGCATGCGGATGCGAGCCAATCGGGGCGGCCGTGTTCCACCAGCTCGACGAACTCGTACTCGTCTTCCGGCAGCCGCTGCCGAAAGACCTCCCTTTCATCGGGGGAATTGACGGTAATCGTGCAGACGGTGCGCTTGCCGGCGCGAGCGTCCATGGCGCCGCCCGCCGCCAATAGCGCGACGACGAGCAGGGCTCGGGCCGGCGTGCACAGGGACAGGAAGAATTCTCGCACCGCGCGCGAGCCTACCATACGCGGCCCGGCTCATGTCGGGATGCGCCAGGAATTCCATTCGGATCGCGGGGGAGCTACGGCGCCTGCAGACGGCGGAGGAGGATGTCGATGGCATCGGTGCCGCCCGTCGACTTCAGCCGGTGCTGGCTCAGCATGCTGACCATTTCGGACTTCGGCAGCAATTGATAGTCGGAGCGGATGAAGACGGCGGCGATGGCCCGCTGCACGTCCACCGATCGGGTGACCGGGAAGAGGCGGGCGAGCTCGTCGAGGCTCTGGCGATCGCTCAAGCGGTGACGCCCGAGCGTGTCGAGCGCGCGAACCTGCGCGGACGACCCCGTCATGCGCGCGATCCCGCTCGCCACTTCGCGCAGCTCGCCCACATCGTCCATCGGCCGGTGCGAAACGAACACCTCGGCGAGTCTGACCTCGGCGTCGTCACCGTCGGTCAGCGCCTGCAGGACGCGCGCGCGGCCCTCGTCGCTCCCCAGACATCCCAGCACCGCCGCGTTGGCGACCCGGGACGCCTCCTCCGGCGACAGCGACAGGCGGTGGCGCTCCTGGTCCAGCGCGCGATCCTCGTTCAACGCGCAGATCATGTCGACTTCGGCGGCGCCGACGGCATCGCGCCGGACGAGGTCGCCGACCATGCGCATCAGCTCTGCACGCATGTCGGATGGCGACAGCCAGCCGAGCTTTTCCGCGAGCTGGATCATGCGGGCGCGCACCGGAGGCAGGTCGGCGTCTTCGGCAAAGCGCAGGAATCGATCCCGCGCGACCGTGTCGCCCGCGATCGCGGCGAGGGCGGCGACGAAGGCCGGATCCTGACGATCGCTCGGCTGCCGAGGGAGGCGAAAAGCTCCTCGATCCGCTCGAGGAACATGCGTACTTCCGCCATGTCGCGACCGAGCAGGCCATGGATGAAGTCCAGCTTCTCCGCCGGCGACAGGCGGTCGTCGATGAATTGGCAGACCTCGCGGCGATGCACGGCGCGCGGATCCGAGTCGCTCAAGCCGCTGACCGCGATCATGGATTCGCCGGCAAAGTGACCGAGCAGTCGCGGGCTCGCGCGGCCGCTGCCGACTTCGGTGAGCGGCGGCTTCAGGTAACGGCCGAGCAGATTCGCTGCCGCGGGACCCAGCGGTGCGACCGAGGAAAACCCGTAGATGACCGGCACGTTCGTGAAGATCCGGCGCATGCGGTCGCGGCTGCTCTCGCCGTGAAGCTGATCCAGCGTACGCGTGAGGCGATGCGCGTCCGCCGGCGAATGCCCGGCGCGGATCAGGCTTCGTCCGACTTCGGGGGACGCGCTCTGGATCGCATCGGCATTCAACGTGTTGCATCCGAACAGGTACACCTCTTTCAGTTGCGAGAACAGTCCCGGGCACGAGTCGCTGCAGGACACGCGCTCCATCTCGGCGACCGGCAGGTACTCGCTGGCGGCGACCTGGTCCGAGTAGAACTCCGTGTTGCCGTCGAAATGGCCGGAGATGACGAGCACGTCGCAGCGGACGCCCTGGCGGCATGCGGATGCGAGCCAGTCGGGGCGGCCGCGCTCGACCAATTCGACGAACTGATACTGGTCGGCGGGCAGGCGCTGCCGGAACATCTCCTTCTCGTCCGAGGAATTGACGGTGATCGTGCAGACCGTGCGCATGCCGGCACGACTGTCGGCGCCCTGACCCAGCGCGAGCAGAGCGCCGACGAGCAAAAGCCAGGCTGGCGACTTCATGAAAGAATGACCTCTTTGCACCGGTGGTGACATCCGGAAGCGTATCCGTCGGCGCGAGCGCAGTCCGTGCGGCGTCGCACGCTCGCGGCATCGTTCGTTCCCGGGGAGTGCCCCGCCGCGGGCGCCCGGACCCCAAAGCAAAGCGGCCCCGCAGGGCCGCCTCGCGAGATCCGTCGACGACCGGTCAGGCTCGGGGCTCACCCCGTGCGTTGACGGAAACCATGGGTCCCGGCGGCGAGCTCGTCTGCATCCGATGCTGCTGGCCGCGGAACGTGTAGGTCACGTCCCAGTAGTCGGCACGGGCCTGGCTCGGAGCATTCGCACAACGCTCGACATTCTGCGAACTCACGTGCTGTCCGTCGTTGCGGCCGCGTTGGCGCCGATCGCGGCCCCGCGACCGCACCGCCGACGGTGGCGACGTCCCTGCCGGTTCCACCGCCGATCTGATGGCCGAGAATGCCGCCGATGGCGGCACCGACGATCGCTCCCGGAACATTGGGGCTGCCGCGATCCGCGACGTACTGCTCGCGTTCGATCCAGCATCGCCGCTCGGGCGGTCCGACCACGGCGCGAACCGACGTGACTTGCGCCTCGTACAAGCGCTCGTTGTCGCGCCGATGGTAGTCGTAGACGGCAACGGGGGCCGGCGCGTAGCGAGCTGTCGTCGATGCGCGCGTTCTTGCTCACGTTTCGCACGGATGAAATGCGGTTGTTGAGGCCCATCGCGGCCAACGACGGATAGCGGCCGGGACGCAGCACGACGCAGCGGCCGTCGAACCTGGCGTCTTCGCAGATCTCCCACCGGTCGCGCAGGACGACGACCGACGAGGCGCGATCGTTGAATCCGTAACGCTCGAAATTGCTGATCTGCTTTTTCGTGGTGAAGATGCGTCCTTCGAAGTTGTCACTCTCGTAGAAGCTGATCTGTGCGGCGGCGTTGCGCGGCGAAGGCCAGTCCCGCCACTACCAGTGCGTTTCTCAGTATCGAGTTCATTGTTGTCCTTGGAGGTTGCTGCGTCGAAGGGGCCAATGCACCGCGCGCGATGGCCTTTCGATGCCGCGTGCCGGGCCAGAGCCGGCAATATGGACGCATCTCCGCGCCGTCGTCCGTACGGCAGCACACCGACGGGAACCGTCCTCGCGGCCTTGCATCTGGAGGCCCGGAACGCGGCGGTCAATCGGCCTCCGCCACCGGATATCCGCGATGTCCTTTGCCATTTGGGCGCTCATCGTGGGCGCCATCCTCATCGCGATGGCGCTGCTGGGGACGCTCGTCGAGCGTTTGCCGTTGAGCCCCGGCATGATCTATCTCGCGATCGGCTATGCGCTGGGCCCCGCAGGCTTCGCGACTCATGGCGCCGGATCCGCAGCGGTACTCGGTCGAGCTCGAGAAGGTCGCGGAAGTGGCGCTGTTGATTTCGCTCTTCGCGGTCGGACTCAAGCTCGGCGTTCCGCTGCGCGACCGGCGCTGGTACCTGCCGCTTCGCCTCGCGTTCCCGTCGATGGCGCTGACCGTGCTCGTTCGTGACCGTCGGCAGCTGCGCTGCTGTTCGAATTGCCCACGGGCGCGGCGCTTGCTCCTCGCCGCGATCCTGGCGCCCACCGATCCCGTGCTGGCGTCGGACGTTCAGGTCGAGGATTCGTCCGATCGCGACCGCCTCCGCTTCAGCCTGACCGCCGAGGGCGGGCTCAACGACGGCACGGCCTTTCCGTTCGTGATGCTGGGCGCTGGCACTCCTCGGCCTCCACGAGTTCGGCGCGGGCGGCTGGCGCTGGCTCGCCGTCGACGTGGTGTTGGGCGATCGCAGGCGGCGTGGCGATCGGCGGCGCGCTTGGGCGTGCTGATCGGGAAAGCTGGTCCTGTACCTGCGCACCCGGCACCGCGAGGCGCTCGGCCTCGACGAGTTCCTGTCGCTCGGCCTGATCGCGATCGCCTACGGCGTCGCCCAGCTCTGCGTCGCCTCGGGTTTCCTCGCCGTGTTCGCCGCAGGGCTCGCGCTGCAGCGGATCAAGGGCCGTGCGAAACCGGGCGATCCGTCGAGTACGGCGAAAGTCAAGCTCGTGCTGGACGCCGAAAGCGAAAGGAAGCTCGCGACCCACGCGGAGCTCGCCGGTGCGTACATGATGGAGGCCGTGCAGGGATTCAACGGCCAGCTCGAGCGCCTCGCCGAGCTGGTGGTGGTGATGGTGGTCGGTGCGATGTTGTCCTACACCTACGTTCCCTCCGGAGTCGGCTCTGGTTCCTGCTCGTCCTCTTCCTGGTGGCGCGTCCCGCATCGGTATGGCTCGGCTTGTGGCGGGCGAACACCGTATCGCGCGACCAGCGCCTGCTGATTTCCTGGTTCGGCATTCGCGGCGTCGGCTCCGTCTTCTATCTGATGTTCGCCCTCAATCACGGTTTGCCGGAGTCGCTGGCGCAGGAATTGATCGCGATCACGCTCACGACGGTCGCCGCGTCGATCGTCCTCCACGGCATCTCGGTGACGCCGCTCATGAGCCGGCTACGCGAGGCGCAAGGCGATGCGAAGCGTCGCTGAGCGGCGACACGCGAGTGCCGCGCGGCCCCGCATGTAAATCCTTCCACCGCGCGCAATAGTTACGGGTGCGATCCCGATCGCGATTTCGCGGGATGCGTTGATTCTCCGGGCTACGCACGCGCCGAACGGAAAAATCTACCATGGCACGTGGTTTGCTCGGGTAAGGGTACGGGATCGGCGAAAGCGATTCTGACCGCGACGACGTCGAGCAGCGCGCGGGATGCGTTCGTACGGTCGGGGACGTTGCGAGATGCTTCGCGATGTCGTGATCAACCCATCGAGAGGGGAACTGCCATGATCAGGAAACTCGTGCTGTTGCTCGCTGCGCTCGTGTTCGGATCCATCTCGCTCTCCGCCTGCAACACGATGCAGGGCGCGGGCAGGGACGTGGAAAAACTCGGCGGTCCAAGGTGCAGGAAGAAGCGATCGAGCACAAGCGGTACTGATTCAGGTTGTCACGACCGGGCCGCCCGCCGCGACGCGCGAGTCCGCGGTCGGCGGCCCGTTCCATAGCGGGTCAACGCCGGAGGGGCGATGCACGTTCAACACGGGCCGGAGGCGGTGCTGCTGCAATGACCCGCGATCGCGGTCGAGGAAGAGGAGGTCCGCGAGCCGCCGGCGGCGCCGATCGAGGCGCGCATGGTCGCGATGGTCGCCGTGGCGCTCGTCGTCCTGCCGTTCGTGCTCTACGCCGGGGCCGCGTTCTTCATACCGCTGTTCGTGAGCCTGTTCATGAGCTATGCGCTCTCTCCGGTCGTCGACTGGATGGAGCGCTGCCGCGTGCCGCGCGCCGCGGGCGCCGCCGTGACGATGCTGCTCGTCACCGTGCTGGCGGGGCTCGGCGTCCAGCAGGCGCTGAACGGGACGACCGAGGTGCTCGAGGAGCTGCCCCAGGCGGTGCAGAAGCTCCGCTATGAGGTCATGTCGTGGGAGCGCGATGGAAAGGGGGCGTTGAAGCAGGTGCAGAAGACGGCGGACGAGTTGCAGAAGCTGGCGGGAGCGTCGACGGCGACCCGCCGCCGCTCCCGCGCCGGCCCCCGCCGCGCCGCCGGCCGAACCCAAGGCGATGGTCGTCGCGGGCACGGTCGGCATGATGATCTTCGTCGGCCAGCTCGTGTCGGTCCTGTTCCTCACCTACTTCCTCCTCGCCGTCGGCGACCTGTTCCGCCGCCGGCTCATGCAGGTGATGGAGCCGTCGCTCGCGGCGCGCAAGAAGGCGCTGCAGATCCTGCACCAGGTCCACGGCTTGAGCCGGCGGTATTTCGCGCTGGTGCTGGCGATGAACCTCCTGGTCGGCGTCGTCACGGCCGCCGGGCTGTACGTTCTCGACGTCCGCCATCCGGGATTCTGGGGCATCGCGATGGCCATCCTGCACACGATTCCCTATCTCGGCGCGGCGGCCATCACCGCGGCGGTGGGCCTCGATCGCCTATCTTGCAGTTCGGCAGCGCGACGCAGGCGCTGGTCGCGGCCGCCGTTCCCCTCGGCGCGGCGGCGCTGATCGGCATCTGGCTCCAGACGGCATTGATGGGACGCACCGCGCGCATGAATGCCGTCGTGGTCTTCGTCGCGCTCCTCTTCTTCGGCATGGTCTGGGGCGGATGGGGGCTGCTGCTCGCGTTCCCCATCATGGCGACGGTCAAGATCGTGTTCGGCGAGATCGAGCGGCTGAAGCCGGTGGCGCTGCTGATGGGCGACTAGGTGAAACGACCCACGCTCGCGTTGCTCGCTGCCCCCGTGGGGGCGGGTCAGTCCCTTGGGGCGGCCCGGCGGGACTGACGTGGGAACGTCTTGCGCGAACCGCGTGCTGTCGGCGCTCGCTCTCGCCGCGACGCTCTTCTTCGCGGGGTGCGCGACGCTGCCTCCGGGGTTCGACGCACCGAAGACCGAATCCACGGCGCTCGCGAAGCCTGAGACCACGACGCTCGGCAAGCGCCTCGACGCGCGTGCGAAGGAGCATCCCGGGCTGTCGGGATTTCGCCTGCTCGTCGATGGCGCCGACAGCTTCGCGCTGCGCATGCGGATCGCGGAGAAGGCGGAGCGAACGCTCGACGTGCAGTATTTCGTCCTGCAGCAGGACGACACGGGGCAGCTCCTGCTCGGCGCGCTGCTCGCGGCCGCGGACCGGGGCGTACGCGTGCGGATCCTGCTCGACGATGCGCTCGGCATCGACGGCGGGCACGAAGATCCGGCCGCTCTCGGCGCATCCGAACGTGGAGATACGCATCTTCAATCCCTACCTCGCGCGCCAGGAGATTCCCTTCCTGCGCGGCTTCGAGTACCTGCTGCAGGTCGGCAGGCTCGACTACCGGATGCACAACAAGCTCTTCGTGGGCGACAACAGCATCGCCGTGACCGGAGGGCGCAACATCGGAGACGAGTACTTCCAGGCGAGCACGGCGCTCGAGTTCGGCGACTTCGATCTCGCGGTCGCCGGGCCGATGGTGCGGGACCTCTCCCGCACGTTCGATCTCTTCTGGAACGATCGGCTTGCGATCCCGGTGGAGGCGCAGCCGCTCGGCAAGCCGTCCGCCGCCGACCTCGACGCCTGCCGCACGGCCCTTGCGCTGCACGAAGCGAAGATGGGCTCGGTGTATCCGGGCTCGCGCGCCAAGGGTGATCTGCTGCAGGACATCCTGACGGGCAAACAGTCGCTCGTGTGGGCGAAGGCCTCGCTCGCCTACGACAGCCCCGACAAGGCGTCGACGGTCAACGGCGACCAGCCGGGGCAGTTGATGTGGAGGCGCGTGGCGCAGGTCGCCGAGTCGGCCAAGTCCGATCTCATCATCGTCTCCCCCTATCTGGTGCCGGGCAAGCCCGAGATGGAGTTGATCCGGCAGCTCCGCGCTCGCGGAGTGCGCGTGCGGATCCTCACGAACTCGCTCGCCTCGACGGACATGCCGATCGTCCATGCCGGATACGTGCACTACCGGGTGCCGCTGCTGGAAATGGGCGTCGAGCTGTTCGAGGTGCGCCGCCACCTGGGTGAACCCGAGACGAATCGCGGTCTCATCAAGTCCGGCAGCTCCGGGGCCTTCGCGCTGCACGCGAAGGTGTTCGTCATCGACCGCGAGCGTGCGTTCGTGGGCTCGATGAATTTCGACCGGCGATCGCTGCGGATCAACACGGAGCTTGGGCTCATCATCGACAGCCCGCAGATCGCGCGCGAAATTGCCGGACGCTTCGACGCGATCACCCAGCCGGCGAACAGCTATCGCTTGCTCCTCGAGCCGCACGGGGACCGCGGGAGGCGACGGTATCCGCTGGGTCGGCGTCGACAACGGCAACGCGGTCACGCTCGACACCGAGCCGGGCGTCAAGGCTCTGAAGCGCAGCTGGATCGACACGCTTTCGCTGCTGCCGCTCGACGGCCTTCTGTAGGGTCGGCGATTGCCCGCCGCGCGGGGCGACGGGTCAATCGGCCATGAGCGCGCCGCGGGCACGATCGCCGCGATTGACCTGGAGGAAGTTCTCCTTGTCCGGTCGTAACGCGGCCCGCAGCGTCGCGTGGACCGCGTGCGCCTTCGGCCGATTGTGGCGCGCGCTTGCGCCGACGAACACGTCGAGCGCGACCGATCGCGCATCCGGCCGGGTGTGAATGGTCAGATGGGATTCGGCCAGCAGCATGATTCCGGTCACGCCCCCTCCCTCCCGCTGGCGAAAGAGCTCCGCGAGGACGGGCAGCTCCGCGTCCCCGACGGCGGCGAGGCACAGGCCGCGCAACGGCGCAGCGTCGCGCAGGAGGGCCGGCGCGCCTTCGCATCCGAACCATTCGATCAGCAGATGGATCCCGCTGTTCGTCTGTGCCGCCGGCCAGAGCTCGATCACCTCGCTTTCCTGCTTCATGGGCCGACCCGATGCAATTCGCATGCCCACGGCGTGCGGGCAATGGCGCGATCTGTAAATCGGGTTTCCATTCCGCTGCAAGGCGGGACCATCACCGCGCAGGCGCGGTTCGCAGCCCCGCGCCCGGCGGAAGATCTTCCCCGCCGGGCAGGTAATCGTTACCACGCGCGATGCACCATCGCTGCGCTCCAACGGATGCGCGTCCGGGCGGCGCGCGGAAAAATCCTCGCCTGAACATGCAATTCGGGCGAACTTCGCGACGGAATCGAAGCATCGGCGGAGGCGCGGCACGCGTGTTGCTCTTGTCTGCGTGCAACTCATCCGGTTTGTCATCGCGACGAGGAAATGCCATGCAACAGACAACCAGCAGTCACATCAGCGCCAGGGAGCTGTCCACCAGCACCGCCCCGGAGCTCGCGGGACCTGCACGCCCGCTCCGTGGCGCCACGGTGATGCAGCTGGGCGATTACGTGAGGCGCGCTGCCGTACCCGCGCCGGATCAGAACCGCCTGCTCGGCGCCCTGGCGGCCGAGGATTACGCGCGAGTGCTCCCTCACCTGGAATGGGTTTCGCTGCCGCGCGGGAAGGTCCTGTGCGAAGCGCACTGCGTCCCGAATTACGCTTGCTTCCCGACGGCCGGCATCGTGTCCACGGTGTACGAAATGCGGGACGGGACGTCGGTGGAAACCGCGGTCACCGGAAACGAGGGCATGGTGGGTGTCGCCGTGGCCCTCGGCGGCGGCGCGTCGGCGGGCCGCGTGATCGTGAGGAATGCCGGCCACGGGTACCGGATACGCGCGGACGTGCTGAGCCGCGAGCTCGACCAGAATCCCGCGCTGCGCCAGCTGCTGCTCCGCTACGCGCAGTCGGTCCTCGGGCAGATGGCGCAGACGGGCGTGTGCCACGGGCACCACCCCTTGGTGGAGCAATTGTGCCGCCTGCTCCTCGCCAGCATGGACCGGCTTGGCTCCGACGACGTCGCGCTGACCCAGGATGTGATTGCCAACCTTCTCGGTGTGCGCCGCGAGAGCATCACGGCGGCCGCCGGAAAGTTGCAGGGAGCAGGGCTGATCCAGTACCGCCGGGGCCGGATCACGGCGCTCGACCGCGCCGGGCTCGAGGCGCAAGCCTGCGAGTGCTACGCGGCGCAGAAGGCCGAGCTCGATCGGCTCGTCCCGTCGCGCCGGCCGGCGGAGGCGCATCTGGCGCCGATGCTGCGTTTCCACGGCGAGCCGCGCGCGACGCTGGCGTCGTCGATGCGCACCCCGGTGGAGCGCCTGCGGTCGGGCGCCCGCGACCGGCGTGCGGGCGGGGGACGGTCCGCTACTGCGGCGCCGGCTCGATCGGCACGTTGACTTCCACGACGGTGCCGCGCCCGGCGCGGCCCTGGATGCTGAATTCGCCGCCCAGCGCGCGCACCCGCTCCCGCATCGATACGAGCCCATGAGCCGTCGTGTGGTGGCGCGCCGAGGTGTCGATGCCGACACCGTCGTCGGCGATGCGCAGGACCCAGCGCTCGCCTTCGCGCAGCATTGACACCGCGACGTTCTTCGCCTGCGCATACTTGCTGATGTTGGTCAGCGCTTCCTGCACCACGCGATAGAAGGCGATGCTGTAGGCGGGCGACAGGCGGAGGTTCTCGTCCTGCATCTCGAGGCGGCAGGGCACCCCCCAGCGCTTTCCGAACTGCCCGCACTGCCACTTGAGCGCCGCGCCGATGCCGAGGTTGTCGAGCAGCGTCGGACGGAGGTCCTCGATGATGCGGCGCTTCACCTGGATCGTGTCGTCGATCGCCGACATGATGCGGAGAAGGCGCGCGCGCTGCGCGTCGCCGCCGGGAAGCTTGTCCGACACGAGCTGCAGGTCGATCTTGGCCGCCGCGAGCGTTCCGCCGAGCTCGTCGTGGATCTCGCGCGCGATCTTGGCCTTTTCCTCCTCCTGCAGCCGCTGCAGATAGTGCGACAACCCCGTGAGCTCGGCGGTGCGCTCGTTCACGGCGTGGGCGAGCTGCACGTTGCGTTCCCTGGCCTCGATCGCCTCCTGGCGCCGGCGCCGCAACTCCTGGCTCAGGAAGATGGCGCCGAGCGTGACCAGCAGGAGGTTGAGCCCGACCAGCAACAGGAATCCCCGGCGGACTTCGTTCTGATTGTCGGCAAACACGCGGATCCGGCGCTCGTATTGCGTCCTCTCCTCGGACGCCATCCCGTCGAGAGCGAGGCGGAGCGAGCTCATCGTCACCAGGCCCTCGTGCGACAGCAGGAAGTCGCGGAGTGCGCTCTCGTCGCGGTCGCGCTTCAGCGCCAGCGAGCGCTCCATCTGCTGGAACCGGGTGTCGACCAGCTTGGTGAGCGTCGCGAATTGCGCGACCTGGACCGGGTTGTCCCGCGTCAGCGCGCGCAGCCTCTCGAGATCCTTCGGCAACTCGACGCGGGCGTCGGTGTACGGCTTGAGGTGGATCTCGTCCTGGGTCAGCAGGAAGCCGCGCTGGCCCGTCTCGGCGTCGACCGTCTTCCGGTAGATCTGCGCGATCAGGTTCCCGGCGTCCTGCGTGCGGTTGACCCACAGGGCCGCGTCGCGCAGCTCGGCAAATCGATGCTCGGCCATGTACAGGGCGGCACCGTTCAGCCCCGCGGCGAGCGTGAGCACGATGACCCCGATAAACCCGAAGCGAGAGAAGTTCATGGCTTGCCGCTCTGTGTCCGAGCCTACGCGAAGGCCCCGGCCGTTTCTGTAGGACAAATCCGACACGGCTAGGAGATGTTCCCTACAGGATCTCGGTGCCGAAGCTTACAGTCGCCGGTCCGCGGATTGTCCAATATGAGCGCCACCACCAATCAAATAAACGGGGATTTCCGGCCATGACCCAAGAATACGAAAGTGGCGACGTGACGTTCGTCGAATTCGCGACGGATGTGGCCTCTCAATCTGCGGGACCCGCGACGATCGCGACCTTCGGCCCGCCGGCGGGCTGCGGTCGCGTGCGCGGGTCCCGTCCGGGAGCACGCGCCGCCACGGGGTCGCTCATCGGCGAGTCGCCCGAGATGCGCGAGGTCACCGAGCATCTTCGCCGCATCGCGCCGTCGCTCGCAGCCGTGATGCTCGTGGGCGAATCGGGCACCGGCAAGGAGGTCGCGGCCGAGCTGTTGCACGCCCACAGTGCGCGGGCCGGCGGTCCGTTCGTGAGCGTGAACTGCGGTGCGATCCCGGCGAACCTGGTCGAGGCGGAATTGTTCGGTTACGAGCGCGGGGCGTTCACCGGCGCCATGCGTCAGCATCCGGGATACTTCGAGCGCGCCTCCGGCGGAACGCTGTTCCTGGACGAGATCACCGAGATGCCGATCGACCTCCAGGCGAAGCTCTTGCGGGTGCTCGAAAGCGGGCGCATGACTCGCATCGGCGGGACGGAGGAGATCCCCGTCGACGTCCGGATCGTGACGGCGACGAATCGCCCGTCCGACGCGGCCGTCCGCGAGCGGCTGCTTCGCGAAGACCTGTTCTATCGCCTCGCCGTCTTTCTGGTCCGCCTGCCGCCGCTTCGTCGCCGCGGCGCCGATATCGAGCTTCTGGCGAACGCATTCCTGGCGCAGCTCAATCGGGAGAACGGGACGTCGAAGCGGTTCGATCGGTGCGCGCTCGCCGTCGCCGCGACCCATTCGTGGCCCGGCAACGTCCGCGAGCTCAAGAACTGCGTCGAGCGCAGCTACGTGCTGTCGGACGAGATCGTCAAGCTGGACGTGCAGCCGGCGCCGGAAGCCTTCGACGGCGACAGCGATTCCGGCGACTGCCTGCGCCTGCCGATCGGCATTACGATGGCCGACGCCGAGCGGGAAATTCTGCTTGCGACATTGCGGCATTGCGGCGGCAACAAGCGGCGCACGGCGGACGTCCTCGGCGTCAGCCTCAAGACCGTCTACAACAAGCTGGTCGCGTACGGCAACGCCGCGCCAGTGCTGCACGCCGCCGGCGGCAACTAGGCCCTAAGTGATACCGATGCACTCGCCGAGGGGCTACAATCGGAAACCGCCCGCGCGGGAAACGGTCGGTTCCGGCCTCGTGCTGTGCGCAGTCCTGGTTGTGGTCTTGTGCATGTTCGTGCGCTGAAGGTGGGCTGATGGTTTCGCTTCGATGATAGGCGTTCCGCATCGGGTATTCGTCGCCGATGACCATGCCCTCTTTCGCGAGGGCGTGAAGGCGCTGCTCGCCGAGGAGTCGGACCTCGCCGTTGCCGGCGAGGCGGGAACGGCCAAGGAGACGCTGCAGCGCGTGAAGGGGGAATCCTGGGATGTGCTGCTGCTCGACATCTCGCTGCCCGACGGTTCCGGCATCGACCTCCTGCGGCAGATCCGTCCGCACAAGCCGGATCTCCCCATCCTGATCCTGTCGATGCATCCCGAGGAACAATACGCGGTGAGCCTGCTGCGGGCAGGGGCGAGCGGCTACATCACCAAGGATGCGGTTCCGGAGCAGGTCGTGCAGGCCATCCGCACGCTCTTGAACGGCCGCAAGTACATCAGTACCGCCGTGGCGCAGATCCTTGCCGAAGACGTTGGCGGCGACGGCCGGCCCGCCCACGAGCAGTTGAGCGAACGCGAGTTCCAGGTGTTCTGCAAGCTCGCCGCGGGTCGCGCCGTGGGCGACATTGCCACGGAGCTCTTCCTCAGCAACAAGACGGTCAGCACGTACCGGGCGCGCATCATGGAAAAGATGAACGCCAAGTCGAACGCCGACCTCACGTATTACGCGATCAAGAATGGCCTCATTCAGTAGCTCGTCGCCGCCGGAGTCCGGGGCGAGCCACCCGCCGCGCGCGTTGCCCGTGGCGGGCGGCGAGCCCGTGGCGCCGCTGCGCGTCTTCCTCGTCGAGGATTCGGCTTCGGTCCGGGAACGGCTGGACGACTTTCTCTCGGAGCCGGGCAAAGTCGAGATGATCGGGTTTGCGGCGACCGAAGCCGACGCCGTGCGCGAGCTCCGCACGTTGCCCGTCGACGTCGCGATCGTCGATCTCAATCTCAAGGAAGGCACCGGGCTCGGCGTGATCGAATCCATCCGCGCGCTGCACGCCACGGCGCCGCCGACGATCATCGTGCTCACCAATTACGCCTTCCCGGAATTCGAGACCGCATGTCTCGAACGCGGCGCCGACTATTTTTTCGACAAGTCCACGCAATTCGGCGCCGTCAAGATATTGCTGCAATCGATCAGGGGCGGCAACCACTGAAGTATTTGCCGTGGCGCATGCATTTCCTGCATCGCGCTCGTCGTCCCCCTTTCCGGCGACCAAAAAACGCTGCCATTTCCGGCACTTGGCGACGCATTCCCGTTGGCACGCGCAATGCTTTTCGAACAGTGTCGCGGCACGCGTCCGCCAACTGTGAAGGGATGATCATGTTGCACTATGCTCTCGTGTTCTTCGTCATCGCCGTCGTGGCCGCGATCTTCGGCTTCGGCGGCATCGCCGTCGGGGCAGCGGAAATCGCGAAGATCCTGTTCGTCATCTTCCTCGTGCTGTTCGTCGGCAGCCTCATCGTTGGTCTAGTGAACCGACGAAACCTGTGACGGACCTGGCGAGCTTCGCGCGATAGCGGGACGCGCGTGCTCGAGGCCGGGCCGGAGCGCACGCGCTTCGGCCCGGCTTCTTCGTTTTCGCGACTGCAAAAAATAGGGCGGATGCAAGCATCCGCCCAAAGGAGGTCCGAGGAGGGAGTTTCCGCGGACCGAGGGCCTGTCCCGAGCGGGACAGGAGGGAGACGAACCTATTGGTCGTATCTCGCGTTGTATTCGCGTCGATTCATGCCTTGTATCGGGGCGCCTGCCGGCCGCGGAGGTCGTCGGAGGACGGCGGCGGAATGTCGTCCGGCAGCCAGTCGTCGTAGCGGTCTTCGAACTTCTTGATCTGCTTTTCGGCTTCGTCCTTGCTGACGCCGTACGCCTCCTGGACCTTGCCCGCGAGCATGTCGCGACGGCCGGCGATGACGTCGAGATTGTCGTCGGTGAGCTTGCCCCACTCCTGCTTCACCTTGCCTTTGAATTGCTTCCAGTTCCCTTCGATGCGGTCCCAGTTCATGTGGATCTCCTTGGTTGGTGCCCCTCGGCCAAATGCGGGGCAAGGGCGGGGCAGATGCACCCCGGGCGTGCTCCTCCCGGAGCACCACCCGTGCCAAAGGGACCCTCATGCGGAAACAACTACTTGGCGGACCGATGCGCGATCGTCGTGGCAGAAAATCCCGCCGCGTCAGGCAAATTTTGCATTCGATCAGGCATCCGCCGGGATCGTGACGACGAGCGAAAGTCCGGTGGGGCCGTCATCGAGGACGAACGTGCCTCCGAGCGCGACGGCGCCCCGCCGGAGGACGCTCGCTTCTTCCGTCTCCCTCGGGCTGAGCGTGACCGGTGACCTCGGATCGTCGGTCAGCGCGAGGACGCGGAGCGCAACGCCGTCGCCTGCATTGGTGAGCGACAGCGTGACGTTGCCGGAACGCTTCCTCAGCGTGATCGCTTCCAATGCCCATTCGGCCGAACGTACGATCAGGAACGACTTCTGTCCGTCCGGCACCTTGACGGTCTGATCGATCGTCGCCTTGACCGTCAGGCGCTCCGGGGTGGAGTAGGCCCGGCCCAACAGAGTCATCGCCTCGACGACGGTTCTCGGCTCGGCGCGCGTCGAGTCGCCTTCATAGGCGCCCGCGTGCGCGACCACCGCCTGCTCCATGGTCGCGACGAGCGAGCGCAGGTGCCCGCCAACGCCGGACTCGGCGGTTTCGGCCGCGGCGGCAAGACGCACGCGCAGCAGGGCGTCGCGCAAGCAAGGCGCCGACTCCGGCGTCCCTCGCGCCGACCCCTCCGTCGTGCGCGATTTCGATCGCGCCGCGGCCGCCGGGGTCCGGGGTGACGGAGATGAACGCCCGAAGCCGCCTCACCGCGAGGAAGAGGAATATCACCAGCAGCAGCGTCACGCCCGCCATGACGTACAGGCCCCTCCGCGCGGCGTCGAGCGTGCGCGTCATCGTCCCTCGGATCTGCCGCAACTCGTCCTGCTCGCGCGCCTCGAGGGTCGCGACGATGGTGCGAATGCCGTCGGCGGTCTCCCTCGCGCGACGGCGGAAGGCGGCGTCCGGCGGCTGGTCGGGGGCGCTGCGCCGCTTCTCGATACCGGCGACGATGATGGTCGTCCGCTCGGAGATCAGGGACACGAGCTCCTCGATGAGCGACAGCTCGGCCGGATCGTCGCGCATCTTGTCGCGCAGCGATGACAGCAGAGCCGGAGCACGGCGCCGTCCGCGCTCGAACTGCTCGACGAACGATTCGTCGCCGGTGATGACAAACCCGCGGCCCGCGGTTTCCATGTCGTTGATGGCCGCGACCAGGCCGTTGAGGTTGTTGGCCGTTTCGGCATTCTGCGCGGCCGCCTCGGTCAGTTGCCTGATCCCGTCGAGACGTCGCCGACCCGATCCAGAGCGCTCCGACGGCATACGTGATCACGAGCACCAGGACCGCGTACGGTGGCAGGAGCGGGGGGATGCGAAATCGCATGGTGTCAATCGCTTTGCGGCGGATCTTGCGGCCGATCGCACAAGTCTATCCGATCGTCGCCGCGACTGACGGCTCGCGCGTCGTGGCTGCTTGTAATTTTTACATCGTCGCGGAACGCGAATCGCATTGAATCTGCCCACGGTTTGGGCTATGTTTTGTCCGCCGTCGACGCATTGCGATGCGCGATGCGCCCGTGACCCGCGGCATCGTCCGTGACTGGATTCGGAGAACGAGAATGCCTCAACTCAAGCATGCGATCGCTCCCGCCGGCGAGATGTCCGTCATTCTCGGCGCTCTCAACGCACTCAAGCGCGGCGACCTCTCGGTGCGCTTGCCGCTGGACTGGACCGGCGTCTCGGGACGGGTCGCGGACGCGTTCAACGATGTCGTCGAGAAGAACGAGCGGATGGCGCAGGAGCTCGCGCGCCTGTCGCGCGTCGTCGGCAAGGAGGGCAAGCTCGGCAAGCGCGGCTCGCTGGGCGACGTCACCGGCTTCTGGCGCGATTCGATCGATTCGGTGAATGTGCTGATCGACGACCTCGTCCATCCGACGAGCGAAACGGCGCGCGTCATCGGCGCGGTCGCGCAGGGCGATCTCTCGCAGACGATGGCGCTCGAAGTCGACAGCCAGCCGCTGCAGGGCGAGTTCCTGCGCACGGCGAAGACGGTCAACAAGATGGTCGATCAGCTCGGCTCGTTCGCGGCCGAGGTGACGCGCGTCGCGCGCGAGGTGGGCACCGAAGGCAAGCTCGGCGGCCAGGCCAAGGTCAAGGGCGTGGCCGGCACGTGGAAGGACCTGACCGACAGCGTCAATTCGATGGCCGGCAACCTCACCGCGCAGGTGCGCAACATCGCCGACGTGACGACGGCGGTCGCGACCGGCGACCTGTCGAAGAAGATCGCGGTGGACGTCAAGGGCGAGTTCCTCGAGCTCAAGAACACGATCAACACGATGGTCGACCAGCTGCGCTCGTTCGCCTCCGAGGTGACGCGCGTCGCGCGCGAGGTCGGCACCGAGGGCAAGCTCGGCGGCCAGGCGAGGGTCGAAGGCGTCTCGGGCACGTGGAAGGACCTGACCGACAGCGTGAACTTCATGGCGGGCAACCTCACCGGTCAGGTGCGCAACATCGCCGACGTGACGAAGGCGGTGGCCAACGGCGACCTGTCGAAGAAGATCACGGTGGACGTGAAGGGCGAGATCCTCGAGCTCAAGAACACGATCAACACGATGGTCGACCAGCTGAGCTCGTTCGCCTCGGAAGTGACGCGCGTCGCGCGCGAGGTCGGCACCGAGGGAATTCTCGGCGGCCAGGCGGACGTCAAGGGTGTCGCGGGCACGTGGAAGGACCTGACCGACAGCGTGAACTCGATGGCGAGCAACCTGACGGGCCAGGTGCGCAACATCGCCGACGTCACCAAGGCGGTGGCGGGCGGCGACCTGTCGAAGAAGATCACGGTGGACGTGAAGGGCGAGATCCTCGAGCTCAAGAACACGATCAACACGATGGTCGACCAGCTGCGCTCGTTCGCCTCGGAAGTGACGCGCGTCGCGCGCGAAGTCGGCACCGAAGGCCGCCTCGGCGGACAGGCCGACGTGCAGGGCGTCGCGGGCACGTGGAAGGACCTGACCGAGAGCGTCAACTCGATGGCGAGCAACCTGACGGGCCAGGTGCGCAACATCGCCGACGTGACGAAGGCGGTCGCGAGCGGCGACCTGTCGAAGAAGATCACGGTGGACGTGAAGGGCGAGATCCTGGAGCTGAAGAACACCATCAACACGATGGTGGACCAGCTCGGGTCGTTCGCGTCGGAAGTGACGCGCGTCGCGCGCGAGGTCGGCACCGAGGGCCGCCTCGGCGGGCAGGCCGACGTGCAGGGCGTGGCCGGCACGTGGAAGGACCTGACCGAGAGCGTCAACTCGATGGCGAGCAACCTGACGGCGCAGGTGCGCAACATCGCCGACGTGACGACGGCGGTCGCGACCGGCGACCTGTCGAAGAAGATCACGGTGGACGTGAAGGGCGAGATCCTCGAGCTCAAGAACACGATCAACACGATGGTCGATCAGCTGCGCTCGTTCGCGGCCGAAGTGACGCGCGTGGCGCGCGAAGTCGGCACCGAAGGCAAGCTCGGCGGCCAGGCGGAAGTGCAGGGCGTGGCCGGCACGTGGAAGGACCTGACCGACAGCGTGAACTCGATGGCGAGCAACCTGACGGCGCAGGTGCGCAACATCGCCGACGTGACGACGGCGGTCGCGACCGGCGACCTGTCGAAGAAGATCACGGTGGACGTCAAGGGCGAGATCCTGGAGCTGAAGAACACGATCAACACGATGGTCGACCAGCTGCGCTCGTTCGCCTCGGAAGTGACGCGCGTCGCGCGCGAAGTCGGCACCGACGGGCGCCTCGGCGGACAGGCCGACGTGCGCGGCGTGGCCGGCACGTGGAAGGACCTGACGGACAGCGTGAACTTCATGGCCAGCAACCTGACGGGCCAGGTCCGCAACATCGCGGACGTGACGAAGGCCGTGGCGAGCGGCGATCTCTCGAAGAAGATCACCGTGGACGTGAAGGGCGAGATCCTGGAGTTGAAGAACACCATCAACACGATGGTGGACCAGCTGAGCTCGTTCGCTTCGGAAGTCACGCGCGTGGCGCGCGAAGTCGGCACCGAAGGCAAGCTCGGCGGCCAGGCGGAAGTGCAGGGCGTCGCCGGCACGTGGAAGGACCTGACGGACAGCGTGAACTTCATGGCGGGCAACCTGACCGCCCAGGTGCGCAACATCGCGGATGTGACCACGGCGGTCGCGACCGGCGACCTGTCGAAGAAGATCACGGTGGACGTCAAGGGCGAGATCCTGGAGTTGAAGAACACGATCAACACGATGGTCGACCAGCTGCGCTCGTTCGCCTCGGAAGTGACGCGCGTCGCGCGCGAGGTGGGGACCGAAGGCCGCCTCGGCGGGCAAGCGGACGTGCAGGGCGTCGCGGGCACGTGGAAGGACCTGACCGACAGCGTGAACTTCATGGCGAGCAACCTGACGGGCCAGGTGCGCAACATCGCGGACGTGACGAAGGCCGTGGCGAGCGGCGACCTGTCCAAGAAGATCACCGTGGACGTCAAGGGCGAGATTCTGGAGTTGAAGAACACGATCAACACGATGGTCGACCAGTTGAGCTCGTTCGCCTCGGAAGTGACGCGCGTCGCGCGCGAGGTCGGCACCGAAGGGATCCTCGGCGGCCAGGCGAGGGTGAAGGGCGTGGCCGGGACGTGGAAGGACCTGACCGACAGCGTGAACTTCATGGCGGGCAACCTCACGAGCCAGGTGCGCGGCATCGCGAAGGTCGTGACCGCCGTCGCCAACGGCGACCTGCAGCAGAAGCTCACCGTGGAGGCGAAGGGCGAGATCGCGGCGCTGACCGAGACGATCAACAGCATGATCGACACGCTCGCGACGTTCGCCGACCAGGTGACGACGGTCGCCCGCGAAGTGGGCGTCGAGGGCAAGCTCGGCGGGCAGGCGAAGGTTCCCGGCGCCGCGGGCACGTGGAAGGGCCTCACCGAGAACGTGAACCAGCTCGCCGCCAACCTCACCACGCAGGTGCGCGCGATCGCCGAAGTCGCGACGGCGGTGACGCAGGGCGACCTGACGCGCTCGATCACCGTCGAGGCGCGCGGCGAAGTGGCCGCGCTCAAGGACACGACCAACGAGATGATCCGCAATCTGC
The DNA here is from genome assembly GCA_963724545.1 of uncultured beta proteobacterium. GTDB lineage: Bacteria > Pseudomonadota > Gammaproteobacteria > Burkholderiales > Casimicrobiaceae > CAIWHR01. The sequence continues at coordinate 111,042 of CAVRVC010000020.1, forward strand.
GCGATACGACGCAGAAGAACACCGAGCAGGACTGGCTCAAGACCAACCTCGCCAAGTTCAGCCGGATGCTCCAGGGCCAGAAGGACCTGAACACGGTCGGTCGCCTGATCCTCTCCGAGCTCGCGCCGGTCGTCGCGGCGCAGCACGCGGTGTTCTACGTGCTCGACGCGAGCCGCGAGCGGCCCCGGCTGACGCTGCTCGCGAGCTACGGCTCGAAGGGGCAGGGCGCGATCGGAAGCCAGCTCGAATTGGGCGAGGGGCTGGTCGGCCAGTGCGCGATCGAGAAGGAGAAGATCCTGCTGTCCAAGGTTCCGCTCGACTACATCACGATCTTCTCGGGGCTGGGCGCGGCGCCGCCGCAGAATATCCTCGTGCTGCCCGTCATCTTCGAGGATCAGGTCAAGGGGGTCGTCGAGCTCGCGTCCTTCGAGCGGTTCAGCCCGACGCACGAGGCATTCCTCGACCAGCTCGCGGAATCCATCGGCATCGTCATCAACACCATCGAGGCCAATACGCGCACGGTCGACCTGCTCACGCAGTCGCAGTCGCTCGCGCAGGAGCTGCAGAGCCGGCAGCAGGAGCTGCAGCAGACCAACCAGGAGCTCGAGGAAAAGGCGGGCCTGCTTGCGCACCAGAACCAGGAGGTCGAGCGCAAGAACCAGGAGGTCGAGCAGGCGCGCAAGGCGCTCGAGGAGAAGGCCGAGCAGTTGGCGCTCACGTCCAAGTACAAGTCGGAGTTCCTGGCCAACATGTCGCACGAGCTCAGGACGCCGCTCAACAGCCTGCTGATCCTGTCCGATCAGCTGTGCCGCAACGCCGAGGGCAACCTGACGGGGCGGCAGGTCGAGTTCTCGAAGACGATTCACGCGTCGGGCAACGACCTCCTCACGCTCATCAACGACATCCTCGACCTGTCGAAGATCGAATCGGGAACGGTGGCCGTCGAGCCCACCGACCTGATGCTGGACGAGCTGCGGCGCTACGTCGAGCGGACGTTCCGCCACGTCGCGGAAGCCAAGAACGTCGACTTCTTCATCCGCCAGGACCCGAACCTGCCGAAGTCGATGTTCGCCGACCCGAAGCGCCTCCAGCAGGTGCTGAAGAACCTGCTTTCGAACTCCTTCAAGTTCACGCACAAAGGGCACGTCACGTTCGCCATCGAGATCGCCAACTCCGGATGGAGCCCGCAGAACGAGAGCCTCAACCGCGCTTCCGAGGTGATCGCGTTCTCCGTGACCGACACGGGCATCGGCATCTCCGCGGACAAGCAGCAGATCATCTTCGAGGCATTCCAGCAGGCGGACGGCAGCACCAACCGCAAGTACGGGGGTACGGGATTGGGGCTCGCGATCAGCCGCGAGCTCTCGCGCCTCCTGGGCGGCGAGATCCGGCTCGTGAGCGCGCCGCGGGTGGGAAGCACGTTCACGTTGTACCTGCCGGTAAGCTACGTTCCGTTGCGCTCGGCCCGGGCCGGCGCGCCGACCTGGCCGGCCTCCCAGACGCTGCCGGCCGGAAAGGCGGCCCCGGGAACGTCCGCCGATGAAGCGGTCCCCATCGAACGGCGCGCCCGGGATCGCGCGCCCGACGGCGTCGAGATCGATGTCGATGCGGGCCGCGGCGCGGATTCGCTCAAGGGATCGTCGCGGCTGATCAACGAGGTGGGCGACGACCGCGATTCGGTCGAGCCGGGCGACGACGTCCTGCTGATCGTCGAGAACGACCTCGGGTTCGCCCGATTCCTGCTCGACACGGCGCGCGAGCAGGGCTTCAAGGGGATCGTTTCCTCGCAGGGTGTGGGGGCGCTGGAGCTTGCGGACCAGGTCAAGCCGACGGCCATCACGCTCGACCTGTTCCTGCCCGACATCGACGGCTGGCGTGTGCTGCACCGGCTGAAGAACGACGCGGCGACGCGCCACATTCCCGTCGCGGTCGTGTCCACCGACGAGTCCCGGGACCGCGCGCTCAACTCCGGCGCGTACTCGTTCGTCGCCAAGCCGGTGCAGAGCAAGGAAGTGCTCGACGCGATGCTGTGCGACCTCATGGGATTCGTCCATCCGGCGGAGCGGAACCTCCTCGTCGTCACGGCCGATCCCGCGACCCAGGACGAGCTGGTGCGGCAGTTCACGTCGGACGACATACGCATCCTGACCGCCCGGGATCCTGCGACGGTCTCCGAGGTCACGCGCAGCCATCGCGTCGATTGCATGGTGCTGGACGGCGCCCTCGCCTCGGCGGGCGGCGACGGGCAGGACGCGAGCGCGGGCGAAGATTCGCCGCTCGGACGCCTGCCGATCATCGTTTACGGCGGCAAGGAGGCGCCGAAGTCGCTCAACGGCTGGCGCCGCCTCGCGCGGAACACGATCGTGCGCGACATCCGTTCGCCCGAGCGCCTGCTCGAGCAGGCGAGCCTCTTCCTGCACAGGAATTTCGCGCAGATGCCGGAGCGGCACCGGTCGGTGCTGACGACGCTGCACGACAGCGACGAGGCGCTCGCGGGCAAACGCGTGATGATCGTCGACGACGACGTGCGCAACATCTTCGCGCTGACCTCGCTGCTGGAGGACCGCGGCATGGCCGTCGTCTCCCACGACAACGGCCGCGACGCCATCCGGTATCTGCAGGTGCGGCCGGACATCGACGTCGTGCTGATGGACATCATGATGCCGGAGATCGACGGCATCGACACGATCCGCGAGATTCGCAAGCTCCATACGTGCAAGGATCTGCCGATCATCGCGGTGACCGCGAAAGCGATGAAGGGTGACCGGGAGAAGTGCATCGAGGCCGGCGCCTGGGACTACCTGTCGAAACCCGTCGAGACGGAGCTCATGATCGGCATGCTGCGCTCCTGGCTCCATCGCTGATCCGCCGAGAGCCCGGGATCGCTCGCAATGGCCATGACGTCAACATCCATCGTCGACGAGCTCGCGCCGGAGCGCGCGAGCATCCTTCTCGTCGACGACCGGCCGGACAAGCACGTCGTCTATCGCTCGATCCTCGAGGATCTCGGCCAGAATCTGGTCGTCGCCCATTCCGGCGAGCAGGCGCTGAAGGAGGTGCTGAAGACCGAGTTCGCGGTCATCCTGCTCGACGTCAACATGCCCGGCATGGACGGACTCGAAACGGCGGAGCTGATCCGCGGCCGGAAGCAGTCCGCCCACGTGCCGATCATCTTCGTCACGGCGGATTACGGCGACGAGGAGCGCACGGCGAGAGGCTACTCGCTCGGCGCCGTCGACTTCATGGTGTCGCCCATCGTTCCGGAAATCCTGCGCACCAAGGTCAAGGTCTTCGTCGACCTCTTCCTGCTCGCGCAGATTGCGAAGCGACAGGCGCGGGAGCGGGGCCAGCTGGCGGCGGAGCGCGCCGCGCGGACTGCCGCCGAGCTCGCGAACCAGCGCCTCGCGTTTCTCGCGCGGGCTTCCGCCGCGCTGTCCGGATCGCTCAACCTCAGTGCGACGGTCCGCGAGCTGGCCCGGCTCACCGTGCCCTTCCTGGCCGATCTCGCCGCGCTCACGGTGCCGGGCGCCAACGAATCGGACGGCAGGACGGAAGTGGTGTGGACCGGCGAGGCCGCCGGCGACCCGCCGAACATCGCCTCCGAAGCGGCCGTAGGGTGCGCCTGGTGGGCAGAGGCGATCGAGCGCGTGATGGCGAGCGGAACCGGCGAATCCTTCGTGCCCGCCGAGGCGTTCCTCGCGCGGCAGGACAAGGATGGCGTGCGGCCGATCGGATATCTCGAAGACCCGCGCGGGGCGAGGATCGAGTCGCTGGTGCTCCTGCCGATGTCGGCGCGCGGACGCATGGTAGGCGTGCTTTCGCTCGGGCTCGGAGCCGCCCGGCGCACCTTCGATTCCAATCTCCTGTCCATCGCTTCCGACGTCGCGGCGCGGGCCGCCATCGCCATGGACAACGCGATGCTGTACAAGGAGATGCGCGACCAGGACCAGCGGAAGGACGAGTTTCTCGCGATGCTGTCCCACGAGCTCCGCAATCCGTTGGCGCCGATCACGAATGCCGTTCACATGCTGACCACCGGGGACGCGGAGAAGGTGGCATGGGCGACGGAAGTGCTGCAGCGCCAGGTGAGGCAGCTGCGCCGCCTGGTGGACGACCTCCTCGACATATCGCGCATCACGCACGGCAAGATCCAGGTGAAGCTCGGATCGGTCGACGTCGCCGAGGTGATCGCCGTCGCCGTCGAAGCGTCGAAGCCCGTCATCGACGCGCGCGGCCATACCCTCACCGTCAAGGTGCCACCGCAGTCCCTGCGGGTTCACGGCGATTTCGCGCGGCTCGCCCAGGTCATCGCCAACTTGTTGAACAACGCGGCCAAGTACACGCAGGAAGGCGGGACGATCGCGCTCGTCGCGGGGCGGGAGGGCGATCAGGTGGCGATCCGGGTCGCCGATTCGGGCATCGGGATACCCAAGGAGGCGCTGGCGACGATCTTCGAACCGTTCCGGCAGCTCGGCCATGCGGCGGACCGGCCGCCGGGCGGACTGGGCGTCGGGCTGACGCTCGTCAAGCGGCTGGTGGAGAAGCACGGCGGGGCGGTCGAAGTGCACAGCGAGGGTCCCGCGAGGGGCAGCGAGTTCGTCGTGCGCCTGCCGGTACATTCCGGGGATTCGCCGCCGACGGCCGGCGAGGAACCCGCGACCGATGCGGCGGCTGCCGCGCCGCTCGCGCGGCGGCGCCGCATCCTCGTCGCCGACGACAACGTCGACCTCGCGACGAGCATGGGACTGCTGCTCGAGCTGATGGGCAACGAGGTCCGGGTGACGCACGACGGATTGGCGGCCGTTTCCGCGGAGGCGGAGTTTCGTCCGGACGTCGTCTTTCTCGACATCGGGATGGAGCACATGAACGGATTCGACGCGTGCCGCCGCATCCGGGCCAATCCGTGGGGCAAGGATCCGATCATCGTCGCGCTCACGGGGTGGGGTCAGACCGACGACAAGCGCAGGTCGCGCGAGGCCGGGTTCGACCACCACCTGGTGAAACCGATCGAGCCGGCGATGCTGCAGCGCTTTCTCGCGGAAATCGAAACGCAGCCCGCCTGATGCCACCGCCATGACCGAAGCGGCCGCCGCCGTTGCCCGCCGGGACGCAGACGCCGTCCGCTACCTCGTGTTGCGCAAGCTCGCGTCCGGCCTGCGCCACACGCTGATGGGCGAGCTGCAGAGCATCCAGTTCCTGGCCGAGCTGTCGGCGCGCCACATGGGAGCAGGCGGCGCCGGGACGGCGGGGGCGGACCCGGTCAAGGCGCGCGACTGCGTCGGCAAGATATCGGCCGCCACGAGCGGAGCGATCGCCACGTGTCATTCGGTCATCGATTGGCTGCGTCCCGATGCCAAGGCGACGACGACACTAGGCGAGGCAGTCGCGCAATGCGTGAAGCTCGCCGGCGACGACTGGCGAATGCGCGCTACGCGGGCCACCGTTGCCTTGTCCGATCCGGCCGGTGAAGCGAAGGTGCCGAAAGCGGCGGCGCTGGAGCTCATCGTCGCGTCGTTGCTGACGCTGACCGATCGGCATCGCGCGCCGCTCGACATCGAGGTCGCCGGCGCGCTTGCGGGAGGCTGCGTCGAGTTGCACATGCAGGCGAAGGCCGCCGGGCGCACATCGCCCCTGCCGGCGGCAACGATCCATCAGCCGCTCGCTTGGAGCGACGTGGGGCTCCTTGCCGCGGCGCACGGCGTCGACTGCGTTTGCGCCGACGGGGCGGCGACCCTGCGCTTTCCGATACCGCCGCCCGATTGACCGGGTTCGGCGAAATGCCACCCCCGGAGATCGCTGCGCTAGCGGTGATTGTAGGAGTCGCTGCAGAAGATCCAGTAGCCGCTCTCGACGCGCAGCGACGATTGAGTGCCGCGGCGCGGTTCACTCCGCAGCGTCCGGCACCACGTTGCCGCCCTCGTTTTCCCAGGCCTTGAGGTCGGACGAGTGTTGCTTCTGATGGGTGGATTCGCGCTGCCGGCGCCGCCATTGCGACGCGATCGCCGCGCCGATCGATGCGCTCGCCGCGATGGTGAGGAGCAGAGCCCAGGTCTTGTCGATTCGCATGAGAAATTTGCCTCGCTTCATGGGAGATGCACGCCGACGGCACAAGAATAGGCGGGCGCGCGGACGAGGTCTGTAGGCAAGGGCCCTACTTTCCTGTCGCGCGTGCACCTACAGCGGCGTAGAAACGGTGTCGCCTCCCGATTGACCGGGGACGGCAGTCTGCCGCCCCCCGCCCCCGGGGATTACGGCGCGGAACTAGCGGCGATTGTAGGAGCCCGCCGAGCCCGGCGACTGGCTCAACACGTCGCGCTGCCAGTCCGGACGGTCACCGTACGGATAGTAGTTCGAGATTCGGCGGCCCGACGAGATCGAGTTGTTGAGGCCCGGAAGCGATGCATAGTCGCCGGGACCGAACGTGCGGCACTCGCCGCGGAAGTCGGAATCGCTGCAGAAGATCCAGTAACCGCTATCGACGTGCAGCGACGACGCACGGTCGTTGAATCCCGTCCGCCCGAGATTCGGCATCACATCGTTGAGCGGAAACGAACGCCCGGACAGGTTCGGACCCTCGTACAGCGTCGCGCGCCCTTCCCGGTTGCGACCGCGGTCGTCGGCGCGCGGGGAATAGCGACCGTCGGCCGGTCGAACGGAGCTGATGCGGCCGGCGTAGGCGCCGAGAGTGGGATAGGCGCCGGGAACGAGGATGCTGCACCCGCCGCGGAAATCGGAATCGATGCAGATCTCCCAGCGCCCTTCGTGCACGACCGCCGAATTGACCCGGTCGTTGAAGCCGTTGCGCGCAAAATCGGTCACTTCACTTTCCGCGGTGAATTGACGGCCGCGATAGTTGTCGTCCTGGTAGAACGTGATCTTGTCGGCGGCCGCGGAGCCTGCCGCCACCGAAATGAGGCCCACCAACAGGGGTTTCAGCATTCGTTTCATTGGGTCACTTTCTCGTAAAGAAAGGTTACGTGTGCCAGCCTGCGCGGACCGCGAGAACCCGAACTGACACGTGCGGCGGCCTCGCGGCGATCGCCAAAGATTAGGCGATGGTGCCGGTGTGGTCGGTGCGTTGGCCCACGTACGACTGCGGAAGTCGATCCCTGTGGCCCGTCGCGCTGACATCGATCCGCACCTGATGCACTTGGCCATCGTCGACAAGGTGTATCCACCCGTCCGCCTGCACGACGTCGTCCACTGTGACTGTGGCATCGCTTGTTCCCGTGACGACGTCGAGCGGCACTTGCCTGACATCGATGTCGTACGACGTTGCACGATACCGATAGCGCATCGAGAAGCCCTTCCAATCCGCGGGAAGGCAGGGCGCGATACGCAGCCGATCGTGATGGAGCGTCACGCCGAACAACGATTCGACGATGAGCCGATACATCCAGCCGGCCGAGCCCGTGTACCAGCTCCAGCCGCCGCGGCCCGTGTGTGGCGGCAGCGCGTAGACGTCGGCGGCGATCACGTAGGGCTCCAGCTTGTACGTCGCGACACCTTCCGGCGTCCGCGCGTGATTGGCGGGGTTGATCATCGTCATGAGCTCCCAGGCGCGCTCGCCGTCGCCCAGGGCCGCAAAGGCCATCGCCGCCCAGATGGCGCCGTGCGTGTACTGGCCACCGTTCTCGCGCACGCCGGGGACGTAGCCGCGGATGTAGCCGGGATCCTGCTGCGTGCGGTCGAACGGTGGATCGAGGAGTCGGATCAGCGCGTCGTCGCGGCGCACCAATCGGGCGTCGACCGCTTCCATCGCGAGCCGCGCGCGTTCGGGCTCACCGGCGCCGGAGAGCACCGACCAGCTCTGCGCGACGGAGTCGATCCGGCATTCGTCGTTCTCCGCCGAGCCGAGCGGGGTGCCGTTGTCGAAGTACGCACGCCGGTACCATTCGCCGTCCCAGCCATGCTGCTCGAGGCTCTGGCGCAGCTTGACGGCCTCCGTCTCGCATTGCGCGGCAAGGACCGTGTCGTCCTTCGCCCTGCGCCAGTCCGCCGAACTCCGTCAGCACCGCGTACAGGAAGAAGCCGAGCCACACGCTTTCGCCGGCGCCGTCGATGCCGACGCGGTTCATGCCGTCGTTCCAGTCGCCGGAACCCATCAGCGGCAATCCGTGCGCCCCGAACCTGAGGCCGTGCGCGATGGCGCGCGCGCAGTGCTCGTAGAGGCTCGCCGACTCGGCCGACCGGCCGGGCAGGTCGTAGTAGGAATCGTCCCCCGCGTTGACCGGCCGGCCCTCCAGAAACGGGGCAGGCTCGTCCAGCACGCTCGAATCACCCGTCGCGTTCACGTAGCGCGCCGTCGCGAACGGCAGCCAGAGATAGTCGTCCGAACACCGCGTGCGCACGCCGCGTCCCGACGGCGGATGCCACCAGTGCTGGACATCGCCTTCGGCGAACTGCCGCCCGGCGCAGCGCACGAGTTGCTCCCGCAACAGCGCGGGCTCGGCATGCACGAGCGCCATGGCGTCCTGCAGCTGGTCGCGGAAGCCGAAGGCTCCGCCGGACTGGTAGTAGCCGCTGCGCGCCCACAGGCGACATGCGATCGTCTGGTACAGGAGCCAGCCGTTGGCGAGGACGTCGAGCGAGGCGTCCGGCGTTTTCACTTCGATGACGCCGAGCGTGCGCTTCCAATGTGCCCGCACGGCGTCGAGCGCGGCGCGAGCGGTTTCCGGCCCCCGGAAGCGCTGGACGAGGCTTCCGGCGTCGGCGGCGTTTCGGCCCACGCCGAGGCGAAAGACGATCACGCGCTCCTCGCCGTCGGAAAGCTCGAACCCGACCTGGAGCGCGGCGCACGGATCGAGCGCCGCACCCACCTTGCCGGACAGGCGTGTGCGCGCCATCGCCGCGGGATTGCGGAGCGCGCCGTTGCGGCCGAGGAATTCCACGCGGTCGCCGGTCGCGCTGCGGCTCGGATCGTCGACGTCGACCCAGGCGACGCGCTCGGGGAACTCGGTGTTGTAGGCATTGCGCGCGAAGAGAGCCCCGCTCTTCGCGTCGATCTCGGTGACGACGTGCATCGTCGTCTTCGGCCGCAGGTCGCCCAGCACCCATTCCACGTAACCGGTGGCGGAAAGGCGGCGCGGGCGCCCCGAGGTGTTCCGGACCTTCAGCACCGAGAATTTCACCGCCGCATCGATGGCCACGTACACGGTGAGCTCGGTGCCGATGCCGCTCTCGCTATGCTCGAAGACGCTGTAGCCGAAGCCGTGCCGGGTGACATAGGGGCCGGCGCCGCGGCACGGCATCGGAGCCGGTGACCAGAAATGGCCGGACTCCTCGTCGCGCAGGTAGCAAGCCTCGCCGCTTGCGTCGGTGACGGGATCGTTGTGCCAGGGCGTGAGGCGGAATTCGTGCGCGTTCTCGCTCCACGTGTACGCGAGCCCGCTCTCCGAGATCACCGTTCCGAAATTCGGATTCGCGAGCACGTTCGACCATGGCGCCGGCGTCACCTCGCCCGGACCGAGGGTGATGACGTATTCGCTGCCGTCGGCGCTCCATCCGCCGATACCGTTGCCGAGGATCAATTCGCGCGAGGCCGGCGGAGCGACGGCCGTTTCGCTCCGATGGCTGCGCGTCGGCGCGAGGCGAGGCACCCGGACCTCGGCGGGACCCCGGCGGGAAACCTGTGTCACGAGGCTGCCGCGGCGGTCGGAGATGATGGCGCGCGCCACCGACTGGATCAGGATGCGGTCCTCGTCCGAGATCTGCTCCGTGCGGCGCACGAAGATGCCTCCGGGGCGGTCCATCACGTGCGCCTCGATGCCGGCGGCGATCAGGCCCATGATCTGGTCCTGCAGCACTTGCCGGTAACCGCCGCGGTCCTCGTTCCAGATCACGAGGTCCACCGCCAATCCCTTCAGGCGCCAGTACGCGTGCGCCTGCACGAGCTGGCGCACGAGGTCGATGTTCTCCGCGTCGCCGATCTGCAGCAGCACGATCGGCAGGTCGCCGGAGATGGCGTAGCTCCACAAGCCCGACTGGCCGCGGCGGTTCCGGAGGAGCACGCCGGCTTCCGCGCGGAGCGAAGCATTGGCGAAGATGACGGCGCCCGCGAGCCGCGCGTAGAGCTGCGCGTCGGAGGCCGACGCGTTGATCTGCCGCAGCGTGACGCCGCTGTGCGTCCATGCGAGGTCGAACACACGGTCGGCCAGGCGCCGGTCCTGGTATTTGCCGACGAGGGCGAGCGCCGCGTCGCGGGTGTCGGCGATGCCGAACGCCATGTCGATGGTTGCGGTCTGCTGCGGTTCGAGCGTCATTCGCTGCCGGATGGCGACGATCGGATCCAGCACCGATCCCTGGCCGCCCGCGAGGCGCCCCGGCTCCTGCATCGCCCGGGGGGCGGCGGTCGTCCGGCCGCGACCGATGAACGCCATGCGGTCCGTCTCGTAGGAAACGTCGGTCGAATCCGGCCCATGGACGGACATCAGGTGGAACATCCAGGGCGGGTGCTCGTCCGGAGCGCGGGACCGGCGCGTGCACAGGATCGCCTGCCTTTGGGGAACGATCTCGGTCTGCACGAACAGGTTCGAGAACGCGGGATGCAGCGCATCCGCCGCCTGGGGTGCGAGAGCCACCTCCGCGTAGCTCGTGACCTCGATCGTCCGCCGTGTGCGCGATCGGTTGGTGAGGCGCAGCCGTCGCAACTCGATGTCGTCTTCGGGCGAAACGACGATATCGATGTGCGACTCGAAATCCCGGTCGCGGCGGCGAAATTCGGCGCGCGCTTCGGTGAATATCGCCTCGTAGCGGGCAGCGCGCTGCTGCGTGGGCTGGTGCGCGGTCGACCAGAATTCGCCGCTCGCCGTGTCGCGCAGATAGCAGAACGTGCCCCAGTGATCGCAGGTGCCGTCCTCGCGCCAGCGGGTGACGGCGAGGTCCTTCCAGCGCGTGCTGCCGCCGCCGGCGTTCGTGACCATCACATGGTATCGGCCGTTCGACAGCAGCTGAACCTCCGGCGTGGGCGTGTCGGGTCGCTCGAAGACGCGCACCGGCGTCTCGGGATCGTCGGCGGTGCTGCGAATCGTCGAGAGCTCGGAGGGTTGCGAGTGGACGATGGCGACCTTCGGGATGCGTTCCTGGAGCAAGAGGAGCGTCGCCTTGAACAGCGGATCCGACTCGAAGCGCCTCTGCATCGGACGCCCGAGCAGCGCATGGGTGAGCGAGAGGAGGATCATCCCCTGGTGGTGCGCCATGAACGAGCGGACGAGCGCGCTCTCCTGTCCGCGCGGCACGCGGGCGGGCGTGTAGTCGACGGCCTCGTACAGGCCGAATTTCCCCGCGAGCCCGGCTGCGGCGAGGCGACGCAGGTTGTGGCACGACGCCTCGGGCGCGACGACCAGCGCCAGCGCCGAGGCGTACGGCGCGACGACGAGATCCTCCGCGAGCCCGCGCTTCAGGCCGAGACCCGGAACGCCGAACGCGCGGTACTGATAGTTGAGGCTCGCGTCGACCGCGTTGTAGCCGCACTCCGAGATGCCCCACGGCACGCCGCGCTGCTTGCCGTACGCGATCTGCCGCTCGACCGACACGCGCGCCGTCCCGTCGAGCAGCGTGTTGTCGTACGTCGGCATGACGAGCATCGGCATCAGATACTCGAACATCGACCCGCTCCACGACAGGAGCACCCGCTGACCTCCGGAGAACGTGAGCTGGCGGCCGAGCGCGAACCAGTTTTCCTGCGGCAGCTGCCCCTGCGCGATCGCCACGAAGCTCGCGAAGCGCGCTTCCGAGGCGAGCAGGTCGTAGTGGCTCGGGTCCCTCCTGCGCTCGCCGACGTTGTAGCCGATGGCGAGCAGGTGACGTGCCCGGTCGTAGAGAAAGTCGTACTCGACCCGGGCAAAGGCCTCGCACTGCTGCATCAGCCGCTCGATCTCGGCGATGCGCTGACTGGCACGACGACTGGCCTCCGTCGCGGCGCGGGCAAGCTCGTCCCATATCGCGCGCTCCTCCGGGGTCGCGTCCGCGGGCACGCGCCGCTCGATCGCCTGCCGCAACTCCGTTCTGAGCGCCGCGAGCTCGCGCAGCGTCGGGATGCCGCGCAGGCCCGGGAGGTCGCCGGCCCCGGTGACGTCCGGCAACGTGCCCCAGGGCGAGAGATAGGCAAGCTCGTCCGAGAGCGCGCGGGATTGCCGCACGAGGGCCTCGGACCAGAAGACTGTTTCGTTCGTCGTCGCCGTCGCGCTTCCCGGATCGGGTCCCGTGGTGCCGGCGACCTCGACCGCGACCTCCTTGATGCCCGCCGCCAGCCGGTCGAGCCACTGCCGGGCCGCGGCGATGGTCGCGGGCCGGGAGTCGTACGCAGTCTCGAGATCGCGCTGCAGTCGCACGAGCGACGCGAGACTCTTTCCGCCGGCGGCGTCCGCGAGCGCGCGTGCCGTGTCGCCCAGGCCTTCGAACCAGCGCCCGTCGACGATCCTGTCGTCCGGAAGCGCCGCAAGTCCGGGCCGCAGCGTCAGCAAATGGCCGGCAAGGTTGCCGCTGTCCACCGTCGAGACATAGAGGGGCGGCAGCGGCGCGCCCGTCTGCGTGTCGTACCAGTTGTAGAAATGGCCCTCGTACCGCTCGAGCTCCGACATCGTGTCGAGCGCATTGGCGGTACGCAGGACGAGCTGGCCCGCCGGAATGTAGCCGAAGTCGTAGGCGGTGAGATTCGCGAGCAGCGAGAGGCCCATGTTCGTCGGCGACGTGCGATGCGCGACGATCGCGACCGGGTGCTCCTGATAGTTGTCGGGCGGCAGCCACCGGTCGTCCGGACCGACGAACGTCTCGAAGAACGCCCAGGTCCGTCGCGCCAGCGTGCGCAGGAAGGCCACCTGCCCGGTGGTCAGTCGCGCTTCGCGCCGCGCGAGCGGGCGGCTCACCCACCATGCGATGCCGGGCGAGACGAACCACAGCAGGAGGATCGGCGCCGCCACGGCCAATGCCGAGGGAATCGCTGCCGCCAGCAGGATCGCCGTCGCGGTGGCGACCATCGGGGCGATCCACATCGCCTTGACGGAGGCGATGATCCCTTGACCCCGGCGGGCATCGCCGGCACGGCGACGATCGGGGTCCACGCTCGCGAAGGGCGTCCATTCCAGCAATTTCCGGCGGCTGACGAGCACCCGCCACGCGGTGCGCGCGATCGCATCGATATTGACCGTCGCCTCGTACGGAAGGAAGGCGAGCGACAGCAGTGCCTGCGCGGCGCTGCGGCCGGCGACGATCGCCGTGTCGGCGAAATGCTGCAGGGGCAACACCTCGTCCGGCGGCCGGCACAGATCCAGCACGAACGCGCAGGCCGACGGGAGCACGAGCACGGCGATCACTGCCGACGTCCAAAGCCATGGATGCGGCAGCAACGCCCATCCGGCGAGGAGAAGGAGAACGAGCGCGGGAGGGACGATGCTCCGCCGCAGATTGTCGAAGAGCTTCCACTGCGAGAACATGGAGAGCGGATTTCTGAGCCTGCGCTTGCCCGGACCGGGCACACGCGAGCGCAGCCAGCCCGCGAGCTGCCAGTCGCCGCGAATCCAGCGGTGCCGGCGGAGGATGTCCGCGCGGTAGGTCGACGGGTATTCCTCGTGCAGCTGCACGTCGCTCAGGAGCCCGGATCGCGCGTAACAGCCTTCGATGAGGTCGTGGCTCAGTATCCGGTTGTCGGGGAAGCGGCCGTCTTGCGCCTGCTCGAACGCGTCGACGTCGTAGATTCCCTTGCCGATGAACGAGCCCTCGTGGAACAGGTCCTGATAGACGTCCGAGACGGCGCGCGTGTAAGGGTCGATTCCCGGGTCGCCGCCGTGCAGACGCGCATACCACGAGCGGTTCGCGCCCGGCAGGCTGATGCCGACTCGCGGTTGCAGGATCCCGTACCCGTCGATCACCAGACCGCTTCCCTCCCGCTTGTCGAAGCGAGGACGGTTGAGCGGGTGCGCCATCACGCCGACGAACTGTCGCGCCGACTCGCGCGGCAGCTGCGTGTCGGTGTCGAGCGTGATCACGTATTTCACGCTCGACAGTGCGGCGGTCCGTCCGACGACGAGCGAAAACCGGTCGTTCCCGCTGCCGCGCAGGAGGGCATTGAGGTCCGCGAGCTTGCCGCGCTTGCGCTCCTGACCCATCCACACGCCTTCCCGGGCATTCCACAGGCGCGGACGGTGAAAGAGAAAGAAGGAGCCGCCGGTGGCGCCGCTCAGCGTCGCATTCGGCGCTGCACCGTACTTCTCGTTCAGGTCCTCGATGCCCTTCCGCGCGAGCGCCAGCAGCGACTCGTCCGAGGGCATCGTTTCCGCGGGCGCGTCGGCAAAATCGGTCAGCAGGCCGAAATGCAGGTTGTCGTCGCGGTTGGCGAGGAAGCGGACTTCCAGCGCTTCGACGAGATTCTCGATGCCCTCGGCGCCGGTGAGGAGCGTGGGAACCACCACCAGCGTGCGCGATTGCGGCGGCAGCCCCTTCGAGAAGTCCATCCGGGGAAGCGGGCGAGGCGTCACCGCCAGCGTCGCGAGCCAGTTCACCATTCCCACGGCGAGCTGGCTCGCGGCGAGCAGCAGGAGGACGCCCAGTAGCGCGAGCGGAGCTCCGGCCACGCCGTCGGCCTCCGCCTTCGCGAGGAGCGTTGCCGTCAGCGTCACGGTGATCAACGCGATCGAACCGAGATAGAGCGGCAGCGGGACCCGTTGCGCCACCCGGCGGAGCGCCTCGAGCGGGGATTTGCGGCTTTCGGCCGCCCGCTCCAGACGGGGCCGGCCCTTGCCGATCAGATAGAACCCGACGTGGCGCGTGCGTTCGTCACCGCCGCCCTTGCCGGTGCCGGTGCCCTCGTGCGCCAGCTGGATCGCCTTCCGCGCGACTTCGCTTTCGGACAGACGGGTGCCTTTGGCGATCTCCTCCACGACGTGCCGATACCGGTCGCGGGTCGCGAAGTCCATGCGGCCGTAATGCCCGCCCGGATCTTCGCGCAGCTTCATCTCGACGACGCTCATCGATTCGACGAACTCCCGCCAGTCCATCGATCCGAGAAACCGGAGGCTGCCGATCGTGTTGCTGATCGAAACCTGGACGGCGGCCTGTTCCTGCGTGCCGGCCTGCACGAGCTGCTCGATCGACAAGCCGGATTCGGACAGGCATTGCTCGATCCAGGTGAGCGGCAGCGCCAGTGCGGCGCTGTGCCCCTGCAATCGACGCGCGAGCTCGGCGACGAACGGGCTCACGAGCGGCGGGTTCGATCGCGCCATGTCCGCGATCACGACGATGAGGCCCTTCGGATCGTGCGTGGCGACGTGGATCATCCGGTCGGCCCAGCCGGCGGCACGGTTGCGCTCGATCGTGCCGGCGGCGATGCTGACACCGACGCGACGCAGATTCTCGATCAGCGCCAGCCTCAGCATGATGGGAATGGCCCACAGCTCGCCGACCTTGAGCGGCGTTACCGTCTGGTATGCCGCCACGAATCGCGATAGCGTTTCGGCGTCGACCCTGCCGTCGCCATGCGAAATCGCCTCGAATGCGATGTCGTAGACGCGCGGCAGGAAGGCCGATGGCCCCTGCGCGAGGCGCGGAAGCTCGCGGCTGTATCCCTTGGGAAGGTGCCGCTTCGCCGTGCGGATCTGCTCCTCGACCAGATAGAAATTGTCGAGCAGCCACTCGGCGGCGGGCGTGATCCTGCGACTGGCGGCGACGGCCGCCGCCATCAGGTCGCGGACTTCCAGCAGGATGCTTTCGTTGTCAGCGAGCCGCGCGAGGAGCCGATCGGGGGCGCGCCCGGAAGCCAGGATGTGCGCGGCGGCGAGGTTCTTGCCGTGCTGCTCCATCTGGTCGGCGCTGAAGAGCTCCGACCGCAGCGGCGGCTCTCCGTCGGCGTATCTGCGGGTTGCGCCGGCAAGGCCGAAGCGCGCCGCAACGGCGGGCAATCGGCCGAAAATCTTTCGCTTGCTCGCCTTCACATCAAAGGATCCCTGTTTCCGTCGGTCCGGTCGGGATCGGATTCGACAAAGATGACGCTAGCGTAATGCCTTCTCGCATCTGTTGGACGCTTTGGCCGCCGGCGTGTTCCGAATGCCGGGCGCCGACGGCGCGCCCACCGCTGTCAGGCAATGCGGAGAAGTACTGGTACGTGTTCTTCCCCAATGCCTTGGCCCGGTAGAGCGCGTTGTCCGCATGACGGATGAGCGCGTCGGCGCCGGTTCCATCGGCCGGGCAGAGACTGATCCCGACGCTTGCGGTGACCTTGATCGTGTTGCCGCCCAGCACGAACGGCCTGTTGACGGCGTCGAGGATTCGCGCAGCGACGATGCCCGCCTCGTGCCGGCACGCGGATCCCGCATCCTCCATGACGACGGTGAACTCGTCGCCGCTCAGGCGACACACGGTGTCGACCGTCCGCGCGCTGCGGGAGAGGCGACTGCCGACCTCCTGCAGCAGCGCGTCACCGACGGTGTGGCCCAAACGATCGTTCACTCCTTTGAAGTTGTCGAGATCGACGAACAGGAGCGCGAGCCCCTGTGCCGAGCGGGCGCCGCGTTCCAGCGCATGCGTCAGGCGATCCATGAACAGACGGCGGTTGGGAAGTCCCGTCAGCGCGTCGTGATTGGCATGCTGCTCCAGCTGTTTTCGCGCTGCCGCGAGCTCGGTGACGTCGTCGGCGATGCCCAGGACGAACTCCGGCTCGCCGTATCGATCCGGCAATTGAACCGCGACGGTGCGCAACTCGCGCGCTGCGCCATCCCGGGTGACGAACGTGAAGGCCGTCTCGCCGGACGGTCGCACGCCGGGTGCGCCAGCGTCGTGCGGATCCATGGCGGAATCGATTTCCGGGGGCACGGCTGCACCGATCGTGCGGTCGGCCACTTCGTCCGCCGTGTAGCCCGTGATGCGCTCGGCGGCCCGATTCCAGACGACGACATCGCCGAAGTCCCGGGGCCGGACGCTCTTCACGGAGATCAGCACCGGCAGCGAGTCGACCAGCGCTCGCAGGAAAACGCCGCGCTGCCGGTTTTCGAGCTCCTCCATCTTGCGCGCCGAAATGTCGCGCGCGATGATTGCGATGCCGCTGGGCGTGGCCATGACCTGCTGGCGGATCCAGCGCGCGTCGATCTCCGCGAGGTTGAGCTCGCACTCTTCGTCGAGGGTCGTGCCCGACTCCGCGACCTTCACGTATCGGCTGTGCAACGCGCCGCCGCGCTGGATGGGGACCACTTCGCACAGCCGCCTCCCGACGGCGGCCTCCTTGGCGAGTCCGAGGGCGGCCGCGCCGCGCGGGTTCATGTCGACGAAGACGAAATCGGTGATGCGCCCCGAATCGTCCCGCTCGCAGTTGAGGAGAAAGCACGCGTCGAGGCTCGAATCCCACAGATCCCGGTAGACCGAACCGGCGACGATGCTCCCGCGCGGCCGCGACGCCTTCATGCGGGTCATGGGCCGCTACGCGGCCGGCAACAGAACGTCCCTTTGCGGGAGCAGACGATCCGTTTCCGCTTTCACGACGCCATAGCATTCGCAGGACTTCTTCTCGAGACCCGGCCGGTCGAGCACCTTGATCTGGCCGCCCTTGTGCGTCAGCAGACCGAGCGCCTGCAGCTCGTCGGCCAGCGTCATGACTTTCGCGACGGTCAACCCGAGCATGTTGGCGATCAGCTTCTCGGTCATCGTCAGCTGATTGGAGGGGAGTCGATCGAGGCTGAGGAGGAGCCACCGGCAGAACTGCCGGTCGATCGCATGATGCCGGTTGCACGCGGCCGTCTGCACCATTTGCGTGAGGAGCGCCTGCGTGTAGCGAAGGAGCAGCAGGTGCAGCTCGCCATGGCGTTCGAACTCGGCCATGAACGCCGGAACGCCGATGCGGTACGCGGCGCCCGCATTCTGGACGATGGCCCGGCTGGAGGTGGTCCCGCCGCCCAGGAAGAGAGACAAGCCGACCAAGCCATCGTTGCCGACCACCGCTATTTCGGCGGAACCTCCATCGTTCATGACGTAGAGCAGCGAAACAATGGCAGACGTAGGAAAGTAGACGTGTCGCAGCAGACTGCCGGGCTCGTAGAGCACACCGCCGAGGTGCAGTTCAACGGACTCCAGATCGGGCCGGAGCCTTGCAAAGGCGATGTCGGGGAGCGCCCCGAGCAGACGATTGTCGAGGGGGCTCCGCTCGTGCGATGAATCGAGATGCGGATGCTTGCGCATGAGACCGGTCATGCTGCGACCTATATCAGCTTGCCGGGCGACTCTCTGTTCGGTGCCGTACACTAGCCTGCCAGGCGGGCGTCGCAATGGCCTCGCGCGTCCCTGCGGCGGGCAGGCCGGCCCCGACTTCGTCGGTCCATACCCTGAAGGTCGTCAACCGGTTGGGGCCGAACGTGCTGCTGATCGCGACGTCCGAGGCGTCGCGGCCGCGCGCGATCAGCACGCGCCCGATGCGCGGCTCGTTGTTGCGCGCGTCGAAGGTGTGCCAGTGCCCGTCGAGGAACACCTCGAACCACGCGGCGAAGTCCATCACGCCGTGCGGCGGCGGAATGCCTATGTCGCCCAGGTAGCCGGTGCAGTAGCGCGCAGGGATGTTCATGCACCGGCAGAACGCGATGGCGAGGTGCGCGTAGTCGCGGCAGACGCCGGTCCGGTCGTGGAACGCTTCGAGCGCCGATCTCGTCATCCGGGCGTGCTCGTAGCCGAAGGTGATGTGGCGGTGGACGTAGTCGCAGATCGCCTGCACGCGGTCCCATCCCGTCGGCGCCTGACCGAACAGGCTCCAGGCCGTCTCGGACAGGCGATCGGTTTCGCAATACCGGCTGCCGAGGAGGAAGAGCAGGGTTTCCTCGGGCAGATTCTGCACGGGAACCTGCTGCGCCTCGCGCCGAATCGCGTCGGGCGCGCCGGAATCGCGTACCACCGCGTCCGCGGAGACGCGCGTGCGGCCCGTCGGCGCGACGATGCGCGTGCACCAGTTGCCGAAGCTGTCGCGATAGGCCGCCATGGGCACCGGCGGGTCGACCGCGAGGTCGTCGCGGCCGACGAGGTCGGAGACGCGCGTGAAGTGAACGTTGACGTTCAGGATCATCGGGGTGGGCTGCGGGCATTCGTAGATCATTTCGAAACCGACGCGAATCTGCATCAGGGGTCTCCGGTTATCGCGACGCGTGGCCGCGCACGGCCATGCGCAACGCATCGATGAGCGCGCGGCGCAGCGCCGCGAAGCAACGTCCCGCAGCGAGGACGATGGTCTGGTTGATCTCGAGCTCGACGCCGAGTAGGCGTGCTGCGGAAACCCGGCGCGCAGGGTCGAGGTCAGGCCGTCGCCCTTGCCGGCGTAGGGATAGTTGCGGCGTACGCGGAGCTGCGGCGCGACGAGCGCGAGCGACGCCTTCCAGCGGGCGCAAAGCTCCGCCTCGCCGGTTCGGGCCGGGTCGTACAGCAGGCCCACGTCCGCTCGCCGCACGACGCCATCGAGGACCGGAGTGAAGCTGTGCGACGAAATGTGGATCACGCGGCGACCGCGTGTGACGGCTTGTCTCACCCGACGCAGGACTTCGGCGCGATACGGCCGGTAGTGCTGCTCGAGGATCCACGCGCGGAGGCTTCGCGGCGCGGCGCGTGTGGCGGCCGACCAGAGCTGCGGATGGCCGATCGAGCGATTGAGGTCGATCACGAGGCGGCTCACGGTCGAGCTCACGAGCGGCGCCGCGAGTGCGCGCGCCAGCGCCTTTGCCATCACCAGCGCCCCGGCGTCGTATCCGCGGTGCGAGTCGAGCAGTGCCCGTTGCCCCGGAAACAGGTCCCGGCAGAGCGCGGGTATCCGGTTGCCGCCGTGTTCGCAGGTGACGAGGAAGGCGTCCATCGGCTGCCCGTCACCAGCGCAGCTCGGGCAGCTGGCGGAACACCTGCCGCGTGCCTTCGCTCCAGTCGTGACTGAGCGCGGCGAAATAGAGGTCCCCGTCTTCGAACCGTCGCCGCTTCGACACCTCGAGGCTGTCCCGCTCGTAGCAGATGAGGTCGATCGGCATGCCCACGGAGAGGTTGCTGCGCATCGTCGAGTCGAAGGAGACGAGGACGCACTTCGTTGCGTCCGCAAGCGGCGTGCTGCGGGTGATCACGCGGTCGATGATCGGCTTGCCGTATTTGGTTTCACCGGTCTGGAAGTAGGGCGTGTCGATTCCCGCCTCGATGAAGTTGCCCTCCGCGTAGATCCGGAACAGCCGCACGGGCTCGCCGCCGATCTGACCGCCGACGATGAACGACGCATTGAAGCCGACCTCGTTCTCCTGCAAGTACGGGCCGTCGCGCCGCTCGATGTCGCGCATCGCATCGGCGACCAGCGTCGCGACGTCGAACATCGTCCGCGCGCCCCACAGATTGGCGGTGGCCTCGCCGGCGTCGCAGCGCTGGTTCAGCACGCCGATCACGGCCTGCGTTCCGGCGAGGTTGCCCGAGCTCAGCAGGACGATGACGCGGTCGCCGCGGCGCTCGAACACGGTCATCTTGCAGAAGCGGGCGACGTTGTCCATGCCGGCATTCGTGCGCGAGTCCGAGGCGAAGATCATCCCGGTGTCGAGCATCACGCCGATGCAGTACGTCATGCGCCGGCACCCTGCCTGCGGCTAGTCTCCAAGCAGCTCGCCCACGGGCTGCAGTGCCTCGACGTGCTCGGAGACCACCTTGCAGATGACGACAATCGGGATGCCGAGCAGCATTCCCCAGATTCCCCAGAGCCAGCCCCAGAAGAGAAGCGAGACGAAGATCGCGGCTGCGTTCATCTTCGCTATCCGCCCGGTCATCCAGGTCGTGACGAAGGTCCCCACGAAGGTGGCGATGGCGAGCGAAACGCCGAACGCGAGAAACGCCATCGAGAAGGAGTCGAACTGCATGAACGTGGCCATCGCGATGACGGCGGCGGTGACGCCGGGACCGAAATAGGGGATGACGTGCAGCAGGCCGGAAGCGACCGCCCAGGCTCCGGCATTTTCGAGGCCGATCCAGCGCAGGGCGATCCAGGCGAGGATGGCGACCAGCGTGTTCGTCGCCAGCAGCATGAACAGGTACTTCTGGATCGAATCGTTGATGTCGTCGAGGATCTGCACGGTGATCTTCTTGTGCGAGAGCGTCGGGCCGGTCAAGCGCACCATCTTGCGCCTGAACATGTCTCCGCCCAGCAGCAGGAAGAATGCCAGGAACAGCACCGTGATCGTCTGGCCCAGTGCGCCGAGCGCGCCCAGGGAGCCCGCGAAAAGCAGGTTGTTGAGCTTGAGCCCGGGCTGGTCGACCACGACGTGCGTCGGCGCCTGCCTGGGGGTCGGAGCCGTGGCTGCTCCCTGCGTCGTCGCCTTCTCGACCTCGGCAGCGGCGTTCTGCACCTTTTGCAGGTTGCCGCCGGGCATGGTGCGCAATCGCGCCACCGCCGCCGAGAAGGTGCGCGTTGCCTCCGGCAGCTGCTCGATGATCGACTGCACCTGCCCGCGGAGCGAATAAGCGCCGAATCCCAGCGCACCCACCACGCCCGCCATAACGAGGATCGCACCGACTGCCCGCGGAATCCGGATTCGCTCGAGATACGCCACGAGCGGATTCAGCGTGTATGCGACGATGATGCCCAGCAGGAGTGAAACGAAGAACATCTGTGCCACCTCGAGAGCGGCGACGACGGCGATCAACGCAAGAATCGTGACCGCGATGCCGCGGCCGTGGGGCGTCGCTCCGACCGGCAACACGGGCGTCACCGCCGCGGACGCGATTCCCGACGAATCGGGCGCCACGGCCACGAACTCGGTCGTCACGGTCGTTGGCGGCATGGGTCGGCCGCGGCCGCGGGTCGCCGCGAGGCGGCCCCGGCGCGGGACGCGGTTCTGGTTACTTCAAGCGCATGTCGTTCTTGACGGACCTGACGCCGCCGACGCTGCGCGCGACCTGCATCGCCGTGTTTTCGTTCGCGGCGCTGCTCACGAATCCGCTGAGCTGCACGACGCCCTTGAACGTCTCGACGTTGATCTCGGCGGACTTCAGCGTGGGCTCGTTCAGGATGGCCGACTTGACCTTGCCCGTGATGACCGTGTCGTCCACGTATTCGCCCGTGCCTTCCTGCTTGGCTGTCGAAGCGCAGCCAAGTGCCATGGTCACGAACAGAATTCCGGCCAGTGTCGCCAGCTTGCGGGTGATGTTGGTCATGAAATTTCCTTTATGCGAAACATGCCGTCGGCGTTGCACGGGGATGGGCTAAGTGCCGGTGTGGCCGGCAACGGGTGATCAACGCTACGACTGGAGATATCCGCACGTCGCGCCAATGAATGAAGCATGGTGCGCGGACCGAAGGACGTCTGTGCGCTATCCCACACAGACTGGCGCGGAGACCGATCCGGCGCCTCCGCGCGTCTCGCCGGTGCGGCGTGGCGCCGCAGGCTAGAGCGGCGTGGACGGCCGGTAATCCTTGTGCTGCGCTTCGAAGGCAGCGACCTGCTTTTCGGCTTCGTCCTTCGTGATGCCGTAGGCTTCCTGAATCTTGCCGCTCAGGACCTCGCGCTTGCCGGCGATGACGTCGAGGTGATCGTCGGTGAGCTTGCCCCACTGCGTGTGCACGTTGCCCTTGAATTGCTTCCAGTTGCCTTTGATCATGTCCCAGTTCATGTTGGAATTCCTTCGTCGATCACGCGTCCGGCGAGATTGCCGGACGCTGCAAAGCTTCGCGAGCGGACTTGCGGCAACGGCCGCAAGGGCTCAATAGCGGTACGCCTGTCCGTTTTCGATGCGCACGCTGTCGCCGACGCGCAGGCGGCCGATGTCGGCCTGGGACACCGTCTGATAGTCGCCGTTGTCGAAACGGATGCGCACGCGATAGAGGTCCCGGTCCGCGTCGTTCTGGCCGATCTCGTGCCCGATGGCGGCTCCGCCGACCGCGCCCGCGACGGTCGCCACCGTGTTGCCGGTGCCGCCCCCGATCTGGTGACCGATCACGCCGCCGACGATGCCGCCGATGATCGTGCCGGCGACCGCGTTGTCGCCGTTTGCGCGCCGGGGCGAGTCGATCGCGTCGACGACGCCGTAGTAGCCCTCGTAGGAGCGCGTCGAGCCGTAGCGGTATCCGGTGCCGCCGCTGTCGTAGCGGGGGGCGCCGTGGTCGTAGCGAGAGTTGCTGTTCTCGTATTGGTAGGTCGGATCCGCGCCGGCGCAAGCGCCGAGGAGCGCGGCACCGGCGAACAGCAAGGACATGGTGACGAGCGTATTGGACTTCATGGCTTCTCCTTTGAGTTCGGGCAGCGTAGGCCGGCCGGGTGCGGGGGTCCGTTCGATGGCACACTTAGGCGAAGGTCGCACGGGAACCGTGCGCTACCGAACGGACTGCGTACGCAAGGCCGCTCATGCTCGCTCCCAATGTTGTAACCGGGCGTAACAAATGGCGCCGACTCGAAGATTCGTCGCGCTTGCGGTCATCGTAACGACCGCACGAAGCGTTGTAGCGCCACTACCCCGATTGCGAACTCTTTCGCGAGGATCGATATGAATAAATTACACACTCGTTTGCGCACTTTCGCGGCCGTCGCGGGCATGGCACTCCTTGCCGTCAGCGGATTCGCGAGCGCCGACCCGCCGTCGCGCGTGGCGCGTCTCGGCTACACGAGCGGCGCGGTCAGCTTCTCTCCCGCCGGCGAAGAGGACTGGGTCCAGGCGACGATCAATCGGCCGCTGACCACCGGCGACCGCCTTTGGGCGGACGCGGGTGCGCGGGCCGAGGTACAGATCGGCGGCGCGATGATCCGGATGAACGACGCCACCAGCGTCGCGGTGCTGAATCTGGACGACAGCATCACGCAGCTCCAATTGACGCAAGGCACGTTGAACGTGCGCGTGCGCAGGCTCGATCCCAATCAGGTCATCGAGATCGACACCCCGAACCTCGCCTTCACGGTGCGTCAGCCCGGCGAATACCGGCTCATGGTGGACGCCGAAGGCAACGCGACGAGCGTCTACGTGCGCAAGGGCCAGGGCGAGGTGTACGGGGAGGGCGCGTCGTACGTGATCGACGCACGGCAACCGTATCGCTTCACGGGCACCGGGCTGCGCGAGTACGAGCCGCTCGCCGTGGCGGGACTGGACGATTTCGATCGCTGGGCGATCGATCGCGACCGCGGCTACGACACCTCGATTTCCGCGCGTTATGTTTCCCCGGACGTGATCGGCTACCAGGATCTCGACACGAACGGCACGTGGCGCGCCGACGCGACGTACGGGAACGTCTGGTTCCCGAACCGAGTGGAAGCGGGCTGGGCGCCCTACCGTGACGGCCACTGGGCCTGGGTCGATCCTTGGGGCTGGACGTGGGTGGACGACGCGCCTTGGGGCTTCGCCGTTTCTCACTACGGCCGTTGGGCTTCCGTGCGCGGAACGTGGGGCTGGATCCCGGGACCGGTGCGCTCGCGCGCCTACTATGCCCCGGCGCTGGTCGCGTTCGTCGGCGGCAGCAACTTCTCGCTCGCGATCTCGACCGGCAACGTCGGCGGCATCGCCTGGTTCCCGCTCGGCCCGCGCGAAGTGTACCGGCCGTCCTATCCGGTCAGCCGGCGCTACTTCGAGAACGTGAACGTGAGCAACACGGTCATCAACACCACCGTGATCAACAACTACTACAACAACACGAACGTGACCAACGTCACCTACGTCAACCGCCAGGTGCCGGGGGCCATCGTCGCCGTGCCGACCACCGCGTTCGTCCAGTCGCAGCCGGTGAATCGGTCGGCCGTCCGCGTGACGCAGGCGATGGTCGCCAGCGCTCCGGTCGCGGCGGTCGCGGCCGTGGCGCCGACGCAAACGAGCGTACGCGGCGCGGCCGCCCAACGCGAGAAGCCGCCTGCACGTGCGGTCGAACGTCCGGTCGTCGCGCATACGGCGCCGCCCGCGCCGCGGGCGGGATTCGCGGCCCAGCAGCAGCAACTTGCCGCCACGCCGGGCAAGCCGCTCGAAGACGCCGAGCGCAAGCAATTGAAGCCGGATCGTGCCGCGACGGCCGGCGGCCGTCAGGGTGATCGCCGCCCAGCCGAAGGCCGCGGCTCCGACAGCACTCCCGCCAGCAGCGACGGCGGCCAGTCGACCCGAAGGTCGCGGCAAGGGCGAAGAAGGAAGAACGCCCGCTGCATCGCCGCCTTCGCCGGCGAGGGTCGCCGTCCCGGGCACGCCGACGACGCAGCCGCAATCCACTGCGCCACCGACCCGGCCGCAAGTCGCCGGACGTCCGCCCGCAGCGGCAGAGCCCACCGCCACGGCGCCGCAAACCGCCAAGGACAAGGAGCGCAGCGACGAGCAGCGCGCGAAGCAGGAGCAGCGCAGCAGCAGGAAGCGCAGCGTGTGCGTTCTGCGGCACGGCCGCCGTCCGCACCGCAAGCTGCGGCGCCCGCGCCGGTCGCGCGGCCGCCCGTCCAGGCAGAGCAAACGGGCAACGCCGAGCAGCGTGCCAAGCAAGCTGCGGCGCCCGCGCCGGTCGCGCGGCCGCCTGTGCAGGCAGAGCAAACGGGCAAGACCGAGCAGCGTGCCAAGCAGGTGCAGCAGCAGGAAGAGCAGCGTGCGCGAGCTGCTGCCGCCGGACGGCCGCCGTCCGCTCCGCAAGCCGCGGCACCGGCTCCGCCGGCTCAGACGCAAATGGCGGCTCCGGTCCCGCCGCCGCAACGATCGGCCCAGCCGCGAGTGGTGACGCCGGCGCAGGCCGAGCCGACGACTCCTGTCGCAAGGCAAGCGGAGCGCCGGCCCGCTGGAGCACCGGCGAGCTCGGAGCCCGTTCCCGCGGCGAAGCAGCCTGAACGCGTTGCGCCGCCGGTCGCGGCAGCCAGGCCGCCGGCGCCGGAACCCCGGGCAGCGAGGCCCGTCGCGGAATCGCCCGACGCGAAGGCGGCGCGCAAGGACAAGGAAGACAAGAAGAAGCAAGCCGACGAAGAAGAGCGCAAGCAGAAGGGCTAGTCCCTGCGGCCTGCGCCATACGGCGAAGTCATGACGCGAGGGACCGGTGCATGCGCATCGGCCCCTCGCCTCTGTGTGCGCTGGCGTACAGACCTTCTCGAAGCCGGCGGCGACAATGCTCGACCGCCATTGCGGCATTCGCTCGTCCATCGCTGTACGTACGCTCCTTAGGCCCTCATGCTCGAACAAGCTGGCGATTCCCTCGTTGCCGAAATTTCCGGCAAGGCCGACGGCAGCGCCGAGGTGAGCCGCCAGGAGACGTTGCTCAAGACAGGGGCACTGGAGAACTCGATTCTCACCAGCGCCAATTTCTCGATCATCGCCACCGACGAGAAAGGCATCATTCAGCTGTTCAACATCGGGGCCGAGCGCATGCTCGGCTACGCGGCATCCGAGGTCGTGAACCGGATCAGCCCCAGCGACATGCACGATCGGCAGGAGGTGATGGCGCGCGCCGAGGCCCTGAGCCTGGAGCTTGCCACCACCATCGCGCCGGGCTTCGACGCCTTGAGCTTCAAGGCTTCGCGCGGCATCGAAGACATCTACGAGCTGACGTATATCCGCAAGGACGGCAGCCGCTTTCCCGCCATCGTGTCGATCACGGCGCTGCGCGACGATTACGGCGACATCATCGGCTACCTGCTGATCGGCACCGACAATTCGGTGCGGAAGCAGGTCGAGCTGGAGCTGCACCAGGCCATGGCCGTCGCGGAAAAGGCCAACCTCGCGAAGTCGGATTTCCTTTCCAGCATGAGCCACGAGCTCCGCACGCCGTTGAGCGCGATTCTCGGTTTCGCCCAGCTCATGGAATCGGGCGCGCCGGCGCCGACCGTCTCGCAGAAACGAAGCATCGACCAGATCCTGCAGGCGGGGTGGTACCTGCTGGAATTGATCAACGAAATCCTCGATCTCGCGCTGATCGAATCCGGGAAGCTGTCGCTGTCGCTGGAGCCGAGCTCGCTGCCGGAGATCATGCGCGAATGCCAGACGATGATCGAGCCGCAAGCGCAAACGCGTGGCATCCGCGTGGTCTTTCCCCGGATCGATGTCCCGCTTTACGTCAAGGGCGACCGAACGCGGGTAAAGCAGGTTCTCATCAACCTGCTCACCAACGCCATCAAGTACAACAGGGCCGACGGTTCGGTCGTCGTCGACTGCGACGCACGCAACCCGGGACGCATTCGAGTCAGCGTCACGGATACCGGCGCCGGCTTGACGCCGGAGCAGCTGACGCAGCTCTTCCAGCCGTTCAACCGGCTGGGACAGGAGGCGACCGCCGAGCAGGGAACAGGCATCGGCCTCGTGGTGTGCAAGCGGCTGATCGAGTTGATGGGCGGCGTCATCGGCGTGGAAAGCACCGTAGGGAAGGGCAGCGTGTTCTGGATCGAGTTGAAGCTGACGACGGAGCCGCAGCTGGCCGCCGGCTCGGCCCGACCCCTGCCCGCCGTGCGAACGCAGGTCCTCGCCGACCAGGAGATCGCCACGTTGCTGTACGTCGAGGACAATCCCGCCAATCTGATGCTGGTCGAAGACCTCATCGCGCGCCGGCCCGACATTCGTCTGCTGAGCGCCAGGGACGGCGACCGCGGCATCGAGATCGCCCGCGCCGCCCGGCCGGACGTGATCCTGATGGACATCAACCTGCCGGGCATCAGCGGCATCGCGGCGCTCCGCATTCTGGCGAACGACCGGGCAACCGCGCACATCCCGGTGGTCGCGCTTTCCGCCAATGCGATCCCACGCGACATCGAGAGAGGCCTGCAGGCCGGCTTCTTCCGCTATCTCACCAAGCCCATCAAGGTCGCCGAGTTCATGGACACACTGGATGTCGCCCTCAAGTTTGCGAAGACAAATACGGCCCGCATCGACCCGGAGACGAAACGTGGTGCTTGATCCGCGGGAGATCCTCGACGCCCGCATCCTGATCGTCGACGACCAGGAACCCAACGTGAGTCTGCTCACGCAGCTCTTGCACGATGCCGGCTACACGCGCGTGACGTCCACGATGAATCCCCTCGAGGTCTGCGCGCTCCACCGCAAGAATTGCTACGACCTGATCCTGCTCGACCTCCAGATGCCGGGCCTCGACGGTTTCCAGGTGATCGAAGGCCTCAAGACGAATGTCGCGGACGGCTACCTGCCGGTCATCGTGCTCACGGCGCAACCCGGACACAAGCTGCGCGCCCTGCAGGCCGGGGCCAAGGATTTCATCAGCAAGCCGTTCGACCTCGTCGAAGTCAAGACGCGCATCCACAACATGCTGGAGGTGCGTCTGCTGTACAAGCGGCTCGATGGATTCAACAAGGTACTGGAACAGACCGTTGAGGAACGCACCGCCGAGCTCCGCGAGAGCGAAGCGCGCTATCGAAGCCTGACCGAGCTCGCCTCCGATTGGTATTGGGAGCAGGACGACACGGGAAATTTCACGAAGGTTTCAGGCCCGGTGCTGGAAATGCTCGGCATCCGGGTGTCCACTCTCGCGGGAGAAGCGAGCGAGGCCGGCAACACGGGCTGGAACGAGGCGGAGCGTCAATTGCTGTGCGCGAAGATCGCCGACCGGCAGCCGTTCCTGGACTTCCTGCTGAGCCGCGTCAACGGCGACGGCTCGGAGCAGAAGTTCCGCGTGAGTGGAGAGCCGATGTTCAACCAGGCGTGCCGCTTCACCGGTTATCGAGGCATCGGCGTGGAGCTCATCGCGTAGTCGCGGCAGCGACCGCTCGATCACTCGCCATGGCGTCGCAGGACAGTCCCAGCCGGAACCATCTGATCGCGGCGTTGCCCGCGGTGGAGTTCGGTCGTCTCGCCCCGCATCTGGAACGGGTCCCGCTGTTGCTTGGGGAGACGCTCTACGAGCCGGGCGAGCAATTGCGTCACGTCTATTTCCCCACGACCGCCATCGTGTCGCTGCTCTACGTCCTGGAGTCGGGGGCGTCCGCTGAAATCGCGGGGGTCGGCAACGAGGGCATGTTAGGGATTTCGCTGTTCATGGGCGGCGATACGACGCCGAGCTCGGCCGCCGTGCAGACCGCAGGTCACGCCTACCGGTTGCCGGGCAGGTTGCTGAAAGCGGAATTCGACCGCGGCGGCCTGATGCAGCAGTTGTTGCTGCGCTACACCCAGGCGCTGTTGACGCAGATGTGCCAGACGGCGGCGTGCAACAGGCATCACTCCGTCGAGCAGCAGCTTTGCCGGTGGCTCCTGCTGACTTTGGACCGACTGCCTTCCAACGAGTTGGTCATGACGCAGGAACTGGTCGCCGGCGCGCTCGGCGTGCGCCGGGAAAGCATCACGCAGGCGGCCGGAAATTTGCAGCGCGCCGGCATCGTCCGATATCGCCGCGGCCACATCGCCGTGCTCGAGCGCCGCGGGCTCGAAGCCGGCGCCTGCGAGTGCTACGCCGTCGTCAAGCAGGAAATGGCGCGCCTCCTGGCCGACGTGCGGTATCGCCAGAGCGCGCCGGCCATCGCGGCGTGAAGCAGCGCTCCGCTCTCGGTTCGGTAAGCGCGGCAACGCACGGATAGGAAGGCCGCGCCCACGTACCATCGGCGGGCAAGTCGTTCCTCGACCGTATGCCTGCCGCGCGCAATACCGCGCGCGGCCCATGTTCGAATCCTAGGAAGAATCTCATGAGATATTCGATTGCAATTGCAGCAGCATTGTCCGCGCTGACGTTGAGCGCGTGTGACCGTCCGACCGTGGTCGTGCCGGCGGCGCCCCCGGCTGTCGTGACAGTGCCCGTCCCGGGCCCGGCCGGACCGCAAGGCGCAACGGGCGCTCCCGCCGAAAAGGGCGACACCGGCGCCACGGGTGCGACGGGCGCGACCGGCTCGACCGGGATGACCGGCTCGACCGGAATGATGGGCGCGGACGGAGCCAAGGGCGAAAAGGGCAGGACCGGCGGCGACACGGTCGTCGTCGTTCCGGCACCCGCTACTCCTCGCAGCTGACCGGGGCGGCGCGGCCGCGCGGTGGCCCGGAGCGGGCACCGGCGGTCGCGTTGCCGGCCCCACGGCTTATGTACGGTACCGAACAGACTGGTCGATCGAGCATGCGCTAGCCTTCTCGACCCAACCCGAGGAGCCGGTGATATGCGCGATCCGCAGCCGGAAGTCGACGTGCCCCGATTCGAGTCGTCTTCCGAACAGTCGCAGCGGACGATGGTCGATGCCACGTGTTCGTTGCCCGCGTGGAATCGCGAGCGTCTGATCGGCCAGTTCCAGCGGATCGATGGCTCCACGCGCGGCGAGGCCGAGCGCCTGGTCGCCGACTTCGAGCAGATCTTCCGGCGCCGAATGGAAGAACCTCCCGAAGATTCGACCGATGCAGGACCCTGCGCGCCCGCCCAGGGAAGTGAAGCCCATCGAACCAGCGGTGCAACCTCCCTCCGGGGGATGGCGCGCTTTCGCGCCGCGCACCACATCCCCGCGAACCCCGCGCCGCGGCGATTGCAGCAGGCGCTCGCGGTCACCGAGGCGCTCCGAGCGGCGCTGGTGTCGAGCCGGAGACAGTCGATCGTCGTGCGCCGGCAGCTGTCGCTGCTCGTGGACGCCAACGCGCGGCTGAGGGAGCTCGCGGTCTCGGCAGGCGCAGGACGTGGCAAGAGTGCGTCACCTCGCGCATCACGACGAGCTCACCGGCCTCCCGAACCGGATCCTGTTGCTGGACAGGCTGGATCAGGCCCTCGCCCGGGCGAAACGGCAGCACAGGCATCTGGCGCTGCTCTTTCTCGACCTCGACCGGTTCAAGGACATCAACGATCGATTGGGGCACGCTGCCGGGGACCGGCTGCTGCAGCAGGTGGCGGAGCGCCTGCGCTCATCCATTCGGGGCGGCGATACGGCGTGCCGTTACGGCGGGGACGAGTTCGTCATCCTGTTGCCCGAGGTCGACGATGAAGCGCACGCGCTCGCGGTCGCGGGAAAGATTCGCACGCGCCTGGCCAAGCCGTGCCTGGTCGACGATCATTCGATCGCGATGACGGTCAGCATCGGGGTCTCCGTCTATCCGGTGCACGGCAGTAGCCAGCACGACCTCATCCGGCAGGCGGACTTCGCCATGTATCTCGCCAAGGCGCCCAAGGTCGCGTCGGCGGCGCGAATCCGCAAGGTCGCGGCGAGGTAGCTTACGGCAGTGGGTGGCTCTAGCCGAGGATCAGCTCGTACGACTCCCGGCTCGCCTGGTAGCAGCCGCACGAAGCGGCCTTGAGGCCGCGCCGGTCGAGCACCGTGACGATACCGCGGCTGTATTGGATGAGGCCGCGCTTCTGGAGGGACGTCGCGGCCTTGGTGACGCCGACTCGGCGCACCCCGAGCATCAGCGCCAGGAATTCCTGCGTCACGTGGAAGGTGTCCGAATGCGCACAGTCCTGGGTCATCAGCAGCCAGCGGGCGAGGCGCGCCTCGACCACGTGGAAGCGCGTGCAGGCCGCCGCCTGCGCGAATTGAACCAGCTGGACGAACGCATAGCGATCCATCCCGCGCTCCAGCGCCGGCCGGGCCCTGAGCTCGCGGCGGAAGCGCGGAGCGTCCATCCGCAGCGCGGATCCACTGCCCTGAACCACGGCACGCACGGGGGACACGTCGACGCCGAGCGCGAGCGGGATCCCGAACATGCCGTTGCTCCCGACGAGTCCGACCTCGAGCGAGGATTTGGCGTCGACCGGCATGATCAACGAGATGAAACTGCGGATCGGGAAAAACACATGGGTGAGGCGGGCTCCGGGTTCGTAGAGCACGTCTCCAAACGTGATTTCGACCGTTTCGCAGCCGGCGAGAAACGGACGGCGATCGCCTGCGGGCAGCGTCTCGATCAGGCTGTTGCCTGGGGGCGGGCGTTGCTTCGATGGCACCAGCGTACTCCTCATCGGTGCGAGCCCAGTTCGCGCCGGGAGAATCGGGAGCGATTCCGACGCGGATGCCGTCGACGCGCACGGAACTCCTGCACAGCATCCGGAGTGAGGATACTGCCGTGCGTTTGCGTCGTCCGTGCGCTGTCCCACATAGGGCACCGCGCGGATCGCGGTGCGCACGAGTCGGCTGGGGGCTAGTTGCCGTACGGCAGCAGGCGATCGAACTCCTTCTTGACCACCTGGTAGCACTCGCAGGAGCGCGCCTCGAGACCGGGACGATCGAGTACGGTGATCCTGCCCCGGCGGTAGCGTATCAACGACGCGTCCTGCAGCTTGCGCGCGGCCTCGGTGACGCCTTCGCGCCGCACGCCCAGCATGTTGGCGATCAATTCCTGCGTCATGGTGAGCTCGTTCGACTCCAGGCGGTCGAGGCTCAGCAGCAGCCACCGGCACAATTGCTGGTCGACCGTGTGGTGCCGGTTGCAGACGGCCGTCTGCGCCATCTGGGTGATCAGCGCCTGGGTATATCTCAGCAGCAGATGCATTGCCGGACCGAAGCGGCCGAACTCGTTCTTGAGCAATTCAGCCCTGAGCCGCACGCCGTGCCCTGCGCTTTGCACGATGGCCCGGCTCGGCGTGGTGTCGCCGCCCATGAACAGCGAAATGCCGAGGATGCCTTCGTTGCCGACGATGGCGATCTCGGCGGACGCGCCGTCCTCCATCACGTAGAGCAGCGACACGATGGACGTCGTGGGGAAATAGACGTACTGAAGCTTGGATCCGGACTCGTAGAGAACGTCCCCGAGCTTCATCGAAATCAATTCGAGATGCGGTGCGAGGCGCTCGAAGTCGCTCTTCGGCAGCGCCGCAAGCAGATGGTTCTGATGGGGATCGGGAGGCGAGGGCGCCATGGCGCGCGCGCCATTATTTGCTCGCATGGGGGGGGGCGTTGCGATTCCAACGCCGTCCGCCAGTGTTTTTGGTCCCATTCGGGCATTCTAGACCATCCACAGCGCAAATGTTCGGTGGCGAACATGGGCCCGTGGCCGCCGGATTGTGCGCTCCCGAACAGACGGCGATCGCGGCGACGAGCAAGCTTTCTTCGAGAGTCGCCGGAAGAAGCAGCAACACAACCACCGGGAAACCGGTCAACCAAAAAGGTGCATTCCATGCTCTATACCATCGCGGTCGTACTGCTCATCCTGTGGGCACTCGGATTGGTGACGTCCTACACAGTGGGCGGATTCATCCATGTGCTCCTGGTCATCGCCATCGTCATGGTCCTGATCAATTTCATCAGCGGGCGACGTTCGCTCTGACGAGGAGAAGCGGCCATGAATCCGATCAAGATGATTGGAATCGCGCTGATCGTCGGCGGCGTGCTCGGATTGATCTACGGCGGCTTCTCCTTCACGAAGGAGACGCACGAGGCTAAGATCGGGCCGCTCGTTCTGTCCGTCGCCGACAAGGAGACGGTGAACGTGCCGATCTGGGTCGGTGTGGGCGGCATCGCGCTGGGCGGTCTGCTCCTGGTGCTGGGCGGCAGGCGGCGCTGACGGACCCGCACCGGTCCGCGGCAAGACGAGGCGCAGTCCGGCCTCGTTTTTTTGTTGTCGTCGCCGCAAGTCGATAAGCCTGCGCCGCACGTTCGGCAGCGTACAGACGCGATGCGGACGAAAAGGGGATCGTTGCGATGGCGGGTCTCCGCCGACGGCGATGATGTTTAAAAGGAATCAAATCATGGCAAGGAAACTTCTGACCGTACTGATGGCCCTCGCGCTCTTCGGTCCTCTGAGCGCCCTTTCGGGATGCAACACCGTGGCGGGCGCCGGCAAGGACGTCTCTAGCACCGGCGAGGTGATTACCGACGGGGCGCGGGACGTGCAACGCAAGTTGTGACGCGCGCATGGCAATGGCGCGACGCCCGGTCTCATGGGCGTCCTGCTGCTGCGCGCGCTGACCCGTTCCGGTCACGTCCGAAACGCACGCGGCGCCAGGTCCCCCTCCTTGGTGCCGATGCGCTCGTACTCGGCGATGACCTGGGCGCCGAACAGCAGCAATGCCGCCGCGATCTCGAGGCTCAGCAGCACGACAATCGCCGTCGTCAGCGAACCGTAGACGACGGCGACCTGCGACAGCGTTCCGAAATACCATACCAGGACGTGGCGCGTGATCTCCCAGAGCACCGTCGCGGTGACGGCGCCCACCAGGGCGTGCCGGACCGACAGACTGCCCACAGGCATGACGAGGTAGATCGACGTCACCACGAGCACCTCGCCGGCGACGCCGACGAGGTAGAGCAGCGCGCCCGACATGCCGGAGAGCGACCAGGTGTAGCCGAGGAAGTCGACGCGCTCGGCCCCCATGACCTGGAGCGAGCCGGAGACGAGCGTCATCAGCAGGAATCCCACGCCGAGGAAAACAATGTAGCAGTAGGGCAGGAGCGCGGACGTGAGGAAATGCCGGCGCCGGGCCACGACGCGGTGCACGAAGATGACCGACATCGCGTTCTCGAGCACCGTGAAGGCGAGGGAGCTGAAGAACACCATCGTCCCGAGCAGCACCCAGCCGATGACGCTGCGGTGCTCGACGAAGCGGGCGAGCTCGCCTATCACCGCCGGCGATTGTCCCGGAATCAGCCACTCGAGGTAACGGCCCAGCGTGGATAGGAGCTCGTCCTGATCGACGATCCTGGACAGCGCGATCAGCAGCAGGATGAGGAGCGGAACGATCGACAGCAGCGTGTAATAGGCGACGGCGCCTGCGAGCAGCAGGCCCTGGTTTGCCCGAAACGCGCGCAGCACGCGCAAGGCGAACGTTCCCGGCTGCTTGATCACGTAGGCGGCTTGCTGTCCGAAGGTTCGCATCGATCGGCCCGATAGGGTGCGCGAGGGGAGGCCGGAGATTGTCCCGGGTGCCGCCACAAAAACGGCCGGGGCATATTACCCCGGCCGCGATTCCCGATCGTTCACGCCGGCCGCAAGGACGACCGGCGCCAGGGGACTCGTGTCTGCGTCAGGATTTGCCGAACTGCACCTTCGCGTTGCCGATGCAGGCGTCCTTCGCGGGGCCCGCGAGCGCATCG
This sequence comes from uncultured beta proteobacterium, assembly GCA_963724545.1. Lineage (GTDB taxonomy): Bacteria > Pseudomonadota > Gammaproteobacteria > Burkholderiales > Casimicrobiaceae > CAIWHR01. The sequence continues at coordinate 145,877 of CAVRVC010000020.1, forward strand.
CACTTCTCGATCGCGACCTTGTAGTCCGCGTCGCGCTTGTCCTCGTTGGCTTCCTTGACCGCCTCGTTCTGCTTCGAAGCCGAATCCTTGCGCGTGTCGAGCGCGACGCGATCGACCTTGGCGTCGGCCTTGGCCCGCACGAGGCCGGCCTTGGCTTCCTTCACGCAGACATCCTTGCGGTTGCCGGCGAGGTCGTCGCACTTCTCCAGGTTGACCTTGTAGGTCGCCTCCGCGTGCGCCACGCGCGCGTTCTCGCGCGTCTTCGGCGTGTTCTCGTAGGCGGCGGCCGCTTCGGCCCGTGCGACGTCGTCCTTGCCCTTGGCTTCCGCCATGCAGATGTCCTTCGCGTTGCCGCTCAGCGACGCGCAACTCTCCTTGTCGAGCTTGTACTGCGCATCGGCGTCCTTCTTCGCCTGCGCGTAACCGTCCTTGGTCAGCGCCGCCGAGGCGAGCGTGGGCTTCGGTGCATACGTCTGCGCGGAATTGACGCCGGCATACGCCAGCCCGGCGGTAACAAGCATTGCAATCATCAGTCTGGACATGGTCTCTCCTCGTGGTTCAGTGGCTGGAAATGCCAGGATGGCGATCGCACTATGCGTCCGCGGCTCCGTGGTGTCTGTTCGCCGCCGCACGAACCGTTCGCTACGGCGGCGGGGAACTATCGCTTGGGCGACTCCGCGGCCGCGCCCAGGTTGTCGGAGGCAAATCCCCAATGGATCAGCTTGTCGAGGACTGCGTTCACGTAGTCCGCGCGACGGTTCTGGTAGTCGAGGTAGTAGGAGTGCTCCCAGAGGTCGACGGTGAGCAGCGGCTGCGCGCCCTTCGTCAACGGCGTATCCGCGTTGCCGGTCGTCACCACCTTGACTTTGCCGGTGTCGAGCACGAGCCAGGCCCAGCCGCTGCCGAAGCGTGCCGTTGCAGCCGTCGCAAACTCTTTCTTGCACGCGAACACGGTCCCGAACGAGGCCTCGATCTTCTCCTTCAATGCCGCGGGCGGGTCGCCACCGCCCCTCGGCCGCAGGCTCTTCCAGAAGAACGTGTGGTTCCACGCCTGGGCCGCGTTGTTGAAGATCGCGACCTTGTCGGGTTTGCCGGCCGTCTTCGCGATGATGTCTTCGAGCGAGAGCTCCGCGAGGTCGGTGCCGGCAACGAGCTTGTTCAGCGTTTCGACGTATCCCTTGTGGTGCTTGCCGTAGTGGAAGCCGATCGTGTTGGTCGAGATCGTGGGGGCGAGCGCGTCTTCCGCGTAGGGCAGGGGCGGCAGCACGTGCTGCGCGCTCGTTTCGGTCGTGGCAGTGTTCATTCCATTTCCTTTCGGTTTTTAAGGCTCATCCGCGCTTCCGGTCGCCGGCACGCCCGCGGGCGTTTGGCGCCTCGGTCGGAGGCCATGGTTTCGTCAGCGCCGGGTCTTCTTCCTTCGCGCGCCGTTTGCCCGCCGCTTCGGCCGCCAGCATGTCCTGTCGCTCCGCGTCGGACCTTGGCGCCGCCGCGAGCGCCGCGGCGCCGACCTTGCCCCACGCTACGACCATGAGTATCTCCAATCGTTCGGGTTGCGCCCGACGAAGGATGGCACCAACCGTCCTGGCGCTCTGTACGCTGACGCACGAAACGCGTCGCGGCCCTCGCTGCAGGCGCGGGCCGACGGGACCGCAATTTGTATGTATGGCAACGCACCGACCGCGTCCGGATTTGCGCGCACTGTCGCGGTGCACGAGCGATCGGCCCGCTCGGCGATCGCAATTCAATCCTCTTTCTTGAAGGAGACGCACAATGGAAGCTACCGGCAACTTCACTCCCTCGGCCACGGACGGCAACGGCTCGGTGACACGCGGCATCGAACAGGCAGGCAGCGGCGCGCACAAGGCGATCGACAAGGTGTCCGATGCGGCGCGTCCCGCCGTCGACCGGATGGCGTCGGGTGCCCATCAGGCGGTCGACAAGGTTGCCGCGGTCGCCCAGCAGGCCGCAGACACGCTCGGGACGAAGGGCAACGAGATCAAGGAAGCGCAGACCCGATTGATGTCCGAATGCAGCGGATACGTGCGGGAGAATCCGATCGCGTCACTGGGCATCGCCGTGGCGGCCGGCTTTCTGCTGAGCCGCCTCCTGGCTTCCCGCTAAGTTTCGACCACGAGCGTGACGCTCTCGACGACCACCACCGAGCATGCCGCGCCCGGTAATCCGGTGGCAGGCGCCGGATTGCTGGCGGACGCGAGGTCGCTCTGGCGGGAGGGCTCGGCACTGTTCCACGACAGGTTGCAGCTCGCGGCGCTCGAAACGAGACTGGCCGGAGAGAGTCTCGTGACGATGATCGTGGCCGGCGTGGTAGTGGCCGTTCTCGTTGTCGCCGCGTGGCTTGGACTGGTGGGCGCGGCGATTCTGACGCTCGTCGGGCTCGGCGTTGGCGCGGGTACGGCCTTGCTGCTCGGAGTGTTGGTCAACCTGGCGGTCGCGCTGGCGCTCTGCCAGGTGATCCGCGGCAAGAGTCGACACCTGCTCTGGGCCGCGACGCTGCGGAGCTTGCGTCCGTCGCCGACGGCGCCCGACGACTCGCGAGGCTCCTGATGGCGAGCCGCTTCGGAAGCCGTCGCGACCCGGTGGTGCTGGACCAGATCGCGTATCTCGAGCGGCGGATTCGCGATCGCAAGGACTCCGTCAGGCATTACGCCGCGTCGTGCCAGCGCGACATGCGAAACGGACTCACCTCTCCGCGCATGTTGCTGGCCGCCTCCGCCGTGGGGTTCCTCGCCGGCAAGCTTACGCGGCGGCCGGCGGACCGGCCCCTCACCGGGCAGGAGACCCGGCCGCGTGCAACCACGGTGCTCGGCGGTGCATTGGCGTCAATCGCCGCGATCCGTCCGTGGCTTCCGCTGCTTCGCCGGCTGGGAAGATCGCTGTTCGCGCCGGCGAACGCCGCGGCGCGCGACGCCACTACTTCTTCTTCATGAAGAAGACGAACGTCTTGTTCTGCTCTTCCGAGGACAGGAGCGCGTGACCGGTCTGCTTCGCGAACGCCTGCATGTCCTTGACCGAGCCCGGGTCCGTCGCGACGATCTTCAGCACCTGACCGGACGCGAGCTCGTTCAGCGACTTCTTCGTCTTGAGGATCGGCAGCGGACAGGACAGGCCGCGCGTATCGAGTTCCTGGTCGAAATCCACGGCAAGAGTCTCCAGTGCGGGTAGAGGAAAGATCGCATTATCGCCTGCATGCGCTGGTCAGTCGAACGACCGCCGGAAGTAGATGCCGAGGGCGCCGAACGTGCCGCCTTCGGCGCGCAGCGTCAGGGACCGAGTGAGCTCGTACTCGAGGCGCAGCGTGTTGGTCGCGAGGGTGAGCCCCTGCTCGTAGACGAGGGTGAGGCGATCGGAGATCCGCTTGCCGACGGCGACGACCTGATTCTCGGCGCCCGGCGTGCCCGGCTGCGTGCTCCGCTCCACGCTCTTGAACGTGATGTTGTCGACACCGATGCTCTGCGCGATCGACGCGGAGATCGGCTTGCCGTGCGCGCCGACGAGCGCCGCGGAGGCGGCCTGCAGCGCCGCGAGATCGCCGCCTCCGGTGCGGTCGGCGCCTTGCCCCAGCACGAGCCAGGAGAGCTTCTCGCTGTCCGGCACGGGCGGGATCGACGTGAGCTGGATGACCGGCACCTTCACGGTCCCGGTGACGGCGACTCCCGCCTCGACGGCGAGGTTCTTCCGCAGCGCGACGATGTCGAGCCCCGGATTGTCGAGGGGGCCGTCGAACACGAGCTGGCCGCGCTCGATCGTGAGCTCCTGTCCGAACGCGAGGTACGTGCCGCGCACCGTGCGGATCGAGCCCTTGCCGAGGAAGCCGCTCGGCCCCGTCGTCACGCGCACGGCGCCGGCAAGGCGCGTGTCGATCCCCTCGCCGGAGAACGTGAGCCGGTCGCCCAGATCGAACATGAGGTCGACGACGAGCGGCAGTTCGTCGACGCGCATCCGGTTCGCGCTCGGACGGTCCCAGCCCTTGACGACGACGTCGGCGCCGAGCGTCGAATCGGGTGTCGCGAGATAGACGATCGACCCTTCGTCGGCGCGCAGCTTGCCTGTCAGCGTGACCCGCCCGTTCTCGGCGACGGCGGAGCCTTCTCCGCCGACGACAAGGTGCAGATCGGGTCGATTGAACACGCGGAATTTCTCCGCCCGCCAGGCAAGCCTTGCGACAGGCTTCGCGCCGCCGGGGGAGAGCCCGCTGACTTCGCCGGAAGCGTGGAAGGTGCCGGCGCCGGCGCCCAGCGTCAGGTCGTCGACGACGATGCGGTCGTTGGCCGCGTGCGCGGCGAGACGGCCGTTCGTGAAGTGAAGACCGTGTTGCGGCGCGTCGATGCGCAGACCTTCGCCGACGACGGCGCCCGAGAGGGCGGCCTCCGCAACGGTGCCGCGCGCCGCGATGTCGAGATGCACGCGTCCCGACACGACGGCGGCGCTGCCGATCCACGGCTGCAGGAACGCGAGCGACGCAATGTCGCCGCTCGCCGCAAAGTCGAGCGGCGCGTCGCGCGCGATGCGCCCCGGAGGAGCGCCGGCCACGGCGCCGATGGCGAGCCTCGCCTCGGCCTTGTCGCCGCGGCTCGACTGGTACGTCGCCGTGGCGTCGACCGTGTCGTCGACGAATCGCGCGCGCGCTTCGAGCGTCGCGATGCCCGCGGCGATCGCCGCATCCGCGGCCCCGGTTCGGACGAACGCGACGTCGCCGCCCTCGCGTCGCAGCACGAGCGTGCCGGAAAGACGCGGCGCGGCCGCGAGCGACCATTCGCCGCCGAGCGTGACCGTCGACCGGAACGGCAGCGTCGCGCCCGCGAGCCTCGCGAGGGTGGCGAGCGGCACCGCCTTGAAGCTGCCGGACGTCGCGATCCTGCCGTCGTCCCACGCGAAATCGATCAATTGCACGTTGCCGTCCGCGATGTCTAGGTGCGTCGCGCCGACGCGAAGATGCGCGCGCGCGACTTCGACGGCGGCGGGCGCGGCGAGACGCAGCGTCCAGGGGCCCCGGTTCTCGAGCGTATCGAGCGTTCCCTTCCATGCGAGCGCCGCCATCGACATCGCGCCGCTCGCGTCGTGTGGAAGGTCCAGCGCGCCGTGGCCCGACAGGCGGAAATCGACGTCGTCACCCTCGAGCGCAAGCGTCGCCGCATGCTGCGCGGCCGTGCCCTTCACTTCCGCGCGCAGCGTCGCGAACGATCCTTCCGGCGCGACGATGCGCGTGGCCGCGACATCGAGCTCGATCCGCCGCAGCGCAAGGTCGCCGCGGAAGTCCGCCGTGGAACCTGCATCGCTACCCGCTGCCACGCGCGCGCGGACGTCGAGAGCGCCGATCGACACGCCGCCCGGCAACTTGAGTCCGGTGCCGCTGGCATCGAGCTCGATTCCGCCGCGCGGCGGCCGTCCGCTGAGCGTGGCCTTCGCGGTGAGCGCACCCTCGATCGCGTGCGGCCACGACTTGGGCAGCAGCGGCGCGAGCTCCGCGAGACTCGGCGCGTCGAGTGTGACCGTCGCATGGTCGGTCGCGTCGGCCGTGCCGCCGGTCGCCGTGAGCTTCGCCCGGCCGGCCGAGAGCTCGATCGCGGCATCGCGGATCCCCTCGCGCGTGACGATGCCGCGCGCCGTGCCGTCGAACGCGACGCCGGACAGCCGGCTGCCGTGGAGCAGCGCGACGTCCGCCTGCACGCGCCATGCGGGCGCGAGCACGCCCTTCGCCGCGATCTTCCCGTCGAGCGCGCCGGCCGGAAACGCGCCGTAGGCGGAAGGATCGAACCCGCGCGCGGAGGCATCGAGCTCGAACGCGCGCGTGCCTTCGAGCGCGACGCGGCCACGTCCGGCGATCTCGCCCTTGCCCGCGCGCGCGCGAAACCGCTCGACCGTCACCGTCTCCCCGGCGACGGTCGCGCCGAAATCCAGCGCGATTCCTCCCGGGAGCGTCCGGTCGGCGACGTTGCCGCGAATCCTCTGCTCGCCGCGGCCGAGATCGGCATCGACGGTCCCCGCGATACGCGTCGCGAGCAGCGAACCGTGAATCCGGTTGAGGTCGATGTCGCGCAGCACGAGCGCCCATGACCCGGCGGTGCCGGCGCCGAGCGGAATCGTGCCCCGGCCGGCGATCGTGCCTCCGCCGTCCTGCGTGGCGGCGATCGAGTCGATGGCAAGCGCGTCGTCGCGCCACGACGAAGCGCGCGGCGAACGATCGCAACGGCACGCGACCGGCATCGATGCCGCCGGCTGCGGCGTTCGTGGCATCGATCGTGCCCGCGAACGCGCCGTCCGCGGGATGCGCGCGCACCGATGAGCGTGAGATCGGTGACCGGCAGCGCCGGGTTCCTGGCCGCGAGATCGATGCCGTTCCCATCGAACGTCACGTCGCGCAGCGCGGCGGACGCGAGGGGTGCGAGCGACACGCGTCCCTTGAGCCTGGCCGCGCCCGAGACGCCGATGACGTCGAGCGTCAGCGCCGAGAGCGAGCCTGCCAGCGCGATGTCGGCGTCGATGCCTTCGAGCGCGGCGTCGCCCTTCGCCTTCCACTGCCCGACGATGGCGAACGGCGCGCTGGCGGAAAGCGTCGCATCACCGGTGATCGCGCCCAGCGGCGCGACGAACGACACGGCGGTGACCTTGTGTCCGCCGGTCCCGCCTTCGTAGCCGAACTCGAGCCCGCGAATCGTCCCGCGATTCGTGCCGACGCGCCAATCGATCTCTCCGACGCCGAGATGCTCGATGCTGACGTCGATCGGCAGCGCGAGGCTCGCCGGCGGAGGGACATCGCCCGTCGCGGCGTTCGTTTCGAGCGTCAGGAGCCGCGCGCCCAGTCCGCGCACGACGATGCCGCGCGAGAAGAGCGCGGTCGGCGTCCAGGTGAGCGCGACGTCGTACGCGCTCGCGATCGTGTCGTGGCCCCGCCACGTGATGCGGCGGATCCGAACCGTATCCGTGAGGGAGCCGGTGGCGCCGTCGATTTCGAGCGCGCCGCCGCTGCGCACGACGAGCTGGCGCACGACGACGTCGAGCCCCGTTTGCGCGGACAGGAGGACGAATGCGATACCGATGAATACGGCGACCAGCAGCGCGATGGACCCGAGCGCAATGGACAGCGAGCGGCGGAGCCTTCGCCCCCGCATCGCTTTGCGCTCCGTCGTGTCGGGCTCGGGCATTCAGAACGTGAGACCGACGGAAAACTGCACGCGCACCTGGCGCACGTCCTGGCCGTACGCGACGTCGAGGCGGAAGGGACCGAGCGGCGTGCGGATCCGCGCGCCGATGCCGTAGCCGAGTGCCAGGTGGGCGTCCGGACATCGAATCGACTGCGTTGCCCGCGTCGAAGAAGACCGCGAGCCCCCAGAACTCGTTGATCCAGCGGATCGCATCGACGCTCGCCACCGCGTAGTAGCGACCCGGCACGACGGCGCTGCCCTCGGCGACGCCCAGGCTCTCGAAGTCGTAGCCGCGCACCGTCGTGCTGCCGCCGGTGCGGAACAGCAGCGTCGACGGGACTGCCGTTGCGGCTGCCGGCGAGCACGGCGCCGCCTTCCGCGCGAAGGTCGAGCTCGCTGTCCTTCCCGAGCGGCACCCAGGCGGCGGCGCGCGCGCGCAGCCGGCCGAACGAGCGCGTGGAGATGCCCGGAACGCCGAATCCTGCGAACGCGCTCAGCATGTAGCCCCGGGTCGGCGCGACGAGGTCGTCGACGCGCCGCCAGTGCCGCTCGTATTCCGCGTAGAGGGCATTGGCGGTCGTCGGCGGCGACCCGTCGGGCTGCTGCTCGTCGCGGTAATAGGTCGCGGAGAGCGCGTGCTCGTCGCGCTCCTCGACCGTGTGCCAGCGCGTCCCCGCGGCCGCCGTGCGCGTGACGAGGCTCTCGATGTCCGTGCGCTCGGCGCCCGCGTAATACGACGCGATCCAGTGGGCGTCGTTCGGCGGGCGCGTGAACTTCACCGACGCCGACTGGATCTTGGTCTCGAGGCGGCCGTCGGCCACGAACTGAAGTCCGTTGCCGTCGAAATTCACGTCGCGGTAGTTCGCGTTGGCGCGAAACTGCACGTCCGTGGAGTAGCCGACACCGCCTTCGAGCCGCTTGGGCCGCGCTTCGATCACGGCGATGTCCACCGTCGCGTCCTGCGGATCCTTCGCCTCCGGGTCGATCTTCGCCTGCACGCTCGCGAAGTAGCCCGACGCGTTCAACCTTCGCACATACCGGTTCGAGCTCGGCCTCGCTGTACGGTTCGCCGGGCGCGATCGTGCTGTAGTTGCGGACCACCGAAGGGTCGTACTTCTCGAGCCCCGAGACCTCGAGCCTGCCGAAGCGGAAAGCCGGTCCGCTGGCGAGCTCGACCACGAGGTCCGCGCGATTCGCGGCGGGATCGATCGCGGCTTCGCTGCGCACCATGCGCGCCGCCGCATAGGGACTGGCCGCGAGCGTGGCGAGCGCGCGCTCCTTGGCGATCGACCAGGCGGCCTGACGGAAGACGTCGCCCTCGGGCAGAGCCCAGTCGCGGGTAAGCCGCGCAATCGCATCGGTGCCGAGCGGCGTGTCCGTGGCCGCGGGACCCGTCACGACGATGCGCACCGACGCGATGCGCGTCGCCGGCCCGACGTCCACGGCGAGCGTCACCGCCGCCGGACGGACGTCGCGATCGATCCTCACGTCGATCTTCGCCGAGAAATAGCCTTCGGCGGCGGCCATGCCGCGCGCTTCCTCGATCGCCTCGCGCGCGAGCCGGTCGAGCAGGTCGTCGGTCATCTCCGCATAGTCCTGCCAGCGCACGAGGCCGACGTCGCGCATCAGCGTTTCCTTGAGCGGAGACGGTGCGTCGACGATAACCCGGTAGGAGGACGACGGCTGCGATGCGTCGACCGGTGCCGCGGCGACGGACGCCGCCTCCGCCGCGGCCGCGTCAGCCGCGCGCGGGCACGAGACGGCGATCGCGAGCGCGAGCAGCCAGGCAACGGTCGAGGTCGGGAAGTCGGCGCGACGCACGGAAGGGATTATCTCCGATCGGCCCTGCGCTCGATTCGTCTTCCCCGGTCGGAGGCGGCACATGCGCGTTGCGACTCGACAGATCGGGCGGCGTCCGGCGCGGCGGCAGCTCCGGACGCGGACCCGCAGGCAGCTCGGGAACCTCCTGCCGCGGCCAGTCGAGGTTCCAGTTCACGCCCGGCGGATCGCCGAATCCCCACAGGCCGATGCCCACGCGCGTGACACCGGCAGCGTCGTATCGTATCGCGCAACCGGCGCACGACGCCGCCAACGCGAGCGCGAGCGCCGCGCGGGCGCAACCCTCAGTAGCGATGCGAGAGCGTGAGTCCAAGGAGCGGCGCGGCCGAATAGTCGTCCTTCGCGATCGTGGTGCCGTTCGTGTCCGTCACCGACAGATGGCCGCCCACCGCGACGCCGGCATAGAGGTCGACGCGCGTGCGCGGGCCGAAGTTGCGCGCGATCCGGGCGAACAGCGGGTAGAACCGGTACGCGCCGATGCCCGCGTCGCCCGTGCCGTGATCGTCCAGCCGAAAGCGCGTGGATCGGTACGACCCGCCGACGGCGAAATCCCAGCGTTCGTCCGGCGAATACGCGAGCTCCAGGCCGGCGCCGCCCGCGGGACCCGCGGGAAACGGATTCGCGACGCGCCACCGCTCGTCGATCTGCCAGCGCACGATGAGGAACGGGAATACCTTCGTCTCGTCGACCTGCCGGATCACGCCGGCGCCGAGCCCGACCACGAGGCCCGGCGAATACACCTTCGTCGCCGTGACGATGGCGCCGTACGTGAGCGCGTCGCCCGTTTTCGCGCCGGATTCGTACGACCAGCCGAGCACCGGGGCCAGCCCGAGCACGACATCGGGAGCCGCTGCATAGTCGAGATCGATCGTGAAGCCCGGCTCGTTGAGATGACTCCACGGCGCGCTGCCGCCGAATCTCGCGGGGTGCGAGAAGTGCCAGTCCTCGTAGTCGTAGCGAACCTTGAGTCCGGCGGAGAATTCCGGCGTGATGCCTCGCACGATCGACGCGCTCACGATGCCGGCGGCAAAATGGAAATCGCCGCCGTGATCGAGATCCGTGTCGAACTGATAGACGCCGCTGAGCGATGTGGACACCGCGATTTCGCCCGGCTTCGGCATCTGGGCAAGCGCGGCGGTCGGCAGGACGGCGGCGACGCCAAATGCGATCGCGACGCGTGCGGAAAAACGCAGGAACGGCATCCGAGACTCCGATTCGACGTCCGCGGGGCGCGGATGCCCGGCAGCGCCGCGATTCTAACCGAACGACCCGGAGGCGGCCGGCGCCATTCCAATGGCATAAAAGCGCAGGTTCGCGCCGTTGGCCGCGTTACCGCGCCAAATGGCAACCCACAAGGGGTGGTGTGGGAATCCCGCTGAGCACGGGCCGGATGTGGTCCGCGGGGTTTGCGGCCCACCTCGACACAGCGCGAAGCCGTCGTAGAACGATCGTACGATGAGCAGATTCGACCTCGCTCGGATCCTTGTAAACAACATTTAATAGCCATCGTAAGTATTTGTTTAATATTGGATGTAGATTTATGACACATCAAGTGCCTTAAGTTATTGTTCGGAAACCCAAATCAGTTGACCGCGAGGATTTTGTTCCTTTATAGTGGCGCTGGGTGGTAAAAAGTGGGTGCAAGTGGGGCTTTGCGGACGTCTTGAACGAAGCAAACCCCTCCACGTGCATAAGTACTCACTATCGCTTCGGCCGGCAGGAGCATCGCGGTGGCACAGGGAGGAGTTGATCCAGCGGGCATGCCCGCCGTTTTTCGCGGCGTGACGAAGCTCGCGCTCGACGCCAAAGGACGTCTCGCGATCCCCGGCAAGCATCGCGGCGCGCTCCTGGGATCGGCCGACGACGGCGGACGCACGCTCATCGTCACGGCCGACCCCAGCCGGTGCCTGCTCGTGTACCCGCGCGCCACGTGGGAGCCGATCCAGGCGCGACTCATGGGCCTTTCGTCCTTCAACGCCGAGATCCGCGGCTTGCAGCGGCTCCTCGTCGGGCACGCGGACGAAGTGGACATGGACGGCACGGGCCGCATCCTCGTGCCGCCCGCCCTGCGCGAATACGCCGGCCTCGACCACCACGTCGTGCTCGTGGGGCAGGGCAACAAGTTCGAGCTGTGGGACGACGCGAAGTGGCAGCAGGAGACGGCCCGCGCGATCACGTTCCCCGGCGGCACGCTGCCGCCCGAGCTCAACGGCTTCAGCCTTTGATGGGTGGCGGTGACCACGTTCCCGTCCTGCTCGAAGAAGCCGTCGCCGCACTGGCGATCCGACCGGAGGGCACGTACGTCGACGCCACGTTCGGGCGCGGGGGCCATGCGCGAGCCATTCTCGCGCGCCTCTCGCCTTCGGGACGGCTCTTCGCGTTCGATCGCGATCCGGCGGCGGGAGAAAGCGCTCGCTCTCTCGTCGATCCGCGCTTCGTCTTTCGCGCCTGCTGGTTCTCCGAGATTGCGGGCGCGCTCGCGGAAGCAGGCGTCGAGCGCATCGACGGCGCGCTCCTCGACCTCGGCATTTCCTCCCCGCAAATCGACGATCCGGCGCGGGGCTTCTCGTTTCGCGCCGACGGACCGCTCGACATGCGGATGGATCCCACGCGCGGAGAATCCGCGGCCGCATTCCTGGCTCGCGCCACCGCGCGCGAATTGACGGAGGTGATAAGGGGCTATGGTGAAGAACGGTTTGCTCAATCGATTGCAGGAGCAATTGTTGCGGCACGCGCGGTCGCACCCGTCGTCCGCACGCGGCAGTTGGCCCAAATCGTGGCCCAAACCGTCGGCACGCGCCCGCGGGGTGATCGGAGTCAGGATCCGGCCACGCGGACCTTCCAGGCTCTTAGGATTTTCGTCAATCGTGAGCTCGCGGAGCTCGCGCTGATATTGCCGGCGATGGTCCCGCTGCTCTCCCCCAGGGTCGCCTCGCCGTCATCAGCTTTCATTCGCTCGAGGACCGGATCGTGAAGCGCTTCTTCGCATCGGCGGCACAGCCGTTCGGGGGCGACCCGCGGCTCGCGCGCCTCGCCATCAGGACGGCGGAGCTGCCAGGGGCCCCGCTCGCGCGCGTCGGCCGTGCGATCCATCCCGCGGAACGCGAGCTCGCCGCGAACCCGCGTGCGCGGAGCGCAACGCTGCGCGTGGCCGAGCGCACCGCGCATCCGGTGCCCCCGGGTTTCGGCGCCGCCGGCGCGAGCGTGACGACATGGTGCGCGTGAACCTCCTGCTGCTCGCCGTGCTCGTCCTGTGCGCGCTGTCGCTCGTCACGTCGCGGCACCAGGCGCGGAAGCTCTTCGTCGAGCTCGAGCGCGAGCAGGCGCGCGCCCGCGCCTACGAGACGGAGTTCGGCCAGCTCCAGCTCGAGCAGTCGACGTGGGCGATGCCCGTGCGCGTCGAGAAGATCGCGCGCGTCGAGCTCAGGATGCAGACGCCCGGACCGCGGCGCATCGAGGTCGTGCCGGGCGAGGCGGCGCGATGACGGGCCGCTCTGCCGCGCTGTCGCGCGCCGCGCCGGCGCCCGAGCTGCCGCGCTTTCGCGCGCCGGTCGTCTTCGCGCTGCTGCTCCTGCTGTTCGTCGTGCTGATCGGCCGCTCGCTGTACCTGCAGTGGATCAACAACGCGTTCCTGCAGGAGCAGGGAAGCTCCCGCTACAGCCGCGAGATCGAAGTCCCCGCGCATCGCGGCCGCATCGTCGATCGCGCCGGCGAGCCGCTCGCGATCTCGACGCCCGTGAAGTCGGTCTGGGCGTTTCCCGGCCAGGTCGAGGCCACGCCGGAGAAGCTCGCGCAGCTCGCGCAGGCGCTCGAAACCACGCCGCGCGCGCTCGCGAAGAAGCTCGAGGACGGCAGCGACTTCGTTTTTCTCGCGAAGCAGGTGCCGCCGGAGGTCGCGGAACGGGTCGCGGCGCTCAGGATCAAAGGGGTGCACGATCAGAACGAGTACCGGCGCTTCTATCCGGCAGGCGAGATGGCGAGCCACATCGTCGGCTTCACGGGCGACCACGACGTCGGGCAGGAAGGCATCGAGCTCACGCAGCAGGAATGGCTCGGGGGCAAGCCCGGCAGCCGGCGCGTCATCATCAACCGCCGCGGCGACGTCGTCGAGGACGTCGAATCCATCCGCGCGCCGCAGGCGGGCCGCGACCTGGCGCTCGCGATCGACGCCCGCCTGCAATATCTCGCGTTCCGCGAACTGAAGACCGCGGTCGAAGCGAACCGCGCCAAGGCCGGCGGGCTCGTGATCCTCGACGTCCAGAGCGGCGAGATCCTGGCGCTCGCCAACTGGCCGACGTACAACCCGAACGCGCGCAACAAGGTCGCGCGCGACCGGATGCGCAACCGCGCGCTCACCGACGTGTTCGAGCCCGGCTCGACGCTGAAGCCGTTCACGATCGCGGCGGCGCTCGAGGCCGGTGCGGTGCGGCCGGACACGGTGATCCAGACGGGCGGCGGATCGATGACGATCGGCCCGAACACGATCCACGATGCGCATCCGGGCGGCGCGCTGACGGTCGAGCAGGTGATCCAGAAGTCGTCGAACGTCGGCGCGGCGAAGATCGCGCTGTCGCTGCCGCCGGCCACGATGTGGCGGATGCTTTCCGAGGCGGGCTTCGGCGCCGCGCCGAACACCGGCTTTCCCGGCGAAGTCGCGGGGAGGCTGCGGCCCGCGAAGACATGGAAGCCGATCGAGCAGGCGACGATGGCCTACGGTCACGGCATCTCGGTCAATCTCGTGCAGCTCGCGCGCGCGTACTCGGTGTTCGCGACCGAGGGCGAGCTGAAGCCCGCGACGTTGCTGAAGGGGGCGGGCGCGGTCGCGGGCCGGCCGGTGATGAAGGCCGGCACCGCGCTCGCCGTGCGGCACATGCTGGAGCTCGCCGTGCAGCCGGGAGGGACGGCGCCGAAGGCGCAGGTCCCGGGATACCGCGTGGCCGGCAAGACCGGCACCGCGCACAAGCTCGAGGGGCGCGGCTACACCAACAAGTACGTGTCGTCGTTCGTCGGGTTCGCGCCGGCGTCCGCGCCGCGGCTCATCGTCGCGGTGATGCTGGACGAGCCGTCGGTGGGCGCGTACTACGGCGGCGAGGTCGCCGCCCCGGTGTTCTCTGCCGTGATGGGATCCGCGCTGCGCACGCTCGGCGTGCCGCCGGATGCGCCGGGCGACAACGTGATCCTGCCGGACGAAGGCGTCGCCATCCGGGAGGAAACGTGACGGCGGCGATGCTCGCTTCCGGCGTCGACGCAGCCGCGCTGCTCGCGCGGTTGCCGGTCCCGCCGCGCCGCCTCACGTCCGACAGCCGTCAGGTGCGCGCGGGCGACGCGTTCGCCGCGTACCCGGGACAGGTTTCCGACGGCAGGGCGTTCATCCCCGATGCGATCGCGCGCGGCGCGGGCTCGGTGCTGTGGGAAGCGCTTGCCTTCCGGTGGGACAACGCGTGGCGCGTGTCCAACATCGCCGTCGACGACCTCAAGGCGAAGCTCGGCGCGCTGGCGGACCATGTCTACGGCAGGCCGTCGCGCGCGCTCTTCGTCGTCGGCGTCACCGGGACCAACGGCAAGACGTCGTGCACGCACTGGATCGCGCACTGCCTCTCCGCCTGCGGCCGGAAGAGCGGGATCATCGGCACGCTCGGCAACGGGCTCGCGGGTGCGCTCGACGCCTCGGCGCGCACGACGCCCGACGCGGCGGAGGTGCACGAGACGCTCGCCCGCCTGCGCGCCGCCGGCGCGACCGCCGTGGCGATGGAGGTCTCGTCGCACGGTCTCGCGCAGGGGCGCGTCAACGCGGTCGAATTCGACGTCGCGCTGTTCACGAACCTGACGCGCGATCACCTCGACTATCACGGCACGATGGAGGCGTACGCGGCGGCGAAGGCCGGACTGTTCGCGTGGCCCACGCTCGAGGCGTGCGTGATCAACGCGGACGACCCGTTCGGCCGCACGCTCGCCGACACGGCGCGCGCGCGCGGACAGCGGGTGCTGACCTATGGCCTCGAAGGCGGCGACATCGCGGCGACGAACGTCGCGGCCACGCCGACCGGGATGGAGCTCTCGATCGTCACCCCATGGGGCCGCGGCGACATCGCGCCGCGCCTGTCCGGCACGTTCAACGCGTCGAACGTTCTCGGCGTCCTGGGCGTGCTGCTCGCAAGCGGCGTTGCGCTCGATGCGGCGCTCGCCTCGCTCGCGCGCGTGGCGCCGCCGCCGGGACGGATGCAGCGCCTGGGCGGCGGCGCAGAGCCTCTCGTCGTCATCGATTACGCGCACACGCCCGACGCGCTCGCCAAGGTGCTCGCGGCGCTGCGGCCGGCCGTGGCGGCGGGTGGCGCGCTCGTCTGCGTGTTCGGCTGCGGCGGAGAGCGCGATCCCGGCAAGCGGCCGGAGATGGGCCGCATCGCCGCGGAGCGGGCCGATCGCATCGTCGTCACCGACGACAATCCGCGCGGCGAGGACCCTGCCGCGATCGCGGCGGCGATCGTCGACGGCATACGCGCGGCGGGGCGGGACGATTTCACGCTGCTGGGGGATCGCGGCGCCGCGATCGGTGCCGCGGTGTCGAGCGCCCGGGCGGGCGACGTGGTGCTCGTCGCCGGCAAGGGGCACGAGCCCTACCAGGAGCGAAAGGGCGTGCGCACGCCGTTTTCCGATGCGGACGTCGCCGCCGCGGCGCTTCGAGCACGGATGCGCGCATGAGGGCGGCGGGCGAAGCCAAGGCCCGGAGGGCGCGTCGCTGCCCGATTGCGCGCGCGCGACACGCAGACATTTCACCATCGAGCTTTCGCAAGGAGCGCGCATGATGGACACGGCGAGCGCAGCGCGCGTGGTGGACGGCCGTCTCATGGGCGCGAACGTGCTCTTCACGCGCGTGGCCACCGACACGCGCACGCTCGCGCCGGGCGACCTCTTCGTGGCGCTCAAGGGCGAGCGCTTCGACGGGCACGATTTCGTCGGCGCCGCGCGCGACAGGGGCGCGGTTGCCGCGCTCGTCGTCTCCGACCGGGCCGGCAAGCTGCCGGGCAACCTCATCGCCGTGCCGGACCCGCTGCGTGCGCTGGGCAAGCTGGCCGCGCACTGGCGCGCGCGGTTCGCGCTGCCGGTGGCCGTCGTCGTCGGCAGCAACGGCAAGACGACGGTGAAGGAGATGCTGGCGTCGGTGCTGCGGGCCCACTTCGGTGCCGCGCGCGTGCTCGCGACGGAAGGCAATCTCAACAACGCGATCGGCCTTCCGCTGACGCTTCTCGGGCTGCGCGCGGAGCATGCCGCTGCGGCAATCGAGCTCGGGATGAATCATCCCGGCGAGACGGCGGAGCTCGCCGTCATCGCGCAGCCCACGATCGCCGTCGTCAACAACGCGCAGCGCGAGCACCAGGAGTTCATGCGCACGGTGGCGGACGTGGCGGCGGAGCACGCGGCCGTCATTCGCGCGCTGCCGGCGGACGGGGTCGCCGTGTTCAACGCCGACGACGCCCACGCGGACGTCTGGCGCGCGGCTGCAAGCGAGCGACCCGGCGTGCGCGTGCTCGATTTCGCGCTCGACGGCGACGCGGCAATACGTCCGCGCGGCGCGGTGCCGGCCGCCGGGGCGATGGTGCTCGTCACCCCCGCGGGCGAGGCGCCCGTGCGGCTCGCGGCGCCGGGACGGCACAACGTGTCGAATGCGCTCGCGGCCGCGGCGGCGGCCGTGGCGATCGGCGTGCCGCTCGCGGCGATCGTGCGCGGGCTCGAGGCATTCCGTCCCGTCGCCGGACGACTGGCGGCGTTGCGCTCCGAGGGAGGCGCCGCCGTCATCGACGACACGTACAACGCGAATCCCGATTCCGTGCTCGCGGCGATCGACGTGCTCGCCGCGGCACCGCATCCGCGCTGGCTCGTGCTGGGCGACATGGGCGAAGTCGGCGCGAACGGCCCGCGCTACCACGGCGAAGTCGGCGCGTACGCGCGCGCGGCCGGCATCGAGCGCCTGCTGACGGTGGGCACGCTCGCGACGGAAAGCGCGGCGGCTTTCGGCGCCGGCGCGCAGCACTTCGCCTCGGTGGAGGCGCTCGCCGAACATGTGGCAGCGGCCGCGGGCGCCGGGACGACGGTCCTCGTCAAGGGCTCGCGCTTCATGCGCATGGAGCGTGTCGTCGCGGCGCTCTGCGGTCCGTCGCGCGAGGGGACGCACTGATGCTGCTGTGGCTGACCGAGCTCCTCGCGAAAGACGTCCGCGCGTTCAACGTCTTCGGCTACCTCACGCTGCGCGCGGTGCTCGCCTGCATGACGGCGCTCTTCATCTCGTTCATCGTGGGCCCGAAGGTCATCGTCTGGCTGACGAGGATGAAGATCGGCCAGGCGGTGCGCGACGACGGGCCGCAGACGCATCTCGTGAAGGCGGGCACGCCGACGATGGGCGGCGCGCTGATCCTGGTGTCGATCACGGTGACGACGCTCCTGTGGGGCGACCTCGCGAACCGCTTCGTCTGGGTGACGCTGCTGGTGACGGTCGGCTTCGGCGCGATCGGCTGGGTCGACGACTACCGGAAGGTCGTCCAGCGCAACCCGAAGGGCCTGTCGGCCCGCAGGAAGTTCCTCTGGCAATCGGTGATCGGCCTCGTCGCGGCCGTCTATCTCGCCTTCTCCGTTTCGGCGCCGGACAACGCGCGCTTCGTGCAGATGTTCGCCGACTGGATCGGCAGCGGCTTCAATCTGTCGCTGCCGCCGAAGGCCGACCTCATCGTGCCGTTCGTCAAGTCGATCTCGTATCCGCTCGGCGTCTGGGGCTTCATCGCGCTCACGTATTGCGTCATCGTCGGCGCGAGCAACGCCGTCAACCTGACCGACGGCCTCGACGGCCTCGCCATCATGCCGACGGTGATGATCGGCGCCGCGCTCGGCATCTTCGCCTATGTGAGCGGCAACGCGATCTTCGCGCGCTATCTGCAGTTCCCGTACATCGCCGGCGCGGGCGAGCTCGCGGTGATCTGCGGCGCGATGGCGGGCGCCGGGCTGGGCTTCCTCTGGTTCAACGCGTACCCGGCCGAGGTGTTCATGGGCGACGTCGGCGCGCTGGCGCTGGGCGCGGCGCTCGGCACGATCGCGGTGATCGTCCGGCAGGAGATCGTGCTCTTCATCATGGGCGGCGTGTTCGTCGTCGAGACGCTGTCCGTCATCGTCCAGGTCGCGTCGTTCAAATTGACCGGCAAGCGCGTCTTCCGGATGGCGCCGATCCATCACCACTACGAGCTCAAGGGCTGGAAGGAGAACCAGGTCGTCGTCCGCTTCTGGATCATCACGATGCTGCTCGTCCTGTTCGGCCTGTCGACGCTGAAACTGAGATGAGATGAACTACTCCGGACGCCACGCCGTCGTGCTCGGTCTCGGCCTCACCGGGTATTCGCTCGCGCGGCACCTCGCGGCGCGCGGCGCGTTCGTCCGCGTCGCCGACACGAGGACGGCGCCGCCGTTCGCGGCGAAGCTCGCCGCGGCGCTGCCCGACGTGCCGTTCGCCGCGGGCCCGTTCGGGGCCGAGACGTTCGCCGGCGCGGACCTGATTGCGATCAGTCCGGGCGTGCCCAAGGATCAGCCGGCGATCGCGGCGGCGGTCGCGCGCGGAGCCGAGCTCGCCGGCGACATCGAGCTCTTCGCGCGCGAGCTTCCGCCCGAGCAGAAGGTGCTCGCGGTCACCGGATCGAACGGCAAGTCGACGGTCGCCGCGCTGACGGGTGCGCTCGTTCGCACCGCAGGCCTCAGGACGATCGTCGCGGGCAACATCGGCGACGCCGTGCTCGACACGCTGCCGGCGGACTCGAGCTGGCCGGACGTCTTCGTGCTCGAGCTCTCGAGCTTCCAGCTGGAAACGACGTCCTCGCTCGCGTCCACGGCCGCCGCCGTGCTCAACGTCACGGACAACCATCTCGACCGCTACCGGGACATCGACGGCTACGCCGCCGCGAAGGCGCGCATCTTCCAGGGCGGCGGCATCCAGGTGCTGAACCGGGACGATGCGCGTTGCCTGGCGATGCGGATCCCCGGCCGCCTCGTGCAGACGTTCGGCGCGGGCGTGCCCGAGTCCGAAGAGGCGTGGGGTCTCGTCGATCGCGGCACGAAGGGTGCCGGGACTGCCGAAACGTGGCTCGCGCGAGGCGGCGCGCTCCTCGGTCCGACGTCGGATCTCGCGCTCGTCGGCCGGCACAACGCGCAGAACGCGCTGGCGGCGCTCGCGCTCGCGTCGGCCGTCGTCAAGATCGACCGCGGCGTGCTCGCCGCGCTGGCGCGGTTCGAGGGTCTGCCGCACCGGATGCAGAAGATCGCCGATGCGCAGGGCGTTCTGTATGTCGACGACTCGAAGGGCACGACGGTCGTCGCGACCCGGGCGGCACTGGCGGGGCTCGACCGTCCGGTCGTGCTGATCGCGGGCGGCGACGGCAAGG
The DNA here is from genome assembly GCA_963724545.1 of uncultured beta proteobacterium. Classification (GTDB taxonomy): domain Bacteria; phylum Pseudomonadota; class Gammaproteobacteria; order Burkholderiales; family Casimicrobiaceae; genus CAIWHR01. The sequence goes on from CAVRVC010000020.1 coordinate 165,294, forward strand.
GACAGGATTTCGGTCCGCTCAAGGCGGCCGTCGACGCCCATTGCCGCGCGGTGCTGCTGATCGGCCGCGACGCCGCGGTGATCGGTCGCGCGCTCGCGGGGACGGCGGTCGCCGTCCAGCAGGCCGGAACGCTCGACGTGGCGGTCGCCGGCGCGATCCGCCTCGCCGCACCCGGCGACGCGGTCGTGCTGTCGCCGGCCTGCGCGAGCCTCGACCAGTTCGCGAACTACGTCGAGCGCGGCGAGCGGTTCCGGGACTTCGTGCTGGCGCATCTCGCGGAGGCCGCGCATGCCTAGAGACGCGGCACCCTCCGGCGCGCTGCGGCCCTTCGGCGTGCTGAAGGCATGGAGCTCGCTCGGCGCGCTGCCGCGTCATCCGCGGTCGATGCCCATCTACGACGCGTCGCTCGCATGGGCCGCGCTCCTGCTGCTCGCGATCGGGCTCGTGATGGTGTACTCGGCGTCGATCGCGATGGCGGAAGCGTCCGCGCACTCCGGATTCCGTTCGTGGTATTTCCTGGCGCGGCACGCGATGTTCGTCGGCGTCGGCATCTTCGCTGCCTTCGTCGCGTTCCAGGTGCCGATGAAGGCCTGGCAGCGCCTCGCGCCGTGGATCTTCCTGGCGGGTGTCGTGCTGCTCGTCCTCGTCTTCGTCCCCGGCATTGGCCGGTCGGTGAACGGTTCGCGGCGCTGGCTGTCGCTCGCCGTCGTCAATGTGCAGCCGTCCGAATTCATGAAGCTCGCAGTCGTGCTGTACGCCGCGAGCTATGCCGTGCGGAAGGCGGCGTTCCTCCATGCCGAGCAGCCGCTGAAGCAGACGATCGTGAAGGGCTTCCTGCCGCTGTTCACGGTCATGGTCGCGACGAGCGGCCTGCTCCTCTTCGAACCCGACTTCGGCGCGTTCGTCGTGATCGTCGCCATCGCGTTCGGCATCCTCTTCCTGGGCGGGCTCGATTGGCGTCTCTTCGCGGGTCTGCTGCTGCTGCTGCCCGTCGGTCTCGCGGCGATCCTCGTCGCCGCGCCCTATCGGCTGCAGCGGCTCGCCGCGTTTCTCGACCCGTGGTCCGATCCGTTCGGCAAGGGTTACCAGCTGTCGCATTCGCTGATCGCCTTCGGCCGCGGCGAGTGGCTCGGTGTCGGGTTGGGATCCTCGGTCGAGAAGCTCCTCTATCTGCCCGAGGCGCACACCGATTTCCTGCTGGCAGTCATCGCCGAGGAGCTGGGCTTCGCGGGTGTATTCGCCGTCATCGGCCTTTTCGTGTGGCTGCTCTTCCGCACCTACGCAATCGGCCGGCAGGCCGCGCGCCTCGGGCGGCCGTTCGCATCGCTCGCGGCGCTCGGGATCGGCGTGTGGATCGGCGTGCAGGCCTTCATCAACATCGGCGTGAACATGGGCGTGCTGCCGACGAAGGGATTGACGCTCCCGCTGCTGTCGTTCGGCGGCTCGGGCATCGTCGCGAATTGCATCGCGCTCGCGATCCTCCTCCGCGTCGACTATGAGAATCGCAGGCTCCTCCGAGGTTTCACCGTATGAGCGCCGCCGAGCGCGGCCGCCGGGCCGCCGCAAGGCCGCGCTGCCCCCTCGGGGGGAGACGCGCGCAGCGCGTTTCGGGGGGGGCAACATGACCGGTACCGTGATGATCACCGCGGGCGGCACCGGAGGCCACGTCTTTCCCGGATTGGCCGTCGCGGCCAGGCTCGTCGCGCGCGGCTGGCGCGTGTTCTGGCTCGGCACGCGCGACGGCATGGAAGGTGCGCTCGTACGCCGGCACGGCGTCGAGTTCGAGAGCGTCGCGTTCCGCGGCGTCCGCGGCAAGGGCTGGAGAACCGCGCTCCTCGGTCCGTTCGCGCTCGCGGCCGCGTGGTGGCAGAGCCGGAAGATCATCCGGCGCCGCGCACCGGACGTCGTGCTCGGGTTCGGCGGGTTCGCGTCGGTCCCGGGTGCGCTCGCGGGCCTCACGATGTCGAAGCCGCTGGTGCTGCACGACGCCAACGCGGTCGCGGGACTCGCGAATCGCGCGCTCGCCCGCTTCGCCGACCGGATCCTGCTCGGCTTTCCCGACGCGATGCGCGGGCGTCATGCCGGCAAGGTGGAGTGGGTGGGCAATCCCGTCCGCGAGGATTTCGGCCGCGTGCCGGCGCCCGAGGCGCGCTTTGCCGGTCGCGCCGGCCCGCTGCGCCTCCTCGTCGTCGGCGGGAGTCTCGGCGCCGCGGCGATCAATCGCTGCGTCCCGCGGGCACTCGCGCTGATGCCGGCAGCCTCGCGCCCGCACGTCGTGCATCAGTCCGGCGCGCGGCATCTCGACGCGCTGCGCTCCGAATACGAGCAGGGCGGCGTCGCGGCGCAATGCGTCGCGTTCATCGACGACATGGCGTCGCACTACGCCGACGCCGACGTCGTCCTCTGCCGGGGCGGCGCCATCACCGTCGCGGAGCTCGCGGCGGTGGGCGCGGCCGCGATCATCGTGCCGCTGCCGGGCGCGATCGCCGACGAGCAGAGCGCGAACGCGCAGTTTCTCGTCGCCGCCGGAGCGGCGCTCGCGATCGCGCAGGCGGAGCTCACGCCCGAACGGCTGGCCGCGAGCCTCGCCTCGTTCGCGCGCGAGGCGCTCCTCGCGATGGCGGTCGCGGGCCGCAAGCTCGCGCGCCTCGATGCGGCGGACCGAGTGGCCGACGCCTGCATCGCCTGCGGGGCGGGACGATGAAGCACAAGGTCAAGTGCGTCCATTTCGTCGGCATCGGCGGCGCCGGCATGAGCGGCATCGCGGAAGTCCTGGCCACGCAGGGCTATCAGGTCTCGGGTTCGGATCTCGCCGCGAGCACCGTCACGACGCGCCTCGCGCGACTCGGCGTCAAGGTGACGATCGGGCACGACGCGGCGAACGTTGCCGGCGCCGATGCCGTCGTCGTGTCGACGGCGATTGCGTCGGACAACCCGGAAATCGTCGCCGCGCGCGAACGGGGGATTCCCGTCGTGCCGCGCGCGCTGATGCTGGCCGAGCTCATGCGCCTGAAGCAGGGCATCGCGGTTGCCGGCACGCACGGCAAGACGACGACCACGAGCCTCATCGCGTCGGTGCTGGCCGAAGGCGGTCTCGATCCGACGTTCGTCATCGGCGGGCGCCTCCTGTCGGCGGATGCGAACGCGCGGCTCGGCAAGGGCGACTTCCTCGTCGCCGAAGCCGATGAATCCGACGCGTCGTTTCTCTACCTCTCGCCGGCGATGGCGGTGATCACCAACATCGACGCCGATCACATGGAGGCGTACGGCCACGACTTCGAGCGACTGAAGCGGGCGTTCGTCGACTTCGCGCAGCGACTGCCGTTCTACGGCGTCGCGGTGCTCTGCATCGACGACCCGAACGTGCGCGAGATCCTGCCTGCCATCACCAAGCCGATCGTGACCTACGGGATGGCCGCCGACGCGCGCATCCGTGCGACCGCCATCTCGAATCACGGCGGTCGCATGCGCTTCGTTGCGCAGGCCGAAGGTGCGCCCGACCTGGCCGTCGAGCTCAACCTGCCCGGCCTGCACAACGTGCAGAACGCGCTTGCCGCGATCGCGATCGGCCGCGAATCGGGCGTGGCCGCGCCTGCCATCGCGAAGGCGCTCGCCGAGTTCCACGGTGTCGGCCGCCGCTTCCAGCGCTATGGCGACCTCGCCACGGAAGGCGGGGGCACCTGCACCGTGATCGACGACTACGGTCACCATCCGACCGAGATGGCGGCGACGATCGCGGCCGTGCGGGGCAGCTTTCCCGGCCGGCGGCTCGTGCTCGCATTCCAGCCGCATCGCTACACCCGCACTCGCGACCTGTTCGAGGACTTCGTCCGCGTGCTGTCGACGGCCGATGCGCTGGTGCTCACCGAAGTCTATCCGGCAGGCGAACCGCCGATCGTCGCCGCGGACGGCCGCGCGCTCGCACGTGCCGTCCGGGTCGCGGGCAAGGTCGAGCCGGTGTTCGTCGAAACCGTCGCGGAGTTGCCGGCCGCGATCCGCGCGCTGGCGCGCGATGGCGATGTCGTCGTGACGATGGGCGCGGGCTCGATCGGGCAGACGCCATCGCTGCTCGGCGAGGGCAGCGCATGAGGACGGCGGGCGAAGCCAAGGTTCGCAGAGCGCGTCGCCGTCCGATTGCGCGCGACCGACAGAGGAGCCTCAAATCACGCGATTGGGTGGAGGAGGGCGCATGATGATGAGCGAGCCGCAGACGTTCACGATGCTGCGCGGCAAGCTCGGACATGCGGTGCCGCTCGCCCGCTACACGAGCTGGCGCTGCGGCGGGCGCGGCGATCGCGTCTACGTGCCGGCGGATCGCGACGACCTCGCCGTGTTCGTGCGCCAGTTGCCGCGCGACGAACCGCTGACGATCATCGGGCTCGGCAGCAACCTGCTGGTGCGCGACGGCGGCATTCGAGGCACGGTGGTGATCCTCTCCGCCGCCCTCAACGAGCTCGCCCTAGCCGACGGCCTGATCTACGCTGAGGCCGGCGTGGCGAGCCCCAAGGTCGCGCGGTTCGCGGCGAAGCACGGCTTCGCCGACGCCGAATTCCTGGCCGGCATTCCCGGCACCGTCGGAGGCGCGCTGGCGATGAACGCCGGCTGCTACGGCGACGAGACATGGCACTTCGTCGCCCGCGTGGAAGTGCTGACGCGCGACGGGCGTTTCGAAGTGCGAGCCGCCGCCGCCTACGCGACCGGCTACCGCTCGGTGCGCCGCGCCGACGGCGGCGCGCCGGACGGCATTTTCACGGCGGCGTGGTTCGCGTTTCCGCCGGGCGACGGTCGCGCCGCGCGCGAGCGGATCACGGAATTGCTGCGCCGGCGGATCGCGACGCAGCCGCTCGATCTGCCGAACGCAGGGAGCGTCTTCCGCAATCCGCCGGGCGATCACGCCGCGCGCCTGATCGAGAGCTGCGGCCTCAAGGGCTATGCCGTCGGCGAGGCGCGCGTGTCGGAGAAGCACGCGAATTTCATCGTCAATCCGCGCGGCGTCGCGAAGGCCGCCGACATCGAAGCGATCATCGCGCACGTGCGCGACGTCGTCCGCGAGCGCACGGGCGTCGATCTCGTGCCCGAAGTGCAAGTGATGGGGGAGTGGCATGAGCGAGTTCGGCAAGGTGGCCGTGCTGATGGGCGGGCCGTCGGCGGAGCGCGAGATCTCGTTCCTGTCGGGCAATGCGGTGCTGGCCGCGCTCCGCGAAAAGGGCGTCGACGCGCATGCGTTCGATCCGAAGGAGCGGCCGCTCGCCGAGCTCGCGCGCGGGCGCTTCGATCGCGTGTTCATCGCGCTGCACGGCCGGTTCGGCGAGGACGGCACCGTGCAGGGCGCGCTCGAGATGATGGGCATCCGGTACACCGGCAGCGGCGTGATGGCCTCGGCGCTCGCGATGGACAAGTGGCGCACGAAGCTCGTGTGGCTCGCGAGCGGCATCCCGACGCCGCGCTTCGCCGTCGTCGCGGCGCGACACCGACTGGATGCGCGTCGTCGCCGAGCTCGGGTTGCCGCTGATCGTGAAGCCCGCGCGCGAAGGGTCGACGATCGGCATCACGAAGGTGACCGGCGTGGATCGCGACGAGCTCACGCTCGCTTACGACGAGGCGGCGCGGCACGACGACCTGGTGCTGGTCGAGGAGTTCGTCGCCGGGATGGAGCTGACCGCGTCGATCCTCGACGATCGCGCGCTCCCGCTGATCCGGATCGAGGCGCCCGGCGGCAATTACGACTATCACAACAAGTACTTCTCCGACGCGACCCAGTACTACTGTCCGTGCGGACTGCCCGCGGATCGGGAGCGCGAGATCCGCGCCACGTCGCTCGAGGCCTTTCGCATCGTCGGCTGCCGCGGCTGGGGACGGCTCGACCTCATCCTTCGGGCCGACGGATCGTTCCAGTTTCTCGAAGTGAACACGTCGCCCGGCATGACCGGCCACTCGCTCGTGCCGATGGCGGCGAAGGCCGCGGGCATGGCCTTCGGCGACCTTTGCGTCGAGATCCTGCGAGACGCCCATGTGGGATGACGCGAAACAGCTGAATGCCGTCGCCACGGCGCTCGCGCTCGCCGCGGGGCTGGCGCTCGCGTGGGGCGCCATCGCGTGGCTCGTGCGCCAGCCGCCGTTCGCGTTCCGCGAGGTCGTCGTGCACGGCACGCTGGAGCGCGCAAGCGCCGCGCATCTCGAGGCGGCGATCCGCGACGAGCTCACCGGAACGTTCTTCACGATGAACCTCGACCGCGCCGCGCGGCGCTCGCGCGCGTGCCGTGGGTGCGCAAGGTCGCGCTGCGCCGGCAGTGGCCGCGGCGGCTCGAGGTGACGATCGAGGAGCACTCGCCGCTCGCGCGCTGGAACGACGCGGGGCTCGTCAACGCGCAGGGCGAGGTGTTCGTCGCCGACTACGACGGCGAGCTGCCGCAGTTCGACGGCCCCGAGGGCAGCGCCGCGAGGTGACGGCGCGCTACCGCGAATGGAGCGAAGCGCTCGCGCCGCTTGCGCTCTCGCTCGAAGGCATCCGGCTCTCGCCGCGCGGCGGATGGCGCCTGTCCGCGAAGCGGTGCCGGCCGGAGCCGCTCGCGATCGAGATCGGACGCGACGAGCCCGGCGGCGCGGCTCGCGCGGTTCGTCGCCGCCTACGGACGCACGATCGCCCGTGCTCGCGCGCGGCGGCACGCGGATCGAGCACGTGGATCTGCGCTATCGCAACGGATTCGCGGCGCGGGTGCCCGGATTCAAGGAACGCCCGCCGAAGAAGAGCGGCTGGCACGCCCGCCGCGGCCAGGAACAAGGGGACGGTAAAGCGATGGTGAAGGACACCAAGAACCTGATCGTCGGCCTCGACATCGGCACGTCGAAGATCGTCGCGATCGTCGCCGAGGTCGCGCCCGACGGCGCGCTCAACATCATCGGGCTCGGCACGCAGCCCTCGCGCGGCCTCAAGAAAGGCGTGGTCGTCAACATCGAGGCGACGATGGCGTCGATCCAGCGCGTGCTGGAGGAGGCCGAGCTGATGGCCGATTGCCGGATCACCGAGGTGTACACGGGCGTCGCCGGCAGCCACATCCGGAGCCTCAACTCGAGCGGCATGGTCGCGATCAAGGAGAAGGAGGTCACGCAGGCCGACATCGACCGCGTCGTCGAGACGGCGAAGGCGATCGCGATCCCCAACGACCAGCAGATCCTGCACATCCTGCCGCAGGAATTCATCATCGACGGGCAGGAGGACGTGCGCGAGCCGCTCGGCATGAGCGGCGTGCGGCTGGAAGTGAAGGTGCACATCGTCACCGGCGCGGTGTCGGCGGTCGAGAACATCACCAAGTGCGTGCGCCGCTGCGGGCTCGAGGTGAAGGACGTGATCCTGCAGCCGCTCGCCTCGTCGATCGCGGTGCTCGAACGACGACGAGAAGGAGCTCGGCGTGTGCCTGATGGACATCGGCGGCGGCACCACCGACGTCGCGGTGTTCGCCGGCGGCGCGATCCGGCACACGGCGGTGATCCCGATCGCCGGCGACCAGGTGACCAACGACATCGCGATGACGCTGCGCACGCCGACCAAGGAGGCCGAGGAGCTGAAGCTGCGCTACGGCTGCGCGCTGCGCCAGCTCGCCGACCCGAAGGACGTCGTCGAGGTGCCCGGCGTCGGCGAGCGCCCGCCGCGCAAGCTGTCGCGCCAGACGCTCGCCGAAGTGATCGAGCCGCGGATCGAGGAGCTCTACACGCTGGTGCAGGCGGAGCTGCGCCGCGAGCGGCTTCGAGGAGCTGCTGTCGTCGGGCATCGTGCTGACCGGCGGCTCGGCGCTGCTGCAGGGCATGACCGAGCTCGGCGAGGAAGTCTTTCATCTGCCGGTGCGCGTGGGCGTGCCGGCCTACGTCGGCGGGCTCGCCGACGTCGTGCGGAGCCCCCGTTACGCGACCGCGGTGGGGCTCCTGCTCGAAGGTCGCGACCAATACCTGCGCGCGGAGGACTCGCGCGCGCAGACCCCGGGCATCTCGCGGCGTCGCGGAACGGATGAAGCAATGGTTCAAGGCGAATTTCTAGTCGGTCACAGGCACCAGCGTCGTACAACAAGGCGATTCGATCGCCGGACGCAGCAGCATCTCGGACAGGAGAAAGGAGCTCACCATGTTTGAAATCATCGACCAGACCTCGCAGGAAGGCGCCGTCATCAAGGTCATCGGCGTCGGCGGATGCGGCGGCAACGCCGTCGAGCACATGATCGAGCGGGGGCTTCTGCGGCGTCGAGTTCATCTGCGCCAACACCGACGCGCAGGCGCTGAAGCGCTCGACCGCGCGCACGCAGATTGCAGCTCGGCAGCAACCTCACGCGCGGCCTCGGCGCCGGCGCCAAGCCCGAGATCGGGCGCGACGCGGCGATGGAGGACCGCGACCGCATCGGCGAGATGATCGAGGGCGCCGACATGCTGTTCATCACCGCCGGCATGGGCGGCGGCACCGGCACCGGCGCGGCGCCGGTCATCGCCGACATCGCCAAGAGCATGGGCATCCTGACCGTCGCCGTGGTCACGCGGCCGTTCTCGTTCGAAGGGCAAGCGGCAGCGGGTCGCGCAGGCCGGGCATCGAGGAGCTCGCGAAGAAGGTCGACTCGCTGATCATCATCCCCAACAACAAGCTGATGGAGGTGCTGGGCGACGACGTGTCGCTGCTCGACGCCTACGCCGCCGCCAACGACGTGCTGCACAGCGCGGTGTCGGGGATCGCCGAGGTCATCAACAACGCCGGGCTCGTCAACGTCGACTTCGCCGACGTGCGCACGGTGATGGGCGAGGTCGGGATGGCGATGATGGGCTCGGCGACGGCGGCCGGCGCCGAGCGCGCGCGGCACGCGGCGCAGGCGGCCGTGAAGAGCCCGCTGCTCGAGGACGTCAACCTGCCGGCGCGCGCGGCGTGCTGGTCAACATCACCGCGTCGTCGGGCCTCAAGATGCGCGAGTACCACGAGGTGATGAACACGATCAAGGAATTCACCGCCGAGGACGCGATGGTGATCGTCGGCACCGTGATCGACGACGCGATGGACGACCGGCTGCGCGTGACGATGGTCGCCACGGGGCTCGGCGGCGCCAGCGGCGAAGCGCGAGCAGCGCGCGCCGAACATCACGCTGGTCGAGCAGCCGCAGGTCGTCGCACGCACCGGCACGGACAACGTGGGGGTCAGCGTCGACCACATCAACTACGAGGATTTCGACCAGCCGGCGGTGGTGCGGAAGCGCGAGCGCGGCGTGCTCGGCGCCGCCGTCGATCGATACGACGGAGATCCCGGCGTTCCTGCGCAAGCAGGCGGATTAGTGGATTGCGCCCAGGCGGGAACCGCCCGCCGCTTTCCCCTTCAAAGGGAGTGGCGGGCGCTCGCTCCGGCCCACGTCGGGTGTGCTAATATTGGTCTAAACCCTTGAACCGCCGAGGGAATGGTCACCTGTACGCGGCGCCCTCGCCGTCCGCGGGAACGAACATGCTGCAGCAGCGGACGCTCAAGACCACGATCAAGACCACCGGCGTCGGCCTGCACACCGGCGCGCGGGTCGAGATCGTGCTGCGTCCGGCGGCGCCCGACACCGGCATCGTGTTCCATCGCGTCGATCTCGCGGTCCCGGTCACCATTCCCGCCGACGCGCTTCACGTCGGCGACACGCGGCTGTCCTCGACGCTGACGCACGACGGCGCTTCGATCTCGACGGTCGAGCACCTGCTGTCCGCGCTCGCCGGACTCGGCATCGACAATCTGCACGTCGACATCGCCGGCCCCGAGATTCCGATCATGGACGGCAGCGCGGGGCCGTTCGTCTTCCTGCTGCAGTCCGCCGGCATCGTCGAGCAGGACGCGCCGAAGCGCTACCTGCGCATCCTCTCGCCGGTCGAGGTGAAGGACGGCGACAAGTGGGCGCGGTTCGAGCCGTACAACGGGTTCAAGCTCGACTTCACGATCGACTTCCCGCATCCGATGTTCGGCAGCGAGAACCGCAACGTGGTGATCGACTTCGCGCTGCACTCGTACGTGAAGGAGGTCGCGCGCGCGCGCACCTTCGGCTTCATGCAGGAGGTCGAGGCGATGCGCGCCGCGGGCCTGGGACTGGGCGGCAGCCTGCAGAACGCGATCGTGCTGGACGAGTTTCGCGTGCTCAACAGCGAGGGGCTGCGCTACGACAACGAGTTCGTGAAGCACAAGGTGCTCGATGCCATCGGCGATCTGTACCTGCTCGGCCACCCGCTGATCGGCCAGTACACGGCGTTCAAGTCGGGGCACGGTCTCAACAACGCGGTCGCCCGTGCGCTGCTCGCGCGCCCCGACGCGTTCGAGCTCGTCACGTTCGTCGAGCCGGCCGACGTGCCGTCCGCGTTCCAGGATTGGCAGCTCTCGTCCGCGTGACGCGGGGCGCTGCGGTTAGCCCCTCCGGCGTTTCGCTCGCCAGCCGGCCGGTCGGTCTTCTCCGGTGATCCTCGTCCGCCTGCTCCTGTTCCTGGCGCTCGCCGCGATGGCGATCTCCGGGGTCATCTACATCTTCACCAAGGACCGGCGCTACCTGCGATTCATCGGCAGGTCATCAAGTTCACGATCGTGATCCTGGCGGTCGTTATGATCTTCTTCGCCTTCGAGCGCATCGTGGGTCCGATGCTTTGATCGGGAGCGTCCCAGTGCCCGCCGGGCCGCCCCAAGGGCACTGACTGCCCCCGCGGGGGCAGCGAACTTGGTGAGCGTGGGGCGGTTCAGTGCGCGCACGGCCGTCCGAAGCGCACTGTGCGCCCCCTCGGGGGGCAGCGAACGCAGTGAGCGTGGGGGCGGTGCAGCTCTCAGCCCGCCCGCCGCAGAAAGCGCTCCAGCGCCGTCTTGAGCGGCCCGGGCGGCAGCGTGCGGGCGAGCGCCGACAGCGGCCGCAGAGACGACCTATCTACCGGATTTGCAAGCGGTTTCCGTATCGGGACGGGGTCGGCGCGAACTTGCACGCGCACCCGGATTCCAGTAAATTCCCATCCCTCACGCTTCAGCGCAGTCAGCAGTTCGGCGCTCCGCTGCCGCACGATCGCGGCGATGGCGCCGGCGTCGGCGACAAGTTCCAGTTGCGAGTCTCGCTCCTCCGCTCTCTGGATGCGAAGCGCCAAGGGGCGCGGCAGGTGCCGCCGCACGATTCCCGCGAGCGCTTCCTCGCGATCGCGCCGGGCGGTCCAGCCGGCAAGCGTCGCGTCGGAACGCAGAATGCGCTGCATGCAGAGGTTGCGGGGAACGCGGCATGACGGGAAGGGCGGACGGTTTGCGCGCCCGCGGATCGCCCCGGCGGGGAAAGGTTGGGAGGAGCCCAATTGAACATCATTCTGGTCTCGGGCGCCACGGCGCGTGTGCGAAGCCTCACGCTGGACTGGCGCCACTGGACGCTGGGCGGTCTCGCGCTTGGCGTCGTCTTCGTCGCGTTCACCGGTGTGTTCAATTTCGTCACGCTGCGCTACGCGGCGGCGATCCAGCACCCGTGGCTGCAGGCGATCGTGCTCGCCGACCAGCGGCAGGAAGCGCTGAAGACGCAGGAGCTCGTGCACGGCCATCTCAACGCGATGGCGCTCCGCCTCGGCGAGCTGCAGGCCCGCATGATGCGCCTCGATGGCCTGGGCGCGCGGCTCGCGAAGGTCGCGGGACTCTCGCCGCAGGAGCTGCCTGCGTCGCTCGAGACCGGCGAGCTTCCCGGACGCGGCGGCGCGCTGTCGACGATGCTGCCGTCCCGTCCGCTTACCGTGCGAGGAGTTCTCCGGCATGCTCGCGAAGCTCGGGCGCGACGTCGAGGAGCGCTCCGACCAGCTCGGAGTCCTCGAAGCGCTGCTCGTCAACGATTCGGCCAACCGCAAGTTCATGCCGACGCTCCTGCCGATCATCGACGGCTGGTTTTCGTCCAACTTCGGCTACCGGATCGATCCCTTCACCGGCATGCAGTCGTTCCACGAGGGCATCGACTTCCCGGCCGACAACGGCACGCCGGTCGTCGCGGCGGCGAGCGGCAAGGTGATCGAGTCCGGCTATCAGCCGCAGTATGGTAAGATCGTCGCGATCGACCACGGCAACGGACTGGTTTCACAGGTACGCCCACGCGTCCGAGGTGTATGTCAGCGAAGGCGACCTCGTCGTGCGCGGGCAACGGGTGGCGTCGGTGGGGTCGACGGGCCGTTCGACCGGTCCACACCTGCATTTCGAGGTTCGGCTCAATGGCGTACCGCAGAATCCCGCGCGGTTTCTGCATCCCCCGGGTTGATCCGCGGCGACGAGCTCGCCGGACAATGCAGACGGCATGAGGGGTGAGGCGGTCCTCACCCCTTGTTTTTTGCCTCTGCGTCGACATCTGAAAACTTCATGATCAACATCCTCACTCGCATCTTCGGCAGCCGCAACGAGCGGCTGCTGAAGCAGTACGGCGCCGTCGTCCGGCAGGTCAACGGGCTCGAACCCGCCATCAGCGCGCTGTCCGATTCGGACCTGCAGGCGAAGACGGCGGAGCTCAAGGGCCGCGCGGCGAACGGCGAGACGCTCGACGCGCTGCTGCCCGAGGCCTTCGCCGTCGTGCGCGAGGCGAGCAAGCGCGTGCTGCAGATGCGCCATTTCGACGTCCAGCTGATCGGCGGCATGGCGCTCCACAACGGCAAGATCGCGGAAATGCGCACCGGCGAAGGCAAGACGCTCGTCGCCACGCTGGCGATCTACCTGAACGCCCTCGCCGGCAACGGCGTCCATCTCGTCACCGTCAACGACTACCTCGCGCAGCGCGACGCGGACTGGATGGGGCGCATCTACCGCTTCCTGGGGATGACGGTCGGCGTGAACCTGTCGCAGATGGACCACGCGGCCAAGCAGGCGGCCTATGCGTCGGACATCACCTACGGCACCAACAACGAGTTCGGCTTCGACTACCTGCGCGACAACATGGTGTTCGAGGCGTCGCAGCGCGTGCAGCGCGGCCTCCATTACGCGATCGTCGACGAGGTCGACTCCATCCTGATCGACGAGGCGCGCACGCCGCTCATCATCTCCGGGCAGGCCGACGACAACGTCGACCTGTACCACCGGCTGAACGACATCGCGCCCAAGCTCGTGCGCCAGCAGGAGGAGAAGGGCGAAGGCGACTACTGGGTCGACGAGAAGGCGCACCAGGTGCTGCTGTCCGAGCAGGGCCACGAGCACGCGGAGCAGGTGCTGTCGGGCGCGGGGCTCCTCGCCGCCGGGTCGAGCCTCTACGACGCGCACAACATCGGTCTCATGCACCACCTCTACGCGGCGCTTCGCGCGCACGCGCTCTTCCATCGCGATCAGCACTACGTCGTGCAGAACGGCGAGGTCGTCATCGTCGACGAGTTCACCGGCCGGCTGATGTCCGGGTCGCCGGTGGTCGGACGGGCTGCACCAGGCGGTGGAGGCGAAGGAGGGCGTGTCGATCCAGCGCGAGAACCAGACGCTGGCGTCGATCACGTTCCAGAACTATTTCCGCATGTACGGCAAGCTCGCCGGCATGACCGGCACGGCGGACACCGAGGCGTTCGAGTTCCAGCAGATCTACCACCTCGAGACCATCGTGATCCCGACGCACATGACGATGGTGCGGAAGGACGAGAACGACCAGGTGTACCGGACGCTGGCCGAGAAGGTCGGCGCGATCGTCGCGGACATCAAGGACTGCCACGAGCGCGGACAGCCGGTGCTGGTCGGCACGACGTCGATCGAGAACTCCGAGATGCTGTCCGGCCATCTCGCGAAGGCCGACCTGCCGCACGAAGTGCTGAATGCGAAGCAGCACGCGCGCGAGGCCGAGATCGTCGCGCAGGCGGGCCGCCCGAAAGCCGTCACCATCGCGACCAACATGGCCGGCCGCGGCACGGACATCGTGCTGGGCGGCGCGATCGAGCCGACGATCCTCAAGCTGCGCGAAGACCCGGCGCTCGGGCCGACGGAGAAGGAGGCGCGAGATCGGCAGGCTGCGCGGCGAGTGGCAGGTTCGGCACGATGCGGTGATCGCGGCCGGCGGCCTCCACATCGTCGGCACGGAGCGGCACGAGTCGCGGCGCATCGACAACCAGCTGCGCGGCCGCGCCGGCCGTCAGGGCGATCCGGGCAGCTCGCGCTTCTACCTGTCGCTCGAGGATCCGCTGCTGCGCATCTTCGGCGGCGAGCGCCTGGGCTCCATCATGCAGCGCCTCAAGATGCCCGAAGGCGAGCCGATCGAGCATCCGATCGTCAACCGCTCGATCGCCAAGGCGCAGAACCGCGTCGAGACGCGCAACTTCGACATCCGGAAACAGCTTCTCGAGTACGACGACGTCGCGAACGACCAGCGCCGTGTCATCTACCAGCAGAGAAACGAGCTCCTGGAGTCGAAAGACATCGCGGACACGATCCGCAACATGATCGTCGGCCTGATCGACGAGACGGTAAAGCGGTACATCCCCCCGGAATCGATCGAGGAGCAGTGGGACGTTTCCGGGCTCGAGTCCGCACTCGCCGCGGAGTACCAGATGTCGGCGCCGGTGGCCGAATGGCTGCAGACCGATCCCGAGATCACCGACACTTCGGTGCGCGACCGGCTGAACGAGGCCGCGCTCGCGCAATATTCCAACAAGGAGATGCAGGTCGGGGCCGAGCTCATGCGCCAGTTCGAGCGCAGCCTGATGCTGCAGACGCTCGACCAACACTGGCGCGACCATCTCGCGAACCTCGATCACCTGCGGCAGGGCATCCACCTCCGCGGGTACGCGCAGAAGAACCCGAAGCAGGAATACAAGCGCGAGGCGTTCGAGCTCTTCTCCGACATGCTCGACCGGATCAAGCAGGACGTCGTCAAGATCGTCCTCACCGTGCAGGTGCGAACGCCGGAGGACGTGCAGGCGGTCGAGGAAGCGCCGGCGGTCACGAACGTCAAGTACCAGCACGCGGATTACGACACCGCGCTCGCGCCGGAGCCGGAGGAAGCGCCGCCTCAAGCCGTCGCGGCGCCGCCGTTCGTGCGCGCGGGCGGCAAGGTGGGGCGGAACGATCCGTGTCCCTGCGGCAGCGGGAAAAAGTACAAACAGTGCCACGGAAGACTGGCTTGACCGGCGCTCCTCGTCAGCACTGACCGATGCCCGTCCGCTACACGCCGCCGCGTCGCGAGGACCTGCTGCCGGTCCCCGGCGTGAGATTGGGTACCGCCGCCGCGCGGATCAAGAACTGGCAGCGCGACGACGTCCTGCTGATCGCGTTCGATCCCGGCACGGTGGCCGCGGGCGTGTTCACGCAGAACCGCTTCTGCGCCGCACCCGTGATCGTGTGCCGCCGGCATCTCGAAGGCGCGGGCCATGTCCGTGCCTTGGTCGTGAACGCCGGGAATGCCAACGCCGGCACCGGCGAGGAAGGCATCGCGGCGGCGGAGGCGACCTGCGCCGCCATCGCGTCGATGCAGGAATGCGCGCCGCGCGAGGTGCTGCCATTCTCGACCGGCGTGATCATGGAGCCGCTGCCGGTCGGCAAGATCGCGGCGGCGCTGCCGAGCGCGCGCGCGGCGCTCGCTTCCGACCACTGGTTCGAGGCCGTGTCGGCCATCATGACCACCGACACCGTGCCGAAAGGCGCGTCGCGACGGATCGACGTCGGCGGCGTGCCAGTGACGGTGACCGGCATCGCGAAGGGCTCCGGCATGATTCATCCCGACATGGCCACGATGCTCGCCTTCGTCGCGACCGACGCGCCGATCGCCGCGGGCCTTCTCGCCACGGCGACGCGCGAGATCGCCGGCGTGTCGTTCAACTGCGCGACGATCGACGGCGATACGTCGACCAACGACAGCTTCGTGCTTGCGGCGACGGGACGCGCACCGATGGCGCCGATCGCGCACGCCGGCGATCCGCGCTACCCCGCGCTTCATGCCGCGCTGGTCGCGGTCGCCACGGAGCTCGCGCAGGCGATCGTGCGCGACGGCGAGGGGGCGACCAAGTTCATCACCGTGCGCGTGGAGGGCGGGCGCGAGGTCGCCGAATGCCGAAGCGTCGCGTTCGCGATCGCGCACTCGCCGCTCGTCAAGACCGCGTTCTTCGCCTCCGACCCGAACCTGGGCCGGATCGTCTGCGCGATCGGCAACGCCGCCGTGGCCGATCTCGACCCGTCGCGCGTGTCCTTCCGCTTAGACGACGTGCGCGTGGTCGAGAACGGTGCGCGCTCGTCCTCCTACACCGAGGAGGCCGGCCAGCGCGTGATGAAGCAGGACGAGATCGTCGTCGGCGTCTCGCTCGGCCGCGGCGACGCGGCCGCGACCGTCTGGACGTGCGACTTCTCGCACGATTACGTCAGCATCAACGCCGACTACCGAAGCTGACTGAATACGAGTTCCGGTACGTTCCAAAGTGATCCCGAAGCCCTCCATGCGAGCGTCTTCCTGCCGGGAGCAATCACTTCTGCGTCGAGTTGGATCGACGCGGCCATGATCACTCTTGGGGCGGTTGAGTAAGGACGAGGCAATGGTCGGTTACCCCACGTCCACGGCGCCCGGCGGCTTCGAAAGCATGATGATGGCCGCGGCCCGCGCGCAGGACGAGGGCAGATTGCCCGATGCGGCAGCATTTCTCGAACAAGTCCTGCGTGCGGATCCCGATCATCATGATGCGCTGTGCCGATACGCGATGCTAGCGTTGGCAGCAAGGCGTCCCGAAGTGGCGCTACGCGTGGCCGCGCGTGGCGCCACGGTGTATCCCGGCTCGGCCATCGCGCAGAATATCCTAGGTGTCGTGTTCCGGATCAATGGGCGCCTCGCGGACGCGATCGAAAGGCTCAGGAGCGCGGTGGCGCTTGATCCGGATTTCTTCGACGCCGAGGTCAATCTCGGGAATGCGCTTCTCGATGCTGGCGATCCGCAGGCAGCGCTTCCCTGTTACCAGAAAGCACTCGCGCTCAATCCGCGGGCCGCGTCCGTGCACAACAACCTCGGTAATCTCTATCGCGAACTGCGGCGCCCAACCGACGCGCTCGCTGCATACCGTCGTGCGATTGCACTTGAGCCAACGCACGCGGGGGCACATGGAAATCTCGGTAACGCCCTCAAGGATCTCGGCGATACGGAGGCGGCCATCGCGTCGTTTCGGCGTTCGCTCGCACTCGCTCCGAACGCGCCGGAGGTCTGGAGCAATCTGCTACTAACGATGAACTGCCTGGACCAGATCGAGCCCGAGGCCATTGCCGTCGAGCATCGGGCGTACGGCGCGCATTTTGCGCGTCTAGTGCCGCCCATGCCACTCCCCGCGGAGGCGCGGCGCCCGGGACGGCTCCGGGTCGGCTACGTGGCTGCGGATTTCCGCAAGCACGTTGTCGCCACGTTTTTCGAGCCTCTGCTCGATGCGCACGACACTTCGGTGATCGAAGTCTTCTGCTACTACAATCAGCCGCGCGGCGACGAGGTGACGGAGCGCATCCGCGCGCGGGCCGAGCACTTTCTGCCGGTGAGCGGCATGAGCGACCGACAGCTCGCCGAGCGGATCCGGCACGACGGCATTGACGTTCTGATTGATCTCACCGGTCATACTGCGGACAATCGTCTGCCGCTGTTCTTCCTGCAGCCGGCGCCGGTGCAAGCCACGTGGCTCGGCTATCTCGGCGGCACGGGAGTGCCGACGATCGGCTGGCGGCTTACCGATGTCCACGTCGATCCACTGACAGCCGCTGACACGCCGGGCCTCGAAATGCCCTGGAGGCTACCGAATACGCTGTGGTGCTATCGGCCCCACGCGGTCGCCCCGGACGTTGGGCCGTCGCCGATCGCGACCGAAGGTCACGTAACCTTTACGTGTCTCAACAATCCGGGCAAGGTGTCGCTGGCCGCCTTGGCGGCGTGGAGCGAGATCCTGCGGGCGCTGCCGGACGCCCGACTTCTGCTGCTAACCTCGCCGGACGCGGGCCGCGTCGATTCGCTGCGTCAGTACTTCGATGAGCGTGGCGTCGCGTCGGCTCGTATCGAGTTTGTAAGCCGCGTGCCGCTCCCGGAGTATCTGGCGCTCTACCACAGGGCCGACATCGGTCTCGATACGTTCCCGTATACGGGCGGCGCCACGACCTGCGACGCCGCGTGGATGGGCGTTCCAGTTGTGACGCTCGCCGGAAATCGGCCGTTCGCGCGCAGCGGTGCCAGCATCCTCACCAACCTCGGTCTCGCTGAACTCGTGACCGAGTCCGTCGATTGCTACATAGGCGCGGCGATTGCGCTTGCCGAAGACCGGCCACGCCTGGAGCGACTGCGTCCCGAGCTGCGACCGCGAATGCGCGCGTCACCGCTCACCGACGAATCGCGATTTGCCCGTGACTTCGAAGCTGCGCTGCACGAGATGTGGATACGGTCGGCTGGTGCGTCCGCATGAGGGCCGTCGCTGAACTCGGCCGGCCGAGGGCCGAGACGCCGGATCAGGGGTGCGAAGCCCGTCGACCCGCCCGTCGAGAAGGCTACCAAGCTCGCCCGCGCATCCACAGCGACCGCTACCTAGAGCCGCGAGAACTGGCACAATTCCAGCCTAGCGATCCGATGGGTCGCCTCATCGAAGGTGAGTGGATTGGTGAGTGGATTTCGCGCGGCTCCCGGATCGACGCCAGCAATCCCAAGGCGATGCGCAGCCGACACGGGCTACCGGAGCTAGGATGAAACGGCCCCCACGCTCACTGCGTTCGCTGCCCCCCGAGGGGGTGCAGTCAGTACCCTTCGGACGGCCGGGCGGGTACTGACATGCCGACGGAGCGCGATCTCGCCCGCCTCATCGCGCATGTCGAAGGCATCCTCGAGCGCGTCGAAGCCCTGTTGCCGGCGGCGCCGGCGCCCACCGACTGGAGCGCACACGCGTTTCGCTGGCGCAAACGCGCCGGACGCGGCTCGCTCGAGGCGGTGCTCCATCCGCACGCGATCAGGCTCGGCGACCTCGTCGCGATCGACGAGCAGAAGCAGACCATCGACGCCAATACGCGCCAGTTCGTGCTCGGCCTGCCGGCGAACAACGTGCTGCTGACCGGATCGCGGGGCACGGGCAAGTCCTCGCTCGTGAAGGCGATGCTCGTCAAGTACGCGGCGAAGGGCCTGCGCCTCGTCGAGGTCGACAAGTCGGACCTGATCGAGCTGCCCGACATCGCCGCCGCGGTGGCGGCGCGGCGCGAGCGCTTCGTCGTGTTCTGCGACGACTTGAGCTTCGACGCCGGCGACCCCGGCTACAAGGCGCTCAAGGTCATGCTCGACGGCACGATCGCCGCCGCGGGGGCGAATCTCCTGATCTACGCCACGTCGAATCGCCGCCACCTGATGCCCGAGTACTTCAGCGAGAATCTCGAGACGAAGCACTTGGGAGGCGAGGTGCATCCCGGCGAGTCGGTCGAGGAGAAGATCTCGCTTTCCGAGCGGTTCGGTCTGTGGGTGTCGTTCTATCCGTTCAGCCAGGACGACTATCTCGCGGCCGTCGCGTCGTGGCTGACGGCGTTCGGCGTCGCGGCGCCGAAGTCCGCGCGCGAGGCCGAGGCCCGCACCCGCGAGGCCGTGCAGTTCGCGCTGCAGCGTGGGTCGAGGAGCGGGCGCGTCGCCTGGCAATTCGCGAGGAGCTACGCCGGCGCCGCCGGATTGCGCAGAAAATCCTCCGCGTGAGCGCGCCTCTGCTGCACGTCGCGGCAGCGATCATCGTGCGACCGGATGGTCGCGTGTTGCTGGCGCAGCGTCCCGCGGGCAAGGCGTACGCCGGCTACTGGGAGTTTCCCGGCGGTAAGCTCGAGCCCGGCGAATCGCCGCGCGCGGCACTCGACCGCGAGCTCGCCGAAGAGTTGGGCCTCGTCGTGCGCGAGGCCGCACCTTGGCTCACGCAGCAATTCCGTTATCCGCACGCTCACGTGCTGCTTCATTTCTTCCGCGTGCTCGCCTGGGATGGCGAGCCCGTCGGACACGACGGGCAGGCGTTCCTCTGGCAGGTGCCGGGAAAGTTCGACGTGCACCCGCTGCTGCCCGCGAACACGTTCGTGCTGCGCGCATTGCTGTTGCCGCAGGTCTACGGCATCAGCATGGCCGACGAGCTTGGCGAGACCGCGTTTCTCGCGCGCGCAGAGGCGGCGCTCGAGCGCGGCCTGAGGCTCGTCCAGCTGCGCGAGAAGGGCTGGCCCGTCGAGCGGCAGCGCGCGCTCGCCGGGAAGCTCGTCGCGCTCGCCAAGCCGCGCGGCGCCAAGGTGCTGCTGAACGGCGAACCGGCGATGGCGCGCGCGTGGGGCTGCGACGGCGTTCACTTCACGTCGGCCGCACTCTCCGTCGCGTCCTCGCGGCCCGACGACCTGATCTGCGGAGCGTCGTGCCACACGCGCGCGGAAATCGAACGCGCCGGCGCGCTCGGATTCGACTTCGCGGTGCTGGGACCCGTGCTGCCGACGCCGACGCACGCCGGCATGCCGGTGCTCGGATGGAACGGTTTCGCGGCGATGGCCGAGCGAACGCCGCTGCCGGTCTTCGCGCTGGGTGGCCTCACGCACGCCCATCTCCCCGCCGCGATCGCGCACGGCGCGCACGGGATTGCGCTTCGTCGCGCGGCTTGGCAAGCCTAAGCGCTGTCCGAACGTTCGTCAGCCGGCGGCGCGAGCGTTTCGTCTTCCGTAGCGGCGGGTCCGCTGACGCGATACGCTTCGCTCGCCCAGCCGCCGAAATCGATCAGCTTGCACCGCTCGGAGCAGAACGGGCGCCAGCGCGATTCCGGCATCCACGCGACGGCATTGCCGCAACGCGGGCAGGCGACGGTGCGGGGCTTGCCCATCAGAGACCGCCGAACGTCGACTCGGAGACGGGACCTACTGGGAGGCAGCGAGCGCGGATCATTGCGCGATTCTAGCGTCCCTTGCGTCGTCAAAGGTCGGCAAACGCAGAGCCCGCGCCGGCCTGCCCCCGCTCGGCTATTGCCGATGTCCTCCTTCAGCCAGGTGTCCTCAAAGTAGCGATCGCCGAACGTCGCTGAATCATCGGCGATCGTCTGACCTCGAGCAGGCGCGTGGCGCGAACATGCCCCATCGAAACTCGAGGAACGCGGCGTGAGATAAGGCCGAAGCGAGCGCGCGGCTCGCATCTGGGCCGTCGTCAGGAAGCGCGACTGCCCACGCGCACGCTCCAGTCCGAGTTGACGCGCACCGTGATCGAGCCATCGGTAAAGCCGCGGCCCGGTTGGAGCGCGAACCGCGACGCATTGCTGTCGGGTCCGACATGCCCGGGCGTCAAACAGCCGAAGTCGCCCAGGATGCGCAGCTGAATGCCGTTCGCGGCGAATGCGGCGAGGCCCTCC
This sequence comes from uncultured beta proteobacterium, assembly GCA_963724545.1. Classification (GTDB taxonomy): domain Bacteria; phylum Pseudomonadota; class Gammaproteobacteria; order Burkholderiales; family Casimicrobiaceae; genus CAIWHR01. The sequence continues at coordinate 186,567 of CAVRVC010000020.1, forward strand.
CGCCGCTCGATCCAATACACGCGCTGCGACGATGCGCGGTATGCCGACATCGCGATCTTTATCGCGTCGCCGTGCTGTTCGATCGGGCGCATTGCGTAGGTGCGATCGCCGCCCGCATGAACAAACGGCGTCAGCCAGCCGATGGCCCCCTTCTCCGGCGACGAAAAGTCCGCCATGCTCGCTTCGTATCCCATCGCCGTGCTGACGTCGTAGATCGCGGTCAGTTGCCCGCCCCGGGTCACGTCGAGCTGCGGCAGCGTCAGCGTCGCTCCGTCCCACGCCCCGATCGCCAGGACGCAAGGGTGCTGCAGGCCGAAGCTATGGCCAAGCTCGTGAATGATGCTGAACCGCGCATAGTCCGAGCCCATGCAGTTGACCCAGCACTCGCGTTGAGACCAGGTTAGACCCTTGAAGCCGACAGCGGCGTTGCGCGAGGTTAGGTAGACGAGCTTGTCGTAACGCAGGGGCGGGTGGCCTGATGCCGCGAGTTGCCCGTCATCGTTCAACGCACGGGCGTCGCTTGTGCTGGCCAATGACAGCCGGATCTGCGGGGCCACGGTGATATCCATTATCACCTTTCCGTAACTCGCCGCGAGATACCACGACCGCGTGCGCGCCGCCATCGCTGCGACGTCTGCCGACCAGCCAAAGCCGGACTCGTCTGACCAGTACGACGGGATCAGCAGGACCTTCATGGCTGCATTGTAGTGCCGCAGCGGTGACTGCAAGGGAAGGCGGGGGACGGCGCTTGTCCGCCGCAATCTACGTCAGAGATTGCAGAACGCGAGCTCGAATTCGACGTCGTGGTCGTAGACGGAACCGCGGTCCATGCCGGTGACGCCGATGAAGCGGATGTTGAGCGCGTACTTGTTCGCGCTGATCTCCGGCACGCAAGGCAGATCGAGCGGCACGGTGAGCCGCAGGAGCTGCGCGACCTTCGACGTCGTGAGCATCAGCTGGAACACGCCGCGATAGGCGGTCTGCCGCGTCGCGCGGCCGTTGTCGCGCAGGAGCCGCAGGATGATCGCGAGCGCGTCGTAGATCGGTAGGAACGGCTCGATCCAGCCGTTGAGATCGCTCTGCCGCGCGGCCGGATCGCCGTGCAGCCAGTAATGGTAGCCGGGAAGATCGAACTCGCAGACGCCGCCGGGAATCGCCGTGCGCTGCTTGATCGTCATCAGCCACTCGTTGTCGCGCAGGTGCACGCCCGCCTTGCCCGTCTGCGCGAGCAGCGCCGCGCTCGCGCGATCGATGTCGGCGAGGAGCGGCTCGAGCACGCGCGACTCGATCGCGGGATTGGAGCGCAGCGGCGCCAACAGCTGCTTCTGCCGCTCGAGCTCCTGCAACAGATCGGCCTTGAGGTCGGCGCGCGCCGCGACGTCGGTGATCTCGAACAGCACGGCAAGCGCCGCATGATGCGCGGGACCGTCGACCTGCGCGGCGAAGAACTGCGCGCGGTGATACAGATCCTCGAGCCGCATCAGCGTTCGGATGCGCTCGTTCAACGGGTGCTCGTATCGGATCACGGAGAGCCAGTAATGCCAGCTTTACAGCGATGCGGCATTTTGCCTCAAGTCGCGGCGCGCAGGCGCCATCATTTCGGGTCGGGGCGCGCGTCGCCTCGCGCCGCGGCCGCCAGCGCCAGGTACCGGAGGTCGAGTGCCGCCACTTGCGGTACGATCGCCTCCGGCGGCCCGGCGTTGTCGAGGGTGTCGTCCGCACGGGCCAGCCGGTCCGCGCGCGACAGTTGCGTGGCCATGATCGCGCGCACGTCGGCGGGATCGAGGCCGCTTCGCGCGACGACGCGGCGCACCTGCTCGTCCTCTGGGCAGTCGACGACCAGCACCCGATCCACGCCGGACAGGCCGCCCCGTTCCAGGAGCAGCGGAACGACCAGGAGGCCGTAGGGGCTCTTCCAACCGGCAACCTCCCGGCGCGCAGCCGCGCGGATCATCGGATGGAGGATCGCCTCGAGCCGGGCCCGGGCGTCGGCGTCGGCGAACACGCGACGGCGAAGAAGGGCGCGGTCGATCGTTCCGTCGGGTCGGCGAAACTGCGGCCCGAACGCCGCGAGGACGGCCTGGTACCCGGGCTCCCCGGGCGCGGTCAACGCATGCGCGAGGGCGTCGCTGTCGGTGACGTCGATGCCGCGGGTCGCGAACGCGCTCGCCACGGCGGACTTGCCGCTGCCGATGCCCCCCGTCAGGCCGACGACGAGCGGCCCGCGCGCTCCCCCTTCAGCCATGCGCGCCGGTTGCCACCGGCGAGAAAGGCGAAAGGCGGGCCGCGGGGATCACGGAAAGAAGATCTTGACGAGCGTCGGGCCGAGGAAGAGCGCGATGGCGCCGGCGATCGCGAGGAAGGGCCCGAAGGCCATCGGAACCGAATGGTCGCGGCCCTTGAACACGATGAGCGTCATGCCGATCGCCGCGCCGACCACCGACGACAGCAGGACGATCACGGGCAGCAGCTGCCAGCCGAGCCAGGCGCCGAGCGCCGCGAGCAGCTTGAAGTCGCCGTAGCCCATGCCTTCCTTGCCGCGGATGAGCTTGAATGCCCAGTAGATCGTCCACAACGAAAGGTAGCCCGCCACGGCTCCGATGACGGCGTCCCCCAGCGGCGCGAACGTGCCCCGCAGGTTGACGATGAGCCCCGCCCACAGGAGCGGAAGCGTGATGCCGTCGGGCAGGAGCTGCGTGTCGAAGTCGATCATCGTCAGCGCGAGCAGCGCCCACAGGAGCCCGCAGGCGGCGAGACCCTGCGGCGTCGCGCCGAAGTGCCAGACGGCGGCGGCGGCGAGCGCGCCGCCCAGGAGCTCGACGATCGGGTACCGCCCCGAAATCGGCGCCTTGCAGCCGGCGCATTTGCCGCCGAGGACGAGCCATGAGACCACCGGGATGTTCTGCAGCGCCGTGATCTGTATGCCGCAGGCGGGGCAGGCGGAGCGCGGGACGACCAGGTTGTAGGCCGGGCCGGGCTCGGGGGTCTCGCCGCGCAGCTCGGCGCACTGCGCCTGCCAGCCGCGCTCGAGCATCTTCGGCAGCCGGTGAATGACGACGTTCAAGAAGCTGCCGACGCAGAGCCCGGCGATGGCGGCGACCACCGCTGCCAGAACCGGGTCCATCAACGCGGCGTCAGACGACGGCGCCGAGCTTGAAGATCGGCAGGTACATCGCGACGACGAGGCCGCCGATCACCACGCCCAGGAACACGATGATGATCGGCTCCAGCAGGCTCGACAGCGCCGCGACCGCGTCGTCCACCTCGCGCTCGTAGAATTCGGCGATCTTCGACAGCATGCCGTCGAGCGAGCCCGACTCCTCGCCGATCTGGGTCATCTGCAGCACCATCGACGGGAAGAGCTTGGTGTTGGTCATGGCATTGGTCAGGCTCGCGCCCGTGCTGACTTCCGTCTGGATGCGCTTGGTGCCCGCGGAGTACACCGCGTTGCCGGCGGCACCCGCGACGGCGTCGAGCGACTCGACGAGCGGCACGCCTGCCGCGAACATGGTGGAGAGCGTTCGCGTCCAGCGCGCGATCGTCGCCTTCTCGAGGATGTTGCCGATGACGGGGATCTTGAGGCCGAGGCGGTCGACCGTGTAGCGGAACGCGGTCGATCGCCGCAGCAGCACGAAGAATCCGAAGATGGTGCCCGCGACCACCATGACCATCAGCCACCACCAGGTGACGAAGAAGTCGGAAATACCCATCACGATCAACGTCGGCGTCGGCAGGTCCGCGCCGAAGCTCGTGAACACCTGCTTGAACGCCGGGATGACCCAGACCATGATCACCCAGACGACGATGATCGCGACCACGATCACGGAGATCGGGTAGAACAGCGCGGACTTGATCTTGCCCTTGATGGCGAGGATCTTTTCCTTGTAGGTCGCGAGGCGGTCGAGGATCGCGTCGAGCGTGCCGGAAGTTTCGCCGGCGCTGACGAGGTTGCAATAGAGCGAGTCGAACTGGACTGGGTGCTCACGGAACGCCTGCGACAGGCTCGAGCCCGCTTCGATGCGGCCCTTGATGTCGAGCATCAGGCGCGAGAACCGCGCGTTGCTGTGGCCGCGGGCGACGATGTCGAACGCCTGCAGCAGCGGCACGCCCGCCCGCAGCATGGTCGCGAGCTGGCGCGTGAAGAAGGTGATGTCCTTCTCGCCGACCCGACGGCCGCCGCGGAACGTCTGCTTCTTGATCTTGGTGACCCGGATGCCCTGCCGCCGCAGGTTGGTCGAGACCACCGTCTCGGAGGCCGCCCGCGTCTCGCCGCGCACCTGGCGATTGTTGCGGTCGAAGCCTTCCCAGACGAACGTGAATTCCTTGACGTCCCTGCGCTGCGCGGTAGCCGTTGCCATGATGACCCCTCAGTTTCCTGCTTACGCCGTCACTCGTTGGTGATGGCTTCTACTTCCTCAAGCGACATGATGCCCTGCTTGACCTTGACGAGACCCGACTGCCGGAGATCCTTCACGCCTTCCTTCTTCGCCTGCTCGGCGATGTCGTAGGCGTTGCCGTTCCGCATGATGAGAAGGCGCATGTCGTCGCTGATCGGCATGACCTGGTAGACGCCGATGCGGCCCTTGTAGCCCGTACCCTTGCACTGGTCGCACCCGACGGGCCCGAACGGCTGCCACGAGCCGTCGAGCTCGTCCTCCGTGAACCCCGCCTGAATGAGGGCCTCGACCGGGATGTCCTTCGGCTTCTTGCAGTACGTGCAGAGCTTGCGGCCCAGACGTTGCGCGGTGATCAGCAGCACCGACGAGGCGACGTTGAACGGCGCGACTCCCATGTTGAGGAGCCGCAGCAGCGTGGTCGGCGCGTCGTTCGTGTGCAGCGTCGAGAGCACGAGGTGGCCCGTTTGCGCCGCCTTGATCGAGATCTCGGCCGTCTCGAGGTCGCGGATTTCGCCGACCATGATGATGTCCGGATCCTGGCGCAGGAACGCCCGGAGGGCGACGGCGAAGGTGAGCCCCGCCTTCTCGTTCATGTTGACCTGATTCACGCCCGCGAGCTGGATTTCCGCCGGGTCCTCGGCCGTCGAGATGTTGACGCCGGGCTGGTTCAGGATGTTGAGGCACGTGTAGAGCGAGACCGTCTTGCCGCTGCCGGTGGGGCCGGTGACCAGGATCAACCCGTACGGACGCCCGATCGCCTGCACCAGCGCCGCCTGCTGCTCGGGATCGTAGCCCAGTGCCTCGATGCCGAGCTTGATGCCGGACGAGTCGAGGATACGCATGACGATCTTCTCGCCGAAGAGCGTCGGCAGCGTGCTCACCCGGAAGTCGATCGCTTTCGACTTCGACATCACGATCTTCATCCGGCCGTCCTGCGGCACCCGCTTTTCCGAGATGTCGAGCTTCGAGATCACCTTGATGCGGGAAGCGAGCTTGTCCTTGATGACGAGAGGCGGCTGCGCGACCTCCATCAGGATGCCGTCCAGCCGGTAACGGACGCGGTAGTACTTTTCGTAGGGCTCGAAGTGGATGTCGGAAACGCCCGCGGCAATCGCGTCGATCAGGATCTTCTGCAGGTAGCGCACGACCGGCGCGTCCTCGACCTCCGAGCTCTCTTCGTCGCTCCCGACCTGCGGAGAGTCCGCTTCCTGGAGGTCGACCTCCAGGTCCTCCATGGAGGTCACGTCCTTCAGCGTCACCCCGGAGGCCTCGACCAGCTTGTGGATCGACGCCGCCAGCTTGTCGTTCTCGACGACGACGGGCTCGACGACGAGGTTGGTCTTGAACCGGATCTCCTCCAGGCCCTGCAGGTTCGCCGGGTCGGACGTGGCGACGTAGAGCCGGTTGCCGCGCTTGTGCAGCGGCAGAACGTGCCGCGCCTGGGCAATCTTGAGGTCGATCAGTTCTTTCGGGTACTGATCGACGTCGAACCCCGAAAGGTCGAACAATGGCACGCCGAAGGCGCGCGACGCGAAGACGGCGAGCTGGGTCGGCGTGATCTTCTTGCCGGCGATGACGTGGTCTACAAACGTCACCCCCGCCTGCTGCGCCTGCGTCTGCAGCGCTTCGGCTTCGAACTCCGTCATGAGCCCGTGCTGCGCCAGCGCGCGTGCGAGGCCGCTGATGTTGCGTGTGGAGGCGGCGTGCGTGGCCATGGGCTAGGAGGCTCGAATCGGGCTTGTTGGCACGAAGGATGGAGGCATCCCGTGCGGAAAGCAATTCTCATGCCGTGTCGGCTACAAGCTGCCGACTCCGACATTATTCCAAGCGCATAAAACTTATCCAGCCGATGATGCCTGCCCGTCCGCGCTTTGTAAAGGCGCGGGGGACTGCCGCCCCACGGGCGCCAGCAGGCGTACGACCTTTACGCCACGGTCTTGAGTCTGCAGCACCTCGAGGGTCTGTCCGGCGATTGCGACACGGGTGCCGGCGTCGGGAATTTCCCCGAGATGGCCGAGGATGAGACCGTTGAGCGTCTTGGGTCCGTCCACCGGAAAGTCCGTGCCGAGCTTGCGGTTGAGTATGCGGAGCGGTGCGAGGCCGTCCACGACGACGGTGCCGTCGGCGCCGCGCTGGTAGATGTCCGTCCCGCCGGGCGCCTGCGTGGTGAAGTCGCCGATGATCTCCTCGATGATGTCCTCGATCGTCACGAGCCCGACGAGCTCGCCGTACTCGTCGACGACGAGGCCGAGCCGCTCGTGGTCGTTCTGGAACTGCTGCAATTGCGCCAGCAGCGGCGTGCCGGCGGGGACGAAATACGCGGCACGGAGGATCGAGCGCAGCCCGTCCGGGTCGATCTCGCCGTCGCGCAACAGGTGCACGACCTGCTTCAGGTGGATCACGCCGACGATGTTGTCCAGCGTGCCCTCGTAGGCGGGAAGCCGCGTGTGATAGGACGTCGCGAGCTGCTGCGTGACGAGCGAGGGCTTGGCGGCGAGATCGAGCGCGTGGATCTGGTTGCGCGGCGTCATCACGTCGTCCACGCTCACCGCCTCGAGGTCGAGCAGGTTGGCGAGGAGCGCCCGGTGCTTGCCGCGGAAGTACTGCCCCTCGAGCACGAGCGTGCGAAGCTCCTCCTGCGTCAGCCTCGACGCGGCTTCGCTCGTCTGCTCTATCCGCAGCAGCTTCAGGAGCCCGCGGACGAACAGGTTGACGAACCAGACGACCGGCGTCGCCGCCTTCAGCATGGGCGCCAGCACATAGCTCACGATCGGCACGATGCGGTCGGCGTGCGTTGCGCCGATCACCTTCGGCGTGATCTCCGAGAACACGAGGATCAGGAAGGTCACGAGGAGCGTGCCGAGCGCAAGCGCGTACTTGCCCTCGCCCAGGGTGCGCTCGGTGATCACCGCGGCGATCGTGGCCGCGCCGGCGTTGATCAGGTTGTTGCCGAGCAGGATGACCCCGAGCAGCGTGTCCGTCTTCTGCAAGAGCTCAAGGGCGAGCTTCGAGCCGTGGCCGCCGCGATGGGCGCGGTGGCGGAGGCGGTACCGGTTGACCGCCATCATCGCGGTCTCCGCGAGCGAGAAGAAACCGGAGGTGACGAGCAGCACCGCGAGGACGAGCCCGAGCGTGCTTAACGGGATGTCGTCCATCAGCGACCGAGCAGGACCTCGAGCACGAACTTGCTGCCGAGGTAGGCCAGAAACACCAGCACCGTCCCGGCGATGATCCAGCGCAGCGCGACGCGGCCGCGCCAGCCGTAGCGCCAGCGCCCGAGGAGGAGCGCGCCGAACGTGAGCCAGCCCAGCACCGAGAACACGCTCTTGTGATTGAACACGAGCGGCTTGCCGAAGAGCTGCTCGGTGAAGAGCATTCCGCTCGCGAGCGTGAGCGTCAGGAGCGCGAAGCCCGCGGCCACCAGCCGGAACAGATATCGCTCGAGCGTGAGGAGCGGAGGCACCGTCGGCGCCTCCACTTCCGGAAGATGCCGGCGCAGGCGCTTCTCGAGGCCCATCAGCACGAGCGCCAGCAGCGCCGCGACGAGGAACATCGCATAGGAGACGAGCGCGACGGCGACGTGCGCCGCCGCGAGCGTCTCGTCGCCGTAGGCGAAGCGATGCGCGCTGACGATGAGCGCCGGCAGGAGGGAGGCGACGGCCGCGACCGGGAGCACGACGGTGCCGATGGCGGGCAGCGTGGCGAGGAGCCCCGACACCCACGCGACCACGGCAACGAGACCGGCGACGACCGACACGGCGTTCGGGAGCGAGACGTCGAGGCCTTCCGGCGTCGCGACGCTCCGGAAGGCGAGCCACCCGTGCAGGATCAGGGCGACGGGAAGGAGCCAGCTCGCCGCGCCGGCCGGAAAGCGAGCGGGAGCGGGGCCGGCGGGCAGGCGAGGGGGGGCGGCGCCGGATGCGCCGCGCTCCGCGGTGACCGGCCACGAGACGAACGCGACGAGCCCGTACAGGGCCACGACGATCACGTGGAGTAAAATCATCGGAATTGGCGCACGACGCGCGCTTTGTGACCGCGCGCGCAGCTTATCTTACGCCAACTACCCAGGACTCCCGGCGCTCCCATGTTCGACAATCTATCGCAACGGCTGTCGCACGTCGTCAAAAGGCTGCGCGGCGAGGCAAGGCTCACCGACGACAACATCCAGGACGCGCTGCGCGAGGTGCGCCTCGCGCTGCTCGAGGCGGACGTCGCGCTGCCGGTCGTCAAGGAGTTCGTCGCGGCGGTGAAGGACAAGGCGGTCGGCGAGGAGGTCATCGGCTCGCTGACGCCCGGGCAGGCGCTGATCGGCGTGGTTCATCGCGAGCTTGCCGCGCTGATGGGCGGCGCCGCCGTGCCGCTCGATTTCGCCGTGCAGCCGCCGGCCGTCATCCTGCTCGCTGGACTGCAGGGCGCCGGCAAGACCACGACCGCCGCGAAGCTCGCGCATCTGCTCCGCGGCCAGAAGAAGAAGGTGCTGCTGGTGTCGGCGGACGTGTATCGCCCCGCCGCGATCGAGCAGCTCGCCGTGCTGGGCAAGGAGGTCGGCGCGGACGTGTTCCCTTCGACGAGCGGAGAGAAGCCGGTCGCGATCGCCCAGGGGGCGCTCGACTGGGCGAAGCGGCACTATCACGACGTGCTGATCGTCGACACCGCGGGCCGGCTCGCGATCGACGAGGTCATGATGCGCGAGATCACCGAGCTTCACGCCGCGGTGAAGCCCGTCGAGACGCTCTTCGTCGTCGACGCGATGCAGGGCCAGGACGCGGTCAACACGGCGCGCGCGTTCCGCGACGCGCTGCCGCTGACGGGCGTGATCCTGACCAAGCTCGACGGCGACGCGCGGGGCGGCGCGGCGCTGTCGGTCCGCCACGTGACCGGCGCGCCGATCAAGTTCGCCGGCGTGTCCGAGAAGATCGACGGCCTCGAGCCGTTCCATCCGGAGCGGATGGCCTCCCGGATCCTCGGCATGGGCGACGTGCTGTCGCTCATCGAAGGCGCGCAGAAGAACCTCGACGTCGAGGAGGCCCAGAAGTTCGCGAAGAAGATGAAGTCCGGCAAGGGCTTCGACCTCGACGACTACAAGGCGCAGATTGCGCAGATGCGGAAGATGGGCGGCCTCTCCGCGATGCTCGACAAGATGCCGGCGGAGCTCGCGCGCGCCGCGCAGGGAACGAACGTCGACGAGCGCAAGATCGCGCGTGTCGAGGGCATCATCAATTCGATGACCCCCGGCGAGCGCGCGAAGCCCGAGATCCTCAAGGCATCGCGCAAGCGGCGCATCGCGTCGGGGGCGGGGGTCTCGGTGCAGGAGGTGAATCAGCTCCTGAACCAGTTCGAGCAGGCGCAGAAGATGATGAAAATGATGGCGAAGGGCGGGATGCAGAAGATGCTGCGCGGAATGAAGGGTTTCATGCCGCGGGCGCATTGACGCAGAGCCGCAGGCGCATAGGGTCGCAGGCGGCGCGAGCCTGCGGGCTTCATGCCCCAGGCGCCCGCAGGCTCGCGCCGCCTGCGACCCGCGCCGCCCGCTTGCCGAAGCGGGCCGATCCGTCGTATAATCGAAAGCTTTCCATCGCAATCACCCGATCAGGGAATCCACCATGGTGGTCATCAGACTAGCCCGCGGCGGCGCCAAGAAGCGCCCGTTCTTCAACGTCGTGGTCGCCGATTCGCGCAATCGGCGCGACGGCCGTTTCATCGAGCGCGTGGGGTTCTACAACCCGATCGCCGCAAAAGGCGAAGAGGGGCTGCGGCTCGCCGTCGACCGGATCACGTTCTGGCAGGAGCGCGGCGCCCGCATGTCGGACACCGTCGCCGGCCTCGTCAAGCGTTCGGCGAAGCCCGCGGCGGCCCCCGCCGCACCGGCCGCGGCGGCCGCGTCACCCAACTGAGAGGGCGCGCGCGAGGAGGAGCTTTCGCCTCGGGCGACAGGATGGCGGGGGACCGCAGCGCCGGGACGGCGCGGGCCGCCATCGTCGTGATGGGCGAAATCGTCGGACCGTACGGTGTGCGCGGCTCCCTCAAGGTCCGGCCGTTCACCGAGTCGCCCGAAGGGCTGCTTGCGTACCCGGCCTGGTGGGTGAAGCCCGCACGCGGTGGAACGTGGACCGAGTACGCGCGGACCGAGGGCCGGCTGCACTCGGGCACGCTGACCGTGGCGCTCGCCGGCGTGGCAACGCGCGAGGCGGCGCTCGCGATGAAGGGGTTCGAGGTCGGCGTGGCGCGTTCGGCGCTGCCGGCGCCGGCGGAAGGCGAGATCTACTGGGACGACCTCGCGGGCCTTGCCGTGATGAACCGCTCGGGGGTCTCGCTGGGCCAGGTGCTCGGCGTCGTTCGCCACGGTGGGCATCCGCTGCTTCGCGTGGGGCGTCCGCCGGAGGCGCCGGGACCGGAGCGATTGATCCCGTACGTGCCGGCGATCGTGGACCGGGTGGACGTGGCGGGCGGCAGGATCGACGTGGATTGGGAGGCGGACTACTAGGAGGAGCCTAGCGGCCGTGGCCGGAGCACAGGATGCGGATCGACGTCGTCACGCTGTTCCCGGAGATGGTCGAGCACGCGGCGCGGTTCGGCGTGACCGGGCGAGCGCTGCAGCGCGGACTGTGGCGTCTCGGCGTCTGGAACCCGCGCGATTTCGTGTCGGACAGGCACCGGACGATCGACGACCGGCCGTACGGCGGCGGTCCGGGCATGGTGATGCTGGCGGAACCGCTCGCGGCGGCGCTTCGGGCGGCACGAGCGGCGCAGCAGGCGGAAGGCCGCGCGGCGACGCGCACGCTGTATCTGTCGCCGGCCGGCGCGCCGCTGACGCACCGGCGGGTGGTCGAGCTTGCGGCGGAGGGTGAGGCAACGGGACTCGTGCTCCTCGCCGGGCGCTACGAGGGGATCGACGAGCGGCTGTTCGGGCGCGAGGTGGACGAGGAGGTCGCGATCGGCGATTTCGTCGTGTCGGGCGGAGAATTGCCGGCGCTGATGCTGATCGACGCGGTATTGCGGCTCCGTCCCGGCGTGCTGAACGACGCCGATTCGGCAATGCAGGACTCGTTCGCGGCCGGGCTCCTCGATTGCCCGCATTACACGCGGCCGGAGGAATATGCAGGGGCGCGGGTGCCGGAAGTGCTGTTGTCCGGCCACCACGAGGCGATACGAGAGTGGCGCCTCAAGCAGTCGCTCGGCCGCACGTGGGAGAGAAGGCCCGATCTCTTGCGGGATCGGGAGTTGTCGCAAGAGGAACGGGAGCTGCTCGCCGCGTATCGGCGCGAGCGGGGGCCGGAACCGGGCATCATCTAGTCGAAAGCAGCAGGCCGTCGGAAGGAAGATGGACACAAGGGCAGGGCGATTCGCCACCGCGCGAGCCTGCCGAACAAGAAGCCGCGCGCATCAGGGGGCGCCCTGCGCTGCGCGCGAGGTCAACGACCCGCAGTCAGCCATTTGGAGAACGCGGCATGGACATCATCGCTACACTGGAGAAGGAAGAAGTCGAGCGCCTGGGCAAGAAGATCCCGGTCTTCGCGCCGGGGGACACCGTGATCGTCAGCGTCAACGTCGTCGAAGGCGAGCGCAAGCGCGTGCAGGCGTACGAGGGCGTCGTGATCGCGAAGCGCAATCGCGGCCTCAATTCGTCGTTCGTCGTGCGCAAGATCTCGAGCGGCGAAGGCGTCGAGCGCACGTTCCAGACCTATTCGCCGCTTATCGCCGGCATCGAGGTGAAGCGCAAGGGCGACGTGCGCCGCGCGAAGCTCTATTACCTCCGCGATCGCTCCGGCAAGTCGGCCCGCATTCGCGAGAAGCTCGCGCACGTGCACAAGGAAAAGCAGGACTAGCCCGCCCGCCGCAGCGCGCGGGCGACAGGGATGGGGTGGTCGACGGCCACCCCATTTCTTTTGCGCGCGGAACGGCCGCCCGGGCTTCGCTGTTGGCGCCTCGAATGTTGCCGAAGGCTCGCGCGCGACGCGATGTGGCGCGATTCTTGCACGCGGCACCTTGCCTCGGGGACCAAATTCCTCGAAGATTCACGCACCAGGTCCGGGGATTGCGCCGCCGACACGACTAGATGAGAGCCTCGCTTTACGAAGCGCTGGGTATCCCGCCGACCGCCTCCGACGAGGAGGTACGCGCGGCGCTGCGGCGGCTGATCCGAAAATATTACGCGAAGACGCGTGACGGTCAGGGCAACGTCGAAGAGGCGCTGCGCTTCATCAATCACGCCAGCCGCATACTGAGCGATCCGGACCGCCGCATTCGGTACAACGGCGAGCTGGCGCGCTCGGGCGAGCCGGGGTCGCCGCCGGTCGCGCATGTCGCGATGAATGCGATGGCGGGGGCGGCCGAGGGCACCGACGTCGCGCAGCCGGTCGACGCCGACTCGGCGGCCGAACGCATCGCGCTCGCCAACAGCGAGTCGGCCGACGTGCTGAAGAACGTCCATCATCCCGGGCTCACCGAACCGGTGGCTTCGTTCGGCCGTCCTGGCATCATGACGGTCGCGCTGTGCACCCTCTTCGGCGGATTCATCGCCGGCGCCATCGTGATCGTCATGCCGCTCGACACCGTGGCCGTCGCGAAGCAGGTCCTGGTCTGGCTCACGCTGACGCTTCTCGCGCTGACGCTCGTCTACGGCGTCGTCCACAGCTTCGCGTGGGCGCGCCGCCGCGGCGGGGCGCCGGTGCACGTGCTGATGCCGCAGACCGACATCGCGATCCTCAACTGGCGGCGCGAGAAGAGCGTCTTCCTCGGCACGAACCAGCCCCAGGAGGATGCGAGCTGGATTTTCCAGCTGCGCATGGCGGAGCTCGAGCGGGCGAAGACCGGCCGCACCAGCGAGCCGCGGCCGTGGAACCGGCTGGGCGCGCGGATGTTCGACTACGCGTTCTGGGGCATCGTCCTCGCTCTGCTCCTCTCGGAGCTCCGTGGCGCGGGTCTGGTGCCCGACGAGTATGCCTACTGGCTCGGCCATCCGTTGATGGCGCCCATGATCATCACCGGCACGTGGGTCGGGGTCGAAACACTGCTGATGACGTCGATCGGCACGACCCCCGGCAAGTGGCTCTTCGGCTGCTACGTGCAGTACTCGATCTCGGACGCCTACGCCAAGCGGGAAATGCAGTCGCAGCTGTGGCGCAGCTTCAAGCGCGCCTTCCGCGTCTGGTGGGAGGGGATGGGCTTCGGCTTTCCGCTCGTCGCGCCGATCCTGATCGCCATCGCCTACGAACGGCTTGCGGCGAACCACGAGAGCGACTGGGACTTCGCGCAGGACTGCCTCGCGACGCACGCGCCGCCCGGGGCGCTCAACATGGTGACGGGCATCTGCGGGCTGGCCGCGATGCTTTGGCTCTACGGCGTGGCCTGGCATCGACCGCTCGGCGACACGTTCTCGTCGGTCGGCGCGAAGATCGTCGCGGCGCTGCCGTCCGCGCAATCGATCATTCCGAAGGGGCTGACCGACGGCAGCGTGATCACCAGCGTGACGGGCGGCATCCGCGGGCCGGAAGCCACGCCTGTCCCGCCGCCCGGCACGTCGTCGGCGCCCCTCGACACGGATATGGCCACGCTGTTCGCGGAACGCCGCGCCAAGGTTGCGGCGCTGAAGGCCGATGGCTTGCAAGCGCTGCGCGCCGGCAGTTTCCGGCGTGCCGCCGAGCTTTGCGCCGCGTGGACCGACATCGAGCTCGGCAACGCCGAGGCGTGGCGCTGCCTCGGCGACGCGCAGCAGGCGCAGGGCAACTACAAGGACGCCCTCAACGCGTATCGCAAGGCGAAGCAGTATGACCCGACGGACCGTTCGCTCGATGCCGCGATCGATCGAAGCCAGAAGGGCATCGTCGGCGAATTCCTGAACCGCAACCGCAAGTAGCGCACCGCAACCGCGGACACAGGTTGCGACCCGGCTCCCTAGGCGGCGTCGTTCCCGCCTTCGCTCTGCGCGATCTCCCGTCGCACCTCGTCCATGTCGAGTGCGCGCGCCGCGGCCACCACTTGTTCCAGCGCGGCGGGCGGCAGCGCGCCGGCCTGCGCGAAGACGACGATGTTGTCGCGGAAGACCATCAGCGTCGGAATCGACCGTATCCCGAAGTGCCCCGCGACGTCGGGCTCGGCCTCGGTGTCGACCTTCGCGAACAGGATGTCCGGATGACGGACGGCGGCCGCCTCGAACACCGGGGCGAACGACCGGCACGGCGCGCACCATGGCGCCCAGAAGTCCACGATCGCGAACGGATGGCCGGGAATCGACGCGGCGAACTGCGCGGTGTCGAGCGCGGCGACCTTGCCGGGCGCCCCCGGCACGGGGCTTTCGGGCGAAGGCGGTGGAAGACGTCATGTCCGATCGGGGCGCGCGGCGTGCGCTCGGGTGGCGATGCGATGAAGTCTACCCGGATTCGCCGCGAATTTTCGCGATCAGCGCCGATGTCGAATGGGCCGAGGCGAACGGAATCGCCACGAATCGTCCGCCGGCGGCGATCACTTCCGGCGCACCCGCGGTCGTCTCCGCCGTGTAGTCGCCGCCTTTCACCAGCACGTCCGGGAGGCACGCCACGATGAGGTCGCGCGGCGTGTCGGCATCGAACGGGACGACGAGGTCGACCGCTTCGAGGGCGGCGAGCACGGCCATCCGGTCCGCGAGCGGATTGAGGGGGCGCGCGCCGACCTTGCCGAGGCGCCGCACCGACGCGTCGGAATTGACCGCGACGACGAGCGCCGCGCCCAGCGCGCGCGCCTGGTCGAGGCAGGTGACGTGACCGCGGTGCAGCACGTCGAACACGCCGTTGGTGAACACGAGCGGACGCGGCAGCGCGCGGATGCGGCCGAGCGCCTCGCCGGGCGCCGCGATCTTCGCGGGGTAGCGCGGCGCGGGTATCGCGACCCCAGCCGTCATCTCGGGGTCAGCTCCTGTACTCGAACAGCTTGACCACGCGCACGACGTCCGACGTGGACGCCGCGACCTCGGCCGCCGCGTCGCCTTCCGTGGCCGAAACGAGCCCGAGCAGGTACACGACGCCGCGCTCGGTGACGACCTTCACGTTGTTCGCGTCGAATTTCTTCGACTCGACGAGGCGCGCCTTCACCTTCGACGTGATGTAGGAATCCCGGGTTCGCCCGCCGACGCCGGACTCGGGCCCGACCAGCAATTCGTTCGTCACGCCGCGGACGAGCTGCCGTGGACGTCGCGATCCGCTCGGCTTCGTCCTTCACCTGCTGCGACGGCACTTCTCCGGTGAGGAGCACCTTGTTGTCGTAGCTCGTCACGTTGATGTGCGCGGTGAGTCCCCAGCGGTCGCTCACCGCCTTCGTCACCTTCGCCTCGATCGACTGGTCGCCGGCTTGCACGCTCGCGGACCGCCGGTCCATGGCGACCAGCGTCCCGGCGCCGATCGCTCCGCCGACGACGATGACCGCGCAACCGGCGAGACCGCTGCCGAGGATCAACGGCAGGAAAGCAGCGGGCAGGAAAGACTACCGCGGCCTCCGGACGATTCTCGGATAGGGTCGCACCCCATTGTCGGCCGCGCTCAATCGCTCGGCGACGCGCGGCCGACGTGCCGTTGCAATGCGCTCGTTCGTCGGCCGCCACCTTCGCTCGCTGACGCGCTCTTCGAGCCTGGGCTTCGCCGACGCTCGCCCACCTCGCTCACTCGCCTCGCTCATTCGTCCCCCAGTAGCGTGTTGTCGATGGCGTCGCACAGGCAGTGGATCATGAGCAGGTGGACCTCCTGGATGCGCGCCGTGCGCTCGTGCGGCACGCACAGATGCACGTCGGCCGCGCCGAGCATCGCGCCGATCTGCCCGCCGCCCTTGCCGGTGAACGCCACGACGTGCATCTCGCGCTCCTGCGCCGCCGCGATCGCCGCGATGACGTTTCCGGAATTGCCGGACGTCGAGAGCGCGAGCAGCGCGTCGCCCTTGGCGCCGAGCGCCCGCACCTGCTTCGCGTAGACCTGCTCGAACGAGTAGTCGTTCGCGACGGCGGTCATGATCGACGTGTCGGTCGCGAGCGATATCGCCGGCAGCTCCGGGCGCTCGCGCTCGAAACGGCCGACCATCTCGGCGGCGAAATGCTGCGCGTCGGCGGCGGAGCCCCCGTTGCCGCACGCGAGGATCTTGCCGTCGGAGAGGAGGCACGTCGCGAGCAGGTCCGCGGCGCGCGCGAGGGCCGGAGCAAGCGCATCGACCGCCGCGAGCTTCAGCTGCGCGCTGTCGGCGAAATGCGCGCGAATGCGCGGGACATGATCCATGAGTGGGGCGCGATCGGCGTCGATTGTAGCAACATTCGCGTCCCGCCCGGCGCGAAGGCGCGCTCCGGCTCACGCTTCCATGATGTCGCGCAGCCACTCGATGCGCGGGGCATCGATCGCGTCGAGCAGCACCGCATCGAACCGGCACGGCGGTGTGCGCGCGAGGCGCCCCAGATAATAGAGCGCCGCGGCGGCGAGGCGCGAGCGCTTCGCCGCGGTGATGCTGGCCGCCGCGCCGCCGTAGTCCTGCCGCGAGCGCAGGCGCACTTCGACGAATACGAGCGTTTCGCCGTCCCGCGCGACGATGTCGATCTCGCCGCGCCGGCAGCGAAAGTTGCGCTCGACGATGGCGAGCCCGCGGCCGGCGAGGAACGCGGCGGCGAGCGCCTCGGCGCGCCGGCCGGCCTCGCCTCGCGCGAGGGCCACGCCTTGTCTCCTAGCGCGCGCCCACGGGCACGATGCGGCCGGCGCGAAACTGCATCAGCCGGCCCTCGCGGACGAACTGGCGGGTGTCGTCGAGCGACAGATGGCCGGTGGCGCCGTCGAGCTCGAGCTTCGTCGGCAAGCCGTCCGAGAAATCCTGCGCGATCCGGAAGGCATCCATTCCGAGCGCGTAGAGTCGCTCGAGCGCCGGGTTGGGATAGTCGGGGCGTTTCACGTCCGCGAACCCGGAGGCGTCGGCGTCGACGAGCCACGGGATGTCGACGAAGCGCACGTTGTCGAGATCGCGCAGCATGTCGGGCGGCTGGCGCTCGTTGACCTCGCTGCTGGTGTAGCTCGGGATGGTGCCGAGATAAGGCTTGGCGCGCGCCGCGTCCGCGGCATCGACCGCGAGGAGCGCCGCGTCGACCGGCGTCTTCGCGAGCTCGCGCCGCATCAGCCGCAGCACATCGGGC
Organism: uncultured beta proteobacterium; assembly: GCA_963724545.1. Classification (GTDB taxonomy): domain Bacteria; phylum Pseudomonadota; class Gammaproteobacteria; order Burkholderiales; family Casimicrobiaceae; genus CAIWHR01. The sequence goes on from CAVRVC010000020.1 coordinate 204,093, forward strand.
GCCGGGTCGAAGCGAAACATCACCGGCGCGCCGCCGCCCGCCAGCAACCATTCGGCGTTGAACGCGCTGGCGAAGCGCTGCTGCCGCGGCGTGTCGCTCGCAATGACCGCGACGGTTGTGGCGCCGTCTTCCCTTGCGCGCCGCGCGAGCTGGCGCGCCTCGCCGTCGATGGTGAGCGTGAGCACGTACACGTTGCGCGGCAGGCTCGCGCCTTCGTCCGTCTGATTGAGCGCGAGTATCGGCGGCAGGTCCGCCGCCGCGGCCGCGAGCGCCTTCACGTCGTCCCGCACCAGCGGTCCCACGATGACGCGCGCGCCGGCAGCCTTGGCCTTGGCGAAGGCCGCCAGGACTTCGCCGTCGCCGTGAGAGATGACTTCGACCTTCTCGTTCGCCGCTGCAGCCGCGGCGAGAAATCCTGCCTGAACCGCCTCGGCCGCGCGGCCGAACGTGTCGGAGGCGAGCGGCAGCACGAGCACGATCGGACCCGGCGTCGCGGGCGCTTCCACGCGCGGCGCCGATTCGACGCTCGCGGACGGCTCCGCACTCGCCGCCGGAGGAGGCTCGCTTGCCGGCGGAGTTTGCGCGGCGGACAATGCGGGCAGTCCGAACGCGAAGGCGAACGCGGACGCGGCAGCGCGCCATCCCGTGCCGCCGCGCGCATTCTCGGAGCGCCGGGAGGCGATCATACGAGCGGGGTCGAGTTTCGCATGGACGAAGGGGAGGCGGCGGCGAGTGCGGACGGCGCGGCGGCCGGACGCCTCGACGCGGCACCCGGAACATTATATGTGGTTGCCACTCCCCTCGGAAATTTGCGCGACCTGACGCTGCGGGCGATCGACGTCCTCGGCAGCGCGAACGTGATCGCGGCCGAGGATACGCGCGTTACCGGCGTGCTGCTGCGTCACCTCGGCATCGCGACGCGGCCGATCTCGCTCCACGAGCACAACGAGGCGGCGCGCGCCGAGGGCATCGTGCGGGAATTGCGCGCGGGAAAGAGCGTCGCGCTGGTGAGCGACGCCGGCACGCCGGCGATCAGCGATCCCGGAGCCCGGCTCGTGCGCGCCGTCCGCGCGGCGGGATTTCCGGTCGTGCCCGTTCCGGGCGCGTGCGCCGCGATCGCGGCGGTCTCGGCCGCGGGTCTGGCCGCGGACCGCCTGCTGTTCGTGGGCTTCCTGCCCACCGCGGCCAAGGCGCGGCGCGAATTGCTGGCCTCCGCTGCGCGCACGTCGGCCGCGCTCGTGATCTACGAGGCCCCGCATCGCGTCCGCGCGACGGTGGCGGCGCTCGCGGCGGCGCTTCCCGGCGAGCGCATGCTCGTCGTCGCGCGCGAGATCACGAAGAAGTTCGAGACGATCGCGCAGATGACGCTCGCGGAGGCTCCCGCCTGGTTCGAGGCCGACTCGAACCGCGAGCGCGGCGAGTTCGTGCTGCTCGTCGATGCGTCCGGCGCATCGGCGGCGGCGATCGTCGACGCATCCGTCGATGCCGACCGTCTGCTCCGGGCGCTCGTCGTCGAATTGCCGCCGGCGCGAGCCGCGCGCGTCGCGGCGGCGGCGACCGGCCTGCCGCGCGACGCGCTCTACGCGCAGGCGCTGGCGCTGAAGGCCGCGGCGCGCTGACGCCGCCGGGCAACGGACGATGCCGCAAGCAGCGCCTCCCGCCGCCGTCGCGACCGCTCGGGTCATGCCGTCCGGTTGGGCGGCGCACCTCGAGCTCGAGTTCCGGCGCGAGGCCGCGCGGACGGTGCTTTCGACGTGCCGGCACACGGGCCCGCTGCGCGTGCAGAAGGCGCTCTACCCCGAAGGAGCCGATGTCTGCCAGGCGATCGTGCTTCACCCGCCGGGCGGCATCGTCGGCGGCGACTCGCTCGCGATCGACGTCGCCGTTCGCACCGGCGCGCACGCGCAGCTCACGACCCCCGGGGCCGCGAAGTGGTACCGGTCGGCGGGATCGGTCGCGCACGCCCGGACCGCGCTTCGCGTCGCCGCGGGCGCGATCCTCGAATGGCTGCCGCAGGAGGCGATGCTGTTCGACGGCGCGCGCGCGACGATCGCCCTGCGCGTCGACCTGGCGCCGGGCGCGCGGTTCCTCGGCTGGGACGTGACCTGTCTCGGGCGCACGGCGTCCGGCGAGCGATTCGCGTCGGGCGCGCTGCGCCAGAGCGTCGAGCTTCGTCGCGCGGACACGCTGCTCCATTGCGAGCGCGCGGCGATCGACGGCGGGTCGCGAGCGCTCCAATCCGGTGCAATGCTCGATGGCGCGCCGGTGTTTGGAACGCTGCTGGCCGCGGGCATGGCGATTCCGGACAGCATGCTCGCGGCGTGCCGCGCGGTCGCCGCTCCTTCGGGTGACGGCACTGTCACGCGGCTTCCGGAGGTGCTCGTCGGACGCTATCGCGGCGACTCCGCCCACGCGGCGCGCACGTATTTTGCTACGCTGTGGCGTCTGCTCCGACCGGCCGTGGCCGGGCGCGAGGCGATCATGCCCCGGATCTTCAGCACCTGACGACGCACCATGGAACTCACGCCGAGAGAGAAGGACAAGCTGCTGCTCTTCACCGCCGCATTGCTGGCGGAGCGCCGTCTCGCGCGCGGCCTCAAGCTCAACTATCCCGAAGCGGTCGCGTACGTGTCCGCCGCGATCGTGGAGGGCGCGCGCGACGGGCGCACGGTCGCCGACCTGATGAGCTTCGGCACGACGCTGCTCGCCCGCGATCAGGTCATGGCGGGCGTGCCCGAGATGATTCCCGAGATCCAGGTCGAGGCGACGTTCCCCGACGGCACGAAGCTCGTCACCGTTCACCATCCGATCCCATGATTCCAGGCGAAGTGTTTCCGCAGGACGGCGAGCTCGAGCTCAATCGCGGCCGCACGACGATCGCGCTGACGGTGGCGAATACCGGCGACCGGCCGATCCAGGTCGGCTCGCACTATCACTTCGCCGAAACCAACGCGGCGCTCGCGTTCGATCGTGCCGCGGCGCGAGGGTTTCGCCTCAATATCGCGGCCGGCACGGCCGTGCGCTTCGAGCCCGGCCAGAAGCGCAAGGTCGAGCTCGTCGCGCTCTCCGGCGCGCGGGTCGTCTACGGCTTCGCAGCCGCCGTGATGGGACCGCTCGATGCGCGCGTGCGGACGACGGCGGCGCGCGCGCCGTCGCGCACGAAGTCGCCGGCGCGCAAGCGCACCGCAAAGGCGGGACGATGAAGATCGGGCGGCGCGCCTATGCCGAGATGTTCGGGCCGACGGTCGGCGATCGCGTCCGGCTCGCCGACACGGACTTGGTCGTCGAGGTCGAGCGGGATCTCACCGTGTACGGCGAGGAAGTGAAGTTCGGCGGCGGCAAGGTGATCCGCGACGGCATGGGCCAGAGCCAGCGGGTCGCGAAGGACTGCGCCGACACGGTGATCACCAACGCGCTCGTGATCGACTGGTGGGGCATCGTCAAGTGCGACATCGCGCTCAAGGACGGGAAGATCGCGAAGCTCGGCAAGGCCGGCAATCCGGACATCCAGCCGGGCGTGGACATCGTGATCGGCGCCGCGACCGAGATCATCGCGGGCGAGGGCGCGATCGTCACCGCCGGCGGCGTCGACGCCCACATTCACTTCATATGCCCGCAGCAGATCGAAGAAGCGCTGATGTCGGGCGTCACGACGATGATCGGCGGCGGCACCGGCCCCGCGACCGGCACGGCCGCGACGACGTGCACGCCGGGTCCGTGGCACATTCACCGGATGCTGGAGGCGGCCGACGCGTTCCCGATGAACCTCGGCCTGCTCGGCAAGGGCAACGCCAGCCTGCTTCCGCCTCTCGTCGAGCAGGTGGAAGCGGGAGCGATCGGCCTCAAGCTCCACGAGGACTGGGGTACGACGCCGGCCGCGATCGACGCCGCGCTCAAGGTTGCCGACCGGATGGACGTGCAGGTCGCGATCCACACCGACACGCTCAACGAATCCGGGTTCGTCGAGACGACGCTCGAGGCGATCGGCGGCCGCACGATCCACACGTATCACACGGAGGGCGCGGGCGGCGGTCATGCGCCCGACATCATCAAGGCCTGCGGCGAGGCGAACGTCCTGCCGTCGTCGACGAACCCGACGCGCCCGTACACCGTCAACACGATCGACGAGCACCTCGACATGCTGATGGTGTGCCACCACCTCGACCCGGCGATCGCCGAAGACATCGCCTTCGCCGAATCCCGGATCCGCCGCGAGACGATCGCCGCCGAGGACATCCTGCACGACTTGGGCGCGTTCTCGATGCTGTCGTCGGATTCGCAGGCGATGGGCCGCGTCGGCGAGGTGATCATCCGCACGTGGCAGACGGCGCACAAGATGAAGGCGCAGCGCGGCAAGCTCGCCTCCGATCCGGCTGCGCACGACAACGCGCGCGTGAAGCGCTACGTCGCCAAGTACACGATCAACCCGGCGATCGCGCACGGCATCTCGCACGTCGTCGGCTCGGTCGAGCCCGGCAAGCTCGCCGATCTCGTGCTGTGGAAGCCGGCGTTCTTCGGCGTGAAGCCGTCGCTGATCCTCAAGGGCGGCATGATCGCCGCGGCGGCGATGGGCGACCCGAACGCGTCGATTCCGACGCCGCAGCCGGTGCACTACCGGCCGATGTTCGGCGCGTTCGGTCGCGCGCTCGCGACGTCGGTCACTTTCGTGTCGAAGGCCGCGCTGAAAAATCCCGCCGTGCGCAAGCTCGGGCTCGCGAAGCCGCTCGTTGCGGTCAAGAACACCCGGAAGATCGGCAAGCGCGACATGAAGAACAACGACCTTCTGCCGCGGATCGACGTCGATCCCGAGACCTACGAAGTGCGCGCCGACGGCGAGCTGCTTACCTGCGAGCCCGCGAGCGTGCTGCCGATGGCGCAGCGGTATTTCCTGTTCTAGCGTGCACCAAACTGAGCGGAACTGAGGATGCTCGTCGTGCAGAGAAAGCTCGGCGGAGCGGCGTCGCACGACGCGCTGCTCGTGCTGCCGTTCGAGCTGCGGCAGAAGAGCCGGCTCCGCACGACGGTGGCAGGCGGCGAGGAGATCGGCCTCTTCCTCGAGCGCGGCACCGTGTTGCGCGACGGCGATTGCCTCGCGGCCGACGACGGCCGCGTCGTACGCGTCGCGGCTGCCGACGAGGACCTGATGGAGGCGCGCTGCGCGGATGCCGATGCGCTCGCCCGCGCGGCCTATCATCTCGGCAACCGCCACACGCCCGTGCAGGTGGGATCGGGCTGGCTCCGTTTCGGGGCCGACAGCGTGCTCGCCGGCATGCTGCGCGGGCTGGGCGCCGCCGTGACGACGGTGCGCGCGCCGTTCGAGCCCGAGGCCGGCGCGTATGCCGGGGGTCACCACTCGCACTCGAGCGATGCGAAGCACGCGGGCATCATCCACGATTTCGCGGCGCGGCGCGGCGATGCCCGCTGATCCCTCGATGGCGCCGGCCGTTGCAGCGGCGCCGGACGGGATCGCCCTCGCGACCCTGCCGCTCGTTCGCCTGCTGCAGCTCGCGAGCCCGACGCTGCCGATCGGCGCGTACAGCTACTCGCAGGGGCTCGAGTGGGCGGTCGAGGCCGGGGACGTGCGCGATGCGGCGACGGCGCGCACCTGGATCGGCGATGTTCTCGCTGGCGTCGTCGCGCCCGGCGAGGCCGCGCTCGCCTGGCGGCTTCTGGGCGCCGCGCGCGCCGACGACTGGCCGCGGCTCGTGAGATGGAACGCCTGGTTTCGCGCGTCGCGCGAGACGGCGGAGCTCCGCGCCGAGACGGAGCAGACAGGCGGCTCGCTCGCGAAGCTCCTGCAGGATCTCGAGCTCCTCGACGCGGCGGCGCGCGATGCGCTGCCCGCGCTCGCTCCGGTGACGCTGCCGACGGCGTTCGCGCTCGCCGCCCGCGCGTTCGCGGTTCCGATCGAGGCCGCGCTGACCGCGTATGTCTGGTCCTGGCTCGAAAACCAGGTGCTGGCCGCGATCAAGCTGGTGCCGCTCGGACAGGTCGCCGGACAGCGGCTGCTGACCACACTCGGCGCGCAGATTCCGTCGGTCGTCGCGATCGCCTCGACACTGGCCGACGACGACCTGTCGACGTTCGCTCCGGGGCTTGCGCTCGCGAGCGCGCGGCATGAAACGCAGTACACCCGGCTTTTTCGTTCATGACGGCCATAAAACCGTGACCATCTCGCAGCCGCTGCGCGTCGGCATCGGAGGCCCGGTCGGCTCCGGCAAGACCGCGCTCACGCTCGCGCTGTGCCGGGAGCTGCGCGACCGATATCAGCTCGCCGTCGTCACGAACGACATCTACACCGAGGAGGATGCGCAGTTCCTCGTCCGGAACGACGCGCTCGCGCCCGACCGGATCATCGGCGTGGAGACCGGCGGCTGCCCGCACACCGCCATCCGCGAGGACGCGTCGATCAATCTCGAAGCGGTGGACCGGCTGGCGGCGCGCTTCGGCAACCTCGACATCGTGTTCGTCGAGAGCGGCGGCGACAACCTCGCGGCCACGTTCTCGCCCGAGCTGTCCGATCTCACGCTCTACGTCATCGACGTCGCCGCAGGCGACAAGATCCCCCGGAAGGGCGGTCCCGGCATCACGCGCTCCGACCTTCTCATCATCAACAAGATCGATCTCGCGCCGATGGTCGGCGCATCGCTCGAGGTGATGGAGCGGGACGCGCGCAGGATGCGCGGCGAGCGGCCGTTCGTGTTCACGAATCTCAAGACCGGAACGGGGCTCGATTCGGTCGTCCGCTTCGTCGTCGAGCGCGGCATGGTCGAGGCCCCTCGCACGACACCGCGCTGACTCCGCGCCCGCACCTTCGCATCGCGCCGGCCCAATCCGGTGCGTAGCCACGAAGGCCGCACCGATTTGGATCGGCCGCGCAGCAAATTCCTCTCCGATCGAGCCTGGTCGAAGTCAACTTGACTTTTCCAAACAATGGATTAGCCGGGTGCCGGTAACCATGGCATGGATCGTGCGATGCAGCATCACGGGGCCGGCGCGCAGCGAAGGCGGGCGCTTGGTGCTGTCATCGTCAATTCATAGATACGGGGAAATCCATGCAACGCAGAACGGTTCTGAAACGATTGGCTACGTCCGTGGCGCTTGCGCTCGCCGGCCTCGCGGTCGGAACGCAGGTACAGGCGGCCGAGGGCACGATCAAGGTCGGTGTTCTCCATTCGCTGTCCGGGACGATGGCGATCAGCGAAACGGTGCTGAAGGACGTGACGCTGATGGCGATCGACGATATCAACGCCAAGGGCGGCGTGATGGGCAAGAAGCTCGAGGCCGTCGTCGTCGATCCGGCGTCGAACTGGCCGCTCTTCGCCGAGAAGGCGCGGCAGCTGATCTCGCAGGACAAGGTCGCCGTCGTGTTCGGATGCTGGACCAGCGTGTCGCGCAAGTCGGTGCTGCCGGTGTTCGAGGAGCTGAACGGCCTCCTGTTCTATCCCGTGCAGTACGAAGGCGAGGAGCTGTCCAAGAACGTGTTCTATACCGGCGCCGCGCCGAACCAGCAGGCGATTCCGGCCGTCGAGTACCTGATGAGCAAGGAAGGCGGCGGCGCCAAGCGCTGGGTGCTGCTCGGCACCGACTACGTCTATCCGCGCACGACGAACAAGATCCTGCGCGCGTTCCTGAAGTCGAAGGGCGTCGCCGACAAGGACATCGACGAGAAGTACACGCCGTTCGGCCACAGCGACTACCAGACGATCGTCGCGGACATCAAGAAGTTCTCGGCCGGCGGCAAGACGGCGGTGGTCTCCACGATCAACGGCGACTCGAACGTGCCGTTCTACAAGGAGCTCGGCAACCAGGGCCTGAAGGCGACGGACGTGCCCGTCGTGGCTTTCTCGGTGGGTGAGGAAGAGCTTCGCGGCGTGGACACCAACCCGCTCGTCGGTCACCTCGCGGCGTGGAACTACTTCATGACGCTCAAGAACCCCGCCAACGATTCGTTCAAGAAGCAATGGGCGGCGTATGCGAAGGCCAAGAAGCTCCCCGGCGCCGACAAGCCCCTGACCAACGATCCGATGGAAGCGGCGTACGTCGGCATCCACATGTGGAAGCAGGCGGTCGAGAAGGCCAAGTCGACGGATACGGACAAGGTCGTCGCCGCGATGGCGGGCCAGAAGTTCACGGCGCCGGACGGCTTCGAGATCAAGATGGACGAGAAGAACCACCATCTGTGGAAGCCCGTGTTCATCGGCGAAGTCCAGAAGGACGGCCAGTTCAACGTCGTCTGGAAGACCAAGGGTCCGATCCGCGCGCAACCCTGGAGCCAGTACATCGAGGGCAACCAGACGAAGAAGGACGAGCCCGAGAAGAAGTAGCCGCGGCGTTGCCGTGCATTAGGGCACCCTTGGCGCTTCGCGCCTTCCCTCCGAGAGGGAGCGATTCGCGCTTGGGACGGCCCGGCGCGCTCATGCGGCGGCGGCGGTTAATGGATCAACCGCCGCCGCCGTTTCGTTTGTAGTCGTCCACGGTCTGCCGAGCCATGATCGAATTCTCTTCCCGCGTGCGCCGCGTCGCCGCGATTCTGGCGATCTCCTGCTGCGCGGCGCTTGCTGCGCAGTCGGTCCGGGCGCTCGCTCCGGAGCTCGTGCACGATCTCGCGCTCGGCGAGAACGAGGAGAAGGTCAAGGCGATCGCCGCGCTCGTCGCCTCGGGCGACCCCGGCGCGCTGCCGCTGCTGCAGTCGCTCCTGAACGGCGAAGTGCAGACGGCCGGCGAGAGAGTGCTCCGCGTCAAGGACGGCGCCGCCGTCGATCTCGCGACCGGCGCCAAGGTCGACCCGCTGCCGGAATCGCGCGACGACGTCGTGCTCAACAACCGTGTGCGCCGCGAGCTCGCCACGGGCATCGCGGCGCTGCAGCTCGTGTCGACCGATCGCGCGACGCGCATCAAGGCAGCGCAGGCGCTGCAGCGCGGCGCCGACGAGGACATGCTGCCGGTGATCCAGCGCGCGCTCGCGAAGGAGCAGGATGCCGAGATCAAGTCGCTGCTGATGCTTACGCAGGCGACCGTGCAGCTCGCGAGCAGCGACAAGACGACGCGGCTCGGCGCCATCCGCACGCTGTCGGAGTCGCGCGACCCGAACACGAAGACGCTGCTGCTGCCGCTCCTCGAGAAGAAAGGCGCCGAGTTCGCCGAGCCCGACAGCGATGTTCGCGCCGAGGCCGAATTGTCGCTGCGCGCGATCGAGAGCCGGCTCGCGACCGGCGAGATGGTCGGCCGCGTGTTCAGCGGGATGAGCCTCGGCAGCATCCTGCTGCTCGCGGCGCTGGGTCTCGCGATCACCTACGGGCTGATGGGCGTCATCAACATGGCGCACGGCGAGCTCATCATGATCGGCGCCTACGCGACCTACGTCGTGCAGAACCTCTTTCGCACCTACCTGCCCGGCGCGTTCGACCTCTATCTGCTTGCGGCGCTGCCGGCGGCGTTCGCCGCGTCGGCCCTGACCGGGATGGTGCTGGAGCGCAGCGTGATCCGGTTCCTGTACGGCCGGCCGCTCGAGACGCTGCTCGCGACGTGGGGGATCAGCCTCATCCTGATCCAGGCGGTCCGCACGATCTTCGGTGCGCAGAACGTGCAGGTCGAGAACCCGGCCTGGATGTCGGGCGGGGTCGAGCTGTTCTCGAACCTGGTGCTCCCCTATAGCCGGATCGTCATCATCGGCTTCGCGGCCGCCGTCGTCGTGCTGATCGCGCTGCTCCTGACGCGCACGCGGCTCGGCCTCTTCGTTCGCGGCGTCACGCAGAACCGGTCGATGGCGGACGCGCTCGGCGTTCCGACCGGACGCGTCGACACCTACGCGTTCGGCCTGGGCTCGGGCATCGCGGGCCTCGCCGGCTGCGCGCTCTCGCAGATCGGCAATGTCGGGCCGGACCTGGGGCAGAGCTACATCGTCGACTCGTTCATGGTCGTCGTGCTGGGCGGCGTCGGGCAGCTCGCGGGCACCGTCTATGCGGCGATGGGCCTCGGCATCGCGAACAAGTTCCTCGAGGCGTGGTCGGGCGCCGTGCTTGCGAAGATCGCGCTCCTCGTCTTCATCATCGTCTTCATCCAGAAGCGTCCGCAGGGCCTGTTCGCGCTCAAGGGCCGGATGGCGGATGCGTGAGCCGCCGAACATCATGAACGCGCCGCTGCCGCCGCAGGTCGCCGTCGAGTTCGAGCGCACGCTCGCGGCGCCGCATCGGCCGCTCCTGACCCGCGGCGGCTGGGCGGCGTTCACCGTCGCGGCGTACGTGCTGCTCGTGCTGGTGCCGGGTTTGAACGTCCTGCTGCCGGCGGGCCATCCGTTCCACCTGGCCGACTACTGGGTGACGCTCGGCGGCAAGATCATGTGCTACGCGATCGTCGCGCTGGCGATGGACCTGATCTGGGGCTACGCGGGCATCCTGTCGCTCGGCCACGGGCTCTTCTTCGCGCTCGGCGGCTACGCGATGGGGATGTACCTGATGCGCTCGATCGGGCACGACGGCGTCTACCAGAGCGATCTGCCGGACTTCATGGTGTTCCTCGACTGGAAGGCCTATCCGTGGTACTGGAGCTTCACCGATCACTTCTGGTACGCGGCGCTGCTCGTCGTGCTCGTGCCCGGCGTGCTCGCGTTCGTCTTCGGCTACTTCGCGTTCCGGTCGCGGATCAAGGGCGTCTATTTCTCGATCATCACGCAGGCGCTGACGTACGCGTTCATGCTGCTGTTCTTCCGCAACGACACGGGATTCGGCGGCAACAACGGCTTCACCGACTTCAAGCGGATCCTTGGCTATCCGATCGCCGCGCCGGGGACGCGCGTCGCGCTGTTCGCCGCCACCGGCGTCGCGCTGCTCGGCGCGTTTCTCCTCGCCCGGTACCTCGTGACGTCGAAGCTCGGACGCGTGCTGACGGCGATCCGCGACGCCGAGAGCCGCGTGATGTTCTGCGGCTACAGCCCGCTCCACTACAAGCTCTTCGTGTGGACGCTCTCCGCGGTGCTGTGCGGGATCGCCGGCGCGCTGTACGTGCCGCAGGTCGGCATCATCAACCCGAGCGAAATGTCGCCCGCCAACTCGATCGAGATCGCGATCTGGGCGGCGGTGGGCGGTCGCGGCACGCTCATCGGCCCGATCGTCGGCGCGTTCGTCGTCAACGGCGCGAAGAGCTGGTTCACGCAGGCGGTCCCCGAGTACTGGCTGTTCTTCCTCGGCCTCCTGTTCATCCTGGTCACGCTGTTCCTCCCGCGCGGCGTGATCGGGCTCGTGCGGCGGCGGCGATGAGCGATACGGCACTTCATACCGTCGACAGTGGCTCGCCGGGCTCGCCCAGGCGGGCATGCGGATCGCGCAGGAGGGCGTCGACACGACGCACGGCCCCATCCTCTATCTCGACGGCATCACGGTGAGCTTCGACGGCTTCAAGGCGTTGAACGACCTGTCACTGACGATCGAGGACGGCGAGCTCCGCTGCATCATCGGCCCCAACGGCGCCGGGAAGACGACGATGATGGACGTCATCACCGGCAAGACGCGGCCCGACGCGGGCACCGCCTACTTCGGGCAGACGATCGACCTCGCGCAATTGTCCGAAGCCGAGATCGCCCACGCGGGCATCGGCCGCAAGTTCCAGAAGCCGACGGTCTTCGAGCAGCCACACGGTCTTCGAGAATCTCGAGCTCGCGATGAAGGCGGACAAGCGCGTGCGCCTGGCGCTCGGCGCGCGGCTGGGCCGTGCGGATCTCGACCGGATCGCCGAAACGCTCGGGCTGATCCAGCTTGCCGGCGAGGCCGATCGCCTGGCGGGCTCGCTGTCGCACGGGCAGAAGCAGTGGCTCGAGATCGGTATGCTGCTGATGCAGGAGCCGCGCCTCTTGCTGCTCGACGAGCCGGTAGCGGGCATGACCGACGAGGAGACGATGCGCACGGCCGAGCTTTGCCTGTCGCTCGCGGGGCGGCATTCGGTGGTTGTCGTCGAGCACGACATGGACTTCATCGCCCGCATCGCGCGCAAGGTGACGGTGCTGCACGAAGGCAGCGTCCTCGCCGAAGGGTCGATGGACGTCGTGCAGGCCGACCCGCGCGTCATCGAGGTGTACCTGGGCAGATGAAGCCCCCGATGCTCACTGCGTTCGCCTCCCCCCAAGGGGGCATTTCAGCGCCCTTCGGGCGGCCGTGCGGGCGCTGAGATGTTGAGAGTCGACGCGCTCAACCAGTATTACGGCGGCAGCCACACGCTGCGCAACGTCGCGTTCGAGGCGCCGTCCGGCGCGGTGACGGCCATTCTCGGCCGCAACGGCGTGGGCAAGACGACGCTCCTGAAATGCATCGCGGGCCTGCTGCCGGCCCGCTCGGGCGCCATCGGCTTCGACGGCGCCGACGTGACCAGGCTGCCCCCGCACGCGCGCGCGCGCCTGGGACTCGGGTACGTGCCGCAGGGTCGCGAGATCTTTCCGCGGCTCACCGTCGAGGAGAACCTGAAGCTCGGCCTCGCGACACGGCCGCCCGGCACGCCGATTCCGAAGCGCATCTTCGAGATGTTCCCGGTGCTCTCCGAAATGCTCGGCCGTCGCGGCGGCGACCTCTCCGGCGGGCAGCAGCAGCAGCTCGCGATCGGACGCGCGCTCGCGATGGAGCCGAAGCTCCTCGTGCTGGACGAGCCCACCGAGGGCATCCAGCCGTCGATCATCAAGGACATCGAGCGCGCGATCCGGCGGCTCGCGGCCGAAGGCGAGATGGCGATCCTGCTGGTCGAGCAGTACTACGACTTCGCGCGCTCGCTCGCGGACCGCTATGTCGTGCTCTCGCGCGGCGAGGTGATCAAGGCCGGCAACGGCGCCGACATGGACGCCGACGGCGTCCGCGCCTGCCTGACCGTCTGAGCGGGCCTACTGGTCCTTGGCCGGCACCCAGCCCGCGCCGGGATCGAACAGCGTCATCTGCGACGCGATCGCCTGCGTGCCGGTGCCCAGGTTGCGCTCGTAGACGATGCCGTCGTGGTTGCAGATGAACGTCATCACGCCCGACTTGCCCCAGCGTGCCGGATACGCGACGAGGCCGAAGCCGCCGATCATCCGGCCGTCGACGATGTAGCTGTACGCGCCGCCTGGCGCGTCCTTGCCCTGGCCCGTCAGGATCTTGTACAGGTAGCCGTGATACGGAGCGTCGGAAGTCGCGTGGCCGTAACCCTGCCCGCGCGCGCGCGCCACCAGCGGCCCCAGCGGGCTCGGCGGCTCGCCTTCCTTCGTCTCCCAATACAGCCCGTCCTGGTTGCCGGGCGAGCTCGTGAGCTTCTGCGCGTATTCGAGGAGGCCGTTGGCGTCGCGATCGCGCGTCGCGTACTCGCGCTGCGCGTCGACATAGGCGAGGCACACGGAAATCGCCGACAGCTCGTTGCGGCCGATGCGCCGGTCGAGCACTTCGTTGTTGCCCTGCTTCGCGTCGAAGTGCCAGTGCCCGTCCTGCGCGACGAGCGGGTAGGGGAACGGGAAGTCGTCGGGGCCGACCAGCAGCGTCGTCCTGCCGTCGGGCTGGCGCTCGAATTTCACCGACTGGTCGTAGCCGGTGACGAACGCCTGCCGCGCGTCGTTGTCCTGCACCGGGTCGCCGGAGCGGAGCAGCCTGCTTGCGCCGGGCCCGAGGATCTGCCACGTCTGCCGGTTGTCTTCGGCGCGCATCGCGTCGGCCAGCGCCCTGGCGGCATCCTCGGCCGAAGCGAAGGTCTTCTGGACGAGCGGCGGACGCGTCTTCGCAGCCGGCGCCGGGTCGGCTGCGACGGCCCACGGCGCCGTCAGCGCCACACAGCCCGCGCCGAGCCAGACGAGCGCGCGCGCGACGCTGCGGAGGGATCGGATTGTCTTCATCGCTGCGTCTCCCTTCAACGGTGCCGCGACTGGCCGCCGCCTTGGCTGCCACCCTGGCTTCCGGCCTGGCCCCCGCCTTGGCCGCCGAGTTGTCCGCCGGATGGCGCGCTCGGCGCACTCGGCGCGCTCGGCGCGGACGGACGGCTCGCGCCGCCGCCACCCCCGCCACTGCGCATGGGCGGAGGTGCGGGCTGCGACATCGTCGCGCGGCTTTGCGCGCCGCGGGCGGCATCGCGCTGGACCTGCACCCGCGTCTCGGGACGGTACGCGGGCTGCGGATAACCGGCCGCGGGCGCCGACCGGGTGAGAGACGGCGTCGTTCGCATCGCGCTGCCGGCGTCACCCGGTCGTTGGAAGGTGGGCGCAGGCCGCGTCGTGGCAACCGAGCCAGGCCCCGCAGTGCTGCCCGGTCCGCCAATTGCCCCCGGCGCCGGCCTCGGCGCGGCGCCCGGGGCCGGCCGAGTGGCTTCGCCCCCCGCGCCCTGACCTGGGCGCGCGCCGCTGCCGGTGCCCGGGCCGGGTCGGCCGCCGCCGCCACTACCGCCACCGTAGCCCGGACGGTTCGTCGCATCGCTGCCACCGTAGCCGGGGCGGTTGGTGAAATCGCGGCCGCGGTAGCCTTCGCGCGCCTGGACCGCGCCGGGATTGCCGGGACGGTACCGCTGCGCGGTCCCGGGGTCGCGATACGCGACGCCACGGCGATGCTCGGGCGAATGGCTCCAGTTCGGGTTGTTGGCGTAGCGGTCGCGATAGTACGGCCGGTTGACCCACGGGTTTCTGCCGTGGACATCGACGTAGAGGTTGTGTCCGCCCCAATTCGGCCGGCACCAGCCCCAGTTGTACGCGTTGATCGCCCACGCGGTGCCCCAGAAGATTCCGGCCCCGTATCCCCACCCCCCCAGCGGCATCTCCGGATAGCCCCAGATCGGCCCCGGGTACCAGTACCAGGGCCGGTACGCGGGCGCCCACCACGTCCCGTAGATGATCTCCGGGTTGTACACGGGCACGTAGACGTACTCCGGCTGCGTCGGCTCGATCACGATCGCCCGTTCCTGGACGAAGACGCTCTGCTGCGGCGTCGACTGCAGATTGCCGGCCTGCTGCGCGCGCTGGCGCAGCGACTGCACGGTGCCCATCACGGCCGCCTCGTCGGCGAGGAACGCGTCGCCGAGGCGCTGCGTCCAGTCGAGCTTGGCGTCCATCATGTCGAGCACCTGCGGGAAGGCGCACAGCGACAGCACGCTCGGGTCCCAGGTCTTGCCCTGCAGCGCGCGGTCGAGCGCCTCGCCCGTCAGGTTGCGGTTGGCCTTGACGAAGCGCGCGGCCTCGACCACCTCGAGCGGATACGTGGACGCCATCAGGACCTGCGACAGCAGCTGGTCCGGATAGAGCGCGATCGGCGCCAGCAGCGAGTCGAGCAGGTCCTGCGACATCGGCGCGGCCGCCGGTGCGGGCGAGGCGAATTGTGACGATGCGGGGGGTGCCTGCGCCGGCACCAAGCCGGCACCGGCGAGCATGCACAGCGCGATCAGCGGCGCGATCCAGCGGAAGCGGTTCATGGGGTTCTCCGATCGGCCGTGCGAAGCCGGCGCCGCGCACTTCGTCGCAAGTCGATGTCGATGTCAACGCCGGACGGGCGGATTGGTTGACGGCGCCAGCCGACGCGAGCGCTGGTTCAGTCGCTCGCCGTTGACTTCGGTCAAGGCGGCCCGTTTCCGGGCCGACGACAATTCGATCTCATTCGCGGGAGTAAGTCCGCTTATCGGGAGCTGCCATGGCCATTGCCGCTGCAGCCGACCTCGTCCTCGACACCGTCCTGGTGAAGAAGTACGACGGATTCGGTCCTCGTTACACCTCGTACCCCACCGCCGATCGCTTTCACGCCGGCGTCACCGCCGAGCGGTACGTCGACGCGATCCACGCGCGCAACCAGCAGCGGCCGACGGCGCCGCTTTCGCTCTACGTGCACATTCCGTTCTGCAACACGATCTGCTACTACTGCGCGTGCAACAAGGTGATCACCAAGGACCACGGGCGCAGCGCCAGGTACATCAAGTACGTGGGACGCGAGATCGAGATCGTGAGCAGCCTCGTCGAGGGCGGCCCGAAGGTCGAGCAACTGCACCTGGGCGGTGGCACGCCGACGTTCCTCGCGCGGGACGAGATGTCTGAGCTGATGGGGATGCTGCGCGGCCACTTCGCGTTCGCGCCCGACGCCGAGATCTCGATCGAGGTCGATCCGCGCAAGGTGTCCGCCGACACCATCGCGTTCCTGGGACGGCTGGGCTTCAACCGGATCTCGGTGGGCATCCAGGATTTCGACCCCGCGGTCCAGCAGGCGGTCAATCGGATCCAGACCGAAGCGGAGACGATGACGGTGATCGACGCCGCGCGGTCGAACGGCTTCGTCTCGGTCAACGCCGACCTGATCTACGGGCTGCCGCGGCAGACGGTGGCCGGATTCTCCGCGACGCTCGACAAGGTGATCGCCGCGTCCCCCGACCGCATCGCGCTCTACAGCTACGCGCACGTGCCGCACCTGTTCAAGCCGCAGCGGCGCATCGACGTCGACGCGCTGCCGGCGCCCGAGACGAAGCTCGCGATACTCGCGCTCGCGATCGAGAAGCTCGGCGCGGCGGGCTACCTGTACATCGGGATGGACCACTTCGCGAAGCCCACCGACGAGCTCGCCGTCGCGCAGGCGAAGAGGAAGCTGCACCGCAACTTCCAGGGCTATTCGACGAAGCCCGACTGCGACATGCTGGCGTTCGGCATCTCGGCGATCGGCAAGGTCGGCGCCGCCTATGTCGCGAACGTCAAGACGCTCGACGAGTACTACGCGAAGCTCGACGCCGGCACGCTGCCGGTGATGCGCGGCGTCGACGCTCAACGCCGACGACCTGATCCGCCGCGACGTCATCCAGAAGCTCATGTGCAATTTCGAGCTCGATTTCGCCGCGCTCGGCGCGCAGTACGGCATCGCGTTCGCCGACTACTTCGCGCCGGATCTCGCGTCGCTCGTCCCCCTCGCGGCCGACGGGCTCGTCGTGCTCACCGACCGCGACCTCAAGGTGACGATGCGCGGGCGGCTCCTCGTGCGCACGGTCGCGATGCACTTCGACCGGTACCTGCGCGAGGCGCAGCAGAAGGCGCAGTACTCGCGAGTGATCTGACCCTCATTGCGGGCACTGGCGCGGGTCCGGCGTCGCGGCGCCGGGCGGCGGCACGTCCAGCCACCGCCTGATCCGCCGGTAGACCGCGGTCGATCCGAGCAGATCGAGGTGACCGCAGCCGCGGGCAATCCACTGCCGGGATTTCGGAATGTGCAGCGCCAGTTCCGGCTTGACGTGCTCGCCGAGCGCACTCGCGACCGGGACGAGTCCGTCGCCGGGCAGCCTGCGTTCGGACAATCGTGAATCCCGCGCGGTCGTCGCCGCGATGGCGCAGCAGCGCACGCCCTCCGGCAGCGGCACGAAGCGCCGGCGGTCGCCGCGCGCGAACCGGTCGCGGCCCCGCCAGTCCTCGTGGACGAGGTTGCCGTAGCGAAGGTCGGTGATGCCGGCGCTGCGGATCTTGCCGAGCCGCGCGAACGGCGCGGAGTAGGGGCTGACGCCGAGCAGCGCATCGATCCCGTTGCCGCCGCGCTCCATCGGCGCGCCATGGTGCGGCGTTCCGAGGAACACCAGTGTGCGGAGGTGCTCGAGCCACGCATGGCCGCGCTCGGCGCCATAGTGGCAGGCGCTTCGCGCCACGAGGCCGCCCATGCTGTGCGCGAGGATCGCGAAATCAAGGAGCGGCACGGGCCATTGCCGCACCAGCGTCTCGAGCGCATCCGCGAGCTCCGCGCCGTTGGTCGAGAGGTGAAGGCCGGTGTTGTAGTTCAGGTAGACCGGCGTGTAGCCGAGGTCGCGCGCGAGTGCCGCGCCGTGGTCGTGACCCCGCCGGTTCCACTGGAGGTCGTTGAGGCACAGGCCGTGCACGAGCACGAGGAGCTTGCCGGAACAGGCCGGTATCGCCTCGGCCAGCTCGTCCCGCTCCACAGGCAGTTGCACGCCGTCGCGCCGGAACTGCAGCCGAATGGCGAGCGGGTTGCCCGTGTCCGCGAGGTAGTCGCCCAGCACGCCGTTGAGCGCGGCGACGAGCGCTTCGCGCAGTGGCGAACGCGGGCTCGCGCCGAACAGGGGAACGAGGCGGCCGAGGATCGCATCGATGCCGCCGCCCACGAGACCCGTGACGCCGCGCACGCTCCGATAGACGAGGCCGGTGATTCCGCGCGTGCGGCCCACCGGCGGGGCGCCGAGCACGCCGGGCTTCCGGCCGATGGTGTGATGCATCGCCTCGACCAGATCGGCAAGACCGCGCGTGGCATCGATGGCGAGCCGGCTCGCGCCGCGCAGGTCGGACAGGTGGTTGCGGTGCGGCAAGGTGTCGGGGGGCGCGATCGATCAGTAGGTTTCGACGTGATAGCGGCCCTGCGCGCGAAGCTCCGGCAGCCGCGCGTCCCAGTCGACGGCGTGCGCGCGACAGGCGTCGCGGAACGCCTCGTTGACCCCTTGCTCCATGTCCTTGAGACCGCAGACGTAGATGTAGCAATTCACGTCGGCGACGAGCCGCGCGACATCGGCGGAACGCGCCCGGATCCGGTCCTGCACATACTGCTTCGGCGTATCGGCGACGCGCGAGAACGCGAAGTTGATGTCGATGAACTCCTGCGGCAGCTTCTGGAGCGGCCCGAAGTACGGCAGCTCGTCCGGCGTGCGGGCGCCGAAGAACAGCATGAGCTCGCCGCCTTCCTTCTGCGCGATCCGGCGTCGCCTGCGCTCGGTCATCGCCCGCATCGGCGCCGAGCCCGTGCCGGTGCAGATCATCAGCAGGCTCGATCCGGGATGGTTCGGCATCAGGAAGGAGCGTGCCGTACGGTCCCACCACGCTCACCTGCGCGCCCTTCTCGAGGTCGCACAGGTAATTGGAGGCGACGCCGGCGACGGGACGGCCCGCGTGGTCCTCGGTCACGCGCTTCACGGTGAGCGCGAGATTGTTGTAGCGCGGGCGCTCGCCTTCGCGCGGACTTGCGACCGAGTAGAGGCGCAGGTGGTGCGGCCTGCCGTTCTCGTCGTGGCCGGGAGGGACGATGCCGATCGTCTGGCCTTCGAGCACGGGAAACGCGGCGCCGCCGAAATCGAGCACGATGTGCCGGATGTCGCTGGACGCGCCCTTGCCCGTCAGTCGGAAATTGCCGGTGACGGTCGCGATCACCGGCTTCTCGATCGTGTAGAGATTGACGTACGGATGCGCGGCCGACCAGGGCGGCGCTGCGGTGCCGCCCTGGCCGGAGGTCGCGAGCGCGGTGATGCGCACGACGTCGGTCGGCAGGCTCGCGGCATCGCTCGATTCGACGTCCTGCTGCGGCGGCAGGCTGTCCCACGAGAGCTGCTGCTCGAGCGTATACGCGTCGCTCCTTCGTACGCTGCGCCAGTTGTCGATGGACCCGGTGGGGCAGGGCGCGATGCACTCGTTGCAGCCGTTGCACTTGTCGACGTCGACGACGTAGTTCCGGCTGTCGTGCGTGACGGCGTCGACCGGACAGGTCTCCTCGCACGTGTTGCAGCGGATGCAGATCTCCGGATCGATGAGGTGCTGCCGGATCACGTCTGCCGGCTGCATGCCCGCTGCCATCGCTCGTGCGTCAGGCGAAGCGGACGTAGGTGAAGTCCACCGGCTTGTTGTCGACGCCGCGCGCCGGCGGCGCGATCCAGTTGGCGAACCGTCCCGGCTCGACGACGCGTCCCATCAGCGACGCGACGAACGCGCGGTCGGTGGCACTCGGCAGCCAGCCGTCGACCTTCGCCGCCCAATCCGCCGCCGAGACGACGTTGCCGTCCGGATCGACGCGGGCGGCGGCGAGCGGCCCGATGCGGCGGTGGAACGCCTTGTGCGGCGCCTTGAGCCGGAACGGGATCCCCTGCTTCTCGATGACCTTGTTCCAGCGCTCGATGCCGGCTACGGCGTCGCGGATGTAATCGTCGCGCAGCTTCTCGTTCAGGGCATTCAGCGCCGGCGCCTCGGAGGTCGCGAGACGACCGTCGCGGATTTCGAGCACCGGGTACATCGCGCCCGCGAGCACGTGGTCGTCGTCGAGCTTCGTCTCGTCGAAGCGGCCCTTGAGCCCGGTCGTGTAGAACGTCGCGGCGTTGGACGAAACGTCGGACCCGAACAGGTCCATCGTCACGCTGAAGTGGAAGTTGAGGTAGCGCTGGATCGTCGGCAGATCGATCACGCCCAGCGCGCGCAGCTTGGCGACGTCGTCCGTCCGGTTGGCGGTCATCGCCTCGCACGTGCGCTGCACGATGCGGCCGACGCCGGACTCGCCGACGAACATGTGATGCGCCTCCTCGGTCAGCATGAACCGGCAGGTGCGCGCGAGCGGATCGAACCCCGACTCGGCGAGCGAGCAGAGCTGGTACTTGCCGTCGCGGTCGGTGAAGAACGTGAACATGAAGAACGACAGCCAGTCGGGCGTGGGCTCGTTGAACGCGCCGAGGATCCGCGGGTTGTCGGCGTCGCCGGAGCGCCGCTCGAGGAGCGCCTCGGCCTCCTCGCGGCCGTCGCGGCCGAAGTGGGCGTGCAGCAGGTAAACCATCGCCCACAGGTGCCGGCCCTCCTCGACGTTGACCTGAAAGAGATTGCGCAGATCGTAGAGTGACGGGCACGTGAGGCCGAGGTGGCGCTGCTGCTCGACCGACGCGGGCTCGGTGTCGCCCTGCGTGACGATGAGACGCCGCAGGTTCGCGCGATACTCGCCGGGCACCTCCTGCCACGCGGGCTCGCCCTTGTGCGCGCCGAAGTTCACCTTGCGGTCCGCCTCCGCCGGCGCGAGGAAGATGCCCCAGCGGTAGTCGGGCATCTTCACGTAGTCGAAGTGCGCCCAGCCCTTCGGCTCGACGCGAAACCGCCGTGCGCAGGTAGACGTCGACGTCGCTCGTGTCGTCCGGACCCATGTCGGCCCACCAGTGCAGGAACTCCGGCTGCCAGTGCTCGAGCGCCCGCTGCAACGTCTTGTTGCCCGCGAGGTTCACGTTGTTGGGAATCTTCTCGCTGTAATCGATGCTCATCGTGCGCTCCTCGAAAGTGGCGGGAGGGCGACGCGTCAGACGCGGTCCCAGTTGAAGCGGGCCTTGTTCCCGGTCCCGAAGACCTTCAGCGCACCGGCTTCGCCGACGGCGTTGGGCCGGATGAAGATCCAGTTCTGCCACGCCGACAGCCGGCCGAACACGCGCGTTTCCATCGTCTCGGCGCCGCCGAAGCGAAGGTTCGCCTCCATGCCGGTGAGCGCGTCCGGCGACAGGCTTGCGCGCTCCTCGAGCGCCACCCGCACTTCGTCGGTCCAATCGAGGTCGTCGGGCGCGGCGGTGACGAGTCCCAGGTCGAGCGCGGCGGCGGCGGGCAGCATCCGGCCGATCGCCTTCTTCGCATTCGCCACCGGTTCGGTTTCGCCGTAGAAACGCGCCACGACACGGGGATGGCCGTTGACCATCGGATACGCGCCGAAATTGAGCGCGGACAGCGCGACCTTCGGTGCGGCGGCCTCGTCGTCCGGCAATGCCAGGATGTAGCTTCGGTCGGCGGCGAGCGCGAGCTCGAAGAGCGTGCCGGCAAAGCACGAGCCCGGCTCGACTAAGGCGAAGAGCGTGCGCGACGTGACGTCGAGGCGCGCCAGCGTGCGCCGCAGCATGCCCACCGTCTCGCGGACGAACCAGTGCGACTGGTGCCGCAGCAGCGTTGCGTCCACGGCGAGCACGTGGGATGCGTCGCCGGACGTCTTCAGGACCCATGTGCCGATGTCGAGCTCGTTGGTGCGCAGCAGCAGGATGGCGTCGTCGAGCTCGCGCGCCATCGCGAGCGGCCACCACGACGCGCCGGCGGCGACGATCGGGCCGAGGCCTTCGGCCGGCAGCGATTTCGGCGCCGATACGGTGAGCGTGGCGCAACGCGCGCGCCGGTCGATGCGCACGTCGACATGCTCGTAGTGATAGCCGGTGTCGTCGACGGTGCGCGCGAGCGGCGTGAGCGCGATGCCCGCCGCGTCCGCCGGCCGGTCGCTCGTCGAAGCGAGCGCCTGTGCGCCGCTCGTTCACCGTCTGCTCCGAACTGCTGCGGCTTGGCATGGCCGTCGATGAGCCGCCACTGCCGCGCCCGCTCCGCGCGCACGCCTTCGACCAGCGTGCAGAAGATGTCCGCGTGATCGCGTCGCGCCCGGCGCTTGTCGGTGAGGCGCGTGAGCCCGCCGGTGCCGGGGAGCACGCCGAGGAGCGGCACCTCGGGAAGGCTCACCGCGGCGGAGCGGTCGTCGACGAGGTAGATCTCGTCGCACGCGAGTGCCAGCTCGTAGCCGCCGCCGGCGGTGGTTCCGTTGCACGCGGCAATGAACTTGAGTCCGGAATGGCGGCTCGAGTCCTCGATGCCGTTCCTCGTCTCGTTCGTGAATTTGCAGAAGTTCACCTTCCACGCGTGCGACGAGGTGCCGAGCATGAAGATGTTGGCCCCGGAGCAGAACACCCGCGGCTTCGCGCTCGTGAGGACCACCGTGCGCACTTCGGGATGCTCGAAGCGGATACGCTGCAGCGCGTCGGCAAGCTCGATGTCCACGCCGAGGTCGTACGAGTTGAGCTTGAGCTTGTAGCCCGGACGGATGCCGCGATTCTCGTCGACGTCCATCGTGAGCGTTGCGACGGGTCCGGCGAACCCGAGCTTCCAGTGCGCGTAGCGATCGGGATGCGTGTCGAACGTGACGAAGCGCGCGGCTTCGGTCGCGTCCGTTGTGGCGGCGAGTGCGCCTGCGGGTGTCATTCGATCCTCCTCTTCGTCCGTCAGGCCGCGACGGCCTGGCGGAGCTTCGTCAGGCTCTGCTGCGGATCCTCGCCCGACGTGTCGAGCGTGATGTCGGCCTTGCGGTACGCCGTCTCGCGCGCATCGAGGATGCGCTTCAAGTCGGCCATCGCCTCGGTGCGACCCTGCATCGGCCGAAGGTCTCCCTGGGCCACGACGCGCGCCATGTGCTCGTCCGGCGATGCTTTCACCCAGACGGTGAAGCAATGCTGCAGCAGCAGGTGGTAGGCATCGGGCTCCGAAACGATTCCGCCGCCGACCGTCATCACCATCTCCGGCGGACCGGCGAGCAGGCGCTCGAGGCAGCGTCGCTCGATGCGCCGGTATCCCGCCTGGCCGTACAGCAGGAAGATTTCGGACAGGCTGATGCCCGCCTCGCGCTCGATCTCCCGGTCGAGCTCGACGAACGGCGTGTCGAGTTCCGCTGCGAGCGCGCTGCCGAGCGTGGTCTTGCCCGCGCCCCGCAGGCCGACGAGCGCAATGCGCCGGTGCCGGGCGGCGGCCTCCTCGCCGTAGTCTCGCATCAGCCTGAAGACGGCGTCTTCCAGCCGGTGCGCCGGCAGGCGGTCGAGGAAGCGGCGGATCAGGCGCCTCTCGACCGAGCTCTCGCGCGGGTCGACGAGCTCGGCAAGGGGCGTTTCGAGCGCGCGGGCAACGCTTCGCAGCAGCAGCACGGACGCGTTGCCCTCTCCTGCTTCGAGCTGGGCGAGGTAGCGCTCGGAGACCCCTGCGCTTTGCGACATCGCCTTCCGGGCAAGGCCGCGCCGCTCGCGCGACTCGCGGACCTGCCGGCCCATGGCCGCGAGGAACTCCCGCTCGTCCGGGTTCAACAGGGGCGCAATGGGGGGACGGTGGGGAAGTGCTGCGGACATCGGGGCTTCGCGGCGCGGGTGGGCAAGTGTACGGAAATATATTGCACGTCATTGACCCATGTCAAGAACTTTGGATCACCTGCGGACGACGGCTTGTTCACTGCTTGGTCGGCGGTCGCATGCGGTGCCGCCACTGCCGCCGCTATCGCGACCCACCCTAACGGCATGATGTATTTTGCTTGACGACTCGACCGTCATGATCTAAATTGCACCGACGTCGTCGGGAAGGCGTCCTGGGCTGCGGAGACAGCATCGGGCGCCTACCATAATCGTCGGTCGCAGGGCGACCGGAGCGGCCGCCGGGTCGTGTCGGACCGCCGGAGGAGAGCACCATGCCGTCGCTGAGCACGGCCGATCATCGCGCAAGCCCGCCGCGCGTCGGCGTTCCGCGCGATTACAACGCGGCGCACGACCTGATCGAGCGCAACCTCGCGGCCGGCCGCGCCGGCAAGACCGCCTACCTCGACGATTCCGGCGCGTACACATATGGCGAGCTCGCCGAGCGCGTGAACCGCTGCGCGAATGCGCTCACCGGTCTGGGCATGCGGCGGGAAGAGCGGGTGCTCGTCTGTCACCTCGACACGATCGATTTCCCGTCCGTCTTCCTTGGCGCGATCAAGGCGGGCATCGTGCCGATCGCGGCAAACACGCTGCTCACGACGGCCGACTACGACTACATGCTGCGCGACAGCCGGGCGCGCGCACTGGTGGTCTCCGCGCCGCTCTATCCGGCGTTCGCGCCGCTCCTCGGAAAGCATCCGCACTTGAAGCACGTGATCGTCTCCGGCGCGAGCGGCGGGGGCGACGCCGCCGGGCACCTGTCGTTGGCGACCCTTATGGCCGAGGCGTCGACCTCGTTCGCCGCCGCCGAGACGACCTGCGACGACGCGTGCTTCTGGCTCTATTCGTCGGGATCGACGGGCGCACCGAAGGGGGCCGTGCACGTCCATTCGAGCCTCATCCTTACCGCCGAGCTGTACGCAACGCCGATCCTCGGCATACGAGAGGATGACGTCGTGTTCTCGGCGGCGAAGCTCTTCTTCGCCTACGGGCTCGGCAACGGACTCACGTTTCCGCTCGCGGTCGGCGCGACGGCCGTGCTGATGGCCGAGCGGCCGACGCCGGCGGCGGTCTTCGCGCGTCTGCGCCGCCACCAGCCGACGATCTTCTACGGCGTTCCCACGCTGTTCGCGGCGCTGCTCGCGAGCCCGGACCTGCCGAAGGCGGGAGAGCTTCGGATGCGGCGCTGCACGTCGGCCGGAGAGGCGCTTCCGGCCGAGATCGGCCGGCGCTGGACCGAGCACTTCGGCGTCGAGATCCTCGACGGCCTCGGCTCCACGGAGATGCTGCACATCTTCCTGTCGAATCGCCCCGGCGCCGTGCGCTACGGAACGAGCGGCATGCCGGTGCCGGGCTACGAGCTCCGCATCCTCGACGACCACGGCAATCCCGTCGAGGCAGGACAGGTGGGCGAGCTGCAGATCGACGGGCCGACCGCGGCGATGGGCTACTGGAACAACCGCGAAAAGACGCGGGACACGTTCCGGGGGCCGTGGACGCGCAGCGGCGACAAGTACTCCGTCGACGCGAACGGCTGTTACGTGTATGCCGGCCGCACCGACGACATGCTCAAGGTGGGCGGCATCTACGTGTCGCCGATCGAGGTCGAATCGGCGCTCATCTCCCACCCTGCCGTCCTGGAGGCCGCGGTCATCGGCCGGGCGGATGCGGAAGAACTGGTGAAGCCGATGGCGTTCGTCGTGCTGAAGCCGGGCGGCGCGGGGACTGCGACGCTGGCGGACGACCTGCGGCAGCACGTCAAGGAGCGCCTCGCGCCGTACAAGTATCCGCGCTGGATCGAATTCATCGACGAGCTTCCCAAGACCGCTACAGGTAAAATCCAGCGCTTCAAGCTCCGTGCCAAGGCGTCATGACACCTGCGCGACGACGAAGGTAACCCGAGCGACATCACCCAGCCACAGGAGAGGATCACCATGAACCGAATTTCGCATGGCCTGCGCCGCGTCGGCGCGATCGCGGCCGCGGCGGCCGCTGCCGCGCTGCTGATCACGGGATCGGCCGACGCGCAGTCGCAAGGCAAGGTCAAGATCGGCCTGATGCTCCCGTACACCGGAACCTACGCCGCGCTCGGCACCGCGATCACGAACGGCTTCAAGCTCGCGATCGACGAGAGCGGCGGCAAGCTCGGCGGGCGCGAGATCGAGTACTTCACCGTCGACGACGAGTCCGATCCGGCCAAGGCGCCCGAAAATGCCAACAAGCTGATCAAGCGCGATCAGGTCGACGTGCTGGTGGGCACCGTCCACTCCGGCGTCGCGCTCGCGATGTCGAAGGTCGCCCGCGACAACAACACGCTGCTCGTGATTCCCAACGCGGGCGCCGACGATATCACCGGACCGCTGTGCGCCGCCAACGTGTTCCGCACCTCGTTCTCGAACTCGCAGATGGGCATCGCGATGGGCAGGGTGATGGCGGAGCAGAAGAAGAAGACGGCGGTCACGTTCACCTGGAAGTACGCGGCGGGCGACGAGTCGGTCGGCGGGTTCAAGGAGGCGTTCGAGGCGGGTGGCGGCAAGGTGATCAAGGAGCTGTCGCTGCCGTTCCCGCAGGTCGAGTTCCAGTCGTACCTGACGGAGATCGCCGCGCTCAAGCCCGACGTCGTCTACGTGTTCTTCGCCGGCGGCGGTGCGGTCAAGTTCGTCAAGGATTACGCGGCTGCCGGCCTCAACAAGACGATTCCGCTGGTGGGCGCGGGATTCCTCACCGACGGCACGCTCGAGGCGCAGGGCGACACCGCGCAAGGGCTGCTGACGACGCTGCACTATGGTGACGGTCTCGACAACCCCAAGAACAAGGCGTTCCGCGCGGCGTACCTGAAGGCGTTCAAGACCGACCCGGACGTCTACGCGGTCCAGGGCTACGATGCCGCCCAGCTCCTGATCGTCGGGATGAACGCGGTGAAGGGCGACACGACCAAGCGCGCCGAGCTCGTGAAGGCGATGGAATCCGCGAAGCTCGACAGCCCGCGCGGCCCCCTCGCGCTCAACAAGGGCCACAACCCGATCCACAACATCTACCTGCGCAAGGTGGAGGGCAAGGAGAACAAGGTCGTCGGCGTCGCGGTCAAGAACCTGACGGACCCGCCGCGCGGCTGCAAGCTCTGATTCCACATCGGGTATTCGTTCGCGGGACTCCGGCCATCCCCCGCCGTCCTCCGAACCTCAGTCGGACTCCGGGGGATGGCCGGAGTCCCGCGCGATCCTGCCGATGCCGGCGTCCTTGACCGACCGGCCAGGATCGCTGACGATGCCCCGAGTGCGTGCTCACAGGCATCCCCCGAAGTCCGACTGGGATTCGGAGGACGGCGGGGGATGCCTGTGAGCACGCACTGCACACTCAGATGGACATCTACTCGTTCCTGATCCAGCTGCTGAACGGCGTCCAGTACGGCCTGTTGTTGTTCCTGGTCGCGAGCGGCCTCACTCTGATCTTCGGGATCATGGGCATCATCAATCTCGCCCACGGCAGCTTCTACATGGTCGGCGCGTACATGGCCTTCACGCTCTCCTCGCTCACCGGGAACCTGCTCATCGCCATCGTCGTCGGCATCGTGCTGTCGGTGCTGCTCGGCATCCTGCTCGAATGGGCGCTCATCTCGCATCTGTACAGGCGTGATCACCTCGAGCAGGTGCTGCTGACCTACGGTCTCATCCTGGTGTTCGAGGAGCTGCGCAGCCTGATCGTCGGCAACGACGTGCACGGCGTCCCCGTCCCGGCCGTCTTCAACTGGTCGATCCCGCTCACCGCGACGCTGTCCTATCCGGTGTACCGGCTGTTCATGTCGGCGGTCTGTCTCGTGCTGGCCGGCATGCTGTACCTGCTGATCCATCGCACGCGCGTCGGAATGATGATCCGCGCCGGCGCGTCGAACCGCGAGATGGTCTCGGCGCTGGGACTCAACATCAACCTCGTCTACCGGCTCGTGTTCGCGCTGGGCGTCGCGCTCGCGGCGTTCGCCGGCATGATCGCGGCGCCCGTGTCGTCGGTCTATCCGGGCATGGGGACGCAGGTGCTCATCATCTGCTTCGTCGTCGTCGTCATCGGCGGGATCGGCTCGATCTGGGGTGCGCTGTTCGCCGCGCTGCTGATCGGCCTCGCCGACACGTTCGGCAAGGTGCTGTTGCCCGAAGCGGCGGGCGTCACCGTCTATCTGCTGATGGCGGCGATCCTGCTGTGGCGCCCCGAAGGCCTGTTCAAGCGGGTCGGCTGATGCGAGCCCGCGGCAGGGCCGGTCTGCGTCGTCGCGCGCCCGCGGGGACGTCGTGAGCCGCGGGAACATCGCTCTCGTCACGACGCTCGCGGCCGTCGCGCTCTTTCCGCTGGCGGGCTCGGCCTTCTACACGGAGCTCGTCACCAAGGTGATGATCCTCGCGATCTTCGCTTTGTCGCTCGATCTCCTCGTCGGGTACACCGGGCTCGTGTCGTTCGGCCATGCGGCGTTCTACGGGATCGGCGCCTACACGCTGGGGCTGATGGCGCCGAAGTACGAGGCGGCGAACCTGTGGCTCACGCTGCCGGCGGCCATGCTCGCCGCCGGTGCCGCGGCGCTCGCCGTCGGCGTGTTCGTCGTCCGCGTGAAGGGCATCTACTTCATCATGGTGACGCTCGCGTTTGCGCAGATGTTCTATTTCGTCTTTCACGACACGAAGTTCGGCCGCGGGTCGGACGGCATCAGCATGAACTTCAAGCCGGTCGCCGCGTTCGGCGGCTTCACGCCGTTCGATCTCGGTAACGCGACCACCCTTTACTACGTCGTGCTCGTGCTGCTCGTCGTCGTGTTCGCGTTCCTGCGCACCGTGCTGCGCTCGCCGTTCGGCCGGGCGCTGCAGGGGATCCGCAGCAACGAGCACCGGATGCGCTCGCTCGGATTCCCGGTGTACTGGTACAAGCTCGCGAGCTTCACGCTGGCGGGCGCGCTCGCCGGCCTCGCCGGCTACCTGTCGGCGCTGCAGTTCGGATTCGTCAATCCCGAGCTCCTGTCGTGGCACCAGTCCGGCAACGTCCTGCTGATGCTGATCCTGGGCGGCCTCGGCAGCCTCACCGGTGCCGTCGTCGGGGCTTTCGCGTTCGTCGCACTCACCGAGATCTTCCAGACGCTGACCGGCCACTGGCAGCTGCTGCTGGGCGGCGCGATCATCCTGCTGGTCGTCTTCCTGCCGGGAGGGCTCGCGAGCGTCTCTGCACGATTCCGCCGCACGCTGGTCGGAGGGCCGCACAATGGGTGAGCCACTGTTGACGACCCGGGCGCTGTCGCGGCTCTTCGGCGGGCTCGCCGCGGTCCGCGACGTCGGGATCGGGCTCGAGCTCGGCAAGCTGCACGCCGTGCTCGGGCCCAACGGCGCCGGCAAGACGACGCTCATCAACCTCCTGTCGGGGGACCTTCCGGCGACGAGCGGCACGATCACGTACAAGGGCGAGGACATCACGCGCGCGCCCGCCGACCGCCGGTCGCGGATCGGCATCGGCCGCAGCTACCAGAAGACGAACATCTTCCCGGCGTTCACCGCATTCGAGAACTGCCGGCTCGCGGCGCAGTCGCGCGACCCCCGGGCGCTGCATGTCTTCGCCGACGCCGCCCGCCATCGGCCGATCGCGGAGGCCGCGGAGCGCGCGCTCGCCGCCGCCGCGCTCGCCGGGCGCGACGGGCGCATCGCGTCGGCGCTGTCGCACGGCGAGCAGCGCCAGCTCGAGATCGCAATGGTGCTCGCCACGCAGCCGGAGGTGCTCTTGCTCGACGAGCCGCTCGCCGGCATGGGCGCCGAGGAAGCCGCGCTCATGGTCGAGCTGCTGCGCAAGCTCGCGCCGGAACACGCGATCCTGCTGGTCGAGCACGACATGGACGCGGTGTTCGCGGTCGCCGACGTGATCACCGTGATGGTGAACGGACGGGTGCTCGAGAGTGGCCCGCCGGCGCAGATCCGGGCGAGCGCCGCCGTGCGCGATGCCTACCTCGGTGCGGAAGCGGCCGGAGCCGCGGCATGAGCGAGTCGCTGCTCGAGGCGCGCGAGCTCCATGCCTATTACGGCGCGAGCCATATCCTGCACGGCGTCGACTTCAGGATCGAGCGCGGGGAAACCGTCGGGCTGATGGGCAGGAACGGCATGGGCAAGAGCACGCTGATCCGCAGCATGCTCGGGATCGTCAAGCCGCGCGGCGGCGAAGTCCGCGTGCGCGGCAACCCGATGACCGGCGCCGAGCCGTACCGCGTTGCGCGGCAGGGCATCGCGTACGTGCCCGAGGGCCGCGGCATCTTTCCGAATCTCACGGTGCGCGAGAACCTCGTCATGGCGGCGCGCGCGGGTCCGGACGGCCGCCGCGACTGGACGTACCAGCGCGCGCTCGCGACCTTCCCCCGGCTGGCCGAGCGCGTCGGGCACGGCGGCTGGCAGCTCTCCGGCGGCGAGCAGCAGATGCTGACGATCGGCCGCGCGCTGATGACGAACCCGGATCTGCTCATCCTCGACGAGGCGACCGAAGGGCTCGCGCCGCAGATCGCGCGCGATATCTGGCGGATCATCGGCGAAATCCGAGCGCACGGCATCGCGACGCTGATCGTCGACAAGAACTACCGGGCCGTCACGGCGATCGCCGACCGAAACGCGATCCTGGTCAAGGGCCGCATCGTGTTCGAGGGCGACAGCCGCGCGCTGCTCGCCCAGCCGGACCTGCTGCACAGGCATCTCGGAGTCTGACGTGCCGTTCGTCACGATCGCGTCGAAGCGCATCGAGTATTGCCGCATCGACGTCGGGCGCGGGGCGCGGCCCACGCTCGTCTTCCTGCACGAAGGACTGGGCTCGGTGGCGATGTGGCGCGACTTCCCGGCGAGCGTCGCGCACGCGGCCGGCTGCAACGCCGTCGTCTATTCGCGCCTCGGCTACGGCAGGTCCGATCCGATTCCGGGACCGAGAACGGTGCGGTACATGCACGACGAGGCGGAGATCGCGCTCCCAGCGCTCCTCGACCGGCTCGAGATCGACCGGCCGCTCCTCGTAGGGCACAGCGACGGCGGCTCGATCGCGCTCATCCACGCCGGCACGGCGGCGCGGCCGCCCGTGGGCGTGGTGACGCTCGCCGCGCACGTCCTGGTCGAGGACCTCTCGGTGGCGAGCATCGAGGCCGCCCGGGAGGCCTACCAGACGACGGAGATGCGCACGAAGCTCGCGCGCCATCACGCCGATGCCGACGCGGTGTTCTGGAGCTGGAACCGCATCTGGCTCGCGCCGGAGTTCCGGACATGGAACATCGAGGAGTACCTGCCGCGGATCGCGTGTCCGGTGCTCGCGATCCAGGGCGAGGACGACGAATACGGTACGATGGAGCAGTTGCGCCGGATCGGAGCCGGAGTTCACGATGTTGACCTGCTGACGCTCGAGGACTGCCGTCACTCGGCGCACAAGGACCAGCCCGACGCCGTCATCGCCGCGGTGGTCCGCTTCGTCGATCGGCTCACCGCGCAGCCGCAGGAGAATCGCCGCTCATGAGCAGCGCAGCCGCGTTCGCATCGCCGAAACTGATCCGCTTCCATCACTGCGACCCGGCGGGGATCGTGTTCTATCCGCAATATTTCGTGCTGATGAACGAGCTGGTCGAGGATTGGTTCAACGAGGGGCTCGGCGTCGACTTCGCCCGCTTTCACGCCGAGGGCCGGCATGGAATCCCGATGGCGCACATCGAGTGCGATTTTCTCGCGCCGAGCAAGGTCGGCGAGACGCTCGAGTTCCGCCTCTCGGTGCGCAAGATCGGCGCCTCCTCGCTCACGCTCGCCGTCGAGGCCCGCGCGGGAGAGGAGACGCGCGTGCGCGCCACGCTCGTCGTCGTCCAGGCCTCGCTCGACACGCGGCGCGCGGTGCCGTTCGCCCCCGAGTTCCGCGCCAGACTCGCGCGCTACGTTGTTTGATCGACCAGGAGAGCACTTCATGACGGCCTTCCGCTGGCTTCCTGTGGCGCTGGCGCTCGTTTCCGCCTGCGCCGCAGGGCAGCTCAAGATCGGCGTGATCGCGTCGTCGACCGGAGCGACCGCCGTGGTGGGGATTCCCCAGAAGAACTCGGCGGCGCTCCTCCCGAAGAAGCTGGGGGACTTCACGGTCGAGTACCTGGTGTTCGACGACGCGAGCGATGCGACGCAGACGGTCATCCTCGTCAAGAAGCTCCTGTCCGAGCAGCGGATCGACGCGCTGATCGGCCCGTCCGGCGCGCCCAATTCGGTCGGCGTCGTGCCGTTCGTGGCCGAGGCGGGCACGCCGATGCTGGCGCCGGTCGGCGCGACCGCCGTCGTGCTGCCGATGGACGACAAGAAGCGATGGGTGTTCAAGACCACGCAGAACGACGGGCTCATCGCCGAGGCGCTCGTCGCGCACATGGTCAAGTCCGGCGTCAGGACCGTGGGGTTCATCGGGTTCAACGATCCCTACGGCGACAGCTGGCACGCCGTGTTCGGCGCGCAGGCGCGGCAGGCGGGGATCAAGGTCGTCGCCAGCGAGCGATTCCTGCGCACCGACGCGTCCGTGACCGGACAGGTGGCGAAGCTCATCGCCGCGAGGCCCGACGCCGTGCTCGTCGCCGCGGCCGGCGGCCCCACGGTGCTCCCGCACGTCACGCTCGTCGATGCCGGATACAAGGGCCGCATCTACCAGACGCACGGCGCGGCCACGCCCGATTTCCTGCGCCTGGGCGGCGCGAAGGTCGAGGGCACGGTGCTCGCGGCGAGCCTGATGCTCGTGCTCCCGGAGGTGCCGGACAGCGTTCCGTCCAAGGCCGTCGCGCTCGAATACATCAACGCGTACGAGAAGATGTACGGAACGAGGCCGGCGACCTTCGGCGCGAATGTCTACGACGCGGGATTGCTGCTCGCGCGAGCGGTCCCGGAGGCGGCGAAGCGCGGCAAGCCCGGCACGCCGGAATTCCGCGCCGCGTTGCGCGATGCGCTGGAAGCGACCAGGGACCTGGTCGGCACGCAGGGGGTCTACAACATGACGCCCGCCGATCATTCCGGCTTCGACCAGCGCGGCCGCGTGCTGATCACCGTCAAGGACGGGAACTGGCGACTGCTGCGGGATTGATCTCGCGAGTCGCGATGCGACGCGATCGGACTGTAAGGCGGCTCCGGCTGCGCCGACCAACCGGCGTATCGCTTCCAACCTCGAAGGAGTCCGCCATGCTCACGCGTTTGCGCAGTTTCTGTTCGACCACCCTTGTCGTGTCGGCGCTGGCGTTGTCGGCCGCCGGCAGTGCTTACGGCCAGAATGCCGTGCAGCCCGTAGCGGACAGCGGCATCGTCCGGGTCAAGAGCGCCTATTCGGTCCCCGAGACCGTCGCGCGAATCAAGGCCGACGTCGCGGGCAAGGGCATCCGTTTCTTCGAGGAGATCGACCAGGCGAAGCTCGCGAGCGACGCCGGCGTCAAGCTGCGCCCCTCCACGCTGCTCGTGTTCGGCAACCCGCCGCTGGGCACTCTCTTCATCCGGTCCAATCCGCTCGCCGGTCTCGACTGGCCCGTGCGCGTGCTCGTGCTCGAGGACGAGAAAGGCGACGTCTGGGCGGCCTACACCGATTTCTCGTACATCGCGCACCGCCATGCGATCACCGGCACGGACGCCGAGGCGTTCGACAAGGCGTCGGGCGTGATCGCATCGATCACGTCGAGCGTGAAGGCTCCCTGACCCCGACCGCGGCCCCGGCCTGCCGGGGCCGCCCGAATCTTCGCTGCGACGACACGACTTGCCGGATACTTCGCCTCCTCCCGATCCCCGCGTGTTTCCCGACGTCGCGTCGGCCGCGGAGCCGGCGCGCGCCGCCTATGCGCTGGCCGACGGCGCGTTGCGCGCGGCGATCGCGCTGGAGGCGGAGGCGTTCGACCGCGAATTGCGCGCCGTCCTGCGCGCGCACCTCCGGGGCGACGGCGCGACACTCGCGTCGTTGCTCGCCGGTGCGCCTTCGATCGACGTCGCACGACACTTGTGGCGCGCGCTCGACAGCGCGTGGCGCGAGGCGACGCGGGCCGAGGGCGTCGCGCTCGAGGTGACGGTGTTCGCGCTTCCGCTGGTGATTGTCGTGGCGCGCGCCGGCGCCGGGGATGACGGAGCGCTTCCGGGCACCCTCGCGGACCCTGCGAAGCTCGCCGCGATCCTGCGCGAGCACAAGGCGATGTCCGGCAACGCCACGCTCTCGCTTTCGAGTGCGCTGGTGGCGGCCGACGCCATCGACATCGCGCGGCTGCCGGAGATCCTCGGCTGGTCGCACCTTCCGGATTCGCCCGCGGCGGGCGCGGCGTTGCCGCAGCATGCGCTTCCTCCCGCGCCCATGGCATTTCACGCCGGACGCGAGGCCGTCCACCTGCGCTTCCTGCCGGGAGTGGCGCTCGCGAGCGCCGGGGTCGACCTCACGATCGACGCCCGGGTGGGTCCGTGGGGGGTCCCTTTCACGCGCGAGCTCGTCGCGCAGCTCGCGGTCCCGGAGGTGACGGTGCTCGCGTTGCCGCGAGCCCCGCAGCGGCTCCTGCCCGCGGTGCGGGAGGGGCGTGCCGCGCAGCGGGAGATCGCCGCGCAGATCTTCGCGAGCAATGCGCTTCGCAAGTTCCGCGGCTCGGTGGGCGAGCCGACGGCGGTCATCAGCGCACACCGCGCACCGGACGCCCCCGGCGGCGGCGAGCTCCGGCTCTCGCTCTCGTCGCCGTTCGAGCCGAAGGACGCGGAAGGCTTCCGCTGCCCGCTCTATCCGCTCGAGCGCGCCGAGGACGTGGCCGGCATGCTCGTCGCGCTCTTGCGCGATTGCCGCGTGACCGACGTCAGGACGCTCCCCGGCGTGTATGCCGACCGTGCGGAAGGCACGACCATGCCGCTCCTGTTCAAGCCCGAGTCGATCCCCGAGGCGGCGACGTTTCGTGTCCACTGAGGCGCCGACATCGCGTCGCGCTGTTTGATCCGGCCCATGCCGCTCACCCGGCGCGTGACTTTCGGATCGCCGATGTAGTCGACGTTCGCTGCGCCGGACAGGTCGACGTCGAGCGTCTTCGCGACGCGCACCACGACGCGCCCGGCGCCGCTCACCGCCACCTTGGCGGTGTCGCTCGCGAGGTCTTCCGCGCGGTAGTCGCCGGCGCCGGAGATTTCGATCGTCTGCGCGACGGTCCGCCCGGCGACCTCCATCTTGATGGCCCCCGAGCCGTCGACGGCAAGCGCCTTTGCGTCGAGCTCGGCGATGCGCAGGGAAGTCGCGCCGCTGGCGGACACCGCGAGCCGGTCGACGCGAATCTTCTCGGCACGGATCTTGACGGCGCCGTCGGCGGTGATCCGGTCGAGCGTGCGAAACGCGATCGTCACGCGCGCCGCCCGGGCATCGAGCCCGAAGAACGAGAACCAGCCCTTCCCGTCATGGTTGGGGCGGATCGTCAGCGTGCCGTCCCGCACGCTGACCTCGAAGCGCCGCAACTGGCTTCGCGCCGCCTCGGCGGTGAGGGCCTCCGCATCGCCCTGCACCAGCGTCACGTCGGCGTAGCCGCCGATGACGATCTGCCGGAACGGCGGCAGCGCGTGCTGCTCGGTCACCACTTCGCTGTCGGAGCCTTCGGACGAAGGCGCGGCGGCGGCCGTGGCGGTGCAGGCTGCCAGGATGAGCAGGACGAGGGATGAGCGTTGCATGAAGGCTCCGGGGCCAACGGATACGGGGTTGGATGCGCGGCAAGGCCGCTTCGGATTCACTCCCGCTTCTATCCTGGGCGATCCCGGGGCAAGGCGGAGCGCGGCCGGCCTGCTAAACTCGAACCC
This sequence comes from uncultured beta proteobacterium, assembly GCA_963724545.1. Classification (GTDB taxonomy): domain Bacteria; phylum Pseudomonadota; class Gammaproteobacteria; order Burkholderiales; family Casimicrobiaceae; genus CAIWHR01. The sequence goes on from CAVRVC010000020.1 coordinate 239,531, forward strand.
CGCCGCCAGCCGGCTTCCGGCCGACGGCGGACCCTCGAGCATGAATGCCGGTCATCCTCCCATTCGCGTCCTCATCGCCAAGGTCGGCCTCGACGGCCACGACCGCGGCGTCAAGATCGTCGCGCGCACGCTGCGCGACGCCGGCATGGACGTGATCTACACGGGACTGCACCGCACGCCCCAGGAGGTCGTCGACGCCGCGATCCAGGAAGACGTCGACGTGCTCGGCATCAGCATACTCTCCGGCGCGCACATGACGGTGTTTCCGCGCGTGCTGTCGCTCCTTGCGGAACGGGGCGCCGACGACATCCTCGTCGTGGGCGGGGGCGTGATCCCGGACGAGGACGTCACGGCGCTCCAGGCGCTCGGCGTCAAGTCGATCCTGCTCCAGGACACGCCCCCCGACGCCATCGTCGCCACGGTGCGGCGCGTGGTCGCGGAGCGGGGAGCGCGATGAGCGCGCAGGGCCGTCCCAAGCGCGAATGGCTCCCTCTCGGAGGGAAGGCGCGCAGCGCCAAGGGAGCACAACAAAGCCGCGCGGCGCGCTGACGTGGAGTCCTGGACGTTTCCGCCGCGGTACGACGCCGACTACCGGCCGCCGCCGGGCTCGCGCTACTGGTTTCCGGTGCGCGAGACCATGCCTGCCGCCGAGCGCGATCGCGCCATCCTGCAGCGCCTGCAGATCCTCACGCGCTACGCGTGGGAGCACGCGCCCTTCTATCGCAGGAAATGGGACGAGGCCGGATTCCACCCCGACCACCTGCGCCACGCTCGAGGATTTCGAGACGAAGGTGCCGGTCGTCACGAAGCGCGATCTGCGCGAGGCGCAGACGCGGGCGCCGCCGTTCGGCGACTACCTCTGCGTGGCCGACGGCGAGGTCCACCACATTCACGGCACGTCCGGCACGACGGGCCGGCCGACGACTTTCGCGATCGGCCGCGGCGACTGGGACGCGATCGCCAACGCCCACGCGCGGATCCTGTGGGGCATGGGGCTGCGACCCGGCGACACCGTGTTCATCGCGGCGATCTTCAGTCTCTACATGGGCTCGTGGGGCACGCTCGCCGGCGTCGAGCGCCTTCGCGCCAAGGCGTTCCCGTTCGGCGCCGGCGCGCCGGGGATGACGGCGCGCGCCGCGATGTGGCTCGACCTCATGAAGCCCTCGGCGTTCTACTCGACGCCGTCGTTCGCGCTGCACCTCGCGGAAGTCGCGCGCGCCGAAGGGTTCGATCCGGCGGCGTTCGGGCTGAAGACGATGTTCTTCTCCGGCGAGCCGGGCGCCTCCGTGCCGGGCGTGCGCGACAAGATCGCGGCCGCCTACGGCGCGCGCGTGATCGATTGCGGATCGATGGCCGAGATGACGCCGTTCATGAACATCGCGGGCACGGCCGAGACCGACGGCATGCTGCTGTGGCAGGACGTCGTGTACACGGAGGTCTGCGATCCCGCGACGTTCCGGCGCGTGCCGTTCGGCGCGCGCGGCACGCCGGTGTACACGCATCTCGAGCGCACGTCGCAGCCGATGATCCGCCTCGTCTCGGGCGACCTCACGCAGTGGGAGGACGGACCCGCGCCGTGCGGGCGCACGTACCCGCGGCTGCCGCAGGGCATCTTCGGCCGCATCGACGACATGTTCACGATCCGCGGCGAGAACGTCTATCCGAGCGAGGTCGACGCCGCCGTCAACGCCTTGGCGGGCTACGGCGGCGAGCACCGCATCGTCATCACGCGCGACGGCGCGATGGACGAGCTCCTGATCCGCGTCGAGGCGGCGCCGGACGTCCATGCGGCGGGGGCCGCGGCCTCCCGCGCTCTCGGCGAGGAAGCAGCGCAGAAGCTCCTGCGCATGCTGGGCTTGCGCGCGAAAGTCGAAGTCGTCGCGCCCGGAACGTTTCCGCGGACCGATTTCAAGGCGCGGCGGGTCGTCGACGATCGCGAAGTGTTCCGCGAGATGAACGCGCGACTTGCGGCGCGCCCGTGATGGCACGAGTCGCGACCCTCGATCTCGTCCCCGGCGTGCTGGCCGGCGAAACGCGCGCGATCGCGCGGCTCTTGACGCGCGCGGAGACGGGCGACGACGAAGGCCGGCCGGCGCTCGAGGCGATCTTCCGGCACGCGGGCCGGGCGCACGTCGTCGGGATCACCGGCGTGCCGGGCAGCGGCAAGTCGACGCTCGTCGCGAAGCTCGCCGCCGAGTTCCGGCGCACCGGCCGCCGCGTCGGCGTCGTCGCGATCGACCCGTCGTCGCCGTTCTCCGGCGGCGCGATTCTCGGCGACCGCATCCGGATGGGCGAGCTCGGCTCCGACCCCGGCGTGTTCATCCGCAGCATGGCCACGCGCGGCGCGCAGGGCGGGCTCGCCCATGGCACGCTCGAGGCCGTCGACATCCTGGACGCGGCGGGCTATGAGATCGTCGTGATCGAGACGGTCGGCGTCGGCCAGGACGAGGTGGATGTCGCGCGCGCCGCGCATACGACGGTGGTGGTGTCCGCGCCGGGACTGGGCGACGACATCCAGGCGATCAAGGCGGGCATCCTCGAGATCGCGGACATCCACGTCGTGGCCAAGTCCGACCGGCCGGATGCCGATCGGACGGTCACCGACTTGAAGGCGATGCTGGCGATGGGACAGGCGTCGCGCACGGGCGGCGGCTGGCACGTGCCGGTGCGTGTCGACGTGCGCGCTGTCCGGAACCGGCATCGTCCCGCTCCGGGATGCGATCGACGCGCACCGCGCGGCGCTCGACGCGAGCGGGACCATGGTGGCGCGCCGGACGGACATCAACGAACGCCGGCTCCTGCTGGCCGGCGACCGAGGTGTTGCGCGACGCCTTCGTGCGCGAGCGCGACGGACGCGTCGCGGAATTGCTCGCGGAGCTCGACGCGCGCACGATCAGCCCGCGCGCCGCGGCGTTGCGCCTGCTCGGTCTCCGAGGGGAGGGAACGGCATGAACGATGGTCACGACTCCGATGCGCGCGCGCTGGCCGCGCAGGTCGACGCGTGGGAGAAGGGCGAAGTCGCCTCGTTTCTCGCGCGAGCGCCCGAGCGGCAGCCGGAATTCCGGACGCAGGGCGGCCTGCCGCTGCAAGCGGGTGTACACCCCGCTGGACGTGGCCGACACGCCGTTCGCCGACATCGGCCTCCCTGGCCAGTATCCGTACACGCGCGGGCCCTACCCGACGATGTATCGCGGGCGGCTGTGGACGATGCGCCAGATCGCGGGATTCGGCACCGCCGAGGACACGAACGGACGGTTCAAGTATCTGATCGAACAGGGGCAGACCGGATTGTCGACCGACTTCGACATGCCGACGCTGATGGGCTACGACAGCGACCATCCGCTCTGCGAGGGCGAGGTGGGCCGCGAGGGCGTCGCCGATCGACACGCTCGCCGACATGGAGCATCTGTTCGACGGCATCGACCTCGAGCGCATCTCGGTGTCGATGACGATCAATCCGACCGCGTGGATCCTGCTCGCGATGTACGTCGCGCTGGCGAAGAAGCGCGGGTACGACCTCCATCGCCTCTCCGGCACGATCCAGGCGGACATCCTGAAGGAGTACCAGGCGCAGAAGGAATGGATCTTCCCGATCGCGCCGTCGGTGCGCATCGTGCGCGACTGCATCACCTGGTGCGCCCGCAACGCGAAGCGCTACAACCCGATCAACATCTCGGGCTATCACATCTCGGAGGCCGGCGCGTCGCCGCTCGACGAGGCCGCGTTCACGATGTGCAACCTCGTCACCTACGTCGAGGCCGTCACCGCGACCGGCATGCACGTCGACGAGTTCGCGCCGCGGCTCGCGTTCTACTACGTCGCGCAGGCCGACTTCTTCGAGGAGATCGCGAAGATGCGGGCGGTGCGGCGCGTCTACGCGAAGCTGATGCGCGAACGCTTCGGCGCGCGGAATCCGGAGTCGATGCGGCTGCGCTTCCATTGCCAGACGGCCGCGGCTTCCCTCACCCGGCCGCAGCCGCAAATCAACATCGTGCGCACCGGCCTGCAGGCGCTCGCCGCCGTGCTGGGCGGCGCGCAGAGCCTGCACACCAACGGCATGGACGAGGCGTTCGCGATCCCCACGGAGGAGGCGATGAAGATCGCGCTGCGCACGCAGCAGATCATCGCCGACGAGAGCGGGGTCGCGAATGTTGCCGATCCGCTCGGCGGCTCGTATTTCGTCGAAAGCCTGACGACGCGATTCGAGCGCGGCATCTTCGACGTGCTGGACGAGGTCGAGCGCCGCGGCGGCACGATCCGTTCGATCGAGGAGGGCTGGTTCCAGCAGCGGATCGCGGACTTCGCGTACGAGACCGCCAAGCGGAAGGCGAGCGGCGACAAGCCGGTGATCGGCGTCAACCGGTACGTCGAGCCGGACGAGCGGTTCGACGTCGAGACCCATCCCTACGATCCGACGACGGCCGAACGCCAGATCGCGCGCCTCCGGCAGGTGCGCCGCGACCGGGATGCGGCGAAGGTGAATGCGCTCCTCGACCGCCTCGCCGCCGTGGCCGCGGACGAGCGGGAGAACATCCTCCCCGTCACGATCGAGCTGGTCGAGGCCGGCGCGTCGATGGGCGACATCGTGGAGCGCCTGAAGGGCCGGTGGGGGACGTACCGCGAACGCCCCGTGTTCTGACCGCGATCGTTCCGCGCTGATGAATGACGACGCCATGCTGATTCCCTATCGCCAGTTCGCGCCGTCCGTCGCGGCCCCGATGGACTGCGCGCCCACCGCCGCGATCGTCGGCCGCACCGTCGCCGGGCCGGGTCTCGTGCTGCGCGACTACGCGACGCTGCGCGCCGACGGCGAGTGGGTGAGGGTCGGCGCCAACGCCTATTTCGGCGAGCGCGCCACCGTGCACATCGCCGACGGCACGCTCGCCGCCAACATCGGCGACGACGTCACGGTGGGCCGCTTCGCGCTCGTGCACGCGTGCACGGTCGACGACCGCGTGGTCGTGGGGGATACGGCGATCGTCATGGACGACGCGCACGTCGGCGCGGGAGCGCTGATCACCGCGGGCAGTCTCGTGCCGCCGCGCAAGCGGCTGCCCGGCGGATGGATCTACGACGGCAATCCGGCGACGCCCGTGCGCGAGATCGGCGCCGCCGAGCTGGCGGAAGCGGCTGCCGCCGTGCGCCACCGAATCCCGTCGGCGCTGGTGACGGCGAGCGACCTTCCGCCCCTCGACATGGAAGCCTTCGCCGGTTCCGGCGACGGCGACTCCGCGTCGCGTCATCCCGAGCGCCGGCTGCACCGCGCCGCGGCGGCGTATGTCGCGCCGACCGCGCTCGTCGCCGGCGACGTCAGCGTCGCCGACGATGCCAGCGTCTACTTCGGATGCGCGCTCGTCGCGGGCGACGGCCGGATCGCGATCGGACCGCGCACGAACGTGCAGGACAATTCGCTGCTCGTGACCAATGCCGCCCGCGGCCCGCTCGTGCTCGGGGCCGACGTGACGATCGGCCACAACGTGCGGATGGGCGCGGCGACGATCGGCGATCACGCGCTGATCGGGATGGGATCGCAGGTCGGCGACGGCGTGATCGTCGAGGAGGGCGGATGCATCGGCGCGAGGGCCGAGGTCACGCCGGGCACGGTGATCAAGGCCGGCTGGATCTGGGTCGGCCGGCCCGCCTTCGCGTTTCGCCCGATCAAGCCCGAGGAGCGCGAGAACTTCGCGCAGGCCGCGAGGATCTACGTCGGCTACGGCGCCGCGTATCGCGGCGCGGCGTGACGGTCGTCGCTACCGGTCCGCGGGAAGAAACTTGATGTCGCCGTACCAGGCCTCGACCGACGCGCCCGTGTTGTCGGTGTCGGTGAGCACGCCGACGCCGGTGAGCAGCCCCGGCTCCTCGTGGAATGCGTGGCGAAAGTCGTCGTACAGGTTGCGCGTCATTGTCTGCCACTTGCCCACGCCGGCGGGGCCGCTCGCGACCACGAGCATCCGGACCCGCCGCGTGTACGGGTTGTCGAGCACGGTGCCGACGGGAATCGTGTTGGCCCAGACGTACTGCAGCAGCGCGTACGGCAGCGCGCGGCCGGACAGCTTCTCCGCGAGATAGAAGACGGCCCGGTCGACGAGCGGCAGCCGCGACCGGTCGCCGTCGAACGCGAACATCAGCCGGACCGGCGAGTCTTCCTTGGCTCCCACGCGGTTGTCCGCGCCTTCGACGAGCGAGCCCGCCTTCCAGCGCCATTCCACGACCGGCGCGCCGCGCACGTCGAACACGGCGAACTGCGCGAGTCCGCTGGCGGCGCCGACGGCCTGCGCGTGCAGGACCACGACACCCGCGTCGTCCACCAGCGTGTACCGGGTGGGCCGCTTCTTGTCGGAGAGCTTGACGGGATCCCAGCCGCGCGGCGCCGCCGCGCCGGGCCTGCCGGCCGAGAACGGAGCCGGCAGCGGCGCGGCTTCCATGTGCGTCTGCGCGCCGAGGGCACACGAGAACGCCGCGAGGCAGCACCACGCGAGCCCTGCGAGCCCGCGGGGCGTCCCCGGCGCACGGCCAGGTGCCGCGCTCGATCGCGCACGTTCGATTCGGCCGGCGTGGCTTTGCATCGTGGCCGCGATGATACCGTGGGCGGCGCGCCGGCCCGTATAATTGCAGGCCCATTCCCGCGACTGCCCCTCCGATGAATCTCGACCGCGTACCCGCCGGCAAGGACGTCCCGAACGACTGCAACGTCATCGTCGAGATCCCGATGCGCGGCGACCCGATCAAGTACGAGGTCGACAAGGAGACGGGCGCGGTATTCGTCGACCGGTTCATGTCGTCGTCCATGCACTACCCGTGCAACTACGGCTACATTCCGCGCACGCTGTCCCACGACGGCGATCCGTGCGACGTGCTGGTCCTCTCGCCGATGCCGCTCATCACCGGCGTCGTCGTGCGCTGCCGCCCGATCGGCATGCTGAAGATGGAGGACGAGGCGGGCAGCGATTCGAAAGTGCTCGCGGTGCCGGTCGACCAGCTGACGGGCATCTACCGCGACGTGCAGTCGCCGCGCGACCTGCCCGAGGTCACGACGCAGCAGATCGCGCACTTCTTCGAGCACTACAAGGACCTCGAGCCCGGCAAGTGGGTGCGCGTGTCCTCGTGGGTCGGCGCCGAGGAGGCCAAACGGGAGATCATGGAGGGCGTCGCCCGCTACGACGCCGCCAACGCCGGGCCGAAAACCTGAAGGTCATGACGAGCGACGCGCACGCGCGTCGGCAGCTCGCGTTCCCGTTCCTGTTCGTTCTGCTCTGGAGCACCGGCTTCATCGCCGCGAAGTACGGTCTCGCGTACGCGCCGCCGCTCAAGTTCCTCCTCTACCGGTTCATCCTCGTCGCGGCGCTGATGGGCGGCGTCGCGCTCGCGATGCGCGCGCGGTGGCCGGCGACGCTCGCGGAGGCGGCGCACGTCGTCGTCGCGGCATGGCTCGTGCATGGCGTGTACCTGGGCGGCGTGCTCGTCGCGATCGCGGCCGGCATGTCGGCCGGCATGGCGGCGATGCTCGTCGGATTGCAGCCGATCCTCACGGTCGTGCTCGCCCGCATCTGGCTCGGCGAGCGCGTCGTCCCCCGCCAGTGGCTCGGGCTCGCGCTGGGGCTCGCGGGCGTGTGGCTGGTCGTCCGGCACAAAGTCGCGCTGACCGGCGACGGCAACGCGCTCGCGGCCATCCTGCTCGCGCTCGTCGGCATCAGCGTCGGCACGCTCTACCAGAAGCGATACTGCTCGCACGTCGATCTCCGCAGCGGCGCGTTCCTGCAGTTCACGGCGTGCGCGATCGCGTATGCGCCGATCGTGCTCGCGTTCGAGCCCGTGCCCGTGCGCTGGACGCCGGAATTCGCGTTCGCGCTGGGCTGGGCGGTCATCGTGCTGTCGGTCGGCGCGATCAGCCTCCTCTACTGGCTGCTGCGGCACGGCGCGGCGTCGAACGTCGCGGGACTGTTCTTCCTCGTGCCCGCGGTGACGGCGGTGATGGCGTGGCTCCTCTTCGGCGAGACCCTCGATGCGCTCGCGATCGCCGGGATGGGGCTGATCAGCGTGGGGGTAGCGCTCGCGAGGCAGATGCGGGATCCGGTGACGCCATGACGATCCGCGTTCCCGCGATGCTGTCGTGCAGGAATCGGCGCTCGCGATCGACGAGCGGCCACAGGTAGCCGATGCCGACGAGCGATGCGGCGTACGCCGCCCAGGTTCGCCGGCTGCAGCACGGCGTGAGCGGCGAGCGAGGCCGCGGGGCCGATCCACGCGGCGAGGTAGCGGACGACGGCGCTCCGGGCGTCCACCGTCCGGCCATCGGCGCGCACGAGCGCGAGACGCCAGGTCTTCATGGGCAACGTCCGGCGTCCGCCCGTCCAGCACCATGTGAAATAGAGCCCGGCCGCGCCGAACGTGAGGCAGGCGCCCAGCACGCGCGCCGGCAAGGGCGGCAGCACGAGCCGGCCACCCGCGCCGCCTGCGGGCAACGCCGGCAGCGTGAGGAAACCGACGACCAGCACGATCGCCGCGAGCAGCAATCCTTCGTAGCAGAGCGCGGCATAGCGGCGCGCGAGCGGCGCCGGTTCCACCCGGAACGTCAGCGGAGCCTCACTTGGGCGGGGGGATCGGCGCGGGCGAGGGGGCCGCGGGAGAAGCGTTCGGAGTTGGGGGCGGTGGCGGAGGAGGCGGCACGAATGCCGGCCGCACGTTGCGCTGCGCCGGGGGGGCGGCGGTGGGTGGGGGCCGGGTCGCGAGCTCGTGCTTCTTCTCGGGGGGCAGGCTCTGGTACTGCTCCCACTGCTTCTTCACGGCCTCCTTCTTTTCGGGCGGCAGCGACCGCATCGTCTTGTATCGCTCGCGCGCGGCCTGCCGCTCGGCGGGCGACAGCTGCGCCCAGGTGCCCATCTGCTCCCGGACGCGGGCCTGCTCGCTCGCCGACATGTTCGGGTACCGCTGCGCGATGCCGCGCCACTTCTGCTTACGCTGGGCGTCGAGCTTGTCCCATTCCGTCGCGAGCGGCGCCAGGACTTGTCTTTCGGCGGGGGGGAGCTTGTTCCAGGTGGGGGACCCGATGCCGATCGGCTGCGCGAACGCCGTCGCGGCGAACACCAGTGCGGGCGCCAGGAGGTAGAGGAGGCCGTGCGCTATTCGTCGTAGCTTGCGCGCTTCAGCCAATTCTGGAATCCCCGATCCAGGTAGGCGTCGATCGGCAGGTCCGAGGACAGGATCGCGGCGTCCGTCTCCTCGAGGTCGATCATCTGCTGATAAGCCTGCCACTGTTGAAAGCCGAAGCCGGCCGCCGCGATGAGCGCAATGCCGACCCAGAGGCGGCCGCTCGCCCAGAAGCTGCGACCGCCGCCGGCGGTTCCCGACCCGCTGCCTGCGTGCGCGATCGCCACCTGGCGCTCGGCCGATCGCTGCGGATCGGCGAGGCGGGCCAGCGCTTCGGCCCGCGCGAGTTGCAGCCTATAGGCGATGCCCGGCTTGAGATCGGCCGTGCCCTGGTCGAGGTAAGCGGTTATTTTCTTTGCGAAATTGTCGTCGGAGGGGGTCATAGCGACACTCCTTTGGCCCTGAGCATCACGGCCAGGGCATGCACCGCGCGCGAGCAGTGGGTCTTCACGCTACCTTCCGAGCACCCCATCGCCGCCGCAGCTTCCGCCACATCGAGTTCCTCCCAGTAACGCAGCAGAAACGCTTCCCGTTGACGTGCCGGAAGCCTCTCCAGCGCCTGCTCTATGACCCCGATAACCTGACGTTGCTCGAACTGGGCGGCGGGATCGATCGTCGCGTTCGAGTCCGATTTTGCCGCCAAAGTCTCGAGCGGGTCAAAATCGTCGTCCTTTTCATCACCTTTCCCCAGTGCGGAGAGGAGCGTGGTCCACGTGGAGCGTACTTTTTGCCGGCGGAAATGGTCGTGGATCGTATTCTGCACGATCCGCTGGAATAGCATCGGCAGCTCGGCCACCGGCTTGTCCGCATACTTCTCGGTCAGCTTCAGCATGGCGTCCTGAACGATATCGAGCGCGCTCGCCTCGTCGCGGACGGCGAACATCGCCTGCTTGAACGCGCGACGCTCGACTTCTGCCAGAAATGCCGAAATTTCCTGCGTTGAGGCCAGAGCGTAGGTCCGTCAGTCCGTCCGGTTGCGACCGCGCATTATAGGACGCTGCACCGTGGTGCCGGTTGTGCGGCGCAGCGGGCTTGACCGCGGCGACTGCGGCGGGTAACGTTGCCTTTCGGCCCGATGGGCCGATGTTGTGCTGCAATAACGGTCGTTTGCGCCCCCTTCGCGATGCCACAAGCGTCGGCGGGGATCCCCCAGGGGCGCGACGGATGTTTCGAGAACGCGGCTTTCTACCCGGAAAAGCCCTGGCGGGCGCGTCCCTACCCGATGCGCGCCGGAATGATGTGCAACAGCCTCCCCGCGGCCGACGCGCGGGAGAAACCACCATCTTGCGGAAGGGCGTGGCCATGCAGCTCACGGGTGCGGAAATCGTGATCCGCTGCCTCCAGGAAGAAGGCGTCGAGTATGTCTTCGGCTATCCGGGCGGCGCGGTGCTCAACATCTACGACGAGCTGTTCAAGCAGGACAAGGTGAAGCACGTCCTCGTCCGGCACGAGCAGGGGGCGGTGCACGCCGCCGACGGCTATTCGCGCTCGTCGACCAAGGTCGGCGTGTGCCTCGTCACGTCGGGTCCGGGCGTGACCAACGCGGTCACCGGAATCGCGACCGCGTACATGGACTCGATCCCGATGGTCGTGCTGACGGGCCAGGTGCCCACGCACGCGATCGGCCAGGACGCGTTCCAGGAATGCGACACCGTCGGCATCACGCGGCCGTGCGTCAAGCACAACTTCCTCGTCAAGGACGCGAAGGACATCGCGGTCACGATCAAGAAGGCGTTCTACCTCGCGGCCACCGGCCGGCCGGGCCCGGTGCTGGTCGACATCCCGAAGGACGTGACGCAGGCGAAGGCCGAGTGGAGCTATCCGAAGTCGGTGTCGCTGCGCTCGTACAACCCGGTGACCAAGGGGCACTCGGGACAGATCAAGAAGGCCGTGCAGCTGCTGCTCGACGCGAAGAAGCCGATGGTCTACGCGGGCGGCGGCGTCGTGCTGAACGACGCGGCGCCGCAGCTGACGCGCCTCGTGCGCCTGCTCGGCTTCCCGTGCACGAACACGCTGATGGGCCTGGGCGGATTTCCCGGCACCGACCCGCAGTTCACCGGCATGCTCGGCATGCACGGCACGTTCGAATCGAACATGGCGATGCAGAACTGCGACGTGCTGATCGCGATCGGCGCGCGCTTCGACGACCGCGTCATCGGCAATCCGTCGCATTTCTTCCGCGCCGACCGCAAGATCATCCACATCGACATCGATCCGTCGTCGATCTCGAAGCGCGTCAAGGTGGACGTGCCGATCGTCGGCTACGTCGGCGAAGTGCTCGACGAGATGCTGAAGCTGATCGAGAGCTCGCCGCAGCGGCCCGATCCGGTCGCGCTCAAGGCCTGGTGGAGCGAGATCAAGGAGTGGCAGCGGAAGGATTGCCTCAAGTACGACACGAAGAGCGACCTCATCAAGCCGCAGCACGTGCTCCAGAAGCTCTACGAGCTCACGAAGGGCGACGCGTTCATCACCTCCGACGTCGGCCAGCACCAGATGTGGGCGGCGCAGTACTACAAGTTCGACAAGCCGCGCCGCTGGATCAATTCCGGCGGCCTCGGCACGATGGGCTTCGGCCTGCCGGCGGCGATGGGCGTGCAGCTCGTCAATCCCGGCGCGACGGTGGTGACGGTCACCGGCGAGGCGTCGATCCAGATGTGCATCCAGGAGCTGTCGACGTGCAAGCAGTACCACCTGCCGATCAAGGTGGTGAACCTGAACAACCGCTACATGGGCATGGTGCGGCAGTGGCAGGAGTTCTTCTACGGCAACCGGTATGCCGAGTCGTACATGGACGCGCTGCCGGACTTCGTCAAGCTCGCCGAGGCCTACGGGCACGTCGGGATGAAGATCGAGAAGCCCGGTGACGTCGAAGGCGCGCTGAAGGAGGCCTTCAAGCTCAAGGACCGGCTCGTTTTCATGGACTTCATCACGGACCAGGCGGAGAACGTGTTCCCGATGATCGCGGCCGGCAAGGGCCTCACGGAGATGATCCTGGCGGAGGAGCTATAGGCGCGTATGCAAAGCTACTGCGCGGGCCGTCTGTGTCGTTGTTTCCTCGCTCGGCGCTCGCCGTACCTACACGTACGTCTCGCGCCTTGCTCCGGGCCGCCTAACAGCCGGCCCTGCTCGCTACGCTTTTCATTACGCGCCTACACAATCAAACTATGAGACATATTCTTTCCATCCTGGTCGAGAACGAGGCCGGCGCGCTGTCCCGCATCTCGGGACTGTTCTCGGCGCGCGGCTACAACATCGAATCGCTGACGGTCGCGCCGACCGAGGACGTGACGATGTCGCGGATGACGATCGTCACGACCGGCTCCGACGACGTGATCGAGCAGATCACGAAGCAGTTGAACAAGCTCGTCGACGTCGTCAAGGTCGTCGACCTGACCGAGGGCAACCACATCGAGCGCGAGCTGATGCTGGTCAAGGTGCGCGCGGCCGGCAAGGACCGCGAGGAGATGAAGCGGCTCGCCGACATCTTCCGCGGCAACATCCTCGACGTCACCGACAAGAGCTACACGATCGAGCTCACCGGGACGGGCTACAAGCTCGACGCGTTCCTGCAGGCGATCGAGCCCGGCGTGATCCTGGAAACGGTGCGCACCGGCGCCTCGGGCATCGGGCGCGGCGAGCGGATCCTGCGCGTCTGACGAACCATTCCATTGCAGTGCGATGCGCGGTGTGCGACCCGGCCGCACGGTGCGTGACCCAACCACGGAGAAAACGATGAAAGTCTATTACGAGAAGGACGCCGACCTGTCGCTCATCAAGGGCCGGAAGGTCACGATCGTGGGTTACGGCTCGCAGGGGCATGCGCATGCGCAGAACCTCAACGACTCGGGCATCAAGGTGACCGTCGGCCTGCGCCGTGACGGCGCGTCGTGGGCGAAGGCGAAGAAGGCCGGGCTCAAGGTCGCCGAGGTGGAGGCGGCCGTCGCGGGCGCCGACGTCGTGATGATGCTGATGCCCGACGAGCACATTGCCGCCGTCTACCGGGACGGCGTCGAGCCGCACATCAAGAAGGGCGGGACGCTCGCGTTCGCGCACGGCTTCAACATCCACTACGGGCAGGTCGTCCCGCGCGCCGATCTCGACGTCGTGATGATCGCGCCGAAGGCGCCCGGGCACACGGTGCGCTCGACGTACGTCGCCGGCGGCGGCGTGCCGATGCTGATCGCCGTCCACCAGGACGCGTCGAAGAAGGCGCGCGACGTCGCGCTCTCCTACGCCGCGGCCATCGGGGGCGCGCGCGCCGGCGTCATCGAGACGAATTTCCGCGAGGAGACCGAGACCGACCTCTTCGGCGAGCAGACGGTGCTGTGCGGCGGGCTGGTCGAGCTCATCAAGGCCGGCTACGAGACGCTCACCGACGCCGGTTACGCGCCGGAGATGGCGTACTTCGAGTGCCTGCACGAGGTGAAGCTCATCGTCGACCTGATCTACGAGGGCGGCATCGCGAACATGAACTACTCGATCTCGAACAACGCGGAGTACGGCGAGTACGTCACCGGCCCGAAGATCGTCACCGAGGAGACGAAGAAGGTCATGCGCGAGGTGCTCGCCAGGATCCAGTCCGGCGACTACGCGAAGGACTTCATCCTCGAGAATCGCGCCGGCGCGCCGACGCTGCTCGCGCGGCGCCGCCTGATGGCCGAGCACTCGATCGAGCAGGTCGGAGCGAAGCTCCGGTCGATGATGCCTTGGATCGGCAAGAACAAGCTGGTCGACCAGTCGCGCAACTGAGCGCTCCGGGCGACGCAGGAGATTTCGATGCGATCGATCAGGAATCCCGCCCCGCCGGGACGCCAGCGCGGCTGGATCGGCATCGTCGTGATCCTGGTGGCGCTCGTGATCGTGGCGGTCCTCGCGAAGGAAGGACTGAAGGCGTACGGCCTCGGCTCGGCTCCGAAGGCGACGACGAAAGCGGGAACGCCCGGCGAGCGGGTGCGGGCGCCGGGCGCGATCGGGTCCGAGGCGATGGACATGGAATCGGCTCCGCCGGCGCCGGCGTCGGCATTGGAGCGCGCGCGAGGCGTCGAGGACATGGTGAAGCAGCAGGCGGCCGAGCGCGCCGGTCGCGGCGACGGCACGCGGGCCCTGAGAAGGGACGGCGAAGGCCTGGCACGGTGAATCCCGATGCACGACGCCTATCCCCATCCGATCATCGCGCGCGAAGGCTGGGCATTCCTCGCGCTCTCCGTCGTCGCGGCGGCCGTCCTGACGTGGTCGGGGCTCTGGTTCCTCGCCGTCCTCGCCTGGCTCGCGGTGGCGTTCATCGCGCAGTTCTTCCGCGATCCGCCGCGCACGATTCCGCGCGAGCCCGACGCCGTGCTGTCGCCGGCCGACGGCCGGATCGTCAGCGTCGAGAAGTCCCGCGACCCCTACCTCGATCGGGATGCGCTCAAGATCAGCGTGTTCATGAACGTGTTCAACGTTCATTCGAACCGCAGTCCGGTCGACGGCACGGTCGTCGCCGCGTGGTACCACGCGGGTAGCTTCGTCAACGCCGCGCTCGACAAGGCGTCCCTCGAGAACGAGCGCAACGCGCTGCACCTCAAGACCGCCGCGGGCCGGGACGTCACCTGCGTCCAGATCGCGGGCCTGATCGCGCGGCGGATCCTCTGCTACGCGAAGCCCGGCGACACGCTCGCCCGCGGGCAGCGCTACGGCTTCATCCGCTTCGGATCGCGCGTCGACGTCTATCTGCCGCCGGATGCGCGGCCGAAGGTCGCGATCGGCGACATCGTGTTCGCGACGGAGACACGCCTCGCGGAGTTCGCGCCGGGCTGACCGCGCAGGCGGACCGGGGGCGGGCCCCTGGCACCGCCGCATGTGCTACCTTTAGGCCGCGATGGCGGATTTCGACACCCAGCGTTCGCTGCAGAAGAACCGCATCCGGCGGCGCGGCATCTACCTTCTGCCGAACCTCTTCACCACGGCCGCGCTGTTCGGCGGCTTCTACGCCATCGTGCAGGCGATGAACCTGCGGTTCGGCCAGGCCGCCGTCGCGATCTTCGTGGCAATGGTTCTCGACGGCCTCGACGGTCGCGTCGCGCGTCTCACGCGCACGCAGAGCGCCTTCGGCGCCGAGTACGACAGCCTCGCGGACATGGTGAGCTTCGGCGCCGCGCCGGCGCTGATCGTGTACGAATGGGCGCTGAAGGGCATGGGCAACCTCGGCTGGATCGCGGCCTTCGTCTACGTCGCCGGCGCGGCGCTGCGGCTCGCGCGCTTCAACGTGATGCTCGACGTCGCGGACAAGCGCTGGTTCACCGGCATCCCGAGCCCGGCGGCGGCGGCTCTGGTGGCGGGCCTCGTGTGGATCGTCGACGATATCGGGCGCGACCCGGTCGATCTCAAGTGGTGGGCCTGGAGCGTCACGCTGTTCGCGGGACTGACGATGGTCAGCAACGTCCCCTACTACAGCTTCAAGACGATCAACCTCAAGAAGAGCGTGCCGTTCCTCGCGATCTTCGCGTTCGTGGTGGTCATCGCGCTACTCGCCGTCGCTCCCGCCATCGTGCTGTTCGGCGGCTTCGTGGCGTACGCGCTCTCGGGTTACGTCGCCGCGGCGTGGATGTGGTACGCGCGCCGCAGACGGCGCCTGCCGACGGCGCCGTCGTCGTGAGCCTCTTGCGCCCGTTTCGTCTTTGCGGTTATAGTCCATCGCCATGAGCAGCTTCCGAATCGACGGCCGTCCTGCGCTCCCCGCGCTTCGCCCCCTCCCGGGCGGCCTCCTGCTGCTTCTGCTGCGCCCCGCGCGCAGATAACCATACCCCCTTTCCTGCAATGCTCGTGTCGTCCATACCCGGACGACTGCCCAGTTTGTCGAGACTCCGGAACGAGGTAACGCCATGAAGCCCTATCCGACGCACAAGTACCGCCCCGTCCAGCCCGTCGCTTTGCCCGACCGGCAGTGGCCCGCGCGCGCGATCACCCGCGCGCCGGTCTGGTGCAGCGTCGACCTGCGCGACGGCAACCAGGCGCTCATCGAGCCGATGGACGCGGACCGCAAGCTGCGGATGTTCCGCCTGCTCGTCAAGATGGGCTACAAGGAGATCGAGATCGGATTCCCGGCGGCGTCGCAGACCGACTACGACTTCACGCGCAAGCTGATCGTCGAAGGATTGATTCCCGACGACGTGACGGTCCAGGTGCTGACGCAATCGCGTGAAGTGCAGATCGCCCGGACGTTCGAGGCGCTGCAAGGCGTCGGGCGGGCGATCGTCCACCTGTACAACTCGACGTCGACCACGCAGCGCCGCCTCGTGTTCGGGCTCGACCGCGAGGGCATCAAGGGGATCGCCGTCTCCGGCGCGAAGCTGATCCGCGACTTCGTGGCGAAGCGGCCGGGAACCGAATGGTTCCTCGAGTATTCGCCGGAGAGCTTCACGGGCACCGAGCTCGATTTCGCGGTGGAGATCTGCGATGCGGTGACGGACGTCTGGCTTCCCACGCCGCAGCGGAAGACGATCCTCAACCTGCCCTCGACCGTCGAGCTCGCGACCCCCAACATCTATGCCGACCAGATCGAGTGGATGTGCCGGCATCTCGCGCGCCGGGACAGCGTCATCGTGTCGGTGCACCCGCACAACGACCGCGGCTGCGGCATCGCGTCGGCGGAGCTCGCGCTGATGGCCGGCGCGGAGCGCGTCGAAGGCTGCCTCTTCGGCAACGGCGAGCGCACGGGCAACGTCTGCCTCGTCACGCTCGGCTTGAATCTCTTCACGCAAGGGGTCGATCCGAAGATCGACTTCTCGGACATCGGACAGGTGATCCGCACCACCGAATACTGCAACCAGCTCCCGCTCGATCCGCGCCACCCGTACGGCGGCGAGCTCGTGTTCACCGCGTTCTCGGGCTCGCACCAGGACGCGATCAAGAAGGGTCTCGCCGCCCGCGCACGCGAGCTCGAGCGCGGCAACGTCGAATGGGACGTGCCTTATCTTCCGATCGATCCCGCCGACATCGGCCGCACGTACGACGCGGTGATCCGCGTGAACAGCCAGTCGGGAAAGGGCGGCATCGCTTACCTGCTCGAGCGCGACTATGGCCTGTCGCTGCCGCGCCTGCTGCAGATCGAATTCAGCCAGGTGATCCAGCAGATCACCGATGCGACGGGCAAGGAGTTGAGCTCCGCCGAGATCCGGGCCGCGTTCGACCGTGAGTATGCGGCCGCGGCCACGCCGCTCGCGTTCGTCGACCATCGCACGCAGCACAGCGCGGCCGGCGCCGTCGAGCGCATGGTGGCGCGCCTCGCGGTCAATGGGCAGGAGGTCGAGCTCACCGGCGCGGGCAACGGTCCCGTCGACGCGTTCGTGCACGCGCTGCGCGACGGCATGGGCTTCGACGTCCACGTGCAGAACTACCACGAGCACGGCGTCGGCAGCGGCGAGGACGCGACGGCGGTCGCTTACGTGCAGCTCCGCGTCGGCAGCGACCGCACGGTGTACGGCGTCGGCTTCGACGTCAACATCGTGACGGCGACGCTGCGCGCCGTCGTCTGCGCGGCGAATCGCGCGTTGCAGCGCGACTGGCTGCTGCTGCGGCCGTCCCGCAGCACCGTGCACGCGTAGCGCTCCGATGCAGGACATGCTGCCGGCCGCCGGCGAGCAGGCGGCGCTTGCCGTCGACCGTCGCGGTCGGCGGATCCGACATCGTCGTGTGGCCGGACGCCCAGAAGATCGAGCCCCTGTCCGCGCCGCTGATGGCGGCGACCGACTTCGACGATCATCCTCGCTTCCACGCCGAGCTCGTCGCGACGATCCTCGAGATGGAGCAGGATCCCGCGTGGCGCGACTGGATCTTCAAGGGCGGCTGCGGCATGAAGGTGCGCCGTCCCGACCGGTGGGGCCGCGCGGCGGCCAGGCTGATTCACGCCCGTGCGCTCGCGCTCGCGCATCGCGTGCTTTCGCAGCACGACGTCTACACCGACGATTGCTGGGCGAGCGTCTACCGCGACGGCCAGTATTGCCTGCCGCACAGTCACCTGCGCTCCAACGTGAGCATCGTCTATCTGCTGGACGCGGGCGATCCCGACCCGGACGACGCGATGGCCGGCAAGCTCGTGTTCGCCGATCCGAGGATTCCGTACTGCTGCCCGCACGAGCCCGGGCGGGTTACCGGCTTGCTGGTACCGGAGATGCGCGCGGGGACGATGATCGTCTTCGCGAGCGACTATCTCCACAGCGTCGGACCCTATCGCGGCACGCGGCCGCGCATGACGATGTCATGGAACGTGACGATCGAGCGTCTGCCCGGCGACGCCGGAGCCGACTGGCGGTGACGCGCCGCAACGGCGAGGGCCTTCGGTCGGCCTGAAACCGCGCCGATCAGCGGCGGCTGCCACAGCCCGCTGCATCGCAATATCGGTTAAAATTCAAGGCAGATAGGGGCCGGTCGCCGGGCGTTCCCGCTTCGCGTCGGGTTCCTCCGTTCCCACGTTGCACTGCGAGAATCCGCGATGAACATGCGCCCCTTTCCCTACGGTCCCGGTATCGACGTCCTCGGCCGCGTCACGCCGGAATTCGCCGAGATCCTGACGCCCGAGGCGATGGCGCTCGCGGCCACGCTGCAGCGGGCCTTCGGCGGGCGCCGCGCGGAGCTCCTGGCCCGACGCGCTACGCGACAGCAGGAGTTCGATCGCGGGACGCTGCCCGATTTCCTGCCCGAGACCCGCTCGGTCCGGGACGGCGACTGGACCTGCGCGCCGATTCCGGCCGACATCGTCGACCGCCGCGTCGAGATCACCGGACCGGTCGACCGGAAGATGGTCATCAACGCGCTCAACTCCGGCGCCAACGTGTTCATGGCGGATTTCGAGGACGCGAACACGCCGAGGTGGGACAACAACCTGCAGGGCCAGATCAATCTGCGCGACGCCGATCCGCCGCCGGATCGACTACACGTCGCCCGAGGGCAAGGCGTACCGGCTCAACGACGAAGACCGCCGTGCTGTTCGTCCGCCCGCGCGGCTGGCATCTCCCCGAGAAGCACGTGCTGGTCGACGGCGAGCCGATCTCGGGCGGCATCTTCGACTTCGCGCTCTACTTCTTCCACAACGCGAAGGAGCTCCTCGCGCGCGGCAGCGGCCCGTACTTCTACCTGCCGAAGCTCGAGAGCCATCTCGAGGCGCGCCTGTGGAACGACGTCTTCGTGCTCGCGCAGGACGAGCTCGGCATTCCCCGCGGATCGATCCGCGCGACGGTGCTGATCGAGACGCTGCTCGCCGCGTTCGAGATGGACGAGATCCTCTACGAGTTGCGCGAGCACTCGGCGGGACTCAACTGCGGCCGCTGGGACTACATCTTCTCGTGCATCAAGAAGCTGCGCCGCAATCCCGCGTTCTGCCTCGCGGACCGCGCGCAGGTGACGATGACGACGCACTTCATGAAGAGCTACGCGCTGCTCCTCGTCAAGACCTGTCACCGGCGCAACGCGCACGCGATGGGCGGCATGGCGGCGCAGATTCCGGTGAAGAACGACGCGGCCGCGAACGCGGAGGCCTTCGCGAAGGTGAAGGCCGACAAGGAGCGCGAGGCGACGCAGGGACACGACGGCACGTGGGTCGCGCATCCCGGTCTGGTCGCGGTCGCGAAGGAGGCGTTCGACCGGCTGATGCCCGCGCCGAACCAGATCGCGACGAAGAAGCGCGAGGACGTCGTCGTGACCGCGGCGGACCTGCTGCAGTTCGAGCCCGAGGCGCCGATCACCGAAGCGGGCCTGCGGCTCAACATCAACGTCGCGATTCAGTACGTCGGCGCATGGCTCGTCGGCCAGGGCGCCGTGCCGATCTACAACCTGATGGAAGACGCGGCGACGGCGGAGATCTCGCGCTCGCAGGTCTGGCAGTGGATCCGCTCGCCGAAAGGCCGCCTCGACGACGGACGCAAGGTCACGAAGGAGATGGTGGCCGCGATGGTCCCCGAGGAGCTCGCGAAGATCCGCGACCTGCTGGGCAATGCCTACGCGGCCGGCAAGTACGACGACGCTGCCGGCATCTTCGCCGACCTTGTCGCGAACGACACGTTCGTCGAGTTCCTGACGCTGCCCGCCTACGAGCGGATCGACTGAGACGCAGGTAGCCGCGGGCCCGGGTGCGATCGGTCCCGCTACACGATCCGGCAGGCTTCGTCGAAAGCGAGCCGCGGCGCCCGCGGATGGAGTTTCGAACGGTCGCCGTAGCCCAGGTTGCACAGGAAGTTCGACTTGATCGTGCCCTCCGGGAAGAACTCGGCGTCGACCTTGGCGTGGTCGAACCCTCCCATCGGTCCGCAATCGAGCCCGAGCGCGCGCGCGGCGATGATGAGGTACGCCCCCTGCAGCGTCCCGCTCCGCATCGCTTCGTAGCGGATCAGATCGGGCTTGCCGACGAAGTCGCTGCGCGCGTCGCGGTGCGGCACGAGCAGCGGCAGCTTCTCGTAGAACTCGAGATCGTAGGCGATGATCGCCGTGGCTGGCGCCGCCATGGTCTGCGCGACGTTGCCGCGATCGAGCGCCGGTTTGAGCCGCTCCTTCCCCTCCGGCGTGGTCACGAACACGATCCGGGCGGGACAGCAGTTGCCCGACGTCGGGCCCCATTTCATGAGCTCGTAGATCGCGTGCAGCGTCTCGCCGGTGACGGCGCGTGGGCGCCCACGCACGGAGCGTGCGTGCGGTGCGGAAGATGACGTCGAGAGCGTCGTCGGAAAGCGGCATGGGGACTCCAGCGATACGAGGAAGTTTGCGCCGGCGCAAGATCGCGGGCACCCGACCATGTTATCAAGGGCCATGGATCAGGCCGGCTACCGATTACTTCAGGCTATCGACGATATTGGCACAATCAATTGGACGTATGGGCTTCGCGGCGCGCAGAATCGCCGCGTGGTCTGCAGCGCGCCGCGCCCGGGCCGATCGCAGTCGGACGGGCCCGGCGGAAAGCATGGTCAACTGAAGGAGAGGCACGATGAAGAGTCTCAACGGCACCAAGACGCACGACAATCTCAAGGACGCGTTCGCGGGTGAATCGCAGGCGAACCGGCGTTACCTGTATTTCGCGAACAAGGCGGACGTCGAAGGACAGAACGACGTCGCGGCGGTGTTTCGGTCGACGGCGGAAGGCGAAACCGGCCACGCGCACGGCCACCTCGACTACCTCGCGCAGGTGGGCGATCCGGCCACCGGGCTTCCGATCGGCGCGACGCGCTCGAATCTCAAGGCGGCGATCGCCGGCGAGACGCACGAGTACACGGACATGTATCCGGGGATGGCCAAGGCGGCGCGCGGCGAGGGCTTCGACGAGATCGCCGACTGGTTCGAAACGCTGGCGAAGGCGGAGCGGTCGCACGCGAATCGCTTCCAGAAGGCTTTGGACGTATTGGCAGACTGAGTCTTTCTGTCGCGTTGGAGCGGCGCTTGGGCGCGACGTTCAACGCTCGGTTAGTACGTCGCGGTGCCGCGACGTACTAACTTTCGTCGCTTCGATGTAGCATTGATGTGACTCCCGAACCACTGCAGTCCTGGCCTTCACGGCCTGCAACTCCTCGTCCCGTCCAATGACCACCCGCGAAGGCAACCTGCAGGCGCCCACGCGCCATCCGCTCGACTGGCGCAACCCGGAGTTCTACGACCAGGCGGCGCTCGACCGTGAGCTGGAGCGCGTCTTCGACATCTGCCACGGCTGCCGGCGCTGCGTGAGCCTGTGCCAGTCGTTTCCCACGCTCTTCGATCTCGTCGACAACAGCAAGACGATGGAGATCGACGGCGTCGCGAAGGAGGACTACGCGAAGGTCGTCGACCAGTGCTACCTGTGCGACCTCTGCTACATGACGAAGTGCCCGTACGTGCCGCCGCA
Source organism: uncultured beta proteobacterium (assembly GCA_963724545.1). GTDB lineage: Bacteria > Pseudomonadota > Gammaproteobacteria > Burkholderiales > Casimicrobiaceae > CAIWHR01. Next base: position 261,516 of record CAVRVC010000020.1, read on the forward strand.
TCCATGGAACGTCGACTTTCCGCACCTGATGCTGCGCGCCAAGGCGGTCCTGTTCCGGAAGGGCAAGACGAGGTTCCGCGACCGCATGCTGACGAGCACGGACCGCATGGGGCGGCTCGCGACCATTCCCGTCGTCGTGCAGATCGTCAACAAGGCGAACGCGATGCCAGCCGCGCGCGCGCTGATGGAAAAGACGCTGGGAGTCGCCGCCGGCGCCGCACTGCCACCCTACAGTGGCGCGCGCTTCCGCGACACCGCGCGCGCCTCGGTCGCGTGGCCGGTCAGGAACGGCACGCGGACGCCCGGCAAGGCCGCGATTTTCGCGACCTGCTACATCAACTACAACGAGCCCGGCATCGGCCACGACCTGCTCAGGATCCTCGAGCACAACGAGGTGCCCTATCGTCTCGTCGAGAAGGAAGCGTGCTGCGGCATGCCGAAGCTCGAGCTGGGCGATCTCGATGCGGTGGAAGCGCTCAAGGACATCAACATCGGACCGCTGGCGGCGCTCGCGCGAGCGGGCTACGCCATCCTGACCGTCGTCCCGTCGTGCACGCTCATGTTCAAGCACGAGCTACCGCTGATCTTTCCGGACGACGCCGACGTGAAGGCCGTCGCCGATGCCATGTTCGATCCGTTCGAGTACCTGGTGCTGCGCGACAAGGACGGCCTGCTCAAGAAGGACTTCACGACGCCCCTCGGCAAGGTGAGCTATCACATTCCGTGTCACTCGCGCGTGCAGAACGTCGGCCAGAAGACGCGCGAGGTCCTCGAATGGATCCCGGACACCGCGGTCAACACGGTCGAGCGCTGCGCGGGACACGACGGGACGTACGGCGTGAAGCGCGAATTCTTCGCGAACTCGATGAAGATCGGCAAGCCGGTGTTCCGCCGGATGGCCGAGACGGAGCCCGACGTCGTCTGCTCCGATTGCCCGATCGCGGGCCGCCGCATCGCGCAGGGCATCGACGAGGAGGGCGGCGCGCGCCGGACCCGCAAGGAACACCCGCTGACGCTGGTGCGAAAGGCGTACGGGCTGTAGCACGCGCCGCCGGCGCGACGATCAATCGTTCGAGGACCCACTGCAATGGCGCATGAAGGCTATCACGAACCCGTCGACAAGCTGTCCCCCGAGACCATGGATTTCCACCGCGCGGTCGTCTCCCTGATCGAGGAGCTCGAGGCCGTCGACTGGTACAACCAGCGCGTGGACGCGTGCACCGACCCGCAGCTCAGGAGCATCCTCGCACACAACCGCGACGAGGAGATCGAGCACGCGTCGATGACGCTCGAATGGATCCGCCGCCACAACCCGGTGTTCGACAAGGAACTCCGCGAGGCGCTGTTCAAGACCGGCCCGATCACGGATCACCGGTGACCCCGACGATGGCCGCGATCACCCGCGAGAGTCTGCTGTCCCTCGAGGCGTACGCCAGGGCGCGCGGCGAATTCCGCCAGCGCGTGCTCGCGCACAAGAAGGCGCGCACCGTGCACCTGGGGGAGCACGTGACGCTGCTCTTCGAGGACGAGCTCACCGTGCGCTACCAGATCCAGGAGATGCTGCGGATCGAGAAGGTCTTCGAGGAGGCGGGCATCCGGGACGAGCTCGAGGCCTACAACCCGCTCGTCCCCGACGGCGCCAATTTCAAGGCGACGATGCTGATCGAATACGAGGACCCGGACGAGCGCGTCGCCGCGCTCTCGCGTCTCACCGGCATCGAGCGCCGGGTGTGGGTCGAGGTCGAAGGCCATCCGCGCGTCTTCGCCATCGCCGACGAGGACCTGCCGCGCGAGACGGAGACGAAGACCGCGGCCGTGCACTTCCTGCGCTTCGAGCTCGACGCCGGCATGGTGTCGGCGCTCAAGCGCGGCGCGAGCCTCGCAATCGGCGCCGACCATCCGGTCTACACGGCGGTGGTGCCGGCGGTTGCGCCGGCGACGCGATCGGCGCTGGCGGCCGACCTCGCCTAGGCCGCTATCGCGCCGGGCCGGCCGCGGTCCGTTCCCATCCCTCGCGGTCGATCGACCACACGAGGAATTCTTCCGCCGGACCGTCGCGATGCGGTCGCGTGACGCGCCGCACCTCGGACATTCCGCACTTCGCGAGCACGCGTCCGGATGCCGGATTGCGCGCGAGGTGCGTCGCGTGCAGCGACTCGACGTCGAGGTGCGAGAACGCAAGCGCGACGAGCGCGCGCGCCGCTGCCGTCGCGTACCCGTTGCCCCAATGGGGCCGGCCCACCCAGTAGCCGAGCGAGTCGACGGCGTCCGGCGACGCCGAGAGCCCGATGGCGCCGACGAGCAGCCCGTCGTCGGCCCGCGTGATGGCGTAGGTACGGGTCGCTCCCGCCGCGACGGCGTCGAGGCATGCGCCGATCCACGACTCGGCCATCTCGGGCAGGTACGGATGCGGGACCAGCGCGGTCATCTGCGCCACCGCCCGGTCGCCGCAGAGCTCGGTCACCCGCGGCGCGTCGGAGAGCGCGAGCGTGCGGAGCACGACGGGATGCGAGGCGACGCGAACGGGCAGCGACAAGGATTCAGCGCCCGCTCGGCACGCGCTAGTCGCGGAAATTGCCGAATTGGACGGGGAAATCGGTGATCGCCTTCTTGACCAGCGCGATCGCGCCCTGCAGGTCGTCGCGTTTCGCGCCGGACACGCGCACCGCATCGCCCTGGATCGACGCCTGCACCTTCATCTTGCTGTCCTTCACGAGCTTGACGATCTTCTTGGACAGCTCCTGCTCGATGCCCACGCGGATTGTCACGACCTGCTTCACCTTGTTGCCGGAGACCTTCTCGACCGTCTCGTATTTCAGCGCGCGGATGTCGACCCCGCGTTTCGCGAGCTTGCCCGTGAGGATATCGGTGACCTGTTTCAGCTTGAAGTCATCGTCGGCGAAGAGCGTGAGCGTCTTATCGGCCTGCTCGACCCGTGCGTCGGAGCCCTTGAAGTCGAAGCGGGTCGAGACTTCCTTGTTCGTCTGGTCCACGGCGTTGCGGACCTCGACCTGGTTGACTTCGGAGACGACGTCGAATGAGGGCATGCGGGACAGGTCAGGCAAGTCGGATCGGTCCGAGCCTAACACGAAGACGGGGCGGTGACATCGTCACCGCCCCGCAGGAAGCAGCCTGCAATGGAAAGTGAATCAGGCGGTACGACGCCGACGCAGTTGGCTAAACCCGAGAAGCGCGGCACCCATCAGCAACACGGTCGACGGTTCCGGCACCTGCGAACCGCCGCCGCCGCCGCCGCATTGGTTGGCGCCGGGGCCGGGGACGCAGCCGTAGGCCGCCAGCAACTTCACATAGTCATTGCCGGCCGACAGGCCTGGATTGATGCCTCCGGCGGTACCCGAGTTGGTCGTACTCCATGTGCTGTTGTACGCACCGATCAGCCAGTAGCTCGACGACACGCCGCCCGAGTTGATCGCGACCGTATTGGCTTGGCTTCCGAAGCCCGATACGTTGGTTGTAGTGGCATAGGCATCGGAATAGTTGCCGATGAATTGCCAGCCCGCCCCCACCAATCCGCTGTAGGTCAACCCGGCCAACGTCGGGACGCCGCCGCCGGTGTATGCGAGAACGGTGAGGTCCGAATCATACTGACTACTATACCCCAATTGCACGTCCCGCAACGATATCGAGCTGCTGAAGCTCAACAGCATGAACTCGGAGTTGCCGTTGTTATCCATCGCGTGGTCCGGCGCTGCCGTGGTCTCGTTCGAACCCGTACCGCCCGACTGATTGTTATTGCCCGTGCAAGTCGTAATCCCAAGGTTCCCGCTGTAACTCACCACATAGGCGGCAGCCAATTGCCTGTTGGCGACAACGGCGGTCGTGGCACCGCCGGAGTCGGATATCGACGAATACGTCACCGAGCCGCCTCCAGCCGGATTCGATGTCGTGTCGGAACAACTCGACTGATTGCTGCCCGTGCAGCTTCCGGCGTTCCATTGGTAAATCGTGAGGGCGGCAGCCGGCAGACTTGCCGCAACGAGGCCAAGTGCGGCGAGAACTGCAATTCCCGTGGAATTCCGCTTCATGACCTGCCTCCGCTCCGGATCATCGATATGTGCTTATCGCATGCTGCCTGACACAGCACGCTTGCGTCTCGTTCAAAGCAAGTATCAGGCCTGAGCAAAAATCATAATAATAATCATAAGGTTAATATTTTCTTCCGGATCGCCACCGTCGGCGATGTAAGGATTTCCGACAACAGCCTGTGAACAGATCCCGCGAGGACGTACTGGCCAAGGTCGAACAATCAGGGGCCAAGTTTCTTCTGCAGTTTTCGCGCATCTTCGAGCTCGTCGAACACGGCCCCGCCCTTGAGGCCCTCGTTGAGCTCGCTCCGCGCCTCCGCATCGCGCCCGGACTGCGACAGCGCCACGGCAAGGTGATACCGGATTTCGGGATTGGACGAATCGCGCAGCCGGGCGTCGCGCAAGAGGCTCGTTCCGCGGTCCAGCTGACCCTGGCGGACCAACACCCATCCGATGGTGTCCAGGACGGCGGCATTGCTGTTCGCCAACTGATAGGCCCGTTCGGCGTATCCCAGTGCCGCCTTGTCGCCCTGCCGGTTCGCAACCTGGGCGAGATTGTTAAGAACTTCGACATCATTCGCGTTCAGCTTCAGGAGACGCTCGTAATCCGACCGTGCCCCGGCCAGGTTCCCGGCGCGCAGCCGACCATCGGCAACCGCACGGAGTACAACCCGATCCTCCGGATTGTCCTTGGACCACTGTTCTATAAAAATCAAGCCCTTGGCGGGATCTCCGGCACGCACGTGGGCCTGGTAGAGGCGAAGGACCGTGTCGGCGCTATTCTCCTTCGCCAGCGCCGCACGATAGCTCGCGATGGCGGGATTGAACTGGCCGCGTGCAACGGCAAGATCGCCCATTAGGCGCGGACCCAGTCCGCGGGCGGGAAAGCGCTCGGCGATCTTCTTCGCGTTCTGCTCGGCCTTGGCATAATCGCCGCTCACGATATCCACTTCGGTCAGCAGCACGAGCGCAGGCAGATAGTCCGGGTTTTCCTTGATGACCTTGCCGAGGGTGTACGTCGCATTCTCCCGATCGCCAGCGGTGAACTGGAGGCTCGCGATGTCGACGTTGGCGACCTTGTCGAAGCCCGCCAACGGGCCCATCACCCCAAGCGTTTGCCGGGCGCCACGATTGTCGCCCGCGGCGATCTGCGCGCGCGCGAGGGCGTAAAGAGCCTGCAGATCCTTGGGTGCGCGGCCGGCCGCATCCTTGGCGACCTTGACGGCTCGCTCGAAATCCCGCTGGCGCACCAGCAGTCCGCTCAGGTAGATGCCGGCGCTCACCCGCTGCTGGGGAATGGCCATTGCCTTCTCCAGCCAGTCGACCGCCTCCCCGTAACGACCGGCCTGCTCTTCCAGCTGGGCCAATTCGACCATCACGACCCCGTTATTCGGGCTGGCCTTGAGCATTTCCGTCAAGCCGAGCCGGGCGGCGGCCAGCTTGCCCTCGGCAATATCCAGCCGCGCGAGATTGAGACGGGCCGCGGAATACTTGGGATTGAGCGCGAGACAGCTTTCGTAGGCGGCACGGCCTCCGGCCCTGTCGCCGGCCGCCACGCGCACGATGCCCTGCATGTTGATCGCATCGACGTTTTTCGGCGCGCGCCGCACGACCGCGTCGATCACCTCGAGCGCCTTTTTCGGCTGGTCGCGCCTCAGGTACAGCGTTGCCAGCACGATGCCGGCGTGCGCCTGGCCGGGATCCTTGGCGAACGCCTGCTGCAACTGGTTGAATCCGAGATCCGCCTGCCCGCTTCCAAGCAGGCTGACGCCGTAATCGGCGCGAAGGTCCGGGGAGCCGCCCGAAACCTTGACGGCCCGTTCGAGGAAAGCAGCTGCCTCGGCATACCGCTTTTGCGCCATGTTCGCCGCGGCCAGCAGCGAAAACAGCTGCGGATCGTTGGGTGCAACCGCCTGCAGCGGATCGAGCAGACGCAGCGCGCGCGTCGCATCGCCGCGGTCGAGGTAGATGCTCGCCAGCAGCTTGCTCGGCCCCGGCTGCTTCGGATTCAGCTTCACGTAGATCGCGAGATACAGGCCGGCTTTCTCGTTGTTCCCCAGTCCGTAGTGCGACATGCCGCCAAGCAGCAACAGCTGCGGGTGCCGACTCAGCACTTCCTTCGGAACCGGGTCGAGCATCGCGACCACATTGGTCAGCTTGGCGCGCACGGTATCGGTGTCGTTCACGCGACTCGCCGCAACCGCTTGCAGGTACGCCGCACGCGGCTCTTTGGGGGCCACTTGCTGAAGATTGGCAAGCGCCGCATTGGCCTCCTCTAGCCGCCCGAGGTCGAGCAAGATCCCGGCCTGCGCGACCAGCGCATCTACGTTGCGCGGATCAAGTGCAATCGCCTTCGCGTAGTCCGCCAGGGCAGCCGGCAGATTGCCGCTGAGGTGCGACAGCGAAGCGCGCAGATTCCATACGGCCGAATCGGAAGGGGCGAGCTTGACGGTCTCCTCGAGCACGCTCGTCGCCCGGGCCTTGTCGCCGGTCCGCAACAGCACGTTCACCAGCGCCAGCCGGACGGGAACCGACTGGGGATCGAGCACCCGCGCTTCGTCCAGCGAGCGCAGCGCGTCGGGTGACTTGCCCAGGTCCGCTTGCGCATTGCTCCGCAGAATGAGTATCTCCACCTGGCTCTGCTTGGGCAGCCCTGCAGGGACAACTCGCTCGAGCAGCGCTTCCGACTTGCCCTGACCGGCGTAGGCTTGCGCCAATGGCAGCGCCAATTCCGTCCGGTCGGCACCAAGCTTCAGCGCCTTTTCGAATGCGGTTTCGGCGCCCGCGGGGTCGCCGTTCCTGAGCCGCGCCTTGCCCATCAGCACGTGCGCGGCGAGCATGTTCGGATCTTTCTGCAGCGCATTGTTGAGCTGAATGATGGCCCCGGCGATATCGTCGCGCTCCAGGCGTACCAGAGCGTCATCGTAGTACTTGGAGCTTTCCGCGTTGGCCGCCCATGCGGGAACAGACGCGCCGACCGCGAATGCGATCGCGACGATCACCGCGGCGCCGGTTCGACGAAAGCCGCGATGGCGAAGATTGGTTGGATGAGTGTGCGAGGTCATGATGGTGTCCAAAGGGCGGTGGTATCGGCCACCAGGTTACGCGGCGAATCCGACCTGCTTGTGCGTGCCGTCGCAGTTGGGGGCGGGCGACGAGTGGCGCTATCTGCATATCCAAGCAAGCTTTGGGCCATATTCCCCGGCTCGTGCGCGCGTCGGCTCGCGGCCGAGTCGACTCGGTTAGAATAACCGGTTTTCCGCCGCCCGAGACGCCTCCGCTCATGTCGCACATCCTGCAGGATCTCCCCGTCGGCCAGAAGGTCGGCATCGCGTTCTCGGGCGGCCTCGACACGAGCGCCGCGCTTCACTGGATGCGCGCGAAGGGGGCGATTCCGTACGCGTACACGGCGAACCTCGGCCAGCCCGACGAGCCCGACTACGACGAGATACCTCGGCGCGCGCTGGCCTACGGAGCGGAAGGCGCGCGGCTCGTCGACTGCCGCGCCGCGCTCGTCGCCGAAGGGATCGCTGCGCTGCAGGCCGGCGCGTTTCACGTCTCGACCGGTGGCCTCGCGTACTTCAATACGACGCCGCTCGGCCGCGCCGTCACCGGCACGATGCTCGTCGTCGCGATGCGCGAGGACGACGTCCACATCTGGGGCGACGGCAGCACGTTCAAGGGCAACGACATCGAGCGCTTCTACCGCTACGGGCTCCTCGCCAATCCGAGCCTTCGCATCTACAAGCCGTGGCTCGACGCGGCCTTCATCGACGAGCTGGGCGGCCGCAAGGAGATGTCCGAGTACATGGACCGCGCCGGCTTCGGCTACAAGATGAGCACGGAGAAGGCGTACTCGACCGACTCGAACATGCTCGGCGCGACGCACGAGGCGAAGGACCTCGAATTCCTGGACAAGGGCATCAGGATCGTCGAGCCGATCATGGGGGTGGCGTTCTGGCGCGACGACGTCGCCGTCAAGCCGGAGACCGTGTCGATCCGCTTCGACGAGGGCCGCCCGGTCGCGTTGAATGGAATCGGTTTCGCGGACGAGGTCGCGCTGCTGCTCGAAGCCAACGCCATCGGCGGCCGGCACGGCATCGGCACGAGCGATCAGATCGAGAACCGGATCATCGAGGCCAAGAGCCGCGGCATCTACGAAGCGCCCGGCATGGCCCTCCTGCACATCGCCTACGAGCGTCTCGTGACCGGCATCCACAACGAGGACACGATCGAGCAGTACCGCGACCACGGCCGGCGCCTTGGCCGGCTCCTCTACCAGGGTCGCTGGTTCGATCCGCAGGCGATGATGCTGCGCGAGACGGCGCAGCGATGGGTCGCGCGCGCCGTCACGGGAGAGGTGACGCTCGAGCTCCGGCGCGGCAACGACTACTCGATCCTCGACACGGTGAGCCCGAACCTCACGTACAAGCCCGAGCGGCTCACGATGGAGAAGGGCGCCTCGTCGTTCACGCCGCAGGATCGGATCGGCCAGCTGACGATGCGCAACCTCGACATCGCCGACACCCGCGAGAAGCTGCTGACCTACATGAAGGCGGGGCTGCTGCGGCCCTCCGGCGATTCGCCGCTGCCGCGGCTCACCGGCGGCGACGCCGAATCCAAGTAGTTCGCGCGCGTGTGGCATGAAGGCAGAGGCCTCCGGGCTTCATGCCTCAGGCGCCCGCAGGGCTCTGCCCTCACGCCACTCCTAGTACACCCTCGGCGCTCGCTTCGTCAGTCCACTTTCAGGCCGAGCTTGCGGATCACCGGCGTCCAGGTCTCGGTCTCGCGCTTGATGAGGTTGCCGAAGTCATCGGGCGTGCCGCCGATGAGATCGAATCCGGAGGCCTGCATCTTCTCGACGACGTCCGGCTGCTTCAGGATCGCGTTCATCTCGGCGTTGAGCCGGGCGATGACGGGCTTGGGCGTCGCGGCCGGTACCATCACGCCGTTCCAGGCCAGCGCTTCGAAACCGGGGTAGCCCGACTCCGCGATCGTCGGCAGGTCCGGGAGCAGCGGGAAGCGCTTCGCCGTCGTCACCGCGAGCGCGCGCAGCTTGCCTGCCTGGATCTGCGCCTGCAGCGGCTGCATCACCGCGAACATCGCCTGCGTCTCGCCCTGGATCGTCGCCGTGACGGCCGGCGGCGAGCCGTTGAACGGCACGTGCACCGCCTCGAACCCGGCGACCGACTTCAGGAGCTCCATGTTGAGGTGCGACGAGCTGCCGTTGCCGACCGATGCGTACGACAGCTTGCCGGGATTGGCCTTCGCCCAGGCAACGAAGTCCTGCACGTTCCTCGCCGGCAGGCCGGCGTAGACGGCGAGCACGTTGGGCTGGCTCGACGTGATGATCACCGGCGCCAGGTCCTTCGCCACGTCGTAGGGCAGCTTCTGCAGGAGCGGGCCGAACGCCAGCGGTCCGTTGAATCCGAGCAGCATCGTGTAGCCGTCCGGCGCCGCCTTGGCTACCTCGGCGGTGGCGACGGTGCCGCCGGCCGCGGGCTTGTTCTCGACGATGACCGGCTGACCCAGGCGATCCTTCAGCCGGTCACCGATGACGCGGGCGAGCGCGTCGAGCGAGCTTCCCGCCGGGGCCGACACCAGGAATCTGATGGGCTTGTCGGGCCACGCCTGCGCCACGGCGGACGTGGCGATGGTCGCCGCGACGAGCGCGGTGGCGGCGAAGCGAACGAAGTCCAGGATGCGTCGATTCATCGGAGATTCCTCATGCGGGCGAATGGCAGACCGCCTCGATGTTGTGCCCATCGGGATCGAGCACGAATGCGCCGTAATAGTTCGGATGATAGTGCGCCCGCACGCCCGGCGGGCCGTTGTCGCGGCCGCCGGCCGCGAGCGCGGCCTTGTGGAACGCGTCGACCTGCGCGCGCGTCTCCGCGCGGAAGGCCACGTGAATCGGCGGCACGTTCGGCGCGCCCTCGCCGATCCAGAAATCCGGCTTGGGAGCGATGCCGAAACCCGCGAACTGCTCGAACTCCATCAGCATCTCGTAACCGAGCGGGGCGAGCGCCGCCCGGTAGAACGCCTTGCTCCTGGCAGCGCTCGCAACGCCGATGCCCGTGTGGTCGATCATCTTTCGCCCCTAGGATTCGATGCGGCCGCAGACGAGATACTCGAGCAGCGCCTTCTGCGCGTGCAGCCGGTTCTCGGCCTCGTCCCACACCACCGATTGCGGCCCGTCGATCACATCGGCGGTGACTTCCTCGCCGCGATGCGCCGGCAGGCAGTGCATGAAGAGGGCGTCGGGCTGCGCCTGGCGCATCATGTCGCCGTCGACGCGCCATTGCGCGAAATCGTGCTGCCGCGCGGCGTTCTCGGCCTCGAAGCCCATGCTCGTCCAGACGTCGGTCGTGACGAGATCGGCGCCGCGGCACGCGGCCCTCGGATCGGCGAACGTCCGGCAGCGGCCCGCGTCCGCCGCGCCAGCGGCGGCCTGCTTCATCTCGTAGCCCGGCGGTGTGGAGACGTGAAGCGCGAAGTCGAAGATCGACGCCGCCTGAAGCCACGTGCAGCAGACGTTGTTGGAGTCGCCGATCCAGGCGATGGTGCGCCCTCGGATCGAACCGCGGTGCTCGATGTACGTGTAGATGTCGGCCAGGATCTGGCACGGATGGAATTCGTTGGTGAGGCCGTTGATCACGGGCACGCGCGAATGCGCGGCGAACCGCTCGATGATCGACTGCTCGAACGTGCGGATTGTCACCACGTCGACCATCCGCGAGATCACGCGCGCGACGTCCTCGATCGGCTCGCCGCGGGACAGGTGCGTGTCCATGCGATTCAGGTTGATCGCGATGCCGCCCAGCTGATTCATGCCTGCTTCGAACGACACGCGGGTGCGCGTCGACGCCTTCTCGAACACCATGGCGAGCGTGCGGTCGCGCAGCGGCTGGTAGAGCTCGTAGCGCTTGAATCGGTCCTTGATCCAGCGGGTGCGCGCGATCAGGTGCTCGAACTCGTCGACGGTGAAATCGCTGATCTGGAGGAAGTGCTTCGGCGGCGCGGCGGGCATGGCGTATCTGCGGTGCGGCGATGATGCACCCACGGGTCGAACTGTGACTCTACCACGCGGTGGCCCGATCCCATCGCATCCGCTTTCCGCGCCGGCAGGGCCGCCGACGCGTGCCGAGCTGGCGGCGGCTAGGCTACGCGCCGCGCGACGTCGCCGATGGTTTGCTCATGCAGGACCGCAGCGGGCGACGACGACGTCATCTCGACATCGCCGCCACCGGCGTCGATCACCGGCCCGGGCTCGAGGTGCATCTCGACCATGCCGTTGGCCCACGCCGATTCGAGGTTGCGCTCGATCCGGGACATCGCCTCGTCGTCGCTGCGGCGAAGCCGGCGGATGCCGTACGCGCAGTTGCGGCCGTGGAGCTTCGCCATGTAGAGCGCCATGTCGACCAGGTTGACGGCGCGCTCCCACGGCAGTTGGACGTCCTCGGGAGGCAGCGGCATCGGCGCGTATCCGATGGAGGCGGTCACGCGGATCGAATGTCCTTTGTACTCGATCGGCTCCGCCGCGATGGCCGCCATGATGCGTGCCGCAATCTCGTCGAGCTTGTCGGGGCTTGTCGCCGGCGCGAAGACGAGGAACTCCTCGCCGCCCCAGCGCACGATCGTGTCGGTCTCGCGCAGCGTGTCGCGCAGCCGGCGGGCGACTACAACGAGCACCGCGTCGCCGGCCGCGTGGCCGTACCGGTCGTTCGTCTGCTTGAAGAGATCGATGTCGATCAGCAGCAGCGCGTGGATCACCTTGTCGGGTCCGCCGCCGTGCCGGCGTTCCGGCTGCGGCGGCGCGTCGCGCATGAATTCCTGGAAAAAGCGCCGGTTGTAGAGCGCGGTGAGCGGGTCGCGGCTGCTGCGCACGCTCAATTCCCGGTTCTTCTGCGCGAGAAGGCCGTTGTTCACGCGGAGCTTCCGGTAGTAGATGCCGGTCACGACGAGCGCGATCGCGAAGACCGCGGCGAACAGCCACCAGACGCGCTCGCGCAGCGCCTGGTTCTCGAGCTCCGCCGAGTTGAGCGCGTTCTGCCGGTTGAGGAGCTCGATCTCGCGCCGCCTCTTGTCCGACTCGTACTTTTCCTGTAGCTCGAGCACCGATCTCTGGTGCGCCGCGGCGGCCATCTCTTCGTAGAGCTTGCGCTCGCGGTGATAGAACGCGAGCGCGGTCCGGTAATCGCCCGCCTTCTCGAGGTAGTGGCCGTATTCGCCGAGCAGCGACGCGATCTCGGCAATGGCGCCGGTCCGCTCGTAATCGGCGAGCGCTTCGTCGGCGAACCGCTTGCCCTCGCTCGCACGGCCAAGGCCGAACAGCGCGAAACCAATGTTTGCCTTGCTCGTGGCGACCGAGCCGATGTCGTTGTACCCGACCGAGAGCGCCAGCGAGCGGCGCGACAGGTTGAGCGCCTCGCCGAACTCCTTGCGCCGCAGCTTGATGTCGGCGAGGTTGATGAGGGCGAGGCTTTCGCTCGTCTCCGACTGCGCCTTCCGGGCGATGGCGAGGGCCTCTTCCATCGCCGAGAGCTCGCTCGCCGGCTCTTGCAGGAGCTCGAATGCCGCGGACTGGGCCATGAGCGCCCTTGCCGCGGCCCACGGGCTTCCCGCCGTCTCGCCGAACTGATACGCGAGGAGGCTCGCCTCCAGCGCGCTTTGCGGCTGCTTCAGCACCAGATACAGCGTCGAGAGCTGATAGTGCGCGATCGAGCGGCGATACGCGTTGTCCTCGCGCTCGGCCGACGACAGTGCGTCCTGCAGCGCGCCAAGCGCTTCCTCGAGCTGCCCGCGGCTCCTCGCCGCGATGCCGACCGACAGGGCGGCCCAGTACGCGAGGTTGGGATCGGGTGTGCCCTCCACGAGCGAGCGAGCTTCCCGGGCCAGAGCGTTGGCCTTGCCGGCGTCGCCGGCCAGCCATTCGGCCGTGCCGCGCACGAGCCGTGCGGCGGCGAGGAGCGCTTTGTCCGACGTTTGGCCCGCCTCGCGTTCGAGACGGTTGGCGAGAGCGAGCGCCTCCGAGTGCCTGCCGGCGACGGCGGTCGCCTGCCCGTAGAGCGTATAGACGTAGCGCCGTTCGATCGGTGGCGCCGCGTCCGCGCGCGCGAGCGAGGGCGAGAGAGCTCGTCCTGCGCACGCTTCGGATATCCGTAGAGATAGGCCTCGATTTCCAGGGCCTGCGGCGTAAGGCGGAGTCCGCCGGACTCGCGACGGCACCTGGCGCGGCGAAGGCGCCGAGCACCAGGCAGGTCGCCGCCATGAGCCACGCGACGCGGGCGCAAAGCCACGACCCGATGCCGGAGGGCGTCGAGGCTCGCCGCGCGACGTCAATCCGGTCGCGTGGTTCGCGGTGCCGCGGCGGCGGATTCGAGTCGTCGGCGACGACTTGCGGGACGATGGGCATGATCGGCACAACGGTCATTTGCTTGGCGCAGGACGGCCGCACCCCGGTCGAGCGGACAGCCGCCGCAAATGCGCTGCCTCGCCGTGACCTGGAGATGAAGCCTTTTAAGCAATTGCCGTGCCCATGTAGTCTGCAGCCGGGCCACGGCAGCCGAATCGTCGTCGCCAGCAATGAAACAGGGCGCCGGAAGGCGCGCGAGCGCAATGAAAAGAGAAGGGCGCCGTGTGGGCGCCCTATCGGTGGTGCGGGTCCGGCCGTGCGGTCAGGCCATGACCTTGATCGCATGCGCGAGACGCGACTTCGTCCGCGAAGCGAGATTCTTGTGGACGATCTTCTTGTCCGCGATGCGGTCGATCACCGCCTGCGACGACTTCAACTTCTGCATGGCCGCGGCCTTGTCGCCGGCCAGGATCGCCTTGCGGACCTGCTTCACGGCGGTTCGCAGCGACGACCTCAAGCTCGCGTTGTGCTTGCTCGTTTGCCCCGCTTGCCGGGCGCGCTTTCTTGCCTGGGCGCTGTTCGCCATGGGTGGATATTCCTTCGCGATCTGGAGTAGCTGAAAAAGACCAAGCATAATAGCAGCTTACCGCATACCACGCAATGGCGCCGGCCGCTGCGTCGCGTCCCGCAGCGTACCGCCCGAATGCCCGCCCCCTCCCTCTTGCAGCACATTTCCACCCGACCCGAGGACGCCCGGGCGGCGGCGATGCGGCGGGGCTGCCGTTGAACCTCCTCCGGGCGCTGACGACGGTCAGCGGGATGACGCTCGTCTCGCGCATCACCGGACTTGCCCGGGAGAGCCTCAAGGCGGCCGCGTTCGGGGCCGGGATGCAGATGGACGCGTTCGAGGCGGCGTTCCGCCTGCCCAACATCCTGCGGCGCCTCTTCGCCGAAGGCGCGTTCTCGCAGGCGTTCGTCCCGATCTTCGCGGAATACCGCCGTCACCGCGGCGAGGACGAGACGCGCGCGCTCGTCGGCCGCGTCGGGACGCTGCTCGCGGTCGTGCTCCTCGGCTTGACGCTCGTCGGCGTGCTCGCCGCGCCGTGGCTCGTCTACGTGCTCGCGTCGGGCTTCGCGCAGACGCCCGGCAAGGTCGACCTCACGGCGCAGATGATCCGCATCGTCTTTCCGTACCTTCTCTTCGTGTCGCTGGTGTCGCTCGCGGGCGGAGTGCTCAACGTCTACCGGCGCTTCGCCATCCCCGCGTTCACGCCGGTGCTGCTCAACGTGTCGATCATCGGCGCAGCGCTGTTTCTCGCGCCGTATTGCGATCCGCCGATCAAGGCGCTCGCCTGGGGCGTGCTCGTCGGCGGCATCGCGCAGCTCGCGCTGCAGCTTCGCCCGCTCGCGAACATCGGGATGCTGGGATGGCCGCGCTTCGATTGGCGCGACGAAGGCGTGCGGCGCGTGCTCGTCGCGATGGGGCCGGCCGTGATCGGCGTGTCGGCGGCGCAGATCTCGGCGCTCATCAACACGCAGCTCGCGGCCTCGCTCGGCAACGGCCGCATTTCGTGGATCACGTATGCCGACCGCCTGATGGAGTTTCCGAGCGCGCTCCTGGGCGTCGCGCTCGGCACGGTGCTGCTGCCGTCGCTCGCGAAACTGCACGCCGATGGAGAGGCCGGCCATTACGCGTCGCTGCTCGACTGGGGATTGCGCCTCGCGTTCATGCTCGCGCTGCCGGCCGCCGTCGCGCTGTGGGTGCTCGGCGTCCCGCTCGTCTCGACGCTCTACCAGTACGGTCGCTTTTCCGTCGAGGACGTGCTGCAGACGCGCGACGCGCTGCTCGGTTACAGCGTGGGGCTCCTCGGCCTCATCGTCGTCAAGATCCTCGCGCCCGGCTTCTATGCGCGGCAGGTGATGGCCACGCCGGTGAAGATCGCGTTCGCGACGGTCCTGGTGTCGCAGTCGCTCGCGCTGATCCTGATGTTCCGGATCGGCCACGCGGGCCTCACGCTGTCGACGTCGATCGGCGCGTGCTTCAACGCGGCGCTCCTGTTCTGGTTCCTGCGTCGGGCCGGGATCTACACGCCGGCGCCGGGGTGGCCGCGGTTCGTCGCGAAGCTCGTGATCGCTCTGTTCGTGCTCGCCGCCGTGCTCTTCTGGCTCTCCGGCCCGTCGTCGTTCTGGCTCGCGGCCGCGCTGTGGGCAAAGGTCGGCCGGCTCGCCGCGGTGTGCGCGGCGGGCGCCGCCGCGTATTTCGGCGCGCTGTGGCTGCTGGGGTTCCGGGTGGCCGACTTCGGTCGGCGCGACATCGCGGCCGATCCTCCGGCCTCGACCGAGGCTGAAACGTAGCTGAGCCTGAAACGTAACTTGGCGCGTCAGTCCGTCCGGCCGCTCTTCCTGTACGGGCAGCGCGGCTTCACGCATTCGGCGTAGAGGTAGAGCGCGTGCCCGGAGATCTCGAAGCCGCGCTCCTTCGCGACGGCGTTCTGCCGCTTCTCGATGGCCGCGTCGTAGAACTCCTCGACTCGCCCGCACTTGAGGCAGACGAGGTGGTCGTGGTGGTGTCCCTCGTTCAGCTCGAAGACCGCCTTGCCGGAGTCGAAGTGGTGGCGGACGAGGAGCCCCGCCTGCTCGAACTGCGTCAGCACGCGATAGACGGTGGCGAGGCCGATGTCCGGGCCCTCGGCCAGGAGCTTCCGGTACACGTCCTCCGCGGTCAGGTGCCGTACCTTCGACGACTCGAAGATGCCGATGATCTTGAGCCTCGGCACCGTGGCCTTGAGCCCGGCATGCTTGAGGTCTTTCGGCGCGGCGGGGTGGGTCGGCGGCACGGGAGGTTGGCGTGAGCGTGGGAGTTGACGGGGCGCGCCCTTGCGGCGCGGGTGGAATTTCGGCGGTGCTCGGAGCCCCGGCTATAATAGCCAATTACCCGGCACATTCACAGGCAAGAGAATTGACCCCCCGGATCTTCCGGCGCGCCACTCCTTCACGGGTGATGGTGTTGACCCCCCGACTTTCCGGCGCGCGACTCGATCATAAGCGATGGTGTTGACCCCCCCGACTTTCCGGCGTGCGGCTCGAGCGGCGTGCGCGGCGACGATCGCCGCGTTCGTGCTTCTCGGCGCCGGCTGCAAGACGATCGACGAGACCTTCCCGACGCTGCGCACGTACGGCGTCTACATGCTCGACGTCAACCAGGGCAACTACCTGTCCCAGGACATGGTGGACAAGCTCAAGGTCGGCCAGACGAAGACCCAGGTCCGCCAGACGCTCGGCACGCCACTCGTCGTCAGCCTGTTCCGCGACAGCCGCTGGGACTACGTCTACGAGTTCACGCGGCAGGGCGTGGTCCGCGAGCACCGGACGCTCACCGTCTACTTCGTCGACGACAAGCTCGCGCGCTGGGAGGGCGACGAGATGCCGATCTCGGTCGCCGAGCTCAACAAGTCGGCGCAGGCCATCACCGCGGGCGAGGGCGCCTGGTCCGATCCGCGCTCGTGGTGGGAGCAGTTCCTCGACATCTTCAAGAAGAAATGACGGCGGTGCGCGTCGCCGTCGCGGGCGCCGGCGGAAAGATGGGCCAGGCGTTGATCGAGGCGATCCTCGCGGATTCCGGCAGCTCGCTGGTCGCGGCCTTCGACGTCGCGGGAAGCCCCATCGTCGGACGTGACGCCGGCGAGCGCTTCGGCCGGACGACCGGCGTGACGGTCGGCGCCGACGCCGGCGCAGCGGCGCAGGCCGCCGACGTGATGATCGATTTCACGCGTCCCGCGGGAAGCCTCGCGCATCTATCGGCCTGCGCTCGCCACGGCACGGGTGCGGTCATCGGCACGACGGGTTTCTCCGACGAGGAGAAGGCTCACCTCACACGGCACGCGGAGCGCATCCCCATCGTGTTCGCGCCGAACATGAGCGTCGGCGTCAACGTGCTGCTGGCGCTCGTGGAGACGGCGGCGCGGCAGCTCGGGCCCGCCTACGACATCGAGATCGTCGAGATGCATCACCGGCACAAGGTCGACGCGCCGTCGGGCACCGCGCTCGGCCTCGGCGAGGCGGCGGCGCGCGGCGCGGGGCGCAAGCTGGCGGAGTGCGCCGTCCTGTCGCGCGAGGGCGTGGTCGGCGCGCGCAAGGAAGGCGCGATCGGATTCGCGACGCTGCGCGGCGGCGACGTCGTCGGCGAGCACACGGTGATCTTCGCCGGCGCCGGCGAGCGGATCGAGCTCGCGCACAAGGCGTCGTCCCGGCAGAACTTCGCCGCGGGCGCGCTGCGCGCTGCGCATTTCGTCGCCGCGCGGCGGGCGGCGGGCGCGACCGGCCTCGCCGACATGCGCGACGTCCTCGGGCTGACGTAAATGGCCTCGGCGAATCCCTTCGATCTCTCGGGCACGCGCGCGCTCGTCACCGGCGGCGGATCGGGGCTGGGTCTCGCGATTGCCCGCGGACTCGGGCGCGCCGGCTCGCGCGTCGTCATCAACGGCCGCAATCGCGACAAGCTCGCGACCGCCGTGCAGGCGCTCGCGGCCGACGGCATCGACGCAGGCGTCGCGCCGTTCGATGTCACCGACGCCGCAGCAGTAGCCGCCGCCGTCGCGGGTCTCGAGCGCGATGGCGGCCCCGTCGACATCCTGGTCAACAACGCCGCGATGAATCAGCGGAAGCTCCTCGAGCAGTTCACGCCGGAGGAGTGGCGCGCGCTGATGGCGGCGAATCTCGACGGTCCGTTCCTCGTCACGCGGGCCCTGTTGCCGGCGATGAAGGCGCGCCGGCGCGGCAAGATCGTCAACATCTGCTCGCTCGCGGCCGACCTCGGCCGGCCGAACATCGTGCCCTATGCGGCGAGCAAAGGCGCGCTCCGGATGCTCACGCGGGCGCTCGCCGTGGAGCTCGCGCCCTCCAACATCCAGGTGAACGGCATCTCGCCGGGTTTCTTCAAGACCGAGATGAACGCGCCGCTCATCGCCGACGCCGAGTTCTCGGCCTGGGTCGCGCGCCGCACGCCGGCAGGGCCGATGGGGCGAGCCCCCCGAGATCGCCGGCGCGGCCGTGTTCCTCGCGTCGTCCGCGGCGGACTACGTGACCGGTCACGTGCTCTATGTCGACGGCGGGTTTTCGGCGGCCTACTGAATGAAGCGCGTGCCTCGCGCGGCACCGGCCCGCTCGCGGTTGTAACCCCCTGTCGCCGCCGGTATAATTACGCGCTTTGAGGCGGGAACGGCCGCGGGCGACGCTGGCGTTCCCGCTTCGCACGTCCGGACCCCGGCGATCCACTCGCCGCCTTGCGTCCCCGCCCATCGCGCCCTCGCCATGTCCGCTCCGACCGCCGCCCGCCCCGCGCTCTTTCCCGCGACCACCCCCGCCGTTCTGGCGCTGGCCGACGGCACGGTGTTTCACGGCCGGGCGATCGGCGCCCAGGGCGCGGCCGTCGGCGAAGTCGTTTTCAATACCGCGATGACGGGGTACCAGGAGATCCTGACCGACCCGAGCTACGCGGGCCAGATCGTCACGCTCACCTATCCGCATATCGGCAACGTCGGCGTGAATCCGGAGGACGTCGAATCGCGGCGCCCGTTCGCCGCCGGACTCGTCATCCGCGACCTGCCGCGACTCGCCTCGAACTTCCGCTCGACCGGCGATCTCGGCGCGTATCTCGCCGCCCACGACGTCGTCGGCATCGCCGATCTCGACACGCGCCGTCTCACCCGGCGGTTGCGCGAAAACGGCGCGCAGAACGGCTGCATCCTGGCCCGAGGTGCGAGC
>CAVRVC010000021.1:0-69633 GCA_963724545.1 uncultured beta proteobacterium
ACGCAAGCGCTGATCCAGCAGGCGCGCGTGGTGATCGCGCTCGTCAATCCCGCCCTCCCGGCCACGCGGCGACGCCTGGGTGGACAACGAGGACATCGATGTCCTGGTCGAAAGCGACGACCGGCTCATCGACATGCCGGATCCCGAGCCTTCCGCCGTGGAGCGTTCGGTGGCGGAGCAGGTGGCGGCGCTCATTCCCGATCGCGCGACGGTCCAGCTCGGAATCGGGACGCTGCCGGCTGCCGTGGCCCGCGCGCTTTCGGGCCATCGCGAGCTGGGCGTGCACAGCGGCGTCGTATCCGACGTGCTCGTCGACCTCGTCGAGCGGGGCGTGGTCACCAACGCGCACAAGGGCCGCGATCCGGGGCGTACCGTCACCGGCGGACTGTTCGGAACGCAGCGGCTGCGCGACTTCGCGGAGCGAAGCGGACGGTGGACATGCGCAGTGCGGACTACACGCACAACATCGCGGTCACGTCGGCGCTGGCCAAATTCCACACCATCAACTCGGCGATCGAAGTCGACTTGTCGGGCCAGGCCAACGCGGAAGTGGCCGGTGGCCGCTATCTCGGCGCGGTCGGCGGCCAGGTCGATTTCGTGCGAGGCGGCGCAGCATCGCCCGGCGGGCGTTCGATCATCGCGTTTCCCTCCACGACGCCGGACGGCAAGCATTCACGGATCGTCGCGTCGCTCCACGGCCGTCCCGTCACGACCGCGCGCAGCGACGTCGACGTGATCGTGACGGAATACGGCGCCGCGCACCTGCGCGGTTGCGCGTTGCGCGAACGCGCGCGTCGGCTGATCGCGATCGCCCATCCGGACCATCGCGAGTCGCTGCAGCGCTCTCTGCACGAGAGCGGCAGCCAGGCTCCGCAGGTCGACGGCTCGCGCCGTCGCATGAATCACGGTTTCCACCATCGCAAAGGATTCCAGTGAACGAGGAAGTTTCCCTGGAATCGGTCGGCGACGACGTATTCGAAATCCGGCTGCAGCGCCCCGAGCGCATGAACGCGCTCGGCGTCGCCACGTGCGCCGCGCTGGAGCAGGCGGTGTCCGACGCTGCTCGACAAGCGCGCCCGGGTCGTGCTGCTTCGCGCGGCAGCGGCCGCGCGTTCTGCGCCGGCGCCGACCTCAAGGAGCGCAAGGGCATGGACCTCGCCGCCCGTCTCGCGCACAACGCCGCGATACGCGCTGCCATCGATGCCGTCGCCGGCGCCCGCTTCGTCACGATTGCCGTTCTCAACGGCGTGGCGCTCGGAGGCGGGCTCGAGCTCGCGCTCGGCTGCGACCTTCGGTTCGCCGCGGCCGGCATCACGCTCGGGCTCACGGAGAGCCGGGTCGGCGCCTTTCCCGGAGCGGGAGGCACGCAACGACTGCCGCGCCTCATCGGCGTGAGCCGCGCGCTGCAGATGATGCTGAGCGGCGAGCCCGTGACCAGCGAATACGCGCTCGGCATCGGACTCGTCAACGAAGTGGTCGCCGCCGACGAGCTGGAAGCGCGCACGCATGCGTTCGCAAGGACGTTGGCAGGCGGGTCCGCGCCGGCTCTTGCGGCGATCAAGCGGCTCGTCTACGAGCGGCATCGAGCTGCCGCTCGCGGCGGGTCTGCAAATCGAGCGCGCGGCGCTGCCGGAGATTCTCGGATCAACAGATTATGCGGAAGGGCTGGCGGCGTTCGCCGAACGCCGGCCGCCGCGATTCATGGAGGTGGTGCAATGAGTACTCGACCCCCGGCAGCGTATCTCAGCAAGGCGCGGCAGGTCGCGCAGGAGTTGCTCTCGCGGATTGCTCGATTCGAAGCTCGAGCCCGGCGAGACCTTCGCGACCGAGGCCGAGCTCCTGCAACAGTTCGACGTCAGCCGGCCGACGTTGCGCGAAGGGATCCGCATTCTGGAGTCGCAGGGCGTGCTCGAGCAGCGCCCCGGCCCCGGCGGCGGCCTCGTGCTCCGGCGGCCGAGCCTCGACCTGCTCGCGCACAGCCTGTCCGTCTACCTGCGCTTCAACGATGTGCCGTTCGTGACCGTGCTGCAGGCGCGCGAGGTCATCGAGCCGGCGCTCGCTGCCGAGGCGGCGGAGGAGGGCACCGACGACGACTTTCGGGAAATGGAGGAGTCGATCGAGCGGATGAAGGCGCAGGGCGAGGACCAGGCGGCATTCATCGCCGAGAACCGCGTCTTCCACGGCATCGTCGCGCGCGCCAGCGGCAACAAGGTGCTCGAGACCTTCTGGGGCACGATCAGCCTGCTCGCGCACGGCGAGCATGCACGGCGTGCGATACACGGTCGGCAACCGCAAGCACGTGATCGCGGCGCACCAGCAAGATCCTCGACGCCTGTCGTCGACGGAATGCGCGCGCGGCCGCGAAGGCGATGGCGGAGCACGTCGGCGACCTCGAGCATCTCGTGCGCGATCGCTACCAGCATCTGCTGGGGCAGCGGATGAGCGTGCGCGACCACCGCGGCGTCCGCTAGATCGCGCGAACGAAGGAGCAACGCAATGAGCGAAATGAAGTTCCAACTCTCCTCCGAGCAGCGCGCGCTGGTCGGAACCGTCCGCGAGCTGGCGCGCGACAAGTTCCGCGGCCGCGCGATGAAATGGCTCGACGGCACGTTTCCCTGGGAGAACATGCGCGAGCTCGCGCAGATCGGCGTCCTCGGCATGTCGGTGCCCGGAGGAGTACGGCGGCTCCGGCCTGCCGGTGTTCGATACCGCGCTCGTGCTCGAGGAGGTCTCCAAGGTCTGCTACGCGACGGCGATGGCGCTGATGGGCGAGGTCGGCGTGCAGGTGCGCGTCATCTCCACCTATGCGCCCGAGCACATGAAGCGCGACATCCTGCCCAAGGTGTGCACGGGCGATGCGATGCTGGCCGTCTGCATGACGGAGCCGCACGCCGGCACCGACGTGCCGAACTACCGGACGAACACGACGATCAAGGGCGACCGCGCCGTGGTCCGAACGGCGTGAAGACGCTGATCAGCCGCGCCGACGAGGCGGAGTGGTTCGTCGTGTTCAGCCGCATCGACGGCAAGCCCGGACGCGACGGGCATCGGGTGCGTGCTCGTGAACCGGAACACGCCCGGCTTCTCCGTGACCGCGCGCTACCACACGATGGGCGGCGAGAACCTCGCGGAGATCCAGTTCGAGAACTGCGAGCTGCCGCTGGAGAACGTGATCCTGCGCGAGGACGGGTTCAAGAAGCTGCTCTCCGCGTTCAACACGCAGCGCTGCCTCAACCCCAGCGTCTCGCTCGGCCTCGCCGAAGGCGCGTTCGAGGAAGCGATCAAGTACGTGCGGGATCGCACGATCTTCGGCAAGCGCATCGGCGACTTCCAGGGCATCCGCTGGAAGCTCGCCGAGATGTATCGCGACATCGAGGCGGGCCGCAGCCTGCTCTACCGCGCGTGCCTGACCGCGAATCCGTTTCCGGATCCGCACGAGGCGGCGATCGCGAAGATGTACGTCAACGAGATGGCGATCCGGGTCACCAGCGAGGCGATCCAGGTGCACGGCGGCTACGGCTTCACCGACGAGTACCCGGTGTCGCGCTTCTACCGCGGCGCGCGCTACGGCACGCTGGGCGGCGGCACGACCGAGACGCTGAAGGACCTGGTCGGCAAGAAGCTGATGAGCGACTTCGACCCGGTCGACGGATTCCTGGGGATGGGAACGTTCTGATGTCGTCGCTCCCCGACATCGCGACGACCCCGGCGCGAGCCTGATCATGCGCTCCCTGCTCTTCGTGCCCGGCCACGACGCGCGCAAGCTCGCGAAGGGGCTCGATTGCGGCGCCGATGCGCTGATCCTCGATCTGGAGGACTCGGTGCCGGACGCGGAAAAGGCGCGGGCACGCGGCGTGTGCGCCGAGTTCGTCGCCGAGCATCGCGAGCGCCTGCCGCTGTTCGTGCGCGTCAACGCGCTGGCGACGGGCCTGCTGCGCGACGATCTCGCCGCCGTGGTGCGCGCGCAGCCGTACGGCATCATGCTGCCGAAATGCGGGGGCGGTCGCGACGTTGCGCGGGTCGCCGCGGATCTCGCGGAGCTGGAGGCGCGAGACGGCGTACGCGGTCGGCTCGCTGCGCATCCTGCCCATCGTGACCGAAAGCGCCGCGGCGCTCTTCGAAATGGGAAGCTACGCGCGCGAGGCCGGACCGCGGCTCGCCGGCATGATGTGGGGCGGCGAGGATCTCGCCACCGACATCGGCGCGTCCGCCAATCGCGTCGACGGACGTTACACGCCGCCGTTCGAGCTCGCGCGGAGCCTGTGCCTCTTCGGCGCGGCGGCCGCGGGTGTCGCGGCCGTCGATGCCGTCTACACCGATTTTCGCGACGTCGACGGGTTGCGCGACGAAGCCCGCGCGGCCGTTGCGGCGGGCTTCTCGGCCAAGGCGGCCATCCATCCCGGCCAGGTTCAGGCGATCAACGAAGTCTTCACGCCCAGCGACGACGCGCTGCGCGAAGCGACGGCGATCGTGGCCGCGTTCGCGCAGCAGCCGGGGGCGGGGGCCGTGAACATCGGCGGGCGCATGTTCGATCGCCCGCACTTGACCGCCGCGCAGCGGGTCATCGCGCGAGCGAAGCGGGCTTGAGCGCCGATCGCGGGGCGCGCAACGAGTGAATTCCGGAGGCAGCATGTCCGCAGCACAACCGACGGTGGACAGCGGGTCGAATCGCCATCAACCGCTTGCGGGCATCACGGTCCTCGATCTCTCGCACGTCTACAACGGGCCCTACGCCACGTTCCTCATGGCGATGGCGGGGGCGAACGTGATCAAGATCGAGCCGTTCCATGGCGAGCATTTGCGCAGCCGCGGCGACATGGGAGGCGCCGCGCTTCCCTTCGCGATGCTGAACTCCAACAAGAAGCCGGTCACGCTCAACCTCAAGGCGGAGAAGGGCCGCGAGCTGTTGCGGGAGATGGCGGCGCGTGCCGACATCCTCGTGGAGAACTTCGCTCCGGGCGTCATGGACCGCCTCGGCGTCGGCGCCGCGGATCTCCACAAGGTCAATCCGCGGCTGATCTACGGGTCGAGCTCCGGTTACGGAAAGGACGGTCCGTATCGCGACTATCCGGCGATGGATCTCGTCATGCAGGCGATGAGCGGCGTCATCAATTCGACCGGCTTTCCGGATCAGCCGCCGGTCAAGTCGGGCGCGGCCATATGCGATTTCATGGCCGGCATTCACCTCTATGCCGCGATCATGACCGCGCTTTACGAGCGCGAACGCACCGGCAAGGGCCGCGTCGTGGAAGTCTCCATGCAGGACGCCACCTATTGCTCGCTCGCCTCGAATCTCGGCATGCTGCATGCACGCGGCGCCGACGCGCCGGCGCGCACCGGCAACCGGCACGGCGGCCTCGGCATCTCGCCGTACAACGTCTATCCGACGAAGCGACGGCTACGTGGTGCTCAACGCGCCGGGCGACCATCATTTCCGCTCGATCCTCGACGTCATGGGCCGGCCCGACCTCAAGGAGGATCCGCGCTTCGTCACCCGCTCGACGCGAGTCGTCCATTTCGCCGCCGTCGACGAGCTGATCGAGAGCTGGACGAAGACGCTCGGCAAGAACGAAGTCGCGCAACGCATGCTCGCGGCGAAGGTGCCGTGCGCGCCGGTGCGCGATCTCTCGGAGGTCATGCACGACGAGAACATGCATGCGCGCGGCAGCCTGCAGTGGATCGACCATCCCGCGCTCGGCCGCGTCGTGCTGCCGCACTCGCCCCTCGTGTTCGAGGGGACGGAGCGCCGGCCGATCGAGCCCAGCCGGCCGCTGGGCGCCGGCAACGACGAAGTCTTCGGCGACTGGCTCGGCCATTCCAGGGAGGAGCTGGCGGCTTACAAGGCGGACGGCGTGATCGGCCCTTCCGAGGAGGAGTCGCCGGCTCCGGCAGGCGAAGGGGCGACCGCCCGAGCAGGCGGCCGCGTTGGAGCCGGACGGCGTCTGATCGGACTCCAGGCCTCTCCAATGCCTCTGCCGCCATCCGTGCCGCGCGACGAGCTTCACCTGCGCCGCATCGAGTTGCGCGGCTATCGTCGCCACGACGGTCTGTACGACATCGAGGCGCGGATGGTCGACACCAAGACGACGCGAGCTGACGCTGCCCGAAGGACGCGTCGTGCCTGCCGGCGACGCTCTGCACGACATGTGGGTCCGGCTGGTCGTGGACGAGGACCTCGACGTGATCGACATCGTGGCCTCCACCGACGCGTCGCCGTTCGGCATCTGTCGCGAAGCGACGGCGACGCTGCAGATCGATGAAGGGTCTGCGGATCGCCGCGGGCTGGTCGGCCGCCGTACGCGAGCGGCTTGCAGGTCGCGACGGCTGCACGCATCTCACCGAGTTGCTCGGGCCGCTGGCGACGGTCGCGTTCCAGACGCTGTCGCAGGTACGAAGCGCCAAGCCGACGCCCGTCGATGCGAACGGCAGGCCACGCAAGATCGACAGCTGCTACGCCTATGCGAGCGATCGCGGCGTCGTGCTTAGCCGCTGGCCGGAGCATTACGACGGAGACGGAGGGGCCGTGTAGTCGCCGGCGATGCCCGAAGTCGGCATGGCGGACCCATGTCCCGGCGAGTACCATCGGCGGAGACAACGGCGTCGGACGGCGCGGTGTTCGTGCGGAACTCTCGCTCGTCCCCCGATTCCAACCCTCGCACCGGAGGAGAGAGTCCATGCCCACGAACGCGCTCCGTCCCGATCCCAGTTTCAACGTCGACGCCGTCTCACTGGACTTGGAGGGAGGCGAGGGACGCCCGTCGGACCGGGATCGATCCGGAGGGCGATGGGTTGCCGCGGGAATAGCCCTTTTGTTCCTCCTGGCCGCCAGCTGCGGGCTATTTCCTGTGGCCGCGCGTGGCGCCGGAACCGCAGCCCGTGGCGTCTGCCCCGCCTGCCGCCGCGCCGGAACCGCAATCGATGCCCGAGCCCGCGATCAAGCATCCGATCGAACAGGTGGCGATCGCCTCGACGGTGGACAGCGCCGCCTTGCCTCCGTTGCCCGGATTGGACGACAGCGATCAGGTCGCAAGGGATGTCATCGAGACCGCCCTGAATGGCGACACCTATCTGCACCTGCTTGTTCCGACGGCGATCATCCGGCACGTCGTCGCGACGATCGACAATCTGCCGCGCAAGACGATCGCCACCCGCATACGTGCCCGTCAAGGCGGTGCCGGGAGCGTTTGCCACGACAGGCGGGACCGGCACGACGACGATCGCGCCCGACAATGCGGGCCGTTACGCCGCGTACGTGAAGGCCGCGGAATCGATCGACACGACTCGGCTGGCGCAGTTCTATGTCCGCCTCTACCCGCTGTTTCAACAGGCCTACGTCGATCTCGGATACCCGAACGGCTACTTCAACGACCGTGTGATCGACGTCATCGATCACTTGCTGGCGGCTCCCGAGCTCGACGCGCCGGCCTCGCTGGTTCAACCCAAGGTCCTGTTCGAATTCGCCGATCCCGCGCTCGAGAGCCTGTCGGCGGGCCAGAAGATCCTGGTGCGAATCGGCACCTCGAACGAACGGCGCCTGAAAGCGAAGCTGCGCGATATCCGGAAGGCTCTGTCGGTCACCACGGCGAAGTCCCGCTAGATTCGTTTCACGGCAGGGTGCATGACGGTCTCCTCATCGCTCGGACGCGGCGTCCGTGCAGCGGGAGACGTGCGATCCTTAGGGACGCAGGCCGACCTCCAGTCGCTCGTGACGACACTCCATTTCTATCGCGATCTTCCGGTGCTGGAGTCCTTCGCCCAGGCCATCGAGACGGCCCGGCACGCACAGGTCCCGGGCGACTGGTGGATCGTCGTCGCCGACGTTATCGGCTCGACGAAGGCGATCGAAGCGGGCGCCTACAAGAAGGTCAACACCGTCGGCGTGGCCTGCATCGCCGCGGTCGTCAACGTGGACCGAAGCGTCGAAATGCCATTCGTGTTCGGCGGCGACGGCGCGACGTTCGCCGTGCCCGGTGGCTTGCGCGATCGCGTGATCCCGGCCTTGCGAGAGGCCCAGCGCCTGGCGCGGGAAAGCTTCGATCTGCGGTTGCGGGTCGGCCTCGTCCAGGTTTCGGGTCTGCTCGACAAGGGCCTGCCGGTGCGATTGGCAAAGATTCGCTCGTCGCCGAACGTTACGCAGCCGACCTTTTCCGGACGCGGCTGGGACGAAGTCGAGCGCATGGTCAAGGACCCGATGGCCAAAGGGCGTGCTGCGGGTCCGGGAAGACGAAGGCCCGCGCGAGGGCAGCTTCGAGGGATTCGAATGCCGCTGGCAGAGCGTGCCGAGCTTTCACGATCACAAGCTTGCGCTGCTGGTCGCGGCGGTGTCGGCTGATCCCGACGCGAACCTGGCCACCTACCGCAACTTGTCGGACAAGATCGCGCAGATCTATGGCGACATCTCCAGCTACCACCCGCTGCGCGCCGACCGCATGCGCCTGTCGCTCGATCCGCGTCAGCTCGGACACGAGTGGCGCGTACGTTCCAGCCAGCTCGGTCTCTGGGGGCGGGTCAGGTACTTCGCACGGATGGTGCTGCTCAACCTGGCGGGCGCCTACCTGTTCGCGCGCAAGATGGACACGAAGGCCGTGCGCTGGAGCCGTTACATCGACGAGATGGTGGAAAACACGGATTTCCGCAAGTTCGACGGCATGCTGCGCATGGTGATCGACGGCAGCGACGCCCAGTACCGGGACCTGTGCGAGTACCTCGAAGGACAGCACCGCGAGGGCCGGCTGGCGTACGGCGTGCACAGATCACGCGAAGCACTGCTGACCTGCATCGTGTTCTCGTACAACGGAAACCACGTGCACTTCGTCGACGGCAGTGACGGCGGTTACGCGATTGCCGCGCGCGGCCTCAAGGCGCAGCTCAAATCGCTCGGAGCCTGACCGCGTGCGCCGGCCAACTATGGGTATGATGTCGGGACCGCGCCGCCCCAACGTCAATCCGAGCCGTGGCCAATATCGAGAAGCCTTGCCCGTTCTGCAACCCACCGCCGGACCAGATCCTCATCGAGGGCACGGAGGCGAGGGTGCTTCTGGACACCCACCCGGTCAACCCGGGCCACGTGTTGATCGTCCCCCGCCGGCACGTCGCTTCGCTGTTCGATTCGACGGCCGCGGAGCGAGAGAAGCTGCTGAGCCTTGCCGACGAGGCGCGGAGAATCCTCGCGGAGAAGCACGCGCCGGACGGATTCAATTTCGGCATCAACGACGGCGCCGCGGCGGGGCAGTCGGTGCCGCACCTCCACCTGCACCTGATCCCGCGATACCGCGGCGATGTTCCCGACCCGCGCGGGGGTGTGCGGTGGATCATCGCGAATCGCGCGCAGTACTGGAAAAAGCCGTAACGCGGATCGCGGCGACTCATGAGCACGGGTGACCCGCGCAAGCTGGACCGCATCGTGGCCGACGCCCGTCGCGCCGCCGAGACCCGTGACCAGGGCTATCGGGAACAGGCGCTCAAGATCTACCCCTGGATCTGCGGGCGCTGTCGCCGCGAGTTCACACGCGCCAATGTCCGCGAGTTGACGGTTCACCATCGCGACCACAATCACGACAACAATCCCGCGGACGGCAGCAACTGGGAATTGCTGTGCCTGTACTGTCACGACAACGAGCATCAGCGGCAGCTGGAGGCGAGCGCCGGGCGCGACGCGGACGCCGGCAAGCCTGCCGCCGCGACCTTCGCACCCTTTGCCGACCTCAAGAACCAGTTGGCAAAACGCAAGCCGCCGGAGTGATACGCCAGGTTTGCTTCGTCCGCTCGCTCGCGAAGCGCGCGACCAGGAGGGTCAGCGTCCCTTCCGCTTCGCGGGTCGCCCTGCCGGTCGCTTCGCCGCAATCGGACGGAGGCTCTTCCGCGACAACTCGAGCTCGTCGTGCAGCCACCGTCGCAGCGCGACGAGCGGCGGCCAATCGCGCAGGCTGGGCGGGTACACGAGGTGGTACGGGTGGGCATGCTCGTAGGTGATCGTCACCGGTGACAGCCTGACCAGCCTTCCGTCGCGCAACGCGTCGGCGGCAAGCAGCTCGCGGCAGAGCGCCAACCCCAGACTTTGCTCGGCGGCCTGCAGCATCAGGCCGGCGTCGTTGAAGACGGCCACCGTCGTCACGCGCGTATTGAAGCCGGCCGCGGCGAACCAGCGCTGCCACAGCTCGGCGTCGTCCAGCAACGGCTCGCGTGCGAGCGCCTCCGGGCCCGCGCCGAGCAGCCGACGCGCCGCGGCCGGCGAGCCGACCACGATCAATGGCATCGGCACGTCGAACAGGCGCTCCGATTCGAGCCCGGCCCAGGGTCCGCGCCCCTGGCGCAGGCCCGCGTGGAAGCCTTCGCGCTGCAAGTCGATGAGCTGAGGCGATGCATCGATCTCCAGTGCGAGATCCGGATGCCGTTCCCGCCAACGGCCCATCCGCGGGAGCAGCCAGCGCTGCGCGAACGACGGCAGCACCGTCATCCGGACGCGCTGTGCAGCGCCGCCCGCCGCCGCGGCGGCGGCCTGCACGCCGTCGTCGAGCTGAGACAACGCGGCCTGGACGCTGCGGAGCAGCGCTTCGCCCGCGGGGTTCAGCACCACCCGTCGTCCGCGTCGCTCGAAGAGCGCGAAGCCCAGCTGCTCTTCCAGCACGCGGATCTGCTGGCTGACCGCGCTGTGGGTCAGGTGCAGCACCGTCGCGGCGGCGCGGAGATTCTGCAGCTCGCCGACCGTGCGGAACGCGGTCAGGGTGTTGAGAGGCAGGCGCGTCATGTCCGATAAGTGAATGTCTGGTAAGTATAGATGACCAACATGTTCAAAACAATTCGCTTTTCATGGGGCGACTGGGCTACTAATCTTACCAGCGTCACCAATCGCAAAGGAAGCCGCCATGAATCACCCATCCTCGACATCCGTCGTTCTGACGTCCCGGCCGCCGGCCGACCGCGTCTTCGCGGGACTCGGCGACCGGCTGCGCTCGGCCAAGCGCGCGCTGTCGTCGCTCTGGCGCGACTACGAGGCGCGCCGTCGGGAAGCCCGTGCGCTCAACGGCATCGGCGACATGGACGCGCACATTCTGCGAGACATCGGCGCGCCCGATCGCCTGATCGCGCGCGCAGCCGAGGGCAGACGTGCATCGCACTGGCGTGAAGTCCCGTTTCAATGGGCGGCGGTATGCTGGCGGTCGCTTTGATCGGGACGACGGCGCCGACTCCGGTCGCGGAAGCAGCCGGACCGCAGGTGATCGGCAAGGGCTACGCCCAGAGGGAGACGGCGGGAGTCTTCACCGGCGAATTCGTCGGCGGCGTCCCGGTCTATCGGTTCCCGCCGGTCGTCGTTGTCGGCCCCAGAGCCGAGCCGGTCGGGAGCGCAGAGAGGGTGGCGCAGCCACGGCCGGTGAGGGCACCTGCAGCCCGAGGCCCGGCCGAGCCTCACATCCCGGGGTTGGCCGAACGTGCTTGCCAAAGAGCACACGCTTGAACCGGGCGGTGACGCTCGGTCGAATCCGCTAAGCGGACTTGGCGCGAAATTCCGCGAGGATCGACTCCATCACGAGCGCCGTCCTGGCCGCCGTCTCGCCGGTGCTCGCGCACTTTCCGCTGCCGTTGAGCTCGTCGACGATGGTCTGGATCATGGGCTGGTGCACATGGTCCGGATCGGCGACGGGAAGCTCCTCCACCGCGTCGCCGCGGTAGATTCGGATCGGGACCGGTTGCGACGTGGAAAAGCGGATGCGTCCCCTGGCGCCCACGACCTCGTTGTATTCGTCGTCGAAATCCGCGGTGTAGCACCACACACCGCTCCCGAACACGCCCGAGGCAAATCGGTACGTTGCGCTCACGATGTCTTCCGGGCGGTAGGCTCCCGCCTGATTGCCGGCGAAGGCGCGCACGTCCGTGACCGGCCCGAACAGGAAGTCCAGAAAATCGAAGGTGTGGCAGGCGGCCTCGAAGAAAAAGCCGCCGCCCGACAATTCGGGGTCGACCCGCCAGGGAACCGCACCCGCGGCAAACTGATCGGCGCCAGGAGGGCGCTGAAATTGCCGCGAAGTGACCATGCGCACCTCGCCGATGGTGTCGGCGGCGAGCAGGTCGCGCACGGCGAGGAAGCGCGGAAGCGCACGCCGGTAATAGCCGACCCATAGCGGGACACCGGCCGCGCGGCAGGCGGCGATCATGTCGACGCACTGGGCGTGATCCATTCCCATCGGCTTTTCGACATACACGGGCTTGCCCGCTGCCGCACAGCGCAGCGTGTATTCGTGATGGGTGTCGGTCAGCGTCGCGATGTAGACGGCATCGATGTCCCGGGCGCGGATGATCGCATCGGCGTCGTCGTGCCAGCGCGCGACGCCATGACGCCGCGCGTAATCCGCCGCCAGCGCGCCGTTGCGTCGCATCACGGCGACCAATTCGGAGTGAGCGGC
The DNA here is from genome assembly GCA_963724545.1 of uncultured beta proteobacterium. Taxonomy (GTDB): domain Bacteria; phylum Pseudomonadota; class Gammaproteobacteria; order Burkholderiales; family Casimicrobiaceae; genus CAIWHR01. The sequence continues at coordinate 12,402 of CAVRVC010000021.1, forward strand.
CTTGCTGAAGCCCGGGCCGCTCTTTCTTTCGGTCACGTCGCCGCAACCGATCATTCCCCAGCGAATCGTCTTCATGTCTGCTTGAACCTCTGCGGGTGTGGAGTGTTACGAACGGCGCGAGGCCCAGGTCGCAATGATCCGGTGCAGGGCGTCCAGGCCCTCGGTCAGGGCCGCGGGGCCGGGCTGCAGGATGATCGGAGACTTGATCTCGTGAAGCTCGCCGTCACGCACCGCGGGGACGGCATGCCAGCCGTCGCGCGCCGCGACGCGCTCCGGCCGGAACTTCTTGCCGCACCACGACCCGATGATGATGTCCGGAGCGCGAGTGACGACGTCCAGCGGCTCCGCGACGATGCGATCGCGGCCGAGGCTCGCTTGCGCGCGCTCGGGAAAGATGTCGTCGCCGCCCGCGATGGCCATCAGCTCGCTCACCCATCGGATGGCCGAGATCTGCGGCGTGTCCCATTCCTCGAAGTACACCCTGGGTCGCCGGGGCAGACGGGCGGCCGCTTCCGTCACGCGGTCGACATGGGCCTGCAGGCCGTCGGCATAGGCCATGGCTTGCGCGTTTGCGCCAACCATGGCGCCCAGCCGGCGCACATAGCCCAGGATCGCATCGACGGACCGGTGGTTGCTGATCCACACCTCGATGCCGTGCTTGATCAAGGCCTGGGCGATGTCCGCCTGCAGGTCGGAGAAGCCGATCGCGAGATCGGGATTCAGCGCGAGGATCTGGTCGATCCTGGCGCTGGTGAACGCCGAGACGCGCGGCTTGTCCCGCCGGGCGCGCGGCGGGCGGACGGTGAAGCCGGAGATGCCGACGATGCGCCGCTCCTCGCCCAGCGCGTAGAGCACCTCGGTGGGCTCTTCGGTCAGGCACACGATGCGTTCGGGGAATTTGGCTGCGGCCATGGTCGAGAAGGAGAGCTCGGGCATCGTACGCCAACATCTCGGCGTGGCAACAACATGTAGTCGACAACTACCGCTGCGCGACTCCCATCGAATCCTGGCTGTGGAAATCTTGACAATGCGGCCTCGTGCGTTAGACTGATTCGGCGTAATTGGTTGATTGATGGCACGCGGTTTGTTAGCGTGTCCAGCAGAGAAGGATCTTTGGCAAAACTGTCGTAAGGCAGCGACGCAAAGCCTCCGGCCCGGCTCGTATCGGTGGGTAGCGGGGTTGCCGGCGGAAATACCGCCGTCGAGCAGATGGCGCGCGGGTTTCCGCGCTGCATCGAATCCACGTCATTGTCCTGCGACGTCCTATCGGAGGCGTCAGACGTGGACTTGATCAATCTTGGCTCGCCGGACATTCCGGCGCGGAAGCCGAATTCGCGTCCTTCGCCGTCCGCAGGCAGGGCAGCCGCCGGGTTTGACTCGACGGTCATCCTCGGCTCCCCTGACCGGTCGCTTGCATTGCAGGACGCCACCATCCGGCGGTTGGTCGCGGATCGGAGGTACTTCGGGCTCGAGGCGCAAGCACTTCGCGCCGGCGCCGAGCGGGCGCTCGCGCGCCTGTCCGCGAAGCCACCGGGCGAGGCGCGGATCGACGTCCGCAACCTCGGCGAGGACTTTCAGCTCGATGCAGCGGCCAGCTCGGCGCTGCAGAAGGAGCTCCTGCTGGGAGGAATGCTGCACCCGCATGGTGCCGGTGGCTACCTTCCCACTCGGCTCTTTCGTCAGTACGCGCTCGCGTGCGTGGTTGCGCCGTTGTCGCGCGCGCGGGGCAAGGCTCTGATCGACCAGGCGTGCGGGTTGGCCGCGCGCATCAATGCCGAGTGGGTTTCGAATCCCTATCACATCAAGATGGTCGCGGTCTCGGGCAGCTACATGAGTCAGCGCGAGGAGCTGTCGGAACTCCTGCTTTCGCTGGTCGTCGGCCGGCGCCGCGAAACGGGCCCGCCCGGTGCGCCGCCTCCGGCAAACAAGGACGAGGCGTTGCGCCAGATCGTGGAGGCGTTGCACGCGCTGAGCTCGTTCGTCGTCGTCCGTATCGTGGCGGATGGCCAAGCGGTGCAGCGTCCGTTCAGCGTGGTCTTCCGGCGCAGCCAGGACGTCGCCGAGTCTCCCGTGCCGCCTGCCGCCGTGCCGCCCCTGGCGCGTTTCCGCGCCTGGAGCGCGTCGATCGGCCGGCGGCTCTCCTCCCGATAAGTCCTTTCGCATCCGTGGCCTGACGCGCCGACCCGGTCGCCCACGGCCGCGAACCGGAATCACGGCGCGGCCGCTATGTGCGGTAACGGACGGACCGCGCTCCGTCCGGCGACTAGCGATATTGCGGATACGTCGGATTGGAAATATGCTATTCGAGTGAAACCGGCAGCGCACCGATCGTACTGCCCGCGGCTTTCCGAGGCCAGCCACGTCCTTCGGCTCATTCGAGGGTACCTCGTCGGGACGGCCTCCCGTCCGCTCGCCACCACCGTCGACCTGGTGCCCATCGTCGAAGACGGGTTGTTCGGCTATGAGCTGGTGCCGGAACGCGATCTCCATGTCTACCCGATCATCGGGTGCAACGCGCAGGGCGAGCCTGCGTTGCGTGTGACGTCGTTCGACAGTCGCGCCCGGAGCCTGCATCTGGTGACCCCGGACGGAGGCGTGCAATTCCGGAGCGGGCGCGCGACCCGGTTCGCGGTCCAGACGAGCGACCATCCGTTTCCGAACTGGTTGACGGCTGCCGAGTCGGCCTGGGCGCACGTTCGCACTCCATCGGCGCAGTTGCGCGAACAGGCTCCGATCCGGCGCGAGAAAGCGCACCGGAGCCTCGACCGGGCCCTTGCCGTCGCACACTCGCATCTCGGCGCCTGGGATCCGTTCATCGAGTTCCTTGGCTTGCCGAACGAAGCGCAACTGGGCTTTGCGCTGTCCGACGCGGGCGGCGGACGCGGAACGCTGATCCTGCAGACGCCCGCCACGTGGGTGCTTCGCTGGAACTCGCCGGAGGCGACGATCAATCGGTCATGGCCTCGCACGAGTCCCGGCACCGGGATCGACGCCGATTGGCCGGAGGCGTACCGTCGATTTGCCGATCGCCGCGCGCACCGGCGTCGCGCGTCCGACCGCGGCAATTCCCGGGACGCCTGGTCGGGAAAGGACCGGCGCGAGGCGCGCGGGCGACGCGCGATCGATCGGGTCGAGCCGTAGTTTCCGGCTCGCCGGCACGCGCTCACGCGTGTCGGGCAGGCTGCGGGGGAGCGGTCCGGTTGGTTGTATAGAATGCCGGATGACATCGCACATCGCAGCATCCGGAATGCACGTTCGATGACGCCGATCCCCCGTTCCGGGTCCGCCGGCAATCGTGTTTTTTCGAGCGTCTGTCCGCGGCGCGGTGTCGTCGCGACGACTGTTGCGGCCATCGCCGTCGCGCTCTCGCTCGGCGGATGCGGCAAGGAGACGGGCACGCCGTCCGCCGGCGCGACGCCTGCGCCGCCCGCGGTCGGCGTCACGGTGCGGAAGGTCGCCCCGCAGCGCGTGCCGATCGTCTTCAATGCCGTGGGACAGACCGAAGGCGCGAAGCAGGTCGAGGTCCGCGCGCGCGTCTCGGGCATCCTCCAGAAGCAGCTCTACAAGGAGGGCGACTCGATCCGCGCCGGCACGCCGCTGTTCCAGATCGACCGTGCGCCGTTCGAGATCGCGCTGGCGCAAGCCCGAGGTCAGGCCGAGCAGGACAGGGCGCGCACCGAGCAGACGCAGCGCGAGGAGCAGCGGCTGAAGCCCCTGGCGGAAGATCGCGCCATCAGCCGCAAGGAATACGACGACGCGCTTTCGGCGGCGCAGACCGCGGCGGCGGCGCAGCAGCAGAGCGCCGCGAAGGTGCGCGAGGCCGAGCTCAATCTGTCCTACACGCTGGTCAACGCGCCGGTGGCGGGCGTGACCGGCCGCGCCGAGCATTCGGAAGGCACGCTCATCACGACCGATGCGGCGGGCAGCCTGCTCACGACGATCAATCAGGTCAATCCGATCTGGGTGCGATTCTCGCTCTCCCAGTCCGATCTCGCGAAGATTCCGGGCGGCCGGCTCGGCGCGCAGCGGAGCGGTCGAAGTGCAGCTCATCCTGCCCGACGGCACCCGCTATCCGGGCAAAGGCAGGCTCAATTTCGCTGCCACTGCCTTCGATACCAAGCTCGGCACGATGCAATTGCGCGCCGAGTTCGACAACTCGAAGGAGCAGCTCCTTCCCGGCCAGTTCGTTCGCGTCGAGCTCACGGCCGGCGCGCGCGAGAACGTGTTCCTCGTCCCGCAGTCGGCGGTGATGCAGACGGAGAAGTCGTTCCTCGTGTTCGTCGTCGACGCCGACGGCAAGGCGGCGCTCCGCGACGTCAAGCTGGGCGAGTGGGTGGGCTCCGACTGGATCGTGCTGTCGGGCCTTGCCGCCGGCGATCGCGTCGTCGTCGACAACCTGCTCAAGGTTCGCCCCGGCGCGACGGTGACGCCCCATGCGCCGGCAGCGACTCCGGGCGCCGAAGGCAAGGCCGCGGCGGCCGACAAGACGGCGCCGCCGGCGAAGTAGCCGATCGCCATGTCGAAATTCTTCATCGATCGGCCCATCTTCTCCGGGGTCATCTCGATCCTGTTCGTGCTGGCGGGATTGATCGCGGCCAAGGTGCTGCCCATCGCGCAGTATCCCGAGATCTCGCCGCCAACCGTCACCATCACCGCGAGCTATCCGGGCGCGAGCGCGGAAACCCTCGCCAAGACGGTGGCGGCGCCGATCGAGGAGCAGTTGTCGGGGGTCGAGAATCTCGTCTACTTCAGCTCGAGCTCGGCGTCCAACGGCGCGCTGTCGATCACGGCGACCTTCGAAGTCGGCGCCGACGTCAACAAGGCGGTCATCGACGTCAACAACCGCATCGCGATCGCGCTGCCGCGGCTGCCGGACGACGTGCGGCGCAACGGGGTCGTGGCGCAGAAGCGGTCGACGGACATATTGTTCGTCGTGGCGCTTTCCTCGAGCGACCCGCGCTACGACACGCTGTTCCTGTCGAACTACGCGCTGGTCAACATCCTGGACGAGCTGAAGCGGGTTCCCGGCGTCGCCGACGCGACCATCTTCGGCGCGCGCGACTACTCGATGCGCATCTGGCTGCGGCCGGACAAGATGGCGACCCTCGGCGTCACGACGACCGACGTCGCCAACGCGATACGCGCGCAGAACAACCAGTACGCCGCCGGCAAGGTGGGCCAGGAACCGGCGCCCGAGGGCCAGTCGCTGGTGTACACGGTGACGGCCCGCGGGCGGATGGTCGAGCCGGAGGAATTCGGCAACATCGTGCTGCGCTCGAGCGGCCCCGGGGGCACGCTGCGCCTCAAGGACGTCGCGCGGATCGAGCTCGGCGCGCTCTCCTACGACGCTTTCACGTCGCTCGACGGCAAGCCGACGATCGGCATCGCCGTGTTCCTGCAATCGGGCGCCAACGCGCTGGACGTCGCCGCCGGCGCCCGCGCGACGATGGATCAGCTGACGAAGTCCTTTCCCCAGGGCGTCACCTACATCATCCCGTTCGACACCACGCGGTTCGTGCAGGAATCGATCCACGAGGTCGTCAAGACGCTGCTGATCGCCGCCGTGCTCGTGATCCTGGTCGTGTTCGTCTTCCTGCAGAGCTGGCGCGCGACGCTGATCCCGATGATCGCCGTGCCGGTGTCGCTGATCGGCTGCTTCGCCGGACTGTGGCTGTTCCACTTCTCGATCAACACGCTGACGCTCTTCGCGATCGTGCTCGCGACGGGCATCGTCGTCGACGACGCCATCGTCGTGCTGGAGAACGTCGAGCGCCTGATGGCGGAGCGCAACCTGTCGCCGAAGGAAGCGGCGATCGAGTCGATGCGCGAAGTCACGGGCGCGATCATCGCCATCGAGCTCGTGCTGGTGTCCGTATTCATTCCGGTGGCATTCCTCGGCGGCCTCGCCGGCAAGCTGTACCAGCAGTTCGCGGTCACGGTCGCGACGGCGGTCATCATCTCCGGCGTCGTCGCGCTGACGCTCACGCCGGCGCTGTGCGCGCTCCTCCTGAAGCCGCAGCACAAGGAGCCCGCGCTGTTCCGTCCGTTCAACCGCGCTTTCGCGTGGCTCACGCGCACCTATCTCGGCGGGGTCAACCTGGCGTTGCGGCAGGCTGTCGCCTCCATCCTGATCTTCGCCATCGTGATCGGCGCGTCCGGTTTCCTGTTCAAGGTCATCCCGGGAAGCTTCGTGCCGTCGGAGGACCAGGGCTACATCTTCGGCTCGATCATCCTCCCCGACGGCGCGACGCTTGCGCGGACAGGTGCGGTCGGCGCCAAGCTGCAGAAGATGGTCGCCGAGAATCCGGCGGTCGAGCACATGTTCGTCGTGACCGGCTTCGACCTGATCGGCGGGGGCAGCAAGACCAACGCGGCGACGACGTTCATCCCGCTCAAGCCCTGGGACAAGCGGAAGGAGTCGGCCGAGGACGTGACGCGCGACGTCTCCGCGAAAGGGGGAAGCCTCACCGAGGGGATCGTGCTCGCGTTCAATCCGCCGCCGATTCGCGGTCTCGGCACCGCGGGCGGATTCGAGGTGTTCCTGCAGGACCGGATCACCGGCGATCCGAGGCGTCTCAACATCGTCCTGCAGGACTTCATCGCGGAGCTCCGCAAGCGTCCGGAGCTGACGGGAATCAACACGTTCTTCCGGCCGACCGTGCCGCAGATCCTGGTCGAGGTCGATCGGGAGAAGGCGATTGCGCTCGGCGTTCCGGTGAGCGACATCTTCGACGCGCTGCAGGGCACGATGGGCGCGCTGTACGTCAACGACTTCAACAAGTTCGGCCGGACGTACCGCGTCCAGATCCAGGCCGAAGGCGCGTTCCGGGCTCGACCGGAGGATCTCGGCAACATCTACGTCCGCTCTTCCGGCGGCGACATGCTGCCGTTGAAGAGCCTGCTTACGATCAATCAGATCGTCGGCCCGGAGCAGATCGAGCGCTACAACGCGTTTCTCGCGGCCAAGGTGCTCGGCAACGCCGCGGCCGGATTCAGCTCCGGCCAGGCGATTGCCGCCATCGAGGACGTCGCCGCCAAGTCGCTGCCCAACGGCTACACGATCGCGTGGACCGGCCAGGCGTTCCAGGAAAAGCGCATCGGCACGGCATCGACCATCGCGTTCACGTTCGCGGTGATCATGGTCTTCCTGATTCTGTCGGCCAACTACGAGCGATGGTCGCTGCCGGTGGCGGTGCTCCTCGCCGTGCCGTTCGCGTTGCTGGGCGCGCTGCTCGCCGTGCTGTTCCGGGGCATGAGCAACGACGTCTATTTCCAGATCGGCCTCCTCGTGCTGATCGGGCTCGCCGCGAAGAACGCGATCCTGATCGTCGAATTCGCGGCGCAGGAAATGACCAAGGGTCTGTCGCCGCGCGACGCCGCGGTCGAGGCCGCGCGCCTGCGCTTCCGGCCCATCGTGATGACGTCGCTGGCATTCGTTCTGGGCGTGGTGCCGCTAGTGCTCGCCACGGGCGCCGGCGCCGCGTCGCGGCAATCGATGGGCACCGGTGTGTTCGGCGGCATGCTGGTCGCGACCTTCGTCGCCACGCTTTTCATCCCGCTGTTCTTCGTCCTTCTCGCGAAGCGCCGCGCGCGCGGCGCCGCGGTCGCCCCGCCGGCCGTGCCGCGCCCGAGCGAGACCGCATCATGAGGCCGCGTCACTGGCTCGTCGTGGGCGCCGCTCTGCTGCTTGCGGGTTGCATGGTCGGCCCGGACTACCAGCGTCCGGCCATCGAGCTGCCGAAGGCGTATCCGGGTGCGGCCGCCGAACCCGGTCCCGTCGCCGCGGCGCCCGCCGACTGGTGGACGCTGTTCAACGACCCCGAGTTGAACCGGCTCGTCACCCTGGCGCTCGCGAACAACACCGACGTGCAGCGCGCGGTCGCGCGGATCGAGGAAGCCGACGCCAACCTGCGCGCGGTGAACGCCACGCTGTTCCCCGAGGTCGATCTCAACGGCGCGGCCGTGCGCACCGCCTCGAGCTTCGCGGTGGCGTCGCCGCCGTCGCCCGGCACGCCGAGCGTGAAGAACGACATTCGCGTGGCGTTTACGGCTTCGTACGAGATCGACTTCTGGGGCAAGTTGCGGCGCGGCGTGGAGGCCGCGCGCGCGGAGGCGCTGGGCACGCGCTACGCGAAGGATGTGGTGGACCTCTCGCTGGCGAGCCTCACCACGCAGACCTACTTCTCGCTGCGCTCGCTCGACGCGCAGATCGCGACCACGCGCAATACGCTTGCCACGCGCAACGACGGGCTCGCGCTCGTCAAGCGTCGCGTCGACGCGGGCTACGCGTCCGACCTCGATCTGCGCCAGGCGGAAGGTGCCACGACGGATGCGTCGGCGCAGCTCAAGGAACTGATCCGCCAACGGGCAATCGCCGAGCACCTGCTGGGCGTGCTGACCGGCAAGCTCGACCTGGTCGTGTCGCCGGGAGGCATCGCGCATGCTCCCGCAGCCCGCGCTGCCGCCGCCCGGCCTGCCGTCGACGCTGCTCGAGCGCCGCCCGGACGTGCGCGTGGCCGAGCAGAACCTGATCGCCGAAAATGCCTTCATCGGCGTGGCGGTCGCGCGGCAGTTTCCGACCATCTCGCTGACGGGCAGCTACGGCGGCGAGAGCGCGGCGCTCGCTTCGCTGTTCTCGGGTCCGGGCCGGATCTGGGCCGCGGGCGTGGGCGTCACGACGCCGATATTCGACGCGGGCAAGCTCGCCGCGCTGGCCGACGCCGAGCGCGCGCGCTACAAGCAGGCGCAGGCGACGTACGAGCAGACGATCCAGGCCTCGTTTCGCGACGTCGCGGACGCGCTCACGAGCGTCGCCCAGTACGCGGCGACGGAGTCGGACCTCCAGGCGAGCGTCGATTCGGCGCGGGAAGCGCTGCGCCTTGCGAACCGCCGTTACGAAGCGGGCTACTCCGGGTATCTCGAAGTGCTGGACTCGCAGCGCACGGCCAACTTGAGCGAGCTGCTGCTGATCCGCACGCGGCAGGCGCTGCTCGGCGCCGACGTCGATCTGATGACGGCGCTGGGCGGCGGCTGGCAGCCTGCGGCGACCACCGCGGCGAAGTAGCCTCGCGCGTCGTTTTCGCGCGGACACCGGAACGATCGGCGCGAATGGTGCCGGGCTCCCCTTTGTATTACCATCCCCGGCTACCGGAAGTGCCGGGCGGCAGATCCGGTCGAGCGCGGCGATCGCGTCCGCGGGCCGAATGCGAATGGCGATCGGGGCCGTCGCGCCTACTGGGAGGAATTCACCATGCATGCAACCCCATCCATGCGGAGCGCAATAACCGCAGGGTTTATCGCGCTCGCGCTGACCTGGGCGCGGCGCCGGCAATGGGCGCCGAGAACGTGACGCTCGAGGTCTGGAGCCACGAAGCGGACGAGCCGGCGAAGGTCGCGTTTCGCGAGCAGGCGGTCAAGAACTTCGAAAAGAGCCATCCCGGGACGAAGGTCAAGATCACCTGGTACGAGAAGAATCCGCTCGGCGCCGCGCTGAAGACCGCGCTGCCCGCGGGCAAGGGCCCCGACGTCTTCTACGTCGAGCCCGACCAGACCGAGTACATCACGGCCGGCTACATCGTCCCGCTCGACGACCTCGTCAACTGGAACAACATCGAGCCGTGGGCGCAGAAAGGTCTGGACCCACAACGGCAAGACGTACGGCATTCCGCAGGAGGCCTACACGGTCGAGCTCTACTACAACAAGGACATGCTGAAGCAGCTCGGCGTCGCGCTGCCCGCCAACGGGCAGTTCACCCAGGCGCAGTTCCTCGACCTCGTGAAGAAAGCGCGCGCGCCGGGATGACGCCCGATCGCGCAGGGCGTGGGCGACCGTCCGTACCCGGGCGCCTACATCACGGTGGAAGCGCTGCTGCGCAAGCTCGGCCCGGACGACTACCAGAAGCTCTTCACCGGCAAGCTGTCGTTCGCCGATCCGCGCGTGGTCGAGGTGCTCAGGTGGGTGAAGGAGCTCGTCGACGCCGGCGCCTATCCCAAGAACTTCATGACGCTGAAGCTCGGCGAGTCGCACTATTACTTCTACAGCAAGCCCGGTGCCCTGATGCTGCCGATGGGCAGCTTCTACACCGGCCGCGCGTTCGTGCCGGAGGACAAGGGCGGGCAGCCGCCGACGTTTCCGCTCGGCATCATGCAGTTCCCCGCGATGGACAAGGGCGCCTGCAACGACTGCAAGACGTCGACGATCGGCGCGAGCTTCGCCATCAACGCCGCCAGCAAGAACAAGAAGCTCGCCGGCGGAGTTCCTCGACGCGATGTCGACGCCGGAGATGGGAAAGATGTGGATCGAGACCGTCTATCTGCAGACCGGCATCAAGGCGGAGGTGAAGAGCTTCTCGGGCCCGTACGCCGCCTATTTCACCGAGCTGATGGATCGCCAGAAGGGCAAGCAGTACTTCGTCGGCCAGCCGCGCGACATGGTGACGGGCGCCTGCAAGGACGCCTTCGCGCAGGTGCTCAATTCCGGCTTCCCGGGCGGCCTGCTCTCGGTCGACCAGACCGTCGAGGCGATGAACAAGGCCTGCTACAAGCTCTAGCGCAGGGATGCCGCCGCGGCGAGACCCGCATTCGCCCGCGATCGACGCGCGGCGCGCGGGTCTCGGCATTCTGCTTGCGTTTCTCGCGCCCGCGCTGCTGATCTACGCCGGGTTCACCATCTACCCGGTGGTGCGCACGTTCTACAACGCGTTCTACACGATCAGGCCGCAAGGCGTGGTCGAGTTCGTCGGGGTCGCCAATTTCTCGAACCTGCTGTTCGCCGACCCGACGTTCTGGAAGGCGGTCGGCAACACCGCGCTGTTCACGATCGTCGCCACGGCGGTCGACGTGATCGGCGGGCTGCTGCTCGCGCTGTGCCTGTTCGCCCGGGCGCCGCTCGCGCCGTTGCTTCGCGTCGTGTGGTTCACGCCCGTGCTGATGTCCTACGTGGTGGTCGGCATCATCTGGGTGTGGATGTACGACTACGACTGGGGCCTCGCCAACGCCACGTTGCGCTGGCTCGGACTCTCCGCCTTCGAGCAGAGCTGGCTCGGCCATCCGTCGACGGCGCTGTGGTCGGTGCTGGTCGCGCACGAGTGGAAATGGCTCGGCTTCAACATGATCGTGTTCCTGGCCGCGTTGCACGCGCTGCCCGGCGAGGTGCTCGGCGCGGCCGAGCTCGACAACTGCGGATGGTTCGCGAAGCTCGTGTACATCATCGCGCCGATGCTGCGCACGACGATCGTCAACCTGCTGGTGCTGTCGTTCATCGGCAAGATGATGGTGTTCGACCTGGTCTGGGTGATGACCGGCGGCGGCCCGCTGTGGGCCACCGAAACGGTGTCGACGTATGTCTACAAGCGCGCGTTCGAGTGGAATACGTTCGACCTCGGTTATCCATCGGCGATCGCGGTGCTCTGGTTCATCATCATCCTGCTCTTCGTCGCGGTCATGTCGCGCCTGCTGCGCCAGCGCGACAAGCTCGAGTACTGACCGTGCCGACGATGCCTGCAGGGATCGGGATCGCCCAGGTGCGGCGCGTGCCGCTATTCCTGTTCGTCGCGCTCTATACGGTGGTGACGGGCGGCCCTCTGCTGTGGGTCGCCATGATGTCCCTGCGCACGACGGCCGAGATCTTCAAGGCGCCGTACGGCTTTCCTTCGCCCGCCCATTGGGAGAAGTTCGCCGATGCCTGGACCAAGTCGAACTACGGCACGTACTTCTGGAACAGCACGATCGTCGTCGTCGTCGCCGTCGCCCTGGTGACCGTGGTCGGGGCGATGGCCGCGCATTGCCTTGCGCGGTACACGTTTCGCGGCAATCGGTTCGTGCGCTTCCTGATCCTCACCGGCCTGGTCTTGCCGCCGCAGCTCGTGATCCTCGCACTGTTCCAGATCCTGCTCGACATCAACCTGTACAACACCCGGACCGGGCTCGTCCTCGTCTACGCGGCGACGCACATCGCGATGACCGTCTACATCCTGGAGGGCTTCTTTGCGCAGATCCCGCAGGATCTGTTCGACGCCGCGCGGATGGATGGCTACTCCGATTTCGAGATCTTCTGGCGCGTGACCGTGCCGATCGGCGCGCCCGCGATCTTCACCACCGTCACGTTGAATTTCATCGTGCTGTGGAACGAGTTCCTGTTCGCCGTCGTGCTTCTGACCGACGACGACAAGCGCACGCTGCCGCTCGGGCTCATGCACTTCACCGGCAGTCATCAGCTCGACGTCGGGATGGCCGCGACGGGCCTCATGATCGCGATGCTCCCGGTCATCGCGATCTATGCCTTCTTCTCCGAGACATTGATCAAGGGCATGACCGCGGGCGCCGTCCGCTAGCGGGCCCGGTCCCACTTCGAGAGCGATGCTGACGTGGCTATCGTAACGGTCGACGGACTGTCCAAGCGATACGCGGGCGGAGCCGCGCCGGCCGTGCACGACGTCAACTTCACCGTCGCGGACCGCGAATTCATGGTGCTGCTCGGCCCGTCGGGCTGCGGCAAGTCGACGGTGCTGCGGATGATCGCGGGTCTCGAGCCGATCACGTCCGGCACGGTTTCGATCGACGGTGAGGTCGTCAACCATGTGCCCGCCAAGTCGCGCGACATCGCGATGGTGTTCCAGTCGTACGCGCTCTATCCGCACATGACCGTGTACGACAATCTGGCATTCGGGTTGCGCCGGCGCGACATCGAGCAGGCCGAAGTGGCGCGCCGCGTGCATGCCGCGGCCGGCAAGCTCGAACTGACCGAGCTCCTGCAGCGCAAGCCGCATGCGCTCTCCGGCGGGCAGCGGCAGCGCGTCGCGGTCGGCCGCGCGATCGTCCGCGATCCCAGGGTGTTCCTGTTCGACGAGCCGTTGTCGAACCTCGATGCCGCGCTGCGCGTCAGCACGCGCAACGAGCTCATCAGGCAGCAGCAGGAGATCGGGACCACGTCGATCTACGTGACCCACGATCAGGTCGAGGCGATGACCATGGGCGACCGGATCTGCATCATGAATCAGGGAAGGGTGGTGCAGATCGGACGGCCGCTCGAAGTGTATCGAAATCCCGCGGACACGTTCGTCGCGCGCTTCCTCGGCAACCCTCCGATGAACCTGGTTCCGGGGCGGATCGAGCAGAAGGACGGCGGCATGGCGGCCCGGGTGGCCGGCACGTCCCTTCCGCTGCCTGCGCGAATGGCGCCGATGCTTGCCCGGCATGCCGGCGGCGACGTGGTCGTCGGCGTGCGTCCGGAAGACCTGTACGAATCCATGCCGCCGGGCGCCCCGGGGCATTTTGCGCGCTTGTCGGTGCGCGTCGATGCCGTCGAGCCGCTCGGCGCCGAGACCTTGCTCATGGCGTCGCTCGACGGTTCGAACGTCGAGCTGATCGCGCGCGTCGGGCGGGACACGGCCTTGCGCCGAGGCGACCGGCTCGAGCTCGCGCTGGACACCGCCGCCCTTCATCTCTTCGATCCCGTCACGACGAGGTCGATCGCGTAGAACGAGGACGAACATGCCGAACCCCGAGCGCATCGTCGACTGCCACGCCCACATCATCGATCCGGTGCGATTTCCGTTCACCGGCACGCGGGGCTACCAGCCGCGGGCGGACGAGAGAGGAACGCGCGAGTCGTTCTGCGCGGTGCTCGACCAACATGGCGTCAGCAACGGAGTGCTGGTGCAGACTGAGCGGATATGGCACCGACAACTCGGCGAACCTCGATGCGATGAAGATCGTATCCGCGGCCGGTTCAAGGCGATCGCCGTGGTCGACCCGGACGCCGGCGACCGGACGCTCGAGGATCTCGCGGCGGCCGGGGTCGTCGGCGTGCGCTTCAACCTGCCGAGCTACGAGCCCGACGCGCTGACGAGGCCCGGCGCGCCGCGCTTCCTGCAGCGGCTGAAGGCGCTGGGATGGTTCGCGCAGATCTATGCCGACGACACGCAGTGGCCAGCCGCTGCTGCCGTGCTCAGAGCGAGCGGCGTCCGCGTGCTGGTCGATCACTTCGGCGTGCGCGACATCGCGGTCGGGACCCGCCATCCCGGATTTCAGGCGGTGCTGGCCCTGGGCCGCGAAGGCATCGCGACGGTGAAGCTGTCCTCGCCGTTCCGCGTCTCGACGAATGCTCGCGGGTTACGACGATCTCGACCCGTACGTCGAGGAGCTGCTGCAGGCCTTCGGCGTCGAGCGCTGCCTCTGGGGCTCGGATTGGCCGTTCATCAACGTGCCGCAGGCGCCCGAGCTATGCCGACGTGATGGCGCCGCTTGTCGCGCTGGCTGCCGGATGCCGGCGACCGGGCACGCGTGCTTTGCGCACAATCCGCGTCGCCTCTTCGGGTTCGGGGACTAGACTCATGCCGGTGCAACCCAGGAAAACGAAGCCGTTGAAGGTGGCGCTCGCAGGCGCAGGGATGATCAGCTGGTATCACCTGCGTGGGCTGGCGCAATCTGGGCGAGCGGGTGCGGCTCGTCGCGGTCTGCGATCCGGACGCAGGCCAGGGCCGCCAAACGCGCGGAGGAGTTCTCGATCCCGCACGTCTATCGCGATGCCGACGCGATGTTCGCGGCGGAGGCGATCGACGCGCTCGACGTCATTTCGCCGCGGGAGACGCATGCCGAATGGGTCGATGCCGCCGCCGCCCGCGGCATCGACGTCCTGTGCCAGAAGCCGATGACGCCGACCCTCGCCGAGTCGGAGGCGCTCGTCCGCCGGGTCGACGGCAGGACGCGTCTCATGGCGCACGAGAACTGGCGGTTCCGGCCGTGGTATCGCGAGCTCAAGCACTGGATCGCCGCGGGCGAACTCGGTCACCTCGTCCTCGCGCGCATGGCGACGTTCACGTCCGGACTGCTGCCCGACGCCACCGGCCTCCGGCCGCTGCTCGTGCGCGAGCCCTACACGCAGCACGAGGAACGGCTGATGATCGCCGAGGTGCTGATCCACCATCTGGACGTCATGCGTTTCCTCTGCGGCGAGCTGCGTGTGGTCGCCGCCCGCGCCGCGCGCACGGTTCCCGACGTGGTGGGGGAGACCGTGGCCGCCATCTTCCTGGAAACCGCCTCCGGTGCGCCGGTCGAGGTGACCGGCACCATGGCGGCGCCGGGCCATCCGTCGCGTCCGCCGGATCGACCTGGAAGTCATCGGCAGCAAGGCGAGCGCCACCTTCGCCAACTCCGAGCTATGCCTGCTCGGGCCGAATCCACGCCGCCGGCCCTACGATTCCGATGCCGGCTATCAGGCGAGCTTCGACGGCGTCATCGCCCATTTCGTCGATTGCCTCGAAACCGGCGCCCCGTTCGAGACCGGTCCCGCCGACAATCTGGAAACGCTGCGCCTCGTCGAGCACGCGTACTGGGCCGCAAGCCTGCAGCACGGTCGCGCCAACTTCTAGCCGAGCTCCCCATGGACACGAGAGAAGAATCGTCGCGCGACCTGATCGGCCAGTCCAAGCTCGCGCTGGACACGCCGGCCCTGCTGGTCGATCTCGACGTCATGGAAAGCGAATATCGCGCGCATCGTCGCAACCTGCCGCGCCCACGGTGTCGCATGGCGGCCCCACTCGAAGGCGCACAAGACGCCGGAAATCGCGCAGTTGCAGCTCGCGGCCGGCGCCATCGGAGTCGACGTGCGCGAAACTCGGCGAGGCCGAGGTGATGGCCGCCGCGGGCATTCGCGACATCCTGATCGCGAACCAGATCGTGGGACCGATCAAGATCGGCCGGCTCGTCGCGCTCACCGAACGCGCCGATCCGATCGTCTGCGTCGACAGTCTCGAGAACCTGAGCGAGCTCGACGCGGCGTTCGGCGGCGCAGGCAAGCGGTTGCGCGTTGCGATCGAGGTCGATATCGGCATGAATCGCGCGGGCGTCGAACCGGGTCCGCCGGTGGTGGCGCTCGCGCAGGCGATCGCCAAGTGCCCGAGTCTCCTCCTCATCGGGCTGGCCGCCTGGGAGAGCCAGGCCACGACGATCGCCGATCCCGTGGCAAAGGAGCGGACGGTTCGCGACGCCGTCGCGAGACTCACCGCGAGCGCGCGGGAGTGCGCCGCGGCCGGGCATCCCGTTGCGGTCGTGAGCTGCGGTGGCACCGGAACGTTTCCCTACTGTGCGCAGCAGCCGGGCGTGACCGAGGTCGAGGTCGGCGGCGCCATCTTCAGCGACATGCACTACCTCACGCACTACCACGTCGATTTCGCGCCGGCGCTCACCGTGCTGACGACCGTGACGAGCCGGCCGACGCCCACGCGCATCATCGTCGATGCCGGCAGGAAGTCGATGAGCGGAGACGCGGCGATGCCGGCGCCGCGCGGCCTTCCGCCGGTAAGCCTGGTCAAGCTTTCGGCCGAGCACATCAAGATCGAGCTGGAGGAGCCGTGTGCGTCCCCGAAGATCGGCGACAGGATCGAGTTCATCGTCGGCTATTCGGACACCACGGTCCACCTGCACGAGGAAATCGTGGGCGTTCGCGGCGGGCGCATTGCATCGATTTGGCGCGTCGCCGGGCGGGGCAAGCTCAAGTAGGCCCCCTTTCCGGCCGGGGAACCCGCGGCCGCTCGCCGCGGTCGAACCTACCCGACGTGAATGGATATTCGTCCGTTCATCCCTCAGCCGGAAATCATGGTCGACACGGCATCAAGATGGTGCATTGCGGTGCTGCTTGCGGCGGTAGCGTTGCTGCCGGCGGGGTGCGATACTCACCGTGACGCGGATCCCGCGCAACAGTTGAAGCTCGCATCGGCCGCTGTGGCGGCGAAGGGCGACGAAGAGCCCCCCGGCACGGATCAGGCGGTCGAGGACTCGTCGCTGACGGTCGTGGTGCGCGCGGCGATCTTTTCGGATCCGAAGCTGCAGTCCCAGCACATCGTCGTGGTGACGGAGGACGGCGCGGTCACGCTGAAGGGTCACGTCGACTCGCCGGCGCTTCGCGATCGCGCGATCGAGATCGCCAGCTCGGTCGATGGCGTGACACAGGTTGACGACAGGCTGAAAGTGCGGGGCTGATCGCGGCGACGCTTTATGCGCGACGCAATCGGGGCGCGCCGACGCCGCTCTCGCACGCGGTAGAGGTCGCCTACCGCTTCCGACGCGAAAGGCCCAGACCCGCGAGACCAACACCCAGGAGTGCGAGCGTAGCGGGCTCGGGAACCGTAGGAGTCGCGTAGAAGCCGTGAAGGATCTCGCCGTCGGAATAGCTACGATCGATCCGCGTCGTTGATGCCGAAGACCTGCGTATCCAGGGCGCCGGCAACATCGAACGGAAGGAACTTGGTGCTACCCCTGTCGTACAAGAAGCCGTGAACGTGCGTGCCGTCGAACCATGAGCCGACGACGTCTTCGGTATCGTCTCTCCAAGAGCGGGAATGGGCGAGATCGTCACCGCCAGTAATCGCGGGCAGAAATCGCGCCAGGATGTTATTTCGCTTTGCAATCAGTAGGTTGCCGATGGGCGACCCTAGTCGGGTCAATGCAGTTGTAGAGTTGTTCGACGCAAGGCCGGATTTCGAGGCAATCGATGAGCGAATTTCGTTTCCTGATGCTTCCCGGCGCGCCGGCGCCGGTCGCGCCGTTCTCGCACGCGGTCGAAGCGGACGGTTGGGTGTTCCTCACAGGCCAGATGCCCACCGATCCGAGCGACGATGCCGCGCCGCTGCCCGCCGGAATCGAGGCGCAGACCCGCCGCGTGATGGACAACCTCGTCCTGGTGCTGCGCGGCGTGGGGCTGGGACTCGAGCACGTGGTGGCCGTGCGCGCTTTCCTGACCCATTTCGAGCGCGACTACGGCCCGATGAACGACGTCTATCGTTCGTACTTTCCCGCCGACCGGCTGCCGGCGCGCACGTGCATCGGCGTGACCGGGCTCGCCCGCAACGCGCTCGTCGAGATCGACTTCATCGCGCGCAGGTCCTAGCGCGGCGTCGGCACGAGCCGCTGCGTCATCGGATCGCGAAATCGACGCGCGTCAGCGCGCCCTTGTCCTGGATGCCGTCGGCAGTGAGCTTCGGCGCGACGACGAACATCCGCTCCGACGCGATGCCTCCCTTGCCGGCGAACCACTCCTTGACCGTTTCGGCGCGCCGGTTGGCGACCGCGCGCAGCGCCTCGTCGTCCACGCTGTAGCTCGCGAGCAGCAGCGATTCCATCTCGGCCGGCGGGATCTCCTTGGCGAGACCGATGAGGTTGCGCGGCTTGTCCGGCAGCTTCGTGTCGTCGTAGACCGCGGATAGGTACGTCGGATACTCCGTGGCGTCGATCGTCAGTGCAGCCTGATCCGACGCGCGATGGGCGAGCGCCCGAAAGTTACAATAGAGCTTTCACAGTGTCAGGGGTTCCTCATGTCCTCGTTGTCACGTTCGCTCCGACGCGCGACTTCCCTTCTCGCCGCGACCTTGCTTCTCGCCTTCCTTGCCGTCCGTCCCGCTCTCGCCGCCAACTACGACTACACGGACGCCTGGTATGTACGCGCCGAGTCGGGCTGGGGCGTGATCTTCACGCAGTCCAATAATTTCATCTTCGCGACGTTCTTCATCTACGACCAGGACAAGAAACCGACGTGGTACACGGCACAGATGACGTGGGACGGGCTGACCAAGTTCACCGGCCCCATGTATCTCCACCAGGGATCGTATTTCGCCGCGCCGTGGAATGCCGCGGACCACCCGAACGAGCCGCCGCCCGCGGGCACGGCGACGTTCACGCCCAGCACGACAAACAACTACCAGGGCACGTTGACCTACACCGTGACCGGCATCCCGTCGGTGATGAAGGCGATAGAGCGGCTGCCGCTGACGCCGATCCCGCTGGCGGCGAATTACGTCGGTGGCCAGTCGGGCGCCTATTCGGGCTGCAGCTCGAATGCGTCGAACGCTCAGTACCAGGATGTGTACAACCTGCAGGTGACACAGACGGGCAACAACGTCAGCATGAGGTTCACCTACCTGAACGGCTCGACCCTCGTGTGTACGCTCGCGGGTACGCTCGTGCAGACGGGACAGATCGGCGGCATCCCCGCTGCTACTTACCAGTGCTCGGATGGCCTGAGCACCGACGCCTCCGTGTACAACCTGCGGGCGACGCCGCTCGGCATCGAGGGCCAATTTTCGGCGCCTATGGTCGGCGGCGGCTGCCGCGAGGATGCCAATTTCTCCGCGACGCTGAACTGACGCGGCAGCGACGGATGGCGGCGGTCGATCTCGAAGCGCGGATCGCCGCGCTGCCGTGCTGGCGCGGCAAGGTGGAGGTGGAGCCGCTGCGGGGCGGCCTGTCCAATGCCGCGTTCGTCGTCCGCGACGGGCGGGAGCGATTCGTCGCTCGCTGCGGCAGCGACATCCCCGTTCACCACGTCTTCCGCGACCGCGAGCTGGCGGCGAGCATGGCCGCACATGCGGCCGGACTCTCGCCCGAGGTCGTGTATGCGGCGCCGGGCGTCATGGTGCTCCGGCACATCGACGGCCGGACTCTCGCGGAAACCGATCTGCGCGAGAACATCGCGCGCATCGTCGCGCTCCTCGCGCAATGCCACCGCGAGGTCGCACGCCATCTCGCGGGGCCCGCGAACATCTTCTGGGTCTTCCATGTCATCCGCGACTATGCGCGCACCCTGCGGGCCGCCCGGGGCGGCATCGACGGCGAATTGTCGCGCTACCTGGCGCTGACCGAGGCGCTCGAAGCGACACAGGCGGCGCTGCCTGTCGTCTTCGGCCACCACGATCTTCTGGCCGGAAATTTTGTCGACGACGGCAAGCGCCTGTGGCTGATCGACTGGGAGTACGGCGGCTTCGGCACCGCTATGTTCGATCTTGCAAACCTCGCCGCCAACGGCGCGTTCTCCACCGACGACGATCGGAACCTGCTCGAAACCTATTTCGGGAAGCCGGTGCAAGACGGGATCTGGCGCGCGTTCGACGCGATGAAGGTGGCGAGCGCGCTGCGGGAGGCTGCCTGGGCGATGGTGTCGGCGCATTGCCTGACGGCGCCCGGCGCGGACTACGCCGCGCATGCCGCCGATTACGTTGCCCGCACCGGGGTGGCGCTCGCTCGCTACGCAGAAAGGCATGGCGACCTCGCCGTAACGTCCGATCGGCGCTCCGCGACGGGCCATCCTTGAACGTTCCGTCGTCTTCGCACGATTCCGTTTTCGCGCACCGGTCGTTCGCGTTCCTGTGGTTCGCGCGGGTGGGAACCATCATGGGGTACCAGATGCTGACCGTCGCGGTCGGCTGGCAGATGTATTCGCTGACCGGCAGCGCGCTCGCCCTCGGTCTCGTCGGACTCGTGCAGTTCCTGCCGGCCTTCGCGCTGGTATTCGTGGTCGGGCACATCGTCGACCGCTTCGACCGCCGCCGCGTGCTGTGCGTGTGCCAGTTCGTCGACGTGACGGCGGTGACGGCGCTCGCCGTCGGCAGTGCGAAGGGGTGGATCACGGAGCACGCGATCTTCGCGCTGGTCTTCGTCATCGGCTGCGCGCGCGCATTCGAGATGCCGACGATGCAGGCGCTCCTGCCGGCGCTCGTCCCGCAACGATTGCTGCCCCGCGCCGTCGCGTCCATCGCGTCGGCGTCGCAGACTGCGATCATCTTCGGCCCCGCGGTCGGCGGCTTCCTGTACGTCGCCGGACCGACGTGGACCTACCTCGCGTGCGGCACCGCGTATCTCGCCGCGGCGACACTGTTCCTGCTGATCCGCTACGAGCGGCCGCCGGCGGTCCGCGCGCCCGTGACGCTGGCGTCGGTGTTCGCGGGATTGTCGTTCATACGAAGCCGGCAGGCGGTGCTGGGCGCGATCACGCTCGACATGGTCGCCGTGCTGCTGGGAGGCGCCGCGGCGCTGCTGCCGATCTACGCGAAGGAGATCTTCCAGACGGGCCCATGGGGACTCGGCATCCTGCGTTCAGCGCCCGCGGTCGGCGCCTTGTCGACGGCGCTCTATCTGTCGCGGCATCCGCTGCAGCGCCATGCGGGACGCGCGATGTTCGTCGCGGTCGCGGTCTTCGGCGTCGCGACGATCGGCTTCGGTCTGTCGCGCTGGCTTCCGGTGTCGCTGCTCTTTCTCGTGGCCATGGGCGCGGCCGACATGGTCAGCGTCGTCGTCCGCTCTTCGCTGATACAGCTTTCGACACCCGACCACATGCGCGGCCGCGTCGGCGCCGTCAATTCCATGTTCATCGGGACGTCGAACCAGTTGGGCGAGTTCGAGTCCGGGCTCACCGCCTCGTGGTTCGGCGTCGTGGCGTCGGTGGTGGTGGGCGGCATCGGCACGCTGCTCGCGGTCGCCGCAGGGCTGCGCGCGTTTCCGCAGCTCGCGCGCGTCGACCGCCTGGACACGATTCGACCGACGTAACGTTCGAGCAGGCCGAGACTTTCGAATCCACGATCCCGCGCCCGAGCGGCATCGGCGATTCCTCCAGCCGCTCTACACCTTTCCGGCGTTCTGGCCGTACTGCGTGTACTTCGATCTCTGCGCGCCGCCGCTGTATTGACCGCGGTTAGCGGCGGTACACGTCCTTCGCGCTGTACTCGGGATACCCAACCGGTCGCGCCGAGGAGATTCCCGTGACCAGCGGTCCCGGAAGCTGCGCATATTCGCCCGGGCCAAGCACCAGACACTCGCCCTGAAACGCCATGTCCGTGCAGAACAGGAACGTCCCCGTTTCGACGCGGATCGACGCCGCGCGCTGGCGAGGATTGGTGAAGTGCGCCCAATCGAGATCGTTCGCCTCGCCGCGATCGAATGCCACCCACGCACCGCCGAAATTCGGCTCTTCGTACAGGAGGGCGCGGCCGGTCACGAGCGGGGGATTGACGACGGAAGGCACCCGATTCGGGTACGGCTGAGGGGCGATTGCAACCGGATTCGGGTAGGCCCGCGGAGCGATTGCGACCGGATTCGGGTAGGCCCGCGGAGCGATTGCGACCGGATTCGGGTAGGGCTGCGGGGCGATCGCGACCGGATTCGGGTAGGGCTGCGGGGCGATCGCCTCCGGCCGCGGGCGGTCCGCGTAGCCGATCTGGCGCACCGACGCGATACGTCCGTTCAAGGTGGCGTCGATTCCCGGGTAGCTCCCAGGCGGCAGTTCAGCGCAGCGCCCGTTGAAATTCGCGTCGGTGCAGACTTGCCAGATGCCGTCGACGACGACGAGCGACGAGGCGGTGTTGCCGAAACCCTGCCCCTGAACGAGCGCGATGCCGTCGTTCGCCACCAGGGAGCGACCCTGCAAATCCGGTCGCTCATACAGCGTGATCTGTCCCGCGAATGCGTTCGCTACCGCAAGCGCGAGGGCGCTCGCAACGAACAATCTCGAATGGCTGCTGGTCATGGTCCAACTCCTCTGAAAGAACGACTTCGGATCCAATCGTTCTGGTCGCGCGGAGCGCAAGGACTTGCGCCCACTAAGTTTTATTGTCGACCCGCTGGGCTGCGGAGTCCGTCTGTTGGCGCACTTACCCCCGAAGGCCGAGCGTTCGAAGACCCTTCACGGAAAACCTTTTCCGGCGCGGCATTTCTCTGCCATACTCGCGGCACGACCGAGGTCACCCCGTCCCCTCCGCCCATGAAACCGGCAGGTCCTCCGAAAGCGGCACGACCGGCGCCGCCGACCATCCACGACGTCGCGGCGGCGGCAGGGGTGAGCCTCGGCACGGTCTCCAAGGGTCTCAACGGCACGGGGCAATTGCGCGAGGAGACGCGCGAGCGCGTGCATCAGGCCGGCCAAGCGGCTCAATTTCCGGCCCAACCACCTGGCGCAGAGCCTGTTGCGCGGCCGCAGCTTCACGATCGGGCTGATCTCGACCGACCGTTACGGCCGCTTCAGCATTCCCGTCCTCGAAGGCATCGAGGACGCGCTCGAAGATGCGCGCAGTGTCGGTCTTCCTGTGCAACGGCGCCGACGATCCCGACCGCGAGCGCGAGCATGTCGAGCAGCTCCTTGCGAAGCGCGTCGACGGCATCATCGTCACCGCTCGCCGCACCGATCCGCGCGCCGCGCTGAAGCTGCCCGGCGCATTCGGTGCCCGTGCTCTACGCGTTCGCGCAGGTGCAGGATTCGAAGGCGCTCTGCCTCCTGCCGGACGATCTCGGCGGCGGCCGGCTCGCCGGGGAGCACCTGATCGCCGCCGGCCGCAGGCGGATCGCGCACATCACCGGGCCCGAGGACTTCGAGGCGGTGCGGCATCGCTGCGCCGGGTTCAAGGCAGGCGCTCGAGCAGGGCGGACTGCCGTGGCGCACCAACGACGTCGTGCAGCGGACCCTGGAGCGAGACGTGGGGCCGCGAAGCGGTCGCGCGCCTGCTCGCCCGGCAGCCGAAGATCGATGCGATCTTTTGCGGCAGCGATCAGATCGCCCGCGGCGCCGTGGATGCGCTGCGCGATCTCGGCGTTCGTGTGCCCGACGACGTCGCGGTGGTCGGTTTCGACAATTGGCAGATCATCGCCGCCGCGACGCGCCCGCCGCTGACGACGATCGACATGAACCTGCACGAGCTCGGCCGGCAGGCCGGCCTGCTCCTCCTCGACATGATCGACGGCGGGAAGCAGCAGCGCGGCGTGCGTGCGCCTGCCGTGCAGCCTCGTGACGCGCGCGTCGTGCGGGGCCGCAACCGCGGCCGGCGCGCGCTCTCGCAACGGACGATCGCGCGGAGCGCGGCATGAACGAGCCGCCGTCCCGCAGCCGGCGGCGAGGCGTCGGCGATGCCGCGGCATCTGGCGGTGCCGTTCACCGCGGTGGAGCTGCAGGACGGGCTGTGGGCGCCGCGCCAGCAGGCCGTGCGCGAGCGCACCGTGCCGTTCCTCTACGCCCAGTACGAGAAGAACGGCCTGTTCGAAGCGCTCGACGTGGATTCACCGCCGGGGCCGTTGCGCATTCCGTTCAACAACCGGCCGAACACGGCGGTGATGTACTGGGACTCCGACATCGCCAAGTGGATCGAGATGGCGAGCTACACGCTCGCCGCGCACTACGATCCCGCGCTCGATGCGCGGATCGACGACCTCATCGCGCGCATCGCGAAGGCGCAGCGGCCCGACGGCTATTTCAACACCTATTTCATTCGCCGCGAGCCGGCGAAGCGCTGGACCAACCTGCGCGACTGGCACGAGCTCTATTGCGCCGGGCACATGATCGAGGCGGCGGTGGCGCACGCGCAGGTCGACCGGCAAGTCCAGCCTGCTCGACGTGATGCGGCGCTACGCGGATTACATCGCGACGATCTTCGGCCCGGGCCCGACGCAGCGGCGCGGCTATTGCGGCCATCCGGAGATCGAGCTCGCGCTGGTGAAGCTCTATCGCCTTCACGGGCGAGCGCCGCTATCTCGACCTCGCGAAGTTCTTCGTCGACGAGCGCGGCCGCCAGCCGCACTATTTCGACCAGGAGGCGATCGCGCGCGGCGAGGATCCGGCGGCGCAGTATTACGGCACGTACGAGTACAGCCAGTCGCACGTGCCCGGTGCGCGAGCAGCGCCAGGTCGTCGGGCACGCGGTGCGCGCGATGTATCTCTACAGCGCGATGGCCGACCTCGCCGGAGAGTTCGACGACGACGAGCCTGATGGCGGCCTGCCGCACGCTGTGGGCGGACCTCACGACGAAGCGGCTCTACGTCACCGGCGGCCTCGGGCCGTCGGCGCGCAACGAGGGCTTCACCGCCGACTACGACCTGCCGAACGAGACGGCCTATGCCGAGACGTGCGCCGCGGTCGGGCTGATCTTCTGGGCGCATCGGATGCTGCTGGTCGAGCGCGACGCGCGCTACGCCGACATGATGGAGCTCGCGCTCTACAACGGCGCGCTGAGCGGCCTCGCGCTCGACGGCGAGCACTTCTTCTACGACAACCCGCTCGCGAGCCGCGGCGAGCATCGCCGCTGGACCTGGCATCGCTGCCCCTGCTGCCCGCCGAACATCGGGCGGCTCGTCGCCTCGCTCGGCCAGTACGTCTATTCGACCGGCGCCGACGAAGTGGCGGTGCATCTCTACATCGCCGGCGAGGCGCGCCTGGCGGTGCGCGGCGTGAACGTCACGTTGTCGCAGACGACGCAGTATCCGTGGGACGGCGCGATCGACGTCGCGGTCGATCCGGACGAGCCGGTCGAATTCGCGCTGCGCCTGCGCATTCCGGGCTGGTGCCGATCCGCGCAACTCGCGATCAACGGCAGCGACGTCGCCCATCGAGCCGGTGATGGATCGCGGTTACGCGCACGTCCGACGGCGCTGGCAGAAGGGCGACGTGGTGCTGCTGTCGCTCGACATGCCGGCGGAGCGCATCTACGCGCATCCCGACGTTGCGGCCGATGTCGGCCGCGTCGCGCTGAAGCGCGGACCGATCGTCTATTGCCTCGAGGGCGCCGACAACGACGCGCCGCTGCATCGCATCGCATTGCCGCGGTCCAGCCCCATCGAGGCGCACTTCGACAGCGATCTGCTCTGCGGCGTCGGCATGCTGACGGCGCCGGCGGTGGCGACCCGTTGCGCGGAGGAGCGCGCTCTCTACGACACCGATCCGCCGGAGACGCAGCCGACCACGCTGCGCGCCATTCCGTACAGCTTCTGGAGCAACCGCGATTCCGGGGAAATGAGTGTCTGGATACGCGAGGTCTGACCGCACGTCCGGGTTGGAGCAATGCCGCCAGCGAGCGGCACAACGAGGAGAGGAACCATGCTCAGTTCGAAGTGGTTCAAGCTGCTGCAGCGATTGGCGACCGCGGTCACGATCGCGCTCTTCGCGGTCCTCTACGCGCCGGCGTCCGGCCGCGGCCGAGCAGACGATCGACGACATCATCAAGAAGGGCACGATCGTCGTCGGCGTCTCCACGACGACGCCGATCTTCGGCCTGATCGGCAAGGACGGCGAGCCGGAAGGCTACGATCCGGACGTCGCGCGGCTCATGGCCAAATATCTCGGCGTCAAGGTGGAGTTCGTTCCCGTCACGGGCGCCAACCGCATCCCGCTGCTGCTGAGCGGCCGCGTCGACGTGCTGATCTGCCTGTTCGGCATCACGGCCGAACGCGCGCTGCAGGTCTGGTACTCGATGCCCTACGCCTACGAGGCGGCGACGCTCGTCGCGCCGGCGGCCGTCAATGTCAAGACGGTCGACGATCTCAAGGGCAAGCGCGTCGGCGTGCCGCGCGGCGCCATGCAGGACCTGATGCTGACACCGCTCGAGAAGGAGAAGGGCTTCACGCTCCAGCGCTTCGACGACGAAGCGACCGAGCTGCAGGCGCTGATCTCCGGCCAGATCGATCTCGGCGGCACCGGCCTGCTCGTCAATCAGCGGCTCAACCGCAACAACCCCGGCAAGGACTATCAGGTCAAGATCGTGCTGCGGCCGCTGCATTTCGGAATCGGCCTTCGCCGCGGCGAGATCGACAAGCTGCAATGGCTCAACACCTTCGTCTACACGATCAAGAACAACGGCGAGCTCGATGCGATCAGCCGGAAATGGCGCCAGCTGCCGCTGGAAGTGCTGCCGGTGTTCTGATGCGGTCCGCGCCAAACCTGCGGGTCGATAGTCGAAGGCAATGCCGAGCCGCATCGCAGGCTCGGCAAGAGCGACCTCGAGGTCTCGTCGCTCTGTCTCGGGGCGATGATGTTCGGCGACCAGGCGGACGAGGCCGAGGCCGACCGCATCGTGCAGCGGGCGCGCGAGGCCGGCATCAACTTCATCGACACGGCCGACGCCTATGGCGGCGGCCGCTCGGAGGAGATCGTCGGCAAGACCGTCCGGAGCCACCGCGACTCGTGGATCGTCGCCACCAAGGTCGGCACGCGCCTGCTCCGCCCAATCGCGGCGGCAACGGCCGGACCTGGCTGCTGCGCGGAGCGGAGGAGAGCCTCGCTCGCCTCTCGACCGGCTACATCGACCTCTATTACCTTCATCTCGACGATCTCGCGACGTCGCTCGAGGAAACGGTCGATGCGATGGGCGCGCTCGTGCGCGAGGGGAAGATCCGGCATTGGGGGGTGAGCAATTTCCGCGCGTGGCGCATTGCGGAGATCATGCGGCTCTGCGATCTCGCCGGCGTCCCGCGCCCGGTCGCCGGCCAGCCTTACTACAACGCGGTGAACCGGATGCCCGAGGTCGAGTATCTGCCGGTCTGCGCGCATCACGGCATCGGCGTCGTGCCTTACAGCCCGCTCGCGCGCGGCGTGCTGACCGGCAAGTACCGGCCCAAGGCGCCGCCGGATCCGGCGACGCGGGCCGGGCGCAAGGACAAGCGCATGATGATGACCGAATTCCGCGAGGAATCGATGGTCATCGCGCAGACGATCAAGGAGCACGCCGAGGCGCGCGGACGCACGGCGATCGGGTTCGCGCTCAACTGGGTGCTCGCCAATCCGATCGTCACTTCGGTGATCGTCGGACCCAACACGCAGGCGCAATTGCAAACCTATCTCGCCGCGACCGACGAGGCTTTCGACGCGGCCGACGAAGCGTTGCTCGACCGCCTCGTCGCGGCCGGGCATCCTTCGACGCCCGGCTACACCGATCCGCTCTATCCGGTGACGGGCCGGCCGGTCGCGTCGTGACCGGAGAGTGTGAAGCAGCGGGGAGCGCGGCGTGAACTACGTCTTCCAGTTCGGCTTCGTCTGGCGCGAGTTCGACCTGCTGCTGCAGGGCGCGTGGCTCACGATCAAGCTGTCCGCGGGCGCGATGTTCCTCGGCCTCATCGTCGGCATCGCGTGCGCGCAGGCGAAGACGTCGCGCTGGCCGGCCCTGCGCGCCGTCGTCCAGGCGTACGTCGAGGCCATCCGCAACACGCCGTTCCTGGTCCAGCTGCTGCTCGATCTATCTCGGCTTGCCGTCGATCGGCATCCGGCTGATGCCGGCGGAGGCGGCGCTCCTCGCCATGGTCGTCAACGTCGGCGCCTATGCGACCGAGATCGTGCGCGCCGGCATCGAGTCGGTGCCGCGGGAGCATATCGAAGCGGGCCGGGCGCTCGGTCTGAAGCCGTGGCAGATCTTCCGGTTCATCGTGCTCATCCCGGCGTTGCGGGCCGTCTTCCCGGCGCTCGGCAGCCAGTTCATCCTGATCATGCTGGCCTCGAGCGTCGTCTCGGTGATCTCGGCGGAGGAACTGACCGCGGTCACCGACATGATCGTCGCGCGCAATTTCCGCTCGTTCGAGTTCTACCTCGTGGCGACCGGCATGTATCTCGTCATGGCGTTCGGCTTCCAGGCGGTCTTCGCGCTGATCGATCGCTGGCTGTTCGCGCCCTGGAGCAAGCAGGCGTGATCCGCGAATTCACGCTCGGCGAATTCTGGTACCTGCTGCAGGCGACGCGCTGGACGGTCGCGCTGGCGGCCGTCGCCTTCGTCGGCGGCAGCCTCGTTCGGGCTGATCATCGCGCTCATGCGGATCGCGAAGTCGCGCCCGGCGCGAACCGTCGCCATGGCCTACATCAAGATCTTTCAGGGCACGCCGCTGCTGATGCAGCTCTACCTCATCTATTTCGGCGCCAGCATGCTGGGCCTGCGGATCGAGCCCTGGTCGGCGGCGGCCGTCGCGTTCACGCTCTATGCCAGCGCGTTCCTGGGCGAGATCTGGCGCGGCTGCATCGAGGCCATTCCGCGCGGCCAATGGGAGGGTGCGCGGGCGCTGGCGCTCGGCTACGGCGATCAGCTTCGCTTCGTCATCCTGCCGCAGGCGCTGCGCATCGCGGTCCCGCCGACGGTCGGCTTCCTCGTGCAGCTGCTGAAGGGCACCTCGCTCGCGTCGATCATCGGCTTCGTCGAGCTCACGCGGGCGGCGCAGGTGGTCAACAACGCGACGTTCC
This sequence comes from uncultured beta proteobacterium, assembly GCA_963724545.1. Taxonomy (GTDB): domain Bacteria; phylum Pseudomonadota; class Gammaproteobacteria; order Burkholderiales; family Casimicrobiaceae; genus CAIWHR01. The sequence goes on from CAVRVC010000021.1 coordinate 41,144, forward strand.
GGCCGTTCACCGTCTACGCGCTGGTCGCCGTGATCTACTTCACCTTGTGCTGGCCGCTGTCGCGGCTTGCCGATCGACTGGAACGACGGCTCGGTCGGCATCTCGTGCCGAAGCTGCTGGGACAGGTCTAGCCGCGAGGCGTCGATTCGTACCGACCTTGAGAGAAGTGCCTGCCATGCCAGATCGCCCGTCCGCCAACGATTCCGGTACGAATGCCGCGCGCGCGACCGCGCCCTCCGAGGTCGCGATCGAGATGATCGGCGTCAGCAAGTCGTTCGGCGCCTTCGAGGCGCTGAAGGACATCCACCTGAAGGTGATGAAAGGCGAGCGGATCGTCGTCTGCGGACCGTCGGGGTCCGGCAAGTCGACGCTGATCCGCTGCATCAACCGCCTGGAGGAGCACGAGAAGGGCCGCCTCGTCGTCGACGGCATCGAGCTCACCGAGCGACGTCAAGCGCATCGACGAGGTGCGCCGCGAGGTCGGCATGGTCTTCCAGCATTTCAACCTCTTTCCGCACATGACGATCCTCGACAACTGCACGCTCGCGCCGATACGGGTGCGCAAGATTCCGAGGAAGGAGGCGGAGGCCGTCGCGATGCGCTACCTCGAGCGCGTCAAGATTCCGGAGCAGGCCGGCAAGTACCCGGGCCAGCTGTCCGGAGGTCAGCTGCAGCGCGTGGCGATCGCCCGCGCCGCTGTGCATGAACCCGCGCATCATGCTGTTCGACGAGCCGACGTCCGCGCTCGATCCGGAGATGATCAAGGAAGTGCTCGACGTCATGGTCGACCTTGCGGAGGACGGGATGACGATGGTCGTCGTGACGCACGAGATGGGCTTCGCGCGCCAGGTCGCCAATCGGGTCATCTTCATGGACGCGGGCCGGATCGTGGAAGAGAACGAGCCGAAGGCATTCTTCGAGCACCCGCGGCACGAGCGCACGAAGCAGTTCCTGAGCCAGATTCTGCGCTGAACGAGAGATATTCCTTGCGTTGCCTCCGGCATGCGTGTATGCATGGGATGCAGGTTCGTCAAGTGAAAGTGCTGGTCGGTCGTAACCGCATTTGCGGTGTCCCTCAGGTCTTTGTCTCTCTCCCTTGAAGTTCCGGCCCCCGGGCGAACTTCCGTCCGGGTATTTCACAGGAGCATTGAGACATGGGTACAGGTACAGTGAAGTGGTTCAACGACGCCAAGGGGTTCGGCTTCATCACCCCCGACTCCGGCGGCAAGGATCTGTTCGCGCACTTCTCGGCGATCCAAGGCGACGGCCACAGGAGCCTGCAGGAGAACCAGAAGGTCTCGTTCGACACGACGACCGGCCCGAAGGGCGATCAGGCGTCGAATATCAAGTTGCTCGACTGATCCGGTTGCGGCGGCGAACAGCCCGGGCAACCGGGCTTGTTCGATTGCGTGATGAAGTCATTCCTTCATCGGCGGACCAAACTCGGAATCGCACTTGGCAGCGGGTCGGCGCGCGGCTGGGCTCACATCGGCGTGCTCATGGGGTTGGCCGAGGCGGGCATCGCACCGGATTTCATCGCCGGGTGCTCGATGGGCGCGATGGTGGGCGCGGCGTGTGCCGCCGGCCGCATCGAGCAGCTCGAAACGTACGCGCTGTCGCTCGACTGGAGGCGTGTCGTCGGGCTCCTCGACCTCGGACTGCGCGGCGGCCTGATCAAAGGCGACCGCCTGCTCAACATGTTCCAGGGGCAGTTCGTCGAGTGCCAGTTTTCGGAGTTGGCGCTCCCGTTCGCCGCGGTTGCCACCGATCTGGCGACCGGCAAGGAACTATGGCTGCGCGAGGGCAAGGTTTCGGACGCCGTTCGCGCTTCGTGTACCGTGCCCGGACTATTCCAGCCCGTATGGCATGACGGTCGCTACATGGTCGACGGCAGCGTGGTGAATCCCATCCCCGTTTCCCTTTGTCGCGCGATGGGCGCCGAGGTCGTGATAGCGGTCGATCTCGGCTCGCACATGGACAGGCGCTTTCCGCTCGACACGCAGGGGATGTCGAAAACGCCGCCTCCGCGGCGTCGGTTGCTCAATGTTCTGGGTCCGGCGAAACCCAGGGAGATACCGCCGCCGCCCTCCATCGTGGACACGCTTCTGGGTGCGATCGACGCCATGCAGGAGCGAATCGCGCAGGCACGGCTGGTGAGCGAGCCACCGAACGTGCTGCTTGCGCCGCGGCTCGGACAGCTGGGTCCGTTCGAGTACCATCGCGCGGAACTGGCAATCGCGGAGGGGCGCGCGGTTGTGGCGCAAAACCTGCCGGCTATCCGCGGAGCGTTGTCGGCCTGACGATCTCCCTCCGGATGTTTGGCTAGCGGCGATAGACGTCCAGCGCGCCATACACCGGATACCCGACCTGCCGTGCCGAGGAGACGCCCTCGGTCAGACCGCCTGGCATGTAGGGATAGTCGCCCGGCACGAGAACGCGGCACTGCCCCTGGAATGCCAACTCCGAGCAGAACTGCCACGTGCCCGATTCGACCCGGATCGACGCCGCGCGACGGGCCGGATTCGTGAAGTGCGCCCAGTCGAGATCGTTGGCCTCGCCACGATCCACCGCGACCCATGCGCCGGCGAAATTCGGGTCTTCGTACAGAATTGCGCGGCCGATGGGAGGCGGCACGGCGGATACGACCGGCGACGGCGTCACATACAGCGGCCGCGTGTCGGCGGCGACGGTCACCGGCGGATTGACGACGACCGGCGGCGGGTTCACGACGACCGGCTGCGCGCGCGCCGCATCGGGCGGCGGATTGACGACGATCTGAGGCAGATTCACGACGATCGAAGGCGTACTCACCGTCGCGACTGGCGTCGTGCGGTCCGCGTAACCGACCTGGCGGGCGGACGCGATGCGGCCGTTCAGGGTGACGTCGATGCCAGGGTAGTTGCCGGGAACGAGCTCGGCGCACCGGCCGCGGAAATAGGCGTCCGTGCAGACTTCCCAGATGCCGTCGCGCACGACGATCGACGATGCCGCGTCGCGAAAGCCCTCGCTTGCCACGATCGACATGTCGCCGCTCGCCACCGCATGACGGCCCTGAAAGTCCGGCCTCTCGTAAAGCGTGATCTCCCCTGCGACTGCGCTCGTCACGGCGAGTGCGACGGCGCTTGCAACGATCCATTTCGGGTGTCTCGAGGTCATCGTTCGATCTCCTGTGAAGAACCGGTCGCGAACCATGAGCCGGTGCAGGGTTCGACATCGGCGGGCGCGGCCCGTTGTGGCGCGAACCGTAGGAGCTCGGGCAGAAATGCTGTGGTGGCGTGTCCTACAGACGTGGCCCGAACCCGCCGCGCAATCCGCTGTCACATGCCTCGCACGGGTTGCGGCAGGAGAATTTCTTCCTCCGCGTGGCCCGCTTGTCGCCGCGAATCCGCGGCAACCTGTTTGTGGAGGTAAGACGATGAAAGTGAGCGATGCAATGACCCGAGATGTGCACCTCGCGACCCCGAAGCAGAGTATCCGCGACGTCGCGAGAATCATGGCGGAGATCGATTCCGGCGTGCTGCCGGTCGAGGACAACGATCGTCTGGTCGGCGTGATCACCGACCGCGATATCGCCGTGCGCGCGGTGGCCGCAGGCAAGGCGCCGACGACCAAGGTCAAGGATGTCATGAGCAAGGAAGTGCTTTACTGCTACGACGATCAGAGCCTCGACGAAGTCGCGCGCAACATGGGCGAGCAGAAGGTGCGGCGCCTGCCCGTCGTCAATCGCCAGAAGCGCCTGGTGGGGATACTCTCGTTCGGCGATCTCGCCAGAAAGGAGAACCCGGCGACGGCCGGCGTGGCGATCTCGACGATCTCGCAGCCGGGCGGCGAGCACTCGCAAACCCACTGATAAAGCGGGGGAATAGCGCGGCGGCCTGCCCTCGGGCAGGCCGTTGATTTTTTGGCGGCCGTCCGCGCCGTCGGAGCGATTTGCACACATCACGGGTTTGGGCCGGCGGACACGACTTATGACATAAGCATTGCCACCGCCTGCTTTTGGCGCTAGCCTTTGCGTTCCGTCCACCCTATAGGCCCACGCCATGTCCATCTGGAAAGACAATACGGCCCCCCGGCAATCCCCCACCCCCGCCCCCGAGCCGAGGGAGCCGGCGCGCTACGATCCTCCGCCGAAGCCCGAGCTCGTGTCGAGCCCGGCGGTGGCTCCCGCCCCGGCGGTGCGCACCGACACGGGCCCGCGGAAGGAATCGCTGATCGCCGCGGACATCACCATCGAAGGCAAGATCGAAGGCGGCGGCAGTGTACGCATTGCCGGCAAGTTCAAGGGCGACGCCAGCGTCCAGGGCGATCTCACCATCGAGGCAGGCGCCAAGCTGACGGGCGGCGTGCGGGCCGCCAAGGTCACGATCGCGGGCGAGCTCGAAGGCAACGTCGAGGAAGCCGCGCACATCGAATTGCTGCCGAGCAGCGTGGTCATCGGCGACCTCAAGGCCGGCACGCTGACGGTCGCGGCCGGTGCGCGCATGCGCGGTCAGGCCGACTTCGGATGGGGCGAAGGCAAGGGCGGGAAGCACGGCAGCGGGAGCGCCTAGGCTCATGACCAGCGTGCGCCCGGGCACCCCCGGGGCGACCCGCAATTGTCCGCATTGCCGGGAGACGGTCCTCGAGAGCGCCATCGTGTGTCCGGCGTGCCGGCATTACCTGCGCGCCGACGCCGTCGTCGAAGAGCCTCCGGCGCCGGCGCTGACGCCTTTGCGCATCGAAGGCAGCATCCGCCATCCCGCCGACGGCGAACCCTGGGAATACACGGTCGTCGTGTCGATCGCGAACGATCGTGGCGAAGAGATCGCGCACAAGCTCATCGGCGTGGGCGCGATGAACCCGAACGAGCAGCGGACCTTCACCCTGGCGGTCGAGGCCGTGCCGACCAGGGCGAAGGGCCCGGGGAAGGGCGGCACGCGACACTGAGCGTGCGACGGCGCCGTCGTCGCGGCTGCGTCGCGCCGCTCGGGCGCTAACGCCGGTTCGGGCGCAGCGATTCGACCATCGCCTGGAAGTCGTCGGGCGGTTCCCGCTCGAACACCATGCGCTCCCCGGTACGGGGATGCGCGAAGCCGAGCGTCCGGGCGTGCAGCATCGGACGCACCGCCGCGATCGTGGGGCCCGTGTAGTCGCGGATGTACACGCGTTCGCCGGCGAGCGGATGGCCGAGCTCGGACAGGTGGATTCGAATCTGATGCTGCCGTCCGGTCTCGAGCCGGCATTCGACCAGCGTGGCGCGCGTGAGGGCGCCGATCGGACGGACGTGCGTCACCGCGCGCTTCGCGTCGGCTGGAGCGTCGCCCTCCGCACGCCGGAAATGTCCGTGCGAGCCGCGGAGTCCGTCGCCGCGATCCGGCAGCAGATACGTGTCGACCCGTCCCGCGACGACGGCGCCGTGCGCGATCGCGTGGTAGACGCGATCGATCGTGTGCTCGCGAAACTGCACCGCCAGCGCCCGCTTGGCCTGCGCCGTCCGCGCGAACATCATGAGGCCGCTCGTCTCCCGGTCGAGACGGTGAACGATGCCGAGCTTCGCGTCGACGCCGTGCCTGCCCATCCGCCGCAGCAGAGTCCGGGTGTGGTCGGCGAGCGTGTCCTTGTTGCCCGCTTCGTCGGCAACGCTCAGCATTCCGACCGGCTTGTCGACGACGACGACGTCGCGGTCGCAATGGACGATCGCGCTCTCGGCGAGCGGACCGGTGCGAAGCCTGGGCGCGCGCGGGTCGACGACGACGACCATCCCCGGCGCGACGCGCGTGACGGGATCGAGACAGCGCTCGCCGTCGATCGTGACGCGCCCTTCGGCGCACAGCCGGCGCGCGAGCGACCACGCGACTCCGGTCTGTTCGCGAACGACGGCGGCGACGGTTGGCTCGACTGCGGGCGCGGACAATCTCACGCCGACAGCGTAACGCACGCCGGCGGCGGTTGCGACCTGCTTACTTGTAGAACACGTAGTCGGCCTCGTAGGGAACGAAGGCCTGGCTGCCGACGTCGGGCGGCGCGGCGCACCCTGTCGAGGGCGCGAGCCCTCCCGAGGTGTTGAGCCGGTGGATGTAGGTGGTCAGCGTCAGGGCGTCGCCACGCGTGGGTCCCTCTTCGGCTCCCACTATCGTAATCCGAAGCCAGGCGATGGCACCCGGTGCGACGAAGGCGGGATCGGCAGAAGAATCACCGGGCATCACCTTGCCCCAAACGGTGCTCGCGTCCTTCGCGTCCTGCCACGTGGCGCGAACGGGGCCATCCGTGAGCGGACTGGGGCTGACCTCGAGCGGATTGGGGCTGAAGAAGTGGGTCGCGACCTCCTTGAGATTGTGGGCGAACAGCGTCGCCTGCGGCGTGAAGAGCGTCCACGCGTAGCGAGGGTGGCCTTCGGCATCCACGCCTGCAGGGAGGCAGCTGTAGTTCTGCGTGCCGATGGCGTGACCGACGAGGAAAGCCTTGTTCCCCGCGGGCACCTGAAGGTTGGCGGGCACGGGCGGCGGTCTGACCGGATCGGCGCCGGCGGGCAGCGAGACGGTGAAGATCGCGGCGAGCGCAGCGGCGCACGCGGCGGGCAGGTTGCGATGCGGGGTCGGGCTCGACCATGTCTTGGGGTTCTTCATATCAATCCTTTCGCACCTTGTGCGCGGGTCGAGCGTGAGGCCCGCGATGCGGTCCGGTCTCTCGACGGCCGCTCGCAACGCGACGCCGCCGCCGTAGGAATGGCCGACGAGGTGCACGTTGGCGTCGGTGCGATCGATGATTTCGATCGTCCTCTCCGCCTCGTCCGCAAGCGTGAAAGCGTGCTCCCCCGTCCACGGCCCCGTGCTCTCGCAGCCGTAGTGCTCGGGCGCGATCAGCGGATGGCGCGCGCCGAGCACGTCGGCCAGCGCACGCCATTGCCCGGCGCCGGCACCCGAGCAATGCAGCGCGATCACCGGCGCGGGGGCGGACAGGACGTTCATCGCCATGCTCAGGCCAGGATCGGCGCAAGCGCCCCGGCGATGCGCGCGCCTTGCCGTTCGGTGATCATGCCGCCGAGCGCCTGCTTGAAGCGCGGCTCCTGGACACCGGAGACGATGTACTGCCAGCGATAGGCGGCGAGAACGGTCGCCTTCACGGCTTCGACCTCGACTGCCGTCATGGGCCGCCCGCAGATCTGGACGAAGTAGTGCGCGTCCGCCGCGGACTGGGCCTGCAGGATGCCGTCGACCGCGCCCACCAGCGCGATCAGGTCGTCCACGGCCGCATCGCGTGCCTGCGAGGTGAGCTTGGCGTCCTCGCGCACCCACTCCATCTCGTCCAGGATCGCGTGCTGCGATTCCTCTCTCGCATGGTGCAGGAACACGTCTTTCCAGAGCTCGGACACGTTGGCGTCCGTGTCGATGCTCTCCCGGTAGTGCGCCAGCACGAAGAGCTCGATGTGGCAGGTCAGCGCCAGCACGGCCCACGTGGACTTCGAAAGCACGGCCGAGGCGACCGCATTGGGTTCCGGCACGAACGTGTAGCCGCCGGGCATGCCGCCCGCGCACATGCGCTCGATGCGGCGGAACATCTCCTGGTGCTTGATCTCCTCGTCGCCGAAGCGCACGAGCGCCTGCAGCGCATTCTGGTCGCCGAGCGCGTACTCGCGGCTCACGTCGAGGACCTTGGCGGCGATGAACCGCTCGACCAGGCCGAACATGTTGGCGTAGGTGCGGCCCTGAATCTGGCTCAGCAGGCGTTGCTCGTCGGCCGTGAGGAACGTGAGGCGGTCGACCTTCGACAGCCCGTCGGGCAGGAAGCGCTTGCCGAAGTCGAAGCTTCGCCCGCGAATCACGTCGCGGTCGATGTCGAATCGAACGCGCTTCGATACCTCGACGCACTTCGCGTAACGCGCCGAGTCGACGTGGGCTTGGAGGATGGATTGTGGTACGGACATGGCAAATCTCCTGGTGGAATGAAGGGCGGACATGGTGAGCTCCCTGCGAAGCGGTCCGGGGTCCGGTCTACGTTTCCGGCGGCACGTTGGGTGCCGCCGTGCATTGCGCCGCGGCGTCGTGACGCAGAGTGCTGGTTGTCATGAATGTCTCCTTGTGTTGCCGCGCCTTGGCGCCTTGGGGTCCGAAGCCTCGGTGAGACCCGGAGTGATGCCCACTCTAGCGGGCATGTGCGGCAGCAGGATTTCACCGGAGGGCCAGATTTGTTTCCTGTGTTTCAGCACCGCTTGTCGTGCCGCGCGGATGCTCCGCTGCCGCGAGCGTGCGCTGCAGTCTGCAGGGCGGGTGTTGCGGGGAAACGTCGCGGCGGGACCGGTTTTGTTTCATTTGTTTCAGCGAGCTCCGGCCCGGGCGCCGGCTTCCCCCGGAGCGGCGCAGCCGTTGTACGATTTGCCGGTCCGGCCACCGCGGGTGAATCGGTCACCCGGCGGGCGGGCCCAGGAGCGGGACACGTCCGTGAATCCGAAAGCCACCATCCTGATCGTCGACGACGAGCCGGACGTACGCGAGGTGCTGGAGGAATACTTCGCCGGTCACGGCTATGCCACGCTCGGCGCCGAAAGCGCCAGCGTCGCGAAGTCATTGGCCGCCGAGCACGCGATCGACCTGGCGCTGGTCGACATCAACATGCCGGGCGAGGACGGGCTCAGTCTCGCCCGCCATCTGCGCGAGCGTTACGCGAGGATCGCGATCGTCATGCTGACGTCCGCCGCGACGGTCGTGGACCGGATCGTGGGTCTCGAGATGGGCGCCGACGACTACGTCCCCAAGCCGTTCGACCCCCGCGAGCTGGCGGCGCGCGTGAAGAGCGTGCTCCGCCGCACGTCCTCGTCGAGCCGCGCGGAGATCGGCGCGGAAAGGGTGCGCGTCGGACGCTGCGTGCTCGACCTCGCCGCCCACCGCCTCACCGACGAGAAGGGCGAGGACGTCGCGATGTCGCCGCTCGAATTCGATCTGCTGAAGGCGCTCGCGGAACAGCCCAACCGGCCGCTTTCGCGCGAGCGCATCCTCAATCTCAGCCAGAAGCGCGACTGGGACCCGTTCGACCGCAGCGTGGACCTGCGCGTCATGCGGCTGCGCAAGAAGGTCGAGCCGGATCCCGAGCATCCCCGGTACATCCGGACCATACGCAACGAGGGTTACATCTTTGTGCCGGATGGAGGTCAGGAACCAAAATGAAGAGATCTCTGGGAACGATCCAGCGCCTTGGCGTCGTCGCGATCGTCGCGCTTCTTCTCTGCTTGTCGGGATGCGCCCGCGAGCCGGAAACGGCGCTGCGCATCGGCACGAATGTCTGGATCGGCAGCGAGCCGCTCTATCTCGCGCGCGAGTTGGGCCACCTCGATCCCGAGGTCGTGCAACTGGTCGAGTATCCATCGGCCAGCGAAGTGCTGCGCGCGTATCGCAACCAGGCCATCGACGGCATGGTCATCAGCCTGGACGAGCTGTTCGGACTCGCCGTCGACGGGCTGCAGCCGCGGGTGATTCTGGTGGTCGACGTGTCGCATGGGGCCGACGTCGTCGTGGGCCGCGCCGGCATGAAGACGATGCGCGACCTCAAGGGCAAGTCGGTCGCCGTGGAAAGCGGCGCGCTCGGCGCCTTCGTCTTAAGCCGCGCCCTTGCGCTCAATGGCATGCAGGCGAGCGACGTCAACGTGGTGCACCTCGAGTCCAACGAGCAGCCGAAAGCCTTCGAAATGGGCTCGGTGGATGGCGCCGTCACGTTCGACCCCTATCGCGCCAAGTTCCTGCAAGCCGGCGCCGCGATTCTGTTCGACAGCACGCAGATTCCGGGCGAGATCGTCGACCTGGTGGCAGTCCGCGCGAGCGTCATCGCGAAGCAGCCCATGGCGATCCAGGCGCTGCTTGCCGGATGGTTCAGTGCGACGGACTACATGAAGCGCGATCCCAAGGACGCCGCGCGACGCATGGGAAAACGCCAGCAGACGACCGGCGAGCAGTTCCTGGAAGCGCAGAAGGGGCTCCACGTTCCGACCCGCGAGGAGAATCTCAGGATGCTCGGCGGGCCGACGCCGGAATTGGCGGTCTCGGGTCGCAGGCTCATGAACCTGATGGTCGACGCGAAGCTGCTGCGCGCCGGGCTCGACATCGAGGCGGTGCTCGCGCCGGGCCCGCTCGCGGAGTTGCCGAAATGAGTGTCGGGAGCGCGGCGGTCGGGGAAGAGTGATCATGCGCGTCACGGCAACCCTCAAGCTCACGGTCCCGCTCATCCTGCTGGGCTTCGCCGCGATCCTGAGCACGGTGAACCTGCTCTATCACGTGCCCCAGGCGGAAAGCGCGGCGGAGGAGGGCAGCCGCAAGCGACTGGCCCAGGAGATGTCCCGTCTGCAGAGCACGCTGGAGTACCTGCTGCTGAAGGGCAACACCGCGGCGGCGCATCGCGAGATCGCGGTGCTGGCGCACAACCACGAGGTCACGCTCGCCGCGTTGACGGACGATCGGAACATCGTGATCGAGGCGACCCGACGGGTGTGGCTGGGACAGCCGATCGCCGCCGTCCTGCCGCAATTCGACCTCGAGCCGGCCGCCGTCGCCGTCCGCGAGCGTCGCGCCGGAATGACCGTGGACGCGGACGGCAACGAGCTGCTGGGCTATGCCGGCATTCTGATGGGCGGTGAGCCCGACGAGCTCCGTCCCACTCGGACCGGCAGCCTGTTCCTCGCCTACGACCTCAAGCGCTACAAGGCGGAAGCGCGCGCCCAGGTGCTCCGGCAGTCGCTCTATTGGGCGGGATGGGTGACGGCGCTCGCGCTCGCGATGTGGCTGGTGTTCCACTTCCTGCTGACGCGGCGGACCGCGCGGCTGGTGCATGCCGCCGAGGAGCTCGCCGAGGGCCGCCTTTCCGCCCGCAGCGGTCTCAGGGGAGGCGATGAGCTCGGCCGGCTGAGCCGCGCGTTCGACGCCATGGCGCTTGCCATCTCCAAGGACATCGCCGAGCGCAAGCGCGCCGATGAGGCCCTGCGCGTGTCGGAGGCGAGCTACCGCGCGATATTCGACGCCGCCGAGGATGCCATTTTCGTCATCGACATCGAAACCGCGGCCATCGTGGATGCCAACCCCAAGGCGTCCGCCTCGTTTGGCTACAGTCGCGAGGAGTTCCACCGGCTCGATCTCGGCGCGCTCGGTTCGGGCGCGCATCCGTATACCCACCAGGGTGCGATGGAGCTCTTCGCGCGCGCGGTTTCCGGCGAGCAGCTGCGCGTCGAGTGGCATGGGAAGACCAAAGGCGGCACGCTGCGCTGGCAGGAGGTGTTCGGCAAGCGCGTGACGATCGGCGGCCAGGACCGGATCCTGGCGTTGGCGCGCGACATCACCGACCGCAAGGTGGCGGAGGAGGCGCTCCGCGCAAGCGAGGAGCAATACCGTGCCATGTTCAACGCGTCGATCGACGGCCTGGCGCTGTGGAATGCCGCCGGCCGAGATCGTGGATACCAATCCCGCCCTGTGGCGCATGTACGGCTACAGCGACGGCGAGTTCTCCGCCATGCCGCCCGGCAGCTGGACCGGACCGTCGTATCGTCCCGAGTTCCTGAAGGGGGCGACCGCCGGCGAATCGCTCCACTCGGAAGTGACGGAGCGGCGCCGCGACGGCTCCCCGCTGGAGCTCGACGTGCACGGGATTCCGATGCAGTACCAGGGCAAGCCGCACGTGCTGACCATCGCCCGCGACATCACCGAGAAGAAGCGCTCCGCGGAGGAGCTGACGCGCCAGCGCGAGGCGTTGTACCAGCGCGAAAAGCTTGCCGCGCTCGGCTCGCTCCTGGCGGGCGTCGCCCACGAGCTCAACAATCCGCTTTCGGTCGTCGTGGCCCGGGCCGTGCTGCTGGAGGAACGGGGAGATTCGGCAACCCAGGTGGCGGCGCTCAAGATCCGCACCGCCGCCGAGCGCTGCGCTCGCATCGTGCGCACGTTCCTCGCCATGGCCCGGCAGCAGCAGCCCGAGCGGGGTCCGGTCGCCGTCAACGAGGTGGTATCGGCGGCGCTCGACATCGCGAGCTATGCGATCCGGACGAGCAGCATCGAGGTGGCGCTGGATCTCGGCGCCGACATTCCGCCCATCCTGGCCGACGCGGACCAGCTCCATCAGGTGCTGCTCAACCTGATCATCAATGCGCAGCAGTCGCTGCAGGACCGTCCCGCGATGCGCCGCATACGCGTGACCACGTGGTTCGACTCCGCCGCCGACGTGGTCTGCATCGAGGTCGCCGACAACGGGCCCGGCATACCGGAGCATCTTCGCGCGCGGGTGTTCGAGCCTTACTTCACCACGAAGCCCACCGGGGTCGGCACCGGCGTCGGATTGGCGGTCAGTCTTGGCATCGTCGAAGCGCACGGCGGCACGATCAGGGTCGATTGTCCGGTCGACGGGGGCGCCGCGTTCACGATCACGCTGCCCGTCGGCGCCGTAGAGGCGGGCGACGCCGATGCGGAACCGCTCCCGAAGCACGATGCAAGCCGGCGCACGATACTCGTCGTCGACGACGAGCCGGAGATTCGCGACGCGCTGGCGGAGATCCTGGAAAGCGACGAGCATCGGGTGGTCACCGCCAACTCCGGACGCGAAGCTCTGGAGCGGATGGCGGTGCAGCGTTTCGACGTGATCCTCACCGACATTCGCATGCCCGATCTCGACGGGCGTGCCCTCTACCGGGAGATCGAACGGCGCTGGCCGGGCCAGATCGGACGCGTCGTCTTCGTGACCGGCGATACGCTTGCCACGGCACTGCGGGAGTTCGTGGACGAGAGCGGCCGCCCGGTCATCGAGAAGCCGTTCCTGCCCACCGAGGTGCGCCGCGTCGTGGCCGAGGTATCGGCGAACGGCAAGCTGGCGCCCGCCGGCTGAAACAAACGAAACCAAATTGGTCCTGCGCTGAAATGCCGCTGCGACCCTGGCGTTCTAACCTTGCGCCATGGTCACACTTCCCGATTCCGCTGGATTGATCACGTCGAACGCCGACGCGCTTTCGCTCGAGCAGTACGAGCGCGCGCTGCGCGGCCTGTTCCGTTCGGACGGCCATGCGCTGCCCGCCATCGCGCTTGCGCTCGAGCGCGATCCGGACTTTGCCGCCGGCCACTGCCTTCGCGCCGGGGCGATCGTGCTGAACGGCGCCGACGCGCATGCGACGGATCTCGCCGTGTCGGTGGCCGCGATCGAATCCAACCCCGGCGCGAACGAGCGCGAAAAGCGGCATGCCGTCGCCGCGCACCACTGGCTCGACGGTGAAATTGCGCGCGCGGCCCGCCTCTATGGCGACCTCGTCCGCGACCACCCTCGCGACCGCCTGGCGCTGCTCGTGGCTCACGGGCTCGATTTCCGCCTCGGCTGGCGCGAGACGATGCGCGAGCGCATCGCGGCTGTCCTGCCGCATTGGGACGCGCGGGACCCCGAGTACGGGTACGTGCTCGGCATGCATGCGTTCGGGCTGGAGGAGACCGGCCGCTACGATCTCGCGATGGAGGCGGCGGAGCGATCGCTCGAGATCATCCCCGACAACGCCTCGGCAATCCACGTGATCGCCCACGTCCTGGAGATGAGGGGCCCGCCCGAAAAGGGGATCGCGTGGCTCGAGAGAACGAAGCCGACCTGGGTCGCCAATGCCGGCTTTCGCATTCACCTCGCATGGCACCTGGCGCTGTTCCAGCTCGACGCGGATGCCGCCTCCGAGGCGCTCGCGACCTATGACCGTTTCATCGCGTCGCAACTCGATGGCGGCAACAACGGCCTCGTCGACGCCTCCGCGCTGCTGTGGCGGCTGCAACTGCGCGGGACCCGTTCCACGCGGCGGTGGCGCGAGGTGGCGGGCCTGTGGCGGCGCCGGAGCACCGTCGGCAACCGCGCCTTCGACCTCGTGCACGCGGTGATGGCGCTCGCATCGTCGGACGAGCACGTCGGGGCGGGCCGATTGGCGAAGCGGCTGCGCGACGACGCGATGCTCCGCGCCCGCAGCGGGATGGAGGAGCTCGTGCTGGCGGAGTACCTGATCGCGGCCATCATGGCGTTCTGCCGCGGCGACTACGACAGCGCCGTCGAGTCGATCTCGGCGATTCGCGCCGCGGCCGATCGCTGCGGCGGCAGCGTCGCGCAGTGCGATCTCATCCATCTCACGCTGCTCGAAGCCGCGCTGCGAGGGGAGCGGGACGAGCTGGCCCGGGCGCTCGCGGCCGAACGCGCGCGGCGCAAGCCTGCGAGCCGCCTCAACCGCTGGCTCAATGCTCGGGCGTGGGCCCGCGGGAGCGTGCGGCGTGCGGCGTCCGCCTGGTTGTTACAGGGAGAGCGATCCTGACGCGTACCAATGCATCCCACTTTCTGTCATCCTCCGTTTCGTCGGGATGCGTCAGGAGCCAGGGAGCGCAGGAATGCCATATCAGATCATGTATGCCTCGCAAGCGGCGGAGCCCATGTCGGTCGCCGGCCTCGAAGAGATTCTCGCGGATGCGCGAGTCGGCAATCAGGCACGCGACGTGAGCGGCGCGCTTCTCTACGTCGATGGCGTCTTTTTTCAGGTCATCGAGGGAGAGGAAGACGTTGTCCGCCGCCTGATGGCGAACATCGCCAACGACACTCGGCACCATTCCGTCAAGATCATCCACGAGGCCGAGATCGATGAGCGGGCCTTCCGCTCCTGGAGCATGGCCTACGTGAGCGCGACCGCCGAGCAGCTGTCAATATGGGCAGGGCTGCCGGGCACCGCGACCGTCCATGAGCTCCTGGCGGAAATCAAGCGTGTCCCGGACCGCGCACCCCGGATGCTCGTGAACATCCTGGCGGTTCTGGCACGTTCATGACCTGCACGTGTACGACGGCGCAGTACCGAGAGCTACGCCGCGAATCACGCCAGCAGCAGGCGCGCGCCCTCGAGGCCGAAGCGCGCGAGCCCGGCCACCAGCAGCGCGACGCCGACCGATAGCGACACCGAGTACAGCGCTTCCCGCCGGCCGATCGTCCTGGCCATCACGGCGAACGTCGAGATGCAGGGCACGTAGAACGTCAGGAACAGCAGGAACGTCGTGATCTGCACGGCGTCCAGGTACTGGCCGACGTCGAAGCTGCCGAGCGCCTGGTAGATCATCAGCAGCGACAATTCCTTCCGCAGCACGCCGAAGAGGATGGGCACGCCGAGCGCCACGGGCAGGCCGAGCCACCAGTGGCTGATCGGCGAGAGCAGCACGTTGATGAGGCGATCCGCGCCGAAGTGCGCGAGCAGGGCCAGCACCACGCTGCCGCCGATCAACAGCGGCGTGACGATGGTCAGGATGTCGCGCGTGCGCTCCCACGTCTCGCGCAGCATGGGCAGCCAGCGCGGAAGCGCGTAAGGCGGAATTTCCTGCACCTGGCCCGGGCCGCCGCGAGGATAGCGGCGGCGCAGCACCTGCCCGAGCAGGGCGATCACCGCCATGGTGAGCAGAAAGATCGCGACCACGCCCAGCCCGCCCAGGTACTTGCCGGCCAGCGCGAGAATGATCGCCGAGCGCGCCGAGCAGGGGACGAACGTCACGAGCAGCGAGGCCATCACGCGCTCGCGGCCCTTGGTCGTGTTGCCGATGGCGGCAATCGCCGGCACATTGCACCCCAGCCCGAGCAGGAACGGCACCGCGACGCCGCCGTGCAGCCCTATCCGGTGGAACATCCGGTCGACGGCGAACGCGATGCGCGCCATGACGCCGACCTCTTCCAGCGCCACCAGCAGCAGCACGAGCGGGATCATGTACGGCACGACGATGCCGACGAGCCCGATCAGGCCGTCGACCACGGCGCGGCCGACGACGCCGGCGGTAGACTCCGGCTGCCACGTCGCCGCCCACGTCGCGAGGCGCGCCGATGTTTCGCTGTCGATCCAGCCGCTGACGTAGAACACGACGAACAGGACGGCGGCGAACACGGCGACGCTGCCGATGAAACCCCAGCGCGGGCTCAGGAACAATTCGTCGAGCCAATAGCGCCAGCCGCGGTCTTCGCCCGGCGGGCCGAGACGGGTCGCCGCCTCGAACAGCGTGGCCGCGCGATGGTGACGGTCGGCGTGCAGCTCTTCCGTCAAGGGGCGCGGCAGCGCCTGCGCGGCGCGCGCGAGCCGCCGCCGCAGTTCCGGCAGGCACGCGGGAAAGTGCTGCTGCATTTCGTCGAGAAAGTACGGATCGCCTTCCGCGATCTGCGTCACGAGCAATTGCGGCGGCACGCGAAAGGCCTGCTGGATCTCCGGCGTGCTCAAGAGCGACGCGAGCGGCTCTAGCGCCGCGGTGATGTGCTCGCTCGGCGGCGGCGCATGCGGGGCCGAGCCATCGCGCACCGCCTGCACCGCCGCGCGGAACAGCTCGGCGATGCCGTGACCCTTGATCGCTGCGGTGGGCACCACGGGCACGTCGAGATGCGCGCTCAGCACGGGAGCGTTCACGTACGTGCCGCGCTCGCCGGCTTCGTCCATCTTGTTGAGCGCGATCACCAGCGGGCGTCCGAACTTCGCGAGCTTCAACGTGAGCTCCAGGTGATGCTCGAGCGCCGTGGCGTCGACCACCTGCACGATGACGTCCGGGGCCGCAAACGGCGCCGGCGGGCCTCCCGGCTCGTGCTGCGAAACGGGCGGGCGCTCGTCGCCCCACAGCAGGTATTTGAGCGCCGCGCGGTCCTGCGACTCGAGATGATGCGGCGAGCGGATGCTCGGCAGATCGATCACCCGGGCCTCGTCGAGGCCGATCTGCACCGCGCATTCGTTGTAGGCGCTGCGTGTGCCCGCCAACGCGCCGGTTCGCACCGAGGTGCTCGCCACGGACGCGAACAGCGTGCTCTTGCCGCTGTTGGGCAAACCCACGAGTGCAATGGAGAGCCGCCGCGGGCCGCGAAAGAGCGGCTCGCGCAGCGGGATGACGGCGGTGCGGGGGGCTGCTGAATGCATCGTCGAGATCGTTGGGGTGGCCGAGGCAATCCTATGCCGGCCGCCGGAACGTGCATTTGACTTACGTCATCGGCACTCCATGGATCCGGCCGTTGGGGCTGCGCCAAGCCCCGTCGATCGCACGTCAGCGACGGAGCGCGGCGTCGAGATGGTCGGCGAGCCGCAGCGACAAGGCGGCGATCGTCAGCGTCGGGTTGGCCCAGCCGCTGGTGCTGAAGACCGAGCTGCCGGCGATGAACAGGTTGTCGTAGCCGAACACGTTGCAGTCGGCGGTGACCACGCCCTCCGCCGGATCGTCGCTCATGCGCGTCGTGCCCATCTGGTGGTAGCCGGCGATCGGATGGTTGCCGACGGTCGGGTCCACCGGCCACTGCGGACCGGGGCTCGCCAGCCACTCGCTCGGCTCGACGTGGCCAACCCCAAGGCGACGCAGCTCGGCGTCGAACGTCTCGACGAACACTCGCGCGCTGTGCTTGTCGGCGTCGCAGAGCTGCCAGTCGAGATCGGCGCGCAACTGGCCCAGCGCGTCGCGCTCGCTCGAAAGCCGCACGCGGCTGTCCGGGTTCGGCGCCTGCTCGCCGCGCACGATGAGGTAGAGGCCGCTCTTGCCCGTGCGGGCGCGCAGCCGCTCGAACGCGCCGCGGATCTCGCGGTGAAACCAGGCCCGCACGCCGCGATAGGCGTGATCCAGCGCGCGTCCGCGGCGATCCGGGCCGATGCCGTGCTTCAGGTTCTGGTAGATCCGGTTGCCGAGCGGCACGCCCAGCGCGGGAGGGCGCTGCAGCTTGAACGTCGCGACGCTGTTGAGCGCGCGGGCGGCGCGCTGCGTGGCCTCGCCCAGCCGCAGCACCGGGGCGAGCGGCGGGCCGGAGGGCATGAAGCGCTTCTGGAACGCGTCCCACATCTCGTAGGGCCGGGCGGTGTGCACGCGGCCGATCCGGCCGGTCGGATGCTCCATGAAATAGCGGCCGACCTGGTCGCGGCGGTTGCCGATGCCCTCGACCTCGACGTCGTTGGAGGCGAGCAGGAGCCGCGCGTTCTCGATCGCGCCGCAGGCGAGCACGTAGTGCCGCGCCTTCACTTCCCGCGCCTTGCCGTCGAGCGGGCGAACCACGACGTGGCGGATCGAGCGCGCGCCGGCGTCGGCCTGCACGTGCACGGCGTTGGCGTGCAGCACGATGCGCACGCCGGCCGAGTCGAACAGGTCCTTCGAGCGCGACGTGCCGAAGCGCTCGCTCTTCTCGTCGAAGCGCCACAGGCCCGCGGTGAGTCGATCGGGATCGAAAGCGTGCGGCGAGACGCCGAGCGCCGACCAGATGTCGCGCTCGTAGTTGAATTCGCCCAGCTCGAACTGCGCGTGCGCGACCCGGTAATAGCGATCGAGATCGGTGCGGCCGATCGGCCATCCGCTGTGCGGCACCCAGTCGCGACGCTCGAAATCGATGGGATCGAGCAGCGCGCAGCGGCCGCCCCAGATGCCCAGCGTGCCGCCGAAGAACCGCAGGCGCGACTGGTCGAGGTCGTAGTAGGGCATGCCGACGTTCGCGCCGCGGTACAGATCCTGCGTCGGCTGCTCGAAGTCGAGGCCGCCGCTTTCCAGCAGGCATACGCTGTGCCCGAGCTCGATCAGCCGCCGCGCCAGCGATGATGCCGGCGACGCCGGCGCCGACGATGCACACGTCGCTCTCCCCGAACGCGGCGTCGCCGTGCTCGCGCAGATCGATCAGCACGGAGGTTGTCCCGCACCGGCCTTCTGATCCTGCCACCAGCAACTGAACATCGTGATGGCGTACAGGATGCGGCCGTGGTTGGCCTTGCCCTGCGCGGTGCTCCCCGGCGATCGCGTCGACTTCCCGCGCGTCGAGATATCCGGAGCCGTCGGCGCCGCTCGAATGCCAGGCGTCGCGCGCGAAGTCGCTGAAGTCGCCGCGGAACCATTCCGCGAACGGCAACTGGAAGCCCGAGCTTGCGCTTGTCGAGCGCCCCGGCGGGCAGCCAGGGCTCGGCCGCCTTGCGCAACACGTACTTGCCGACCTTGCCCTTGAGCTTCATGTCGAGCGGCATCGTGAGGCTCCAGTCGACGAAGCGGTGCGAAAGGAACGGCACGCGCGCTTCCAGCGAGTGCGCCATGCTGGCGCGATCGAGCCGATTGAGGAGCGAGCCGGGCATGTGCACGGTGAGATCGGCGAGCAGGAACTGCTGCAGCGGTGGCGAGCGCGCGCAGCTCCGGCGCGCCGAAGTATTCGGCCTCGAGCTTCGCGTATCCGTCGGGCCCGTCCTGCCGCTGCCAGAACGCGGGATTGTAGATGCGGGCGCGCAGCGCGGGCGAGGTGATCTGCGTGCCGGCGAAGAAGCGCTGGAAGCCGCTGTCGAGCAGCGCCGCGTCGCGAAAGCGCATCGCGTTCTGCCGAAGGTAGTTCCAGTTTCTGGACGACGATCGCGGCAGGCGATCGATGAGCCGGGCCACCGGACCCAGCGCCCGGATCACCGGCCGCCAGCGCTGCATCAGCTGCGCGGTGCGCTGCCGCTTGTAGCCGGCGAAGAGCTCGTCGCCGCCTTCGCCGCACAGCACGACCTTCACGTGCTGCGCGGCGAGCCGCGACAGGAACCAGATCGGCACCGCCGCGGTGGCCGCGCACGGCTCGTCGAACGAGCGCTGCACGGCGGGAAAGATATCCGCCGCCGCCATCGGCTGCATCGGCAGCACGATGTGCTCGCAGCCGAGGTGGTCCGCGATGCGCCGCGCGGCCTCCGTTTCGTCGATGGTGGAGTGCGGAAAGCCGATCGTGAACGCCTTGATCCGGTGGCTCGTGGATCGCGTCATCGCCGCCGTCACCGCGCCGGAGTCGACGCCGCCCGAGAGAAATGCGCCGACCGGCACATCCGCCAGCATGTGCCGCTTGACGGTCTGCAGCACCCGCTCGCGCGTCTCCTCGATCCAGTCGTTCTCCGCCACGCCTTCGCGAATCCGGAAGCGCGGTTGCCAGAACGCATGGCGGTCGCGCCGCCGGTCGGGCCGAGATGCAAGGACGTGCCCGGTTCGAGGCTCGCACCTGCCGGTAGATCGAGCGCGGCTTCTGCACGTGGCCGAAACTGAAGAAATCGTGGACGGCACGCTCGTCGATGATCGAAGCGATGATCGGGCAGCACCTTGAGCGCGCGAATCTCGGAGGCAAACGCGAGGCCGTCGTTCTGCTGGGTGAAGTAAAGCGGCTTGATGCCGAGCGGGTCGCGCGCCAGCGTCAGGGTCCGGGCCGCATGGTCCCAGATGGCGACGGCGTACATGCCCTCGAGCTTGAGCCAGGCGTCGTCCTGCCAGTGGACGAAGCTCGCGAGCAGCGTCTCGGTGTCGCTCTTCGTCCGGAACGCGAAGCCGGCCGCGGCCGAGGTCGTCGCGGAGGTCGAGGTGGTTGTAGATCTCGCCGTTGAAGACGATCGAATATCGACCATCCTGCGTGGTGATCGGCTGATGGCCGCCCGCGACGTCGATGATGGAGAGCCGGCGCATGCCGAAGCCGAAATCGCCGTCGATGAGATCCCCGCTGTCGTCCGGCCCGCGATGCACGATGCGGTCGCACTGCGCGACGATCGTCTCGCGCGCGACCGGGCGCCGGCCCCTACGGTACCAACCGGCGATGCCGCACATGCGTCAGCGCGGCCGTGTCGGGTGTCGGGCGGCCATCGCGAGCGCCGGTCAGCCCGCGCGCGCCCGAAGCGCGCGGAGCTCCTCCTCGAGCGCTTCGATCCGCTCGAGGTAGCACAGGACGACGCTGACGGCGTGCGGATCGAGCTCGAAATCGTGGCGAATGCGCGAGGCTGTCTTCGCGACCACGAGCCAGCGCGCCTCGAACGTCCACGTCGGCGCATCCGGATCCCGCGGCACCAGCGCGCCGTAGCGCACGAGCTCGCGAGCTCGTTTTCGGGCAGCCCGGACGCGCTCACGATCTGCGTCCACGTCACCTCGGCAATCGCGTCGAGGTACATTGCGTCTTCGATGGGAGCGTTCATCAGGCAGCCTCCTGCTCGAAATGGGCACGCGGATCGAAGGTGGAGATCGTCGGCGAGCTCCTTGTAGAGCGCCTTCTGCCTGTCGTCCACGACGGTCGGCACTTCGATGCGCACGACGGCGTGCAGGTGGCCCGCGGCACCGCTGCCGCGCGTCATGCCGCGCCCCGACAGGCGCAGCTCCTGGCCCGCGCGCGTGCCGGCCGGCACCTTGAGCGTGACGGCGCCGGCGGGCGTCGGCAGCTTCACGCTCGTGCCGAGATCGGCCTCCCACGGCGTGAGCGGCAGATCGACGTAGACATCCCTGCCGGCCACGCGATAGACCGGATGCTCGGCGACCTCGATGTCGAGATAGAGGTCGCCATCCGGGCCGCCGTTGACGCCTTTGCCGCCCTTGCCGGGGACGCGCAACTTTTCGCCGTTGGCGACACCGCGGCGGAATGCGCGTCTTGACGCGATGCGGCACGCGCCGCGCGCCGCCGTCGGGACTCCATTCGAGCGTCGAGAGCTCGAGATCGATTTCCGTGCCGTGGAACGCCTGCATGAAGGAAAGGCGCACGACGGCTTCGTAGTCGCTGCCGGCCATCGGGTAGTTCGCCGCGCGCGCCCCGTGCGCCGCCGCGACCTGGCCCGCCGGCCGAAGGCCGGCGAACAGGCTCTCGAGGTCGATGTCGTCGAAGCCGCGCCTTGCCCCTGCGCGAACTGCCCTTCCCAGTCGGGCGGCGGACGGAAGTCCTGACCCGGCGCGTGGCTGCCGAGCTGGTCGTAGGCGGCGCGCTTTTCCGGATCCTTGAGCGTTTCGTAGGCCTCGGCCATCTCCTTGAACTTTGCCTCGGCGTCCTTTTCCTTGGACACGTCGGGGTGGTACTTGCGCGCGAGCTTGCGATAGGCGGTCTTGATGTCGTCGGCGGTCGCATCGCGCTTCACGCCGAGAATCGCGTAGTAGTCCTTGTACTTCATGCAGCTTCCTCTGCCTCATTCGAGGCCGACATTATGACGGCAGCGGGACCCGGTGTGGACCGGCGGCAGGTTATTCTCCCCGCTCTCTCACTCGGCCGGCGGCAAGACCCCGGAAGCGTCGCATGCTGTTCACGTCCAGCACGTTCCTCTTCGCGTTCCTGCCGATTCTGCTGGCCGTCTACTACCTCTGTCCGCGCCGACACCGCAATTGCGTGCTGTTCCTCGCCAGCCTCCTCTTCTACGCGTGGGGGCAGGTATCGGGATTGCTGCTGCTGCTGTTCTCCATCGGCGTCAATTACCTGGTCGGGCGCGGCATCGACCGGGCGCAAAAGCGCGGCGAGTCCGGGGTCCGGGCGCTTCGGGTCGGCATCGGCTTCAACCTGCTGGTGCTGGGCATCGCCAAATACACGTTCTTCGCGGTGGAGAACGTCAACTGGATCCTGGGCTCGCTGGGCATGCGCGAGATCGAGGCGAAGCCGTTCGGCCTGATTCTCGGCATCTCCTTCTTCACCTTCCACGCGATCTCCTATCTCGTCGACATCTATCGGCGCCGGGCGGCCGCGCAGGAGGGCGTCGTCAACTACGGGCTCTACATCGCGTTGTTTCCCCAGCTGATCGCGGGCCCGATCATTCGCTATCGGGACATCGCCGATCAGCTGACCGCGAGGCGCGTGACCGTTGCGGATCTGACCGAGGGCATCGGCATCTTCATCGTCGGTCTCGCGAAGAAGCTGTTGCTCGCCAACATCCTCGGCGTCTTCGCCGACCAGGCGTTCTCGGCCGATGCGCGCCAGCTGACCGTGTTCGCCGCGTGGCTCGGCGTCCTTTGCTACACGGGTCAGATCTATTTCGACTTCTCGGGCTACTCGGACATGGCGAGGGGGCTGTGCCGGCTGTTCGGCTTTCGGATCGTCAACAATTTCAACTATCCCTACGTCGCCCAGTCGGTCCAGGAGTTCTGGCGCCGGTGGCACATCTCGCTCTCGAACTGGTTCCGGGATTATCTGTACATCCCGCTCGGCGGGAACCGGCTCGGCCCGCGCCGAACGGTCGCCAACCTCTTCATCGTGTTCCTGCTGTGCGGGCTGTGGCACGGTGCCCACTGGAATTTCGTGCTGTGGGGCCTGTACTACGGCGCGTTCCTGGCGATGGAGCGGATGCCTGCCGCCCAAGGATTGCTCGCGGCGCTCGGCGAGGCCCGCACGACACGCGTACCTGCTGTTCGTCGTCGTGCTGGGCTGGGTGCTGTTCAGGGCGGAAGGTCTGGACGCCGCCGCGCAGTATTACCGCGCCATGTTCGGCCTCAACGGCGACGCGGGTACGGTGACGCCCGAAGTCCGGCCGGCGCTCGGCGCCGTTCTCCTGATCGCCGTCATCGCCGCAACGCCGGCGATGCACATCCTGCACCGCCGGTGGCAGCAGCAGGCGCAAGCGGGGACGGGTCGCCTTGCGTACGAGCTCGTCACGACGACCTGGTTTATGGCGCTCTTCGGAGCCTGCGTGTCGTTCGTCGCGATGGGGGCCTACAATCCGTTCATCTATTTCCGATTCTAGTTTCCATGGACGAGACTCCCGCGCCTCGCTCCGGGTCCGGCAACGCCTGGTCGAGCGTTCGTGTCGCGATCTTCTTCGTCGCGCTGGTCGTGCCGCTCGCGATCATGGTGAGCCCGTCGCTGCGATCCTGGACGGGCGGGAGGGCGCTCGCCGTTCCGGACTGGTCGTGGCGGGTCGGGGACATCAAGCGATTTCCCGACCGATTCCAGGAGCAGTTCGATGCCGCCTTGCCTTTCCGTCTGGACGTCGCCGCCTTCTCGCGCAGCGTGTACGTCGACGGGCTCGGCATGTCGCCCGTTGCCGAGGCGATCCTCGGAACCGATGGCTGGCTCTATTACACGGGGCCCGCCCATGAGCGGCTCTCCGACCGGCACGTCCGGGGAAGCGCCCCGTTCTCGCCGGAAGAGCTCGACCTGTGGCGCCAGCGACTGATAGAGAGGACGCAGCGGTTTCGCAGCGTCGGCGCGAAGTACGCATTCGTCATCGCTCCGAACAAGGAGAGCATCTATCCCGAACACCTGCCGAGCGGGGTCGGCCCGAGCATGGGTCCCACGCGCCTCGATCAACTGATGGCCCACGTGAAATCCGTCCCGGACGTGACCGTGATCGATCTGCGCCCGAGCCTGATCGCCGAGAAGAACGACGGGCGCGCTGTATTTCAAGACGGACACGCACTGGACCGCGCGCGGCGCCTACGCGGCCTATCGGGAGGTGATGCGGGTCCTCGCGCCGGATTTCCCCGGGCTTGCCGCGAAGTCGTGGCGCGCGTTCGAGCCGATGCCCGTCGAGCGGCAAGGCGCGGACATCGCGAGGATGATCGGCCTCGCGGTGCTCCCGGAGGCCGACTTCGAATTGGGTCCCAGCGCTTGCTCGGAACGCCGGCCCATTCCGATCCCCATCCCCGAAGCCTTGCAGTCGAAATTGACCGCGCCGGCGTACGCCACACGGTGCGAGGTTCCCGGTAGCGTCGACGCCGTGATCTTCCACGACTCGTTCGGCGTCGCGCTCAATCCCTTCCTCGTGGAGTCGTTCCGGTCGAGCGCGAACTTCAGCGCGACGGCGGGGCCCAACGCGACCGCCGGCTACGGCGTGCCGGAAGGTTTGAAGGCGAATCTGGTGATCGAGATCATGGTCGAGCGCGGCCTCGGCGCCGAACCGCATTTCTAGGGCGCGGGCGAGCCATGTCGCTTTCGTTTCCATCGATCGGGGTTGACGCATGAGGCTGTCGGTGCTCGACCAGTCCCCGGCGGCGCAGGGCTGCACGCAGGACGTCGCCATCCGCGAGTCGCTCGCGCTCGCGCAGCCTGTGCGACGACCTCGGCTATCACCGCTACTGGGTCTCGGAGCATCACAACAGCGGCAGCATCGTCGGCACCGCGCCGGAGATCCTGATGGCCGCCATCGCCGCCACGACGCGGCGCATCCGGATCGGCAGCGCGGGCGTCATGCTGCCGCATTACTCGGCGCTCAAGGTGGCCGAGCAGTTTCGCGTGCTGGAAGCGCATCGCGCCGGGGCGCATCGACCTGGGCGTGGGCCGCGCGCCCGGATCGGACCGGCTGACGGCGTTCGCGCTCAATCCGCACGCCAACGCGGCCGACGAGTTTCCGCGGCAGGTGCACGAGCTGCAGTGCTGGGTCGCGGGGACTGCCGCTGGCCGACGATCATCCCTTTCGCAGCATCGCGGCGCAGCCGCAGGGCCCGACCAGTCCCGAGATCTGGATTCTCGGCAGCTCCGACTACGGGGCGCGGCTCGCCGCGCATTTCGGCCTGCCCTATGCGTTCGCCTATTTCTTCAGCGACGGCGCAGGGCGTCGACGAGGCGCTCACGCTCTATCGGCGCAACTACCGCCCCAGCGCGCGCTATCCCGCAGCCGATCGCGACGATCTGCGTGTGGGCGCTTGCCGCCGACACCGAAGCCGAAGCGCGGCGCCTGCTGACGACGCGCGAATTCTGGCGCGTGGGCTTCGAGCAGGGCCTGCGCCATCCGCTGGTCTCGCCCGAGCAGGCGGCAGCGCATCCCTACTACGGCACCGGAGCGGGCGCGCATCGACGAGCTGCGCCGCAAGGCCTTCGTCGGCACCGCGGAGCAGGTGGCCGCGAGCCTCACGGCGCTGGCGCAGCGCCTCGAGCTCGACGAGCTCGTCGTCAACACCTGGACGTTCGATCCCGCCGCGCGCCGTCGCTCGTACGAGCTGCTGGCGGCGGCGTTCGGGCTCGGAAAGTAGACTGCGCATGCGCGGCGCCGACGCCCTGGTGCGCTCGCTCGTCAATGCGGGCGTGCGGCACGTCTTCACGCTCTCGGGCAACCACATCATGTCCGTGTTCGACGCGGCGCTCGACGTCGGGCTCGATCTCGTGCATACGCGGCACGAAGCGGCCACGGTTCACATGGCGGACGCGTGGGCGCGCATCACCGGCGAACCGGGCATCGCGCTCGTCACCGGCGGTCCCGGGCATGCCAATGCGCTGTCCGCGCTCTACACCGCGCAGATGGCCGAATCGCCCGTGGTCCTGCTGTCCGGACATTCGCGCCGCACGACGAGCAGGGACGCGGCTCGTTCCAGGAGATGCGGCAGGCCGAGATGGCGGCGCCCGTGACCAAGGCGTCGTGGACCTGCGCGAGCGCTGCCGACGTCGGGGCGGACATGGCGCGGGCCGTGCGCATCGCGCGATCCGGGCGGCCGGGCCCGGTGCACGTGAGCCTTCCCGATGGACGTCGCTCGAGTCCGACGTCGACACCGTCCGCGATGCGCGCGGCTCGGCGTTCGCGCCGGAGCGCGATCGCGATCGAGCATGGCGATGCGGCGGCAATCCTTTCGACGTTGCGGGCGGCGAAGCGTCCGCTGATCCTCGCCGGTCCGTCGTCGTGCACGCGGGCCGGCCGCCGGCGCCTCGCGGCGCTCGAATCCGCCGACCGGGATTCCGTGCGTGGGCATGGAGAGCCCGCGCGGGATCAACGATCCGTGCCTCGGCGCGTTCGCCGAAATCCTGGCCGAGGCCGATTGCATCCTGCTCCTCGGCAAGCGGCTCGATTTCACGCTCGCGTTCGGCCGTGCGCCCGCGATCGATGCGCAGTGCGCCTTCCTGCAGATCGATCCCGAGACGCTCCGAG
Source organism: uncultured beta proteobacterium (assembly GCA_963724545.1). Lineage (GTDB taxonomy): Bacteria > Pseudomonadota > Gammaproteobacteria > Burkholderiales > Casimicrobiaceae > CAIWHR01. The sequence continues at coordinate 67,647 of CAVRVC010000021.1, forward strand.
CTCGATCGCACCCGGCGCGCGGTGGCGGGTCGTGCCGGTGCGATCGCGGTGGCGGACGTCGCCGCCGCGATCGATGCGCTGACGGAGCTCGCGCGGCAATCCGGACCGGCGCACGAAGCGATGGCGTGACGAAGTTCGCGCGGCGATCGCCTATCGGCCCGCCGCCTGGGATCGCGTGCGTTCGACCGAGCGCGGGAAGCTCCATCCGGTCGAGGCGTGCCGGCCGTTGCAGCGTCTTCTCGACCGCCATCCGGATTCGGTCTTCGTCTGCGACGGCGGAGAATTCGGCCAATGGGCGCAGGCCTGCCTCCAGCGCGCCGCATCGCGTCATCAACGGCGTCGCCGGGGTCGATCGGTTCCGCATTGCCGTTCGCGCTCGCGGCCCGCCTCGCCCGGCCGGAGGCGCCGGTCGTCGCGCTGCATGGGCGACGGCACGTTCGGTTTTCACATGGCGGAAATCGATACGGCGGTCCGCTACGCGTTGCCGTTCGTCGCAGTGGTCGGCAACGACGCGCGCTGGAATGCCGAATACCAGATCCAGCTGCGGCGCTACGGCGCCGACCGATTGATCGGCTGCGAGCTTCGTCCGTTGCGCTACGACCAGGTGACCGCAGGCGTTGGGCGGTCACGGCGAGCACGTGACCGACGCCGGCGATCTCCTCGCGGCGGTGGAGCGCGCGCAGGGTTCCGGACTGCCCGCGTGCGTCGATGTCGCGATCGAAGGTCTCGCCGCGCCGGTCGTCAGGCGCGACCGCTGAACGACTTGCCCGGGTCCGGGGCTCAAGACGCTAGCGCTTCGGCGGCGATTCGGGTGCGCCCGGCCGCGGGGCGTTGCGCGTCATGCAGCCGTCGAGGAACAGATCGACGACGGCGCGCGCCCATGCTTCGAGCTCCGCCGCCGTCATCGGCTTGCCGAGTCCCAGCGCGCGCCGTTGCGGAATCGTCAGCACCATCTGCATGAACTGCTCCGCGGCGAACGCGGGGTCGCTCAAAGTGACGCGCTCGGCCTCGGCTTCGCGCGACAGCACGCCGCCGATCAGCGCGATTGCTTCCTGCGTCGCGCCTTCGCCGGTCACCGCAGCCGCGAGTTTGGGAAAACGCGCGGACTCGCCGACGATGAGGCGGTGCAGCGCGAGCGCCTGCGGCCTGAGCGCGGCGCTCAGGATGAGGCCCTGATGTGCCGCAGGATCGTGCGGAAGATCCGCGCCGGCGACGAACGGCGTCGCGGCCGGCGGCCGCAGCCCGGCGATGATGCGGTGGAGGACGGCCGAGAAAAGCGCGGCCTTGTCGTCGAACCGGTGATAGAAGGTGCGCTTCGAGACGCGCGCGCGGTCGGCGACCGCCTCGATGCTGTTGCGCCGAATCCGCGCGCGAAGAAGAGCTCCGTCGCGACGTCGAGGATGCGCGCCTCGAGTGCCGCCGCTTCCTCGCGCGAAGGACGCCCGCCGCGGCGGGGGCGAACTGGCGCGGCGCGTCTCCTGCGACTCGGCAGGGGCAACGCCTTGCGCTTGACCGCAGGCGGTGTTAGGCCACGATGCTGCTGTTCCTAGCGCGTGTTGTAGTCGTTGGAACGCTGGTGGTGCGGGTTGTAGTTGCCATTCGGGGGGCCGTACGGTGTCGGGCGCGGCGCGTAGTTGCCGCCGCCGTAGTGCGCGCCGTTCGGGCGTATAGTATCCGCCATTCGACCCGTGGCCGTTGTAGCCGCGATAGCCGCCGTATCCACCCGCATAGCCGCCGTAGACCACCGGACGCGGTGCGTAGTACGGCGCGGGCGGCCGGTAGTAGTACGAAGGTGCGGGCGGCGCGTGACACTGCCGGGGCCGGGGTAATAGGCTTGGGGGGGCGCCGCATATCCGGTGCGTCATAGCCTTGCGCGGCGGTATAGCAGGGCGCCTGCGCAGCGGCGCGCGGGCGGGTTCCGGTGGGAGTGTCACCGATCGCGGCTGCAGTAATACGGGTTGGGTGTGTGCTGCAGAAAAAAAAAAAA
>CAVRVC010000022.1:0-123772 GCA_963724545.1 uncultured beta proteobacterium
GAGGCGCGGCGGCCAGCGTCGAGGCGGCAAAACCGAGGGCGATGGCGCCGGCGATGGCGGCTTGAATCGTGGACTGGTGGTTCATCGAAGTCTCCTGAATGGGTGATGGACGGCAGGCCTGGTGTGTCTGCCCGGGGAATGGTCGGTTTGGCCGCCGAAACCTTACTGCAAGCGCTGCAGGCTGCCAAGAACGGTGGGTATCAGCTCCGACACGGTCGGATGGATGTGGATCGTCGGCTGATGGTGGTGTAGGGTGGCCGGCCTACATCATGTCGATGATCGAGTGGATCGCCTCGTCGCCTCGATGCCAAGGAGCGCAGCGCCGAGTATCTTTTTCGTGTCGGCATCGACGAGCACCTTCATGAATCCCTGGGTCTCGCCTCGTTCGCGAGCTCGGCCGACGCGCGTCATCGTGATCTTGCCGGATAGGGCCGGGCGCCCCGACGCCCGCACTTCGCGCTCGGTCATGCCGACACGCCCGAACGGCGGGTCGATATACAGGGCGTACGCGGCGATGCGGTCGGTGACTCGGCGGCGGGTCGTCGTCGAGCAGGTTCGCTGCGACGATCTCGTAGTCGTTGTACGAGGTGTGCGTAAATGCGCCGCGACCGTTGACGTCACCGATCGCCCACATGCCGGGAGCGTTGGTGCGCAGCTGATCGTCCACAACGATATAGCCTCGGGAGTCGGTCTCGACGCCGGCGTTGTCGAGCCCAAGGTCGTCCGTGTTGGGCTGACGTCCGACGGCCAGCAGCAGGTGCGAGCCGACGATCTCGCTCGGCCCGTCCTCGCAGCTCACGTGGATGGCGAGCCGTCGCCGCGCCTGGCTACACGCATGCACTCGGCGTTGAGCCGGACTTCGATCCCTTCGCGCTCCAGAATCGTCCTGGACCGCGGCTGAGACCTCCTCGTCCTCGCGCGCGGATCGAGCCGCGGCCCATCTCGACCACCGTGACGCGGCTGCCGAAGCGGCGGTACATCTGCGCGAACTCGAGACCGATGTAGCTGCCGCCGACGACGATCAGGTGCTCGGGCAGGAAATCCACGTCCATCATGCTGGAGTTGGTCAGGTAACGCACGTCGTCGAGCCCCGGCATGTCGGGCACGCGGCACGCGCCCGACGTTGATGAAGATCTCCGGGGCTTCGAGCAGCGCGTCGTTGACGCGAACGTGCGCGGGCTCTCGAAGCGGCCATGGCCCCGGACACCGTGAGGTTGGGCGTGTTCTTGAGCCAGTTCGTCACGCCCTGTTGCGATCGCGCGACGATCGCGTCCTTGCGCGCCTTGACGCGCTTCATGTCGATGCCGATCGGACCGTCGATCACGACGCCGAAGTCGCGGCCGCGCCGCGCGACGTAGGCGGCCCGTGCGCTCGCGATCAGCGTCTTGGTCGGAATGCAGCCGACGTTGACGCAGGTGCCGCCGAAGAGCTTGCGCTCGATGATGGCCGTCCTCATGCCCGCTTTCGCCAAGCGCACGGCCAAGGAAGGACCGGACTGCCCGGTGCCGATGACGATCGCGTCAAAGCTCTCGGTCATGCGTCCACCTCTTCGCCGGGGCGCGGACATATGATCCTCGCGGTCGAGCTTCGGGGCAACCAGTCTCGCGACGTGCATCGCGCGACCCCTCCTGCGGATTACCGGCGATCAGCGCGGCGTTGATGGCGCCGATCGCCGTGCCGATCACCCAGTCGGGCTCGATGCCGGCCTCGTGCAGCGCCTCGTAGGCGGCGACCTGGTAGGCGCCGAGCGCGCCGCCACCTTGCAGCACGGGCACGACCTGGCCGGGAATGTCCGACCTTTCGACGGCATGCGCGGCGCCGTTGCCATTGGGCTTGCGGGAGCGGGTATTCGTCTTTGCCATGGGATTTGCCTCTTGGTCACGCGTGCCCGCATGGTCCTATTGCGCCGTCCAGCCGCCGTCGATCGGGATGATCGCGCCCGTGATCGACGCGGCTTCGTCGCTCCCGCGAGAAAGGCGGTGGCGGCTGCGACTTCCGACACCTGGACGAACTTCTTGGTCGGCTCGCGCGTGCAGCAGCACGTCGTTGATCACCTGGTCTTCGGTGAGCCCGCGCGCCTTCGCGGTGTCGGGGATCTGCTTTTCGACGAGCGGCGTCCACACGTAGCCCGGGCAGACGGCGTTCGTCGTGATCCCTTGCGTGGCGATCTCGAGCGCGACGGTCTTGGTGAGCCCCGCGATGCCGTGCTTCGCGGCGACGTAAGCAGCCTTGTACGGGCTCGCCACCAGCGCGTGCGCCGACGCGATGTTGACGATCCGCCCCCATTTCCTCGCCTTCATCTTCGGCAACGCGAGCCGGATGGTGTGAAACGAGGCGGTCAGGTTGAGCGCGATGATCGCGTTCCACTTGGCGACCGGGAACTCGTCGATGGGCGCGACGAACTGGATGCCGGCGTTGTTGATCAGGATGTCGACGCCGCCGAACGCCTTGATCGCGTTGCCCATCATCGCTTCGATGGCGTCCTGCTGCGAGAGATCGGCGCCGTCGTAACCTACCTTGACGCCGTGGTCGGCGGCGAGCTTTGCCCCGGAGCTTCTCGATTTCGGCGGCGTCGCCAAAGCCGTTCAGCACGATGTTGCGCCGCGGCCGGCGAGCTCGGTTGCAATGCCCAGTCCGATGCCGCTGGTCGAGCCGGTCACGAGTGCGGTCTTGCCCTTCAACATGGGTGACTCCCTTGGGGGATGGGTGAAAACGCCGGCGGGGCCACGCCGAAGCCGAGCACGGGGCGGCGGGAAGGGGACCCGCCGGTTCCGTTCGTGAGGGCGTGGCGCCCCCGATCGAGCCGTTGGTCACAGCGTGGCCCGCATTCCTTACTGCAGCCGCAGTGTAAGCGCCGCCGGGGCATCCCGACCAACGCGGCGGGCGCTCGCGGGTTTGCGCGATCCGCGGGTCGAATCGAATCAAACCGGGCATGTGGAATCGTCGTCCATGGTGCGCCCGAGGCCGCCCTCGGATCCTGCATCGCGGCACGGAACCCGTTACCATCGGCGGGTCACCGCGCCCGACCAGGCCATGCGCTTCACGATCGCGACCTACAACATTCACAAGGGGTTCACGCAGCTCAATCGCCGCATGGTGATCCACGAGCTGCGCGAGCGGCTGCATGGCCTCGCCGCCGACATCCTGCTGTTGCAGGAAGTCGTCGGCGTGCATCGCGGCCACGCCGCGCGCCACGTCGACTGGCCGATGAAGCCGCAGCACGAGTTCATCGCCGACACCGTCTGGCACGAGGTGGCCTACGGAAAGAACGCCGTCTCGCACCACGGCCATCACGGCAACGCGGTGTTGTCGCGCTTTCCGATCGTGTCGCACGAGAACCTCGACATCTCGGCGCATCCGTTCGAGAGCCGCGGCCTGCTTCACTGCACGATCGATCTCGGGCCGGGCGAGCCTCGTCTGCACTGCCTCAATGTCCACCTGGGCTGTTCGAGCGGGGCCGGAAGTGGCAGATCCACGCGCTGTGCGAGCGGATCCGCGCGACGGTTCCGGTCGATGCGCCGCTTCTCATCGCCGGCGATTTCAACGACTGGCGGCACAAGGCCAACCGCGTCCTCGTCGAGGAGCTCGGCGTCGTCGAGGTGTTCGCCGCCGTGCGCGGGCGCCCGGCGCGCACGTTCCCCTCGGTGATGCCCGTCTTCCGTCTCGACCGCATCTACGCGCGCGGCCTCGCGATCGTCGATGCGCACGTCCACTATGCGTTCCCCTCGGGACGGATCTCCGATCACGCCGCGCTCGCCGCCACCTTCGATACCGGTCGCCGGCGGTGATGAACCGGTTTCTCCCGGGCAATCGGGTGACGTTGTTGCGGAGCGGAGGCGGAGTACTTCCCGTCGCTGGTGGCCGCGATCGACGGCGCCGAGCGGGAGGTCTGGCTCGAGACGTACATCTATGCCGACGACGACGTCGGCGCGATCGTGACGGCCGCGCTCGTCCGGGCGGCTCGGCGCGGCATCCTCGTCCGGCTGCTCGTGGACGGTTGGGGCGCCAAGCATTACCTGACCGTCTCCCTCGAGCGCGAGTTGCGGCAGGGCGGGGTCAACCTGCTCAAGTACCGGCCGGAGGTCAGGGCGCTGGCATTTCCGAGCGAACCGCTTGCGCCGACTGCACCGGAAGCTCTGCCACGTGGACGGCAAGATCGCGTTCGTCGGCGGCATCAATATCATCGACGACGTGAATACGCCGGGGCAGAAGCCGCCGCGCGTCGACTTCGCGTTGCGCATCGAGGGGCCGCTGCTGGTCGCGATCGTGCGCACGATGCAGCGGGTCTGGGCGATCAACGAGCTCGTGCAGTTCCAGCAGAGCGAGGTGCCGCTGTTTCCCGCCTCGCGGCGCGCGCAGCGTGCCGGCGCGCAGACGCGCGAAGTTCGTGATCCGCGACAATCTGCGCCATCGCCGCGACATCGAGCACGCGTACCTCGCCGCGATCCGCACCGCGAAGCGGGAGATCCTGATCGCCAATTCGTACTTCTTTCCGGGCATCCGCTTCCGCCGCGCGCTCATTGCGGCGTCGCAGCGCGGCGTGGCGGTCACGTTGCTCCTGCAGGGACGTGTCGAGTATCTGCTGCTGCATTACGCGACGCGCGCGCTGTACGGCCAGCTCCTGTCGTCCGGCGTCACGATCCAGGAGTACCACCACTCGTTCCTGCACGCGAAGGTCGCGGTCGTCGACGACATTGGGCGACCGTGGGCTCGTCGAACATCGATCCGTACAGCCTGCTGATGGCACGCGAGGCGAACGTCGTCGTGCGCGATCCGTACTTCTCGGCGCAACTCCGGGACGAGCTCAGGAAGATGATCGACGAGGGCGCGCGGCGCGTCGGGCCCGCAGCACTGGGCGCTGCGGCCGCGGCTCTACAAGGCGCTGGTCTGGACCGCCTATGGCGTGGTCCGCCTCGGCATGGGACTCCTGGGCTACGGCGGCAACGAGTGGTTCCGCGGACCGCGCGCCCGGCGAGACGACAAGCCGCCGGCGTAGCGGGCGGTTAGAATCGCACATGCGTCATCACGCTTCGACCTCGCTTCCGGCTCCGCAGCCGCCCCGCAGCGGCGACTGGCGCGTGATCGGCACGCTGCTGCCTTACCTTTGGGCCTACAAGGGGCGCGTGATCGTCGCGCTCACCGCGCTGGTCGCGGCCAAGGTCGCGAATGTCGGCGTGCCGGTCCTGCTGAAGTCGATCGTCGACTCGCTCGACGCCCGGACCGCGGCGCTCGCGCTGCCGTCTCGCTCCTGCTCGCCGCCTATGGTCTCCTGCGCCTGTCTTCCACGTTGTTCACCGAATTGCGCGATTTCGTGTTCGCCAAGGTGACGCAACGCGCGATGCGCACTATCGCCCTCAAGGTCTTTCGCCATTTGCATTCGCTGTCGCTGCGCTTTCATCTGGAGCGACAGACCGGCGGCGTGTCCCGCGACATCGAGCGCGGCACGCGTGGCATCTAGCGCTGATGAGCTATGCGCTTTTCAGCATCCTGCCGACCCTGGTCGAGATCGCGCTGGTCACCGGGATCCTGATGGCGAAGTACGATCCCTGGTTCGCCGCGATCACGCTCACCACGCTCGTCATCTACATCGACGTTGACGGTGTCCATCACCGAGTGGCGCACGCACTTCCGGCGCACCATGAACGAGCTCGATTCGAAGGCCAACACGCGCGCGATCGACAGCCTGCTCAACTACGAGACGGTCAAGTATTTCGGCAACGAGGAGTTCGAGGCGACGCCGCTACGACGAGAGCATGCAGCGCTGGGAGCGCGCGGCGATCAGAGCGCAGACCTCGCTCTCGTCCGCTGAACGCGACGCAAAGCGCGATCATCGCCATCGCGGTCACCGCTGATCATGTTGCTCGCGGCGGCCGGCGTGGTCGCGGGCACCATGACCCTGGGCGATCTGGTGCTGGTCAACGCGTTCCTGATCCAGCTCTACATTCCGCTCAATTTTCTCGGCGTCGTCTACCGCGAGATCAAGCAGTCGCTGGCGGACATGGAGAAAATGTTCGCGCTGCTGCGCGAGAATCGCGAGGTCGACGACAAGCCCGGCGCCACGGCGCTTGCCGCTCGACGGGCGGGCGGTGCGCTTCGAGCATGTGGACTTCTCCTACGACCCGAGCCGGCAGATCCTGCTTCGAGGTGAGCTTCGAGATCGCCGCCGGGCAGACGGTGGCGGTCGTCGGCGCCAGCGGCGCCGGCAAGTCGACCCTGGCGCGGCTGCTTGTTCCGCTTCTACGACGTGGCGCCGGCCGCATCACGATCGACGGGCAGGACATCCGCGACGTCACGCAGGACAGCCTGCGCGCCGCCATCGGCATCGTGCCGCAGGACACGGTGCTGTTCAACGACACGATCGTACTACAACATCGCCTACGGCCGCCCCGACGCCAGCCGCGAGGACGTCGTCGAGGCGGCGAGGCTCGCGCACATCCACGACTTCATCGCAGCCCTGCCGGAGGGCTACGAGACCATGGTCGGCGAGCGCGGCCTGAAGCTCTCCGGCGGCGAGAAGCAGCGCGTGGCGATCGCCCGCGCCTTGCTCAAAGAGCCGCGCATCCTGATCTTCGACGAGGCGACTTCCGCGCTCGACTCGAAATCGGAGAAGGCGATCCAGGCCGAGCTTGCGCGGATCGCGCGCGAGCCGCACGACGCTGGTCGATCGCCCACCGCCTGTCGACCGATCGTCGACGCCGACAGATTCTGGTGCTCGATCATGGCCGCATCGTCGAGCGCGGCACGCATCGCGAACTTCTGGCGTCGGACGGGGTGTACGCGCGGATGTGGGCGCTGCAGCAGACCGAAGCGCCGGACTCGAGCGGGGGCGGCGCCGGAATCCGTCAACTAGCGCCGTCCTACGACGTTATTTCGGAGTCCGACGTCCCCTCGACCGAGGCCCCGGAGGCGGTCACACCGGGCACTCCATAGTCCCGCATGGCGCTGTAGCCGACAAGCATATGATTTGGAAGGGGTATTGGCGAGCCCCCGGGGGCATGCTATAAAGCGGTTGCTCTTCAGGTCTGACTTGATGAACCGACGCCTCACGCTTGTTTTTCTGGCGCTAATTGCGGCCCTCGGCACCTCGCTCGCGAGGGCGGAGACGCCGCTCGTGCTCGACCCCGCCAAGTTGCGTCTTGCCTCCATCAACGCCGTGGTCGTCGACGCGTCGGCCAATCGCCCCGTCTACGCCAAGGGAGCCGACGACGTGACGCCGATCGCGTCGCTCACGAAGCTGATGACGGCCATGGTCACGCTCGATGCCGGACTGTCGCTCGACGAGATGATCGCGATCGACATGGACGACCTCGACTATCTCAAGGGCACCACGTCGCGGCTGCGCATGGGCACCGAGCTCTCGCGGCGCGAGATGCTGCGCCTCGCACTGATGTCCTCCGAAAATCGCGCGGCGTCGGCGCTGGCTCGAACCTATCCGGGCGGCACTCCGGCATTCGTCTCGGCGATGAACGCCAAAGCCGCCCTGCTCGGGATGGCGCACACGCGATACGCCGATCCGACGGGGCTCTCCGCGCAGAACGTGTCGACGGCGAACGATCTCGCCATGCTCGTCGCCGCCGCGGCCGAATATCCGCAGATCCGCGAGTTCAGCACCACGGGCAGCCACTATGTCGAATTGCAGCCCACCGGCAAGGTGCTGGGCTTCAACAACACGAACAACCTCGTCAAGAACGCGCAGTGGGACATCAAGCTGTCGAAGACCGGCTACATTCGCGAGGCCGGAAAATGCCTCGTCATGCTGGCGACGATTGCGTCGAAGCCGTTCGTGATCGTGCTGCTCGATTCCGCCGGCAAGTACACCCGCCTCGGCGATGCCCAGCGCGTCTGGCACTGGCTCGAGACGGGCGAGGGGCTCCCGCCCACCGCCACGAAGACCGCCCCGAAAGTCGGCGAAAGCGAAGCCCGTCTCCTACTCGGCACGGGCGAAGAAAGGGGCTGCCTCCCGGCGTCGCTGACGTCGGTCGATTTCCCGGCACCGCCGACTCCGTCAAGCCCCGCGGCGATGCTGCTCGAAGAGTTCCTTCGCGTGCGCCCGCGTCTTCGCGGTGATCTCGCTGCCGGCGAGCATCCGCGCCAGTTCCTCGATCCTCTGCCTGCCTGAAAGCGCCGCGACCTGCGCCCGCGCGGCATCGGCACCGCCGTCCTTGACGACGCGGAAGTGCGCATCCGCGCAGGCCGCCACTTGCGGCAAGTGGGTCACGCAGAGGATCTGCCGGCGGGCGCCCAACGCCTGCAGGAGATCGCCGACCGTCGCCGCCACGGCGCCGCCGATGCCGGCGTCCACCTCGTCGAAGATCAGCGTCGGCACCGCGCCGACCTCGCTCGTCACCACCTGGATCGCCAGCGCGATGCGCGACAGCTCGCCGCCCGAGGCGACCCTGGCGAGCGGTCCGAGCGGCTGCTTGGGGTGGCTCGCGACGCGAAACTCGACCTGCTCGACGCCGTAGCTCGCGGGGACGTCGAGCGGCTCCAGTGCGATCTCGAGTCGGCCGCCCGTCATCGCGAGGGTTTGCATGACTTCGGTCACGCGCGCTTCGAGATCGTGTGCCGCGAGGTCGCGCTTCTTCGAGAGCTCGCCCGCGAACGCGCGGTAGGCAGCCTCGGCCTCCGCCGCGCGCTGCGCGAGCCTTGTCTCGTCCGCGGACTCGGCGAGCGACGCGAGCCGGGATTGCGTTTCGGCCAGCAGCGCCGACAGCGCGTCGGGTCGCGCCCGAAGTTTTCGCGCCAGAGCGTGGATCGCAGCGAGCCGCTCCTCGACGCGGGAGAGCTCCGCCGGGTCCACGTCGAGCTTCTGCCGATAGCCACGGAGCGCGCGCGCGGCCTCGTCGATGCCGATCCGCGCAGGCTCGAGCAGGGCCACGATCGCGGCCAGCGAAGCGTCGTGCGCCGAATGGGCGTCGAGCTTCCCGATGAGCGCGGACAGGCGCGACGACAGGGCGTCCTCGCCTTCGGTCAGCGCGTCTTCGCCGGCGAGCGCGGCCTCGATCAGCCCCGCCGCGTGAGCGAGCCGCGATTGCAGCTGAGTGAGCGCAGCCCATTCGTCCGGGCCGACGTCGAGCGCCGCGAGCTCGTGCCGGCGGGCCTCGAGCGCGTCGCGCTCCGCCGCCGAGGTGAGGGCGGCCGCGGCGGCGGCTTCGCGCTTCTCGACCGCAGCGCGCCATTCGCGCCACGCGTCCGCGGTCGCGCGGGCGAGCGCCGCGAAGCCGCCGAATGCGTCGACGAGGCTCCGCTGCACATCGCGCGCCGTCAGCGACTGGTGGGCGTGCTGGCCGTGGAGGTCGACGAGTCGCTCGCCCAGCTCCTTCAACTGCGCGAGCGTGGCCGGCCGGCCGTTGATCCAGGCGCGGCTCCGGCCCTGTGCGTCGAGCGTGCGGCGCAGCAGGAGCGGGCCCTCGGCGGAGGCAAGATCGTTCGCGGCGAGCCAGTCGACGACGTCCGGGCGCTCGTCGGGCTCGAACACCGCGGCGAGTTCGGCGCGGTCGCGCCGGCGCCGGAGCTGGCGCAGCTCGAAGCGGTCGCCGAGCAGAAGGCCGAGCGCGTCGAGCAGGATCGACTCGCCGGCGCCGGTCTCGCCGGTGAGCACCGTGAATCCGGCATCGAGCTCGAGGTCGAGCGCTTCGACGACGACGAAATTGCGGATGGACAGGAGCCGGAGCATCGTTGCCCTGACACTCCTATTCGCCGCGCAGCCGTTCCGGCGTCTCGCTCCAGTGCAGCTTCTCGCGCAGCATCGCGAAGTAGTCGTGGCCTTCGGGGTGCAGGAAGCGCGCGCGATGCGGCGCGCGCCGCACCGTGACGCGCTCGCCTTCGGACGAGCGCGAAATGGCGCCTGGCCGTCGCAGTGGAGCGCGGCATCCTTCCCGCGCTCCAATGTCAGCGCGATCGTCGCCGTGTCGCGAACGCGATCGGCCGGTGCGTCAGCGCGTGCGGCGCGACCGGAACGAGCGCGAAGGCGGGCACCTGAGGATCGAGGATCGGGCCGCCGGCCGACAGCGCGTAGGCGGTCGACCCGGTGGGGGTGTGACGATGATCCCGTCCGCGCGCATCGCGTAGACGAAGCGGCCGTCGATCTCGACCGCGCAGTCGATCATCGTGCCGCCGCCGCCGCGGTTCAGCACGACGTCGTTCAGCGCGTACGCGGCGTCGCGCGTCCCGTCGCCCCGCACGACCTCGGCCGCGAGCAGCGTGCGGTGCTCCTCGACGTAGCGCGCCCAGAGCATCGCAGTCGAGGTTTCCTCCATGCGGGCGAACGGAATGTCGGTGAGGAAGCCGAGCCGGCCCTGGTTGATCCCGATGAGCGGCACGTCGAGCGGAGCCAGATGCCGCGCGATCGACAGCATGGTGCCGTCGCCGCCGACGACGATCGCGACATCCGAGCGCGCTCCGAGCGCCTCCGCCGGCGCCGACGCGTATCCGGCGATGCTCGTGCAGCGCGCAGTGTCGGCCTCGATGATGACTTCGTGCCCGCGCGCGACCAGGAAGGAGGCAAGCCGCGACAGCGGCTCCGCGATGCCCGGGCTCACGTGGCGTCCGACGAGCGCCACCCGACGGAAACGGGTCGCGGGCACCGGCGGGGAGGCGTTCGATACCATCGCCCCGATTAAAACACAGGCGCCCCCCGCGCCATAGCCGACCTATGAATGATCCGCCTTCGACCGGCACCCGGGCACGGCGGGGCGCTCCCGGCCGGCCGTGCCTGTAAAATGCCCGCATGCTGGATCCGCGCGCCCAGACACTGCTGAAAACCCTCGTCGAACGGTACATCGTCGAAGGACAGCCCGTGGGCTCGCGCGTGCTGTCGAAACAGCCCGGTCTCGAGCTCTCGCCCGCGACGATCCGCAACGTCATGGCCGACCTCGAGGAGCTGGGCTACATCGCGAGCCCGCATACGTCGGCGGGACGCATCCCGACGGCCAAGGGCTACCGCTTCTTCGTCGACAGCCTGATGGTGATGAAGCCGCTCGAGCAGGTCGAGATCCATCGCCTCGAGGGTGAGTTCACGGCCGACCGGCCGCAGCAGCTCATGAGCGCGGCGGCGACGCTCCTGTCGCAGCTCACGCATTTCGCCGGCGTCGTCATGACGCCGAAACGGCGCGAGGCGAGCTTCCGGCACATCGAGTTCCTGCGCCTGTCCGAGCGGCGCGTGCTGCTCATCATCGTCACGTCCGAGGGCGACGTGCAGAACCGCATCCTGCATACCGACCGGGCGTACTCGCAGTCGCAGCTCGCAGGAGGCGACCAACTTCTTCAACCGGCACTACTCGGGCCAGCCGTATGGCGCGGTCCGTTCGCTGCTCGCCGAGGAGCTGAAATCGCTGCGCGAGGACATCGTCGGCTTGATGACGGCGGCGGTGGAGGTCGGCGGCGCCGCGCTGAACGAATCGGAAGCGCTCGTCGTCACGGGGGAAAAGAACCTGCTCGCGGCGACCGACCTCGCGTCGAACATGGACCGGCTGCGCCGCCTCTTCGAGCTCTTCGAGCAGAAGACCTCGCTCCTGCATCTCCTCGACGTTTCGCAGCGGGCGGAAGGCGTGCAGATCTACATCGGCGGGGAATCGGGCCTCGTTCCGCTCGACGAGTGCAGCGTCGTCACGGCGCCATACGAGCTCGACGGCCGCATCATCGGCACGATCGGCGTCATCGGTCCCACGCGGATGGCCTACGAGCGCGTGATACCGATCGTCGACGTCACGGCCAAGCTGCTGTCGAACGCGCTCACGCATCAGATGACGGACTGATGAGTGCCGCAGGGCCGCCCCAAGGCACTCGCCCCCTGGGGGGAGCGGCGCGCAGCGCCGATCGGGGGGAACATACAAGCGGCGCGGCGCCCCATCCGAACGCGGTTCTGATCGGGCGCTTCTACGACGCGCTGGGGCGCCGCGATGCCTCCGGGATGATCGCGTGCTATGCCCCCGACGCGACGTTCTCCGATCCGGTGTTCCCCGCGCTCGACGCCGCGGGTGTCGCGGCGATGTGGAGCATGCTGTGCGCGCGCGGCAAGGATCTCGCCGTGGTCGCGTCGGACATCGCGGCCGACGATTCGACCGGCCGCGCGCAGTGGGTCGCGACCTACACGTACTCGGCGACGGGAAAGCACGTCGAGAATCGGATCGAGGCGGCGTTTGCGTTTCGCGAGGGCCTGATCGTCCATCACGTCGACACCTTCGACCTCTGGCGCTGGCTGCGGCAGGCGCTGGGCGCGCAAGGCGCGCTCTTCGGCTGGCTCCCGCTCGTGCAGCGCACCGTGCGCGCGCAGGCCGCGAAGGCGCTCGCCGACTGGCGGACCCGGAATCCGGCGTGACTTTTCTTGCCGAGCCCGAATGGAAGCATGACCAGCCGCGCCGCGTCGGCGTGCTGCTGCTGAACCTCGGCACGCCGGACGCGCCGACGGCGAAGGCCGTGCGCCGCTATCTCGCGGAATTCCTGTCGGACCGCCGCGTCGTCGAGATTCCGGGCGTCCTCTGGAAGCCGCTCCTGCACCTCGTCGTGCTTCGCGTGCGGCCGACGCGCTCGGCCAGGAAATACGCGATGATCTGGGGCAGCGGCGGCTCGCCGCTGCTCGCGCACAGCCAGAAGCAGAAGACGCTGGTGACGGGCTACCTCGGGCAGCGGCTGAAGGAACACGGCTTGCCGTCGGACTTCGCAACCATCGAGCTGGGAATGCGCTACGGCAACCCGGGGGTCGCGGAAGCCATGGGCCGACTGCGCTCCGCCGGCTGCGACCGCATTCTTGCCGTGCCGTTATTTCCGCAGTATTCCGCGAGCGCGACGGCGGCGGCCCTCGATGCCGTCTTCGCCCATGCGCAGCGCGAGCGGCGGATGCCGGGGCTCCGGACGATCGAGGGCTTTCACGACGACCCCGGCTACGTCCGCGCGCTCGCCCGCAACGTCAACGACTACTGGACAAAGCACGGGCGTCCCGACCGGCTCGTCATGAGCTTTCACGGCCTGCCGCGGCGCTCGCTCGACCTGGGCGACCCCTATCATTGCCAGTGTCAGAAGACCGCGCGCCTCCTTGCGACCGAGCTCGGATTGCCGGCTGACGGCTATGTCGTCACGTTCCAGTCCCGCTTCGGGCGCGCCGAATGGCTGCAGCCCTACACGCAGAGCACGCTGGTGCGACTGGCAAAGGAAGGGGTCGGGCGGGTCGACGTCGTCTGCCCCGGGTTCGTCTCCGATTGCCTCGAAACCCTCGAGGAGATCGGCATCGAGGTGAAGCAGGCGTTTCTCGGCGCCGGCGGTCGCGAGTTCCACGCGATTCCCTGCCTCAACGAGCATCCGCACTGGATCGCAGCGCTGGTCGACCTCGTCTTCGCGAACCTGCAAGGGTGGCTCACCCCGCCGCCCGATGCCGCGGCACGCGAGGCGACGCTGCTGCGCGCCAACGCGATGGGCGCCCGGCAGTGATGTGAGCGGCCCCCCGGGGCCTAGGACGCAGGCACTCAACCCATTGATTTTTAAATATAACACGGCAGGAGGCGGAATGCGCGTCCGCCTCGTGGCCGGGGTTGAAATGCGTGCGACCGGCCCCATCGTGTAACACGGTCCCGCCGGTGCCGCGGGTGTTGCCTGGACGGAGTTTCGATGTCAGCCGAAGCAAAACAACAGAATCCCACCGCCGAAGTCGCAACGGCCGACGTGCATCCCCCGATCGCGACGGACGCCAAGCCCGGGCAGGACGTCGTCGGCGGCGCGGCCGCGGCCGATCCGGCGCCCGACATCGCCGCGCTCCTGAAGAAGGTCGAGACCGAAGCCGCGGAGTTGCGCGATGCCTGGCTGCGTTCCCGCGCCGAGATGGAGAACATGCGGAAGCAGGCGGCTGCGGATGTCACCCGCGCCCACAAGTACGGCATCGAGCGCTTTGCGAACGAGCTCCTCGCCGTGAAGGATTCGCTGGAGTCCTCGCTTGCCGTCGGGAATGCATCCCGCGAGGCGCTCCGCGCCGGCGTCGAGCTGACGCTGAAACAACTCGCCGCCGCGTTCGAGAAGTCCCAGGTCACGGAGATCGAGGCGCAGGGCCAGAAATTCGACCCGCATCGGCATCAGGCGATGGCCATGGTCGAAAGCGCCGAGCCGGCCAACACGGTCGTGCAGGTGTTCCAGAAGGGGTATCTGCTGGCCGACCGCGTGCTCCGGCCGGCGATGGTCGCCGTGGCCAAGCCGAAGTCCGGCGAGGCGTCGTAGCGATGCCGCGAGGCAGGCCGCGCGCGGCTTGATTCGATCGTCGAAATCCCCATTTGCAGAACAGACATCCCAATCAGCATCGGAGGCAAGCGAATCATGGGCAAGATCATCGGCATCGACCTCGGCACGACGAACACTTGCGTCGCCATCATGGAAGGCGGGCAGCCCAAGGTCATCGAGAATTCGGAAGGCGCGCGCACGACGCCCTCCGTCGTGGCCTATCACGGACGACGGCGAAATCCTCGTCGGCGCGTCGGCCAAGCGCCAGGCGGTCACCAACGCGAAGAACACGCTGTTCGCGGTGAAGCGGCTCATCGGCCGGCGCTTCGAGGAAAAGGAAGTGCAGAAGGACATCAACCTGATGCCCTACAAGATCGTCAAGGCCGACAACGGCGACGCCTGGGTCGAGGTCCGCGGCAAGAAGATCGCGCCGCAGCAGGTGTCGGCCGAAGTGCTGCGCAAGATGAAGAAGACGGCCGAGGACTACCTCGGCGAGGAAGTGACCGAGGCGGTCATCACGGTGCCGGCGTACTTCAACGACTCGCAGCGGCAGGCGACGAAGGACGCCGGCAAGATCGCCGGCCTCGAGGTCAAGCGGATCATCAACGAGCCCACGGCGGCCGCGCTCGCGTTCGGCATGGACAAGAAGGAAGGCGACCGCAAGATCGCCGTGTACGACCTGGGCGGCGGCACGTTCGACATCTCGATCATCGAGATCGCCGAGATCGACAGCGAGCACCAGTTCGAGGTGCTGTCGACCAACGGCGACACGTTCCTGGGCGGCGAGGACTTCGACCAGCGCGTCATCGACTACATCGTCACGGAATTCAAGAAGGAGCACGGCGTCGACTCTCGAAGAACGACGTGCTGGCGCTGCAGCGCCTCAAGGAGTCCGCCGAGAAGGCGAAGATCGAGCTGTCGCGCTCGCAGCAGACCGACATCAACCTGCCGTACATCACGGCCGACGCAGTCGGGACCGAAGCACCTGTCGATGAAGCTCACGCGCGCCAAGTTCGAGTCGCTGGTCGACGACCTCATCGAGCGCACGATCGAGCCGTGCCGCATCGCGATCAAGGACGCCGGCGTCAAGCTGTCCGACATCGGCGACGTGATCCTGGTCGGCGGCATGACGCGCATGCCGAAGGTGCAGGACAAGGTGAAGGAGTTCTTCGGCAAGGAGCCGCGCAAGGACGTGAACCCCGACGAAGCGGTGGCGGTCGGCGCGGCGATCCAGGGCGGCGTGCTGAAGGGCGAGGTGAAGGACGTGCTGCTGCTCGACGTGACGCCGCTGTCGCTCGGCATCGAGACGCTCGGCGGCGTGATGACCAAGCTCATCCAGAAGAACACGACGATCCCGACGAAGGCGCAGCAGGTGTTCTCGACGGCCGACGACAACCAGAGCGGCGGTGACGATCCACGTGCTGCAGGGCGAGCGCGACGTGGCGTCGGGCAACAAGAGCCTCGGGCAGTTCAACCTCGAGGGCATCCCGCCCTCGCCGCGCGGCATGCCGCAGATCGAGGTGACCTTCGACATCGACGCCAACGGCATCCTGCACGTGTCCGCCAAGGACAAGGCGACGGGCAAGGAGAACAAGATCAAGATCAAGGCGAGCTCCGGGCCTGTCCGAGGACGAGATCCAGCGGATGGTGAAGGACGCCGAAGCGCACGCCGAGGACGACCGCAAGCAGGTCGAGGTCGTCAGGCGCGCAACTCGCTCGACGCGCTGGTGCACATCGTCAAGAAGTCGCTCGCGCGAGTACGGCGACAAGCTCGACGCCGACGAGAAGGCGAAGATCGAGGCCGCGGTGAAGGAGGCCGAGGAGCTGCTGAAGAACAAGGACGCGACAAGGACGCGATCGAGGCGAAGACCCAGGCGCTCGGCAAGGCCGCGCAGAAGCTCGGCGAGGACGATGTACGCCGAGGCGCAGGCGAAGGCGCAGGGGCGCAGGCCGGAGCGCGAGGGTGCGCGGCGGCGGCGACGCGACAAGAAGGACGAGAAGGTCGTCGATGCCGAGTACACGGAGGTCAAGGACAAGAAGTATGCTTCGTCGCCACCGCGCCTTGCGCGTGCGCACGACGGAATGTCCGGCCGGGCCGGGTACCGCCGCAAAGGCGCGCACCCGTCGCGGCCGCTTGCGCTGAGGTTCCGCGTCTGACGGGAGCGGCGTCGACGTAACATGCGGGAAGCGAGAAGGGATGATGGCAAAGCGCGACTACTACGAGGTGCTCGGGCGTGAACCGCGATGCCTCCGAGGAGGACATCAAGAAGGCCTACCGCAAGCTCGCGATGAAGCACCATCCGGACCGCAATCCGGACGACAAGGACGCCGAGGAGAAATTCAAGGAAGCGAAGGAGGCCTACGAGATCCTCTCCGACGCCGAAGAAGCGCGCGGCCTACGATCAGTTCGGCCACGCCGGCGTCGATCCGTCGGCGGGATCGGCGCCGGGGCCGCGCGAGGCGGGCCGACGGCTTCGGCGGCTTCGCCGACGCGTTCGGCGACATCTTCAGCGACATCTTCGGCGCGCAGCGCGGCGGCGCGGGCGCGGCAACGGCGTCTATCGCGGCGCCGACCTGCGCTACAACCTCGAGGTCGGCGCTCGAGGAGGCGGCGCGCGGCACCGAGACCAAGATCCGCATCCCGACGATGGAGGAGTGCGAGACCTGCCACGGCACCGGCGCGAAGCCCGGCACGCAGCCCAAGACGTGCGAGACCTGCCACGGCCGCGGCGAGGTGCGCGTGTCGCAGGGCTTCTTCTCGATCCAGCAGACCTGCCCCACCTGCCACGGCGCGCGGCAAGGTCGTTCCGGATCCGTGCGCGACCTGCCATGGCGCCGGGCCGGATCAAGAAGCACAAGACGCTGTCGGTGAAGATTCCCGCGGGCGTGGACCAAGACGACCGCATCCGGCTGTCCGGCGAGGGCGAAGCGGGAGTGAACGGCGGGCCCGCCGGGCGACCTCTACGTCGTCGTCCATCTCAAGCCGCACGGCGGTCTTCCAGCGCGAGGGCGCCGACCTGCACTGCGAGATGCCGATCAGCTTCGCCGACGGCGGCGCTGGGCGGCGAGATCGAGATCCCGACGCTCGACGGCCACGCCAAGGTCAAGATTCCCGCCGAGACGCAGATCGGGCAGGTGTTCCGCCTGCGCAACAAGGGCATCCGCCCGGTGCGCGGGTCGGTCACCGGCGACCTCTTCTGCCAGGTCGCGGTGGAGACGCCGGTGAAGCTCACCGCCGCGGCAGAAGGAGCTGCTGCGCGAGTTCGAGGCGATCAACGAGAACGACCCGGGCGCGCACAACCCGCGCGCAAAGACGTTCATGGACAAGGTGCGGGATTTCTTCGGCCCGTAGCGCCGTTGCGTACGACGCGGTCGTGATCGGCGCGGGCGCGGCCGGCATGATGTGCGCGGCTCAGGCGGGGCAACGCGGCCGCCGCGTGGTCATCGTCGAGCACTATCACAAGCTCGGCGAGAAAATCCGCATCTCGGGCGGCGGGCGCTGCAATTTCACGAACGCCGGCGCGGGCCCGGCCAACTACCTCTCGCAGAACCCGGAGTTCTGCCGTTCCGCGCTGGCGCGGTACACCGCTCGCGATTTCGTCGCGCTGGTCGAGCGGCACGGGATCGCGTACCACGAGAAGAAGCTGGGCCAGCTCTTCTGCGACCGTGCGGCGCAGGACATCATCTCCTTGCTGAAGGCCGAATGCGATCGCGGCCGGGTCGAGTGGCGCATGCCGTGCGCGGTGGCCGGCATCGAGCGCGCCGACGGCGCATTCGTCGTCGCGACGGGAGAGGGTCCGGTGCGCACGACGTCGCTCGTGATCGCCACCGGCGGACTCACCGTTCCGAAAATCGGCGCCACGCCGTTCGGCTACAAGGTCGCCGAGCAGTTCGGATTGAGTGTCGTGCCGCCCCGGCCGGCGCTGGTGCCGCTGGCGCTCGCGCCCGAGTGGCTGGCGCGCTACGGCGATCTCGCCGGAGTCGCGCTCGATTGCGAAGTGTCGTGCAACGGCGGGCGCTTTCGCGAGAATCTTCTGTTCACGCACCGCGGGCTATCGGGGCCCGCCGTCCTCCAGATCTCGTCGTACTGGGACGGCAGGGCGCCGCTCACGATCGATCTGCTGCCGGGCGCGGACGGCGCGGCGTGGTTTCGGGATCAGCGTGCGTCGGCCGCTCACGTCGCCAACGTGCTGGCGCAGCGGCTGCCGCGGCGATTCGTCGAAGCGTGGTGCGCGGCGCACGACGCGGCGGGGCCGATGAACCGGCTCGATGACCGCCGCTTCGCGGCGATCGAATCGGCGCTGCACGGCTGGCGTGTCCAGCCCGGAGGCACGCTCGGTTACAACAAGGCGGAGGTGACGGCGGGCGGCGTCGACACGCGCGGGCTCTCGTCGAAGACCATGGGCGCGACCAAGGTCCCCGGGCTCTTCTTCATCGGCGAAGTGGTCGACGTAACCGGATGGCTCGGCGGCTACAATTTCCAGTGGGCGTGGTCGTCCGGCCACGCCGCCGGGGAGCACGTCTGATGACGCCTGTGCGGCCGAGCGGAAAAGGATGACGGGCTTCGTTCCCGGCGTCGTGGGGATTCTGCTCGCGGCGGGTCGTGGCGAGCGCTTCGGCGGCAAGAAGCTCCTCGCGACTTTGCCGGCCACACCCGATGCGTCGCGGTGTGCGGTCGCCGCCGCCGGCGAGATGATCGGCGTGATGGCGTGCCGCAATCTCCTTGCCGTGATGCCCCGTGTGGTGGCCGTCGTGCGGCCGGACGACGCGGCGCTTGCGGCGGCGCTCGGCGCGGCGGGGGCGCGCATCGTGCGCTGCGCGAATGCCGACGATGGCATGGGCGCGAGCCTCGCCTGCGGCGTGCTGGCGACTCGCGACGCTGCCGGCTGGGTCGTCGCGCTGGGCGACATGCCGTGGATCGCGCCTGCCACGATCGCTCGCGTCTCGGCAGCGATCGAAGCGGGAGCCGCCGTCGCGGCGCCGTTCCATCAAGGGCAGCGCGGACATCCTGTGGGCTTCGGCGCCGCCTGCCTCGCCGCGTTGACGGCGCTGACCGGCGACGACGGTGCGAAATCGGTCGTGGCGGCGCATCGCGACCGCCTGGCGCGCATCGACGTCGACGACGCGGGCGCGCTGCGCGACGTCGACCGGCCGGACGATCTCGCGTAGCTGAGTCGGAGTGAAGCAGGGGCGGTACCCGCGAGCGCCTGGGGTACGAAGCTCGCGGGTACCGCCCTTGCTCCACTCTCGCAAATCGGTCAGTCGCTGCCTTCCGGCTGCCACATGTCGGGCTGGATCAGCACCGCGCGCGACTCCTGATCCTGCGCCTTCCACCACGCGAGGAACTCCTGCTCCTCGAGCGGGCGCCCGATCAGGAAGCCCTGCGCGGCCTCGCAGCCGTGGCTCTTCAGGAACTCGAACTGCGCCTGGGTCTCGACGCCCTCGGCGATCACGCGCAGGCCGAGCGAGTGCGACAGCGCGATGATGGCTTGCGTGATCGCCACGTCGTTGCTGTTGCGCTCGAGCCCGTGCACGAAGCGCTGATCGATCTTCACCGCCTCGATAGGCAGGCGCGCGAGATACGACAGGCTGGAGTAACCGGTGCCGAAGTCGTCCACGGTGATCGAGATGCCGCGCTCCTTGAGCTTCGCCAGCGTGGCGACCGCCCTTTCCGGATGCGTGATGATCACGCTCTCCGTGATCTCGAGGTCGAGGTACTGCGGCGCGAGGCCGCTCGAGCGGAGCGCCTCCTCGACCACGCCGAGGCAGCTGTCGTGCTGCAACTGCTGCACCGACAGGTTGACGGAAAGGCGCAGCATCATGCCCTTCCGGTGCCACTCCACGACCTGCCGGCACGCGTCGCGCAGCACGCGCGCGCCGAGCGCCTGGATCATTCCCGATTCCTCTGCGATGGGGATGAACTCGGTCGGCGGGATCACGCCGCGCACCGGATCGCGCCAACGCAGCAGCGCTTCGACCGCCCCCGCGCGGCCCGTCTGCAAGTCGACCTGCGGCTGGTAGACGAGGAAGAACTCGTTCTGCAGCAGGCCGCGGCGCATGTCGGTCTCGAGCTGCAGCCGCGCCTGCACACGCGCGTTCATGTCGGCGGTGTAGAACCGGTAGGCGTTGCGGCCGACCTCCTTGGCGGCGTACATCGCGGTGTCCGCCTGCTTGATCAGCGTCACGGTGTCCGCGGCGTCGAGCGGGAACATGGACACGCCGATCGAGCAGGTCAACGTCGGCGTCTGATCGGCGAGGCGGAAGGGTGCGAGGAAAGATTCCCGTATGCGCGCCAGCACCGTCATCGTCTCGAATGTCGCGTGCGCCGGGTCGAGGCCCGGCAGGATCACGACGAACTCGTCGCCACCCAGGCGCGCGACCGTGTCCGATTCGCGCACGGCGGCGCTGAGCCGCTGCGCCACCGCCTGCAGCAGCTGGTCCCCCGAGTCGTGGCCGAGCGTGTCGTTGATGCGCTTGAAGTGGTCGAAGTCGAGGAACAGGCACGCGACGTGGGCGCCGTTGCGCTGCGACTGGGCGAGGATCTGCTTCAGCCGCTGATTGAGGAGCGCGCGGTTCGGAAGCCCGGTGAGGATGTCGTGCTGCGCGAGCTTGTAGGCGTGCGCCGTCGCGATCTCGAGCTCGTGCGTGCGCTGGGCGACCTTCTCCTCGAGCGTCTTCTGGTAGTTCTCGACCTCCGCCTGCGATTCGGAGAGCCGCTGCGTCATGTGGTTGAACGTGTGCGTGAGGAGGCCGAGCTCGTCCGAGGAGCGCGCCGGAACGAACACGTCGAGCTTGCCGGACCCCACGGCGCGCGCCGCGCGCATCAGCCGGTGCATCGGCGCGACCAGGCCGCGCGTCAGCAGGAACGTGGCGCCGATCGTGAGCCCGATCAGAAGGGCGATGACCGATAGCGCGCCGACGAGGTGCTTGCGGAACTGGTGCTGCTGTCGATCGAACGTCATTCCGAGGCGCACGTAGCCGATCGTGGATGCGGTCGGCGGCGGGGACGCCGGGGCGGGCGCCGCAATGCCGTCGGCGGCGGGCTCGGGGGGACCCTGCGTCAACCCCATCGCGGTGACGATCTTGGCGCCGCCGACCGGGGCAATCAGCTCGACGTAGCGCCGTCCGCGGAGGCTCACCTCCACCGCCGTCGTGGCGCCCACGGCGGGCAGGGCAGCCTCGGCCGGCGTCGGCGGTGGAGGCGCCGCCCCGAGCGCCTCGGAAAGCTTGCGGGCGGCCACCACTTCGCCCTTGCGATCGACGATCACCGCGTAGGCGATGTCTCCCTCCGCGGACAGGCTCTCGAGGATCGCCTCGAGGTACGCGCGATTGTTGGTGTAGAGGCCGAACTCCGACAACTCGGAGAGCATCGCGAGGGCCGCGGCGCCTCGCTGCCGCAGGTCGCTCGTCTCGTCGCGCCACTGCTGCCAGACGTAATAGCCGGTGGTCGCGATCGCCGTGAGGAAGATGAGCCCGATGGTGAGCAGGTTGAGCTTCGTCAGCAGGCCCATCCGCACGCGCGGCAGGCTGAGCGACGCGCCGGCGTCCGGCGCGTGGGGCGCGGATCGCCGGCGAAACAGCTTCATGTGCCCCCTGCGCGAGATTTCATGGTCCGCTCTTGCCTACGCAACGGTCAGCGGAATCTTGCCGATGCGCTGCCGCCATTCGCGCGGTCCCGTCTCGTGCACCGAGGTGCCGTTGGCGTCGACCGCGACCGTCACGGGCATGTCCCGCACGTCGAATTCGTAGATGGCCTCCATGCCGAGATCGCCGAAGGCGACGACCCGGGAATGCCTGATCGCCTTCGACACGAGGTAGGCGGCGCCGCCTACCGCCATCAGGTACGCGGCCCGGTGCCTGCGTATCGCCTCGATCGCCACAGGACCGCGCTCGGCCTTGCCGATCATCGCGATGAGGCCCGTCTTCGCGAGCATCATCTCCGTGAACTTGTCCATCCGCGTCGCGGTGGTCGGTCCCGCGGGACCGACCACTTCGTCGCGCACCGGGTCGACCGGACCGACGTAGTAGATCACCCGGTTCCTGAAGTCCACGCCGGGCGGCAGCGGCTCGCCCTTCGCGAGGAGGTCGGCGATGCGTTTGTGCGCGGCGTCGCGCCCGGTCAGCATCCTGCCCGACAGCAACAGCGTCTCGCCGGGCTTCCACTGCGCCACCTCCGCCGGCGTCAGCGTATCGAGATCGACCCGCCGAGCGCCGGGTGCCGGCGCCCACTGCACGTCCGGCCAGCGCGCGAGATCGGGGGCCGGCAGCTTCGCGACTCCGGGGCCGTCGAGAACGAAGTGGGCGTGCCTCGTCGCGGCGCAGTTCGGGATCATGCCGACGGGCTTCGACACCGCGTGCGTCGGGTAATCGAGGATCTTGACGTCGAGGACGGTCGAAAGGCCGCCCAGGCCCTGCGCGCCGATGCCGAGCGCGTTGACCTTCTCGTAGAGCTCGATCCGCAGTTCCTCGATCGCGCCGTTCGGCCCGCGGCGCACGAGCTCGTGAATGTCGATGGGCTCCATCAGCGCCTCCTTCGCGAGCACCATCGCCTTTTCGGCCGAGCCGCCGATGCCGATGCCGAGCATCCCGGGCGGGCACCAGCCGGCGCCCATCGTCGGCACGGTCTTCAGCACCCAGTCGACGATCGAGTCCGACGGATTCAGCATGACGAACTTCGCCTTGTTCTCGGATCCGCCGCCCTTCGCGGCGATCCTCACGTCGACGGTGCCGCCGGGAACGAGCTCGAAATGGGTGACGGCCGGCGTGTTGTCCCGCGTGTTCCTGCGCGCACCGGCGGGATCCGCGACGATCGACGCCCGAAGCTTGTTGTCGGGATCGAGATAGGCGCGACGCACGCCTTCGTTGACCATGCCGGCGATCGGCATCGAAACGCCATCCCACCGCACGTCCATTCCGACCTTCACGAACGCCACGACGATGCCGGTGTCCTGGCAGATCGGGCGATGGCCCTCGGCGCACATGCGCGAGTTCGTGAGGATCTGCGCGATCGCGTCCTTCGCGGCGGGCGACTCCTCGGCGCGGTAGGCCTCGCCCAGCGCGTCGATGTAATCCTGCGGGTGGTAGTACGAGATGAACTGAAGCGCGTCGGCCACGCTCGCGATGAAGTCCTCCTGCCGGATCGTGGTCATGCGGCGCTCTCGTGTTCAGTGCGCGCTCTGCTCGGCGACGCCTTTGGGCGCATGGACCCGGGGCTGCGGCAGGATGCGGTCGACCGCCGCCACCGCGAGCGCGGAGAGCAGGAACGTGACGTGGATCGTCGTCTGCGCGATCAGTACCTTCGCGTCGTACGAGTTCGCGTTGATGAACGTCTTCAGCAGGTGGATCGACGAGATGCCGATGATCGCCGTCGCGAGCTTCACCTTGAGCACGCTCGCGTTGACGTGCGACAGCCATTCCGGCTGGTCCGGATGGCCCTCGAGCCGCATCCGCGACACGAACGTCTCGTAGCCGCCGACGATCACCATGATGAGGAGGTTCGAGATCATGACGACGTCGATGAGCCCCAGGACCACCAGCATCACCAGCGTCTCGGGGGGCGCCTTGACGGTGTCGGCGCCCGGCGGGGTGACGTTCCTGAGGATGAGCTCCAGCGCATCCTTGCTGCCGAACGCCGCCTCGACGAGGTGCGTCAGCTCGACCATGAAGTACCAGACGTAGACCGCCTGGGCGACGATGAGCCCGAGGTAGAGGGGCAGCTGCAACCAGCGGCTGAAGAACAGGATGCTGGCGATCGGGCTCAACTGCGGGGAGGGCATGGCGGGGCGGCTAAAGCATTGAAGGAGAATGCAAGTTTATCATCGCTGCCGGCCGGCCCGCGTTCCACCGAGGGTTGCGCTGCATCAAACTCCGCGATTGCCGGTTGCGCGCGCGTTTGGTTAGACTGCGACAGGTCGCCGACGAAAGCGAGCCGGCCCCCGCGCGGCCTGTCCCCTGGAGGAGATGAGAGCATGTCCACGATCGAATCGGTATCGAACGAACGCCGGATCTTCGAGCCGCCGCGCGACTTCGTCGCGAAGGCGAATGTCAAGAAGGCCGACTTCGACGCGCTCAACGCCAGCGCCGCGAAGGACTTCTCCGGCTTCTGGGCGAAGCTCGCGCGGGACGAGGTGCTGTGGAAGAAGCCGTTCACCCGGACGCTCGACGAGTCGAATGCGCCGTTCTACAAGTGGTTCGACGACGGCGAGCTCAATGTCTCCTACAACTGCCTCGACCGCAATCTCGCGAACGGCAACGCGGAGAAGGTCGCGATCGTCTTCGAGGCCGACGACGGCGCAGTGACGAAGGTCACCTATCGAGAGCTCCATCACCGCGTCTGCCGGCTCGCCAACGGTCTCAGGTCCCTCGGCATCCGGAAGGGCGACCGCGTCCTCGTCTACATGCCGATGTCGATCGAGGGCGTCGTCGCGATGCAGGCCTGCGCGCGCATCGGCGCGACGCACTCCGTCGTGTTCGGCGGCTTCTCGGCGAAGTCGCTGCAGGAGCGCATCATCGACGCCGGGGCGGTCGCGGTGATCACCGCCGACGAGCAGGCGCGCGGCGGCAAGCACCTGCCGCTCAAGGCGATCGTCGACGAAGCGCTCGGCATGGGCGGCTGCGAGGGCATCCGCCACGTGATCGTGTACCGGCGCACCGGCGGCAACGTCGCGTTCAAGGCGCCGCGCGACTTGTGGCTGCACGAGCTCGTCGGCAAGCAGGCCGACACGTGCGAGCCGGAGTGGGTGGGCGCCGAGCATCCGCTGTTCATCCTGTACACGTCCGGCTCGACCGGCAAGCCCAAAGGTGTACAGCACAGCTCGGGCGGATACCTGCTCTGGGCGATCCTCACGATGCGCTGGACGTTCGACATCAAGCCGAACGACGTCTTCTGGTGCACGGCCGACATCGGCTGGGTCACCGGGCACACGTACATCACCTACGGCCCGCTCGCCGTCGGCGCCACCGAGGTCATCTTCGAGGGCATTCCGACGTATCCCGACGCCGGCCGCTTCTGGCAGACCATCGCGAAGCACAAGGTGTCGATCTTCTACACGGCGCCCACCGCGATCCGCGCGCTGGTCAAGGCCTCGGGCGTGACGCCGTCGACGGCGCCGACCAACTACGACCTGTCGTCGCTGCGCCTGCTCGGCACCGTGGGCGAGCCGATCAATCCGGAAGCCTGGATGTGGTACCACGAGAAGGTCGGCGGCGGCCGCTGCCCGATCGTCGACACGTGGTGGCAGACGGAGACGGGCGGTCACATGATCACGCCGTTGCCGGGCGTGACCCCGACGGTTCCCGGATCCTGCACGCTGCCGCTGCCCGGCATCATGGCCGCGATCGTCGACGAGACGGGACACGACGTCGAGAACGGCCACGGCGGCATCCTCGTCGTCAAACGGCCGTGGCCGGCGATGATCCGCACGATCTGGGGCGACCCGGATCGCTACCGGAAGTCTTATTACCCGGAGGAACTGGGCGGCAAGCTCTATCTCGCCGGCGACGGCTCGGTGCGCGACAAGACGACGACGTATTTCATGATCATGGGGCGCATCGACGACGTGCTCAACGTCTCCGGGCACCGCCTCGGCACGATGGAGATCGAGTCGGCGCTGGTCGCGAACCCGATGGTGGCGGAGGCGGCGGTGGTCGGTCGTCCCGACGAATTGACCGGCGAGGCCGTCTGCGCGTTCGTCGTCCTGAAACAGGCGCGGCCGTCGGGCGCCGAGGGCGAGAAGATCGCAAAGGAGCTGCGCGACTGGGTCGGCAAGGAGATCGGGCCGATCGCCAAGCCCAAGGACATCCGCTTCGGCGACAACCTGCCGAAGACCCGTTCCGGCAAGATCATGCGGCGGCTGCTGCGCTCGATCGCGAAAGGCGAGGCGATCACGCAGGACATCTCGACGCTCGAGAACCCGGCCATCCTGGACCAGCTGAAGCAGGCGGTCTGAGCGCCGGCGGCGAGAACGCGCTTCACGTTTCGGTAGACTACCGGGTGGCGCCCCGCACGGGGTGCCTTGCCTGCGCGCTCCGAAAGGTCCCGGTGTCCGATCTGCAAACGACCCTGTTCTGGCTGAGACTCGTTCAGCTCGTCCTCGCGATTCCGCTGCTGGCGCTCGCGGGACAGGGCATCGTCCACGTGCTCACGCGTCTGTTCGGACAGGATCCGAAGGCGAATTTCTTCTATCGCCTGCTCGAAACCATCGCCTCGCCCTTCACGCGGGTGTGCCGCTACCTCACGCCGAAGTTCGTGGCCGAACGGCACCTGCCGCTGGTCGCGCTCTCGCTGCTCATCGTGGGCTACGTGTGGACGATGCTGGCGCTCGCGAACGCATGCATCGGCGCCGGGCTCCCCGTCGGCCAGTGCCTGCAGGGCCGCTGAACCGGATGCCGAAGGCCATCAAGCGCTGGTACTTCAACCAGGCCGCCGCATGGTGCGTCCTGTTCCGCCGCCGGGAACTCGCGCTCGAATACTACGAAAGGATGCTGGCGCTCTATCCCGGCGACGCCCTGGCGCTGGCGTCGATCGCGTTCCAGACCGCGCAGCTCGGGAAGAAGCGCGAGGCGCTGGCGGCGATCGAGCGCCTGCTGGCGGTGGCGCCGGGGGACGCCGAGGCGCACTTCAACCGGGGCTTTCTGCTGCAGGAAAGGAACGACCACGCCGGCGCGATGGCGGCGTTCGAGCGCGCGATCGCCCTCAATCCCGATCACGACCGGGCGCACTACGGGCTCGCGCTTTCGCTCATCGCGACGCGGCGCCTCGACGGAGGCGCTGGCGCCGCTCGAAAGGAACACGAAGCTGCAGCCGATGAGCCCCTATGGCTGGTATCAGCTCGCGCGGGTGCAGCACGATCTTGGGCATACGGCCGAGACCCAGAGGGTGCTCGATCACCTCGCCCGGTTCGAGCCCAAGGTCGCGCGACAGCTCGAGCGCGAGACCGGACTGCGCGCAAGCACGCTGGCAGTGACCCCTGCGGCGGTGATGTTCCGGCGCCGGGGAACCGGGCCCGTGATCCGGGTAGCGCGTATGCCGGCGCCGGGCTGTTGCGGCGTGGAAAAGGTGGCTATACTGCCGCGAAGTTCGACGACCCCCTCCCGGGGGCGCGAAAAGAACAACGATCGTGCGCCGTTCTCGCTTGGGGGATTCTGGACGTTCCAGGATCGAAACTTAGGAGGAGCCTGCCATGCAGTTGACAGAGAAGCACCTGGAGTACTGGAGCAAGAACCTCAGGATCACGGGGATTCTGCTCTTCGTCTGGTTCGTGGTGACCTTCGTCATGGGTTTCTACGCCCGTGACCTTTCGTTCAATTTCTTCGGCTGGCCGTTCGCCTTCTACATGGCGGCGCAGGGTTCGCTCATCATCTACGTGGTCATCATCTGGTACTACGCGCGATACATGAACAACCTCGATCGCGAATACGACGTGCACGAAGGGGAGGACGAATAATGGCCGGCATTCCACAAGCGGCGGGCACGGGGGGCGTCTTTTCCGCCGGTTCGCACAAGGGATTCAAGTTGCAGCTGAAGAAGGTCTACACGTGGTACACGGGCGGCTTCATCACGTTCGTGATCCTGCTCGCCATCGCCGAGCAGATGGGCCTGCCGCGGCGCTGGATCGGCTACGTCTTCCTGCTGGCGACCGTCGGCCTCTATGCCGGGATCGGGGTGATGAGCCGCACGTCGGACGCCGCGGAATACTACGTCGCGGGCCGCCGCGTGCCGGCGCTGTTCAACGGGATGGCGACCGGCGCGGACTGGATGAGCGCCGCATCGTTCATCGGCATGGCCGGCACGCTCTACCTCACCGGCTTCGGCGGACTCGCGTTCGTCATGGGCTGGACCGGCGGTTATTGCCTGGTTGCGCTGTTCCTGGCGCCGTACCTGCGGAAGTTCGGCCAGTTCACGATTCCGGACTTCCTCGGCGCGCGCTACGGCGGCCACATCCCCCGCTCGGTCGGGATCTTCGCCGCGATCCTGTGCTCGTTCACCTACGTGGTGGCGCAGATCTACGGCGTGGGCCTGATCACGACGCGCCTCACCGGCGTGTCATTCGAGCTCGGCATCTTTCTCGGCCTCGGCGGCATCCTGGTGTGCTCGTTCCTGGGCGGGATGCGCGCGGTGACGTGGACGCAGGTCGCGCAGTACATCATCCTGATCATCGCCTACATGATCCCGGTGGTCTGGCTGTCGGTGAAGCAGACCGGCATCCCGATCCCGCAGATCGTCTACGGCAAGCAGCTCGAGAAGGTCACGGCGCTGGAGGAGAAATTCCTCAAGGATCCGAAGGAGCTCGAAGTCCGCGGCATCTTCAAGGCGCGGGCCGACGAAGCGACGGCGAACCTCAAGGGCCTGCCGGGATCGTTCGACGGCGGCAAGGCGAAGCTCGCCGCCGACATCGAGAAGCTCAAGGCCGACAACGCCCCGGCCGAGCAGGTCAGCGCCGCGGAGAAGGCGGCTGCCGCCTATCCGAAGGACGCCGCGGCCGCAAAGGCGCAATGGACGAAAGACGCCGGGCTCGGGGCCCGCGCCGCGCCGCCCCTTCGGCACGCCGAGGCCTTTCCGGGCAAGGATGACGAGGCGCGCGACGTGTCGCGCCGCAACTTCCTCGCGCTCGTGTTCTGCCTGATGGTCGGCACCGCAGCGCTGCCGCACATCCTGATGCGCTACTACACGACGCCATCGGTGCGCCAGGCGCGCGAGTCGGTGTTCTGGTCGCTGTTCTTCATCTTCCTGCTGTACTTCACCGCGCCCGCGCTCGGCGTGCTGGCGAAGTTCGACGTCTACTCGCTCGTCGTCGGCTCCGAGTTCGCGAAGCTGCCGCAGTGGGCGGCCGCATGGGCAGCGGTGGATCCGGGGCTGTTGTCGATCGTCGACATCAACAAGGACGGCATCGTGCAGCTCGCCGAGATCTCGATCGGCGGCGACATCATCGTGCTGGCGACCCCCGAAATCGCGGGCCTGCCGTACGTGGTTTCGGGCCTCGTCGCGGCGGGCGGGCTGGCGGCGGCGCTGTCCACTGCGGACGGCCTGCTGCTGACGATCGCCAATGCGCTGTCGCACGACTTCTACTACAAGATGCTCGACCCGAACGCGTCCACGGCGCGGCGCGTGACGATCTCGAAGATCCTGCTCCTCGTGGTGGCGTTGATCGCGGCGACGGTGGCGGCGCAGAAGCCGGCGGACATCCTCTTCCTGGTTTCGGCGGCCTTCTCGCTGGCGGCGGCGGCGTTCTTCCCGGCGCTCGCCTGCGGCATCTTCTGGAAGCGCGCGAACCGCTGGGGCGCGACGCTGGGAATGATCGCCGGACTCGGCGTCACGTTCTATTACATGGCGACGACGCAACCGTGGCTGCGCGGCCTGTTCGGCGTGACGGGATCCATCGCGGACCACACATGGTGGGGCATTTCGGCGATCTCGGCGGGGCTGTGGGGCGTCCCGCTCGGGTTCCTCGTCATCATAATCGTGAGCCTGATCACGCCCGCTCCCGACAAGGAGACGCAGGAGCTGGTCGAGCACGTCAGGTACCCGAACCTCACCGGCGACACGATGGTGACCATCGGCACCTGAACGTCCGCTGCGCCGTCATGGCAAAAAGGGCCCGCAGCGATGCGGGCCCTATTTGCTGGTGCGCGGCGGTGTCGGCTGCGGGACGAAAGCGATGTCGCGATGGAGACGCGGCCCAGTCCTATATCAACCCGATGGCGCTGGCGGCGGCGCCGACGAGGACGGAGAGAAAGGCGAGCAGCACGATGGAAATGCCCACGAACTCCGCCTCCCCGCCGCGCGGGACGTTCAGCACGCGCTGCACGCCGATCCAGAGCAGAAAGAGCGTGTGGCACAGGCCCACCATCGTGACGATCGCCATCACCGGCACGATCAGCGTCGCGCCCGCGACCATCACCGGGATCGACCCGTACGTCGCGACCTTGAGAGCGGCGACAAAGTCGCGGGCGCCGCCGAACATCGGCGCGATCAGAACGAAGATCGCGGCGAGCACGAAGATCGAGCCGATGATCGCGAAATATGTCGCGACGCCCGCACCGAAGATCTGATCGGGAGGAACGAGGAAACCGTGCGCCGGGTCCCAGTTCCGGTCGAACGTCTTCATGCCGATGACGGTGGCGATCGGCGCGAGCAGCGCGAGCGGCAGGATGTAGCCTCGCAGCAGCGCGTCGACCGACGTCTTCTCCGCGGCGATCCGATCCCACTCGGCCGTGGGCCGGAAGACGAGGTAGACGATGCGGCGCAGCGTCTCCATCGAATTCAACCGTGGCCGCCGAGCCACTTCTTCGCGCGCGTCGCTGCCACGAGCGCGTCGAAGCCGCGGGTGCCTTGCGCGTCGGCGATGGCACGCAGGCGCAGCAGCAGCTCGGCGGTGGCGAGCGCGTCGGACGCGGCATTGTGCCGCATCGCGCATTCGATGCCGAACGCGGCGAGCCAGTCGTCGAGGCTGCCGCCTCCGTTGCCGCGACGCTGCCGTTCCGGCGCCAGTGCCGCGGCGAGCGGCGCGAGGTCGAGCCAGGGCCGGTCGTCGGCCGGAAGATTCGCTCCGGCGGATGCGACGCGCAGCACGGAGCGGTCGAAATCGCTGTGAAAGCCCACGTGTGGAGCATCGCCTGCCCACGCCCGGAAGGCAACGAGCGCGTCGCGCGCGGGCGTTCCCGCGTGCTGCGCCCCATGGCCGATGCCGTGGACGATGATGTTTGCGGCGTCGCCGGACGGCGCGCCCTTGACGACGACCTCGATGCTGTCACCGAGCAGGATTCCGTCGTCGTCCACCGCGACGCCGCCGATGCCGAGCAGTCTGTCCCGCGCCGGGTCGAGGCCCGATGTCTCGGTGTCGACGACCACCCAGCGACCCGGCGCAGTCCCGGCATCCGGGGTCCCCAGCCAGCGGCGCAGCGTCTTAAGGCCGAAGCTCATCCCGGGTAGTCGAGCTCCAGGCGCTGCTGCACCCTGCGGATCTGCCGCATCGCCTCCTTCAGAATGCGCCGGTCGAGGTCGGGCAGGCTCGCGAGCGCGACCACGTTCGGATTCCCGTCGTCCCGACCGGGCGACGCCTGGTCTAGGCGGCGATGCTGCTCGCGCAGGCGCAGGAGCTGCACGTACTCGAACGCATTGCACCAGGCGTCGGTCTCGGCCGCCGGCATGCCGCGCGCGGCGGCGGCTTCCCGCAGTCGGAGGACGGTGTTGGTGGCCGGAACGCCGGCCGCCAGCGCGAAAATGCGTGCCGCATCGACGAACGGGACGCTGCCGCTCATCTTGAGATCGATGCCCTCGACGCCGGAATCGTCGTCAGCCGCCGTGAGCTCGCCGCGCCAATTGAGCGGCGGCCGGTTGCGCAATGCGTTGTCGGACATCTGTTTCAGGAACCGCGCATTGCCGCGCGCCCGTTCCAGGATGCGCGCGCGCAGCGTGTCGGCGAGCCGGGACTCGCCCCACAGCGCGCGGAAGTCGAAGAAGATGCTCGCGGCGAGCAGGCTCGAAGGGTTACCGCGGTCGATCCAGCCGGCGAACCCCGCCGACCATTCGTCGAGGCTCGCGCACCACCGCGGGTTCATCGCCATCACCCCGCCTTTGCACAGCGGATAGCCGCAGCGATCCAGCGCTTCGTTGACGGCGTGCGCAAACGGCAGCAGGCGCTCGCGGATCGCGTCCGGCGGGGCGTTCTCGTCGTTCGCGACGAAAAGGAGGCCATTGTCCTGGTCGGTCGCGATCGTCTGCTCGCCGCGGCCCTCCGAGCCCATCCCGAGCCAGCACACCGCGACGCCGGAGAGATCATGCGCCGGCGCCGTCATTCCGATGATGCGGACGGCGATCTGGTCGTTCAGGCTCGAAATCATCCGCGTCAGGTGGCCGGCCGCGACGCCTTGCGCCACGAGCGAATGCGACAGCGCCCGGATGTCCGACGCGCATTGCGCGAGAGCCGGGACGTCGGCGGCGCGCCGGATCGTCGAGGCGAGCTCCCGCACCGACAGGCGCTGCAGGCTGAAGAGGTCGCGCTCCGAAACCACACCCGCGATTCTGTCGCCGCCCTTCACGACGACGACGTGGCGGATGCCGTGTTGCGCCATGACAAGCGCGGCGTCGCCGGCCGTGGCGTCGGCGGGAAGCGTGATGGGCGGCGCGCTCATCACGTCGCGCATCGCGGCCGTGAGCGGCCGCTGGGGAAGCACGACGCGGCCGATCACGTCCTGCCGCGTGAAAATGCCGATCGGCTTCCCGCCGGCGTCGACGACAGGTACCGTGCCTATCCGGTGTTCCTCCATCACCGCCAACGCGGCGCTGAGCGGAGCATCGGGGCCGCAGGTGATCGGCGGGTGATGGAGGAGGGCCGACAGCGGCGTCGACGTTCCGCGTCGCTCGGTCGCGGCGGCCGCGTACTCCGCCTGCAGGCGCGTCCGCGAGAGGTCGAGCAGGTGCGAAAGGTGGCGCGTGCAGAAATCCTGGAAGACCGGCGATGCCTCGAGCATCGCGTCGAAGACGGCGGCCGGAAACCGGAGGCAGAACGTGTCGCGCGTCGCGCGATAGACGCTCGTGACGCCGCGCCGCCCGATGAGGGCGCCCAACGGAAACATTTCGCCGGCGGAGAGCTCCCAGAGCGGCGTCGTGCCGCCGCTCTCGCTGGGCCGCTCGCCACGGATGGTGCCTTGTCGGATCACGTAACAATGCGCGGGTCGCTCCGACGCCGGTCGCAGGACGACCTCGCCGGGAGCGAAATACTGGAGCTGCGACGCGCGCACGATCCGGTCGAGGTCTTCGCCGCGCATCGCCGAGAATGGCGCATGCGGCGCCAGCGCGTGCCGCATTCCGGCGAGAACGGAAGGCGCGGGAACGGGAGAATCCGGCACGATCGAAGGGTCCTGTGATGGCTCCGGATTCCGCGCATCGTCCGCGGGCACGGGCGCTGCCAGCGGACCGGAAGCGTTCGGCCGGTCGCGCATTCTACTGCGGCGGCCATGCTAGACTCCGCTGGCCCCCCGGCACGGCGCCGACGGGCGGCCGAGCTCCCCATGCCCAACATCCCGTCGTCCCTGACCGCGCTGTCGCCTCTCGACGGTCGATACGTGGCGAAGGTCGCGCCGCTCGCGCGGCACTTCAGCGAGTTCGGTCTCATACGGGCACGCGTGCAGGTCGAGATTGCCTGGCTCGTCGCCCTGTCGGACGAGCCGAAGATCGCGGAAATCACGCCGTTCGGCGCGGGGGTCAGGAGCGAGCTCGGGGCCGTCGGCAGTTCCTTCGCCCCGCTCGACGCCGCGCGCGTCAAGGCGATCGAGCGGACGATCAACCACGACGTCAAGGCCGTCGAATACTGGCTGAAGGAGCGCTTCGCCGGCGTACCGGAAATTGCCCGGGTCGGCGAGTTCATTCACTTCGCCTGCACGTCCGAGGACATCAACAACCTGGCGTACGGCCTCATGCTCGCCGAGGCGCGGATGGAGGTTCTGCTGCCCGCATTGCGGGAGATCGCGGCGGCGCTCAAGACACTGGCGCACGCCAACGCGGCGGTGCCGATGCTGTCGCGCACGCACGGCCAGCCCGCGACGCCGACCACGCTCGGCAAGGAGATTGCCAACGTCTACGCGCGGCTCGAGCGCCAGATCGCGGCGATCGAGCGTGTGCCGTTCAAGGGCAAGGCGAACGGCGCGGTCGGCAACTACAACGCGCATGTCGTCGCCTATCCGGACGTCGACTGGGAGCGTCTGGCCGCGAAGGTGGTGGCGAGTCTCGGCCTCGAGTTCAATCCCTATACGACGCAGATCGAGCCGCACGACTACATGGCGGAGCTCTTCGATGCCGTCGCGCGCGCCAACACCGTGCTGATCGATCTCGATCGCGACCTCTGGGGCTACGTGTCGCTCGGCTACTTCCGGCAGAAGGTGAAGGAAGGCGAGGTCGGGTCGTCGACGATGCCGCACAAGATCAACCCGATCGACTTCGAGAATTCCGAGGGTAACCTCGGGCTCGCGAACGCGATCCTGAGGCATCTGGCCGAGAAGCTGCCGATATCGCGCTGGCAGCGCGATCTCACCGATTCCACCGTGCTGCGCAACATCGGCGTTGCGCTCGGCCACTCGCTCCTGGGCTGGACGTCGCTGCGGCACGGCCTCGTTCGCCTTGCCGTGGACGAGGCGCGCATCGCCGCGGATCTCGACGCCAATTGGGAAGTGCTGGCCGAGCCGATCCAGACGGTGATGCGGCGCTACGGCGTCGCGAACCCGTACGAGCAGCTGAAGGCACTCACCCGCGGCGTCACCGGCATTACGCGCGAGAGCCTGCACGCGTTCATCGACGGGCTCGCGATTCCGGCCGACGCCAAGGCGCGGCTGAAAGCGCTCACGCCGGCAACGTACATCGGCAGGGCCGCGGAGCTCGCCCGGCGCCTCTGACGCCGGCCATCGGCGTCAGCGTGGGGTGCCGGCAATCGGCGTCAGCGCGGAGGCGGCGCCTTCCGCGCGCGGCGCTCGCTGAGATAGGTTGACACCGCGGGGATCAGCGAGACGACGACGATCGCGACGACGATCACCGAGAGGTTGTCCTTGACCCAGGGAATGTTGCCGAAAAGGTAGCCCGCGTAGACGAGCGAGCAGATCCACGCGATCGCGCCGACGACGTTGAACGAGAGAAACCGCTGGTAGGTCATGCCGGCCACGCCGGCGAGAAACGGGGCGAACGTCCGGATGATCGGCACGAACCGGCCGATGATGATCGTGATCCCGCCGTAGCGGTCGTAGAACGCCTGGGTGCGGCGCAGGTGCTCCTGCTTGAACCACCGCGAGTCCGGTTTGTCGAAGACGCGCGGCCCGATGTAGTGGCCGACCGAGTAGTTCACCGTGTCGCCCAGGATCGCGGCGACGATCAGCAGCGCTGCCAGCACGTGGATGTTGAGGCCCGCGGTCGCGACCACGGTCCCGGCGATGAACAGGATCGAATCGCCGGGCAGGAACGGCATGACGACGAGCCCCGTCTCCGCGAAGATGATCAGGAACAGGAGCAGGTAGAGCCACGGCCCGTACTGACTGGCGATCTGCGCCAGCGTCTGGTCGAGCGCCAGCAGCGAGTAGATGAGCGTCGTCGTCATGAGTTGCGGGGGCGTCGGCCGTGGCGCGCTGGGCCGGCGGCGGCGCGGGCTTCCCCGCGCGCGGCAGTCTTCGCATTCGCCACGATTGCCGCGACGGGTCTAGCAGCCTGATGCAGAACCCATCATGGCCGCGCAGCGGCTTGGCGGGATGGGATGCCGCATTTGCCCAATGAGGCCGTGAGCGATTCGACGCGGCTCGCGCCTGGTATCCGGGACCATCTCGTCCGAAACGCGGCTCATGAGGGGCTCTGCATCAGGCTGCTAGGGCAGGATCTTCTCGCCCTCGGGGCCGTCGCGCTTCTTTTCCGGCTTGACGAGGTCCTCGCGGGAGACGCCCATCCACATCACGAGCGGAGCCATGACGAGCACGGACGAGTAAATGCCGAAGCAGATGCCGATCGTGAGCGCCAGCGCGAAGTAGTGCAGCGTCTCGCCGCCGAAGAACAGGATCGACAGCACCATCATCAGCGTGCTTCCGTGCGTGATGATCGTCCGCGAGATCGTGCTGGTGATCGCGTTGTCGATGACGTGCGTCACGGTCGCCTTGCGCATCTTGCGGAAGTTCTCGCGGATCCGGTCGGCGATCACGACCGATTCGTTCACCGAGTAGCCCAGCACGGCGAGCACGGCGGCGAGCACCGGCAGCGAGAACTCCCACTGGAAGAATGCGAAGAACCCGAGGATGATGATGATGTCGTGCAGGTTGGCGATGATGGCGGCGACGGCGAAGCGCCACTCGAAGCGCATCGCGAGGTACCCGACGATGCCGAGGGAGACCAGCAGCAGCGCGAGCGCGCCGTTCTCGTAGAGCTCCTTGCCGACCTGCGGGCCGACGAACTCGACGCGCTGCTGCCGCGCCGACGGGTCGTCCGCGCGCAGCGCGCCCATCACGCGCTCCGACAGCTGCGCGCTAGACACGCCTTCCTTGAGCGGCAGGCGCACGAGCGCCGTGTCGGCGCGGCCGAAGCTCTGCGCCGAATAGTCGCCGAGCCCGAGCGTGTCGATCGCGGCGCGCACGCGGTTGAAGTCGACCGCGTGGTCGTAGACGACTTCGATCACCGTGCCGCCGCGGAAATCGACCCCGAGATTGAGGCCGCGCACCGCGAGGAAGATCACGGCGAGCACGAACGTCACGAGCGAGATCACGTTGAACGTGAGCGCGAACCGCATGAACGGGATGTCGCGCCGGATGCGGAAGAATTCCATGGGGCTCGTGCTCTCGGGATGCCGGCTGGACGCGCCGCGCTATTTCGCCGGCGTGCCGGTCGTGGCGGCGGGCCGCCAGACCTGGCCGATGGAGATGGTGGAGAGGTGCTTGCGGCCGCCGTAGATCAGGTTGACGATGCCGCGCGAGACGAACACCGCCGAGAACATCGACGTCATGATGCCGAGGCAGTGAACGACGGCGAAGCCGCGCACGGGGCCGCTGCCGAAGACCAGGAGCGCGATGCCGGCGATCAGCGTCGTCACGTTGGAGTCGAGGATCGTCCCGAACGCGCGGTCGTAGCCGGCGGTGAGCGCCGCGTGCGGCGTCGCGCCCCAGCGGAGCTCCTCGCGTATGCGCTCGTTGATGAGCACGTTGGAGTCGATCGCCATGCCGAGCGTCAGCGCGATGGCCGCGATGCCGGGCAGCGTCAGCGTAGCCTGGAGCATCGACAGCAGCGCCACCAGCAGCATCAGGTTGACCGACAGCGCGATCGTCGAAATGAGGCCCATCAGCAGGTAATAGGCGCACATGAAGATCGACAGCACGATGAAGCCGTAGAACACCGAGTTGAACCCCTTGTCGATGTTCTCCTTGCCGAGCGACGGGCCGACGGTGCGCTCCTCGACGATCTCCATCGGCGCCGCCAGCGCGCCGGCGCGCATCAGGAGCGCGATGTCGTTCGCCTCGCGAGTGTTCATCCGCCCGCTGATCTGGACGCGGCCGCCGCCGATCTCCTCGCGGATGACCGGCGCCGTGATCACTTCCGCCTTGCCCTTCTCGACGAGGACGATCGCCATCCGCTTGCCGACGTTCTCGCGCGTCACTTCCTTGAAGATGCGCGCTCCCGTCCCGTCGAGGTTCACGTGGACCGCGGGCTCGTTGTTGCGCTGGTCGAAGCCGGGCTGCGCGTCGTTGATCCGGTCGCCGGTCAGCACGACCTGCCGCCGGACGAGGATCGGCCCGCCGGAACGCTCGGTGTAGAGATCGCTGCCGAGCGGCGGCTGTCCCGCGAGTGCCGCTTCGATAGCGCCGGTGTCGTCGTTCACCATGCGGATCTCGAGCGTCGCGGTGCGGCCGAGGATGTCCTTCGCGCGCGCCGTGTCCTGCACGCCGGGAAGCTGCACGACCACGCGGTCCGCGCCCTGCTGCTGGACGATCGGCTCGGCGACGCCGAGCTCGTTGACGCGATTGCGCAGAATCGTGATGTTCTGCTGCACCGCGCCGTCCTGGATGCGCTTCTGCGCCTCGGGCTTGAGCGCGCCGACGAGGCGGAGCTCGCCCTGGCCGGCGTCGGCGTCGCGCATCACGAGGTCCGGGAACGCCTTCTCGATCTCGAGGCGGGCCCGGTTGCGCTCGGCGTCGTCGCGGAAGCGGACGGCCACGCTGTTGCCTTCGCGCGCGACCCCCGAATACTGCACCTTCTTCTCCCGGAGCAGCGAGCGGATGTCGGTGGTGTAGCGGTCGGCGGCCTTGTCGAGCGCCGCTTTCATGTCGACCTGCAGCAGGAAGTGGACGCCGCCGCGAAGGTCGAGGCCGAGGTACATCGGCAGCGCCCCGATCGCGGTCAGCCAGCGCGGCGTGGCGGACAGCAGATTCAGCGCGACGATGTAGTTCTCGCCGAGCTTGCCCTGCAGCGCGTCCTTCGCCTTCAGTTGCGTGTCGGGATCGTCGAAGCGGAGCTTGATGCCGGTGGCGTCGAGCGTCGCGCCGCGGTAGGGAATGGCCGCGGCCTTGAGCGCATCCTCGACGGTGCCGAGGAGCGCGTTGTCGATCTTCACCGTCGCCTTGGACGACGACACCTGCACGGCGGGCACCTCGGGGAAGAAGTTCGGGATGGTGAAGAGAATGCCGCCCACCAGCGCGACGCCGATGATCAGGTACTTCCAGAGCGGGTATCGATTCACAGCGCCTTGATCGTGCCCTTGGGCAGCAGCTGCGCGACCGCGCCCCGCTGCACCATGATTTCGGTCCCTGCGGCGATTTCGACCGTGAGGTATTGATCGCCCAGCTTGGAGATCTTGCCCAGCACGCCGCCCGCTGTGACGATCTCGTCGCCCTTCTGCAGCGCTTCCAGCATCGCCCTCGCTTCCTTGGCCTTCTTCTGCTGCGGGCGGATCAGCAGGAAATAGAACACGGCGAAGATGGCGATCATCATCAGGAAGGATGTGTAGTCGCCGCCGCCGAAGGGACCGGCGGGCGCGGCCTGCGCGTACGCCGGGGTGATCACGTGGCCGATGAGCACGTTCGGGTCCTCCGCTGCCGGGGCTCCTGCGACGCCGGTGGCCCGAATGGGCCGCGCGGGTGGGAACCGACCGGAAAATGAATAGGTTAGCCCATCATTCTACCACGCGGAGCCGGTCCCGGCGGAACGCATCGGTGAAGGCCCCGAAGCGGTCCTCGGCGATGGCGGCGCGCAGTTCGGCGGTCAGGCGCAGGTAGTAATGGAGGTTGTGGATCGTGTTGAGGCGCGCGCCCAGGATCTCGTTCACCTTCTGCAGATGGTGCAGGTAGGCGCGGGTGAAGTGGCGGCACGTGTAGCACTCGCACGTCGCGTCGAGCGGCCGCGTGTCGGAGCGGTGCTTCGCATTCCTGATCCTGACGTCGCCGAAGCGCGTGAAGAGGTGGCCGTTGCGCGCATTGCGGGTCGGCAGCACGCAGTCGAACATGTCCACGCCCGCCGCGACGCCCGCCACGATGTCCTCCGGCGTGCCCACGCCCATCAGGTAGCGCGGCCGGTCCGGCGGCAGCCGCGGCGTCGTATGATCGAGCACGGCCAGCATCGCCTCCTTCGGCTCGCC
Source organism: uncultured beta proteobacterium (assembly GCA_963724545.1). Classification (GTDB taxonomy): domain Bacteria; phylum Pseudomonadota; class Gammaproteobacteria; order Burkholderiales; family Casimicrobiaceae; genus CAIWHR01. The sequence continues at coordinate 39,288 of CAVRVC010000022.1, forward strand.
GACCGACAGCCCGCCGATGGCGTAGCCCTCGAAGCCGATGTCGACGAGGCCCGCGAGCGACGCGTCGCGCAGGTCGTCGAACATCCCGCCCTGCACGATCCCGAACAGGGCGTTCGTATTGCCGAGCCCGTCGAACTCCCCGCGCGAGCGCCGCGCCCAGCGCAGCGACAGCTCCATCGAGGCAGCCGCCTCGTCGCGCGTGGCGGGGTATGGCGTGCACTCGTCGAACACCATCGCAATGTCGGAATCGAGCGTGCGCTGCACCTGCATCGAGATTTCGGGCGTGAGCAGCAGGCGGTCGCCATTGACCGGCGATGCGAACGTGACCCCCTCCTCGCGCACCTTGCGGAGCGCTCCCAGGCTCCACACCTGGAAGCCGCCGGAATCGGTGAGCAGCGGTCGTTGCCAGCCCATGAAGCGGTGAAGGCCCTGATGCGCGGCGATCACCTCGATCCCGGGCCGAAGCCAGAGGTGGAACGTGTTGCCGAGCACGATCGACGCGCCGATCGCCTCGAGCTCGTTCGGCGCCATCGCCTTGACGGTCCCGTAGGTCCCGACGGGCATGAACACCGGCGTGTCGACGACGCCGTGCGCAAGCTCGAGCCGGCCGCGTCGCGCGCGGCCCGAGGTCGCAAGCAGCGTGAATTGCATCGCGGCGATTGTAGCAGCGCGATCGCTGACCGATCGGATCGTGGAGTTGACTCGCCTCCTTCGCGTAACGTTAGAATGCGCGTTGCCGCGGCGCAAATGCATGCTCGACGATCTGCAGCACCATCCAGCCGGAGCCGTTTTCGATTGCGATATCGCGATCGTCGGCGTCGATGCCGCGGGCCCGGCACTGCGGCGGCCAGCGCGCGGCCCCGCCGGAGCCATCGCCGCGATCGTCGCGACCCTCCTGTTTGCGGCATCGCCGCCGCTCCGTGCGTTCGAATTTGCAACAGAGGGCGGCGCGGTGACCGGCTACCTCGACACCACGGTTTCCTTCGGCGCCCTCTGGCGAACGCAAAGTCGCAGCCCGGGGTTGATCGCACTCGCCAACGGCGGTACGTCTCGCGACATAAACTCCGACGACGGCAACCTCAACTACCGCAAGGGCGACCTTGTTGAGATGCCGTTGCGGGTGGGGCTCGACTTCTTGCTCATGTACCGGGACTTCGGACTGTTTGCGCGCATAGACTATCTCTACGACATTGCGCTGAACGAAAAGGACGGGTTGGGAGAGCATTCGAAGTCGCAATTCGCCGATTACACCTACCTGCGCGACTTCTACGTGTACGGAAAATTCGATGTCTTCGGCCGCGGCCTCTTCGTCCGCGCGGGAAACCAGGCGGTGAACTGGGGCGCGAGCACCTTCATCCAGAACGGCATCAACACTCTCAGTCCGGTCGATGTGACAAGGCTGCGCACGCCCGATGCCGAGATCAAGGATGCATTGAGTCCCACGCCGATGCTGCGGGTGCTGCAGGAGATCACGGACCGGTCGTCGATCGAAGCGATCTGGATGCCGCGATGGGACGCGAAATTTCCGGATACGCACGTGAGGCGTGACCCGCACGGCGCCTTCTTCAGCACCCGGGATTTCGGCGTTACCGACGGGACGGTCGCTTACACCGGATTCGGGCGCCGGGACGACGCGCCTGGCGGCGCCGGGTTTTTTTTGACGTCGAGTCCTGAGGGCGACCGCCTCATCCGTGAGGAAACCGGATTCCAATACGGAATTGCGCTTCACCACCAGTTTCCCGGCCACAGCAACACCGAGGTCAGCCTCTACCACCTCGACTACCACGCCCGTACGGAGATCGTGTCGGGCATCCGAGGCAGCGTCCAAACGGCGGCGACGATATCCGACAGCCCCGCGTCGGACGCCGGCACCCTGTTTGTCGACTATCCGCGGCACATCAAGCTGTGGGGGGTGAGCGCGAGCACCGGTTTGCCTGGGGGGATCACGCTGCAGGGCGAGTACTCGTATCGCAGCAATCAGCCGCTGCAACTGCCGCTTGCAGAAGTGCTCCTCGCGGTGGCCGGCTTGCCCAACCAGTTGACCGGGACCAATCCCGATGCCGCCAACCAGGTGCCCTACGGCACCGAGGTCTCCGGGTTCCGCAGGGTCGGGATGCACCAGTTGCTGGCGTCGGCGACGAAGACGTTCGGCCCGACGCTTGGCGCTGCCCAAGCGGTGGCCGTCGCGGAAGCCGGCTACACGCATCTCGACCTCCCGGGCAACGTCAAGTTCGCGGGGCCGGGATGTCATTTGCCCCAGCCCGGCTCCGATGCATCGAGTGCATACAACTCGACCTCGACAAACTGCTTCGCCACCGCAAACTCATGGGGCTATCGCCTTGCCGGCCGAATCGATTACGACAATGTGATCGATGGAGGAACCGTCACGCCGTACGTGGCATTCGCGCACGACGTGAGCGGCGTCGGCCCGACGTTCAACGAGGGCGTCAAGGCGTTGACCCTGGGCGTGACGGTCAGCTATCTCAAACGATGGCAGGCGCAGGTTGCCTATACGTCTTACTTCGGCGGCAGGACCTACTCCGGCACCGACGTGCCCGATGCATCGTCGGGCCCGCTGCCGACGGGCCAAAGCGCGAGTTATTCCAGCGGATCGAATCCGCTCCGCGACCGTGACTTCGTATCGGTGAGTGTGAGCTATGCCTTCTGAACGCGACTCGGCCACTCTGCGGAGAGGTTCGATGCGTCGAGCAAGTGTTGGCGCGATCGCGTTCGTGATCGCGCTCACCGTTGCGGTTCCTGCGCCCGCACAGGACAGGACCCCGCTCGGAGCGGAAGCGTCCGGCAACGCCGCGGGGACCATTCCGGCATGGGAGGGCGGTCTCAAGTCTCCGCTCGCGGGGCATCGAAGCGGTGGCCCTTATGCCGATCCCTACGAGGCGGATGTGCCGATGTTCGCCATCAGCGCCGGCAGTCTCGACCGATATCGCGCGCAGTTGTCCCCCGGCCAGATTGCATTGCTGCAAAAGTATCCGACGTTGAAGATGAATGTCTACCCGACGCGGCGCAGCGCCGCCTTTCCCGAGGCGGTGTACGAAGAAACGGCGGTCAATGCCGGAGTCGCGAAGCTCGTGCCCGGCGGCAATGGCGTCACCGGCACGACGGGCGGCATTCCTTTCCCGGTGCCCAAGGACGGCCTCGAGGCGATCTGGAACACGCTGCTGCGTTATCGCGGTGACACGTACGCCACGCGCTGGGGCCAGGCGGCGGTCACGCGCGGCGGCGCGTACACGATTGTCAATTTCAATTACGAGTTCGACTTCGGCTACGGGAATCTGAGCAACCGCCCGCGCAACCAGGAGGACAACAATCTGGTTCATCAGTTGCAAAGCATCACCGGGCCGGCGCGGCTGGCGGGACAGATCCTGCTTGTGAACGAGCCGGTCAACCTCGCTCGCGAGCTGCGAAGCGCGTGGATCTACGAGCCGGGCCAGCACAGGGTACATCCCGCGCCGTATGTCGCGTACGAAAATCCGGCCACCGCCTCGGATGGCCTCGCCACGAGCGACGACTTGCAGATGTTCAACGGGGCCACGGATCGCTACGAATGGAAGCTCGTAGGGAAGCAGGAGATGTTCATTCCTTACAATTCCTACAAGATCTCCGGCAACCGTCCCGATGTCGCGGAGGTGCTCCGCCCCGGCCATCTCAACCCCGACTACGCGCGTTATGAACTGCATCGCGTATGGGTCGTCGAGGCGACGCTGAAGGAGGGCGCCCGCCATCTCTACAGGAAACGCGTCTTTTACATCGACGAGGATAGCTGGTCGATCGCCGTGACCGACAAGTACGACATGGCGGGGGAGCTGTGGCGCGTGTCCGAGCAGCATTCGATCAATTGCTACGACGTGCCGATGCTCTACGCGACGGTCGAGGTGCACAGCGACCTGCGTTCCGGCCGTTACCTCGTCCTGGGTCTTCGCAACGGACAGGCCAGGTTCTTCGAGAAGATCAAGCGCACCAGCGCGGACTACACGCCCGCCGTCCTGCGCGCACTGGGCGTCCGCTGAATTCGCACGCCTCAACGCGCATCCGTCGCGCGCTCGAGCAGCATCGCGTCGCCGTAGCTGAAGAAGCGGTAACGGTTCGCGATCGCGTGCGCGTACGCGGCGCGGATCTCGTCGACGCCCGCGAACGCCGACACGAGCATCAGCAGCGTCGATCGTGGCAGATGGAAATTCGTCAGCAGCCGCTCGACGAGGCGAAAGCGATAGCCCGGCGTGATGAAGAGGCGCGTTTCGCCTTCGCCCGCGTGCACGCGGCCGGAATCGTCCGCGGCCGACTCGAGCGCGCGCAGGCTGGTCGTGCCGATGGCGACGATCCGCCCGCCTCTCGCGCGTGCCGCCTCGATCGCGGCAGCGGTCTCCGCCGGAATGCGGTAGCGCTCGGCATGCATCCGATGCGCGGCGAGATCCTCGGTCTCGACCGGCTGGAACGTCCCGGCGCCGACGTGGAGCGTGACGTAAGCCGTCGCGATGCGCGCGTCCGCCAGGATCGCCAGCATCGCGTCGTCGAAGTGCAAGCCGGCCGTCGGCGCCGCGGCGGCGCCCGGGTGGCGCGCGTACACCGTTTGGTATCGCGCCGCGTCAGTGGCGTCCGCCGCCCTGCCGATGTAGGGCGGCAAGGGAACGTCGCCGTGGCGCTCGAGGTAGTCGAGGAGCGGTCCGGTTCCGTCGAGGCGCAACCGGAAGAATCGGCCGTCGCGCTCGATCACGGTCGCCTGCGCGTTCCCCGGCAGCAGCAGCGTGCCTCCCGGCCGCGGCGGGTGGCTCGCGCGGAGCTGGAACACCGCTTCATCCGCCGTCACTTCGCGTTCGAGCAGAAGCTCCACGCGGCCTCCGGTCGGACGCCGCGCGAAGAGGCGCGCCTTCACGACGCGCGTGTCGTTGAACACCACGAGGTCGCCGGGAGAAACGAGACGCGGAAAGTCGGCGAACGGGAGATCGACCAGCGTCTTCGCCTGCACGTGCAGGAGCCGGCTCCCCGCACGCGCCGCGGAGGGCGCCTGTGCGATCAGCTCGGGCGGCAGCGCATAGTCGAATTCGGAGAGCGAGTAGCGGGTGCGCATGCAGGCGAAGCTTCCACGTCGAAGGAATTTACAGACGGCCCGCGAAAGATGTGGACTTCAAGTCCAACCATCTGATTAAGAAAGGCTAAATCAGGTTAGCACGGAACTTGCGGGAGAATGCACCGGTGCGGCATCGCACGACCGTGGTCGGTGTTCCGGCTCCGATCGGGGGATGTTGCGGACGTTCGACGTCGCGCTGATGGGCGTTTGCGCGCGCATTGGAACTGTCCCTTTGGCGGCGCACGCAAACGTGGTGACTCCTCTGGCAATTTTTCGAACCCCCGCGCTGTCGGGGGTTTTTTTTCCTGGTGGGCACGGCATGGGCCGCGAAAGCGCCATGCGCAACCTGTCGCCTCTGAATGCGCTGTGGGATGGCACGTCGCATCGAGTCGAGCGGCGTGGGTCCGAGTGTTTCACGCTGGCCGGCGCGCGCCTCACGATGGGTCTTGCCGCCCAACCCGAGACCGTCCGAATATCCGGTTCTTGTCAGGCGCAACGGCCGGTCAGGCTCGTCTTCTGCCGAAAGGGATCGCGAATCATCGGGCCGGACCCCATCTCAGACTTAGCCTGCTACGCTCGATAGCAGACCTTCGCCGGTAAAGGAACAAGCCAGGCTCGCATAGGTCTTATGCGGTGCTCCGTTGACGGGCGTCAATACGGGACTGCCCATGAGGGGCGTGGAAATGATTCGGTCGAACTTCTCGCTGGGACCGGCCTTCGCCCGACGGCAAACGGTCGAGTGACGGTGGTGGTTGTGCGCCTCGTGTCCCGCTTTCTGAGGGGCGCGGCGATAGCCGCGGCGTCTTCTTGTCTCGCTCTCGCCACGCCTGCGTCCTCCGCGCCCAATTACCAGGGCCTGTGGTGGAACTCGCCGCCCAGTTCGGAATCCGGCTGGGGTATCAACTTGGCGCATCAAGGCGATGTGATCTTTGCCACCTGGTTCACCTACGACGTCGGTGGCGACGGCTGGTGGCTCTCCATGACCGCCAACAAGACGGCGGAGGGGACCTACGGCGGGATCCTGATCGAGACCGCGGGATCGGCCTTCAGCGCGGATCCTTTCGACCCTGCCAAGGTGACCCGAATCCAGGTCGGCAACGGCACACTGACCTTCCGCGATGCCGACACTGGCACGCTCAGCTACACGCTCAAGGGTGTGTCACGGACGAAGTTCATCACGCGGCTGGTTTTCGGCCCCGTGCCGACCTGCACCTACGGCGCGCAGCCGGACTTCGCCGCGGCGACGAATTACCAGGACCTGTGGTGGGTAGCGAACGGAGCCGAATCGGGCTGGGGCGTCAACCTCGCGCACCAAGGCGATAACATCTTCGCCACCTGGTTCACCTACGACACCGATGGCGCGCCGCTCTGGCTCTCGGCGACCGCAGCCAAGACCGCGCCGAACGTCTACCGCGGAGAGCTGAACCGTACGACCGGCCCCGCGTTCAACGCGGAACCGTTCGATCCCACGAGCGTGACGCGCACCGTGGTGGGTACGGCGACCTTCACGTTCGCCAACGGCAACGCGGCGACGTTTGCGTACACGATGGACGGCGTGAGCCGGACCAAGGCCATCACCCGCCTGTTGTTCGTCCCGCCGGCGGGCACTGTCTGCGGCGAGCCGTATCGCACGCCAGCCCCGGTCACGATCGTCGCGGCGGGAGATATCGCCGAATGTGGCAACGCACCTGCGGCGGCGAGCGCGGCCGCCAGGACCGCCGCGCTCATCGATGCCCAGGATACTCTCGTGCTGACGCTGGGCGACAACGCCTACAAGAGCGGCACGGCCGCCGAATTCGCGAGTTGCTTCCAACCGACCTGGGGCGCGTTCAAGGACCGGATTCGCCCCAGCCCCGGCAACCACGACTACAACACCTCCGGCGCCGGAGGCTACTTCGGCTATTTCGGCGCGCAGGCGGGTCCGGATCGCCGCGGCTACTACAGCTTCGACTACGGGGGCTGGCATTTCATCTCGCTCAACAGCCAAGTCGACGTGTCCCCCGAGTCGGAGCAGTACCTTTGGCTCACCGCGGATCTCGCGCAGTCCCGAGATAGCCTGTGCACGATCGCCTATTGGCACTATCCCGCATTCAGCTCGGGTACGACGCACGGCAGCAACGAGGCGATGAAGCCGTTCTTCGACGCGCTGTACACCGCCGGCGTGGAGATAGTGTTGTCGGGGCACGAACACATCTACGAGCGATTTGCACCGCAAAGCGCCAACGGGACCGCGGATCCCGCGCGCGGTGTCCGTGAGTTCGTCGTCGGTACCGGCGGCGCCGGTCTCTATCCACTCGGACCGCCGATTCCCAACAGCGAATACCGCAACAACACGACGTGGGGCATCCTGCGGCTGACGCTCGACCAGGGCAGCTACACTTGGGAGTTCATGCCGACCGGGGGTGGCGGCGCGATCGACTCCGGCACCGGGATTTGCCATCCGTGAGGCAAGAGACCGTCGGAGGCGATTGGCGACCGACGTCGTGCGGCGATCAGTGATGCGTCGCCGATAGCCTGACTATGCCTAACGGTCGCCCGTGACAGACGTTAGCCCAGTAGTTGCTCAATTTACATACGGACAAAGAGTCTTTGCCTAACCCATTGACCTAGCTATGGTGCCGGGAGGGGAAGTCGAATCCCCACGGTGTTGCCACCGGCGGATTTTGAGTCCGCTGCGTCTACCAGTTCCGCCATCCCGGCTCGGGGTGCGGGACGCGCGGCGCGCGCGTTGCCCGGCGGACGTAAAGGCGGCATTATCGCGGAAAGCCGCGGCCGCGCGAAGCGCGACGCCGTCGGGCCCGCCAGGTCCTCGCCCCTTCCCCTCGTTTCCTGCGATGAGCGCCGTCCGCAACGTGCTGTTCGTGATGTGCGACCAGCTGCGGCGCGATTTCGTCTCCTGCTACGGCAGCTCTCCCGTTCCCACGCCGAATATCGACCGGCTCGCCGCGCGCGGCGTGCGCTTCGACCACGCGTACGTCCAGTCCGGCGTGTGCGGTCCCTCGCGAATGTCGTATTACACCGGGCGCTACGTGATCTCGCACGGCGCGACGTGGAACCGGGTGCCGCTGTCCGCGGCCGAGCGCACGCTGGGAGACTATCTGCGCGCCGCCGGTCGGGCGGCCGGGCTCGCCGGCAAGACGCACGTGCTGCCGGACGACGAGGCGCTCGCGCGCTTCGGCATCGAAGTCGAATCCGAGCGCGGCGCGCTGCTGCGCGAAGGCGGGTTCACCGTGGTCGATCGCTACGACGGCCACGCGCCGCCCGGGCCGGAGTCGGGATACGCGGCCTGGCTGCGCGAGCGCGGCTACGGAGGGAGCGATCCGTGGAGCGAGCACGTGATCGGCGTCGACGCCGGCGGCGCCTTCGCTTCCGGATGGCAGATGAGGAACGTGCACCTGCCGTCGCGCGTCGCCGAGCCGCACTCCGAGACCGCCTACATGACGGACTTGGCACTCGACTGGATCCGCGTGCAGGGCGAGGCGCCGTGGGTGCTGCACCTCTCGTACGTAAAGCCGCATTGGCCGTACGTCGCCCCGGCGCCGTATCACGCGATGTTCCGCAACGCCGACGTCGGTCCGATCCGGCACGGGCCGCAGGACGGCACCGCGGCCGAGCATCCGGTCGTTCGCGCGTATCGGGCGCACGACGAGTGCGAGAGCTTCGCGCGCGCGGACGTCGCGCGGCATGTCCGCCCCGCGTACATGGGCCTCATCGCGCAGCTCGACCACCACCTCGGTCGCGTGCTCGACGCGCTGACGGCTTCGGGCCGGATCCACGACACGCTGATCGTGTTCGCATCGGATCACGGCGAGTTCGGCGGCGATCGCGGCCTCGGCGAAAAGGAGCTCTTCTACGACGAAATCGTCCGCGTGCCGTTCATCGTCTGCGATCCCGATTCGCGGGCGGATGCGACGCGCGGGCATGTCGAATCGCGGTTCGTCGAAGGCATCGACGTCGTGCCGACGGTCCTCGAGGCGCTCGGCGTCGCCTCGGCGCCGCATCGCATCGAAGGAACCTCGCTGCTGCCGCTGACGCGCGGCGAGCCGCCGGGACGATGGCGCGACGCCGCGTTCAGCGAGCTCGACTACGGATTCCGGCGCGCGCGCCGCGTGCTGGGGCGCGGTGTGCGCGACTGCCGCGGATACATGGTGCGCACCAGCGACTGGAAGTACGTCCACTGGGAAGGTTTCCGGCCGCAACTGTTCGACCTCGAAGCCGACCCGCACGAGCTCCTCGATGTCGGCGCCGACCCGCGGCGCGATGCCGTCGGCGCGGCCATGCGCGAGCGGCTCTTCGACTGGATGGCGACCGCGAAGCGCCGGACGACCGTCGCCGACGAGGTCGTCGAAAGCCGGACCGATGCCCATCGGGCGCACGGCATCCATATCGGTATCTGGTGAGCGCGGAACGGGGTAGGATCGGCACGGCGAAGGCTTGGAGACGACGATGAACACCCATGTGGATGACGGCCGGGCAAGGCAGCTCGATGCCGTGCTCGGACTGGTGCGCACCCGGACGACGGCGGTCAAGCGCGACGTGCTCGAGCGCTTCGTCGTCCGCTATTTCGGGCAGGTCGATCCGGAGGACCTCGCGGAGCGGACGCCGGCCGATCTGTACGGTGCCGCGCTGTCGCACTGGAGCTTCGCGCGGAAGCGCGAGGCGGGCTACGCCCGCGTGCGCGTGTTCAATCCGACCATCGAGGAGCACGGCTGGCAGTCGACGCACACCATCGTCGAGATCGTCAACGACGACATGCCGTTCCTCGTCGACTCGGTGACGATGGAAGTCAATCGCCACGGCCTCACGCTGCACCTCATCGTCCATCCGATCGTCGCGGTGCTGCGCGGCAAGGACGCGATCCTCGCCGACGTCGCTCCGGCCGGCGCGCCGGACGCGATACGGGAATCCTTCATTCACGTCGAGGTCGACCGGCTGACGGATCCGGTGCGCCTGTCCGCGCTCGCCACCGACGTCGCGCGCGTGCTGGAGGACGTGCGCATGGCGGTCGCCGACTGGAAGAAGATGAAGGAAAAGCTCGTCGGCGTCGTCGCCGAGATCGACGCCCGCCCGCCGCCGTTGCCGCCGGAGGAGCTCGCGGAGTGCAAGGCGTTCCTGTCCTGGCTCGCCGGCGAGCACTACACCTTCCTCGCCTATCGCTGCCACGATCTCGTCGTCGTCGACGGTCAGGACGCTCTCAAGATCGTTCCGGGATCGAGCCTCGGCTTCCTGCGCGAGACCCCGAACCAGAATGTCGCGACGAGCTTCTCCGCGCTGCCGCCGGAAGTCCGTGCGTACGCGCGCTATCCCGACCTGCTGATCGTCACCAAGGCCAACGCCCGCTCGACGGTGCACCGGCCGGGCTATCTCGACTACATCGGCATCAAGCGCTTCGACGCCGAGGGCAACGTCTGTGGCGAGCACCGGTTCCTCGGCCTTTATACGTCGGCCGCGTACAGCGCGAGTCCCGCCGACATTCCGCTGCTGCGCCGCAAGACCGCCAACGTCATCGCCCGCGCCGGCGTCGCGCCCGGCAGCCACGCCGGCAAGGCGCTCCGCAACATCCTCGCGAACTATCCGCGCGACGAGCTGTTCCAGACGAGCGAGGACGACCTGCTGCGTACGGCCACCGGCATCCTGCATCTCGGCGAGCGGCAGCGGTTCCGGCTCTTCGTCCGGCGCGATCCGTTCGAGCGCTTCCTCGTCTGCCTCATCTACTCGCCGCGCGAGACCTATACGACGGAGTTGCGCGAGAAGTGGCAGGCGATCCTGCACGCCGCCTTCAACGGTACGAGCTCGGATTTCAACGTGTACCTCTCCGAATCCGTGCTGGCGCGGGTGATGATCACGGTGCGCACGGTGCCGGGGAAGATTCCGCACTTCGACGTCCGCGAGCTGGAAGCGCGGCTAGCGCTCGCGGCGCGGCGCTGGGACGACGATCTCAAGGATGCGCTGATCGACGCGCTCGGCGAGGCGCGCGGCAACGAGCTGCTGCGCCGTTTCGCCCCGGCGCTGCCGGCCGCGTACCGCGAGGACTTCTTGGCCCGTGCGGCGGTGCCCGACATCGAGATGATGGCGCGGCTGTCGGCGGCGAGTCCCCTCGGGATGAGCCTCTATCGCCCGCTCGAGGCGGAGCCGGGCATGCTCCGCTTCAAGCTGTTCCACCTCGGCGGCCCGGTGACGCTGTCGGACAGCCAGCCGATGCTGAAGCGGATGGGGCTCAAGGTCCTGGACGAACGGCCGTACCGGATGGCGCCGCCCGATCAGCCGCCGGTGTGGCTGCACGACTTCGGCATGCAGACGCGCCCCGCGGATGCCGACGTCGACATCGACGGCCTGCACGCGGTGTTCGAGGACGCGTTCGGCCGCATATTTCGCGGCGAGGTGGAGAACGACGACTTCAACCGGCTGGTGGTGGCGGCGCGGATGCCCGCCGCCGAGGTCGTCGTGCTGCGCGCCTATGCGAAATACCTGCGCCAGACCGGCTTTCCGCTGTCGGAGGCGTTCATCGAATCGACATTGGCCGCGAACGCCTCGATTGCGCGCGATCTCCTGGCGTTGTGGAAGGCGCGGTTCGATCCCGACCTCGCGGCAGACGGGGACGCGGTCGCCGCGGCGCGCCTCGCGGACGTCGAGGCCGCGCTCGATGCCGTCGCCAACCTGTCGGAAGATCGCGTGTTGCGCGGGCTCCTCGCGCTGATCATGGCGACGACGCGCACGAATTTCTGGCGCCGCGACACGCAAGGGCGCCCGCGCACCTTCCTCTCGTTCAAGTTCGACCCGGCGAAGGTGCCAGGACTGCCCGAGCCGAGGCCGATGTTCGAGATCTTCGTCTATTCGCCGCGCTTCGAGGGTGTCCACATGAGGGGCGGCCGCGTGGCGCGCGGCGGACTGCGCTGGTCGGATCGGCCGGAGGACTTCCGCACCGAGATTCTCGGCCTCGTCAAAGCCCAGATGGTCAAGAACGTGGTGATCGTGCCCGTGGGCTCGAAAGGCGGCTTCGTGCTGAAGCGGGCACCCTCGCCGTCGGATCGCGATGCGTACATGAAAGAAGGGATCGCGTGCTACCAGGACTATCTCCGCGCGCTCCTCGACGTCACGGACAATCGGGTGGGGGACAGGATCGTCCCGCCGCCGCAGGTGAGGCGGCACGACCCGGACGACCCCTATCTCGTCGTCGCTGCGGACAAGGGCACGGCGACGTTCTCCGACTACGCGAACGCGATCAGCCGCGAGTATGGGTTCTGGCTCGCCGACGCGTTCGCGTCGGGGGGTTCCGCCGGCTACGACCACAAGGCGATGGGCATCACGGCCCGCGGCGCATGGGAGTCCGTCAAGCGTCACTTCCGCGAGATGGGCATCGACACCCAGACGACCGACTTCACGGTCGCGGGCATCGGCGACATGTCAGGCGACGTGTTCGGCAACGGCATGCTGCTCTCGCGCCACATCCGGCTCCTCGCGGCGTTCGATCACCGGCACATCTTCCTCGATCCCGATCCGGACCCCGAGGCGGCGTTTCGCGAACGCGAGCGCCTGTTCAAGCTGCCGCGCTCGTCGTGGGCCGACTACGACACGAAGCTCCTGTCGACCGGCGGAGGCGTCCATGCGCGGAGCGTGAAGTCGATCGCGCTCACGCCCGAAGTCAAGGCGGCGCTCGCGGTCTCCGCCGACGCGCTCACGCCGACCGAGCTCGTCAACGCGATCCTGAAGGCGCCGGTCGATCTCCTCTACAACGGCGGGATCGGCACGTACGTGAAGTCGTCGCGCGAGACTCACGCCGAGGTCGGCGACCGCGCGAACGAAGCGCTGCGGGTCGACGGCAGAGGCCTGCGCTGCAAGGTCGTGGTGGAAGGCGGCAACCTCGGCTGCACGCAGCTCGGCCGCGTCGAGTATGCGCGGGCGGGCGGGCGCATCAACACCGACGCGATCGACAACTCCGGCGGCGTGGGCACGTCCGACCACGAAGTGAACATCAAGATCCTGCTTGGCCTGGCCGTAGCCGACGGCGAGCTCACCGAGAAGCAACGCAACGCGCTCCTCGCGGAGATGACGGACGACGTCGCGGCGCTGGTGCTGCGCGACAACTATTTCCAGACCCAGGTGCTCTCCGTCACGGGTCGCATCGCGCCGGCCCTGCTCGACGCGCAGCAGCGCTTCGTGCAGTTCCTGGAGCACGAGGGCCGGTTGAACCGCGCGATCGAGTACCTGCCGTCCGACGAGGAATTCGCGGAACGGCGGGCGGCGCGGCAGGGCCTCACGAGCCCGGAGCACGCCGTGCTGCTCGCCTACTCCAAGATGTGGCTTTTCGACGAGCTCGCGGCCTCGAGCCTGCCCGACGATCCGTGGGTGGTGAGCGCGCTTGCGCGCTACTTCCCCAGGGCGCTGACCGAGCGCTACGCCGCCTACATGGACCGGCATCCGCTGAAGCGGGAGATCATCGCGACGCACGTCACGAACAGCATGCTGAATCGTGTGGGCAGCACGTTCGTGCACCGGCTGCAGGAAGCCACCGGCGCGCGCTCGCACGAGGTCGTCCGCGCCTACCTGCTGAGCCGCGAGGTCTTCGGCTTCGTCGCGCTGTGGAAGGCGATCGAGGCGCTCGACAGCCGCGTCGACGATGCGCTGTCCGCGGCGATGCTGATCGGCATGAGCCGTGAGCTCGAACGCGGCACGACATGGTTCCTGCGCTCGCGGCGGCTGGGGGAAGACATGGCCGCGACCATCGCCCACTTCGCTCCGCGCGTCGAGGCTCTGGCGGCGCGCCTGCCGTCGCTGCTCGATGCGGAGGGCCGCGCCCGGGTCGGCGCGGCGGTCGCGGAATACGTCGGCAAGGGCGTGCCCGAAGCGCTCGCGGCGCGCGCCGTGACGCTCGATGCTCTCTATCTGACGCTCGACATTGTCGAAGTCGCCGGCGCAACGCATCGTCCGGTCGAGCTCGTCGCCGAGATCTTTTTCGAGCTCTCCACGCGGCTCGAGCTGCCATGGTTCCGCGCGATGATCGCGCGGCTGCCGGGCGATGCGCACTGGCAGCTGCTGGCGCGAACGGCGATGGACGACGACCTGTCGGGCCTGCAGCGCGCCATCGCCGGCGAAGTGCTGACGGGCGGCGGCGACAAGTCGACGCGGGACGAATTGCTTTCGGCGTGGCAGGCGCGCAACCGGCGCGCCGTCGAGCGCGCGGGGCGGCTGGTGGACGAGCTGCGCGCGGCGCCCGGCGCCGACGCATCGATGCTGTCGGTGGCGCTGCGCGAGCTGCGCAATCTCGCCAGCTAGCGGCGCGGCGTCCCGCGTCGTCGTCGGTTCAGAGGGTCGCGCATGCCGCGGGTGTCACACGCTCGTACGTGACGTACGCGTAGGCGAATCCGTCCGCGGAGCCCGCCGCGTGCTCCTCGCGCGAGATCTCGCGCCAGTCGCCGCGCGCGAACGGAGGAAACCACGCGTCGCCGTCGAAGTCGCGCGCGATCTCCGTCATGTAGAGCGCGGTCGCGAAGGGCAGGGCGGCGCGATAGAGCTCTCCGCCGCCGATGCAGAACGCGGGCTCCGGCAAACGTACCCGGGCGAGCGCGGCCGGAAATGACGCGGCGATCTCCGCGCCGACGGCGGCGAAATCGCCGCGGCGGGTCACGACGATGTTCTGCCGCTCCGGCAACGCGCGAGGCAGGGATTCCCACGTCTTCCGTCCCATGATCACCGCGTGGCCGACGGTGAGCGCGCGAAAGCGCTTCAGGTCCTCCGGGAGGCGCCAGGGAAGCCGATTGCCGGCGCCGATGACGCCATTCGCGGCGACCGCCGCGATCAGCGCGACCGAGGGCGCCGAACCTGCCTCGACCATCGCCATTTTCGCTGCCGTAATTTGGGCCGCCGGCGTAGGCGCCGACCGGGGCGGTGTCATAATTGCCGCAAATTATAGCGGCGGTGCCCGTGTATTACCCCCGTTCCTTCCTCAAATTCATCCTGCTGGGCTTCCTGCTCGTGAGCCTGCCGCTGCTGTACGCGCTGGGCGAGCTCATCCTCTCGCTCGATCAGTTGCAGACGCAGGGGCGCGAGGCGGTGCAGCAGGCGGCCCAAGCGGGGCGCGCGAGCCGGCAGCTCTTCGAGCAGGCGGGGACGCTCGAGCGCATCGTGCGGCAACACCTGATCCTCGAGGACAGCGCCCTGCTCGACGACTACGACCGCGTCCGGCAGGAGTTCCGGGCCACGGCGGCCCAGCTCGCGCTGCTGCCGCTCGGCGTCGAGCCGCTGGCGGCGCTCGACGCGCTGACCGACAGCGAGAGCCGCCTGCACAAGCTCCTGACGATGCCGCAGCGCTCGGCGGAGACGCAGACGCAACTCGCGGAAGGCTACGCCAAGCTCGCCGATCGCACGCAGGTGATGCTCGCCGCTTCGAATCGGCTGACCGAGAACGCGATCGAGCGGTTGCAGGACATCGCGACGCAGGGCCGGCAGAAGTGGCTTTACCTCGCGCTGGCCACCGCGGCGATCGCGCTCGCTCTCGCGATACTGTTCGCGGTGCTGATCGCGCGTCCGATCCGCCAGCTCGACCAGGCGATACGCCGGATGGGCACCGCCGACTTCACGCACCGGATCGAGGTCAACGGTCCGCAGGACCTGCGCTATCTCGGACAGCGGCTCGAATGGCTGCGCTCGCGGCTCTCCGAGCTCGAGGAGCAGCAGAACCGCTTCCTGCGCCACGTCTCGCACGAGCTCAAGACCCCTCTCACCGCGGTGCGCGAGGGCGCCGAGCTCCTGCGCGACAACGTCGGCGGCAACCTCTCGGCGGAGCAGCGCGAGATCGTGCGCATCGTGCGCCAGAACACGCTGTCGCTGCAGAAGCTGATCGAGGATCTCCTCACCTACCACCAGACGCGCGCGATGGAGCCGCAGACGGCGGGCCCGGTCGCGCTGCCCGAGCTCGTGCGGCGCGTGCTTGCCGAGCACAAGCTCGCCGCGCTCGCGCGCATGGTCACCTTCGAGCAGCAGCTCGCGCCGGCGCGGGTGCTGGGCGACGCGGACAAGGTCCGCACGATCGTCGACAATCTCGTCTCCAACGCGGTCAAGTATTCGCCGCGCTCGGCGCCCATTGTCGTGTCGCTCGGCGTCGAAGGCGGATACGCGGTGCTCGACGTGATCGACCGCGGCCCCGGCATCGATCCGCGGGAGCGGGAGCGCATCTTCGATTCGTTCTATCAGGGCGCGGCGCCGGTCGACGGCCGCGTGAAGGGGTCGGGTCTTGGACTTGCGATCGCGCGCGAGTACGCGTTGGCGCACGGCGGTCGCATCGAAGTGCGCGATCGCGCCGACGGCGAGCGCGGCGCCCACTTCAGGCTCTCGCTGCCGCTCGCTGCGAGCGACGCGGGCGCGGCCGACCGCCCCGACGGCGAGCCCGCGCAGGTGACGGTAGCGGGGGGGCGATGAGCGCCGCCGGAGGGACGGCGCGCGGCGCCGAGGACGCACCCGTGAGCGCGAAGGTAGTCCAGTGAGCCCGCGCGCCGGCATCGCGCTCGCGGCGCTCGTCGTAGTTCTCGCGGGTTGCGCGACGGCACCCCCGCCACAACCCCCACCGGTCGAGCGCGTCGCGCCCGCGGTCGCGGCCCCGCCGCCCGCGCCTCAACCGGCGCCCGCGCCCGTGATCGAGTCCCCGCCCATCGAACCGGTGACTCCGCCGCCCGCACCCGAGCCGGCGACCACGCCGCCTGTCGCCTCTCCTCCGGCGCCGGTCGAGCCGTTGACGGAGCCGACGTCCGCCGGCCCCTCGGCGGAGCCGACCGACGAGCAGCAGCTCGCGGGCGCGCTCGCGGATCTGCAGCGCTACGGCGCACTGAACGCGGAGGAGGTCCGGCGCGAGCAGAACGCAGTCACGCAGGTTCTCTCCCGCCAGCGCACCGACTTCAACCGCATCCGGCTCGCGGTTCTCTATACGCTGTCGAGGACGCCTCAAGACGATCAGCGCGCCGTGCAGCTGCTCGAGGCCGTCGTCAAGGGCAATCCCGGATCGCAGGCGGCGAAACAGCTTGCCGCGGTGGTGCAGGTGCAGGTCGCCGAGCGGATGCGCGCGGTGAGGGACGAGCAACAAAAGGCTGATGCGGCGGTCAAGAAGCTGGAGGCACTGCGCAACATGGAGCGCGATCTGTTGCGCGATCGCATCCGGAGCGGCGGCGGAGGTGGCGGTGGCGGATCGAGCGGCGGCGGTGGCGGCGGGGGCGGAAGCGGCGGTTGACGCCGGACGCATGACGATGACGACGACGCGCCCCGGCGACATCCTGCTGGTCGACGACGACCCGGACCTGCTGAAGCTCATCAGCCTGCGGCTTGCCTCCGCCGGCTATCGCGTGCGCACCGCCGACAGCGGCGAGGCGGCGCTCGCGTCGTTGGCCGTCGCGCGTCCGGGCGTGGTGATCTCGGATCTCAGGATGCCCGGCATCGACGGCCTGCAGCTCTTCGAGGCGATCCACCGCGATCACCCCGCGCTGCCCGTGATCATCCTCACCGCGCACGGCACGATCCCGGACGCGGTGGCGGCGACGCAGCGCGGCGTGTTCGGGTTCCTGACCAAGCCGTTCGACAGCCAGGAGCTCCTGCAGAAGGTCGCCGGCGCGCTTCACGTGGCCGGCGATTCATCGCTCGAGAGCCAGAGCATGACCGGGGAATGGCGCGCCGGCATCATCACGCGAAGCCCCCGGATGGAGGATCTGCTCCGGCAGGCGCGGCTCGTCGCCGATTCGGACGCGAGCGTCCTCATCTACGGGGACTCCGGCACGGGCAAGGAGCTCCTCGCCCGGGCGATTCACCGCGCGAGCCCGCGGCGCGACAAGCCGTTCGTCGCGGTCAATTGCGGCGCGATTCCCGAGCCGCTGCTCGAGTCCGAGCTCTTCGGGCACGCGCGCGGCGCGTTCTCCGGCGCGGTGCAGGCGCACAAAGGCCTGTTCCAGGCGGCCGACGGCGGGACGATCTTCTTGGACGAGATCGGCGACATGCCGCTCGCGCTGCAGGTGAAGCTCCTGCGCGTGCTGCAGGAAGGCGAAGTGCGGCCGGTGGGTGCGACGCAGCCGATCCCGGTCGACGTGCGTGTCATTTCGGCGACGCACCGCGATCTCGACGCCCAGAGGGACTCCGGTCAGTTTCGCGAGGATCTCTATTACCGGCTCAACGTCGTCTCGCTCAAGCTGCCGGCGCTCGCCGACCGCCGCGAGGACATCCCGCTGCTGGCGACGCACTTCCTGCGCCGCCTCGCGGAGCGGTACAAGCGGGCCGTTCCCACGCTCGCCCCCGACGCGATGGCACTGCTGATCGCGGCGCCGTGGCCGGGTAACGTGCGCCAGCTCCTCAACCTGCTGGAGCAGGCGGTGGCGCTCGCGACGACGAGCCTCATCCCCGAATCGCTGGTCCAGGGCGCGCTGCGCGAGGATGCGAGCGCGCTGGTGCCCTTCGAGGAAGCGCGCAAGACCTTCGAGCGCGATTACCTCGTGCGGCTGCTCAAGATCACGAGCGGCAACGTCACCCAGGCGGCACTTCTTGCCAAACGCAACCGCACCGAATTCTACAAACTGCTGCAGCGGCACCGCCTCGAGCCCGCGATGTTCAAGGAAGGCAAGGCTCCCTAGAGCGGGGGTGCGAGTGCCGACGCCATCGTCGGCGCTCTTCGGATCGCCAGATCGGCGATGCTTTCCCGCGGACGCCGGGATTGATTCGCCATTCCAACGTCATGCCATGGGCTTGGATCGGGCCCGTCCGGCGATTCCCTGTCGTCGTGGGGCGACATTCTTTGTCATTGCAAATCATGGTGTTGGCGAAATAGCGACATTCGTTGTCGGCGGAATGCGACAAACGCCTCTTTTTTCGCGGCGACCCCGTTCCGCAAGTGTCGTGCGGAGATGGCTCGCGCCAGAGGGAAACCAACGCGCCCGATCGCTCCGGCTCGCGTCACGCTGCGAATGGCACGTGAATTGCTTTCGTGTAAGCGAAGACTATCGCCTGCGACAAACGATCATGAACGCCTTCTCACCCGAACTCGCCGAGCACTGGCGCGCCAGCCAGGCTTCGCACGCGGACGATCGGTCGTCGGGAAGCCGCTCGGACGATTCACTGTCGCCGGCTCAACAGGAAGCCTGGGAGGAATTGGCCGAGCGCGTCAGCGCCGCACGCAGCGTCTACTGATCCTTCCTGCACCGCTTTTGTCGGGCGGAATCTTCCCCGGGCCGTGACGCCCGCTGGATGAGATGCCCCCGACGCCCGGTCCCCCTTGCCCGCTATCTTCCTCCCGGCGGGCTTTTTTTTGGTGGCACCCCGGCGCGCTCAGACAGCAATGGGCGCCTTGATCGCGGGATGGCACTGGTAACCCTCGATCTCGAAATCGTCGTACCGGTAATCGAAGAGCGAGGCTGCCCGGCGGCGGATCACGAGGCGCGGCAGCGGGTAGGGGGTGCGGACAAGCTGCAAGTCCACCTGCTCCAGGTGGTTGAGGTAGAGGTGGCAGTCGCCGCCCGTCCAGATGAAATCGCCGGCGTCGAGGTCGCACTGCTGCGCGACCATGTGGGTCAGCAGGGCGTAGGAGGCGATGTTGAACGGCACGCCGAGCAGGATGTCGCAGCTTCGCTGGTAGAGCTGGCAGGACAGCCGGCCGTCGGCGACGTAGAACTGGAAGAACGCGTGGCACGGCGGCAGCGCCATCCGCGGAATGTCCGCGACGTTCCAGGCCGACACGATCAGCCGGCGCGAGTCCGGGTTGCGCCGTATCTCGGCCAGGACGTTCGCGAGCTGGTCGATGTGGCGCCCATCCGGCGCGGGCCAGCTCCGCCACTGGTAGCCGTAGATCGGGCCCAGGTCGCCATCGGCGCCGGCCCATTCGTCCCAGATGGTCACCCCCGCTTCCTGCAGCGAGCGCACGTTGGTCTCGCCGCGCAGGAACCAAAGGAGCTCGTGGAGGACGGACTTCGTGTGGACCTTTTTGGTGGTCAGCAGCGGGAACCCCTCCCGCAGCGGAAAGCGCATCTGGTAGCCGAAGACCGACAGCGTGCCGGTGCCCGTGCGATCGCTCTTGCGATGGCCGTGATCGCGCACATGCCGCATGAAATCGAGGTATTGGCGCATCGGCGGCGGGCGAGGGTCGAGGCTGGGCGTGGCGGGCGACGGTGGCGCGACACCGCAGCGCCGCGTCTCGAGCGGGAATTGTAGCGTTTCGCGGGCACAATGCGATTCGTGCCGCCGCGACGGGCGGCCGGGATGCGGGCTTCGCATTCCGGGACAGGGGAGACGACGCGATGCATCCGCCCAATCAGTTCGACCTTCTGGCCGAGCGCCGATTCGCGCCGTTCTTCTGGACGCAGTTCCTGGGGGCGGGCAACGACAACGTCTACAAGAACGCGCTGGTGATCTTCGTCGCCTTCCACGCGGGGACGCTCACCTCCCTCGACACGAACGCGCTCGTGAACCTGGCGGGGGCGATCTTCATCGCGCCCTTCGTGCTGTTCTCGGCGTCCGCCGGCCAGCTCGCCGACAAGCTCGAGAAGTCGCGGCTCATCCGGTGGATCAAGCTCTTCGAGATCGCGATCATGTTGGTCGGCCTCGCCGGCTTCTGGCGCCGCGACCTCACGCTGCTCTTCACCGCCCTGGCGCTCCTCGGCGTGCACTCGACGCTGTTCGGCCCGGTCAAGTACGCGATCCTGCCGCAGACGTTGAAGCCCGAGGAGCTCGTCGGCGGCAACGGGCTCGTCGAAATGGGCACGTTCGTCGCGATCCTCATCGGCACGATCGTCGGCGGGCTCGTCGTCGCGATCGAGGGGCGCGGACCCGTGCTGGCCGGTGCGGTCGCGCTGGCGATCGCCGTCGCGGGCTATGTCGCGAGCCGGAAGATTCCGGCCCTGCCGCCGGTGGATCCGGGCCTCGCGCTCAACTGGAATCCGTTCTCGGAAACGTGGAAGAACCTCACGATCGCCCACGGGAATCACGTTGTCTGGCAGTCGATGCTCGGCATTTCCTGGTTCTGGTTCTACGGTGCGGTCTTCCTCGCGCAGTTCGCCGGCTTCGCGCGCGACACGCTCGGTGGGAACGAGCACGTCGTGACGCTCCTGCTCGCGCTGTTCTCGATCGGCATCGGCGTCGGCTCGCTGCTCTGCGAGCGCCTCTCCGGGCGCCGCGTCGAGCTCGGGCTCGTCCCGTTCGGCTCGATCGGGCTCACCATCTTCGCCATCGACCTGTGGCTCGCGAGCCGGAACCTGCACGCGAGCGGGCTCGCCGGGCTCGACGTGTTCTTCGCGAGCGCGACGCACTGGCGGGTGGCCGCCGACCTCGTGCTGATCGGCCTCTTCGGCGGGTTCTTCATCGTGCCGCTCTACGCGCTGATCCAGGAGCGCTCGCTGCCGTCGCACCGCTCGCGGATCATCGCCGCGAACAATATCCTGAACGCGATCTTCCTCGTGGCTTCGGCGCTCCTCGCGATCGGGCTGCTGGCGGCGGGCCTCACGATTCCCGAGCTCTTCCTCGTCACGGCGCTGATGAACGCCGCCGTGGCGCTCTACATCTACGGACTCGTTCCCGAGTTCCTGATGCGCTTTCTCGCGTGGCTCCTCATCCACACGTTCTACCGGGTCGACAAGAAGGGGCTGGAGAACGTCCCGGACGAAGGAGGCTGCATCGTCGTCTGCAACCACGTGAGCTACGTGGACGCGGTCGTCATCGCCGCGTGCGTGCGGCGGCCGATCCGGTTCGTGATGGACCACCGCATCTTCCGTGTCCCGGTGCTGTCGTTCATCTTCCGCACGATGCGCACGATCCCCATCGCGCCGGCGAAGGAGGACGCGCGGATGAAGGAGCAGGCATTCGCCGACGCCGCGCGTGCGCTCGAGGCCGGCGAGGTCGTCGGCATCTTTCCCGAGGGAAAGCTGACCGAGACCGGCGAGCTGAATCCGTTCCGTCCCGGCGTGCAGCAGATGATCGCGACCACGCCCGTTCCCGTCGTGCCGATGGCGCTCTCCGGACTGTGGGGCAGCTTCTTCAGCCGCTCGCACAATGGCAAGGCGATGCGACGGTGGCGCGGCATCCATTCGCGGATCGCGCTGGTGGCGGCGCCGCCCGTGCCTGCGAGTGCCGTCACGCTCGAGGGCTTGCAGGCGACCGTCCTCGCGCTCCGCGCCAACAAGTGACGGCCTGATCGCGGACCCGCAACGATGGCGGCATTGATCGGCCTGTTCGCAGGCGCCTGGATCGGTTACCTGCTCTGGCAGGACTGGGGCGCCGCCGTCTGCGGCATCGCCGGCTTCTTCGCCGGGGTCAAGCTCGCCGCATGGCGCGCAAAGGCCGCTCGCGATGGATCACCCGTCGCGGCGGGCGGATCCGTTCCGGGCACGCGGCGGCAAGCCGCTCCCCCGCCGATTTCCGGCGAGGCGGCGCTGAAGCTGCGCGTCGAGGAGCTCGAGCGGCGCGTCGCGATGCTCGAGCGGGCGGCTGCGGGCGACGCGGCGCCGACGGGTTACGCGCTCCCGCCCGAACCCGTGCCCGCCCCGGCGCCGGAAGCGGCCACGGAGGCTTCACCGTCCGGGCCGGCGCCGATCGCGGAGTCCGGCGCCGTCCTCTCCCCGGCGCCGGCATCGTTGCGTCCGGCCGCAACCGAGCTTCGAGCGACGCCGGCGCGCGCGCGAACCCGCTGTGGACGTGGTTCACGACGGGCAACGTGCTGACGCGCATCGGCGTCGTCGTGATGTTCTTCGGCGTCGCGTTCCTGCTGAAGTACTTCGCCGAGCACTTCACGGTGCCGATCGAGCTCCGCCTCGCTGCGGTCGCGGCATTCGGCGTCGCGCTGATCGCGCTCGGCCTGCGCCTTGCGGCGGCGCGACCCGGCTACGGCCTTTCACTGCAGGGCGCGGGCGCAGGCGTCCTCTACCTGACGGCGTATGCGGCCTTCCGCCTCTACGGCGTGCTGCCCGCGGGGCCGGCCATCGTCCTGCTCGTCGCCATGGCGGCGCTCACGATCTATCTCGCCGTGCGCGCCGACTCGCAGCCGCTGGCCGCCCTCGCGATCGCCGGCGGCTTCCTCGCGCCCGTGCTGGTCGGCAACGACGGCGACCCGCTGCTTCTGTTCGGCTACTTCGCCGTGCTGAACGCGGCGATCTTCGCGCTCGCATGGGCGAGGGCGTGGCGTGCCCTCAACGCGGTGGGTTTCGTCTTCACGTTCGTCCTGGGCGCGACGTGGGGCATCGAGTTCTACGATGCCGCGCACTACGCGATCGTGCAGCCGTTCCTGGCGCTCTTCTTCGTCTTCTACGTGGCGATCGCGATCCTCAACGTGCGTCGCGCGCCGCTCGACGTCAAGGACCCGGTCGACGGAATGCTGGTCTTCGGCGTCCCCCTCGCCGGATTCGCGCTGCAGGCGGCGCTCGTGCACGAGTTTCCCCACGGCGTCGCGTGGAGCGCGCTCGCGGTCGCCGTCTTCTATGCCGTTTTCTTCCTGGCGACGCGCAGGCGCGAGGAGCCGGGCTTCGCGCTCCTTTCCCGCGCCTTCCTCGCGCTGGCCGTGATTTTCGCAACGATCGCGATTCCGTTCGCTCTCGACGACCGGTACACCGCCGCGGTGTGGGCCGTCGAGGCCGCCGGGGTCTACTGGATCGGCGTGAGGCAGAGCGCCCGCCTCGCCCGGGCGTTCGCGCTGGTCGTCGAAGCCGGCGCCGCGGTCGCGTTCGTCCTGTCGAACTTCGCGGATGCCGGCGAGGCGATGTTCGGCAACGCCCACTTCGCGGGCGCGATGCTGATCGCCCTGTCGGCGCTCGTGACCGCGTACGTCGGCGAGCGCGCGGCGAGTCTCCTCGCGGCCGGCGAACGCGCGCTGCTCGCTCCGGTCTTCGGCTGGGGTGTTCTCTGGTGGCTCGGTGCCGGCGGCGTCGAGCTCGTGCGACACCTGCCGCGCGCCGAGGAGCCGCACGCCGTGCTCGCCTGGGTGGCCGCGAGCGTGGCGCTGGCGCTCGTCTCCTCCCGCTGGCTCAATTGGCCCAGGCTCGCGACGGCCGGCATCGTGCTGCTGCCCGCCATGGCCGTCGCCGCATACTTCGATTTCCATCTCGCGCGCACCACGCTCGCGGCGTACGGCTGGATCGTCTGGCCGTTCGCCTGGATCGTGCATTGGCGGGCGCTCGCGGCGCTCGAGGGCCTCCGATTGCAGTCCATCGATCCCAGATACGCGGCGGTCGACGTCGCGCGGCTGTTGAGCGCGGCGCACGCGATCTCGGCGGCGGCGCTCACCGTGCAGATCGCATGGGAGGCGAGCGAGTGGACCGGCCGGTGGACCGACCGCACGACGGCGTGGACGCCGTGCGCGGCCGCATTGCCTGCGATCGCCTACCTGTGGCTCGTCGTGCGCTTCCGGGACAACAAGCGCTGGCCGCTCGACGTCCATCGTCGCGCCTACACGATCGGCGCGGGCGTTCCGGTCGCGGTGCTGGTGGCGGTCTGGTTCTTCACGGTCAACGCGCTCTCGCCGGGCGACGTTTCACCGCTCCCCTACGTGCCGCTCGGGAATCCGCTGGACGTGACGCTGGCGCTCGCGCTGTTCGTGACTGCGTTGTGGGCGACGTACTTCGCCGTGATGCCAGAGCGCACGCTCTATCGCTGGCTCGCCGCGGGTCTCTTCGTCGCGCTCAACGGCGTTCTGCTGCGCGCGGCGCATCACTGGGGCGGCGTGCCGTGGCGGCTGTCGTCGATGCTGGCCTCGAAGCCGCTGCAGGCCGCGCTGACCCTCGCCTGGACGCTGACCGCGCTGGGCGCCATGGTGATCGCGTCGAAGCGGCGCCTGCGCTCGCTCTGGATGCTGGGCGCCGCGCTCCTCGCCGTCGTGGTGGCGAAACTGTTCCTGGTCGATCTCGGCGCGCTGTCGGGTCTGCCCCGCGTGATCGCGTTCCTCGGCGCCGGCATCGTGCTGCTCGTCATCGGGTTCGTCTCTCCGTTGCCTCCGGCCGCGGACAAGGCGACGCCGAACGACGCCGCGTCCGGCGCGCCGCCGGCAGGCTGAGGGGCCTGTGCTAGACTCGATTCCGTCCGGCGCCGCTCCCCTTTGATCCGTGGTGTTCCATGTCCGGCAACACGCTCGGCACGCTGTTCCGCGTCACCTCCTTCGGCGAATCGCACGGACCGGCGATCGGTTGCGTCGTCGACGGCTGCCCGCCGGGTCTGACGCTCGAGACCGCCGACATCCAGCGCGAGCTCGACCGCCGCAAGCCGGGCACGTCGCGGCACGTGACGCAGCGGCGCGAGTCCGACACGGTCGAGATCCTGTCCGGCGTGTTCGAGGGGCGCACCACCGGGACGCCGATCGCATTGCTGATCCGCAACGAGGACGCGCGCAGCAAGGACTACGCGGCGATCGCCGACACGTTTCGCCCCGGCCACGCCGACTATGCTTACTGGCAGAAGTACGGCATTCGCGACTATCGCGGCGGCGGACGCGCTTCGGCGCGCGAAACCGCGGTGCGCGTGGCGGCCGGCGCGATCGCGCGCAAATGGCTCGCCGAGCGGCATCGCGTGCAAATCCGCGGGCATCTGGTTCAGCTCGGTCCCAAGCCGATCCCGTTCGAGGATTGGTCGCACGTGGACGCCAACCCGTTCTTCGTCGCGAATGCGGGCATCGTGCCGGAGCTCGAGGCGTTCATGGACGCTTTGCGCAAGTCCGGCGATTCCTGCGGCGCGAAGATCGCCGTGATCGCGACCGGCGTGCCTCCCGGCTGGGGCGAGCCCGTCTACGGCCGGCTCGACGCGGATCTCGCGCAGGCGATGATGGGCATCAACGCGGTGAAGGGTGTCGAGATCGGATCCGGCTTCGCGAGCGTGACGCAGCGGGGCAGCGAGCATTCCGACGAAATGACGCCGGAGGGCTTCCTCGCGAACAACGCCGGCGGAATCCTCGGCGGCATTTCGACCGGCCAGGAGGTCGTCGTGACGCTCGCCGTGAAGCCGACGTCGTCGATCCGCCTCGACCGCCGCTCGATCGACAAGGCGGGGAATCCGGTCGTCGTGAACACGCACGGGCGCCACGATCCGTGCGTGGGCATCCGCGCCACGCCGATCGCCGAGGCGATGCTGGCGCTCGTGCTGATGGATCACGCGCTGCGGCACCGCGCGCAGAATGCGGACGTGGTCGTCGCCACGCCCCGGATCGCGGCGCGCGCGCCGGCCGACGGCCGTGAACCGTCGGCTCGACGCGGCGCCGTCGACGACCCGGATCCCGCCGAAGCCTGATTCACTCGGTGCCCGCCCGGCGGCGGCACGGGACGGAGCGAGCGCGGGGGCCGTTTACTCCTTGCGCGTGATCTTCGCGCCGGCGCCGCCGCGTGCGAACGCGAGCGCCACTTCCTCGCCGATCTCCAATGTCGCTGCATCCTGGACGATCGCGCCGTCCGCGGCGGTGACGATCGCGTAGCCGCGTTCGAGCACCGCGTGCGGGTTGAGATGCGCGAGGTTGACGGCGAGCGCCTCCATCCGCCCCCGCCGCCGTTCGAGCGCGAGCGAGGACGCGCGGCGCATGGCCGTCGCCAGCGGTGCGAGTCGCGCCGTCTGCGGTAACGGTTGCCGCAGGAGCCAGGCAAGACGCTGTCTTTGCTCGCGCATCGCGTGGAGGGCCGCCGCCACGCGGCTTCGGTAGGCCCGATGGAGGCGGAAGGCGAGCGCGGCGGCGTCGCGGCGCTGCCGGGCGAGGCTCGCCGCGGGATGGACCAGGCGGCGTGCCAGGCCGTCGACGCGCTGCTGCCGCGCTTCCATCGCATGCCGCGCCGCGCGGCGCCAGCGCTGCGTGGCCGCCGCGACGTCCGCTTGCACCGAGCGCCGGTCCGGCACGACGAGCATGGCCGCGCCCGTGGGCGTGGGGGCGCGCACGTCGGCGACGAAATCGCAGATCGTGAAGTCGGTCTCGTGCCCCACGCCCGACACCACCGGGATCGTCGATTCGAGCACGGCGCGCGCGACGACCTCCTCGTTGAACGCCCACAGGTCCTCGATCGAGCCGCCCCCGCGCGCGACGATCAGCACGTCGACGCTGGCATGCGCGCTCGCGGTGGCGATGGCGAGCGCGATGTCGGCTGCCGCGCCTTCGCCCTGGACCGCCGTGGGATAGAGGATGACCCGCGCTGCGGGCCAGCGTCTGCCTGAGCGTCGTTAGAATGTCCCGCAACGCCGCGGCACGGACCGATGTCACGATGCCGACGGCGCGCGGCAGGGGCGGGAGGGCGCGCTTGCGCTCGGGCGCGAACCAGCCGGCAGCGGCGAGGCGCGCTTTCATGCGCTCGAATTTCTCGTAGAGCGCGCCGATGCCGGCGAGGCGCATCGTCTCGACGTTGAGCTGGAACTCGCCGCGCGCCTCGTAGATCGAGGCAGTGGCGCGCACCTCGACCGCAAGGCCGTCCTTCAATGCGAAGCCGGCGAACTGGGCTTTCTGCCGGAAGAACACGCAACGCACCTGCGCCGTCGCGTCCTTCAGATTGAAGTAGCAATGACCGGAAGCGGCGCGCGTGAAATTCGAGATTTCGCCCCCCACCCACACGAGGCCGAGATGCCGCTCGAGGATGAGCCGCGCGGAGCTGACGAGAAGCCCTACCGGGATGACGGCGGTCGAACCGCCACGGGCCGTATCGATGCGGGCGTCCACCGGATCGGGTCCTTGAGCGTTTTCAGGTGCAGATCTCACGACGATGCCTCGCGGTCTCCCCTTGACATTGCACAACGAGCAGTGGATTTGTCCAGGGCAAAAAATTTCTGCTTGGCTGCAAAGAAGCTTTCACGGTCGCTGAATTCGCCGCCTGCCAGGGAGGCGCTGCGTGCCGTAGGCAGTCGTCCAAACCCATGAAATGCAACCAAAAATTCCAGGCGTGAAATTGAGCATGACAACATTTTCCTCGGCCTGGGCACCACTTAGCGTCCGAATTTACAAGATACGCACACTATTATCCACAGGATTTGTGGACAACCCGGCTCCGGCGGGGAAGGCAACCCGGCCGAAAGCCTTATCCGGCGCGGGTTCCGGGGCAGCAGCCGATCCGTACTGGGAATACGCCCTGTGCCGGGTAGCGCCCCGCCGGTTAGAATAACCAACCCATTCCGCTTGTTCATGAACAAAACTCGATGAGTGCTGCGCCGCCGCAAGAGCCGCCGATCCGCGCGGAGTCCGCCGAGGGCGCTCGCCGGGCCGTTCCGGATTCGCGCGCGCCGGCTGCCGCTCCGCCGGCGTCCAATTTCCTTCGGGCCATCATCGCCGAGGACAATCGCAGCGGCAAATACGGCGGAAAAGTCGTCACGCGTTTCCCGCCCGAGCCCAACGGCTATCTGCACTACGGCCACGCCAAGTCGATCATCCTGAATTTCGGGCTCGCCGCCGAGAACGGCGGCCGCTGCAACCTCCGCTTCGACGACACCAATCCGGCCAAGGAGGACGTCGAGTTCGAATCGTCGATCGCCGATGCGGTGCGCTGGCTCGGCTTCGACTGGGGCACCCACCGCTACCACGCGTCCGACTACTACGACCAGCTCTACGCGTTCGCCGAGTGGTTCATCCAGCACGATCTCGCGTACGTGGAGAGCTCGACGCCCGCGGAGATGCGCGCGCTACGCGGGACGCTGACCGAATCCGGGAAGCCGAGCGTCTACCGCAGCCGCAGCGTCGCCGAGAACCTGGACCTCTTCCGCCGGATGAAAGCGGGCGAGTTTCCCGACGGCGCGCACGTGCTGCGGCTCAAGATCGACCTCGCGAGCCCGAACATCAACATGCGCGATCCGGCGATCTACCGGATCCGGCACGCGTCGCACCACCGGACGGGCGACAAGTGGTGCATTTATCCGCTCTACGATTACACGCACTGCATCTCCGACGCGCTCGAAGGCATCACGCACTCGATCTGCACGCTCGAGTTCCAGGACCATCGCCCGCTCTACGACTGGGTGCTGGCCCGGCTCGCCGAGGGCGGGCAGCTGCCTCGGCCGTTGCCGCAGCAGCACGAGTTCGCGCGGCTCAACCTGACCCACGTGCTGCTGTCGAAGCGCAAGCTGATCGAGCTGGTTGCCCAGCACGACGTCGACGGCTGGGACGACCCGAGGATGCCGACCTTGGTCGGCGCGCGGCGGCGCGGCTTCACGCCGGAGGGCTTCCGGCTCTTCGCCGAGCGCATCGGCGTGTCGAAGTCCGATTCGTGGATCGACATGAGCGTGCTCGAGGACTGCATGCGCGAGGACCTCAACGCGCGCGCGCCGCGCCGGATGGCGGTGCTCGACCCCGTCCGTCTCGTGATCGACAACTATCCGTCCGGCCAGGTGGAGGATTGCCTCGCGCCCAATCATCCGCAGCGGCCCGAGCTCGACAAGCGTGCGATGCCGTTCTCGCGCGAGCTCTGGATCGAGCGCGACGACTACCAGGAGAACGCGCCGAAAGGCTACTTCCGGCTCGCGCCGGGCGCCGAAGTGCGGTTGCGGTTCGCCTACATCGTTCGTTGCGTGGGCGCCGAGAAGGATGCCGTCGGCAACGTCGTCGCCGTCCACTGCACGTACGACCCCGCCACGCGCTCGGGCACGCCCGGCGCCGACGCGCGCAAGGTCAAGGGCAACATCCATTGGCTGTCGGCGGCGCATGCGCTGCCCGCCGAAGTGCGGCTCTACGATCGGCTCTTCGCCGTGCCGTTCCCCGGGGCGCGCCGCCAGCCGGGCGCGGTTGCCGGCGCGGCGCCCGACGGGGTCGTCGCGCACGCGACGGTGGTCGCCGGCGACGACGTGGACGATCTCGCCGAGCCCGTCGAGCGCAACTGGCTCGACGATCTCAATCCGGATTCGAAGCGCGTGATCACCGCGTTCGTCGAGCCCGCGCTCGGAAACGTGGCGGCGGGCGGGGCCTTCCAGTTCGAACGGCACGGCTACTTCGTCGCGGATCTCCGCGACCACACCCCCGGCAGGCCGGTGTACAACCGGACGGTGACACTCAGGGACTCCTGGGCGCAGCGATAGGGGAGCCCGGGCCGGGGGGCCGCGGTGAAGGGGCTTTGCCCCGGGAATGGAAAAGCGGGCGTCCGACCCCATCTTCCCGCCGGCGCGCTAGAATCGCGGCCGCAACTCCATCGGAGGCTTACGCATGAAGCGCATCGTGCTCTTTCTCGTGACGAACCTGGCCGTCATCCTCGTGCTCTCGGTCGTGCTGAAGATGCTCGGCCTCGACCGCGCGATGTACTCGCAGACCGGCATTTCCTACGGCGGCCTTCTCGCCTACGCGGCGGTCGTCGGGTTCACGGGCTCGATCATCTCGCTTCTGATGTCGAAGCCGATGGCGAAATGGTCGACCGGCGCGCACGTGATCGAGCAGCCGGCGAGCGAGCCCGAGGCCTGGCTCGTCGAGACGGTGCGGCGGCTCGCGACGACGGCGGGGATCGGCATGCCCGAGGTCGCGATCTACGAAGGCGCGCCCAACGCGTTCGCCACCGGCGCGTTCAAGAACTCGGCGCTGGTCGCGGTCTCGACCGGCCTCCTGCAGTCGATGAACAAGGAGGAGGTCGAGGCGGTGCTCGGCCACGAGATCGCCCACGTCGCGAACGGCGACATGGTGACGCTGACGCTGATCCAGGGCGTGGTGAACACGTTCGTCGTGTTCTTCGCGCGGATCATCGGCACGATCGTCGACAAGACGGTGTTCCGCACGGAGCGCGGCAGCGGTCCCGGCTACTTCATCACCGTGATCGTCGCGCAGATCGTGCTTGGCATCCTCGCCTCGATGATCGTCGCGTGGTTCTCGCGCCTGCGCGAATTCCGCGCGGATGCGGGGTCCGCGAAATACCTCGGCACGCCGTCGCCGATGGTGAACGCGCTGCGGCGCCTGGGCGGTCTCGAGGCGGGCGAGCTGCCCAAGGCGATGAGCGGCTTCGGCATCACCGACAAGGGCGGCGTGATGGCGCTCTTCGCGACGCACCCGCCGATCGAGGAACGCATCGCGGCGCTGAGCCGCCGGGCGTGACCGGCCACGACCTCCACCTCCCTCGTCCCGGATCCGCCATGATCGAGCTCTACACAGCGCAGTCGTCGAACGGCCAACGCGCGGCCATCACCCTCGAGGAATGCGGCTTGCCCTACCGCGTCCACAAGCTCGAGCTCATGAAAGGCGAGCAAAGGACGCCGGAATTCCTCGCGCTCAATCCGTCCGGTGCCATTCCCGTGATCGTCGATCCCGACGGTCCGGGCGGGGTGTCGATCACTCTCTCGCAGTCGGGCGCGATCGCCCTCTACGCTGCCGAGAAGACGGGCAAGTTCCTGCCGCGGGATCCTGCGCGGCGCGCGCTCGCCCTGCAATGGCTCATGTATGCCGTGACCGATTGCGCGTCGGCGTCGATGATGGTGTTCTTCGAGTCGGTGCTGCTGCCCGAAAGGTTGCCGGCCAATCTCGCCTTCTGCGAGGAGCGCATGCTGCGCTTCTTCCGCGTCGCCGACGCGCGGCTTGCCGGCCGCGAGCACCTGGCCGACGAGCTCTCGCTCGCCGACTTCGCGCTGTATCCGATCGCCGCCGTCCGCAAGCCCGCCATCGACGCCGCGGGGGACCTTGGCAACCTGACACGCTGGATGGAGACGATCGGCCGGCGGCCGGCGGTCGCGAAGGCGATGCGCGCCGCGGCGTGACGGACCGCCGGGGCGCAGCTCGACGACGCCCAAAAAAGAAAACGGCCGGCGCGAGCTTCGCCACCGGCCGCTCCACCGCGCGCTTTGCGCGCGCGAATTCAAACTACCCTACTTCAGATGATTCGAGACGAGCTTCGTCATTTCGAACATCGAAACCTTTCCCTTGCCACCGAACACGGCGCGCAGCTTCTCGTCCGCGTTGATGAGACGCCGGTTGATGGCGTCCTGCAGCTTGTTCTTCTTGATGTAGTCCCAGATCTTCTTGGTCACCTCGGTGCGCGGCATCGGCGTCGAGCCGATGACGGCGGCGAGAACCGCGGAGGGCGTCATCGCTTTCATGAACGCGGCGTTGGGCTTGCGCTTCGACGCGGGTTTCTTTGCTGCCGCCTTCTTTGCGGCCGGCTTTTTCGCCGGTGCCTTCTTCGCGGCGGGTTTCTTTGCGGCGGGTTTCCTTGCGGCGGGCTTTTTCGCGGCGGGCTTCTTAGCGGGCTTCTTGGCAGCTTTCTTGGCGGTAGCCATAGTTCTCCTTCCGTTGGATAGACGCAGAACACAACGCCGAACATTCTGAAGCGGACCCTCCTGTCAGGGGCAAATCCACTCCATCGGCGGCAACTATAGCGC
Source organism: uncultured beta proteobacterium (assembly GCA_963724545.1). Classification (GTDB taxonomy): domain Bacteria; phylum Pseudomonadota; class Gammaproteobacteria; order Burkholderiales; family Casimicrobiaceae; genus CAIWHR01. Next base: position 71,605 of record CAVRVC010000022.1, read on the forward strand.
AATTCAGCAGGAAGGGAATCCCTCGCGAGTGCCTTTTTTCACAGTGCGTTCGCGAACGTTGCGCGAGCGCAAAGCGGCCTTGCGCGCCGACGCGTTGCCAGGTGTCGGGGCCGTCGCGCTCGCCTCGCGATTCCCGCCGCGCTCGTCCGACGCAACCGAGCGTCGGACGCCGGGCGAGAGGGCGCCGCCGTGGCGGTCTTGAGTCCGGCGCGACGCGGTGCCACACTCCGCTCCACTGCAAATTCCCCCAGGTCACTCGCTCTCGGGCGTGCCGCGCGTCCATGCCGTTGAAAAGCCTCGTGTTGGTGCTTCGTTTCGCGCTCGCTGCGATCGCGTTCGCCGCCGTGCCCGCGCGCGCGCTCATGCTCCTGACGGACGAAAACCCTCCCTTCAGCTTCACGGAGAAGGGCAAGATCCAGGGTCAGGCCGCCGACATCGTGCGGGAGATGGCGGCCCGCGCCGGCATCCCGGCGACGGCCGAGGTGCTGCCGTGGGACGCCGCGTACGTCCGTGCCCAGGGGCAAAAGGACGCCTGCCTGTTCGCGACGGCACGGCAGGAGAACCGTGAGCGCCTCTTCCTGTGGGTCGGACCGATCGCCGTGAACCCCTGGGTGGTCTACGCCAGGAGTGACTTCGGGCTGCCGATCAAGAGTGTGAAGGAGCTCGCGCCCTTCAGGATCGGCACCGTGGTCCGCGACGTGAAGAACGATTTCCTGCGGGAGAACGGCGTCAACGATCTTCGCGCCGTGCGCGACGACGCGCAGAATCCGCCGCGCCTTCTCCTGCCGCGCGAGCATCCCGAGCACGTCGATCTCTGGATCACGGGACTCTTTTCGGGTCGCGAGGCGGCCAGATCGGCGAAGGTGGCCGACATCAAGATCGTCTTCGTCGCGAACGACGAGCCGCTCTTCCTCGCCTGCAATCCGCAGACGGACCGGAAGGTCGTGAAGGCGCTCTCCGATGCGCTCGACGGCATCAAGGCCGATGGCTCGTTCAAGCGGATCACCGCCGAATACGAAAAGCGCTTCCCCCGCTAGCGGCGAGGGGCGCGCCGACGCCGTCGGCCGAACGAGGTAAAATCGCCGGATTGCCGCCGCCCTGCCGCGGGCGAGTGGCTGCGCACCATCCGCCCCCGAATGAACATCGCCGACCTCCGCACCGAGTACATGCGCGAGACGCTCGACGAGTCGGATGTCGCGCCCGATCCTTACCGGCAGTTCGAGCACTGGTTCGCCGAGGCTGCGAAGGCGCAGCTGCACGAGCCCAACGCGATGACGCTCGCCACCGTCGGCCTCGACGGTCGACCCGCGGCCCGCGTCGTCCTGCTCAAGGAGTTCGACGCCCGCGGCTTCGCCTTCTTCACGAATTACCACAGCCGCAAGGGGCGCGAGCTCGCGGCGAACGCCGCCGCCGCCCTGCTCTTCTTCTGGCCCGAGCTCGAGCGGCAGGTGCGCATCGAGGGTCTCACGGCGCCGCTCGACGCCGCCGAGTCGGCCGCCTATTTCTCGGTCCGTCCGCGCGGGTCGCAGCTCGGCGCGTGGGCGTCGCCGCAGAGCGAGCCCATCGAGACCCGGGGAGCGCTCGAGACCCGCTACGCCGAAATCGAGGCGCGCTATCGGGATGGCGGCGCGGTGCCGTGCCCGCCGCACTGGGGCGGTTATCGCCTCGTCCCCGACACGATCGAGTTCTGGCAGGGTCGGGCCTCGCGCCTGCACGACCGCGTGCGCTATCGCCGCACGAAGGAGCACGCCGGCGCGTGGGTCATCGACCGGCTCGCGCCGTGAGCGGCGAGGCTCGCCCCGACTCGCGCACGCTCTTCGCACTGATCCCGCTGGGGATCGCCAACCACGCGGTCCTGACCGGAAGCCGCGTGACCGTCGCGCTCGACGCGCTGTCGATGGGGGCATCGGCGTTCACCGTCGGCGTCCTCGTGTCCCTCTACGCACTCCTGCCGATGTTCCTGTCGGTCGTGGCGGGCCGGCTCGTCGATCGCGTCGGCGCCCGGCGCCCGATGCTCGTCGGGTCCGTCCTCATCGGCATCGCGGCGACGCTCCCGGTCGCACTCCCGGGACTGCCGTCGCTCTTCGCGGGTGCGACGCTCCTGGGCGTCGGCTTCATGTCGTTCCAGCTTGCGGCGCAGAACACCACGGGGGAGATCGGCGGGCCCGCGTCGCGGGCCCGCAACTTCAGCCTGCTCGCGCTGGGCTATTCGGTGTCGAGCTTCATCGGACCGCTGATCGCCGGTTTCGCGATCGACCATTTCGGATTCCGCGCGGCGTTCGCGCTCTTCGCGCTGATACCGCTCATTCCGATCGTCGTCCTCGCCCGCGGCCGCCTCGCGCTCTCGGGGCCGCGCGCCCGCGGCGTCACCCCGCACCACGGCGGCATCGTCGCCCTGCTTCGCCATCGCACGCTGCGCCGCGTGTTCGCGGTCAACGCGCTGCTCTCGCTGGGCTGGGACCTGCACACGATCTTCGTTCCGATCTATGGCGCCAAGATCGGCCTTTCGGCGTCCGAGATCGGCGGCGTGCTGTCCTCGTTCGCGGCGGCGACGTTCGTCGTCCGCTTCTTCATGCCGACGATCGCGCGCCGGCTCCGCGAGCATCAGGTGCTCTCGGCGGCGCTGCTGCTGGCGGGGGGCGTCTTCTTCGCGTTCCCGTTCCTGCAGAGCGTGCCGGCGCTCTTTGCCCTGTCGTTCACGCTCGGTCTCGGCCTGGGCGCCGGGCAGCCGGTCGTGCTGTCGCTGCTTCACACCCACGCGCCGGCCGGGCGCCTGGGCGAGGCGGCCGGCATCCGGATGGCGCTCGTGAACTCGATGTCGTTCGTGGCGCCGCTCGTCCTCGGGGCGATCGGCGCCTCGGTGGGGATCGTGCCGGTGTTCTGGTCGGTCGGCGCCTGCCTCGCGGGCGGCGGCATCCTCGCGCGGCGCGCCGGGCGGTAGGGCCGCGCGGTCGCCCCGCCCGGGATCCTCGCCGCCTCAGTTGCGTCCTCAGGCCTTGCGTTTCAGCCGCTCGGTGAAGTGCTTGCGGAACTTGGTGACCTTGGGCGCGACCACGACCGCGCAGTAAGGCTGCGCGGGATTGTTCGCGAAATATTCCTGGTGGTAGCGCTCGGCCTCGTAGAACGGCGCGGCGTCGGCGATCTCGGTCACGATCGGATCCTTCCACAGCTTCGCCGCCGCGAGCTCGGCCGCGAGCGACTCCGCTGTCGCGCGCTGCGCCGGCGACTGGCAGAAGATCACCGACCGGTATTGCGTGCCGATGTCGTTGCCCTGGCGGTCCTTCGTCGTGGGGTCGTGGATCGTGAAGAAGACGGTGAGGAGCTCGCGGAACGACAGCACCGAGGGGTCGAAGGTGACGCGCACGACCTCGGCGTGACCGGTCCGGCCGCTGCAGACGTCGTCGTACGTCGGGTCGGCGTTGCGGCCGCCGGCGTAGCCCGACTCGACCGACCGAACGCCGGCGAGCTCGTCGAACACGGCTTCGAGGCACCAGAAGCAGCCGCCGCCGAGGACGGCCGTTTCGAGCGGGGTGGGGGGAGAAGGCGTGACAGTCATGGCGGGCTCCGGGACGATTCTGCTCGGTCGCGAGGCGCGACGAGGGCGAATGAGTCGTCCCCGCGACGGCCAAGCTTACAACGAATGCCGGCACGCACGGCCCCCTCGGAGCGCGTGGGATAATCGCGGCTACACTGGGATGGGGCGTCCGTGACGCAGAGACGACGATGAAGCTCCTGGCGGCGGCGCTCCTGCGCTTCACGTCGTTCGTGCGCAATGTCGCGGCCCGGACGCGGAACACCGGGCTCGGCCGCACCGCGGGCAGCCTTGCCTTCACCACGGTGCTGGGCCTCGTGCCGCTGGCCACGGTCGCGCTCGCGTTCGTCGCGCGTTTCCCGGTGTTCCAGCAGTGGCTCGACGTGCTCGAGGTGTTCCTGCTCAAGTACACGCTGCCCGGCAGCGCGAACGAGGTCGTCCATCGCTACGTGCGCGAGTTCACCGAGAAGGCCGCCGGCCTCACGGGCGTGTCGATCGTCTTCATCCTCGTCGCGGCGACCCTCGTGATCTCGACGATCGAGCGCGAGATCAACGCGTTGTGGGGCATCGGGATCAGGCGGCCGTTCGCGCGGAGGCTCGTCGTCTACGTGCTCGGCGTGACGCTCGGCCCGGTTCTGGTCGGGGCCAGCATCTCGCTCACGACGTGGCTCTTCACGCAGACGCTCGCCCCCGTGCCGCTCGAATTGACGCTCGCCAACGTCGCGGTGAAACCGTTGCCGGTGCTCCTGTCGACGCTCGCGCTCGCGCTGCTCTACCAGATGGCGCCCAACCGGCGGGTGCCCTGGAAGCATGCGTTCGCCGGCGCGCTGCCCGCCGCGCTCGCGTTCGAGGCGGCAAAGCGCGGGTTCGCGGTCTACGTGAAGAACGTTCCCACCTACGAGATCGTCTACGGGACGCTCGCCGCGCTGCCCGTGTTCCTGATCTGGATCTACGTGTGCTGGCTGATCGTGCTGTCGGGCGCCGCGATCACGGCCACCCTGACGCTCGACTCCGACGCGCCGCCGCGTGCCCGCCCGCCGTACCCGCGCAAGGAGGACGACGCGCGCGCGCGTCGGCGCCCGCGCCGCAAGTGACGATTCGCATCGCGCGAACAGCGCCGCCGCGGGAGGATGTCGCTTGCCGAATCGCGGCCGCCACGCTACATTGCGGGCAGTTTTTCGCACCGGAGCATCCCACGTGTGGTCCATCGTTCAGGCAGCGGGCTGGCCGATCTGGCCGTTGATCTTCGCTTCGGTCATCGCGCTGGCGCTGATCTTCGAGCGGCTGTGGTCGCTGCGGCAGAGCGTCGTCGCGCCGCCCGGCCTGGTCGACCGCGTGCTCACCGAATACCGGGCCAACGGCGCGACGCCGGAGCTCATCAACCGCATCGCGCAGCAGGGACCGCTCGGCCGGATTCTCGCCACGGGCCTCGCGAACGTGAAAAGCCCGCGAGCCGTGATCAAGGAAGCGATCGAGGAGGTCGGGCGCGTCGTCACCCATGACCTCGAGCGCTTTCTGACGACGCTCGGAACGATCGCCGCGATGTCGCCGCTGCTCGGTCTCTTCGGCACCGTGGTGGGGATGATCGAGATCTTCGGCTCGCAGACGGCGGGCGGCTCCAATCCCCTGCAGCTCGCGCATGGCATTTCCGTCGCCCTGTACAACACGGCGTTCGGCCTGATCGTGGCGATACCCAGCATGATCTTCTACCGCCATTTCCGCGCGACGATCGACAGCCTGGTCGTGGAGATGGAGCAGCAGGCCATCAAGCTCGTGGACTTCGCGCACGGCGAGCGCCGATGAACCTGCGCGGCGCGCGGCAGCGCGAGGACCCCGAGATCAACTTCATTCCGATGATCGACGTGCTGCTCGTCATCCTGATCTTCCTCATGGTGACGACGACCTACCAGCGCGTGGCCGAGCTCCAGATCACGCTGCCGGAGGCCGACGCGGAGCAACCGAAGCAGCGGCCGACGGAGATCAATGTCGGCGTGGACACGCAGGGCCGCTACGTCATCAACAAGACCGTGTTCACGTACACGACGACCGCCGCGCTCGCGGACGCGCTCAGGGCCGCCGCGAAGGACGCGAAGGACCCGGTCGTGATCATCAGCGCCGACGCGGCGGCGACGCACCAGTCGGTGATCCACGTGATGGAAGCCGCTCGCGCCGCGGGCTACGTCCACGTCACCTTCGCGACCCAGTCCGCGCTGCCGAAGTGACGGGCTGAACGGGCGGGAGCTCGCGCGCCGTGACGCTTGCCGAACGCCTCGTCGCCGCGTGGTATTCGCCGCGGCCCACGGCCATCGCGCTCGTCCTGCTGCCGCTCGCGCTCCTGTTCCGCATCGGCGTGGCGACCCGGCGCGCGCTCTACCGGATCGGCGTGCGGCACTCGATCGAGGTGCGCGCTCCGGTGGTCGTCGTCGGCAACATCGCGGTCGGCGGCACAGGCAAGACGCCGCTCGTGGCCGCGCTCGCGCTGGCGCTGACGGAGCGCGGGTTCCGGCCGGGGATCGTGAGCCGCGGCTACGGCCGGAACGACGAGACGGGCCCTGCGCTCCCGGTCGGTCCGGAGGACGATCCGCGCCGGGTCGGCGACGAGCCGCTGCTGCTCGCACGCGCCGGCTATCCGGTCGTCGTCGCCCGCGACCGGGTCGCTGCCTGCAGGGCGCTCCTCTCCCGGCATCCGCGGTGCGACGTGATCCTGTCCGACGACGGATTGCAGCATTACCGCCTGGCGCGGCGCGTCGAGATCGCCGTCGTCGACGGCGCGCGCGGCCTCGGCAATGGCTGGTTGCTGCCCGCGGGACCGTTGCGCGAGCCCGCCTCGCGGCTCGAGACCGTCGATGCGGTCGTCGTGCTCGGCGCCGAAGGCGACGCGGCCCACGCCGAGTTCCCCGGCGCGTTCGCGATGCGCCTCGTCGGCGATCGGTTCGTGCGTGTCGACGACCCGCTGACCTCGGCACCGGCGACGGCGTTCGGCGGGCGCCACGTGCACGCCCTGGCCGGCATCGGTCACCCCGAGCGGTTCTTCGGGCAGCTCGCGGCAATGGGGATCGAGGCGACGCCGCATCGCTTCGCCGATCATCATCGTTTCGTCGCTGCCGATCTCGATATCGTGGACGCCCGGGCGATCCTGATGACGGAGAAGGACGCGCTAAAATGCGAGGCGTTCGCCGACGACCGGTGCTGGTATCTTCCCGTGAGCGCCTCGATCGACGAGCGCTTCGTCACCCTGGTCGAAGGAAAGCTCCGTGGACCCAAAGCTCCTTGACATCCTGGTCTGCCCGGTCACCAAGGGCCCGCTCGTCTACGACAAGGAGAAGCAGGAGCTCATCTCCAAGTCGGCGCGCCTCGCCTACCCCATACGCGATGGGATACCGGTGATGCTCGAAGACGAAGCCCGCCGGCTCGAGGCATCGGAATACGAATAACCATCCCCTCTTGTTCACCGTCATCATCCCGGCGCGACACGCGTCGACGCGCCTGCCCGGCAAGCCGCTCGCGGACATCGCCGGCAAGCCGATGGTGGTGCGGGTCGCCGAGCGCGCGCTTCTGGCGGGCGCGTCGCGCGTCGTCGTCGCGACCGACGATGCGCGCATCAAGGCCGCGGCGGAGGCCAACGGCGTCGATGCGTGCCTTACTTCGGCCGACCATCCGACCGGCACCGATCGTCTCGCCGAGGCCGCGCGGCTGCTCCGCCTCCCGGACGACGAGATCGTCGTCAATGTCCAGGGCGACGAGCCCCTGCTGTCGCCGTCGCTGATACGCGCGGTGGCGGAGCTCCTCGCCGCGCATCCGGACGCGGCGATCGCCACCGCGTGCCATCCGATCACCGATGCCGCAGAGGCATTCAATCCCAACGTGGTGAAGGTGGTGCTCGACGCGAAGCAGCGCGCGCTCTACTTCAGTCGCGCGACGATTCCGTGGGCGCGCGACGCGTTTGCCGGCGGCGCCAAGGCAGTGCCCGAGGGACTGCCGCTCTACCGCCACTACGGGCTCTATGCGTATCGCGTCTCCTTCCTGCTCGCGTATCCGACGCTGCCGCCCGCGCCGATCGAGCGATTCGAGGCGCTGGAACAGCTGCGCGCGCTCTGGCACGGCCATCGCATCGTGGTCGAGATCACCGCCGGAACGCCCGCGCCCGGCGTCGACACGCCCGAGGACCTCGAGCGCGTGCGCGCGCTGTTCGCCGCGTCGAATCCTTGATCCTGCGCAATTGACCGTCCGGCCATTTGCGGACAAAATCCAAGGGCGTGTTCCGCGGTAAGGGATGCGCCGCCGGCAGGGGACCGGCGCCGGTTGCACCCGCGGATCGTTACCCATTGGCTGATCTGCACGACGATGCGCCGCCATGCGACTGATACTTCTCGGCCCGCCGGGCGCCGGCAAGGGCACCCAGGCCACTTTCATCACGCAGGCGCACTCCATCCCCCAGATCTCGACCGGTGACATGCTGAGGGCCGCGATCGCCGCCGGCACGCCGCTGGGGCTCGCCGCGAAGAAGGTCATGGATACGGGCAGCCTCATCTCCGACGACATCATCGTGAAGCTGGTGACGGAGCGCCTCGAGGCCCCGGATTGCGTGAACGGCTATCTGTTCGACGGCTTCCCGCGCACGATTCCGCAGGCCGACGCCGTGCGCGCTGCCGGGGTCGCGATCGACTACGTGCTCGAGATCGACGTGCCCGACAGCGTGATCATCGAGCGGATGAGCGGGCGCCGCGTGCATGTCGCTTCGGGGCGCACGTATCACCTGCGCTACAACCCGCCGCGAGTATCGGGCAAGGACGACGTCACCGGCGAGGAGCTGATCCAGCGCGTCGACGACAACGAGGAAACGGTGAAGAAGCGTCTCGACGTGTATCGCCTGCAGACGCGGCCGCTGATCGCGTATTACGCCGAGTGGGCGGCGACCGGCGATCCGCGCGCGCCGAAGTATCGCCGGGTCGACGGCACCGCCGAGGTCGAGGCGGTGCGCGACGCCTGCCTTTCCGCACTGACGAGCTAGGGCCTGTTCACGCTATGTCCGCAAATGCGAACGGGCGCCCTGGGGCGCCACTCTGCGTTGCACTCCTTGCCAAGACGCCCGGTCTTGGCTTCGTCGTGCGCCTCGATTGGCGCCCCATGCCACCCGTTCGCATTTGCGGACATAGCGTGAACAGGCCCTAACCATGGCCAAGCGCAACGCCTTCTACGCCCAATCCGGCGGCGTGACCGCCGTCATCAACGCGAGCGCCGCCGGCGTCATCGAGACCGCCCGCCGGCACAAGGACAAGATCGGCCGGGTCTACGCGGGTCGCAACGGCATCATCGGCGCGCTGACCGAGGACCTGATCGACACGAACCGCGAGACGCGAGGCGCCATCGCCGCGCTGATGCACACCCCCGCGGGCGCGTTCGGCTCCTGCCGGTACAAGCTCAAGGGGCTCGAGGAGAATCGCGCGCAATACGAGCGCCTGATCGAAGTGTTCCGCGCGCACGACATCGGCTACTTCTTCTACAACGGCGGCAACGATTCCGCCGACACGTGCCTCAAGGTGTCGCAGATTTCGGAGCGCCTGGGCTACCCGCTCATCGCCGTGCACGTGCCGAAGACCGTCGACAACGACCTCGCGGTCACCGACAACTGCCCCGGCTTCGGCTCGGTCGCGAAATACGTCGCGACGTCGATGCGCGAGGCGGCGTTCGACGTCGCCTCGATGGCGAAGACGTCGACCAAGGTGTTCGTGCTCGAGGTGATGGGTCGGCACGCGGGCTGGATCACGGCGGCGGTGGGCATGGCGGAGGATCGCGAGACGCCGATTCCGCTCGTGCTGCTGTTCCCGGAGATCCCCTTCGACGAGGCGAAGTTCCTCGCCGCGGTCGATGCGAAGGTCAAACGCTTCGGCTACTGCTGCGTCGGCGTTTCCGAGGGGCTGCAGAACGCCGCGGGCCAGCTGATGGCGGAGGCCGGCACGAAGGACGCGTTCGGCCATGCGCAGCTCGGCGGCGTCGGGCCGCTGATCGCGTCGCTCGTCAAGGACAAGCTCTCGTACAAGTACCATTGGGCCGTCGCCGATTACCTGCAGCGCGCCGCGCGGCATATCGCTTCCAAGACCGATCTCGAGCACAGCTACGCCGTGGGCAGGGCTGCGGTCACGCTCGCCGTCGCCGGCAAGAACGCCGTGATGCCGGCCATCGTGCGCACGTCGGACAAGCCGTACCGCTGGAAGATCGCGCCGGTGCCGCTCGCGAAGGTCGCCAACGTCGAGAAGATGCTGCCGCGCGACTACATCGCGGCGGACGGCTACGGCATCACCGCCAAGGCGCGCACCTATCTCGCCCCGCTGATCCGCGGCGAGGATTTCCCGCCGTTCAAGGACGGCCTGCCGCGCTACGTGCGCCTCGAAGAACGTGGCCGTGCCGAAGAAGCTCGGGACGGAGTTCAAGATCTAGAGTGCCAGCCGCGGCCGGCCGGCGCGTTCCGGTCGCTATCCGGCTCGACTTGGAGTGCCCCAAACTGGCACAATGGCGTGTTTTCGAGGCGGCCCCCGGGCCAACCCGGTGGCCGCCGCCGTGGAAATCGCAAGGGCGGCGCCCCGTCGGCGTGCGCCCCGGTCGACGGGCCGATGAGACAGGCCCGACACCGAGGCCCCGCGCCGGATTCCGCCACGGTTCTTGGCCGTTCATTGCCATCCACTGGGTTAGGGAGAGTCACATGTCGACAGGGGTCATCTTCGCGCTCGTCTGCGCGGTCGCCGCGATCGTCTACGGCGCGGTTTCCATCGGCTGGATCATGGCGAAGCCGTCCGGCAACGACCGGATGCGCGAAATCGCGGCCGCGATCCAGGCCGGCGCGCAGGCGTATCTCAACCGCCAGTACCTGACGATCGGCATCGTCGGCCTCGTGCTGTTCGTCGTCATCTGGTGGGCGCTGGGCGGCGCGACGGCCGGCGGCTTCGCCGTCGGCGCCATCCTGTCCGGCCTCGCCGGCTACATCGGGATGAACGTCTCGGTGCGCTCGAACGTGCGCACGGCCGAGGCGGCGCGCACCGGCTTGAACGAGGCGCTCGCGGTCGCGTTTCGCGGCGGCGCGATCACGGGGATGCTCGTCGTCGGGCCTCGGCCTCCTCGGCGTCGCCGGCTTCTACTGGTTCCTGCTGGGCTCGGCCCACGGGGCGCCCAACCTGATGAAGGAAGGGCTGCACCACGCGATCCAGCCGCTCGTCGGCCTCGCGTTCGGCGGCTCGCTGATCTCGATCTTCGCGCGTCTCGGCGGCGGCATCTTCACCAAGGGCGCCGACGTCGGCGCCGATCTCGTCGGCAAGGTCGAGGCGGGAATTCCCGAGGACGATCCGCGCAACCCGGCGGTGATCGCGGACAACGTCGGCGACAACGTCGGCGACTGCGCCGGCATGGCGGCCGACCTGTTCGAGACCTACGCGGTCACGATCGTCGCGACGATGCTGCTGGGCGCGCTGCTGATGCCGTCGATGGCCGAGGTGGCGGTCACGTATCCGCTCGTGCTGGGCGGCTTCTCGATCCTCGCCTCGATCGTCGGCTGCTATTTCGTGAAGGCGCGCGACGGCGGCAAGATCATGAACGCGCTCTATCGCGGGCTGATCGTCGCGGGCGTCCTGTCGGCGATCGGGTTCTGGTTCATCACCGACCGGATGATGGGCGGCGGCCGATCGCTGGCGCCACTCAGCGTTCGACTGGGTTCCATCGACGACCACGCGTCTGTTCGGCGCGTCGCTCGTCGGCCTGGCGCTCACGGCGGCGATGGTCGTCATCACCGAGTACTACACGGCGACGGAGTACAAGCCCGTGCAGCACGTGGCGCAGGCGTCGACCACCGGACACGCGACCAACATCATCGCCGGCATCGGCGTGTCGATGAAGGCGACGGCGTGGCCGGTGCTCGCCGTGTGCGTGGCGATCTGGGGCTCGTTCGTGCTCGCCGGTCTCTACGGCATCGCGATCGCGGCCACGTCGATGCTGTCGATGGCGGGCATCATCGTGGCGCTCGACGCCTACGGCCCGATCACCGACAACGCGGGCGGCATCGCCGAAATGGCCAAGCTGCCCGACTCCGTGCGCGCGATCACCGATCCGCTCGACGCCGTCGGCAATACGACGAAGGCCGTGACCAAGGGCTACGCGATCGGCTCCGCGGGACTCGCGGCGCTGGTGCTCTTCGCCGACTACACCCACGCGCTCGAGCTCGGTCGCGGATCGATGTCACGTTCGACCTGTCGAACTACAAGGTGATCGTCGGCCTGTTCATCGGCGGACTCATCCCCTATCTCTTCGGCGCGATGGCGATGGAAGCGGTCGGCCGCGCCGCGGGCGCCGTGGTGGTCGAGGTCCGCCGCCAGTTCAAGGAGATCAAGGGGATCATGGAAGGCACGGCGAAGCCCGAATACGGTGTGGCCGTCGACATGCTGACCAAGGCCGCGATCAAGGAAATGATCGTCCCGTCGCTGCTGCCGGTGCTGGTGCCGGTGGTCGTCGGCCTGGCACTCGGTCCGCAGGCGTTGGGCGGCCTGCTGATGGGCACGATCGTCACCGGGCTCTTCGTCGCGATCTCGATGACGACGGGCGGCGGCGCGTGGGACAACGCGAAGAAGTACATCGAGGACGGCCACCACGGCGGCAAGGGTTCCGACGCGCACAAGGCGGCGGTGACCGGCGACACCGTCGGCGATCCGTACAAGGACACGGCCGGCCCGGCGGTGAATCCGCTCATCAAGATCATCAACATCGTCGCGCTGATGATCGTGCCGCTGCTCGCGAACCTCTACGCCGACAAGCCGGCAGCGGCGGTGCCTGCAGCCGTTACCGCGCCGGCCGCGATGAGCGCACCGGCACCTGCAGCCGCAACGCCGGCTCCCGCTGCTGCGACGCCCGCCGCTGCAACTTCTGCGGCTCCTGCCGCTGCGGCAGCCCCTGCGGCGGCAGCCCCCGCTATGGAACCGCCGAAGGACGCGGCACCGAAGAAGTAGGCCTCCCGCCCTTGGAGCGAAGGGCCGGCCGGGGTCGGCCCTTTACTTTCCGCTCCGGTGACCCCTCGGAAGTGGCTAGTCCCTCGCCGATGGGCGTGAACGGATCGAACAGTTTCACGCCGGTTGCGGCAAAATGCCTGACATTGCGCGTGACCAGGACGAGATCGTGGATCAGCGCCGCGGCGGCGATCTGCTTGTCGAGCGGATTCTCCGGATGCGGTACACGCAGTCGGCCCCAGACCTGCGCCATGTCGGCGTCGAACGGAATGACGCTGTCCGCGAATTCGTCGAGCAGCCTGCCGAGCCAGCGCTCGAGCGCTTGCGCCTGCCTGGCGTCGCCGCGATGGCGCACGAGCTCGATGCCGCGCCGCAGTTCGCCGATCGTGAGGGCAGCAACGTATAGCGGCGCATCGCTCGATGCCACCCCTTTGAAAAAGGCGACGACCCCAGGATTCGCCTTGTCCCTCTTGCGCAACTCGCTGACGACGTCCGTGTCAACCAGGTACACGTTGGGCCTCGGCTGCGTCCTCGATGCGTGCGAAGTCCTCGTCCTCGCCGACCGCAGGAATCGACGCCAGCACTTCCGCGAGGCGCCGTCTTCGCGGACCGCGCAACGCCTGCGCCAGAATTTCCCGGTGCTCCGCTTCTGCGCTGCGGCCATGCGCCGCCGCCCGACGCTTCAATGCTTGCACGAGGATCTCGTCGATGTCGCGCACTATCAGACTGGCCACGGCACCTCCCGCCGGTTCGGCATGTGTGATATCAATGATGGCGCACGGCTCCGGCGACTTCCCGAGATGCAGGGTCGGCGCTCATCCGCCATCATCCGCAAGGAGGACCAGGCGCGAACTTCCGAACGGCGCCGAGGGCGAGCCCGACACTTCGGCGCAAGCCATTGATTCATGAGCCGCATGATTGCGATGGCTGCTCCATAGGTAAACTGCTCCGAAAGCGAACCAGGTCGGACTCGACTTTCGTCAGGGACGGATCGACGCCGTGGCACATCCGCATCAGGTGGTCATCGTCGGCGGCGGCGCCGCCGGACTGCCGCTCGCGACCAAGCTCGGCGATACGCTCGGCCGCCGCGGGCAGGCGACGATCACGCTCGTCGATCACAACGCTTCGCATCTGTGGAAGCCGCTGCTGCACGAGGTCGCGGCCGGGCGCGTCGATGCCGACGTGCACGGCGTCGATTACTTCCTGATGGCGTACTGGCATCACTTCCGGTTCCGGCAGGGAGAGGTGATCGGGCTCGACCGCGCGCGGCGCGAGTTGAAGCTCGGCGTCGTGCGCGACGACGACGGCGCCGAGATGCTGCCCGAGCGCACCGTGCCCTACGACACGCTCGTGTTCTGCGTCGGCAGCGTCAACAACGATTTCGGCATCCCCGGCGTCGCGGAGCGCGCGATCTCGCTCGACGCCGCCGCCGATGCCGAGCGGTTCCACCGCCGTTTGGTGGCGGCCTGCGTGCGCGCCGACGAGCGCGCGGCGCACGGCGCGTCGGCCACGGTCGAGATCGTGATCATCGGCGCGGGCGCGACCGGTGTCGAGCTCGCGGCCGAAATCCGCCACTGCACCGGCGCGCACGCGAGCTACGGGCTCGAGCACCTGCATCCGGAGCGCGACATTCGCCTGACGCTCGTCGAGGCGGCGCCACGCATATTGCCGCCGCTGCCGGAAGACATCGCGAAGGCGGCGACCGCGCTGCTCGCGAAGCTCGACGTCGACGTGCGCGCGGGCGAGCGGGTGACGGCGATCGACGCCGACGGCGTGCACACGGGAAGCGGCGACGTGCTGAAGGCGGATCTCGTCGTGTGGGCGGCGGGCATCAAGGCTCCGGCCTGGCTCGACAATCTCGACGGCCTGGAGGTCAACCGCGCGCATCAACTGGTGGTCGCGACGACGCTCGCGACGACGCGCGATCCCGACATCTTCGCGTTGGGCGATTGCGCGGCCTGCCCCTGGCCCGAGGCCGGCCGCGAAGGCGCGATCCTGCCGCCTCGCGCCCAGGTGGCGCGGCAGCAGGCGTCGCTATTGGTGAAGACGATCAAGGCGCGTCTCGCGGGCAAGCCGCTGCCGGTGTTCCACTTCACCGATTTCGGATCGCTCGTCTCGCTCGGCCAATTGTCCGCGGTGGGCAACCTGATGGGGCGGCTGATCGGCGGCAGCCTGCTGATCCAGGGCCTCATCGCGCGCTGGATGTACGTGTCGCTCTACAAGATGCACCAGATCGCGATCCACGGGTACGTGCGCGTCGTGCTGGACACGGTATCGCGCTTCGTGCGGCACAGGCTCGAGCCCCGGGTCAAGCTGCACTGATGCGCCGAGCGCCGCGAAAGTAGAGCCTCCACACCAGTGTTCGCGATCGCTCCTCCGTCCAATGCGGATGGATGCGAGACGGGCGACGACGCGGGGAGAGATGGGCGCCGGTTTGGGGTTGTGTCGATGACTTGGACGCCCGGGGTCGACCCTGGGCAACCGGTCGGCCTCCGCCCAGGCAGCCATTCAACTACGCGGTTCAGCGACCGCGCGGAAGGCACGAACAAGCCGTGGCTCTGTACTACCGAATCATCTCGTCCGCGCGCGCCAGCACCGACTGCGGGATCGTGAGACCGATCTCCCTCGCGGTATTGAGATTGATGACCAGCTCGAATTTCGTTGGTTGCTCTCGAAACGCTCGACGATCCTCAGGTTGAGGTCTTCGCGCGTCGCTTACTTCTTTCCGTAGACCTTCTTCGCGACCGCGCCGGCGACGTCGTCTTCAACGACCGGCACGACCTCCAGTTCCAGGAGATCGGCCCACTCGGCATTGATCTCCGCGAGCGCGGCCTCGGAACCTTCGACGAGGTGGAAACCTCTGCTCGAACCGGCCGTATGCCATCGACCGATAGTCTTCAGGCCCTTCGGTGCCGGCGCGCCGGTCTTGAGGAATCGCTTGACCGCCGTTGTGTAATGCGCCGGCGGGACCTTCCACATGATCATGAACTTCATCGACACCTCCTCGGGTTGCCGTTTCTTTGTCGATCGGTTCGGCGAACCGCGACTGTCGGATGATAACAAGGCATCGAATCCTACGGGCAAAGAAAGTTGTAGGTCATGGCCCTTTCGGGCAATTTGGGCCGCGACCCCGACCGTCTGCAGCTGGCCGAAGGCGCCTGCCTGCAGGCGGGCGCCACGAAGGTTCAGGGATCGAGCCGGCGCAGCGCCTCACCGACCGCAAGCGCCGTCGCCAACCGCACTTCGCGCGCACGCCTAACGTACGGCGAAGCGCGCAGAAATCCATGCACCAGTGTCGGCTCATCGACGAGCACCGCAGTGACCCCCTGCTGGCGCAATTGCTCAACCAATGTGACACCCTCGTCGTGCAGCGGATCGAGACCGGCGACGACGACGTGGGCGGGCGGAAGCCCGCGTAGCGGCGCTTGCAACGGTAGCGCACGATGATCGCCTTGCGCGATGCGCCCCGGCAGATAATGATTCCAGTACTCGATCATATCGGCCCGCGTGAGCGTGGAGTTTGCATGCCCGCGGTAGCTGGCGGTCTCGAAGTTGGGCGCGACGACTGGATAGAACAGCACTTGCAAGGCAACCCGCGGTCCGCCGCGATCACGGGCCTCGATCGCCGCGCCGAGCGCCAGATGCGCTCCCGCGCTGTCGCCCGCGACCGCGATGCGTGACGCTTCGATGTCAAGGTCGCCCGCAGAACCGGCAACCCATTGCAATGCGGCGAACGCGTCGTCGTTGGGCGCGGGAAAGGGACTCTCCGGTGCGCGGCGATACTGGACGCTGGCGACGACCGCGTTGGCATCGCTCGCAAGCGCAGCGCATACGCCGTCGTGCGTATCCACACTTCCCGCAACCCATCCGCCGCCGTGCAGATAGAGCATGGCGGGCAAGCGCCCCGGACCGGGTCGGTAGACGCGCACCAATAGCTCGCGGCCCGGCAAATGCAACCAATGGTCCCGCCGCACAACCTCGTCGGGTGGAAAGGGGAAGCGCCGCGCGATATCCTCCATGCGCGCCCGGCGCATGCGAGGCGTGGGCGATGCGATGGCCGGCACGGCCGCGGCGACGGCAGCGAGATATTCGCCGAGCTCAGGATCGACTGGCACGAAGGCTCCCACGGGAATGCTTGGCGAGTGAGATTGTATGACCACGTTTCGAATGCGTCAGCCTGAGCACGGCGAAAGGCAGGTAGCGGACCGGACACGAAAATCCGAAATGCCTGATGCTGAGGCTCTCTAGCAGGCTGATGCAGAACCCCTCATGAGCCGCGTTTCGGACGAGATGGGCCCGGATACTAGGCGCGAGCCGCGTCGAATAGCTCGCGCATATTCGCAAGGCGAGCAACGACGTAGACGGGCCCATATCGTCGAAACCCGCATGGGCAGCGGCTTGGCGGACGGTCTGCTTTGTCGCCGCTCGCTCGTGTGGGATCGACCACACGTCGCTCGCGTCTTCGCGCATCCCATCCCGCCAAGCTGCTGCGCGGCCATGACGGGTTCTGCATCAGCCTGCTAGGGCACGAAACCCTTTACGCCAAACTGCCATAGCAGGAACGCGAGCGTGTCGGCGAGCTCCTCGTTTCTCTGCTTCTTCGTCGAGCCGTAGCCGTAGCCGGCGTCGAAGTCGACGCGGAGCAGCACGGGCTTGCCGCTCGCGGTGGCGGCCTGCAGGCGCGCGGCCATCTTCGCCGCCTGCCAGGCGTCGACGCGCGGATCGTTGATGCCGGTAGTGACGAGCACCGCCGGATACTTCACGCCGTCGGCGACGTGGTGGTACGGGCTCATCGCGTAGCAGCGCGCGAAAGCCCGCCTCGGTCTCCGTCGTCCCCATTTCGGTCTTGTCGAGCTCGCCGTTCGACTCGAACGACGAGCGCACGGCGTCCGAAACCGGGACCTGGTCGATGGCCGCGCCGAAGAGCTCGGGGCGCTCCGTGATCGAGCGGCCGACGAAGATGCCGCCCTGGCTTCCGCCCTGAATCGCGAGCCGCGCCGGCGACGTGTAGCCTTTGGCGACGAGCCACTCGGCGCAGGCGATCGCGTCGCGCCAGGTGTTCGGCTTCGTCTCCTGGAAGCCGCCCTTGTACCACTCCTCGCCGTTCTCGCCGCCGCCGCGCACGTGCGCGACGGCGAATACGCCGCCGCGCTCGAACCAGGCGAGATACTGCGGGCTGAAGAACGGCGTCTGCGAGATTCCGTAGGCGCCGTAGCCATAGAGGATCGTCGGCGCGGTGCCGTCGAGCTTCAGACCCTTCCGGTGGACGATCGACAGTGGCACGAGCGTGCCGTCGTGCGACTTGACCTTTGCTTCCGTCGACACGAGATCGCCGGGATTGTCGAAGCGGCCCTGCGGCTGGAGCTTGGTGTCGACGATGACGCCGGCGGCGGGATCGTAGGCGTAGTAGCCGCCGAACCGGGTCCACGTTCCCGCTTCGAACACGACGCCCGGCTGCCGCGGATCCGTGGCGAGCGCGCTAATGTCGCCGTCGAACGGAAGCTTGACGGGCACCGGCGTGGCGCCCGGCGCAAGGGCGACCCGCAGCAGGTCGCTGATGCCCGCCGCCATCCGGCGGACGTAAAGCGCGTCCTTGGCGGCGGCGATGCCGGTGATCACCGCCGCGCTCTCCGGCACCACGACGGGCGCCGAGGCGAGGTCGGGTTTCGCGAGATCGACGCGCAGGACCCTGGAATGCGGCGCGCCCTTGTGGCTCAGGACGTACAGCGCGCCGCCGATCAACGCCGCGTCGGTGACGGCGTCGTCGAGACCGGCGACGCGACGCCACGACGGGGTGCCTTGTCCGAGCGAGGCGATCGGTGCGGCATGAAGCGTGAATTCGCGCTGGTTTCCGTTGCCGACGAGGCCGATCGCGTACGCCGAACCGGGGGTCGTGAACACGATCGGCGTGGCAAGCGGATCCAGCGCCATGTCGGGCACGACGCCGGGACCGAGAATCGCGCGATCGCGATCCGGGTCCGAACCGATCGTTCGGATGTACGCGCGGCTCTTGAGGTATTTCTCGCTCTTCGGCGCGCCAGGCGCGAGCTTCTGGAGGCGGTTGTAGAGCAGGCGGTTGTCGTCGGTCCATGCGGGCGGCCCGAACTGGGTCCGGTCGATCGCCTCGCCGGTCTCCTTGCCGGTGGCGACCTCGATCACGTGCAGGACGCTCTCCTCGGAGCCGCCCGGCGAGATGCCGTACGCCAGGTACCGGTTGTCCGGCGACGGCGCGAAGTAGTCGATCGCGAAGTGCGCACCGGGCGCGCTCTTGATCGCCTCGGGGTCGACGAGCAGGCGCTCCTTGCCGCCGAACCCCGCGCGGACGTAAAGCTTGGGAATATTTTCCTTCGCCAGGCGTTTTAGATAGTAGGTCTGGCCGTTGTTGATCTGCACGCCGGACACCCGCGCCGGGACGGCGTCGCCCAGCTCGGCGATTCGGTCGCGAAGCATGTTCCTGCCGGGGATGCGGTCGAGCGTTGCGCGGGTGAAATCCGCCTGCGCCTTGATCCACGCGGCGGCGTCGGGACTCTTCAGGTCCTCGAGGTAGCGGTAGGGATCGGGCACGGCGACGCCGTAATACGCGTCCGTGACGGTGCGCACTGGCGCAAGGGGTGGCGGCGACTCCGCGTGCGCCGATGCGGCCGCCGCGAAGGCGATGAGCCATGCGCCGGCGCCGGCGTGACGTGGCGGGGAGTGGCGAGAGGAGGAGGGCGGAGTCATGGCACCGTTCGACAACGAAAGGTCGCGATTATCCCATCGCGGTGGCGACCGCGCGGGCGAAGTTGCTGCGCGGACGCCCGCCGGCCCGTATGATTCGGCCGTGAACGCCGAGCTCTTCTCCGCGACGATCCTGCTCATTCTCGTCATCGACCCGTTCGGCAACGTGCCGCTCGTCGTCGCGGCGCTGAAAAACGCGGCGCCGGAGCGTCGTGCACGGATCGTGCTCCGCGAGTGCGCGGCGGCGTACGTCATCCTCCTCGGATTCATGCTCGGGGGGCGCACCTTCCTCCAGTGGCTGCATCTGTCCGAGGAGTCGCTCACGATCGCCGGCGGCATCATCCTGTTCCTGATCGCGATCCGCATGGTGTTTCCGCGGCCCGAGGGGATCTTCGGCGATCCGCCCGGCGCGGAGCCTTTCATCGTGCCCCTGGCGATTCCGGCGATCGCAGGCCCGTCGGCCCTCGCGACGGTGATGCTGATGGCTTCGCGCGACCCGGGCAAGATCGGCACGTGGCTCGTCGCGTTGACGGTCGCGATGGTGGCGACGACGGCCGTGCTCGCGCTGGCCGACCGTCTCCAGCGCTGGCTCGGCGAGCGCGCGGTGCTCGCGTTCGAGCGGTTGATGGGGCTCGTGCTGACGGCGCTCGCGGTCGAGATGCTGCTCTCCGGCGTGCGCTCGTTCGCGGGCGAGCTCGGCAAGTAGCATATCTTCGTATGGAGACGGCACGGTATCTGACGGCACGCTACGGCGGCGTCGCGATGGCGCTGCACTGGCTCACCGCGCTCTTCGTCGCCGCCAACTTGGCGCTCGGCGTCTCGATGGTCCCGCTGCCGCTCTCGCCGAAGAAGCTCTCGTGGTACTTGTGGCACAAGTGGATCGGCATCACCGTGTTCCTGCTGACGGCGGCGCGCGTCGCGTGGCGCGCCGGCCATCGACCGCCGCCTCCCGTGGCGATGCCCGCGTGGCAGCGTCGCGCGTCGACGGTGTCCCATCGCCTCATGTACGTGCTGCTCGCGGTGATCCCGGTATCGGGCTGGCTGTACAGCTCGTCGACCGGTGTCGAGGTGGTCTATCTCGGGCTCGTCCCGCTGCCGAACCTCGTGCCCAAGGACCGCACGCTCGCCACCGTGCTGAAATGGGTCCACTTCGGATTGAACTCGACGCTCTTCGCCGTGGTCTCTGTCCATGTCGCGGCCTCGCTCAAGCACCATTTCGTCGAGCGGGACACCACGCTTTCCCGCATGCTGCCCAAGGCGTGGACCAGGGATAACACACGATGATCGCCCGCTCTGTCGTTCGTCTCGCCTCGCTCGTGGCGCTTGCCGCCGCCGCGCCGATGGCGGACGCGCAGGACGTGCTCGTCGACAAGAGCGAGATCCGCTTCGCGGCGAAGCAGCTCGGCGTCAACGTCGAAGGGCGGTTTCGCAAGTGGAAGGCGAACGTCGTTTTCCTTCCGAAGGACCTCGCGAAGTCGAAGGCCGAATTCGACATCGACCTCGCGAGCATCGATCTCGCGAGCGAGGATTCCGAGCGGGAAGTCCGCGACAAGCTCTGGTTCGACACCGCGCGGTTCCCGGTCGCGCATTTTGCGTCGACATCGATCCGCGACCTGGGCGGCGACCGCTACGAGGTCGCCGGGGCGCTGACGTTGAAGGGCATCGCGCACGAGGCCGTCGTGCCGGTCGCGGTCCGTAAGGACGCCGCCGGCAACAGCGTCGCCGAGGGGACGTTCAACCTGAAGCGCCTGGACTACAAGATCGGCGAAGGGATGTGGGCCGACACCGAAACCGTCAGGAACGAGGTCGCGGTGCGCGTTCGCATCGTGCTGTCGCCCGCGAAGTGACGCCGGTCAGCCTGCGCCTTCCGCCACGGGAACGAGGTCGCCGGACGCGATGCGCGCAGCACCTGCCTTGACGAGCTCGCCGACCAGGAGCTCGGCCAGCCTTGCCGGCGGCACGCGAAAGAAGACGGCGTTGAATTCGCGGTAGATCCCGACACGCTCGACGTAGGCCGGCAGCTCCGCCACCGGCATGCGCTGCTTGTCGAGCAGCGCGAACATCAGGTTCACCTTGAGCGCGTGACGCGCGACGCGCCGGTTGTCCGCGGCGAAGGACTCGGCGCGCCTGCGCGCACGGTCGAGCGCCCCGGCCATGTCGGTGAACGGCTCGCCATGGCCGGGAATCACGACGCGGATGTCGAGCGTGGCGAGCATCTCGAGCGTCGCGCGCGTGGCGGGCATCGCGGCCGGGTCGATCTCGGGCGGCATGACGAAGCCGAATCCGTGCTCCCACAGCGCGTCGCCGGAAACGAGGATCCCGTGCTCGGCGTTGTGGAACACGAGCGCCCCCATGTCGTGGCCGGGCGCCGCGAGCGCGCTCCATTCGAGGTCGCCCCAGACGTGCGTCGAGCCGGCCGGAATGACGCGGTCGACGACGAAGCGCTCCATCTTGTGATCGCAGTAGTCGTAGAGCAGCGCCTTGCCGTCCCAGCGCTCGACGAACGGCGCCTCCGCCGCGGGGACGCTGATCGGACAATCGTACGTCCGCGCGATCGCCGCGTTGCCGCCGACGTGATCGGCGTGGCAATGCGTGTTGACGAGCGCCGCGAGTCCATCCTCGCCCGGTCCGCGCTCGCTCGCGAGCAGCCCGAGGGTCAGTGGCGCATGCCGCAGGTAGCCCGAATCGATCAGCACGTGGCCGTCTCGGCTCTTCAGCAGGATGTTGTTCGACGAGAGCCAGTCGCGGACGAAGACGTGGATCTGCGGCGGCAGCAGAGGCTTCTGGCGCGCGCTCACGCCAGCCTCCCGATGAAATCGCGCAGCAGTGCCACGCGGTCGGCGAGTGTCGGCGCGGCCCGTTCGATGCGGATGCGATCGGGGCCGGCAAAGCGGATGCGTCCGTCCTTCTGCACGAGCGCGATCAGGTTGGCGGGATCGAACGGCGGATTCTTCACGAAATGAAGCGTGCTGCGCTCGGGCCCCGCGTCGACCTTGACGATGCCGCGCGGCTTGGCGGCGAGGCGCAACTGGTGGCATGCAAGCAGCGCCTGCGCGGGCTCGGGCGGTCGGCCGAAGCGATCGACGAGCTCCTCCTGCATCAATTGGAGGTCTTCCGCGGTTTCGCAGTTCGCGAGACGCTTGTAGAGCACGAGGCGCTCGTGCACGTCGCTGCAATAGGCCGAGGGAAGGAGCGCCGGCACGTGCAGGTTGATCTCGGTGGCGACGCCGAGGGGCGCCGCCAGGTCGGGCTCGCGGCCCGCCTTCAACGCCGACACCGCGGCGCGCAGCATGTCGGCGTAGAGCTGGAACCCGACTTCCTGCATCTCGCCCGACTGCGACTCGCCCAGCACCTCGCCCGCGCCGCGGATCTCGAGGTCGTGCATCGCGAGGTAGAACCCGGATCCCAGGTCCTCCATCATCTGGATCGCCTCGAGCCGTTTTCCCGCCTGCGCCGACAGCGCCGCCGCCGGCGGCGTCAGCAGGTAGGCGTACGCCTGGTGATGCGAGCGTCCGACGCGGCCGCGCAGCTGGTGGAGCTGCGCCAGGCCGAAGCGATCGGCGCGCTCGATGATGATCGTGTTGGCGGTCGGCACGTCGATCCCCGTCTCGATGATCGTCGAGCACACGAGGAGGTTGACGCGCTGCGCGTAGAACTCGCGCATCACGTGCTCGAGGTCGCGCTCGCCCATCTGGCCGTGCGCGACGGCGAGCCGCGCCTCCGGCAGCAGGTCGCCGAGGCGCTCGGCGGTCGTATTGATCGTATCGATGTCGTTGTGCAGGAAGTAGATCTGCCCGCCGCGGTTGAGCTCGCGCAGCACCGCTTCGCGGATGATTCCGCGCGAATATTCGGCGACGAACGTCTTGATCGCGAGCCGCCGCTGCGGCGCCGTCGCGATCACCGAGAAGTCGCGGATCCCTTCGAGCGACATCGCGAGCGTGCGCGGGATAGGCGTGGCGGTCAGCGTCAGCACGTCGACTTCCGCGCGTAGCTTCTTGAGCTGCTCCTTCTGCCGCACGCCGAAGCGGTGCTCCTCGTCGATGATGACGAGCCCGAGGTTCTTGAACACGATGTCGGGCTGGATCAGCTTGTGCGTGCCGATGACGAGGTCGATCGTGCCGGCCTTGAGGCCCTCGAGGGCCGCCTTGACTTCCTTGCCGGAGCGAAAGCGCGACAGCTCGGCGAGCTTCACCGGGAGATCGGCGAACCGGTCGGAGAACACCTGCAAATGCTGCTCGGCGAGGAGTGTGGTGGGCACGAGCACGGCGACCTGCTTGCCGTCGGCGATCGCGACGAACGCCGCGCGCAGCGCGACTTCCGTCTTCCCGAAGCCGACGTCGCCGCAGACGAGCCGGTCCATCGGCTTGCCGTCGGTCAGGTCACGGATGACGGCCTCGATCGCGGCCTGCTGGTCGGGCGTCTCCTCGAAACCGAACCCTTCCGCGAACGCCTCGTAGTCGTGCGCGCTGAACTTGAACGCGTGCCCCTTCCGCGCCGCGCGCTGCGCGTAGAGGTTGAGAAGCTCGGCGGCCGTGTCGTGCGCCTGGCGTGCCGCGCGCTTCTTCGCCTTGTCCCACTGGTTGCTGCCGAGCTCGTGCAGCGGCGCCGCCTCCGGCGAGGCGCCGCTGTAGCGCCCGATGAGATGCAGGTTGGCGACAGGAACGTAGAGCTTCGCGTCGTTGGCGTAGATGAGCTGGAGGAATTCCGCCGCGCCCTCGCCGAGATCCATCGTGACGAGGCCGAGGTAGCGACCGATGCCGTGCTCCTCGTGGACGACGGGGTCGCCGATGCGCACTTCGGACAGGTCGCGCAGCATCGCGTCGACGTTCGTGCGCCGCGCGAGGTCGCGCTTCCCGCGGCGCACGACGCCGGCGTAGAGCTCGGCTTCGGTGACGAACGAGACCTTCGCTTCCGGCCACGCGAATCCCGCATGGAGCGGCGAGACGACCAGCGCGCAAGAGGCGTCGCCCGCGATGGCGCCGCGCCAGTCCTCCGCGAGCGGCACGTTCTGCCCGTACTCGGAGAAATACTGCTGCATCGTCTCGCGGCGTCCGGGACTTTCGGCGCAGATCAGCACGCGCGCGGCGCCGGAGCCCAGATAGCGCTTCAGCGCGACGAGCGGATCGGGCGCCCGCCGGTCGACCTCGACTCTCGGAAGCGCGACGGTGCCGGCGGCCTGGCCTTCCGCGGGCTCCGATCCCGCGGCGGGAATCTCGACGCGCGCATGCGCCTTGAGCCCGCCGTGGAACACGTCGGGCGGCAGGAACACCGAGGGAGGCGGCAGGAGCGGGCGCGACTTGTCGCCGCGCAGAAGCTTGTAGCGCGCGTCGGTGTCCTGCCAGAACCGCTGCACGGCGCCGGCGACGTCGCCGACGAATGCGACGACGGCATCGCGCGGCAGGTAGTCCGCGAGTGTCGCCGTCGTCTCGAAGAAGAGCGGCAGGTAATACTCGATGCCGCCCGGCACCACGCCGTTGCTCACGTCCTTGTACAGCGGCGAGCGCGACGGATCGCCTTCGAACACTTCGCGAAAGCGCGAGCGAAAGCGTGTGCGGCCCGCGTCGTCCAGCGGAAACTCGCGCGCGGGGAGGAGCCGCACATTGGGGACCGGATAGAGCGTGCGCTGCGTGTCGACGTCGAACGTCCTGATGCTCTCGATGTCGTCGTCGAAGAGATCGAGGCGGTAGGGTAGCGGGCTCCCCATCGGAAAGAGGTCGATCAGGCCGCCCCGCACGCTGAACTCGCCGGGCGAGACGACCTGCGTGACGTGCTGGTAGCCGGCGAGGGCGAGCTGCGCGCGCAGCGCGTCGACGTCGAGCCGCGTGCCCTGCTTCAGGAAGAACGTGAAGGCCGCGAGATAGTCCGGCGGGGCGAGGCGGTACAGCGCGGTGGTCGCGGCGACGACGAGCACGTTGCATTCGCCGCGCGACACGTGATGGAGCGTGGCGAGGCGCTGCGACACGAGGTCCTGGTGCGGCGAGAAGTGGTCGTAGGGCAGCGTCTCCCAGTCGGGCAGGAGCGCGACGTCGAGGCCCGGCGCGAACCACGGCAGCTCGTCGGCGAGCCGCTGGGCGGCCAGCGCGTCGGAGGCGACGACGGCGAGCAGGCGCTTCTGTCCGGCGCAATCGGCCGCGAGCTGCGCGAGTGCCAGCGCGTCGGCCGAGCCGGTAGGAGCCGCCGCGCGCGCCTTATGGCCCGCGGCAGGCAAACTCGGGACGAGCCGGGGCAGCGCCGCGAGCATCGAAATGGTCGTGGCGAGTGCGGAGGTCGCGGGCCCGGCGGCGTCGCGGCTTGTTGCGGCGGCTGGGGCGGTTGGGCCGGTCCCGGCTGCCGCAGCCGCCGGCCCGACGGCAGGGTTGGCCGGCGGCACGTGCAACTGCGAATCGAGCGCGGATTATACGCGGCGACGCAAGCGCACCGAGGAACGCAGTTGCCCGTTTCGCTGCGCGGGCATTGGGCTTATGCTAGGGGCGATGGCGGACATAGGCAACGCGGAACGCGTCGCGCTCATGGAGCGGCTGGTCGCGCTGGAGATCGAGCACCGCGACCTCGACGCCGTCATCCAGCGGTTGGCCGAGCATTCGGCGCACGACCAGCTGCAGCTCACGCGTCTCAAGCGGCGCAAGCTGCTGCTCAAGGACCAGATCAGCTGGCTGCAGCGGCAGATCGATCCGGACGTGTCCGCGTAACCCGCAGGAGGGCTTCAGGCCGGCACGCGACCGTACTTGTCGTCGAAGCGGACGATGTCGTCCTCGCCGAGGTAGTCGCCGCACTGGACCTCGATCATCACCAGCGGATCGGTGGTCGGATTCTCGAGGCGGTGCTTCGTCTCCACCGGAATGTACGTCGAGCCATTGGCGTTGACGAGGAACGTGTCCTCGCCGCGCGTCACCTTCGCCACGCCCGCGACCACGACCCAGTGCTCGCTGCGGCGATGGTGGAGCTGCAGCGAGAGAGCCGCGCCGGGCTTCACCTCGATGCGCTTGATCTTGAAGCCGGGCGCCTCCTCCAGCACCGTGTAGGCGCCCCACGGCCGCGCCACGGTCTTGTGCAGGCGGTAGGATTCGTGGCCGCGCGCTTTGAGCTCGCCGACGACGTCCTTGACTCGTTGCAGATGGTCGCGATGCGCGACCAGCACGGCGTCGGGCGTATCGACGATGACCATGTCCTCGACGCCGACGGTCGCGACGACGCGATCTCCCGCGTGGATGTAGGTGCCGCGCGTCGCGATCGTGACGCGCTCGCCCTGGCCGCGATTGCCGTCCGCGTCCGGGGGCGTCAACTCCGCCATCGCCTGCCACGAGCCGACGTCGCTCCAGTCGAACGCGCCGCGCACGACCGCGACACCGCCTTCGGCCGCCGATTTTTCCATCACCGCGAAGTCGAGCGAAATGTTGGGCACGCTCTCGAAAAGTCCGGCGTCGATCTCCAGCATCGAAGCATCGCTCTTCGCTTCGTGCGTGCGCGAGATGGGGCGCACGGCCTCGAGCACCGCAGGCGCATGGCGCGCGAACGCCGCGAGGATCGCCGCCGGCGTGAAGCAGAACATGCCCGAGTTCCACAGGTAGTTGCCGGCGGCGACGTACTGTCGAGCCTTCTCTGCCGGCGGCTTCTCGACGAAGCGGACCGCCGTGAAGGCCGGAGGCCCGTTGCCGGCAATGGGAGCGCCGCATTCGATGTAGCCGAACCCGGTTTCGGGATGGGTGGGGCTGATGCCGAACGTCACCAGGGAGCCGCCCTGCGCGAGGCCCGCGGCCCGCTCGACGGCCGCGACGAACGCCGCGTGATCGCGGATGAGGTGATCGGCCGGCAGCACGACGAGCACCGCATCTGCCTTGTAGCGCCGCTCCGCCCAGAGCGCCGCGAGCGCGACGGCCGGTGCCGTGTTGCGGCCGAAGGGCTCGAGCAGGTACGAGGTCCGGCCCGGGAGCTTGTCGCGTACACCCGCGTAGGCATCCTTCGTATGAAAGTAGTATTCGCGATTCGTGACCGTGACGAGCTCCGCGACCCCCGGCAGCGCGAGCGCGCGAGCTGCCGTCTTGGCGAGCAGCGTCTCTCCGTCGGGCAGCGGCATCGACGGTTTCGGCGCCGTTTCGCGCGACAGCGGCCACAGGCGGGTGCCGGTGCCGCCGGAGAGGATCACCGGAACGATGCGGATGGGCGGACGGGCGGCAGACATTGCGTGGTGGCGAGCGCGAAGGGCTTGAAATCAGGCAAGATTATCCCATTTACGTCATGTGACGCCGGGCGAGTGCGTGCCCGGTGGTATCATTAAAACGGCTTGAGCAATTTGCGCGCCACGAAGATCACCGGGGGTGAACCGGTTTCGACGGGGGTTGCAAGAGAGCTCGGGGCATGCCGAGGCGCAGGTCCTCGTAAATCCTACTGCAATCGCAAATTTAACTGCGAACGACGAAACGTACGCTCTGGCGGCTTAATCCCGCCGGACCTCGCACCCGGTAGCGTCCGACCGGGGTGATGAAGCTGTCACAGCGAGGACATTCAGGACGATCGCGCCCGCCCGGGTCACTTGGGCGAAGCGCTAAATCTAGGTGACTGGTCCTGCCGTCGTATGTCAGTCAACGGCGTCGGGGCGAGAGCACAATGACGCGACTAAGCATGTAGTCCTGACTTTTGAGTGCTTCCGGACGCGAGTTCGATTCTCGCCACCTCCACCATCAGCAAGAACGACGGCCCCCGAGCGGGGCCGTTGTTCTTTCCATCTCATAGTGCACAGAGATCTTGCATACGGCGTGCCCGGAAGTGACGCAGATTGCGAAGGTGCTGGAGCTAACTGAGATCGAGCGCCGTCTGATCATGTTGGAGGCAAAGGCCAATGGCGAACTACCTGCATCGGCTCAACGGTTGAAGAAACGCTAGGTCAAGGGATCAAGCCAAGTAGGTTGATCACGGTGTTCGTGAATGAGGACCGGGCCGAGGGTGAGTCCGAGCACGAGCTATGCCAGCGGGCGATGCGAGCAGTTGGCTGGGGTGATTGATGTAGCCCTACGGATTGCGCGGCAGCTAGCGTTATATGCGTGCGATACTATTTCGCAGGCAGCCGACTACGACGTTCACGGTCACACCCGAGGAGGATCACGATGAGAACAGTTCGCGCGACGTTTGCGGCGATGCTGATCGCAACGACTTGTTTCCTGCAGCAGGCGTCGGCCACGTCATTTACCACGGATCAGGGCGACGTCTGGGCCGTCCCCGGCGAAAGCGGTTGGGGCTTCCTGAACGCACAGGTGGGTTCGGTCATCTTCGGCACGATTTACGTATATGACCCGACAAGGACTCCGATCTGGTACTCGGCCACTCTCACCTATGCTGGAAATTTTGTATGGACGGGCGATCTGTATCTCACGAATGGGCCGTGGTTTGGCACTGTTCCCTTTACTGGTGTCAGCTATCGCAAAGTGGGGACCATGACCTGGACCGCACTGACGGTCACGACAGGTCAGCTAAAGTACGACGTGGACGGCGAGTTCATCGTCAAGAATAACGTGACCCGGCTATTCATGGGCTACGACAATTTCAGCGGACATTTCGCAGGCGGCATCCATAGCACGGTAACCGGATGCCAAGATGCTTCGCTCAATCGCGTCTTCGAAGAAGTCGGGACACTCAATATCACGCAGAATGGTCAATCGATAGCGATTGGGACGTTCCCTTCAAATGGCGGGGGCTGCGCGTACAACGGCACGTTGACCCAGGCGGGACAGATGGGAGCGGTCGCAGGCACATACTCTTGTAGCTCCGGTGAAACCGGTTCATTCCAGATCTTCGAGATGCAGGTTAACCAGATCGCCGTGACGGGTCGTTTCGCTTCCGGCGGCGGCAATCTCCTGGGATGTCAAGGCATCGGTTGGTTCGGCGGGATTCGCGTAACGACGTTCTAACTTCGGCAATGGGAGGTGCCCTGTCGTCGTCACCTTGACCGAAAGAACGAACTATCCTCGTGAGTTGTATGCAGGCATAGTCAGCGCCCGCTGGGATTGCGATCTGTACCGGGGCCAGCAAACTTGCGCCGTCCGCGCCACCGAAATCGGCCGGCGGGAGAGCGGTAACAATGGAAGCCTCGCGGCAGACTCGACGCGCGTGATCCTTGAGATACACCTGCTCACTTCGTCTCCCTTTCCATACGCTTCTTGTATCGGTTGATGTCATTCGAAACAAGCATGATGATTTCGGAGGCAGCTTCGATGATTTGACCCGGTTCGAAACCGGCGGCGGCCAAATCCCTGAAAAAGGACTTCGCAAGCAGCTTCGCGATGCGCGCCGGGGCTGCTGTGCCATCCGTAAGACGCGCGACGGCATCCTTCTCCTCTTTCGCCAAGCTCACTTGAGCGACTCTCGATCTGATCAACGTTTGTAACCGCTCCACTTGTACGGACTTCCCGATCAGAGTCGCCACGATCTCTGCCAGCCCCAAATTGGATTCGTCAAATGGCGCGGAGTCGAGTCTGCTCGATAGATTCATCACGCCGATGACGTGCTTTCCGACGGTAATTGGCGTGCAGATAAAGCTGGCACCCAGGTCGTTGCGTTGCCTGGCCAGCGGCGCAAATTCGGACGCTCGGATGTCGGCTATGAGCAGCGGCGCGCTATGTTCAAGTACCCAGCCCGCGATCGACTCGCCGCGCCCAGGCGTTTCGTTCCAGGCCGAAGCAGGAAGCCCGTCGGTGCAAGCCCACAGCTTGAGGCGCGGCACGTCGTGTTCGCCCTCTGACAACAGCATGATGGAGCATGTCGCCGAATCGGTGACCGAGGCGGCGAGATCAACCAATTCTTCGAGGTGGGTGCCCAGGTCTTCCTCGGTTCCTACGAAGACCGCCAGGTTATGGAGACGCCCGAGGAGATTCTGGCTCATGTACTTACCCTCCGGATATTGCAGACGTTACGCACCGGTACGCCGCGCGGATGATGATCGGTGCGCAACATTATGCGATAGTGCTGCATTCCACCCCACCGCACAAAGTGAGATCGCGAACGTAAGGACACGGGATGTAGTCTGATCGTATGGATCGACTGCGCCTGCCGGAAGACGCGTTGATTCTTCCGCGAGATTGCCGCGGAGCGCTGGCATGGGGTTCGACCCCTGCAAGGGACTCCGATGGACTGGCTCGAGAATATCCGCGTCACCGTCGGCAAGCAGACCTTTACGGACATCGCTGGACAAGGTGCAGGCCGTACTGTCCAGGGCCGCGACGGCCAAGGATGACCGGCGCGCCGCCGACGCGCTTGCGCATCTGGGATGGGGCGACTACCTGCGCTCGCGCGACGGGCAGGGCGGGCGCTACCCGGTTCGCTACTACGAGCAGGCCCTGCAGCGCGACCCCGGCAACGGCTACGCGTACGTGTTCCTGGGGCACGACATCCTCGCTCATGGCGGGGACGTGGCACAAGCGAAGACGCACTTCGACAAGGCGCTGGCCTCGAGCGCCCCGCGCCCGTTCGTCCGCGGCATGCAGATCTCCGCGCTGCTGTGGGGCTCGGATCCCGACCTGGAGGTCGAGGCCGTCCGGGTCGCCAATGCCATGCGAATCAAGGGCGAACCTTGGGACGCCGCCAGCGCGGAGGCGCACGTCGGGGATCTGGAACATCTTCTACCGGCGGTTGGTAACAAGAACGACACGGAGGCCTTTCTCGCGGCGATGCCCGCAAAGGACTTGTTGGACACATTACGTGTGGTTGTTTCGCGGTACGACAACTCCTCCAATGGAGTGTCGTATCGATTCATGCTGGCGCGATTGCAGGAACACAGCGGCGCACGGGCGGACGCCCTGGCCAGCTACCAGGCGGTCTTCGCGATGCTCAAAGCGAAGGGATTGGGAAACAGCGGTTCGCTGGCCGACGGTACGCGGCAGGGTATCCGGCGCCTGCAGAGTCCGTAGGTCATGGCCCGGCTGGAGCTTCCCGTCGAGGGCCGCAGGCGGAGTCAGTCACACGCGCAGTTGACCAGGCCAAGCGCCGTACGATGACTTTCGACACCCGCCGCGACACTGTATCGCTCCGCGATTCGCCGCAGCTTCGTGGGTCGGGAGTCTTCAGCCAGAACTTCATCGATTCTTGCAGCAAGCATCGCGACATCGTCGCTTGGCACGACGTGGCACTGCTCTGCGTTGCCGACAAGCTCTCGAGCGGCCGGAAAGCAGTCGGTCGAAATGACGGGACAGTTGAAGGCCATGGCTTCCAGCACTACAGCGGGGAGCCCTTCATAGTCTGAAGAGAGCACGAACGCATCCGCCTTGGCCAGCCAGCTGGCAACATCAGCCGAATATCCGGGCATCTCGACCCGATTCGCAAGGCCAAGGTCGGCAACGAGCGCTTCCAATGCGGCGCGGTCGGGTCCCTCCCCGATGATGCACAACCTGGCCTCGGGACAGCGGACTCGTTCCCACGCGCGCAGCAGCCGATCGAACCGCTTTTGGTGATGCAGTCGCCCGACCGCGATCACCAGAGGCGGGCCAGTCCTTGCCGGGCCCGCGGCATTTGTGCGAGCCAGCATCTCGGGCGTGACGTACGGATTGGCGACGGTGCTGAGCCGGTCTGCCAGTTTCGGAAGCAATGTTTGCACGACGCGGCATTCGGCATTGCTCAAGGTCAACACGCCCGAGGCCTGCGAAAAAGCGTGGGAGTAGGCAAATTTGCGGATCGCGATGGCCATACGTCCATCGTGCGACCGAACCAGCGGGTTCGTGACCTTGATGTACAGACCCTTGCGGGACCCGAATGCCAAACGAAATGCGGATGCCGTTGCCAACGCACTATTGTTCCCGGCCGCGACCACGAGATCGGGGTCGAGCGCCCGAAGCTTTCGCACCAGCGCGGGAAGAGCGATGACCTTTGCCAGTTTGCGCGAAACGGGCTCGCGTTTCAGCAAGTAATGGACGTTGGCCTTGTGCTCGTCGAGCGACTCCAGGGCGTGCTCGCCAGCGCCGCCGCGGATGGTCACGACCAGGTGAACATCCGCCTGTTCCGATAAGCCGTTCGCAAGATGCAGGGCAACCCTGCTCGCCCCCCCAAGACCAAATGAGGAGAGAGTCAGCACAACCCGGGGCAGCCGCTGATCCTGACGCATGCCGGCAAGCATATCCGCCGTCCCTGACGAAACGCTGACGCAGCAGGACTTCCTCTCCCATGTTGAGCGTGGTCAAGGTTCCAACTCGCGTTCGGCGCAGAATCCAACTGTATCGCGCGATCCGCGGTGCGTTCGGGGTTGTCGATGACATCGTTCCGTGGACGCACGCGCAGGCCCTGCCGGGCGTACGCGGCGGCGTCCTCTCTCGACGGCCGGCGTTCTCGCCGGCCCGGCACCGACCTTGGTGCCGACGCCCGGGATCAACCTCCAAGACCCGTTCTGCCGCTCGCGCGCGCTGCTCCCTGCGCGAACGAACGCGCAGGCTCCGCTCGTTTCAACTGCCGGATGCGCGCGCGGCCGTCGTGGCTCGTGCTTCGCCTACGGCATTCACCGCTGGGAGGCTCCCAATGGCCATCACTGTCACCCATGACCACGTACCGCCTATGGAGGCGCCGCGGCCCGCAGTCACTGTCCAGCCGCCGCACGTCTCGTGGAAGGCGCTCGCGCCCGTCGTCCTTGCGCTTGTGCTGGCGCTGATCCCTCCTCCCGAGGGTCTCGCGCCGCACGCTTGGTACTTCTTCGCGATCTTTGCCGGCGTCATCGTCGGCCTGATGCTCGAGCCGTTGCCGGGCGGCGCGATCGGGCTGATCGGCGTCACCGTCGTCACGGTGCTCGCGCCAGTTCGTGCTGTTCGCGCCCGCCGAGCTCGCCAAGCCGGGCTTCAAGGCGTACAACGCCGCGCTGACCTGGGCGCTGTCCGGCTTCGCCAACACCACGGTGTGGCTGATCTTCGGCGCGTTCATGTTCGCGCTCGGCTACGAGAAGACGGGGCTCGGCAAGCGGATCGCGCTGCTGCTGGTCAAGAAGATGGGCCGTCGCACGCTCACGCTCGGCTACGCCGTGGCGGTCGCGGACACGCTGCTCGCGCCGTTCACGCCGTCGAACACCGCGCGCGTCGGGCGGCACGATCTATCCGGTGATCCGCAACCTGCCCGCGCTCTACGACAGCAAGCCGAACGACCCCTCGTCGCGGCGCATCGGCTCGTATCTCATGTGGGTGGCGATCGCCACCACCTGCGTGACGAGCTCGATGTTCCTGACGGCGTCTCGCGCCCAACCTGCTCGCGATCGAAATGGTCAACAAGACCGCCAACGTGAGCGTCACGTGGACGCAGTGGTTCGTCGCGTTCCTGCCGATCGGCGTCGCTGCTGCTCGCGCTGATCCCGCTGCGTCACGTACTGGCTGTATCCGCCGGAAGTGAAGTCGGGCGACGAGGTGCCGAAGTGGGCCGGCGAGGAGCTCGCCAAGCTGGGCGGGCTCACGCAGCCGCGAGATCACGCTCGGCGTGCTGGTGCTGCTCGCGCTCGGCCTGTGGATCTTCGGCGGCGATTTCATCAATGCCACCACCGCGGCGCTGGTCGTCATTTCGCTGATGCTGGTGTTCCGCGTCGTGAGCTGGGACGACATCGTCAAGAATTCGGCGGCGTGGAACACGCTGGCGTGGTTCGCGACGCTGGTTGCGCTGGCCGACGGCCTCAACAGGGTCGGCTTCGTCAAATGGTTCGCCGACACCATCGGCGCGCACATGAGCGGCTTCTCGCCGTTCACCGCGATGATCGTGCTCGTGCTCGTGTTCTACTTCACGCACTACCTGTTCGCGAGCATTACCGCGCACGTCACGGCGATGCTGCCGGTCATGCTGGCGGTGGGCATGACGATTCCCGGCATCAACATGCCGGAGTTCGCGCTGCTGCTCTGCCTCACGCTCGGGATCATGGGCATACTGACGCCGTTCGCGACCGGGCCGAGCCCGGTGTACTACGGATCGGGCTACCTGCCGTCGAGGGACTACTGGAGGCTCGGGAGCGATCTTCGGCGTGCTGTTCATCGCGGTGATGCTGATCATTGCGGTGCCATGGCTCGCGCTGATTCAGTAACGTGCACGATGCGCCGGCAGTTCCGCCTGCCGGCGCTGGCCAACGCCACCGGGCCGGTTTCGGGCGTGCTTATCGGGGCGGCTTCGGCGGTGCGGTCGGCATTGCCGGAGCCTTGGGTGGCGGCGGTGGCGGCGACGGTGTCGCGGGGGGCCGCAGTGGTTGCCCGTAGCCGCCGTAGTACTGAGTGCCCACGTCGCCCGCCCCGCTGTCGCGAACCGCCTGCTGCGGATCGGTTGCCTCCTGGAGTGCACGCTCCCGCTGCAACGCCCATTCCTGTGCAGCGTACGCGTCGGCATTGGCCTTGTTCTCGGCATCCTGGCGGGCCTGCTGCCGGGCCTTGAGCTCGGCGGTCCTGGCGCGCACCTCTTCGAGCGTCATCGTCTGGACGCTGTTCGGTGTGATGTCGACCCTCTGCGCTTTGTGCGCGGCGTCGCAGGGCCGGTCGCGGAATTCGATCTTGCCGGCCGGGTCCTGACACTTGTAGACGTCCCCGGCGAACGCCGACGGCGCAATCGCGGCAACAACGATCAACATCGGCAGTCTCATCGTCATTCCCTTGAAGTATGCACCTCGCGGCAGCCACCTTGGCGCGGAACGTTCCCGATTGCTGTTGGCGGCCCAGCGTCGCCCCGTGATAGCCTGACCAAGTGGGCACCTCGGTGCCCGGATTCCCTTGGCAAAGATGCTCAGGCTCTACACGTTCAACATCTCGCACTTCGCCGAGAAGGCGCGCTGGACGCTCGACTACGAAGGCATCCGGTATGAGGAGCGGGTGCTGCTGCCGGGGCCCCATCAGTTGGTGACGCGCCGCATCGCCCGGCGCACCCATGTGCCCGTGCTGGAACACGATGGTCGGTACGTGCAGGGGTCGAGCGCGATCATCGACTATGTTGCCGATCACCTCGGCGGCACAAGGCTGACGGCGATCGACCCGACGGAGCGGGCCAGGGCCGTCGAATTCGAGGCGAAGCTCGACCAAGCGTTCGGACGCGGTGTGCAGCAAGTTCTGTATTCGGCGCTGTTGAACGATCGGCGGACAGTGATCGGCCTGTGGTCGTCCGGCGGTCCGTTCTGGGCGCCCGGATTCTATGCCATCGCTTTTCCGGCCGTCGCGTCGGCGGTCAGGCGGATGTACAAGACCGGCGACGTTGACGGAGTGGCCAAGGCCAAACAACGCTTCGTCACGACCTTCGACGAGTTCGATGCCGTGCTTGCGAAGCAGGCTTATCTTGGCGGTGAAAAACCGAATCGCGCAGACATCACGTTGGCTGCGCTGTTAGCGCCGGTGTGCCGCGTGCCCGAGCATCGAGTGAAGTGGCCGGCCATGCCGCGGGAGCTTGCGGACTTCGAGGCCAGCCTCCGCGGCCGGCCGACCTGGAATCACGTATTGCGGATGTACCGCGACTTTCGCAAGCCGGAACAAATTCACGCGGCCCCTACTTCGGGAATCCGGCGACCGGCTCGTTTCTGAATCTTTACCTCCGGCCGTCGACGCTCAGCAATCTCGGAAATCACAACGGCGCTCGACGCCACGCGGGCGCCGCATGCCGGACCCACGATCGACCGCTACCGCCGCAATGCGGCCGCGTTCCGGCCGATTGCGGCGGTGTGCCGTTTACTCTGTCAGTGGAGCTGTCCGCGAACTTCTCCCCCCGGAGCGGAGGTGCTGTGGACGTTGCCGTACGCCTTGCCTGCCCGGATGGCCGTGAGCACGTCGGCAAATGCCCCGGCCGGCACCGCCTGCCCGGCGGGCCCGATCACGTTGGCGGCGGTCACGGTGCCGGAGACGGTGCCCGAATGCGGACCTGGGCAGACCGGCGTGATCGCGGCGACCGCCGCCGGCGCGGCGGTTCCCGGCGTCTGGCAGAGCCAAATTGCGATTCCACCGACAATGTTCTTCTGTCCGATGTGGATGTGCGACTGGGTGACGGTTCCTTCGAGGTCATCGTAGCTGAGGTCGTAGGCGATCGTCCCGGCGGCCTCGTTGATGTCGAGCTCGAGGACCCCGGACGCCCCTGAGATGACGACCGGCGCTTCTTCGAGCCCCTTCAGGTTGACCCTGAGGGTGGTGTTGTTGCCCTTGCCTTTTTCCGGGGGGCCGGCGGCGAGCGCTCCGGTTCCGAGCAACAGGCATGTGCCGAGCACGGATAACGCGCAAACGACTGATATGCGACGCATCGGATTCTCCTCTTGGGGTTGGCGGGCGGCGGGAGGGGGGTGAGAGTACGACCCGTCGCGCTATCGCATACAGTCAAGGCGCGGCGGCTATTCCAGGCGTCCGGGCCGGGCGCAACCCGGCGTCCGAGGCGAGACGGTCAGCGAGATGCCGACGCAGTGAGCGGAGTCCCGGGGCCGCGGTGTTCGCCGACGTACCGCAGCGCGCATTTTGCGTGCCTGTTGCAGGCCGCGGCGGAAGTCTCAGGACTTGCCCGACGGGGACCGCGACTCCTCCGGCAGCGGCGGCAGTGCGCGGAGGTAGGCCATCAATGCTGCCAGATCGGCGGGCGTGAGCCGACTGGTGGTGTTGCGCACGACCTCCGCCATCGCTTCGTCGGCGGAGTCGAAGTCGGGGGTGATGCCCGACAGGAAGAACTCCTTGAGCTCGGCATCGCTCCACTTGCCGAGGCGGGTGGGCGTGAGATTGGGAGTGTCCTTGCCGGTCGGGCCCTTGCCGCCCGCGAGCGCGCGGTCCTTCTTTGGAGCCCCGAGCAGGTTGCGCGGCGTGTGGCACTCGCCGCAATGCCCGAGCGCTTCGACGAGATAGGCGCCGCGATCGACGGCAGGCGGACGCCGGCTGCCGCTCGCCATCGGCCCCGGCGTCAGGAACAGCCAGTTCCACGCAGCGATCAGGGCGCGCCAGCGGAACGGCCATTTGAGGTCGTGCGCGTGGTTGGGCCGGGCGCTCGGAGCAAGCGTGCGCAAATAGGCCCAGAGATCGGCAAGATCCTCGTCGCGGATCTTGGTGAACGACGGGTAGGGAAAGGCCGGATAGTAGTGCGCACCGTCGGGCCGGATGCCGTGCCGCATCGCGCGAACGAAATCGGTCTCGGTCCACCGGCCGATCCCGGCCTCGGGATGCGGCGTGAGGTTGGGGCCGTAGAACGTGCCGAACGGGGTCTTGAGCGCGCGGCCGCCGGAGAACATCGCGGCGTCCTTCCTGTCCTCGGTGTGGCAGGCCACGCAGCCGCCGGCCATCGTGAGGTATTGCCCGCGGGCAGGGTCCCCGGCGGCGGAGACGTGGGCGCTCGCCATCGCGCAGAGCACGGCGAGCACCCACCCGAAGCGCGTCCGGCCCGGTGCCGCGCCCACGGCGGGCGAGTCGATCGCAACGGCTATTGCGGCTTTTGCCGGAACGTATCGTGGCAACTGTTGCAGGCCTTGTTGAGGTCCACGATGGCCGTCTTGACGTTGGCCTCGTTGCCGGTCTTCACGGTCGCCTGGAACTTGCTCATTTCCGTGTACATCGTGTCGATTGCAGCCTTGAACTTGGCGGGGTCCGAGTAGATTTCGGGCAGGGCGCGGCTCTTCACGTCCTTGGTGACCGGGTCGAACCCGTCCCAGGCCATCCTGATCAGCACATCGAGATAGCCGGCGTTGCGCGCGACGATCGCCGCGTCGTACGGGACGCGGCCTTGCGCCATCGGTATCAGCGGATACAGGTATTTGCCCTGGAGCCGCATGGCGGCAAGGCGCTGGTCGACCAGCTGTTCCGGCTTGACCTGGGCGATGGCGCTGCAGGTGCATCCCGCGGCGATGGCAAGGGCCAGACCCGTCGTGAAACGCTTGCTAGGCATGAATCCACCTCGGATGGTTGTTGGATTTCGGCCGCGGCGCGGGCGACGGCAGTCCGAACAGCGATGGATATCGGAATATTCCGTCGGACCGGCGCCACTTCTGCCGGCCGGCAGTTTAGCAAACGCCGCGCGATGGCAGCCCGCCTAGAACGGGCGGGGCGCGCAGGCGGAAGGTCATGCGTGAGGGTCGACGATGGTGATCGCGAAATTCGTGGAGCAGGCCCGGGTGGCCCCGGACAAGACCGCCATCGTCCACGACGGCGTCCCGTACTCGTACGCGCGCGCCGGCCATTGGATCGTCCGCATTCCGGCCTACGTGCACATTCATTTCGGGACCACGATACCGAGGAACGACATGGGCGAGATCGAGCGCCGCAAGCTCAAGGAACAACTCGCGTACTCCGGAGCGGGCAGGGCGCCCTCACCGCGTTGACAGGTGCCGCTCGCCGTCAAGTTGCGCCCCGACGCCGCCTCTGTCCGCCGGTACGCCTGACGGCAGCTTGTGCCGGAATGTGCCGGACCGCCCTGCGGCTCCCGGGGCAAACGCGATGATTTGGCGGGAAATTTGCCATCCCGCGTTACCTGGGCCGCCCGTTTCGGGGCCGTCCCCGATCTGGCACGAACGATGCAATTTACCCGTCGGAATGAAGGCTGCGATCGCGGGGGCCCGCTAGGTGCCTTGCGCCCGCGAAAGCTGTCGACTACATCGCGCCCGGAAAGGCCGGGTCAGGAACCGAACGATGATCCAGATTCGAGCCGCCCGGAACGACGACCCCGTGGGTCGACCGTTGGCCGCGGGACATTCATTGCGCCCGCCGCCCGTGGTGTCCGGTTGGAAGTCGCGCCCGGGAGAGACGGCGTGATCGAGCTCGCCGCCAATGCGTCGGCCATCGATTTCGGGAGCCTGCGCTTCCTGATCGTCGACGACGACCACGACCAGCGCTATCTGCTGGCGAGGACGCTCGCCGGAATGGGCACGGCCCGCGTCCTCGAGGCGCCCACCGGGCACGAGGCGCTCGCGATTCTCGATCGCGCCGGTCAGGCCGTCGACATCGTCGTCACCGATCTGCAGATGCCCGAGATGGACGGCATGGAGCTCATCCGCCGCATCGGCGAGCGCAAGCTTCAGGTGGCCGTGATCCTCGTGAGCGCGCTCGACGGCGTCCTTCTCGCCTCCGCTGCGACGATGGCCCAGGCCTACGGCGTCCGCGTGATCGGCACCATCGAGAAGCCGGCCACCCGCGCGAAGTTCTATTCCGTGCTGGGCCATTTCCGCACACCGGCACCCACCGCCGCCGCGTCGTCCGACGTCGTGTTCGCGCCGACGGCCCACGACGTTCTCGGCGGAATCTCCGCGGGCCAGATCGAGCCTCACTTCCAGGCGGTCGTCGAGCTCGGCAGCGGCAAGGTGGTCGGCGCGGAAGCGCTCGCGCGCTGGCGGCATCCGGCGCGGGGCGTTCTCGGCCCGGAGGTCTTCCTGCCGCCGCTCGCGCGGGCGGGCTATCTCGACGAGCTGTCGTGGATCATGCTGTCGATGGCGGCGATGGAGGCAGGCTTGTGGCGCCGTGCCGATCTGCGCATGACGGTCTCGGTCAACGTCTCGGCGACCTCGCTCGTCGATCCCGGCTATGCCGATGCGGTGACGCAGATCGTGACCGGGCACGGGCTCGATCCGTCGGAGATGATTCTCGAGCTCACCGAAACGGAGGCGATCCTCAACATCGCGGCGGCGCTCGAGAACCTCACGCGTCTTCGGATCAAGGGCTTCGGGCTCGCGATCGACGACTATGGCGTCGGCTACTCGTCGATGCAAGCGCTCTCGAGGATGCCGTTCACCGAGATCAAGATCGACCGCTCGTTCGTCGCGGCGGCCGCGAGCGACCCCAAGTACCGGCTGATGGTCGAGCACACGATCGCGGTCGCGCACCAGCTCGGACTCAAGACGGTCGCCGAAGGCGTGGAAACGCGCACCGAATGCGACCTGCTGGCGAGCCTCGGCTGCGATCGCATCCAGGGCTATCTCATCTCGAAGCCGGCCGAAGGCAGCGGCTTCCTGCGCTGGATGCTCGAGCGCCGCGCGAATCAGGGCCTGGACACGCTCACGCGTCCGAACGAAGTGAAGTTCGGCACCTGAACCCCCAGCCCCGCCGCGGCCTTGTAGGTTCCCCCCGGACGACGCGGCGCGCCGCTCCCCCAAGGGGGCGAGCGCCCTCATTGGCCAATGCTGGCGGCCCTGCGGCGCTTGTGGGCGTCGGGCAGGGCGCTACACGCGGCGGCGATACTCGCCGTTGCGCGTATCGATCTCGATGCGATCGCCGGTGGTCACGAAGAGCGGCACCTGGACCTCGACGCCGTTCGCGAGCTTTGCGGGCTTCATCACCTTGCCGGACGTATCGCCCTTGACGGCGGGCTCCGTGTACTTCACCTCGCGCACGACGGAGTTCGGCAGCTCGACCGAGATCGCCTTGCCTTCGTAGAACGTGAGCTCGCAGGCGAGCCCGTCCTCTAGGTAGTGGATCGCGTCGCCGAGGTTGTCCGCCTCGACCTCGTGCTGGTTGTACTCGTTGTCCATGAACACGTAGAGCGGGTCGGCGAAGTAGGAATACGTCACTTCCTTCTTCTCGAGCTGGACCACGTCGAACTTCTCGTCGGCACGGTAGATCGTCTCCGTGCCGGAGCTGGACAAGAGGTTCTTCAACTTCATCTTGACGACCGACGCGTTGCGGCCGGACTTCGTGAATTCGGCCTTCTGGACCACCATCGGGTCCTTCCCGACCATGATCACGTTGCCGGCGCGTATTTCCTGGGCGATTTTCATCACTGCACCTGATAAGGGGTTGATTCGGAAAACTTTTAATTATACCAGATGCAGGGCTGCCTTGACCAGTCCCGACGCCAGGTCGGGCAGTTCGGCCAGCTCCGCCGCCCAGACCTCGGCGTGCCGGTCGAGCGCAGGGCGCGC
The DNA here is from genome assembly GCA_963724545.1 of uncultured beta proteobacterium. GTDB lineage: Bacteria > Pseudomonadota > Gammaproteobacteria > Burkholderiales > Casimicrobiaceae > CAIWHR01. Next base: position 112,616 of record CAVRVC010000022.1, read on the forward strand.
CAGCGCGAGGTCCCGCCAAGCCGCGTCGATCGCATCCGGCGCGCCGTTCCAGGCGCGCGAGAGGCGGCACAGCGCCGCCGCCGGCCCCGATTCGAGTCCTGCGGTCGAGCGCGCGAGGTACGCGTCGAGCTTCGGCCAATGCGCCCCCTGGGGCTGGGGATAGATGTTCCAGACGCAAGGGCGCGCCGCCCACTGCGCGCGAACGAACGAATCCTCGCCGCGCGCGAAGTTGAGCGACGAAGCCCAGAGCAGCCGGTCGTACGTGTCCTGCGCCACGAACGGAATGGCATAGAGCGTCAATCGACCCCGATGGTACGGATGACGCGGATGCGGAACGTTGCCCGCGGTCCACGCGTCGAGCGCGCCGGTCGCAATGCCTTCCGGCACGACGCACACGATGGCGTCGTCGCCCTCGGCCCACGCGTCGAGGAGCCCCGGCAACGCCGGATTCGGGTAACAGAAGAGCGACACTCGGATCTCGCCCGGCGCGGGCGGGGGAACGCCGAGCCCAGCCCACAACGCGCGCTGCGCCGAGTCGTCGCGCCGGAAGGCATCGCGTGAGGCGAGGAGCCCGCGCTCGCGCAGAAGACCGCCGGTCTTCGCGGTGAATCCCGGAAACCAGAAGCGTCGCGGCAGCGAGCGCTGCGGATGAGGTGAGCCGAGTCCGTGCGTGCCTTCCACCCATGCTTCCGCGCTCAGATACTCGAGGACGAACCACGCGGGCGGGATCGGCGCGCGGGCCATCGCCTCGACGTAGGGGTCGGGCAGGCCGCCGCCGAAGGCATCCACGACGACGTCCGCGGGGGGCGCTCCCGGAAAGGGCTCGGCCCAGCGCCGCAGCGTCACCCCCATCGTCTTCTGGACATCGAGCGAAGGATCGATATCCGGCGCGATCCTGGCAAGGACCTGGAGGTCGTCCTGCCACAGCGTCACGTCGAGCGCGTGCTCGGCCGCGAGCTGCCGCGCGAGGCGCCACGAGACGCCGGCGTCGCCGAAGTTGTCGACGACCCGGCAGAAAATGTCCCAGCGAGAGGATTCGGGCATGACGGCACCGCAATGACGCGTCGTTCATTATCGCGCGGCGCGCCGATTCATCCCTCCCGGTACCAATCTTTGAGCAGCCAGAGGTGGCTCTCCCAGCCGCTCAGCGTCATGCGCAGCGTTTTCGAACAGGCGCTGATCTCCGGGCGATTCACCAGCGGGATCACGACGCGATTCTCTATCAGGAGCTCGTTCATGCGGATGAACAGCGCCGCCCGCTTCGCGGGATCGAGTTCTTGTGTGGCGGCGCGGTAGGCCTCGTCGTATTGCTCGTTGCGCCAGCGGCTGATGTTGCGGCCCTCCCACTTGTTCGCCTTCGATGCAATCTCCCATGAGCAGAACTGATTCATGAAGAGCCAGGGATCGGGCGGCCCGCCGATGTTGAACATCGTGAGGTCGGCGTAGAACTTGGTGCTCGTGTCCGGATTGGCGAAATCGGAGGAGAAGAACACCGAGGCTATGATCGCCTTCAGCTCGATCTCGATCCCCGCCTTCTGGCACGCCTGCTTGATGATCTGCTGGCATTTCTGGCGCGGCGCGTTGATCGAGGTCTGGAAGACGAGCTTGAGCCGCTTGCCGTCCTTCGCGCGAATGCCGTCGGTACCGCGCTTCCATCCGGCGGCATCGAGGACGTGGTTCGCCTTGCCGACGTCGAACTCCCACGTCCTGTTCGGCGATCGGAAGCGCTCCGGGTTGTTGAGAAAGTTGCGCGTGGCGATGCCCGTGCGGCCGTAGACGTACGCCTGGATGGAGCCGCGATCGACCGCCAGGTTGATGGCTTCGCGAACCGCCGCATCGGAGAGGATCGGGTGTCTCGTCTTCGGGCTCGAACGCTCGCCTTCGACCTCGGTCCACGGGTCGGCGAAGTTGAACAGCACGTGCTCGACCGCGTTGCCGGGCGCGAGGATCACGCGACCCTTGCCGCCTTGCTCGAGTCGCTTCAGGATTTCGTCCTCGACCTGCACGTTCCACGCATAGTCGAATTCTCCCGTCTGGAGAACCGCGCGTGCGGCGGAGACGGCGTCGCCCCCGCCTTTCATCTCGATCGTGTCGAAGTGCGGCCGGTTCGCCTCGTGGTAGTTGGTGTTGATCTCGCCGCGCACGACGTCGCCCGGCCTGAAATCCACGAACCTGTACGCGCCCGTGCCGACCGGCTTCAGATTCGCCGGCGCCTCGCGGGATTTCGCCCCCCGGTAGGCATCGAACAGATGCTTCGGAATCAGCTGGCCGAAGCCGCCCGTGAACGGGCGCGCCCAGAACGGCGTGGGCTCGGGAAAGACGACGCGTACCGTGTGCGTGTCGATCCTTTCGGCCTTGAGGCCCCGGTAGATGGCGATGGTAATTGCCGACGTCGCCGGGTCGGCCGCGTACTCGCAATTGAAGACCACGTCGTCGGCGGTGAAGGGTCTTCCGTCATGCCAGGTCACGTTGCGCTTGAGTTTCCACGTCACCGAACGACCGTCCGGCGCGAGGCCGCCGTTCTGCAGGCTCGGTATCTCGGAGGCGAGGATCGGGACCAGGCTGCCCTCGGGATCCCACGCCGCGAGCGGCTCGTAGAAGATGCGCGAGCCGTCCAGGTCCTTCTGGCCGACCGAGAGATGGGGATTGAGCAGCGTCGGTGCCTGCCACCACAGAAGCCTTAGCGCGCCACCGCCGCCACGCTTGGTTGGCTTGTAAAGCGGCACTGCCTGCGCCATTGCAACACCAGACCAGGTGAGCATCTGGCCCGCCATGGGCGCGGTCAGGCCGAGACCCGTCATCATGCCGAGGAACCGGCGCCGCGGGACGGTGCCGAGCTTCATCCGAGCTAGGGGCCGGTTCACACTATGTCCACAAGTGCGTTGCACGGCCGAAATGGCCATGAGCGAGGCGCAAAACGCAGACGGGTCGGGAACCCGGCGAGGCTTTGCAACGAAGCGCGTGGCCATTTCGGCAGCAACCCGAAGGGAACGGGCGCCCTGGGGCGCCACTCTGCGTTGCACTCCTTGCCAAGACGCCCGGTCTTGGCTACGTCGTGCGCCTTGATTGGCGCCCCATGCCACCCGTTCGCACTTGCGGACATAGTGTGAACAGGCCCTAACCTTGCGTCGCCATGTCGTTCAAATGGCACGCCGCCCAGTGCCCATCCCCGACCTCTTTGAACTGCGGCGACTCGGTCTTGCAGCGCTCCATCGCCTTCGGGCAGCGCGGATGAAAGCGACAGCCCGACGGTGGACGGATCGGGTTGGGCACCTCGCCGCTGAGCCGGATGCGCGTTCTCTTCAGACCCGGTTCCGGGATCGGCACGGCCGACAGCAGCGCTTCGGTGTACGGGTGACGCGGCGACGTGTAGAGGTCCCGCGCCGACGCAATTTCGACGATCCGCCCCAGGTACATGACGGCGACGCGGTCGCTGATGTGCTCGACCACCGACAGGTCGTGGGCGATGAAGACGTAAGTAAGGTCGAACTCCTGCTGCAAGTCCTCGAGCAGATTGATCACCTGCGCCTGGATCGATACGTCGAGCGCCGAGACGGGCTCATCGCATACGATGAGTTTCGGCGATACCGCCAGCGCGCGGGCAATCCCGATCCGCTGGCGCTGGCCGCCCGAGAATTCGTGCGGATAGCGACGCAGGTGATCGGCGTTCAACCCCACCGTTTCCAGCAATTCGACGATCCGGTCGCGATACTCGCCGGGCGACCGCGTCAGCTCGTGAATGACCAGTGCCTCGCCGACGATGGCCCCGACCGTCATTCGCGGGTCCAGCGACGCATACGGATCTTGAAAGATGATCTGCATGTCGCGACACAGCCGGCGCATCGACTCGCGATCGAGCGTGGTCACGTTCTGCCCCTCGAACCAGACCTCGCCGGAGGTCGGCTCGATCAGGCGCAGAAGGCAGCGACCGATCGTCGACTTGCCGCAGCCCGATTCGCCGACCAATCCCAGCGTTTCACCCCGGGCGAGCTCGAAGCTCACGCCGTCGACGGCGTGCACCTTGTGCGCCTCGCGGCCGAGGAGGCCGCCCTTGACGGGGAAATTCTTGACCAGATCCCTTACGCGCACCAGCGGCTCTGACATGAACTGGCTCTCTCAGGCTTTGTGCAGCACGCACGCGACCTTGTGGCCGGGTGCCACTTCGACCAGCGGGGGTGTGGCGCCCAGGCATTCATCGCGCACCGACGGGCACCGCGCGGCGAAACGGCACCCTGGTCCGGGGTTGATCAGGCGAGGAACGGTGCCGGCGATCGTTTCGAGCCGCCGCTTCTTCGCGGCGGCGAGATCCATGCGGGGAATCGAGCGGATCAGGCCCAGCGTATAGGGATGAAGCGGTGCGCGGAACAGGTCGGCGACGCTGGCCTCCTCGACCACCTTGCCCGCATACATCACCACCACACGCTGCGCAGTCTCGGCGACAACGCCCATCGCGTGCGTGATCAGCATCACCGCCATGCCCAGCCTTTCCTTCAGCTCGGTCATCAGGTCCAGAATCTGGGCCTGTATCGTCACGTCCAGCGCCGTGGTGGGCTCGTCGGCGATCAGCAGCCTGGGATTGCAGGAGAGCGCCATCGCGATCATCACGCGCTGACGCATGCCGCCGGAAAACTGGTGCGGGTAATCATTGACCCGCCGCTCGGGATTGGGAATATGGACCAGGCGCAGCATTTCCACCGCGCGCAGGAGCGCGGCGCGCCGGTTCGGAGTTTGGTGCAGGCGCACCACTTCCGCGATCTGCTCCCCTACGGTGTACACCGGGTTGAGCGAAGTCATCGGCTCCTGGAAGATCATCGCGATTTCGGTGGCCCGCAGCGCGCGGACCGTCTCGTCGTCCGCCGCGACCAGGTCTTGCCCCCGCCAGCGGATTTCGCCACCGACGATGCGTCCGGGCGGCATGGCCAGCAACCGCATCACCGTGAGCGCCGTTACGCTCTTGCCGCAACCTGATTCGCCGACCACGCCCAGCGTTTCGCCTGCGTCGATGCCCAGATCGACGCCGTCGACCGCCTGCAGTACGCCCTCTTCGGTGTCGAAGTGGATCCTCAGCCCCTTGATCTCGAGCAGGCGCTCGGTTGTCGTCACAGGATCCGCCGCGGGTCGAGCGCATCCCGCAGTCCGTCGCCGATATAGTTGATCGACAGCACGGTGAGGAAGATCAGCGTGCCCGGGAACAGCGCCCAGTAGGGCGCGATGTCGAGGTAGTCCTTGGCGTCGTAGAGGACCCGTCCCCACGTCGGAATGTCCGGCGGAAACCCGAGTCCCAGGAAGGAAAGCGTCGACTCCGCGATGATCGCGTTGGCGACGTCGATCGTTCCCGCGACGATGACCGGGCCCATGGCGTTGGGCAGGATATGGCGCACCACCTGGCGCAGCCGGCTGGCGCCCAGCGCGCGCGCCGCTTCCACGAATTCCTTCTCGCGCAAGGAGAAGAATTGCGCCCGCACGAGCCGCGCCACCGACATCCAGCGAAAGCCGCCGATGACGGCCACGATCAGGATGAACACGCCCGCTTCCGATCCGACCAGCCGTTTCAGCGCGTCGCGGAACAGATAGATGATCAGCAGCAGCAGCGGCAGTTGCGGCAGCGAAAGGAACAGATCGGTGAGCCACATCAGCGCGGTGTCGACGAGGCCGCGCGACATCCCGGCAATCGCGCCGACGATGGTGCCGACGACGACGGCGATCAGCATCGCGGCGAGGCCGACGGCGATCGAGATGCGACCCCCGTAGAGCATCCGCGAGAGCAGGTCCTGGCCCAAGTCGTCGGTCCCGAACGGGTGCCGCCACGACGGCGGCTTCAGGCGCGCGTTGAAGTCGATTTCGTTGATCGGGACGTTCCACAGCCATGGGCCGATGGTCACGCCGAGCACGATCACCAGCAGGATCAACGCGCCGAGCAGCGCCAGCCGATGGCGCTTGAAGCGCCGCCAGATGTCCTGGGCCAGCGAGACCGGCTTCGTCCGGCTCGCCGCTTCGGGCAGGCTAACGGAGCCTGATGCGAGGGTCGAGCCAGCCATAGAGAATGTCCGCCAGGAGGTTGAAGACGATCACCAGGCAGGAGAGGACGAAGGTGACGGCCATGATGACGGGGGTGTCGTTGGCGAGGATCGCGCTGATCAGCAGCGAGCCGATCCCGGGCACGCGAAAGATCTGTTCGGTGACGATGGCGCCGCCGAAGATCGAGGGGAGCTGCAGCGCCACCAGCGTGACCACGGGGATCAGCGCATTGCGCACGACGTGCTTCAGGATGACGGCGCGCTCTTTCAGTCCCTTGGAGCGCGCCGTGGTGACGTAGTCGAGCTTGATCACGTCGAGCGCGGCGGAACGCACGTAGCGCGTCCACGACGCCGCCTGGAACAGTCCGAGCACGGCCACCGGCATGATCGCCTGCCTGAAGTGTTCCCAATAGAACCGCCAGCCGCTCGCGGCGATATCGGACCGGTACACGAACGGCAGCCAGTCGAGCTGGATGCTGAAGACCAGGATCAGCAGCAGGCCGGTGAAGAATGTCGGCAGCGAAAAGCCGATGAACGTCAGCGTGCCCGCAACCTGGTCGAACAGCGAATACGGACGCGTCGCCGCATAGATCCCGACGGGCAACGCGATCAGGATCGCCAGCAGTTGCGAGGAGCCGATCACCAATATCGTGGTGGGAAGCCGCTGCATGATCAGCTCGTCCACGTTGATCCGGCTGGCGAATGAAAACCCCCAATCGCCCTGCAGCATCGCGGCGAGCCAGCGCAGATAACGGACGCCCAACGGGTCGTCCATGCCGAACTTCAGACGCAGGTTGGCGGCGACTTCCGCCGGGATGTTGGGATTCGAAACGATCTCGCCGAACGGGTCGCCCGGCGCGAGCGCGAGGACCGTAAACAGGACGACGCTGATGCCCAGCAGGCTGGGCAGGGCGATCAGCAGTCGTCGGAGCACATAAGTGCCCGGGAAGGTCATCGAACGATCCCCCGCCCGCGGCTACGCGGCGCTCACCTCGCGGTACCAGTCCTGCAATGCCCAGAAATCGCTGTCCCAGCCGCTCTCGGGCACCCGGAGCCGGAGGTTCGACGCCCGTACGCGCGGCCGTGAGACCACCGGGATGACCGCTCGGTCCTGCACCACCAGGTCGTTCATCCGGATGAAGAGCGCGATCCGCTTGACCGGGTCGAGCTCGACTTCGGCGGCACGATACGCCTTGTCATACTCGTCGCTGTGCCACCGCGTGATGTTGCGGCCCTGCCACTTGTTCGCCTTGGTCGCGTATTCCCATGAAACGAACTGGTTCATGAAGATCTCGGGGTCGGGCTGATTCATCGTCGTGGTGTACATCTGGATGTCGCAATAGAGCTTGGTATAGGTATCGGGGTTGGCGACGTCCGACGAGAAGAACACCGAAGCCGTGACGGCCTTGAGCTCGAGCTCGATTCCCGCTTTCTGGGCCGCCTGCTTCACGATGGCCTGCGTCTTCTGGCGCGGCTGGTTGACGGAGGTCTGGTAGACGAACTTGAGCTTTCTCCCTTCCTTGGTCCGGACTCCGTCGGCGCCCGTCTTCCAGCCCGCGTTCTCCAGCAGCTGGCTCGCCTTCTCGGTATTGAATTCGAACGTGTTGCTCTTGGAACGGAAGCGTTGCGGATTGTTGACGAAGTTCGCGGTTGCGATGCCCGTGCGGCCATAGATGAATTGCTGGATCGACGCGCGGTCCACCAGCAGGGCGATCGCTTCGCGCACGGCGGGATCGCTCAGCGTCGGATGCTTGGTCTTGATGCTCGAGCGCTCGCCGTCGACCTCGGTCCAGGGGTCGGTGAAATTGAACTGGATGAACTCGATGTCGCCGGCCGGAATGATGTTGACGCGGCCTTTGCCGCCCGCCTCGAGCCGCGTGAGGATTTCGTCCTCGACCTGCAGGTTCCATGCATAGTCGAATTCACCGGTCTGCAGCACCGCGCGTGCCGCCGAGACCGCGTCGCCGCCGCCCTTCATCTCGATCGTGTCGAAGAACGGCCGGTTGGGCTGATGGTAATTGGGGTTGAGCGCGCCGCGGACCATGTCGCCCGGCGTGAAGTCGACGAACTTGTACGGCCCCGTGCCGACCGGCTTGAGGTTGTTGGGCGCCTCCCGCGATTTCGCGCCCTTGTAGGCCTCGAACAGATGCTTGGGGATGATCATCCCGCGGGTGCTGACAAAGGGGTCCGCCCAGAATGGCGATGCCTTGGCGTATTCGACCCGCACCGTGTACGCGTCGATCGCCTGCACCTTCACGTCCTTGTACGAGCCGATGGTGACCGCCGAGGTCGCCGGGTCGGACGCGTACTCCCAGTTGAACACGACGTCGGCCGACGTGAACGGCTTGCCGTCGTGCCACTGCACGTCCTTTTTCAGCTTCCAGATGATGGTCTTGCCGTCCTTGGATACGCCGCCGTTTTCCGGCGTCGGAACTTCCGCGGCGAGGACCGGAACCAGGTTGCCCTCGTTGTCCCAGCCCGCGAGCGGCTCGTAGAAGATGCGCGAGCCGTCCTGGTCCTTGGTTCCGACCGCGAAGTGCGGATTGAGGAGGGTCGCGCCCTGCCACCACAACACTTTCAGCGGGCCGCCGCCACCCCGCTTGGTGGCCCTGTAGCCGGACGGCGCTTGCGCCTGCGCGATACCCGCGTGCATCAACAGCTGCGCGGCGATCGGCGCCCCCACCCCGAAGGAGACCAGGGTCCGGATGAAATCCCTGCGTGTGACCTTTCCTTCCCGTACTGCTTCAATCAACCCCCGCAATTTCTGCTCATTCATGGCTTCCTCCTTGCGTTGTCGCTGGTCGCTGCCGGTCCCGCGAAGTAAACTGGGATCGGTCCTTGCTCAAGTTCCCTGACTCGGGAGATCCCTCCATGCCGGTTTCGAAAAGCAAGATCCATCTGCCGTCCATGACGCCAGGTACCACCCGCTCCATCGCCTGGCTGCGGTTCGGGCGTGCGGGTGCGCGGCCCAAAGTCTATATCCAGGCGGCAATTCATGCTAACGAATTGCCGGGGGCGATGGCACTGCACCATTTGATGCCGATGCTGGCCGGGGCGGATCGTGCCGGGCGCATCAAGGGCGAGGTCATCGTGGTGCCCACCGTGAATCCCATCGGCCAGTCGCAACTGGTGGGCAACAATCACCTCGGTCGCTACGACCTGCTCAGCCGCGACAACTTCAACCGAAACTGGCTGGACCTCACCGCTGCGGTGGCCGAGCGCGTCGGCCCCAGGCTGGGGCGCGACGCCGCAGCCAACGTCGACCTGATCCGCAAGGCCGCCCTGGCCGCGTTGAAGGCGATGAAGCCGATGAACGAGCTGCAGACGATGCGGGTCGAGATGCTGAAGCTGTCCGTCGATGCCGACGTCGTGCTGGATCTGCATTGCGACATGGATGCCGCACTGCACCTGTTCACGGCGGCTCCCGACCTCAAGGGCTCGGCACAGGACCTGGCCGCGGAGCTCGGCGTCCACGCCACGCTGTACAACGAGCCGTTTGCGCAGGCGCTGACGTTCTCCGGCGTCAATGGCGCGCTGTGGCCACGCCTGGCGGCGCGCTTCCCGGAGGCGGCGATTCCGCAGGCGTGCTTCTCGAGCACCGTGGAGCTGCGCAGCCAGCACGACGTGAGTCACGAGCTGGGCGCGTCGGATGCGGGCAACCTCTACCGCTATCTGGTTCGGCGCGGCGTCGTCGCCGGCCGGGTCGGTCCATTGCCGCGCCTCAAGTCCGCGCCGACGCCGATCAGCGGCATGGACGTCGGTTACTGTCCCGTCCGGGGCTTCATCGTGTATAGCCGCGCCGCCGGAGCGAAGCTGAAGAAGGGCGACATGGTCTGCGAGATCATCGATCCCGCCGACCCGCGCGGTCCCAAGGCGCGCACACCGATGCTGTCCCGCACCGACGGCGTGCTGTTCTCGCGCAAGCGCGACGGCGGGCTGGCGTGGCCGGGCATGGTCGCGTTCCGCATTGCGGGCGCGAAGCCCCTCGCGCACCGGGCAGGCATGAGCGGGCTGGATGACTGACGAGCCCTCCCCTGACCGGCTGATGCAGGTCTACTACGGGGCGCGGGCTCCGGAGTACGACAGGGTCTACCTGAAGCCCGAGCGCCAAGCCGATCTGCGCGCCATCGAACAATGGGTGGCGTCGAGGCTCGTCGCCGCGCGAGTGCTGGAGATCGCATGCGGCACGGGCTATTGGACGCAATTCATCGCCCCGGTTGCCCTGCAGGTGATCGCGTTGGACGCCGCGCCGGAGACGCTCCACATCGCCAGGGGTCGCGTCGCGGGATCCAACGTCGAGTTCCTCGTCGGCGACGCCTATGATCTCCCACGACATGCGAGCTTCGACGCCGCATTTTCCGGATTCTGGCTCTCCGACGTCCCACGGGCGCGGCAGCGCGAATTTCTGGTGGGGGTGAACGAGGCGGTGCGGCCGGGCGCAAGGGTGGTGATGCTGGACAATCGGTATGTTGAAGGCAATAGCACGCCGGTCACCGAACGCGACGCCGATGGAAATGGCTACCAGACGCGAAGGCTCGATGACGGCTCGACGCATCGAGTCCTGAAGAACTTCCCTTCCGAGCGCGAGTTGCGGTCGCTGGTCGCCGGCATCGGTGAACGTCCTGTGTTCACGACCTGGAACTACTACTGGGCATTCGAATATCTGGCGGCGTGACCTTCGCCCCGGGTTCAAGTCCAACCCGGTGCGCATCGAGTCCGCACCGACAAACCGACCCAATCGACGCCAATGACGGCCGCACCTCCCACGATGACCATCGACGTCGTCTCCGACGTCGTCTGCCCGTGGTGCTTCATCGGTCGCCGCCGGCTGGGCGAGGCGCTCGCGCAGTACGCGGCAGCGGACCCCGGCGTCCGGCCCATCGTGAGCTGGCACCCGTTCCAGCTCAATCCCGACCTGCCGCGCGAGGGCATCGAGCGGCGTGCGTACCTCGAAGCGAAGTTCGGCGGGCGCGAGCGCGCCGCGGAGATCTACGCGCGGGTCCGCGCGGCGGGCCTGACGGTCGGCATCGAATTCGAGTTCGACCGGATCGAGCGCCAGCCCAACACGATCGATGCGCATCGCCTCGTCTCGTGGGCGCAGGCGAACGGCGATCCGGAGGAAGTGGTCGAGCGCCTGTTC
>CAVRVC010000023.1:0-77718 GCA_963724545.1 uncultured beta proteobacterium
GTCGTAGATCAGCTCGACCAACTCGGCATCGAGCTGCTCGTCGGCACCGATCGCCCGGGCGAGGTCCGCACGCGTGCATGGTGGCGTCACCGATGCGGAACTGGAGCAACAGCGCCGCGGGGATGTCACCCATCGGGTGGTGCACGGTCTGGTCGAGGGCACCCGGTCTGCGGAAGGCTGCGTTCTGCGCCGCCATCGTCTCGGCGTAGAGCGGGATCAGGTCCTCGTTGGCGGGTCCGCGTTGCGGAACATCTCCATGACCTCGTCGAGCGAAGCGCCGTCGAGCAACATCGCCGACATCGTGTTGCCCCGCACGAGATGGTTGACGAGGCCGCGTACGGTCCAGTCGCCGCAGGGCGTCGGGAGATCCCACTGGTCGGGCTCGACCACGCGCACGCGGCGGCCGGCTTCCTCCGTGGCGAGGTCGAGGGCTTCGAAGGGTTCCATGAACCGGAGCATAGGCAGCGTCGTCCCCGACCGGCCCCGGTAGCGTTCGGTGCTTCAGGTTCGGGCGCTCAGACCGGTCGCACCACGGCGTTATGTCCGTTACGGGGAGACCGCGCAGGGGTGGTCGGACACGTCGGAGCGCTCCCGGCGGTGGGGCTGTTTCTGGAACTGGTCGTGCAAAGGTCCTGGTCAACGACGCGACCGATTCTTCGGGCCGCAGAGGGTCCAAGGGCTCTGTCGACGTTGCTCGGCGAGTGCTTGGCTCGGGGTAGTTCCACACCGATCGGTGAGGAGTTTCCCATGAATGCGCCGATGATTTCAGCGCTGGGTACCGACGTCGCCGTCTCGTTGTCGGGGACCGGGTCCTTTGTGCCCGAGACCCGGGTGTCGAACCGACAGATCCTCGATCGTGTTCACGTCGCGCGTCCCGACGGACGGCTGCTCGAGCCGGAGTGGATCGAACAACACGTCGGTATTCTCGAACGTCGCCTCGACTTCGATTTCGACACGCACCGCAAACGCTCCCGTGCGGAGGGAGGCTTGTACGACGGCGATCTCACGCTTCGCGCCGCCTACGCGGCGCTCGAGGATGCCCACACCGATGCGGCGGATGTTGACGTGTTCGTGCATGTCAGCTCCACGCCCGACACGATCGCTTGTCAGGACCATCTGCGATACCTGACCACCGAACTCGGGTTGCGGCGCGACGTCGACCTCGTCCATCACAACCTCGGCTGCGCTGGACTGTCCGCCGCGTGGCGGACCGCGGCGTCGTATCTGGTCGCGGAATCGCCGGCAACTGCGCTGGTGGTGGCGAGCAACTGCCCATCGGGATACTTCGCTTCCGAGATGAACCCGCACTACCGCGAGCACCCCAGCGGCAACGGGTGGCTGGTGCCGCTCGTGTTCGCTGATGGCGCGGGCGCAGTCGCGTTTCGCAGCGCTCCCCAGGATCCGCATGCGCCGCGTGGGCTGTCCGCGGTGCGGTCCGAGACGAGCCCCGACATCGAGCTCGTCACCTATCCCGCGGGCGGGTGTCTTGACCGCACCTCCCAAGCCAACATCGGCGACCATCTCTTCTTGATGGACGGCAAACGCGTGCGAGACGTGTTCGCGCCGCTGATGACACGCAACATGCAGCTCCTCGAGCTGGACTGGCCGACGCGCATCAAATCAATGGTCGGATACGACTTCGACATCGGACAGCGTCAAGCGCTGGTATCTGCATCAGGCGAACGGTGTCGTCGTCCGCGAGGCGAGCGCGATGCTCGGTCTGCCCCCCGAACGGGTGCCGCTCAACGTCGACCGTTATGGCAACACCTCGGCGGCGAGCACCTTGCTGCTCCTCGACGAGGATCGGCGCGCCGGGCGAGTGCACGACGGCGACCTCGTCGTGTTCATGTGGATCGGCGCGGGAAACGGCGCCATGAACGGCTACGCCGCCCTCGTTCTGTGAACCTCAACGATTGACCCGCAACACTCCGCCACGAGCTGCTGGAACTCGACCCTGGCCCGCCGCGTCGGCGCTGCCCTAGGGTCTGTCCCCGAATGACCAACGCGCCTCGCTTCCCCTCGTCGAACCCGGTCCGCCGGACGAGGTCGCGATGACGCGGGTGCTCGTCGGGACCGACGGCTCCCCTGAAGCGACGCGTGGAGTCGCGTGGGCTTCCGGCCTCGCCGGCGCGCTCGGCGCGGAGCTGATCGTGACCACCGTCGCGGCGCCCGGCCTCGCGATCGGCGACCACACCGAAACCGACCGCGTCAGCGAGCTCCTCGAAGGACCATGGAGCGCGCCCGCTCGGGCCGGCACGGCCCCGGTCACCACGTCGTTGGTTGAGGGCGACCCTCGGGCCGCGTTGCTAGGTGCCGTCTCGGCTCAGAACGCCGACGTCCTCGTCCTGGGTTCAGCGGGGACCGGCTGGTTCCCGGCGCTGCACCTCGGGCACGTCGCGCACGCCGTGGCGCACCACACAACGGTGCCGTTGGTCATCGTTCCTCGCGGGGCAGTGTTCGACGCCCAAGGCGGCATCCTCGTGGGCATCGACGGTTCGCAAGGCAGACGCGGCCGCGGTCGCGTGGGCCACCACCGTCACCGGGGCGCTTCATCGCGACGTGATCGCCGTCCATGTGCATCTGCGTGAGCGCACCGAGGACCAACGCCACGAGCATCCTGACCTCGAGCGTCAATGCCGCGAGTGGGCGGCGCCGCTGCTCTCCGCAGGAGTCACGACCAAGATCCTCGTCGCAGAGGGTTGGCCGCCGTCGGCGATCACACGACTCGAGGCGATGGAAGCACCCAGCCTGATCGTGCTCGGCGCCCGCGGCGCAGGCGGTTTCCAGGGCCTCCGCCTCGGCAGTGTCGCCCTCGGCGTGTTGCAACACAGCACCACGCCGGTCGCGATCATCCCGGACGAGCTTGCGCCGGCCGAGGCTTGACGGTCGCGATCGAGCGGAGAGTCCGCCCGCCACCCCGCCTCGTGTGTGGCCGTCGTGTGTGGAAGTCGGTTCGGCCGGCCGCTCGAGGCGCGGTCAGGCCACTCGCCGGTGCCGACTCGTCGGTACTGTGGCCGAATGCCCAACCGCCTCGCCGGTGAGACCAGCCCCTATCTGCGCCAGCACGCGGACAATCCGGTCGACTGGTACCCGTGGGGCGAGGAGGCGTTCGAGCGGGCGAGCGCCGAGGACCGCCCGATCCTCCTGTCGGTGGGGTACTCGTCGTGCCACTGGTGCCACGTGATGGCCCACGAGTCCTTCGAGGATCCCGACGTCGCGGCGGTCATGAACCGGCTGTTCGTGAACGTGAAGGTGGACCGCGAGGAGCGGCCCGACGTCGACTCGATCTACATGCAGGCGGTCCAGGCGATGACCGGCCACGGCGGCTGGCCGATGACGGTCTTCCTGGCACCCGACGGCCGCCCCTTCTTCGGGGGCACGTATTTCCCGAAGGACGACCGCCCGGGCATGACCGGGTTCGTCCGCCTCCTCGACGCGGTCGACCAGGCCTGGCGTGAGAACCGCACCGAGCTGCTCGAACAGGCCGACAAGCTCCGCGACACGATCGGGCGCATGCTCGACCTCGGGAGCGCCGGCGGCGCGGCCGGACGCGACGGCGACGGCGCGGGCGAGCCGTCGACCGCGATCCTCGACCGGGCGCTGGCGAACGTACGCGCCCAGTTCGACGGCCGCTTCGGCGGGTTCGGCCACGCGCCCAAGTTTCCGCAGGCGATGACCCTCGACTTCCTGCTGCGCACCTACGTCCGCGATCCCGACCCGCACACGCTCGAGATGGTGACGGTGTCGCTCGACGCGATGGCAGCGGGCGGGATGCACGACCAGATCGGCGGCGGCTTCCACCGGTACTCGGTCGACGACTACTGGCTCGTCCCCCACTTCGAGAAGATGCTCTACGACCAGGCCCTCCTCGCCGGCGCGTACCTCCGGGGCTGGCTGGTCACCGGCGAGCCGCGCTACCGCCGCGTCCTCGAGGGGATCGTCGAGTACGTGCTGCGCGACCTCACGCATCCGCTCGGCGGGTTCTTCTCCGCGGAGGACGCGGACTCGGAGGGCGTGGAGGGCAAGTTCTACTGCTGGCAGCTCGACGAGATCGAGGCGGTCTGTGGCGACGACGCCCCCGCGGCGATCCGGTTCTTCGGCGTCACCCGCAACGGGAACTTCGTCGACCCGCACACGAACTTCTCGGGCAACATCCTCCATGCCGTCGACCGCACCGAGGAGCGGCCGGACGAGGTCCAGCGCGCGGCGGCAGCACTCCTCGGCGCCCGCGAGCTGCGCATCCGTCCCGGCCTCGACGACAAGGTCCTGCTCGCGTGGAACGCGCTGTTCACCCGAACCCTCGCCGAGGCCGCGGCCGCGCTCGACCGCGACGACTGGATGCGCGCCGCCGGCCGCAACGCGCGGTTCCTGCTCGGTGAGCTGCGGCGCGACGACGGCCGGCTGCTGCGCTCGTGGCAGGGCGGCCGGGCCAACCCGGCGCTGCTTGCGTACGCCGAGGACTACGCCGCGCTGCTCGAAGCCCTGCTCACCCTCGCCGAGCTCGACGACGTCTCGTGGCTCGGGGAGGCGCGCACGGTCGCCGCGGGCCTGCTCGACCTCTTCTCCGACCACGAGCACGGTGGGTTCTTCACGACGGGCTCCGACGCGGAGGCGCTCATCGTCCGCCCGAAGGACACCCAGGACAACGCCACCCCGTCCGAGAACTCACTGGCCGCCAACGGGCTCCTGCGCCTCGCGGCGCTGAGCGGCGACGACAGCTACGCCGAGGCCGCGGCCCGTTGCGTCCACAACCTCGCGTCCGTGACCGGCGAGCACCCGACCGCGTTCGCGTACCTGCTCGGCGCGCTCGAACGGCTCGTCGCGCCCCCAATCGAGATCGCGGTCGTCGGCGACGCCGCCGACCCCGCGACCCGGCGCTTACGCGCCGAGGTCGTGACCCGGCTCATCCCGGCCAGCGTGACGGTGACGGCCGCGCCCGACGGGGGTGGCACTACGGCGCAGCCGGTGTCGCCGCTGCTCGCGGGCCGCACCGAGGTCGGCGGGAAAGCCGCCGCATACGTGTGCGAGCGCTACGCGTGCCGGGCGCCGGTGACGACGCCCGAGGCGTTGCGCGACGAGATCGACGCCACGCTCGGCGGGCGCGCCGCTGACACCGCCGCTCACAGACCGCGGCGGAGGCGGCAGGACGAGCGGGCCGGTCAGGCCCGGGGCTTACCGAGGCCGTCGGCGAGCGCCTCGGCCATCGCCCAGCCGTAGGCGATCAGCGCCTCACCCTTGGCCGGGTCGAGCGTCCCCACGAGGTCGGCAGCCGCTTTCCCGCCCAGCTTGACGTGACGGGTGTCGAGCACGAGCTCGACGGTGGCGCCGGTCTGCACGATGAAGCTGCGGTCGTCGTAGCGGGCGTCGCAGCCGAACCGCCGGGCCAGGCGCCGGCCCCAGGCCCGCTCCTCACCGTTGGGCGAGTACTTCGGCCGCGGGCACACATCGTCGAGGCCCGACAGCAGGGCGTAACCCGCCGGGTGCGCGAGCCGACCGGCGACGAGCACGTCCTCGTCGGGGAACGAGATCGCCGCTCGGCGGTACAGCTCCCCCACCAGATCCTCGAGGGTCACTCGAGCGGTGCGGCTCTTCCGGGTCGCGCCGAGCCCCCAGAGGATGCACGGGGTTCCGCCGATTCGCTCGAGGGAACCGAAGAGGAAGCCGTGCAGATCCCCGTCCTCATCCGCGAGGGCGATGAGCGGGAAATGCTCCACGTGATGGTCGAGTTGTTCCTCGGCCAACGGGAGACCCACTCCGTGCACGAACTGGCCGAGCTCATCGAGCTCGGCCGGCTTCAGGGACACCGAATCACCCGACTCGACCGCCATGAGGGTTAATTGTTGTCGATGACCCGCATGCCCGGCCAGTCGGCCCGCGTTTGCGCTGCGTCCACGAACCGGCTAGCGCCCGGTTACCCAACACGTCGCATCCGCGACCGTCGCCGGGTGCGGGGCCCGGAGCGTGACGTTGGGGCCGAGTGCCCCAAATGTCTCCCGCATTGCTTCTACTGGGAGTGACCGCGTGCTCACTTCGCGTCACAGAGCCGGACGGCGTCGCGCCGGTCAGGGTCCGCTCAGTAGCGGAGCTCGGCGACGACTCCGTAGTGGTCCGACGGCAGGATCCCGCCGACCGGCTCGGTGCCCGCGAGGCGTGCGGCCACGACGTGACCCGCGCCGTCGGGCCGGGCGAACCCGACGAACACGTAGTCGAGGCGCCGGTCGGGTTCGAGGTCGAGGGCGGCGAACTCGTTGGCCGTCGGGACGAACGTGCGGCCGGGGCCGGCCCCGGCCATCTGCCAGGCGTCGAGGAACATCAGCTTCGGCACGGGTACGGGGGCGAGGCCGGTCATCGTCCGGATCTCCTCGGACTCGGGCTCGGCGTTGAAGTCACCGCAGACGATCGGCGGGTACGTGCGGTCCGGCCGGGCCGCGGCGACGAACTCGCACAGTGCGCCGACCTGGAGCACCCGCACGTGGCTCTGGTCCATGCGCCAGTTGAGGTGGGTCACGAACGCCTGGATCGGGCCCCGCGGCCCGTCGACATCGGCGCGCAGAACGACGCGCAGCTCGTCGAGGCCCGGCGCCGGGCGACGCGCACGTCGCCGAGCCCGGATCGGCCACCGCGAGAGCACCGCGTTGCCGATCCGCTCAGCACCGAACTCGAAGCTCACGCCCGAGGCGTAGACGTGGTCGTAGCCGAGGGCGGCGGCGAGGTCGGCGGCCTGGCTCCGGCCGTCGTCGGCCTCCCACACCTCCTGGAGACCGACAATGTCGGCGTCGACCGCGAGCAGCGTCTCGAGGATGGCGGGCTGGCGCTCCTCCCACGGCCCGAAGTGCCACCAGAGGTTCCACGTGAGCACGCGCAGGCGGGTCTCGATCAGCCGAGGAGGTTCCCAGGCAGGAGGCTGCCGGCTCACGGTCGCGGACATTACCGGCCGTCCGTTCGGGCGAAGCGAGCCGACGGGAGTGCGGGTCGGGCGGGCGGCGAGCGGGGCCGGAGCAGCCCGGCGCGCAGCGCCGAGAGCGGGAAGGGAGAGCTTCCGGACGCCCGGGTGGCCGGTTACCCTGCGCCGGTGAGTCTCGACGTGGACCTCAGCTCGAACCTGCGCGTGAATCTCCTCGACGGCGCGTTCTACGCCGGGCGACCCGTACCCCACCTACCGGCGGCTGCACGACGAGGCCCCCGTCTACTGGGACCCCGTGAGCCGCGTGTGGGGCATCAGCCGCTACGACGGACGTGGTCGACGGTCGAGAAGGACGCGCGCCGCTACACGTCGTCGCTCGGATCACGACCGCGCATCGTGTCCGACGTCTCGATGATCAACCCGACGACCCGCTCCACCAGAACAAGCGCCGGCTCGTCGCTCGCCGCTTCACGCCGCGTTCGGTGAAGGAGCACGAGGACCACGTGCGCGGCGTCGTGACCGAGCTGCTCGACGGGTTCATTGCCGACGGCGGCGGCGACGTGATCGCGCACCTCGCCGCGCCGCTGCCCGCCCGGATGATCTGCGAGCTGCTCGGCTTCTCGCCGTCGCTCGCCGACAAGTGCCGCGAGTGGTCCGAGGTCACGATGCTCCAGGGCGGCCGGTACAACCCGACGGCAGCGATCCGGAGGCCACGCGACCGAGGTGATGGACGCGGTCTTCGAGTTCGCGGCCGCGGCGCTCGAGGTGCTCGAGGCGCGGCGCGCCGACCCCACGGACGACCTCATCTCGGTGTGGGCGCACAGCGACGTGGAGTACCCCGACGGCGACGACCCGCCCGATGAACGACGACGAGATCGTGCACGAGGCGCTGCTCCTGCTCGACGGCGGCGCCGAGACCACCCGCACCGTGATCGGAACGATGTGCCTCGAGCTCATCCGCCACCCCGATCAGTACGCCGCGCTCGCGCGCCGACCCCGGGATCATGGGCGCCACCGGCGTCGAGGAGTTCATCCGCTGGGTCACGCCGATCCTCAACATGCGGCGCACCGCCACCGAGGACCACGAGCTCCACGGCGAGACGGTCCACGCGGGCGACGAGCTCGTGCTGATGTACTCGTCGGCCAACCGCGACGAGCGCGTCTTCGCGACCCCGACACGCTCGACGTGACGCCCGACACAACCACCACGTGGCGTTCGGCTTCGGCACGCACTTCTGCCTCGGTGCGTCACTCGCCCGCCTCGAGATCCGCGTGCTGTTCGAGGAGCTCGTGCAGCGCGTGCCGAACATGCGCCTCGCCCCCGGCGCCACCCCGAGAAGATCCCCAGCGCGTTCGCCTGCGCCTACGACGCCATCCCCGTCGAGGTCGCGGCTGACGGCGGCCAGAGAACCGTTCAATCCGGCGGGTGACCTTTGTCATCTCGTCGTTGACCGTGTAGTCGTGGGACGTCAGGTCCATGACCGACTCGTCCTTGGCGACCTCTCCCAGAGCTCACCGGCGAGGAAGCTCTCACACGCCTGGCGGTCCTGCCAGAGGTAGACCCCGCCGTAGACGTTGTCGTCGGGGTCCTTCAGCCAGATCTTCGAGAGGAGACCCGGCTGCGTGGCCATGATCTCGGCGAACTCTCGGTGGCCTCGTTGAACTCGGGATCACTGATGTCGGCCAGTCGATAGGTCACAACCTGAACATGCATGGCCACCGCCACCTTCCGGGTGCTGTGTCGGCCCCTGCCCATTGATCATCCCCTTCGTGCAGCCCTGACGCGTCGAAGGCGCCGACCCCCACCCCTCTCCGGCGTTGGACGGAAATCCGTCTCAGAGCCGGAAGAACGTCAACGCGGGAGACGGACGGGGCTCAGCTGGGGGTGAAGGCGCACGGCATGCGCTTGATGCCGTGGATGAAGCTCGACTGCAGGTCGTCGGGCTCGCCGGTGATCTCGAGGTCGGGGAGCCGGCGGAACAGCTCCTCGAACATCACCCGGATCTCGCGACGGGCGAGGTTGGCGCCGAGGCAGAAGTGCGGACCGCCGCCGCCGTAGCCGACGTGCGGGTTGGGCGAGCGGGTGATGTCGAAGTCGAACGGGTCGTCGAACGCGCGCTCGTCGCGGTTCGCCGAGTTGAACCACATCACGACCTTCTCGCCTTCCTTGATCGGGTGGCCGCCGATCTCGGTGTCCTCGGTCGCCGTGCGCCGGAAGTGGATGACCGGCGTGGCCCAGCGGACGATCTCCTCGACCGCGTCCTCGGCGTGACGCGTCGAAGTCGCCCATCCAGACTGCGCTTCTGGTCGGGGTGGTCGGTGAGCGCGAGCATGCCGTGGCTGATCGCGGTGCGGGTCGTCTCGTTGCCGGCGACGACGAGCAGGATGAAGAACGACCCGAACTCCGCGGCGGTCAGCCGCTCGCCGTCGACCTCGGCGTGCATCAGGCTGGTCGTGATGTCGTCGCTCGGGTTGTCGAGCCGGTGCTGGCCGAGCTCCATCGCGCCATCTGGTGCGCGTCATGAACGCGCCGTCGAGT
This sequence comes from uncultured beta proteobacterium, assembly GCA_963724545.1. Classification (GTDB taxonomy): domain Bacteria; phylum Pseudomonadota; class Gammaproteobacteria; order Burkholderiales; family Casimicrobiaceae; genus CAIWHR01. The sequence goes on from CAVRVC010000023.1 coordinate 9,444, forward strand.
CGTAGTCTGCCGTACTCGGGGTCGCCGACGCCGAGGATGACGTTGGTCTGCGTCGAACACGGTCTGCTCGAGTCGACGGCGGGACGCCCACCATGTCGCAGACGATCTGCAGCGGCAGCGGCGCGGCGATCTCGCGCACGAAGTCGCACTCACCCTTGTCGGCCGACCGCGTCGACGATCGCCGGCGCGCGCGACGTGCACCTGGTCAGCAGCGGGACGAGCTGTGGGGCGCGAACCCGCAGTTCACGAGCCGCCGGCAGCTTCTTGTGGCGCGGGTCGTCCATGTTGATGATCGAGCCGAGGAACTCGGCCAGCTCCTCGGGGGGCAGTCGCGATGTTCGGCCGCGTCCCGAGCAGAACAGCTCGGGATGACGGCTCACGTGCATGACGTCGTCGTAGCGGGTGAGCGCCCAGAACCCGGGCCCGACCTCGAACCGGGCCTCTCGATCTCGGGCTCGTCGTGCCACGAGATGGGCCGCTCGCGCCGCAGCTTGGCGAACACGGCGTCGGTCCCGGTCCCAGGTGTCCGCCCCGCCGAAGTCGATCTCGTCGACGGAGAGGTCGGTGGTCGGTTCCGGCACGGGCATGGCTTCACTCTAGGGACGTTCGACTCCCGCGCACCTCCTAGGGTTGAGTCGGTATGGAGAGCGAGGACGGCGAGACCGCCCGGCCGGTCGACATCCACCAGCCACGCCCCGGGCGCTCGCTCCCCGAGACGGTGGCGATCACCGCCGGCCGTCCGGCCCACGCACCCGACACGCCGCTCAACCCGCCGGTCGTGTTCTCGTCGACGTACCACACGGGCGGTCCGGGTCACGTACAGGCCCGCGACGGGAACCCGACGTGGACACGTTCGAGGACGTCCTCGGCCGGCTCGAGGGCGGCGAGGCGTTGGCGTTCACGTCCCGGCATGGCCGCGGTCGCCGCCGTCTTCGAGACGCTGCCGGCGGCCACGAAGGTCGTCGTCGCCGACGGCTACTCGGGGACACATCGCGCTGCTCACCACCGGAGTCGGACCCGAAGGGCGCTGGGACGTCCACTTCGTCGACGTCGTCGACACGGACGCCACGCTCGCCGCCTGTGAGGGCGCCACGCTGTTGTGGCTCGAGTCACCGACGACCCGCGCAACGAGATCGCCGACGTGCGAGCGCTGGCGGCGGGCGCCCGTGAGCATGGCGCACTCGTCGCCTTCGACAACACGTACCACGACCCCGCTCCACCAGCGGCCGCTCGGGCTCGGCGCCGACGTCGTCGTGCGCAGCGCGACCAAGCTGCTGTCCGGGCACTCCGACGTCCTGCTCGCGCGACGGTCACCCGCCGCCCCGACCTCTGTGCCACGCTGCGCAAACAACGGTCGTTGCCGGGGCGCGGTTCCGGTCCGATGGAGACCTTCCTCACCGTGCCCGCGGGCGTCCGTTCACTCGGCGTGCCGCTGGAGCGTGCGTCGACCAACGCGCTCGACTCGCGCGCCGCTCGCGGGCACCCCGACGTCGAACGCGTGCGCTACCCCGGGTTGCCCGACGATCCGGGCCACGAGCGGGCAGCCACGCAAATGGACGGGTTCGGCGCCATGGTCGCCTTCGAGGTCCGCGGTGGTGCGGCGCCGGCCGAAGCCACGGCGAAGGCCACACGGCTGATCGTCGGCGCCGACCAGCCTCGGCGGCATCGAGACGACCATGGAGCGCCGCGCCCGCTGGGCCGACGAGGGCGACCGCTCTCCCCGGGCCTGATCCGGCTCAGCGTCGGCTGCGAGCACGTCGACGACCTCTGGGCCGACCTCGTCCACGCCCTCCACATCGGCTCGCTCGTCCGCTGACCCCTTCTCCGCGTTTGTGCGCGAATCCACGTCTGCGGTGGATTTCTGCACAAACGCGGGAGGTTGGGGGTCAGTCGATGAGGCCGAGGGCTCTGGTCCACTCGAGGTATGCGGCTGGCGTCACTCAATGCGGTCATCGTCGATGCGTCCGACAATCATCCCGTCTTCGCCAAGGGCGCCGACGACGTGACGCCGATCGCGTCACTCACGAAGCTCATGACGGCCATGGTCACGCTCGACGCCGGCTTGTCGATGGACGAGGCGATCGCGATCGACATGGACGACCTCGACTATCTCAAGGGCACGACGTCGAGGCTGCGCATGGGCACGGAGCTCCCGCGGCGCGAGATGCTGCGCCTCGCGTTGATGTCCTCCGAAATCGCGCGGCCTCGAGCCTCGCTCGAACGTATCCGGGCGGCACGCGGGCGTTCGTCGAGCAATGAACGCGAAGGCCGCCCTGCTCGGGATGTCGCACACGCGATACGCCGATCCGACGGGCCTCTCCGCACAGAACGTTTCGACGGCGAACGATCTCGCCGTGCTCGTGGCCGCCGCAGCCGAATATCCGCAGATCCGCGAGTTCAGCACGACGGGCAGCCATTACGTCGAGGTGCAGCCGACGGGCAAGCTGCTGGGCTTCAACAACACGAACAACCTCGTCAAGAACGCGCAGTGGGACATCAAGCTGTCGAAGACAGGGTACATTCGCGAGGCCGGCAAGTGCCTCGTGATGCTGGCGACGATCGCGTCGAAGCCGTTCGTGATCGTGCTGCTCGATTCGGGCGGCAAATACACGCGCCTGGGCGACGCGCAGCGCGTCCGGCACTGGCTCGAGACGGGCGAATCGCTTCCGCCCATCGCCACGAAGGCCGCCGCCCCGAAGCCGGCGAAAGCGAAGCCCGCGTCCTACTCGCCGCCGGCGAAACGGTCGGCCGCTTCGCGACGGCGCTGACCCCCGTCAACTGCCGCGGCGGTGCTGCTCGAAGAGCTCCTTCGCGTGCGCCCGCGTCTTCGCGGTGATCTCGCTGCCGGCGAGCATCCGCGCCAGCTCCTCGATCCTCTGCCTGCCTGAAAGCGCCGCGACGTCCGCCCGTGCGGTGTCGGCACCGCCATCCTTGACGACGCGGAAATGCGCGTCGGCGCACGCCGCCACCTGCGGCAAATGGGTCACGCAGAGGATCTGCCGGCGGGCGCCGAGCGCCTGGAGCAGATCGCCGACCGTCGCCGCCACCGCGCCGCCGATGCCCGCGTCCACCTCGTCGAAGATCAGCGTCGGCACGGCGCCGACTTCGCTCGTCACCACCTGGATCGACAGCGCGATGCGCGACAGCTCGCCGCCCGAGGCGACCCTCGCGAGCGGCCCGAGCGGCTGCTTGGGGTGGCTCGCGACGCGAAACTCGACCTGCTCGAAGCCATGGCTCGCGGGCACGTCGAGCGGCTCCAATGCGATCTCGAGGCGGCCGCCCGTCATCGCGAGGGTTTGCATGACCTCGGTCACGCGCGCTTCGAGATCGTGCGCCGCAAGCTCGCGCTTCTTCGAGAGCTCGGCCGCAAGCGCGCGATAGGCGGCCTCCGCCTCCGCCGCGCGCTGCGCGAGCCTCTTTTCATCCGCGGACTCGGCGAGTGACGCGAGCCGGGATTGCGTTTCGGCCAGGAGCTCCGGCAGCGCCTCCGGTCGCGCCCGATGCTTCCGCGCGAGATCGTGGATCGCCGCGAGCCGCTCCTCGACGCGGGAGAGCTCCGCCGGGTCCACGTCGAGCTTCTGCCGATAGCCCCTGAGCGCGCGCGCGGCCTCGTCGATGCCGATGCGGGCAGGCTCGAGCAGGGCCACGATCCCGGCCAGCGAAGCATCGTGCGTCGAGTGGGCGTCGAGCTTCCCGATCAGCGCGGACAGGCGTGAAGACAAGGCGTCCTCGCCGTCGGTCAGCGCGTCTTCGCCGGCGAGCGCGGCCTCGATCAGCCCGGCCGCGTGAGCGAGGCGGGACTGCGCCTGCGTCAGCGCGGCCCATTCGTCCGGGCCGACGTCGAGTGCCGCGAGCTCGCGCCGGCGCGCCTCGAGCGCCTCGCGCTCCGCCGCCGAGGTGAGGGCGGCGGCGGCGGCGGCATCGCGCTTGGCGACGGTCGCGTTCCACTCGCGCCACGCGTCGGCGGTCGCGCGGGCGAGGGCCGTGAAGCCGCCGAACGCGTCGACGAGGCTGCGCTGCACATCCCGCGCCGTCAGCGACTGGTGCGCGTGCTGGCCGTGGAGGTCGACGAGCCGCTCGCCCAGGTCCTTCAATTGCGCGAGCGTGGCGGGCCGGCCGTTGATCCAGGCGCGGCTCCGGCCCTGCGCGTCGAGCGTGCGGCGCAGCAGCAGCGGGCCGTCGGCGGAGGCAAGATCGTTCGCGGCGAGCCATTCGTCGAGGTCTGGTCGCGCGCCGGGCTCGAACATCGCGGCGAGCTCGGCGCGCTCGGCGCCCGGCCGCAGCTGGCGCAGCTCGAAGCGGTCGCCGAGCAGAAGGCCGAGCGCGTCGAGCAGGATCGACTTGCCGGCGCCGGTCTCGCCGGTGAGCACCGTGAATCCGGCATCGAGCTCGAGGTCGAGCGCCTCGACGACGACGAAATTGCGGATGGACAGGAGCCGGAGCATGAATAAGTCAGGGTCAGCTCGACTTTGCGGTTCCAACCCACCCTGGTGCGCTAACTTTATTGGAAAATCGAGTCTGACCCTACTTATTCCGCAGCCGTTCCGGCGTCTCGCTCCAGTGCAGCTTCTCGCGCAGCATCGCGAAGTAGTCGTGGCCTTCGGGGTGCAGGAAGCGCGCGCGATGCGGCGCGCGGCGCACGGTGACGCGCTCGCCCTCGACGAGCGCGAAGTGGGCCTGGCCGTCGCAGTGGAGCGCGGCATCCTTCCCGCGCTCCAGTGTCAGCGCGATCGTCGCCGTGTCGGCGAACGCGATCGGCCGGTGCGTGAGCGCGTGCGGCGCGACCGGAACGAGCGCGAAGGCGGGCACCTGAGGATCGAGGATCGGGCCGCCGGCCGACAGCGCATAGGCGGTCGACCCGGTGGGGGTCGTGACGATGATCCCGTCCGCCCGCATCGCATAGACGAAGCGGCCGTCGATCTCGACCGCGCAGTCGATCATCGTGCCGCCGCCGCCGCGGTTCAGAACGACGTCGTTCAGCGCATACGCGGCGTCGCGCGTCCCGTCGGCCCGCACGACCTCGGCCGCGAGCAGCGTGCGGTGCTCCTCGACGTAGCGGCCCGAGAGCATCGCGTCGAGGATGTCCTCCATGCGGGCGAACGGAATGTCCGTGAGGAAGCCGAGCCGGCCCTGGTTGATCCCGATGAGCGGCACGTCGAGCGGAGCCAGATGCCGCGCGATCGACAGCATGGTGCCGTCGCCGCCGACGACAATCGCGACATCCGAGCGCGCTCCGAGCGCCTCCGCCGGCGCCGACGCGTATCCGGCGATGCTCGTGCAGCGCGCCGTGTCGGCCTCGATGATGACTTCGTGCCCGCGCGCGACCAGGAAGGACGCAAGCCGCGACAGCGGCTCCGCGATGCCTGGGCTCACGTGGCGTCCGACGAGCGCCACCCGCCGGAAACGGGTCGCGGGCGCCGGCGGGGAGGCGTTCGATACCATCGCCCCGATTAAAACACAGGCGCCTCCCGCGCCATAGCCGACCTATGAATGATCCGCCTTCGACCGGCACCCGGGCACGGCGGGGCGCTCCCGGCCGGCCGTGCCTGTAAAATGCCCGCATGCTGGATCCGCGCGCCCAGACACTGCTGAAAACCCTCGTCGAACGGTACATCGTCGAAGGACAGCCCGTGGGCTCGCGCGTGCTGTCGAAACAGCCCGGTCTCGAGCTCTCGCCCGCGACGATCCGCAACGTCATGGCCGACCTCGAGGAGCTGGGCTACATCGCGAGCCCGCATACGTCGGCGGGACGCATCCCGACGGCCAAGGGCTACCGCTTCTTCGTCGACAGCCTGATGGTGATGAAGCCGCTCGAGCAGGTCGAGATCCATCGCCTCGAGGGTGAGTTCACGGCCGACCGGCCGCAGCAGCTCATGAGCGCGGCGGCGACGCTCCTGTCGCAGCTCACGCATTTCGCCGGCGTCGTCATGACGCCGAAACGGCGCGAGGCGAGCTTCCGGCACATCGAGTTCCTGCGCCTGTCCGAGCGGCGCGTGCTGCTCATCATCGTCACGTCCGAGGGCGACGTGCAGAACCGCATCCTGCATACCGACCGGGCGTACTCGCAGTCGCAGCTCCAGGAGGCGACCAACTTCTTCAACCGGCACTACTCGGGCCAGCCGTATGGCGCGGTCCGTTCGCTGCTCGCCGAGGAGCTGAAATCGCTGCGCGAGGACATCGTCGGCTTGATGACGGCGGCGGTGGAGGTCGGCGGCGCCGCGCTGAACGAATCGGAAGCGCTCGTCGTCACGGGGGAAAAGAACCTGCTCGCGGCGACCGACCTCGCGTCGAACATGGACCGGCTGCGCCGCCTCTTCGAGCTCTTCGAGCAGAAGACCTCGCTCCTGCATCTCCTCGACGTTTCGCAGCGGGCGGAAGGCGTGCAGATCTACATCGGCGGGGAATCGGGCCTCGTTCCGCTCGACGAGTGCAGCGTCGTCACGGCGCCGTACGAGCTCGACGGCCGCATCATCGGCACGATCGGCGTCATCGGTTCACGCGGATGGCCTACGAGCGCGTGATCCCGATCGTCGACGTCACGGCCAAGCTGCTGTCGAACGCGCTCACGCATCAGATGACGGACTGATGAGTGCCGCAGGGCTGCCCGCAAGGCACTCGCCCCCTGGGGGGAGCGGCGCGCGAGCGCCGATCGGGGGGAACATACAAGCGGCGCGGCGCCCGCGAGTTCCGAACGCGGTTCTGATCGGGCGCTTCTACGACGCGCTGGGGCGCCGCGATGCCTCCGGGATGATCGCGTGCGATGCCCCCGACGCGACGTTCTCCGATCCGGTGTTCCCCGCGCTCGACGCCGCGGGTGTCGCGGCGATGTGGAGCATGCTGTGCGCGCGCGGCAAGGATCTCGCCGTGGTCGCGTCGGACATCGCGGCCGACGATTCGACCGGCCGCGCGCAGTGGGTCGCGACCTACACGATCGGCGACGGGAAAGCACGTCGAGAATCGGATCGAGGCGGCGTTTGCGTTTCGCGAGGGCCTGATCGTCCATCACGTCGACACCTTCGACCTCTGGCGCTGGCTGCGGCAGGCGCTGGGCGCGCAAGGCGCGCTTTTCGGCTGGCTCCCGCTCGTGCAGCGCACCGTGCGCGCGCAGGCCGCGAAGGCGCTCGCCGACTGGCGGACCCGGAATCCGGGCGTGACTTTTCTTGCCGAGCCCGAATGGGAGCATGACCAGCCGCGCCGCGTCGGCGTGCTGCTGCTGAACCTCGGCACGCCGGACGCGCCGACGGCGAAGGCCGTGCGCCGCTATCTCGCGGAATTCCGTCGGACCGCCGCGTCGTCGAGATTCCGGGCGTCCTCTGGAAGCCGCTCCTGCACCTCGTCGTGCTTCGCGTGCGGCCGACGCGCTCGGCCAGGAAATACGCGATGATCTGGGGCAGCGGCGGCTCGCCGCTGCTGCGCGCACAGCCAGAAGCAGAAGACGCTGGTGACGGGCTACCTCGGGCAGCGGCTGAAGGAACACGGCTTGCCGTCGGACTTCAGCCGCTGCCCGAGGTAGCCCGTCACCAGCGTCTTCTGCTTCTGGCTGTGCGCGAGCAGCGGCGAGCCGCCGCTGCCCCAGGATCGTCGCCTATTACCTGGCCAAGCGCGTCGGCCGCACGCGAAGCACGACGATGCAGGAGCGGCTTCCAAGGACGCCCGGAATCTCGACGACGCGGCGGTCCAACAGGAATTCCGCGAGATAGCGGCGCACGGCCTTCGCCGTCGGCGCGTCCGGCGTGCCGAGGTTCAGCGGGCGCACGCCGACGCGGCGCGGCTGGTCATGCTTGCCATTCGGGCTCGGCAAGAAAAGTCACGCCGATTCGGGTCCGCCGGTCGGCGAGCGCCTTCGCGGCCTGCGCGCCGCACGGTGCGCTGCACGGAGCCAGCCGAAGAGCGCGCCTTGCGCGCCCCAGCGGCCTCCGCAGCCAGCGCCAGAGGTCAAGGTGTCGACGTGATGGACGATCGCGCGAAAACGCAAACGCCGCCTCGATCCGATTCTCGACGTGCTTTCCGTCGCCGAGTACGTGTAGGTCGCGACCCACTGCGCGCGGCCGGTCGAATCGTCGGCCGCGATGTCCGACGCGACCACGGCGAGATCCTTGCCGCGCACTTCCCACATCGCCGCGACACCCGCGGCGTCCGACGCGGGTGCACCAGATGGGAGGCGCCGCATCGGGGCGTGACACACGATGCATCCGGAGGCATCGCAGCGCCCCAGCGCGTCGTAGAAGCGCCCGATCAGAACCGCGTTCGGATGGGGCGCGTATGTTCCCCCAATCGGCGCTGCGCGCCGCTCCCCCAGGGGGCGAGTGCCTTGGGGCGGTTCCTCGGCCGCTGCGTCCGTCATCTGATGGGTGACCGAGCCGCAGCTTGGCGGTGACGTCGACGATCGGGATCACGCGCTCGACTAGGCCATCCGCGTGGGACCGATGACGCCGATCGTCCGATGATGCGGCCGTCGAGCTCGTACGGCGCCGTGACGACGCTGCACTCGTCGAGCGGAACGAGGCCCGATTCCCCGCCGAGATGTAGATCTGCGCGCCTTCCGCCCGCTGCGAAACGTCGAGGAGATGCAGGAGCGAGGTCTTCTGCTCGAAGAGCTCGAAGAGGCGGCGCAGCCGGAGTCCATGTTCGACGCGAGGTCGGTCGCCGCGAGCAGGTTCTTTTCCCCCGGGGTGCGACGAGCGCTTCCGATTCGGTTCAGCGCGGCGCCGCCGACCTCCACCGCCGCCGTCATCAAGCCGACGATGTCCTGGCGCAGCGATTCTCAGCTCCTCGGCGAGCAGCGAAGACGGACGGCGCCATACGGCTGGCCCGAGTAGTGCCGGTTGAAGAAGTTGGTCGCCTCCTGGAGCTGCGACTGCGAGTACGCCGGGTCGGTATGCAGGGATGCGGTTCTGCACGTCGCCCTCGGACGTGACGATGATGAGCAGCACGCGCCGCTCGGACAGGCGCAGGAACTCGATGTGCCGGAAGCTCGCCTCGCGCCGTTTCGGCGTGACTGACGACGCCGGCGAAATGCGTGAGCTGCGACAGGAGCGTCGCCGCCGCGCCGACGAAGCTGCTGCGGCCGGTCGGGCCGTGAACTCACCCGCGAAGGCGATGGATCTCGACCTGCTCGAGCGGCTTCATCACCATCAGGCTGTCGACGAAGAAGCGGTAGCCCTTGGCCGTCGGGATGCGTCCCGCCGACGTATGCGGGCTCGCGATGTAGCCCAGCTCCTGGAACGTCGGCGGTGAAGCGTTGCGGATCGTCGCGGGCGAGAGCTCGAGACCGAGCTGTTGCGACAGCACGCGCGAGCCCACGGGCTGTCCTTCGACGATGTACCGTTCGACGAGGGTTTTCAGCAGTGTCTGGGCGCGCGGATCCAGCATGCGGGCACTTTACAGGCACGGCCGGCCGGGAGCGCCCCGCACGTGCCCGGGTGCCGGTCGAAGGCGGAGTCATTCATAGGTCGGCTACGGCGCGGGAGGCGCCTGTGTTTTTAATCGGGGCGATGGTATCGAACGCCGCCCCGCCGGCGCGCCCCGCGACCCGTTTCCGGCGGGTGGCGCTCGTCCGGACGCCACGTGAGCCCAGGCATCGCGGAGCCGCTGTCGCGGCTTGCGTCCTTCCTGGTCGCGCGCGGGCACGAAGTCATCATCGAGGCCGACACGGCGCGCTGCACGAGCATCGCCGGATACGCGTCGGCGCCGGCGGAGGCGCTCGGAGCGCGCTCGGATGTCGCGATCGTCGTCGGCGGCGACGGCGCGTGCGACATCGCGCGGCATCTGGCTCCGCTCGACGTGCCGCTCATCGGGATCAACCAGGGCCGGCTCGGCTTCCTCCACGGACATTCCGTTCGCCCGCATGGAGGACATCCTCGACGCGATGCTCTCGGGCCGCTACGTCGAGGAGCACCGCACGCTGCTCGCGGCCGAGGTCGTGCGGGCCGACGGGACGCGCGACGCCGCGTATGCGCTGAACGACGTCGTTCTGAACCGCGGCGGCGGCGGCACGATGATCGACTGCGCGGTCGAGATCGACGGCCGCTTGCGTCTATGCGATGCGGGCGGACGGGATCATCGTCACGACCCCCACCGGGTCGACCGCCTATGCGCTGTCGGCCGGCGGCCCGATCCTCGATCCTCAGGTGCCCGCCTTCGCGCTCGTTCCGGTCGCGCGGCACGCGCTCGCGCGCCGGCCGATCGCGTTCGCCGACACGGCGACGATCGCGCTGACACTGGAGCGCGGGAAGGATGCCGCGCTCCACTGCGACGGCCAGGCCCACTTCGCGCTCGTCGAGGGCGAGCGCGTCACCGTGCGCCGCGCGCCGCATCGCGCGCGCTTCCTGCACCCCGAAGGCCACGACTACTTCGCGATGCTGCGCGAGAAGCTGCACTGGAGCGAGACGCCGGAACGGCTGCGGAATAAGTAGGGGTCAAGACGATTTTCCAATAAAGTTAGCGCACCAGGGTGGGTTGAACCGCAAAGTCGAGTCTGACCCTACTTATTCATGCTCCGGCTCCTGTCCATCCGCAATTTCGTCGTCGTCGAGGCGCTCGACCTCGAGCTCGATGCCGGATTCACGGTGCTCACCGGCGAGACCGGCGCCGGCAAGTCGATCCTGCTCGACGCGCTCGGCCTTCTGCTCGGCGACCGCTTCGAGCTGCGCCAGCTGCGGCCGGGCGCCGAGCGCGCCGAGCTCGCCGCGATGTTCGAGCCCGGCGCGCGACCAGACCTCGACGAATGGCTCGCCGCGAACGATCTTGCCTCCGCCGACGGCCCGCTGCTGCTGCGCCGCACGCTCGACGCGCAGGGCCGGAGCCGCGCCTGGATCAACGGCCGGCCCGCCACGCTCGCGCAATTGAAGGACCTGGGCGAGCGGCTCGTCGACCTCCACGGCCAGCACGCGCACCAGTCGCTGACGGCGCGGGATGTGCAGCGCAGCCTCGTCGACGCGTTCGGCGGCTTCACGGCCCTCGCCCGCGCGACCGCCGACGCGTGGCGCGAGTGGAACGCGACCGTCGCCAAGCGCGATGCCGCCGCCGCCGCCGCCCTCACCTCGGCGGCGGAGCGCGAGGCGCTCGAGGCGCGCCGGCGCGAGCTCGCGGCACTCGACGTCGGCCCGGACGAATGGGCCGCGCTGACGCAGGCGCAGTCCCGCCTCGCTCACGCGGCCGGGCTGATCGAGGCCGCGCTCGCCGGCGAAGACGCGCTGACCGACGGCGAGGACGCCTTGTCTTCACGCCTGTCCGCGCTGATCGGGAAGCTCGACGCCCACTCGACGCACGATGCTTCGCTGGCCGGGATCGTGGCCCTGCTCGAGCCTGCCCGCATCGGCATCGACGAGGCCGCGCGCGCGCTCAGGGGCTATCGGCAAAAGCTCGACGTGGACCCGGCGGAGCTCTCCCGCGTCGAGGAGCGGCTCGCGGCGATCCACGATCTCGCGCGGAAGCATCGGGCGCGACCGGAGGCGCTGCCGGAGCTCCTGGCCGAAACGCAATCCCGGCTCGCGTCACTCGCCGAGTCCGCGGATGAAAAGAGGCTCGCGCAGCGCGCGGCGGAGGCGGAGGCCGCCTATCGCGCGCTTGCGGCCGAGCTCTCGAAGAAGCGCGAGCTTGCGGCGCACGATCTCGAAGCGCGCGTGACCGAGGTCATGCAAACCCTCGCGATGACGGGCGGCCGCCTCGAGATCGCATTGGAGCCGCTCGACGTGCCCGCGAGCCATGGCTTCGAGCAGGTCGAGTTTCGCGTCGCGAGCCACCCCAAGCAGCCGCTCGGGCCGCTCGCGAGGGTCGCCTCGGGCGGCGAGCTGTCGCGCATCGCGCTGTCGATCCAGGTGGTGACGAGCGAAGTCGGCGCCGTGCCGACGCTGATCTTCGACGAGGTGGACGCGGGCATCGGCGGCGCGGTGGCGGCGACGGTCGGCGATCTGCTCCAGGCGCTCGGCGCCCGCCGGCAGATCCTCTGCGTGACCCATTTGCCGCAGGTGGCGGCGTGCGCCGACGCGCATTTCCGCGTCGTCAAGGATGGCGGTGCCGACACCGCACGGGCGGACGTCGCGGCGCTTTCAGGCAGGCAGAGGATCGAGGAGCTGGCGCGGATGCTCGCCGGCAGCGAGATCACCGCGAAGACGCGGGCGCACGCGAAGGAGCTCTTCGAGCAGCACCGCCGCGGCAGTTGACGGGGGTCAGCGCCGTCGCCGAAGCGGCCGACCGTTTCGCCGGCGGCGAGTAGGACGCGGGCTTCGCTTTCGCCGGCTTCGGGGCGGCGGCCTTCGTGGCGATGGGCGGAAGCGATTCGCCCGTCTCGAGCCAGTGCCGGACGCGCTGCGCGTCGCCCAGGCGCGTGTATTTGCCGGCCGAATCGAGCAGCACGATCACGAACGGCTTCGACGCGATCGTCGCCAGCATCACGAGGCACTTGCCGGCCTCGCGAATGTACCCTGTCTTCGACAGCTTGATGTCCCACTGCGCGTTCTTGACGAGGTTGTTCGTGTTGTTGAAGCCCAGCAGCTTGCCCGTCGGCTGCACCTCGACGTAATGGCTGCCCGTCGTGCTGAACTCGCGGATCTGCGGATATTCGGCTGCGGCGGCCACGAGCACGGCGAGATCGTTCGCCGTCGACACGTTCTGTGCGGACAGGCCCGTCGGGTCGGCGTATCGCGTGTGCGTCATCCCGAGGAGAGCGGCCTTCGCGTTCATTGCCGACACGAAGGCCCGCGTGCCGCCCGGATACGTTCGAGCGAGGCTCGATGCCGCGCGATTCTCGGAGGACATCAGCGCGAGGCGCAGCATCTCGCGCCGCGGGAGCTCCGTGCCCATGCGCAGCCGCGACGTCGTGCCCTTGAGATAGTCGAGGTCGTCCATGTCGATCGCGATCGCCTCGTCCATCGACAAGCCGGCGTCGAGCGTGACCATGGCCGTCATGAGCTTCGTGAGTGACGCGATCGGCGTCACGTCGTCGGCGCCCTTGGCGAAGACGGGATGATTGTCGGACGCATCGACGATGACCGCATTGAGTGACGCCAGCCGCAGCTTGGCCGGGTCGAGCTCCCGCGGCGCCTCCGCCCTCGCGAGTGAGGTGCCGAAGGCCGCAATTAGCGCCAGAAAAACAAGCGTGAGGCGTCGGTTCATCAAGTCAGGCCTGAAGAGCAGCCGCTTTATAGCACGCCCGCGGGGGGCTCGCCAATACCCCTTGTCGATCATGGGCTTGCCGGCTGCAACAACACGGTGCTACGGGGTGCCCGGCGTGACCGCCTCGGGCGACTCCAGCGAAGGGACGTCGGAATCCGGATTAACGCCGTAAGACGTCGAAAGTTGACGGATTCCGGCATCGCCCCCGCTCGGGTCCGGCGATTCGGTCTGCTGCAACTGCCACATCCGTGCGTACACGCCGTCCGACGCAAGAAGCGCGCCATGCGTGCCGCGCTCGACGATGCGGCCGTGATCGAGGACCAGAATCTCGTCGGCGTCGACGATCGTCGAGAGCCGGTGGGCGATCGTCAGCGTCGTGCGATTGGTGGCGATCCGCTTGAGCTCCGCCTGAATCGCCTTCTCCGATTTCGAGTCGAGCGCGGACGTCGCCTCGTCGAAGATCAGGATGCGCGGCCCCTTGAGCACCGCGCGCGCGATCGCCACGCGCTGCTTCTCGCCGCCCGAGAGCTTCAGGCCCCTCTCGCCGACCGGGGTGGCGTACCCCTCGGGCGTGCTGGCGATGAAGTCGTGGATCTGCGCGAGCTTCGCCGCCGCGACGATCTCGTCGTGCGTCGCGCCGGGACGGCCGTACGCGATGTTGTACTCGATGCTGTCGTTGAAGAGGACGGTGTCCTGCGGCACGATGCCGATCGCCGCGCGCAGGCTGTCCTGGCGCACGGCCCGCAGGTCCTGCCGGTTCACGGTGATCGTTCCTCCGGTCACGTCGTAGAAGCGGAACAGGAGCCGCGACAGCGTGCTCTTGCCCGCCCCCGACGGTCCGACGACCGCGACCGTCCTCCCGGCGGGGATGGTGAAGCTCACGTCGAACAGGATCTGCCGGTTCTTCTCGTAACCGAAGTCGACGTGCTCGAACCGCACTTCTCCTTCGGCGACAACGAGCGCCGGCGCGCGCGGGGCGTCGGCCACCTCCGTGTGCTCCGCGGTCAGCGCGAACATCCGCTCCATGTCGGTCAGCGCCTGCTTCACCTCCCGGTAGAGCACGCCCAGGAAATTGAGCGGGATGTAGATCTGGATCATGAACGCGTTGACGAGCACGAGGTCGCCGATGGTCATCGTGCCGGCGACCACGCCGACGGTCGCCCGCCACATGATCAGCGTCACCGCCACGGCGATGATCGCGCTCTGCGTGACATTGAGGAGCGACAGCGACGTCTGGCTGCGCACCGCGGCCTTTTCCCAGCGCTGCATGCTCTCGTCGTAGCGCCGCGCCTCGAACGCCTCGTTGCCGAAGTACTTGACCGTCTCGTAGTTGAGCAGGCTGTCGATCGCGCGCGTGTTCGCCTTCGAGTCGAGCTCGTTCATCTGCCGCCGGAAGCCGGTGCGCCAGTCGGTGATGAGGATGGTCGCGGCGACGTAGAGCGCGAGCGCCGTCACCGTGATCGCGACGAACGTCCAGTCGTAGCGGACCACGAGGATCACCGCGACCAGGCCGATCTCCACCAGCGTGGGCAGGATCGAGAACAGCGTGAAGCTGATCAGCGTCGTGATGCCGCGCTGGCCGCGCTCGACGTCCCGGGTCAGTCCGCCCGTCTGCCGCGCGAGATGGAAGCGCAGCGACAGCGCATGGAGGTGGCGGAACACCTCGAGCGCGATCGTGCGCACGGCGCGCTGCGTGACCTTGGCGAACAGGAACTCGCGGAGCTCGGTGAACACCGTCGTCGACAGGCGCAGGACGCCGTAGGCGGCGAGCAGCGCGAGCGGAACCGCCAGCACCGCGGTCCGGGCGTCGAGCGTGTCGACGATCGACTTCAGCAGGATCGGCACGCCGACGTTCGCGACCTTGGCCGCGACCAGCGCGACCAGCGCGACGATCACGCGCCCCTTGTACGCCCAGAGGTAAGGCAGCAGCGTGCCGATCACCCGCCAGTCGCCGCTGCGGGGTGCCTGCGGGGACGGAAGCGGCGTCGAGGCGTGATGACGCATGCGCGATTCTAACCGTGGCGCGCTACGCCGGGCGGTTCTCGTCCCGGCGCGCGCGCGGTCCGCGGAACCATTCGTTGCCGCCGTAGCCGAGGAGGCCCATGGCCAGTCGGACCACGCCGTAGGCGGTCCAGACCAGCGCCTTGTAGAGCCGCGGCCGCAGCGCCCAGTGCTGGGGCCCGACGCGGCGCGCACCCTCGGCGATCATCTTCCCGAGCTCGTCCCGGAGCTGCGCCGCGAAGTACGGGTCGCGCACGATGACGTTCGCCTCGCGCGCCATCAGCAGGCTGTACGGATCGATGTTCGACGATCCCACCGTCGCCCAGTGGTCGTCGACGACGGCCACCTTGGCGTGCAGGAACGACTGGTGATACTCCTGGATCGTGATGCCGGACGACAGCAGCTGGCCGTACAGCGCCCGCGTCGCGTAATGCAGCAGCAGGTATTCGACGCGTCCCTGCAGCAGCAGCGTCACCGTCACGCCGCGCTGCGCCGCCGCGATGAGCGCGCGGCGGAAGCGGATGCCCGGAAAGAAATACGAGTTGGCGATCAGGATCTCCCGTTTCGCGGTCCGGATCGCCGCGAGGTACGCGTGCTCGATGTCGCGGCGATGGCGCAGATTGTCGCGGATCACGAACTTCGCCGTCTGCGCGCCGGCGCGCTGCGCGCGCCGCGATGCCGGAAACAGCGGCACCTCGCTCTGCTGGAACTGCACGAGCTCGTTGATCGCCCAGACGCGCTGCATCGTCCGCACGATCGCGACCAGCAGCGGGCCCTCGATGCGCAGCGCGAAGTCGACGCGCGGCGGCTTCTGCCCCGGCGTGTTCACGTCGTCGATGATGTTGATGCCGCCGACGAAGGCAATCTTGCCGTCGACGTGGCAGAGCTTCCGATGCAGGCGCCGCAGGCGGTTCCTGCGGAAATGCCACGCCCTGACCTCGGGCCGGTACTTGAGCAGGTTGACTCCGCCTTGCCGCAACTCGCGCTCGAGGGAGACGGTCAGATAATGCCTGGCGCCCCATCCGTCGACGAGCAGCCGGACGAGGATGCCGCGCCGCGCCGCCCGGACGAGCGCGGCCGTCACGATCGCGCCGACGTCGTCGTCGGCATAGATGTAAGTCTCGAGCCAGACCTCCCGCTCGGCGCCGTCGATCGCGCCCACCAGCGACGGGAAAGTACTCGCCCCCGCTCCGCAACAACGTCACCCGATTGCCCGGGAGAAACCGGTTCATCGCGGCGGGCGGCCGGTATCGAAGGTGGCGGCGAGCGCGGCGTGATCGGAGATCCGTCCCGAGGGGAACGCGTAGTGGACGTGCGCATCGACGATCGCGAGGCCGCGCGCGTAGATGCGGTCGAGACGGAAAACGGGCATCACGGAGGGGAACGTGCGCGCCGGGCGCCCGCGCACGGCGGCGAACACCTCGACGACGCCGAGCTCCCCGACGATGAGGCGGTTGGCCTTGTGCCGCCAGTCGTTGAAGTCGCCGGCGATGAGCAGCGGCGCGTCGGCCGGGACCGTCGCGCGGATCCGCTCGCACAGCGCGTGGATCTGCCACTTCCTTCCCGCGCTCGAAGAGCCCCAGGTGGACATTGAAGCAGTGCAGTCGGGGCTCGCCCGGCCCGAGCTCGATCGTGCAGTGAAGCAGCCCGCGGCTTTCGAAGGGGTGCGCCGAGATGTCGAGGTTCTCCTGCGAGACGATCGGGAAGCGCGACAGCACGGCGTTGCCGTGATGGCCGTGGTGCGAGACGGCGTTCTTTCCGTAGGCCACTTCGTGCCAGACGGTGTCGGCGATGAATTCGTGCTGCGGCTTCAGCGGCCAGTCGACGTGGCGCGCCGCGTGCCCCCGGTGTACGCCCACGACCTCCTGCAAGAGCAGGATGTCCGCGGCGAGGCCATGCAGCCGCTCGCGCAGCTCGTGAATCACCATCCGGCGATTGAGCTGCGTGAAGCCCTTGTGGATGTTGTAGGTCGCGATCGTGAAGCGCATGGCCTGGTCGGGCACGGAGACCCGCCGATGGTAACGGGTTCCGTGCCGCCATGCAGGATCCGAAGGTGGCATCGGGCGCGCCGCCGGTGCCGGTCGTGCGACCGGGGGCGGCGCTAGTGGACCGCCTGCTCCGCGCCGTGGCCCGCGATGCCCCGCTCGACGACGAGCGCGAGGCCGATCGTGACGCACATCGTCAGGAACGCGACCCACGCATAAGGCCACAAGAGCGGCATGCCGACGAGGATCAGGCCGTCGTTGCCGCCGGGAATGAGCAGCGTGCCCCAGCCCATCAGCATGCCGCCGGCGAAGCACTTGCCCACCTGCGCGAACGACGGTGGCGTGTTGCGCCACCGGCCGGCCGTGTAGCCGCCGAGCATCGCCCCGGCCAGCAGCGCGAAGACGAGAAGGCAGCGCGCCGGGAGGCTGCCGGCCATGCCGCGCGCGAGCTCGGCCAGCACGTCGGTGTAGGCCCACGCGCCGACGAGCACGAACATGAGGAAGAAGGTGACGCCGATGACCGTCGTCGCGGCGTGCGGCGACCACACACGCGTCGCGAGGCCGGCACCGATCCTCCGCAGCAGAGGCACCGCGGGCGCGTCGACCTTCGTCCGGGGCACGAACAGCGAGCCGCCGAGGCGCCACAGCAGGAAGCCCGCGAACGCCAGCGCCAGCCAGGTCGAGGCTTGCAGCACAGGCGAGCCCTGAGGCAGCTTCTGCTGGGCCGGAAACGAGAACACCCACGCCGACGTGACGCATCCCGACGTAGAAGCCGAGCGGGGTCGCGATGTACGCCCACTCGCCCGATCCCAGGCGCGCGATGGCGCCGAAGACGCAGGCCTTGTTCACGTAGGCGCCGAAGCCGAGCAGCGCGCCGCCGACGATCGTCGCCAGCGTGACGGCGTAGCCGCCCGGCATCCTGCCGAGAAGATCGAGGCTCTGCGCAATCGCCAGTCCGCCGAGGACCCACAGCGATGCTTCCACCATGGCGACGAGGCGGTTGACCCCGCGCTTCCTTACCACTTCGTCCATCGCGGCGACCGTGCAGGTGGCGCCGCGCTGGATCGCGTAGCCCATCAGACCCGCACAGATCGCGGCGATGACGAACGCGGCACTCGTGAGCATGATCGACATGGGGACACTCGCGCCGCGGCGGCGATTACATCATCGGCATCATCGAGTCGGGCTTCTTGTCGTTGACGATGTCGGCGATCGTCAGCACGACCACGACGTTGCCTTCGTTCTTCCACCAGTGCATGAGACCGTTCGACTCGCGCGCGATCTCGCCGGCCTTGTGGGAGATCGGCACCGTGCACTGGCTGCTGTACTCGAAGATCTGGCCCTGGTTCACCATGATCAGCGCCGGGCGGTCGGCGTGGCGAGTGCAGCGGCACGACGCCACCGGGCTGGATCTCCATGTGCCGGTAGCGCAGCCGGCGCTCGGGCAGCTTGACGCTTTCCTTCGAGAGGTCGATCGACGCGAGCTCCATTTCCGTCACGCCGACGGGGGCGGTGGCTGCGCCCGGAAGCGGATTGTTGCCGACCTTGCCCTGCGGGCATTCTCCGGCGAGGGCAGGCGCCGCGGCGGCGAGCGACAGCAGGCTGGCAAGCAGGATGGTGCGGGTCGCGCGAACGCGAACGGGTTGCGATGTCGACATGGCTGATTCTCCTTGGTTGGTTGAACGGTGAACGCTTGGCATCGTTGCGGCGGCATCGGGTCCCTCGGACCCTCTGATGACCGGGGCGGATCGCACTGTGAAACGGAAGACGACGTCGCCTGCGAAATAGTCGTGCGCGCGGTGTTTTGCTTACGGTCCACCGGCCATCGTCACGCAGACAGGGCGGCGGGCGCGTCCACGGCGTCCTGGCCGACGATCCGGTTGTTGAACTTGCAGATCTGCCGGATGGCGGCATCGCTGTTGATCGCTTGTCGAAGTAGTTGCCGTCCTGCTGCAACTGCTCCGCGACGAACATTGCGTTGTTCTGCAGCAGTTCCTCGATGCGCGTGATCATCGTGACGAGCCTCCGCGGAATTTGTCGCCGGCGCGATTGCGCCGGTCAGGCGACCTTGAGCGCGGCGGGAGGCGAGCCCATCGCCGCCGATTCCTGCGCGCCGCGCGGCAAGCCCTCGTCGATCTCGTGGCTCCGCGTGAAGCGCAGGTGCGTGATGTCGGTCGGGAAGAACATCCCCCACGTCCATTCGACGAAGATGCGCAGCTTGCGGCCGAGCGTGGGCATCTGCGACAGGTAGTACGCGCGCCACAGGAGCCATGCGGGCAGCCCCCACAGCGGCAGGCCGAACACGTCGGCCACACCCTTCAGGTGGCCGATCGCGGCCATCGAGCCGCGCGCCTGGTAGTCGAACGCGCGGGTGGGGCCGCCTCCCAGGACGGCCAGCGAGATTGGCGGCGAGCTGGCGGGCTTCGCGCACGGCGAACTGCGCCGTCGGCGGCGCGAACCTGCCGTCGCGCGCGTTCGTCACGAGCGCGCAGTCGCCGATCGCCCACAGGCCCGGAGTGTCGCGCACCGAGAGATCGGGGTTGACGACGATGCGGCCGCGCTCGACCGGAATCGTCATCCGCTCGACCAGCGCGTTGGGCCGCGTGCCGATCGTGCAGATCGTCGTCGCGGCGTGCAGCATTTCGCCACCCGCGAGCGCGACGGCCCGCGGGCCGACGCAGGTCGCGCGCGCGCCGATGCGCACGTCGACGCCGCGGGCCGCGAGCGAACGATGCGCGGCGACCCCGAGCCGTTCGGAAAGCTCGAGCAGCAGGCGCGGCTGGTCCTGCAGCAGCGTCACCTTGAGCTCGTCTTTCGCCACCCGCGGGTAGTAACGCAGGATCCCCTCGAGGCAGTCGGCCAGCTCGCCCGCCGTCTCGACGCCGGAGAAGCCGCCGCCGATGACGACGAAATGACCCAGCCGGCGGCGGACCGCGGGGTCGGTCTCGAGCTCGATCTGCGCGACGCGGCGCAGCACCATGTTGCGGATGTGCATCGCGTCGCCGATCGTCTTCAGCGGCAGCGCGTTCTCGGCGAGCCCGGGGATCAGGTCGAGCCGCGCGCGATTGCCGAACGCGAGCACCAGGTGCTCGAAGGCAGCGTGATCTCGCCGGCGAGCGTCGACGCGGTCAGCGTCCTGCGCCGGGTCGATCGCGCGACCCGGCCCATGACGAAGCGGGTCCGGCAGCATCTGCCGGATCGGGGCGACGACCTGCTCCGGAAAGATCGACGCGCCGAGCGCCTCGGGCAGCATCGGATTGAACGTCGTGTAGCTCTCCTCGCTGATCAGGACGAGCTCGAAGCCGGGCGGCAGCCTGCCGTCGAGCGCGCGCGCGAGCGTGGTGCCGGCGAAGCCGCCGCCGACGATGACGATGGTCTTCATATGATTCATGGACGACGAGCCCCCTGCTCGGTCTGGTTCGATTCGGCCCGTGGATTGCGCAACCCCGCGGGCGCCCACCGCGTTGGTCGGCATGCCCGGCGAGCGCTTACACTGCGGCTGCAGTAAGGAATACGGGCCGCGCTGTGACTAACGGCTCGATCGGGGGCGCCACGCCCTCACGAACGGAACCGGCAGGTCCTCCTCTTCCCGCCGCCCCGTGCTCGGCTTCGGCGTGGTCCCCCCCCGGCGTTTTCACCCACCCCCAAGGGAGTCATCCATGTTCAAGGGCAAGACCGCACTCGTGACCGGCTCGACCAGCGGCATCGGGCTCGGCATCGCGACCGCGCTCGCCGGCCGCGGCGCCAACATCGTGCTGAACGGCTTCGGCGACGCTGCCGAGATCGAGAAGCTCCGCGACGAAGCTCGCCGCCGATCACGGCGTCAAGGTGCGCTACGACGGCGCCGACCTCTCGCAGCAGGACGCGATCGAATCGATGATGGGCAATGCGATCGAGGCTTTCGGCGGCATCGACATCCTGGTCAACAACGCCGGCATCCAGTTCGTCGCGCCGATCGACGAGTTCCCGGTCGCCAAGTGGAACGCGATCATCGCGCTCAACCTGACCGCGTCGTTCCACACGATCCGGCTGGCGCTGCCGAAGATGAAGGCGAAGAAGTGGGGGCGGATCGTCAACATCGCGTCGGCGCACGCGCTGGTCGCGAGCCCCTACAAGTCGGCGTACGTCGCCGCGAAGCACGGCATCGCGGGGCTCACCAAGACCGTCGCGCTCGAGGTCGCCACGCAGGGCATCACGATGAACGCCGTCTGCCCGGGCTACGTGTGGACGCCGCTCGTCGAGAAGCAGATCCCCGACACCGCGAAGGCGCGCGGGCTGACCGAAGACCAGGTGATCAACGACGTGCTGCTGCACGCGCAGCCGACCAAGAAGTTCGTCCAGGTGTCGGAAGTGGCGGCGCTCGACCGCCTTTCTCGCGAGCGACGAAGCCGCTTCGATCACCGGCGCGATCATCCCGATCGACGGCGGCTGGACGGCGCAATAGGACAGTGCCATGGCAACGACGAAGACGTCCTCCCGCAAGCGCAACGGCAACGGTTCCGCGCACACCTCCCGCAGGCCGGACATTCCCGGCCAGGTCGTGCTCGTGCTGCAAGGCGGCGGCGCGCTCGGCGCCTATCAGGTCGGCGTCTACGAGGCATTGCACGAGGCCGGCATCGAGCCCGACTGGGTGATCGGCACGTCGATCGGAGCGATCAACGCCGCGCTGATCGCCGGCAATGCGCAGGAGAACCGGGTCGCCCGGCTGCGCGAGTTCTGGGCGCGGGTCGAGCAGGGGTCGGGCGACGACCTGCTGCGCTTCTGGACCGGGCTATCCAACATGGCCGCCAACCTGACGACGGTCACGCGCGGCATTCCGGCGTTCTTCGCGCCCAATCCGACGGCCTGGCTCAGCATCGCACGCGCCGCTCGGCATCGAAGGGGCGGCCTACTACACGACGGCGCCGCTCCGCGAAACGCTGTCCGGCGTTGATCGACCTCGAGCATTGCGACGAGCACAAGATCCGGCTCACCGTCGGCGCCGTCAACGCGCGCAACGGCGAGATGCGCTACTTCGACAGCCGCAACGAGACGCTCGGCATCGATCACGTGCTCGCGTCCGGGCGCGCTTGCCGCCGGCGTTTCCCGCGGTGCGCATCGACGGCGACCCGTACTGGGACGGCGGCATCTACTCCAACACGCCGATCGAGGCGGTGCTCGACGACAAGCCGCGCAAGGATTCGGTGATCTTCACCGTCAACATGTGGAACCCGGAGGGCCCGGAGCCGGAATCGCTGTGGCAGGTCATGGGCCGCACGAAGGACATCCAGTTCGCGAGCCGCGCGACGAGCCACATCGCCCGGCAGAAGCAGATCCACCACCTGCGCCACATCATCCGCGAGCTGTCGAAGGAGCTCCCCGCGAAGACGCGCAACTCGCCGAAAGCGAAGGAGCTGGCGTCGTGGGGCTGCGGCACGACGATGCACGTCGCGCGGCTGGTTGCCCCGAAGCTCGACGGCGAGGATCATACGAAGGACATCGATTTCACGCCCGCGGGCATCCGCGCTCGCTGGCAGGCCGGGTATGCGGACACGAAGCGCATGGTCGAGCGCGCGCCGTGGACGGCGCCCGTCGATCCGATGGACGGCGTCGTGATCCACGATCCGGTCTCCAGCGGCCGGCGGGCGACGGCGTAGCGCGGCGCCCGTTGCGGCGCGGCGGGTCCGCGCACTGGGGAAGGGGTGGACGCATGACCGAGCGCTTCGACGCGATCGTCATCGGCACCGGGCAGGCAGGTCCGCCGCTGGCCGTGCGGCTCGCGGCGGCGGGCCGCAAGACGGCGATCCTCGAGCGCAAGCGCGTCGGCGGCACGTGCGTCAACGTCGGCTGCATTCCGACCAAGACGCTGATCGCGAGCGCGCGGGCCGCCCACGTCGCACGCCGCGCCGGCGACTTCGGCGTCGTGATCGACGGTCCGGTCGGCATCGACATGACGCGGGTCAAGGCGCGCAAGGACGAGATCGTCGCGCAGTCGAACAGCGGCGTGACGAACTGGCTGCGCAACGCGCCGAACGTGACGCTGATCGAGGGCCACGGCCGCTTCGAGGGCCCGCGCACGGTCCGCGTCGACGACCGGCTGCTCGAGGCGCCGGAGATCTTCATCAACACCGGCGGCCGGCCGACGGTGCCCGAAGCTCGAGGGCGTGGGCGACGTTCCGTACCTCACCAGCACCGGCATGATGGACGTCGATTTCCTGCCCGAGCACCTGATCGTCGTCGGCGGCAGCTACATCGGGCTCGAGTTCGCGCAGATGTACCGGCGCTTCGGCAGCCGCGTCACCGTCGTCGAGATGGCGCCGCGGATCGTCGCCCGCGAGGACGAGGAGGTGTCGGCCGCGCTCCAGGCGATGCTCGAAGGCGAAGGCATCGCCTTCCGGCTCAACGCCCAATGCCTGCGCCTCGACAAGCGCGCCGGCGGCGTCAGCATCCACGTGAGCTGCGAGGAGGAGCCGCGCGACATCGTCGGCTCGCACCTGCTGCTGGCGGTCGGGCGCGAGCCCAATACGCACGACCTCGGACTCGACCGCGCCGGCGTGGCGACCAACGCCCGCGGCTACATCGACGTCGACGACGAACTGCGCACCAGCGCGCCCGGCATCTGGGCGCTGGGCGACGTCAACGGCCGCGGCGCGTTCACGCACACGTCGTACAACGACTACGAGATCGTCGCCGCCAACCTGCTCGACGACGACCGCCGCCGCGTCTCCGACCGCATCTCCGGTCTACGCGCTGTTCACCGACCCGCCGCTCGCGCGCGTCGGGCATGACCGAGCGCGAGGTCCGCGCGTCGGGACGCCCGGCGCTCGTCCGGCAAGATGATGATGGCGCGCGTCGGCCGCGCGCGCGAGCGCTCCGAGACGCAGGGCTTCATGCAGGTGCTGGTCGACGCCGAGACGAAGAAGATCCTCGGCGCGGCGCTTCTCGGCATCGAGGCCGACGAGGCGATCCACTGCATCATCGACGTGATGGCGGCCGGCCAGCCCTACACCGCGATCAGCCGGACGGTCCACATCCATCCGACGGTGGCGGAGCTCATTCCCACGGTTCTTGGCAGCCTGAAGCCGTTGCAGTAAGGTTTCGGCCGCCGGACCGACCATTAGCCGGGCAGGCATCAGCCCTGCCGCCCCTCACTCATTCAGGAGACCTCGATGAACCACCAGTCCACGATTCAAGCCGCGATCGCCGGCGCGATCGCCCTCGGTTTTGCCGCCTCGACGCTCGCCGCAGCGCCCCCGGGTCCCGTCACGCCGCAAGACCGGGCAGGAAAAGTGCTACGGCGTCGCCAAGGCCGGGCAGAACGACTGCGGCACGGCGAAGCACGCCTGCGCCGCGCAGGGCGCCAAGGTCGACAAGGATCCGACCGAGTGGAAGTACGTCGACAAGGGCACGTGCGAGAAGATGGGCGGCAAGTCGGCTCCGCCGAAGGCTTGATCGCAAGTCGCGATGCTCCGGCCGCGGCGGGACCGCCCGGCCGGAATTGCGCGCGCCGATGATGCCGCGCGACGCCCTTCCGCGTGGCAGCCGGCCTCGGGCCTGCGGGCGCCGCACGTGCAGCACGTGCTGGCCGACGCGGCCGCCGGTACCCTGGTTCGAGGTTCACAGCGAGAACTACTTCGCCGACGGCGGCCCGGCGCTCGCGGCGCTCGATCGCATCCGGGCCGATTATCCGCTCGCGCTGCACGGCGTCGGGATGTCGCTGGGGTCGACCGATCCCCTCTCGCGCGAGCATCTCGCGAAGCTCGGCGCATTGATTCGCCGGGTCGAGCCGGCACTCGTCTCCGAGCACCTGTGCTGGAGCGGCGTGGGCGGGCGGCACTTCAACGACCTCCTGCCGCTTCCTTTCACGGAGGAGGCGCTGTCTCACGTGTGCGCGCGCGTCGGGGCGGTCCAGGATTTCCTGGGGCGCGAGATCGCCGTCGAGAACATTTCTGCGTACGTCGCCTTCGCCGGATTCGACCATGCCCGAGTGGGAGTTCGTCGCCGCCGTCGTGCGGCGAACGGGCTGCAGGCTGCTGCTCGACGTCAACAACGTCTACGTCAACGCCGTGAACCACGGGTTCGATGCCGACGCCTATCTCGCGGCGATGCCGGGGGAGTCCGTCGCGGAGATCCATCTGGCGGGATTCGACGCGACGGGCCCCTGTCTCATCGACACGCACTCCGCGCGCGTCGCACCGGACGTGTGGGCGCTCTACCAGCGGACGATCGCCCGCATCGGGCCGCGACCGACGCTGATCGAGTGGGACGTCGACCTTCCGGAGTTCGCGGTGCTCGAAGCCGAGGCCGCGACGGCCGCGGCCGTGCTCGCCGACTGCCATGCCGTCGCTGCGCTGAGCTGCAGCGGCGCTTCGCCGACGCCCTGCTGGCCGCGGACGGCGCGCCGCCGCCCGTGCTCCTCGCCGGGGCGACCGGCACCGAGCGGCTGGGCATCTATCGCCGCACGATCGCGTCGAATTACCGCAACGCGCTCGGCGCGACCTATCCGGTGGTGCGCCGCCTCGTCGGCACGCCGTTCTTCCATGCCGCCGTCGACGCCTTCGTCGCCGCGCATCCGTCGCGCTCAGGCGATCTCAACGAGTACGGCGACGCGTTCGGCGATTTTCTGGCCGGATATGCGCCGGCCTCGAGGCTTCCCTACCTCCCCGACGTCGCGCGCCTCGAATGGGCGATCGACGAGGCCAACCGCGCGGCGGATTCGACTCGCGGATCCGGAAACCGTGCTGAGCGCGCTTGCGGCGTACCCGGGCGACAGGCTGCCTTCGCTTCGTCTGCGGCATGCGACCCATCGTGCCGGCTGATCGCGTCACCCTTCCCGTTGCTGCGCATCTGGCAGGTGAACCAGCCCGGCCACGACGGCGAAATGCGGGTGGACTTCGAGTCGGGGCCCGACCGATTGCGGATCCGGCGCGAGCCCGACGGCGTCGCGATCGAACGCATCGCCGCCGGCGACTTCGCATGGCTGTCGGCGCTCTCGGCGCGCGCGGATCTGGCCGCGGCGATCGACGCAGGCGCAGCGCGCCGACGCGACGTTCGACCTCGGCGGCGCGCTGCACCGGTTCATCGGCGACGGCACGATCACGGGCGATCCTGGACGCTCCCGTGACAGGTATGCGCGGCGCGAGCGACTAACGGAGGTTCCCATCCCACCATGGAGCGTCCGAACATGCATACCGCCGTCCTGCCGCCGCAAAGCGCGGCGCTTCGCCTTCACGCCGGCTTCGCCCGGCTCGTCGACAAGCTGCAGCCGCTGTTCGCGCTCGCCGTTCGCCTCTACGTCGCGCACGTGTTCTTCGCGTCCGGCCTCGTCAAGCTGCAGAGCTGGGATTCGACGCTCGCGCTCTTCGAGAACGAATATCACGTTCCGCTGCTGTCGCCGCATCTCGCCGCCTACATGGGCACCGGCGCGGAGATCTTCCTGCCGGTGCTGCTCGCGCTCGGGCTCGGCACCCGCTTCGCGGCGATCGCCCTCTTCGTCTTCAACATCGTCGCCGTGGTGTCGTACCCGGACTTGAGCGACGCGGGCCTCAAGGATCACATGCTGTGGGGCGCGCTGCTCCTCGTGACCTTCGTCTACGGCCCCGGCAAGCTCGCGATCGATCGCTGGTTCGAGCGCCGGAACGCGTAGGGCAGGCACGGCGGCAGGGTGCGTCTGCTGCGTTGAGCGGCGCACTCCGCGCCCGGGCAGGACGCTACCGGCCCGGGACCGCGCGCACCGGAAAGAGCGTCATCATGTCGTCGAAGCCGATCTCGACCAGGAACGTGTCGGCGTCCTCGCGAGTCACCCGATAGCGGACCTCGATCTCGCGGCGCTCGGGCGTGTCGGGCGCGCGGCCCGGCACGACGACGACGAGGCGCGCCTGGCACGTGAGCCGGCCCGAGATCGCGTCCCACTCGACGAGCCGCATCGTCTGCGGCGCGATGCGCGTCGCCTTCGTGAGCGTCGCGCGCATCGCGGCATCGAACGTGGCGGGATAGGTGTCGGCGACGACGCGTCGCACGCGGTCGCGGACCATCGACGACAGCGTGCCGATCACGTCGCTGTTGCCGCATTCGAGCTTCGGCTCGCCGCACGACGAGAGCGCGACGCAAAGCAGGAGCCCGGCATGTCCGATGGCGAGGCGCATGTCTACGCTATTCGATAGTCCCGGAACATCTCCCGCAACCGCGTCTTCAGGAGCTTGCCGGTCGCGGTGTGCGGCATCTCGTCCACGAACGCGACGCCGTCCGGCAGCCACCATTTCGCCACCTTGCCCTCGAGATAGCGAATCATCTCGTCGCCCGTCACGTCGCGGCCGGACTTCCTGACGACGATGAGCAACGGACGCTCCTGCCATTTCGGGTGCGGGACCCCGATCACCGCCGCCTCCGCCACGGCGGGATGCCCGATCGCCGCATTCTCGATCTCGATCGACGAGATCCATTCGCCGCCCGACTTGATGACGTCCTTCGAGCGGTCCGTGATCTGCATGTAGCCGTCGGCGTCGATGGTCGCGACGTCGCCCGTGTCGAAGAAACCGTCGGCGTCGAGTATCGGCCCTCCTTCGCCACGGAAATAGCCGCGCGTCACCCATGGGCCGCGCACCTGCAGGTGCCCGAAGGCCGCGCCGTCGTGCGGCAGGCGGCGGCCGGCGTCGTCGCTGATCCTCATCTCGACGCCGAACATCGCGCGTCCCTGCTTCGCCTGCACGTCGAGCCGCCCGGCAAGGTCGCGGCCCCGGTGCTTCGGCAGCAGGTTGCAGATGGTGCCGAGCGGGGACATCTCCGTCATTCCCCAGGCATGGACTACGAACGCGCCGAAGGCCGTCTCGAATCTCTCGCTCATGGCGCGCGGCGCCGCCGAGCCGCCGATGACCACGCGCCGCAAGGCGAGATCCCGCTTCGGATCGGCGCCCGACGCCTCGACGTGCTGGAACAACATGAGCCAGACGGTCGGCACGCCAAGCGCGAGCGTCACCTTCTCGTCCTTCATCAGAGAGTAGACGCTGGCGCCGTCGAGCGCGGGACCGGGCAGCACCAGCTTGGCCCCGGACATCGCCGCGGAATACGGCAAGCCCCAGCCATTCACATGGAACATCGGCACGACGAGCAACACCGTCTCGGCCGCCGACAGGCCGAGGTTGTCGACCATGCAGGACGCGTACGCGTGCAGCAGCGTCGAGCGATGGGAATACAGGACACCTTTCGGATTCCCCGTCGTCCCCGACGTGTAGCACAGCGATGACGCCGTGCGCTCGTCGAGCACGGGCCACTCGTAGTCGGCGGACTGCGCACCCACCCAGTCCTCGTAGCAAAGGAGGTTCTTGACGTCGAGCGCCGGCATGTGCTCGCGGTCGGTCATCGCGACGAAGCCCTCGACCGCCGCGAGCCGAGGCGCGAGCGCCTCGATCAGCGGCGCGAACGAAATGTCGAAGAACAGGTATCGGTCCTCGGCGTGATTGACGATGTAGGCGATCTGTTCGGGAAAGAGGCGCGGATTGATCGTGTGCAGCACACCCCCCGTGCCGGACACGCCGTAATAGAGCTCGAGGTGCCGGTAGCCGTTCCACGCCAGCGTGCCGATGCGGTCGCCGGGAGCGATGCCAAGCGAGGCGAGGCCGTTCGCGACCTGCTTCGCGCGACGCCGGAGGTCGCCGTACGTAGAGCGATGGAGCGGCCCTTCGGCGGTGCGCGACACGATCTCGCCCCGCGGATGCATCGCCGCGGCATGCTCGATCAGCGAGGAGATGAGGAGCGGCCGTTCCTGCATCAATCCCTGCATCGTGCTCTCCGTTGATCCCCGCCGGCCAACCGCGTCGCGCCGAGCGGCCTTTGCGACCACACCGCCGACAATGGTACCCTCGCCGCATGCGACGATGGTGCGGCACACCGCTTTCCGGCGACTCGACGACCGATTTCGTGGACACGAGCCCGTCGGAATCCTCGATGGCAACCGCGTTCCTCGATTCGGTCCGTTTGCCCCCCGAGGGCGCCGACGCGGAGGACGAAAGAATCGTCCGTCCGTCGCTTGCGATCCTGTTTCGGATGGCTGTGGGCCCAGGTGCGGACTATTACGCCCCACGCTTCCTCGAATACGAACGTGTCGGCCGAAGCGCGCCGGGCTGGAATTGGGCGGCGCTTCTCGCTCCCGCCGTGTGGGCTATCTACCGCCGCCTCTGGTGGCCCGCCCTGGCCTTTGCCGCATGGCCGCTCCTCGCCGTGGCCGCGCTGTGGTGGCAGGCGCCCCAACTCGCCGACGCCGGAACGGCGTCGCTCGCCGCAGCCGCCGTCTTCGTGTGGCTCATTCCCGGAGTCGCCGCCGCGCTCATCGGAAACGCGCTCGTCTATCGGAAAGCGCGCCGCCTCGTCCTGTACGCCGAGGCGCGGACCGCGCGGACCGACAAGGCGGCACATTGGCTCTCGCGCTGCGATGTGATTGCGCCGCTGCCTGCCACGGTGGCGGCAGTGGCGATGCTGGTGACGCTCGGCGCAGCCGCGCCTCGTCTGGAATCCGCGTATGCCGACGAGGTCGTGCGGTTGCGCGTCGCGCAGAGCCTCGCTGCGGTCGCGCCGCTGCAACGTCAGCTCGAGGGATGGTTCCTGTCCCGTTTGCCGTCGGATGCGCCGCCCTCCAGCATCGTCGAAACCCGTCCCGGCGCGCTCGCGCTCGCCGCCGTGAACGTGAGCCCCGACAATGGCCGGGTGCGCGTCGCGCTGGGCTCGTGGATTCCGGAGCTCGCGGGGCGTTCGATCCTGCTCGCACCGGCGATCGACCGCCGGTGGCACGTGCAGTGGATCTGCATCCCCGTCGACGTTCCGGAGAAATACCTGCCGCAGGAGTGCAGGCAGGGCTGACCCCCCGCAACGCCGGACCACGGGGCAGTGCAATCCATGCCTGGCCATCGTTCAGCCGGCCTCGTCACCTGGAGCTCTCCGTCGGCGGCGCGCGCGCGAACCCCGATTCGGGCGATTCTTCCGGACGTCTTCGGCTGCAGGCCAAGACCGTTCTGTTCTCGCTCGCCGACCGTAAGTGGTCGTTCGGTGGAGGCGGCGCGGGCCGGGACAGGGAGCCCCGCACGGCAGCTCCGCATTTCAGGTCTACTACGCCAAGGCGCTGGGCTCGTGGTATCCGCGCGACGACCTCGAGATCGACCTCAGTCTCGGCGCCGCGAACGCCTACGGCTCGGGGACGTTCGCGCTTGCGGGCGCCGCTGTCCAATACGCGATCACGAGCGACCTGCAACTGCTGGGCGAGGTCTTCCGCGACGAGCCCGGTCGGCCGAAGTATCAGGTCGGCACGCGCCTCATCATCGTGCCCGATCGTTTCGAAGCCTACGCGAGCCACGGCAGCCGATTCGGCGGATCGTCCGACCCATGGTTCGCGATCTTCGGCATCCGGCTGCAGACGGCGGCATTCCTGCCCTGACGCGGGAGCTTGAGGCCCCTCAGGCCGGTTCCTGCATGCGCAGCCTGCGGGCGGCTTCCTCGAAGCGGGCGTCGTCGATCTCCTGCATCACGCTATCGAGGTCGACCGGCTTCTCGATCCGCTCGAAGCGCCCGGTGAGCGGCGTGTCCGGCTGCAAGGCTCCGGCCTCGTACAGCGCCCAGATCTCCTTGCCGTAATTCGTGGCGAGCAATTCGGGCGTGTAGCGGCCGAAGTAGTTGCGCAGGTTGGCGACGTCGCGCTCGAGGATCTTCGGTGCGTGGTTGTTGCCGGCCGCATCCACCGCCTGCGGCAGGTCGATGATCACGGGACCGTCGCTGCCGACCAGGATGTTGAATTCGCTCAGGTCGCCGTGCACCACGCCAGCACAAAGCATTCGCACCACTTCCCGGATCAGGCGCTCGTGATGGGCGCGCGCGTCCTCCGGAGTGAACTCGACATCGTTCAGGCGCGGCGCCGCCTCGCCGTGCTGGTCGACGACCAGCTCCATCAACAGCACCCCTTCGTGGAAGTGGTAGGGCTTCGGCACGCGCACGCCCGCCGCGGCGAGCCGGTACAGCGCCGCGACCTCGGCGTTCTGCCATGCGTCTTCGGTCGACTTGCGCCCGAACCGGGTGCCCTTCGCCATCGCGCGCGCCTGGCGGGAGTTCTTCGTCTTGCGGTTCTCGGTGTAATCGACCGCCTGGCGGAAGCTCCGCTTGTCGGCCTCCTTGTAGACCTTCGCGCAGCGCGTCTCGGCGCCGCAGCGCACGACGAAGACCATCGCCTCCTTGCCGCTCATCAGCTGGCGCACGACGCCGTCGATCAGGCCGTGTTCCAGCAGAGGTTGGAGCCGCTTCGGTATTTTCATCGCAATGCGTGTAGCCGACAGGGAATGGAGCTCGCGATGCGCGCCCGCACCGCGATCTGCAGAAATCCCCGTCAGTACCCGCTACTGCGGAAACCGAGGAAGGATGGGGTGGCTGATGGGACTCGAACCCACGACAACCGGAATCACAATCCGGGACTCTACCAGCTGAGCTACAGCCACCGTTGAACTTCGACCGCGTCGACCGCGCGGGACCGCCGCTCGATCGCCGCCGCCCGCACTACTGGCACGCCCGACAGGACTCGAACCTGTTACCACCGGCTTAGAAGGCCGGTGCTCTATCCAAATGAGCTACGGGCGCTCGGTCGGTTCGGGACGCCGCGTCGGACGGACAAGCATCAGGCCGGGCCGCACCGCAATGGTTGGTCGGGGTGGAGAGATTCGAACTCCCGACATCTTGCTCCCAAAGCAAGCGCGCTACCGGACTGCGCTACACCCCGAGGGGAGGGATTATGCCACCTGGGACGGCACCGGGGCAAACCGACGCGTCCGGCAGCGGGCCGGACGGTAAAATGCCGCGTATCCCCGCCCATGTCCTCGCTCTCGCATCTTTTCGCCAACAACCGCGCATGGTCCGACCGGCTGCGCCGGAACGATCCGGAATTCTTCCCCCGGCTCGCCCGGCAGCAGAAGCCCCGGTACCTCTGGATCGGATGCGCGGACAGCCGCGTGCCGGCCAACGAGATCGTGGGGCTCCTTCCCGGCGAGCTCTTCGTCCACCGCAACATCGCCAACGTCGTCGTGCACAGCGACTTGAACTGCCTGTCGGTGATGCAGTTCGCCGTGGACGTGCTGGAGATCGAGCACATCATCGTCTGCGGCCATTACGGCTGCAGCGGCGTTTCCGTTGCTCTGCAGGATCAGCGCGTCGGACTCGCCGACAATTGGCTGCGTCACGTGCAGGACGTTCACGCCAAGCACGAAGGCAGGGTCGATGCGATCGCCGACATGCCCGGGCGCATCGACCGCCTGTGCGAGCTCAACGTGATCGAGCAGGTGGCGAACGTCGGGCAGACGACGGTCGTGCAGGACGCGTGGAGCCGCGGGCAGCCTCTCTCCGTGCACGGTTGGGTCTACGGGCTCAACGACGGCCTGGTGCGCGACTTGCGCACCACGGTCGCCAGCCCAGCGGAATCCGGCGCGACGTACGAAAGGGCGCTGACCGCGCTGTAGCGGCGCGCCGGGTCAGCTCGCGCTCGCGTCGAACCCCGCGGCGACGATCGCCGCGACGATGGCAGCGGGCGCGACCGCGGCACCGTCGTACTCTACCGTTGCCGCCTTCTTTTCAAGGGATACCTGGACATCCTTGACGCCGGGCACTCGGGAGATCGCGCGCGTCACGCTGTTGACGCAGCCCCCGCAGTGCATGCCCGTGACTGCGAATTCGTGCTTGACGGTGGCACTCATGATCGTTCCTCCTTGATGACGGCGGGGATTGCCTGCGTTCGCGATCCGCGCTCGGCCGACGCCGCCGCCCGCGGCGGCCGCCACCGCTTGAGCAGCAGCGCGTTGCTCACCACCGAGACGGAGCTCGCGGCCATCGCGGCGCCGGCGATGACCGGCGACAGAAGCCCGAACGCCGCCAGCGGAATGCCGAGCGCGTTGAAAAAGAACGCGAAGAAGAGATTCTGCCGGATCTTCCCGAGCGTGGCCCGCGACAGGTCGACGGCCGCGGCGACAGCCGCAAGATCGTTTCGGAGCAGCGTGACGTCGGCCGCGGACAGCGCGCTGCCGGCGCCCGCGCCCATCGCGAACGACACGTCGGCCTGCGCCAGCGCCGGCGCGTCGTTGACGCCGTCGCCGACCATGCCGACGGTGCGGCCCTGCCGCTGCATCGCGGCGATCGCCGCCTGCTTGTCCTGCGGCAATTGCTCGGCCCGCCAATCGGCGATGCCCGCGGCGGCCGCGACCGCCGCGGCCGGCGCCGGATGATCACCCGTCAGCATCGTGACGCTCACGCCGAGACCCTTGAGCGTCGCGATTGCCGTCGCCGCGCCCGGGCGCAAGGCATCGACGAGCGCGAGCCAGCCGACGACGCCGGCGTCTTCCGCGACTCCCACGATCGTGCGTCCCTCCGCGTTCATGCGCGCGACCTCCGCAGCATCGAGCGTCACGCCGGACTCGGAGAGAAACGCCGGAGATCCGAGCCGGATCGTCTTCCCGCCGTGGCTCCCGCTGACGCCACGACCGGCGTGCACGCGAACGTCGGTCATGGGCAGCGGCCGCAGCAGGAGCGCATCGGCGCGCGCGACGATCGCGCGGGCGAGCGGGTGCGATGCGCCCTGCTCGAGGCTCGCCGCGAGCAGCAGCACGTCGCGGTCGGCGTGGCCCGCCGTCGCATGCACGTCGGCGAGCGTCGGGGCGCCGACCGTCAGCGTGCCGGTCTTGTCGACGACCAGCGCGTCGATCCGCTCCGCGCGCTCGAGCGCGGCGGCATTCTTGATCAGGATGCCTGCCCGCGCGCCCTCACCCACGCCGACCATCAGCGCGGTCGGCGTCGCGAGTCCGAGCGCGCACGGACAGGCGATCACGAGCACGGCTGTCGCGCGCATCAGCGCCATTGCCCAATCGCCGGAGTAGATGCCGTTCGCGGCGAACGCGACGACGGCGATCGCGAGCACCGCCGGCACGAAGCGCGCGGACACCTTGTCGGCGAGACGCTGCACCGGCGCCTTCGACCCCTGCGCCGACGCTACCTGGCGGACGATCGCCGCGAGCAGCGTCGACGCGCCGACGGCGGTCGCCTCGCAGCGCAGCGGGCCCGCCTCGTTGACCGTGCCGGCAAGCACCGCATCGCCGGGGACCTTGGCGACCGGCTCGCTTTCGCCGGTCAGCATCGCCTCGTTCACCGCCGATTCGCCGGAAAGCACGCGGCCGTCCACGGCGATGCTGTCGCCGGCGCGCACCAGGAAGATGTCGCCGCGCTGCACGGCGCCGAGCGGCACCTCCTGCGTCTCCCCGTCGCGCTCGCGCAGCACCGTCGCCGGCTGCAGGCGGAGGAGGTCGCGGATCGCATTCGCCGTGCGGGCACGCGCCCGCCGCTCGAGGAGCTTGCCGAGGAGCACGAGCGTGATGACGACGGCGCTGGCTTCGAAGTAGACGTGTTGGCCGGGCAACGGCACGAGGAGGACCGCGAGGCTGAACGCGAACGCGGCGCTCGTGCCGAGCGCGATCAGCACGTCCATGTTGGCCGCGCCGCCGCGGAGCGCCTTCCATGCGCCGGCATAGAATCGCGCGCCGGCCCAGAACTGGATCGGCGTGGCGAGCGCGAGTTGCAGCCACCAGGGCAGGAAGGCGTGGTCGCCCGCGACCATGGCCGCCATCTGCACGACGAACGGCGCCGTCAGCAGCGCGGCGACCGTGAACACCCGCCACTCGCGGCGGTAGCGCTCCGCCTCGGCCGTCGCCTCCCGGTCGGGTTGCGCAAACGGATCGGCGGCGGGCGCGGCGTCGTACCCTGCGCCCCTCACCGCCTCGATCAGCGACTCGCGGGCTTGCCGTGGCGCCATCGAACTCGACGTGCGCGGTCTCGGTCGCGAAGTTGACCTCGGCATGCACGCCGTCGACGCGGTTCAGCACCTTCTCGATCCGCGCCGCGCAGGCGGCGCAGGTCATGCCGGTGAGCTCGAGTTCGACGGCTTCTGTGCACCATTTGTTTTAGATGACCCCGAGGATCGTGAATTGCAAGGCCGCGCCGTGCGCTGCCGTCCCGTCAGTGGCGCTCCCGGAAGAACCGGTCGACGGAGGCGATCGCCGCGTCGACATCGGCGGTCGACACGTCGAGATGCGTGCACCAGCGCTGGCGCGCCGTCCCGTAGGGTCGCACGCCGTCTGCCGCGAGGTGCGCCGCGAACGGCGCGGCGAGCTTCTCCGGGACCACCACAAAGACCATGTTCGTGACCGCCGGGGCCACGGCGAGGTCGGCGTGCTTCGCGAGTCCCGCCGCGAGCCGGGCCGCATTCGCGTGATCCTCGGCGAGCCGCGCGATGTTGTTCGCGAGCGCATAGCGTCCGGCCGCCGCGATGATTCCGGCCTGCCGCATGCCGCCGCCCAGCATCTTGCGCCAGCGCCGCGCGGCCTTGATGAAGTCGCGGCCTCCGCACAGCACCGAGCCCACCGGCGCGCCGAGGCCCTTCGACAGGCAGACGGAGACCGAATCGAAATCCCGGGCAATGGTGTGCGGCGGCACGCCCTGCTTCACCGCGGCGTTCCACAGCCGCGCGCCGTCGAGGTGCAGCGAGAGGCCGTGGGCATCGGCGAGCTCGCGCACCGCGGCCGCGTAGCCTGCGGGCAGCACTTTGCCGCCGATCGTGTTCTCGAGGGCGACGAGGCGCGTCCGCGCGAAATGCGCGTCGTCCGGCTTGATCGCGGCCTCGATGTCGGGAAGAGGAATGGTGCCATCCGCCGCGTTGTTGAGCGGCTGCGGCTGCACGCTTCCCAGCACCGCCGCGCCTCCCGCCTCGTACCGGTAAGTGTGCGCCTCCTGGCCCACGATGTATTCCTCGCCGCGCGCGCAGTGCGTCATCACGCCGACGAGATTCGATTGCGTCCCCGACGGCAGGAAGAGGGCCGCCTCGAAGCCGAGCAGCTCCGCCACCTCGGCTTCGAGCGCGATCACCGTCGGATCGTCGCCCAGCACGTCGTCGCCCACTTCGGCGGCCGCCATGGCGGCGCGCATCCCGGGCGTGGGACGCGTCACGGTGTCGCTGCGAAAATCGGTCGCCATTTGTCGGGACTCCTCAACCTTCCGGCTTCAGCTGCGGAAACAGGATCACGTCGCGGATCGACGGCGAATCGGTCAGCAGCATCACGAGCCGGTCGATGCCGATGCCCTCGCCGGCTGTCGGCGGCAGGCCGTACTCCATCGCTCGGATGTAGTCGGCATCGTAATACATCGCCTCCTCGTCGCCTGCCTCGCGCGCGTCGACCTGGCTCCGGAAGCGCGCCGCCTGGTCCTCCGGATCGTTCAATTCCGAAAAGCCGTTCGCGAGCTCGCGCCCGGTGATGAAGAGCTCGAAACGGTCGGTCACCGCCGGATTCGCATCGTTCGCCCGCGCGAGCGGGGACACGTCGGTCGGGTGCGCGACGATGAACGTCGGCTGCACGAGCTTGTCCTCGGTCGTCGCCTCGAACAGCTTGAGTTGCAGGAGCCCGATGCCGTCCGTGGGAAAGACCTCGACGTCGAGCGGCGCGAGCGCGACTTTCACGTAATCCGGCTTCGCGAGCTCCGCGAGCGAGTACTTCGGGTTGTACTTGTGGATCGCCTCGGCCATCGTCAGGCGGTCGAACGGCTTGCCGAGCTCGATCGATATTCCCTGGTAGGTCACGGTCGTGGTTCCGACGACGTTCTGCGCGACGTCGCGGAACAGCGTCTCGGTGAGGTCCATCAGGTAGCGGTAGTCCTGATAGGCCTCGTAGAACTCGAGCATCGTGAACTCGGGATTGTGCCGGGTCGAGATGCCTTCGTTCCTGAAGTTGCGATTGATCTCGAACACCTTCTCCAGGCCGCCGACGACGAGCTTCTTGAGATAGAGCTCCGGCGCGATGCGCAGGAAGAGCTTCATGTCGAGCGCGTTGTGGTGCGTCTCGAACGGCCTCGCGGCGGCTCCGCCCGGAATCGAATGCATCATCGGCGTCTCGACCTCGAGGTAGCCGCGGGCGACGAAGAACTCGCGGATCGCCTGCACGATCTTCGAGCGCTTGACGAAGACGTCGCGCGACTCCGTGTTCGTGATGAGGTCGACGTAGCGCTGGCGGTAGCGCTGCTCCTGGTCCGCGAGGCCGTGGAACTTCTCGGGGAGCGGGCGCAACGCCTTCGCCAGCAGGCGGAGCGAGGTCACCTTGAGCGAAAGCTCGCCGGTGCGGGTCTTGAACACGTGGCCGGTCGCGCCGACCAGGTCGCCCAGGTCCCAGTGCTTGAACGCGTCGTGGACCTCGGCGCCCACCGCATCCGAGGTGATGTAGAGCTGAAGCCGGCCCGACATGTCCTGGATCGTCGCGAAGCTCGCCTTGCCCATCACGCGCTTCAGCAGCATCCGGCCCGCGACCGTGACCACGATGCCGAGCGGCTCGAGCTCCTCGTTCGTCCTGGCGCCGAATCGGGCGTGGAGGTCCGCGGCGAGCGCATCGCGGCGAAAGTCGTTCGGAAACGCCTGGCCCTGCGTCCGCAGCGCCGCGAGCTTCCCGCGCCGCTCGGCGATGATCTGGTTCTCGTCGACCGCCGGTGCGGGCGCCTGGGGATTCTTGTCCATGACTTGGGGCGTGCTTTCGGTGGAGGTTCAGCCGGGAAGGTGCGCCGCGAGGGCCCGCGCGTCCAGCGTGGTGAAGTCCGTCGCGCGTGCGATCACGTGCCGCGGCGCGCCCAGCTCTTCGGCGGGGACCGTCGACGCGATGGCGACCGCGCGCATTCCAGCGCGGCGCGCGGCCTCGATGCCGAGCGGCGCATCCTCGAACACCAGGCAATGCGCCGGGGCGACCCCGATGCGCTGCGCCGCGAGCAGGAAGAGATCGGGCTCGGGTTTGCCCCGCGCGACGTCGTGCGCGCCGACGGCCGCGTCGAAGAAGTCGTCCATCGCGAGCCCGCCCAGCGCGAACGCGATGTTGTCCGGGTCGCCTGCCGTCGCGCACGCCAGGCGCACGCCGGCTGCCTTCGCTTCCCGTGCGAACGCGCGGAACCCCGCGATCTCGCGAAACTCGGGCGCGAAGAGCTCGCGGTAGATCTCCTCCTTCTCCCGCACGAGCGCGTGCAGGTCGGGCTCGGGCCGCGCTCCGAAGAGCTCCCGCATCACCTCGACGCCGGTCCGCCCGGCGGTGCGGCGGAAGAAGTCCTCGCCGACCGTCGGCACGCCGCGCCGCGTCAGGAAGACGTCCCACGAGCGCTCGTGGAAGCGCATCGAGTCGATGATCGTGCCGTCGATGTCGAAGATGAATGCGGTCAT
Source organism: uncultured beta proteobacterium (assembly GCA_963724545.1). GTDB lineage: Bacteria > Pseudomonadota > Gammaproteobacteria > Burkholderiales > Casimicrobiaceae > CAIWHR01. The sequence goes on from CAVRVC010000023.1 coordinate 47,772, forward strand.
GCGACCTGGCGCGCGCACGGCCGCGTCGACCCAACTGAGGCGCGCTGTGCGCCCCCTCGAGGGCGATGAACGCAGCGAGCGTGGGGGCTGTTCATCATCTACACACCCTGCTTCAGGCTGGCCGCAATGAAGTCGTCGAGATCGCCGTCGAGGATGGCCTGCGTGTTGCCGACCTCGTAGTTCGTGCGGAGATCCTTGATCCGCGACTGGTCGAGCACGTAGGAGCGGATCTGATGGCCCCAGCCGATGTCGGTCTTCGAGTCCTCGAGCTTCTGCTGCTCCTCGCGGCGCTTCCGGAGCTCGAGCTCGTAGAGCTTCGATTTCAGCATCGCCATGGCCTCGGCGCGGTTCCGGTGCTGCGACCGGTCGTTCTGGCACTGGACGACGATGTTGGTCGGCAGGTGCGTGATGCGCACGGCGGAGTCGGTCTTGTTGATGTGCTGGCCGCCGGCGCCCGACGCGCGGAAGGTGTCGATGCGCAGGTCGGCGGGATTGATGTCGACCTCGATGGAGTCGTCCACCTCGGGATAGACGAAGACGCTCGCGAACGACGTGTGCCGGCGGGCGTTCGAGTCGAACGGGCTCTTGCGGACGAGCCGGTGCACGCCGACCTCGGTGCGCAGATAGCCGTACGCGTAGTCGCCGTTCACCTTGATGGACGCGCTCTTGATGCCGGCGACTTCGCCCGCGGACTCCTCGAGCACCTCGGTCCGATAGCCCTTGCGCTCGCAGTAGCGGAGGTACATGCGCTCGAGCATCGCCGCCCAGTCCTGCGCCTCGGTGCCGCCGGACCCGGCCTGGATGTCGATGAAGCACGACGCCGGGTCCATCGGATTGCTGAACATCCGGCGGAATTCCATGTCGCCGACGGACTTCTCGATCGCGGCGACGTCGTGAGCCACCGCCTCGAGCGTCGCGTCGTCGTTGTCGGCGCGCGCGAGTCCGAAGAGCTCGGCGCTGTCCGCGAGATTGGCGTCGAGCCGCGTCAGCGTGTCGACGACCCCTTCCAGCATCTTCTTTTCCTTGCCGAGATCCTGGGCGCGCTTGGGGTCGTCCCAGATCTTCGGGTCTTCGAGCTCGCGCGCGACCTCGGCGAGCCGCACGGCCTTCACATCGAAGTCAAAGATACCTCCGCAGATCGGCGGTGCGCTTGCGCAGATCCTCGAGCGAGGCGGCGATCTGGTTCTGGCGTTCGGCTTCCATCGTAAATCCTTCGCGGGAAAGGAAAATTATAGCCGATCGCGATGTCTGACTCCCTTTGACCTATCATGGCATCGTCGCTGGCGCGCAGGGAACATGCCTGCGCGCGAGCGAACCAACGCTCATGCACACGCCGCAAGGATTCACACCCAGCCACGCCCGGCCCGACGCACTGCCGGCCAACACCCTCGCCTTCGCGTTCCGCGACGACAGGATCCTGGTCGGCGGGCCCGAGGAAGCGCCTTCGGTGCCCGACCTCTCCGGCCTGGAGGGCCTCGGCCTCGCAGGTGACCGGCACTACCTCGGCGAGCTTGCCGGCGTCGCCTGCGTCGCGGTGCCACTTGCCGCGACCGCGCCGGAGCCCTCCGGATGGCGGTATGCCGGACTGCGCTCGCTCTTCTTCCGGCTCCCCGAACCATTGCTCGCCATCGCGGCGCGGGCCTTTCAGGTCGTCGAATGGGACCGCACGCATCGCTATTGCGGCCGCTGCGGAACGCCGACGCTCGACAAGGCCGGCGAGCGCGCCAAGGAATGCCCGGCATGCGGCTATGTCGCCTATCCGCGCGTGACCCCGGCGATGATGGTGCTCGTCACGCGCGGGACCGAGGTGCTGCTCGCGCGCTCGCCGCGCTTTCCGCCGGGAATGTACAGCGCGCTCGCGGGCTTCGTCGAGCCGGGAGAGACGATCGAGGACTGCATCCACCGCGAAGTGCGGGAGGAAGTGGGACTCGAGGTCGACGGCATCCGCTACTTCTCCAGCCAGTCGTGGGCGTTCCCCCACTCCCTGATGATCGCCTACACCGCCGAATACGCGGGCGGAGAATTGCGGCTCGACCCCACCGAGATCGCCGAGGCGAGGTGGTTCGCATGGGACGCGGTGCCGCGCCTGCCGCCATCGATCTCGATCTCGCGCCGGCTGATCGAGGCGACGGTCGCGCGCCTCGGGTCGGAGTCGGGTCGTCCCTGCTAGAATGAGCGCCGCCTTCCGCTTTCGAGCGGATGCCGCGCGCCCCGAACGATGCTCCGCCGGATCCGAATCCTTCTGCTTGCGCTGGCCCTCCCGTGCGCCTGCGCACTCGCGCAGGGCGACCGCGAGATTCCGGAGGAGGCGCGCAGGCAGTACGCCACCGCCCTGAAAGAAGCGTCGGCGCTTCTCGGGGAGCAGAAGTATTCGCTGGCCGAGGAAAAGCTCGATGCGCTGCTCGCGACCCGTCCGCGCGAGCCGCGCGCGCGTTTTCTCAAGGGCGTCGCGGAAACCGAGCAGGGCCGGGGCGACGCGGCCATCGCCCTGTTTCGCGGGCTGATCGACGATTACCCCGAGTTGCCGGAACCCTACAACAATCTCGCCGTGATCCTCGCGCAGCGCGGCCAGTACGAAAGCGCGCGCGTGGCGCTGGAAACCGCCATCCGCACGGCACCCGACTGGTCGGTCCCGCACGAGAACCTGGGCGACATCTACGCCCGCCTCGCAGCCGAGGAGTACGGAAAGGCGGCGAAGCTCGACAAGACCAACAAGTCGGCGCCGGCGAAGCTCGTGCTGGTGCGCGACCTGCTCGCGAACGCGTCGTCGCCCAAGCCGAAATCCTAGCCGGATCGCCGGCATCCATTCCAACCAAGGAGTCCATCGATGCTGCATCGCCTCTTCCCCATCGCCGCCGCAGTGCTCGCCGCTGCGTTCGCGTTTTCGGCGCAGGCCGCCAATCCGCAGGTCGAGTTCGACACGACTGCCGGCAAGATCAAGGTCGAGCTCTTCCCCGACGCCGCGCCGAAGACCGTCGCGAACTTCCTCGACTACGTCAAAGCCAAGCACTACGACGGCACGCAGTTCCACCGCGTGATCCCGGGCTTCATGATCCAGGGCGGCGGCTTCACGCCCGACTTCAAGCAGAAGCCGACGAAGCCGCCGATCGCGATCGAAGCCGAGCAGTCGAGCAAGGCCGGGCTGATGAACGTTCCCGGCACGCTCGCGATGGCCCGCACCGGCGACCCCAACTCCGCGACCGCGCAGTTCTTCATCAACGTCGCCGACAACAAGTTCCTGAACTTCCGCTCGGCGGACCCGCAAGGCTACGGCTACACGGTCTTCGGCAAGGTGATCGAGGGGATGGACGTGGTCGACAAGATCGCGAAGACGCCGACCGGGACGGGAGGCCCGTTCCCGAAGGACGTCCCGACCGAGAAGGTCATCATCAACAAGGCGATCGTCGTCGACGCCGCGAAATAAGGACGTACGCTCATGGTCATCCTGCACACCAACCACGGCGATATCACGCTCGAGCTCGATACGGAGAATGCGCCGGTGACCGTCGCCAATTTCCTGCAGTACGTGCGTGACGGCCACTACGACAACACGATCTTCCACCGCGTGATCGACGGCTTCATGATCCAGGGCGGCGGCATGGCGACCGGGGATGAAGGAGAAGAAGGGGCGCGCGCCGATCGGAAACGAGGCCGGCAACGGCCTCAAGAACAAGCGCTACACGGTCGCGATGGCGCGCACGTCGGACCCGCACTCGGCGACCGCGCAGTTCTTCATCAACGTCGCCGACAACGACTTCCTCGACCACAAGGGGCCGAGCCCGCAGGGCTGGGGCTATTGCGTCTTCGGGAAGGTCACCGCCGGGCAGGACGTCGTCGACAAGATCAAGGGCGTGAAGACGGCCAGCAGCGGCTTCCACCAGGACGTTCCGACGCAGGACGTCGTCATCACGCGCGCCGAGGAAGTCGCATAAAGCCGACGCTGTTCATCTCCGACCTCCACCTGTCGCCGGCGCGACCGGCGCTCGTGGCGGCGTTCGAATCGTTCTGCGCGGGACCGGCCCGCGCGGCAGCAGCCTGTACGTGCTCGGCGACCTCTTCGACCAGTGGATCGGCGATGACCAGCTGCGCGAGCCGATGGCGTCCGGCGTCGCGTCCGCGTTGCGCGGCGTCGCCGACGCCGGCGTACCGGTCGGCATCATCGTCGGCAACCGCGACTTCCTGCTCGGCCCGCGCTTCGCCGACGGCCGCCGGCGCGACGCTCCTCGCGGAGCGAATCGTCGTCGACGTCGCCGGCACGCCGACGCTGCTGATGCATGGCGACGAGATGTGCACGTCGGACGTGTCCTACCAGCGCTTTCGCGCGTTCACGCACGACCGGCGACGGCAACCGTACTTTCTCGCGCTGCCGTACCCGGTTCGCCGCGGCATCGGCAACTGGCTGCGCGGCAGGAGCCGCGCCGCGACTGCCATGAAGCCGGAGGCGATCCTCGACGTGGAGCCCGCCGCGGTCGACGCCGCGTTTCGCGAAGCCGGCGTCGCGCGGATGATCCACGGCCACACGCACCGCCCGGCGCACCATCGGCTCACCGTCGACGGTCGCGACCGCGAGCGCTACGTGCTCGCCGACTGGTACGACCGCGGCAGCTACCTCGAATTCGACGCGGACGGCGGGCGCACGCGCGAAGTCTGAGAACGTTGGTCAGTCGTTGGATTGGCGTGGTGGGAGGCTTGCCTCCCGCCACGCCTTGACGCGTCCTGCCGATGCCTTGAAGACCGCCTTCGGATCCGCCGATTCGGCAAGGCCTTCGCGGTCCTCGCGCATGTCTGTCTTAACCGCGAGATCGTGCAGACAGTGTTAGATGGCCTCTCACCTTGACGGGTCGAGCTCGGCGATCAGTTATCGTTGACGGGAGCCGACTGGCTGATCGCTTCCGTAGGCGGGAAGGAGCCATTCGATACGGTCTGGCGAAATGGAGCTATCGACCCTGAGCGGACTAACGGGCTTGCGAGAAGCTGACGTTCCGGCACGTCCGATCGCTGCGCCCGTGCGTTGTCAGGTTCGGGCGACCCGATAACGCTTCGCCCCATTCGGCGATCAACCCGTCAGCGCGCGAGCGTGGCATGGGCTCAACCCGGGACATCCGGCACGTCAGCGCACGTTGTCGGCGCCACTTACACCTCGCCAAGCCAATCAACTCGCGTACGAGACCAAGCGATTGTTTCGATGAATGTGTTATCAATTGGCGCGAATGGTGCTTGTCCTCGCAAGTTGCGGTAAGGTGTCCCCACCTATTTTAATGTTGAAGGAGTCCCTTAGATGAAGTTCGTTGCCCTTGCCGCGGTTGCATTCGCCATGTCGATTCAGCCGCTCGGTGCCGCGCCAGGTGGAACTCACGGCTTCGCCGCAAGCTGTGACCTTCTCACCCGGCACAGCGCCGTCTTCCCGCGCACCACCTAGCCTCCCGGCCGTAGGCGCCGCGATCCAAGGGCGGATATTGTTTAAATTACGATCCAGCAGCCTACGTGTTGCAGCCCTGTCAGGGCGGCGTACCGGACTGCGTCGACTATTCCTACGCGAGCCCCTACACGTTCTTTGTAGATCTCGGCGTATCGCAAGTGTCGACTCCGATGTGGGTTCTCTCGGTTGTAAACAACACAACCTTCTTCGAGCCCCAAGTGGGCAACCGATGAGACGTGATATACGCTTGGGGCAGAGTGCGCTATGTGCTGTTGGCCGGTCACCGGCATTGATGCGATTCGACTGAGCGGCCGCTGTACAACGCGGGGCAGCCATCGGGGCATGAAGGACTACTGCGGATCGTAGTGCCGCCGTTCAGCGCCGGCGCGTGGTTGACTCTGACCGACCCACTCCGGACGGTCGAGCCTTGCCGAAGCAGACGTTCACGGGTCCACAAGGGACCGCCGACGCGGATGTCGACGGCATTGCAACCACAACTGTGCGCGCGTCACCTCCTCGTCGGCGAACCCTGTTGAACAGGGTCCGCCCTCGGAAGAATTGACCGTTCGGCCTTCTGCTGATCCCTGCACTTCTTCAACTTCCAAAGCGCCTTAGGCGCGCGCGTCTCGGCGGCAATGCAGTAACGTCAAATCGTCCGCCAGATGTGGTCGCAAACCGATCCGGGAAGGAAGGTGGCAGCGTGCTTTGAAACGATTTCCATGTACGTCTTGTCGGCCAGTAGCTTGGCGGTCAGTGTCTCCCATTGCCCCAGGCTTTCATACTTGGTGTGCCACGCAATGCGGGCAGGGTTGCCGCCGATGGGCATGAGCACTTCGAGCGTCGTGCCGTGCTTCTCCTTGATGTACTTGGCGACCTCATGGCCGAAGGCCACGGCGTCAGCGGTCTTGCCTGGTGCGATTGATGCAGTACGGGTAAAGGTGATCATTATTCTCTCCTCGTTCTAGGTGATCCGTTTGACCTATATGTCATGCGTTATGACACGAGTTCAGTTTAGACCTGCGCCGCCATCCCGTCAGTACGGCAATTTAATCGACGCTTAGGCCGCATCACCAACAAGCTCCTTTTCGGTGCTCGGACTCGGACTGATCGGCGACGGTCTCAGTTCGACCCGCTGCCGCCCGTCGCGCTTTAGAGAAGCGGACGCTCGCAGATTAAGCCGGACAGCGACGAGCAGCCGATCGGGTGGCCGATTATTCGATCAACCGGGGGTCGCGGAGCAGCACCGATTGCGGGACCGCGAGACCAAGGGCCTTGGCGGTCTTGAGGTTGATCACCAACTGATAGCTGCCCGGCCGATCGACCGCCAGGTCAGCGGGACGGGTGCCGCGGAATATGCGATCGACATACTCGACACCGCGTACGATTGAAGCCGTACCCACACCCGCATTATCGTAGGAAAGCAGGCCGCCCGCCTCGACGAACCAAGAAGCCGCGGCGGCGCTCGGCAGCCGGTTTTGCAAGGCAAACGCGGCGATACGCTCACGCGCCGCAAAGGTAGCGGGACTGCCCGCCAACGCTAGCGCCTGCGCACGAAAGTTGAGGATGTCCGCGAACGCAGGGCCAAAGTCTTCGTCTTTCGCAATGTAGTGGTAGCGGACGTCATAGCCCAGCTTTCTTGCGGCCGAGTCGAGTAGAGGGCGGATATCGAATCTACCCCCATCGAGGGTCACCTCCATACTCGAGTCGAGAATCCAGGAAAGCCGAATCGCGGTTGGCGCAATTTCCTTGAGAAACTCGAGGCGCTTCGCGGATACCTCCAATCCGGTGTAGCTCGACACCCCTGTGACATTGCGCCCCGGTCGGGCAAACGAGTCGATGAGGCCCGTTTCGACGGGCCAGGGAACCGCCGCGAACACAATCGGAATCGTCTTGGTCGCCCGCGCCGCAGCGACCGCGGCCGGTCCGGTGTACGCCCAGATGACATCCACACGCTTACGTACCAGTTCCTCGGCCAGCGCAGGATACCGTTCGGCCTTGTAGTCGGCGAATGCACCCTCGATGATCAGATTCTGTCCCTCGATCCACCCTAGCGCCTTCAACTGGGCACGGAGCACACCAAGAAAAAAAGCGCTCCGCGTCCTGGGAAGAAGAAGCAGGCGCCAAGACGCCCAATGTTCGGCTATCTGCCGATGGCCTGGATTGAGCGCGCGTAACACTCGGCCCGGCGCCTGTGCCGAGAGCAAGTAGTGCGGCGATAGCGTCGCGTCTGTTCATTGGATCGTTCGGTTGGCGCAACCAGCGTCGCCTTCGCAGCGAGCGACCCCGGCCTGTCTAACACTTGCTGTCTAACCACGTTCTCCCGGACACGCCTGCAAGTAAGTCTACGCTCGATGCTCCGCTATCACTCGACAGCGCCATCGAACGACCGCTCTCAGTGGCTGTGCTGTAAGGCCGCTGTTGGCCGAGATCGCCTTCATCGTTCTCGCCATCCCGAGCAACTGAATTACTCGTTTGAGGTTGTAAGCGAGGACGTGCAGGCTCATCTCGGTGCCGACCTGCCGCAGTCCTCGGGTGAGGAAGTGAGTTGCGCCCATCCACTGCTTGACCGTTCCAAACACATGCTCGATGGTGCGCCGGCGTAGCGTCATCGCCTGTGGCTTTCGATCCAGGCGCCGCTGCATCGCCTCGATGATCTCCTCGCGCTCCCAGCGTCGGATATGGCGGTAATCTCCGGTCGTGCACTGATGTCGGATAGGGCATCGTGGACACGCGCTGGGCCAGTACACACGCGCCACCAGCCCATCTTCCAGCCGGCTGTAGCGATGGATAGCCCGCTCGCCGGCGGGGCACTGGTACTGGTCATCCTTCGCGATGTAGATGAAGTCATTCTTGCTGAACCGGCCGGCAGCTTTGGCAATGGACGTCATCGGCTTCGGCACCAGCGGGGTGATGCCCGCTTCATCACAGGCCAGGATCTCCAGTCCGTTGAAGTAGCCCCGATCAGCAATGGCTTGCAGGCGGCGCCTGCCCATCGCCTCGCGGGCGGCGACCGCCATCTTGCTCAACTGCGCCCGGTCGCTGCCGATATTGGTCACCTCGTGTGCCACGATCAGGTGGTGCTTGGCATCGACCGCGGCTTGAACGTTGTAACCCACGACACCGGTGCCCTTGGCCTGCGACATCATCGAGCGCGAGTCAGGGTCGGTCAGCGACAGTTGCTCGTCGGGCTGCTGCTTCAACGGCTCGCGGATCTGATCCATGCGCCGCATCTGTTGCCGCAGTGTCTTGATCTTCTCGCGCAGCCGTTCGGTCTTGGCCTCGACCTCAGCGGGCTGGGTGCGGTCGGCCGTTTCCAAGGCGTCCAGGTAGCGTTGGATACTCTCTTCGATCTGCTGCTGACGCCGATCGACCTTGCCAGGAGTGAAGTTGCGATCCCGGCTATTGACCGCCTTGAACTTGCTGCTGTCGATGGCCACGATCGCCTGCGAGAACAGCTTCAGGTCCCGGCACAGCAGGACGAAGCGGCGACAGACGTTGCGGATGCCGGTGCCGTTGTTCCGTCGGAAGTCGGCAATGGTCTTGAAGTCTGGCGCCAGTCGACCGGTCAGCCACATCAACTCGACGTTACGCTGAGCCTCGCGCTCCAGCCGCCGACTGGACCCAATCCGGTTCAAGTAACCGTAGATGTAGATCTTGAGCAGCACCGCCGGGTGGTATGCCGGCCGCCCCGTTGCGGCCGGATCAGCGCCGGCAAAGCCCAGCTGCTTCAGATCGAGCTCTGCGACGAAGGCGTCAATCGCGCGGACCGGGTTGTCCTCGGTGATGTAGTCGTCGAGACACTCAGGCAGCAGCGTGACCTGCATGCGGTCCTCACCTTCGACGAATAAGTGCGAGAGGGGATAAGTCCCGCCCTTGCGTCGCCTGACTGATACTTGATACGCAACCGGCGCAATTGCCATCCGGTTTGCCGGTCGGTTAGGTCATGAACCTGCTCGACCATGCGGCGAATACTCTTCTTCGACGGCCACATGCCCAGACGGGCCTTGCCGGTGGTCGGCGAATAGATCCGCCCGAACGTGTAACCCAGGAAGTCGAACTGACCTTCCGGCACCTTGCAGATTCGTGTCTTCTCTTCGTTGACCGTCAGCTTGAGCTTGCCCATGATCTCGCGCAGTCGGGACAGCGCCTCTTCGGCCTTGCCCTTTCTGCACAGGATCACGAGATCGTCGGCGTAGGTCACGATCCGAGTACCAAGGCTGTGCTCCAGCCCGCGTTTCTTCCACCCCAGCACGAAGCGGCGCATGTACAGATTGGCCAGCAGTGGTGAGATGGGAGACCCTTGCGGAATGCCGCGCCGTTGATCTTTGGCCTGGGTCGTGCGTGTCTTCCGACCACGTTTGTCAGTCTCCTCCACGGCGCATTCCAACCACATCTTGATCAGATGCAGCACGCGCCGGTCCACGATGCGCCGCGCAAGCGACAGCATCAGTTCGGCGTGCGGAATGGACCCGAAGTAGTCCGCGAGGTCGGCGTCTACAACTTCCGGGTGGCCTCTGAACAGCGTCTCTTCCACCTCGATCACCGCCTGCTGGGCATTGCGGCCCAGCCGGTAGGCATACTGCTCGGGTGGAAGGTCGGCTTCAAAGATCGGCTCGAGCACCAGCATCGCTGCTGTCATGCACACTCGATCGCGCAAGGTCGAAATGCCCAACGGCCTGAGCTTGGGGCTCTTCGCCGTCGAGTTGGCTTTCGGTATGAACACTCTTCTGATCGGATCCGGTCGATAGTCCTCATTCCTGAGCGCAAGCGCCAGTTCGCCGAGCCACCGCTGCACGCCATACGCCTCGATATCCGCGAAGTCCTGACCGTCCACGCCCGGTGCGCCCTTGTTGGAGCGGCACTGGGCCCAGGCCTGGGCCAGGATGTCCTCACGGCTGATCTTGTCGTACAGCGCGTAGAAGCGATAGCCGGCTTCAGCCTTCGCTTTCGCGTGTAACGCCATCCGCAGTTTCTGAACACTCGTCGGAGTTGCTAGGTTGCCCAATCTCCAGGTCCCTCGCTACGTACTGCGTTTGTCTTGAACCAAGGCCCCTTCCCTCCACCGGCATTACCCGGCTTCAGCGGTACTACGAGCCTCTCCGCCACCCCAGAGCGCCCGGCCTCTCCGTCACCGGAGTCCGGTTGGTCGTCCCCGACCACGCCAAGGGGCTTCCCGTGTTGCGCGCGCTTTCCTTGTGTACATGCTGCCGCCACTACCCCGGCGCAGCGACTGGCGGCACTAACTCGCTCATCCATCCAGTCGTGACAGACTTCCCCGATACGACAGTCGGGTCGTCCCGCACATCTAGCTTTTCGAGGCTTGCTCGGCGTTCACTCACGTTGCGGCCTGCACACTCGCGCTGCCACCAATTCGTGGCACGCTTACCCGAAGGCTTCAGACATTTCGTCACCTCCATGCCTGCTCCGGTTGCTTCCGGCTGGAGCGGTTGCCGGGTGGGGTTTGCACCCACTGGAAAGCGCCGCCTTTTCACGGCGCACGCCGATAGCGCCAGTTGCGCGGACTGAACGGCCGGTTTCGCGCTTGCATCCGTTCACGCCGCTGCACCCAGTAGCGGCTGAGTGTCGATCTCGGTCCTTGCATCGAAGGCGCACCAACTTGATCGGACATTGTCCGTCAGGTCCAATTCCGATTAGGACACACGATCCACCGTCGTGTCGAAGCGCGGAGTGCGCCGCTTGCGGCGAGCGCATGTGCCGCGGTCCGCCGTCGCGGGTGGTACGGCTGCGCGTCGGACGTGGGGGTCCGACCGCCGGCTGCACCGGGTACCCGCAGGCAGACGCGAATCGCGGCACCCTGAGCGAGAAGCAAGCGGCGCTCGCCGCGCTCAGGCGAGAACAGTCGCGCGATCCTCGCGTCGGCAAGCCCGGTCTAACGCGGACCCGCCAGCGCCTGCTTGAAATCGGCGATCAGGTCGTCGCGGTCCTCGATGCCGACCGACACGCGGATCAGGCCGTCGACGATGCCCATCCCGGCGCGGCGCTCCGGACCCATCTCCCAGAAGATCGTATGCGCAACCGGTATCGCGAGCGTCCGGTTGTCGCCGAGATTCGACGAAGACACGACGATGCCGAGCCGGTTCAGGAAGTCGAAGCAGTCGACGCCGTCCGGCAGCTCGAAGGCGAAGAGTCCGCCGTAGGCGCGGAACAGCGTGCGTGCGATCGCATGCTGCGCGTGCGACGGCAGACCCGGGTAGTAGACGTTGCGGACACCCGGGTGCGCCTCGAGAAACTGCGCGAGCGCCAGCGCGTTGGCGCACGTGCGTTCCATCCGCAGCGCGAGCGTTTCGGCGCCGACGGCGACGTGGTGTGCGTCCGCCGCCGATAGCGTCCCGCCCCAGTCGCGCAGCCCCTTCTTGCGGATCTGCTGGATGCCCCACAGCGCCGGCGGCTGCGACTTGTAGTTCTCGGCGATGTTGGGATAGCGCGTCCAGTCGAAACTGCCGGTGTCGGTGACGCTGCCGGCGAGCGCGTTGCCGTGGCCGCCGATGTACTTGGTGAGCGCGTTGATCACGAGCCCCGCGCCGACCGCCTTGGGACGGAACAGCGCGGGCGAGGTCATCGTGTTGTCGACGACGTAGAGGATGCCCCGCAGCCTCGCGAGCTCCCCGATGCGCGCGAGGTCCGCGACCTGCGTGCGCGGGTTGGCGATCGTCTCGACGAAGATGAGCCTCGTGGCCGGCGTCAGCGCGCGCTCCACGTTGGCGACGTCGGTCGCGTCGACGAAGGTGATGTTCGCGCCGTGCGCCGCCAGCGTGCCGAACTGGCTCACCGTGTTGCCGAACAGGAACTGGCTCGACACGACGTGGTCGCCCTGGCGCAGCAGCGAGAGCATCATCGCGCCGATCGCCGCCATGCCCGTCGCGAAGCAGACGGTGGCGACACCGTCCTCCATCTTCGTCACCTTCGCCTCGAGCGCGGCGGTCGTCGGATTGCCCTGCCGGCCGTACGCATACCCCTGGGCGCGGCCCTGGAACACGGCGGCGAGGTCGCGCGCGTCGCGGTAGCCGTAGGCGACCGAAACGTGCAACGGCTTGTGCAGCGCGCCGTGCTCGACGCCGGCATCGCGGTCGGAGTGCAGGATCGCGGTCGTGAATCCCCGCGGCGGCTTGTCGTTGTCCATGGGCGCCCCCGAAACAAAAAACCCGTTCGACCTCCGCCGAACGGGTTTGGCGCGCGCTGCCGGGGCGTTCCCGGATCGAGCCTCACCTCGCTTTAGCGGCATTTGTTACGCGCCCGCAAGCTGAAGCTCAAATCGGCGCGATGGGAAATTATCCCCGGCGTGCGCGAGGTTCGTCAATCGGGTCCGGCGCGGCGGATCGCGGACCCGGCAGTTCGCGCTATTTGGCCGCCAGCATCGCCTTCATCTGTTTGAGGCGCTCCCGTCCGGCCGACTTCTCGCGCGCCGCCTCATCGGCGGGGAGGGGCTCGCCGGACCAGCGGAGGTCCTCCGAGGCGAGCTCGGCGAGGAAGCGCGACGGATGGCATTCGATCGGCTCGCCCGCGCGCCGGCGGCGCCGGCAGAAGGACAGATGAAGGCTCCGCTGCGCGCGCGTGATGCCGACGTAGAAGAGGCGCCGCTCCTCGTCGACGTTGCCGCTCGCGATCGTCTCGCGATGCGGCAGCAGCCCCTCCTCCAGGCCCACGAGGAAGACATGCGGAAACTCGAGTCCTTTCGCCGCGTGCAGCGTGGAGAGCCGCACCGCGTCCGGCTCGCGCCCGTCCTGGCCCTCGAGCATCGTGATGAGGGCGATCGTCTGCGTGAGCTCCAGCAGGTTCTTCCGGTCCGCCTCGCCCTTGGCCGCCATCCAGCCGATGAAGTCACGGACGCTGCGCCAGCGCGCCTCCGCCTGCTTGCGATCGCCGCTGGCGTCGAGATAATCCTCGTAGCCGATCGCGACGACGAGCTCGTCGAGGAGCCGCGATGCCGGCTCGCGCTCGGCGCGGTAGCGCAGGCCGTTGATCAGCGTGCAGAACGCGCCGAGGCTCTCGCGCTGGCGAGCCGGGATGCCGGTGCGCGCCTCGTCGGCGAACACGGCGGCGAAGAGGCTCTCCTGCCGGGCCCCGCCGATGGCGCCCAATCGCTCCAGCGTCGTCGCGCCGATGCCGCGCTTCGGCGTCGTCACCGCACGAATGAACGCCGGGTCGTCGTCGTCGTTGGCGATGAGGCGCAGATACGCGACGATGTCGCGGATCTCCGCGCGCTCGAAGTACGACTGGCCGCCGGAAATGCCGTACGGCACGCCTTGCGCGCGCAAATGCTGCTCGAACACCTTCGCCTGATGATTGCCGCGATAGAGAATGGCGTAGTCGCCGTAGCGACCGCGATGCTCGAAGCGGTGCGCCATCAGCCGCCGGACCACGCCCTCGGCTTCGGCCTCGTCGTCGGCCGCGGGCGACACGCGGATCGGATCGCCGTGCCCGCGCTCGCTCCAGAGCTTCTTGTCGAAGAGCTTCGGATTGTTCGCGATCAGCGCGTTCGCCGAGCGCAGGATGCGCGCCGTCGACCGGTAGTTCTGCTCGAGCTTGATCACCTTCACCGACGGGTAGTCCTTCGGGAGCTGGCCGAGATTGTCGAGCGTCGCGCCGCGCCAGCCGTAGATGGCCTGATCGTCGTCGCCCACGACGGTGAACGCCGCACGCGCGCCGACCAGGAGGCGGATGAGCCGGTACTGCGCCGGATTCGTGTCCTGGTATTCGTCGACCAGCAGGTGCCCGCAGCGCTCGCGCCACTTCGCGGCGGCCGCCTTGTGCGTTGCCAGGAGCTCGACCGGCAGCGCGATCAGGTCGTCGAAGTCGACCGCCCGATAGGCGCGCAGCGTCTCGTCGTAACGGCGATAGGCTTGCACGGCGGCCGCGTCGTCGTCGCTCTTTGCGCTCTTCGCCGCTTGTGCGGGAGAGACGAGCGCATTCTTCCACGCGCTGATCTTCCACTGCGCGGCGCGCGCGCGGCCACGGTCGGTCGTCTGCAGGAGCTCCGCGACGATCGGCTCGATGTCGGCCGGATCGAGGATCGAGAACCCCGACTTCAAGCCGACCGCGTCGGCGTCGCCGCGGATGATCCTGAGGCCGAGCGCATGGAACGTCGATATGGTGACGTCCCCGGCGAGGTCGCCCTTCCCTTCGCGCGACAGGAGCTCCGCCGCGCGCTCGCGCATCTCGCGCGCCGCCTTGTTGGTGAACGTGATCGCGGCGATCTGCCTTGCGTCGTGGCCGCGCGCGAGAAGATGCGCGATCTTCGCCGTGATGACGCGCGTCTTGCCGCTGCCCGCGCCCGCCAGCACCAGCAGCGGACCGTCGAGATAATGCACCGCCTCGCGCTGCGCGGCATTGAGCGGAAACGACATCGAAGGGGAGGGAGAGCGGCGCGATCGGATGCTAGAATCGGCGACGATTCTAGCAGGCCCGACGTCGCATTCCTGCAAGAGAACGCGCCTGCGATCCCATCATGAGCCTCTACGCGATCGGCGACATCCAGGGCTGCCACGCCGAGTTCTGCCACCTGCTCGAGCTCGTCGGCTTCTCCGCGCGCGACGACCGGCTGTGGCTCGTCGGCGATCTCGTCAATCGCGGACCCGATTCGCTCGCGGTGCTGCGCGAGGTGAAAACGCTCGGCGCCGCGGCCGTCACCGTGCTCGGCAACCACGATCTGCACCTGCTGACGGTTGCCGCCGGATACACGAAGTCGCACCGGCAGGACACGATCGCGCCCATCCTCGCCGCGCCCGATCGCGACGAGCTCCTGCACTGGCTCGCCCGCCGGCCGCTGGTGAGGGTCGAGGGCGATCTTCTCCTCGTCCATGCGGGCCTGCCGCCCGCCTGGACCGCCGCCGCGGCCGTGGCGCTGTCGGTCGAGGTCGAGACGATGCTCGCGAGCGACGATGCCGACGCCTTCCTCCGCGATCTCTACGGCGACGAGCCTCGCCGTTGGCGGGACGATCTCGCCGGCTTCGATCGCCTGCGCGCGATCGTCAACGCGTGCACGCGCATGCGCTTCTGCACCGCCGACGGCGAGATGGACTTCAAGGAGAAGCGCGGACCGCACATGGCGCCGCCCGGCTTTCGTCCGTGGTTCGAGCACGAGCACCGCGCGTCGGCGCCCGCGACGATCGTCTGCGGGCACTGGTCTACGCTCGAGTTGAAGCTCGCGCCGAACCTGCTGATGCTGGACTCGGGGTGCCTGTGGGGCGGCCCGCTGACCGCGGTCAGGCTCGACGATCGCCGGGTCTATCAGGTTCCGGGGCGCGCGCCGGTGACGCCAAAGCCGTTCGGATAGCTTCTTCGGCGGCGCGGGAGAGCTCGCGACGATGCGCGTCGCCCGCGGGGAACGCCGGCATCACGTGCAGCTCGGCCAGGATCTCGCGCTCGCCCGTCACGCGCCAGAAGGAGCCGACGAGGCTCAGCTCGCCGACATACGCGGGCGCCGATGCAATGCTCGTCGTCGGGCGTGCGATAGCGAATCGCGATCGGCTGCACGTGGCCCTTCGCGTCGACGACCGACTGCAGGAGCGAGCTGTGGAACTTCAGCAGGCCGACACCGTCGCTCGTCGTCCCTTCGGGGAACACGGCGACGACGTCGCCGCGCGCGAGCGCTTCGACGGTATGGCGGTTGACGGTGTGCGTATCGCGCCGCCGCTCGCGCTCGATGAAGAGCGTCCCGACGTTGGCGATCAGCCGCCCGACGACGGGCAGGCGGCGCAGGTCGGCCTTGGCGATGAAGCGCGCGGGCTGCAGCGACGAGAGCACGAAAATGTCGAGCCACGAGATGTGGTTGGCGACGATCAGCACGTTGCCCGGCATCGCGCCGTCGTGGCGCCAGTGCACGCGGGCCTCGACGCGGAGCATCCGCAGGAACTGCACGCACCAGCGGCGGATCAGCACCTGTCGTCCATCCTGGCCGATCCAGGGGAACACGAAAACCGTCGTCGCGAGACCGCCGACGATGTGCAGCGTCGCGCGCGCGGACCGCACGAGCCGCACGGGCAGCGGAGTGACCGGGCCTTCGCGCCGTGGCAGCGGCACCGATTCGCGGGATCGCGATCCCTCCTGCCTCACCGATTCCGCGCGGCCGCCGCCACCCGGGTCGGTCGGCTCCTGCAAGATGGCAGTATCACCAAAGGTCTTCATGGAACGCCTCGTAATAGGTCTTGGCGATGCCCTCGCGGCTCACCGCGTGATTCTGGCCGCCGCGCGATTCGATCTTGAGCGAGCCCAGCGCGGACGCGAGGCGGCCGGTGCGCTCCCAGCTCCAGCCGTGGACGATCCCGTACAGGAGCCCGGCCCGGAAGGCGTCGCCGCAACCCGTCGGATCGACGACCGAGGCCGCCTTCACCGCCGGAATCTCCAGCACCGTGCCGTTCGTGTGGATCCGTGCGCCGGCCGCGCCCAGCGTGACGATCATCGCGTCGACGCGTTCGGCGATCGCCTCCTGCGACAGGCCCGTGCGCTCGGACAGGAGCCGTCCCTCGTAGTCGTTCACGGCGAGGTACGACGCCGCGTCGATCATCGCCATCAACTCGGGGCCGGAGAAGAGCGGCAGCCCTTGTCCGGGATCGAAAATGAAAGGAATCTTCGCCGCCGCGAACTGCTCGCAGTGCGAGCGCATGCCGTCCCGCCCATCCGGCGCGACGATGCCGAGCGCGATGTCCGCGACGTCGCCCACGCGGTTCTCGTGCGACGCGTTCATCGCGCCCGGGTGGAACGCGGTGATCTGGTTGTCGTCGAGGTCGGTGATGATGAACGCCTGCGCCGTATACATCTGCGGCAGGATCTTCACGCCATCGTCGGCAATGCCGAGGCTCGCGAGGCGCTCCCGATAAGGCGCGCCGTCGGCGCCGAGGGTCGCCATCACCACGGGGTCGCCGCCCAGCGCCTTCAGGTTGTACGCGATGTTGCCGGAGCATCCGCCCCACTCGCGGCGCATCTCCCCGATCTGGAACGACACCGACAGCATGTGCGTCTGGTCGGGCAGGATGTGCCGCGCGAAACGATCGGGGAACACCATGATCGTGTCGAAGGCGAGCGAACCGCAGATGAGGGTGCGTTTGGACATGCGGAGACTCGGTGGCGGTGATGGCGCGAAGGACGGAGGTCGAACAGGCGGGCGCGGGGGTTCATTTCGCCGCGGTTTCGCCTCCGCGCTGGTTTTCCCGCCCGATCTCCCGGACGATCGATTGCTGCCGGCGCGACACCGGCAGCGTCTCGGGGATGCCCTTCAGCAGCACCTCCCAGTGCGCATCGCCCTCGTCGCCGACGCGCCGCTCGAAGCCGCGGATCGCATCGCGCGCGACAAGGCAGTTGCGGTGCACGCGCACGAGCTTCGGGCCGAACTCCTCCTCGAGCTTCGTCAGCGACTCTTCGAGCAGGTACTCGCGCTCGGCTGTGCGGATCGTGATGTACTTGAGCTCGGCCTTGAGGTAGACGATCTCGTCGACCGGCACCAGCACGACGCGCGAGCGCTCGGTGACCGAGAGGAAGCGGCGTGCGGTCGAAGGCAGCGCGTCGAGGCGCGCGGTCGACACCGGTTTCAGGCGCGGCACCTTTTCCAGCGCGGCGAGCAGCCGCTGCACGCGGATCGGCTTCAGCAGGAAGTCGACCGCGTTGACTTCGAAGGCCTGCACCGCATGCTTGTCGTGCGCGGTCGTGAAGATCACGACGGGCGGCTGCGGCAGCTTGAGGACGTGGCGGGCGAACTCGAGCCCGCCCATCTCCGGCATCTCGATGTCGGTCAGCACCAGGTCCGCGCTCACCGCGTGAAGCAGCTCGAGCGCCTCGCGGCCGTTCCCCGCCTCGCCCACGCAGGCGATCGGCAGCGCACCCGCGCAATCGGCGAGCAGATCCCGGAGCCGGCGCCGCGCCGGCGCCTCGTCGTCGACGATCAGCACGCGAAGCGGCGCGTCAGACACCGGAGGCTCCCGGTCTCACGTTGCGCAGCACGGGCCCGTCCGCGTCGTTGCCGGAGGCCGGCGCCGGGCCGAAGTGCGAATCGGCCTTCAGCGGCTCACCCACTCGCGGGACCGCCGCCCGCGCCGTCCGGTAGGGCATCCTGACGTGGACCTCGTAGGCGGCCTCGCGCACGCGCGACTCCAGCGCGCCCTCCGCGTCGAAGTGGAGCTTGAGACGCTCGCGGATGTTGCCGAGCGCCATCTTGTTGCCCGCGTGGTGGCGGCCGCCGTCGGCCTTGTAGGGGTTGCGCAGGATGGCGTGGACGTCCCCGCCCTTGCAGAAGATGTTGATCGACACCACGCCGGGCTCGCTCGACGGCTCGATGCCGTGGTAGACGGCGTTCTCGAGCAGCGGCTGCAGGACGAGCGGCGGCACCAGCGCATCGCCCGGCATATTGTTCAGGTGCCATTCCACCTGCAGCCGGTCGGACAGCCGCAGCTTCTCGAGCTCGAGGTACTGCCGGCAGAGCTCGATCTCGTCGGCGATGGGCACGAGCTCGCGGTTGTCGCGCATCAGGACACGGAAGAGATCGGCCATGTCGAGGAGCGCGGTTTCCGCCCGCTTCGGATCGGAACGCACGAGGGACAACACCGCATTGATGCTGTTGAACAGGAAATGCGGGCGGATCCGCGCCTGCAGCGCCTGCAGCCGCGATTCCGCGATGGCCGGGGACAGCGCCTTGGTGCGGAGCCCGAAATAGATGAGCAGCACGCCGTACGCGCAAAGGGCGAGGATCAGGTGCCGCACCGGGGCAAGCGGCGATTCGGCAGGCATTCGACCGATCAGAGCCGCCAGCCCGAGCGTGACCACGACCGTGACCGCCGCGATCACCAGCGCGCCGGTGAGCGCCGGCTGCCGGGAAAGCCAGGGCGCGAGTACGTAGAGGATGGCCAGCTCGACGATGAGGTGCGGCTCGACGACGGCGGTCATGTCGAGCCATTGCGCCGTCCACAGGTCGAACTGAGGCTCGCGCACGAGCGCCGCGACGGCCGTCATCGCGTTCACGGCGAGCACGATGCGCAGTATCGTGCCCAGATTGCGGAAGTCCGGCAGTGCGGGAGCGATGGCGTTTTGCCCTATAATCGACTGCATATCGACACCGGCATGCAAGCATCGTGCCGGGAATGCGGCGGTCGAAGCCCGGCGGGGGCGGGGTTGGCAGCTATTGTCGGCAACCGGTGGCGGCGAGGCAAGCCGAACCGGCGGCGACGCGGGTTTTCGGGGATTGGGCTGCCCGCGTTGCCCACCTGTCCCGGCGCCGTCCCCACCCTGTCACCCTGCCCCATCGGATCGACGGATCGAAGCACATGGCCGACTCCAAGCCGCCGCCTGATACGCCACCCCGGGCCGCTGCCCCCGACGGCTGGTCCGGGCGCTTCAACGAGCCCGTCTCGCCGCTCGTCAAGCGCTACACGGCCTCGATCGACTTCGACCGCCGGCTCGCCCCCGTGGATATCCGGGGTTCGCTCGCGCACGCGCGCATGCTGGCGGCAACCGGCGTCCTGTCCGCGGACGACCTGGCCGCGATCGAGCGCGGCATGGCCACGATCAAGGGCGAGGTCGAGCGCGGCGATTTCCCGTGGTCGCGCGATCTCGAGGACGTCCACTTCAACATCGAGAAGCGGCTGACCGCGCTTGTCGGCGACGCCGGCAAGAGGCTTCACACCGGACGCTCGCGCAACGACCAGGTCGCCACCGACCTGCGACTGTGGCTGCGCGATTCGATCGATCTGTTGATCGGCGAGCTCGCATCGCTGCGCCGCGCGTTCATCGCGCTGGCCGAGACGCATGCGGCCACGATCATGCCCGGCTACACTCACCTGCAGGTCGCGCAGCCGGTCACGTTCGGCCATCACCTGCTCGCCTACGAGGCGATGTTCGCACGCGACGCCGAGCGCCTCTCCGACTGCCGGCGTCGCGTGAACCGGCTGCCGCTGGGGAGCGCCGCGCTCGCGGGCACGAGCTATCCGATCGACCGGGAGCGCGTGGCCGCCGAGCTGGGCTTCGAGGGGCTCTGCACAAATTCGCTCGACGCCGTGTCCGACCGGGACTTCGCCGTCGAATTCACCGCCGCCGCGGCCTTGGCAATGAACCACGTGTCGCGTCTCGCCGAGGAGCTCTGCTGGTGGACGAATCCGCGCTTCGCGTTCGTCACGCTGGCCGACCGCTTCTGCACGGGCTCGTCGATCATGCCGCAGAAGAAGAATCCGGACGTCGCGGAGCTCGCGCGCGGCAAGACCGGCCGCGTGCACGGACACCTCGTCGCGCTGCTGACGATGCTGAAGGGCCAGCCGCTCGCCTACAACCGGGACAACCAGGAAGACAAGGAGCCGCTCTTCGACACGGTGGACACGCTCGCCGACACGCTCGCGATCATGACCGACGTCGTCGCCGGGGGTCTCGAGGTCAACGCGGCGCGGATGCGCGAGGCCGCCGCCGAGGGCCACGCGACCGCCACCGATCTCGCCGACTATCTCGTGCGCAAGGGCGTGCCGTTTCGCGACGCGCACGAGGCCGTGGCTCGCGCCGTGCGCCACGCGGAAGGGCGCGGCGTCGAGCTCGCCGCGCTGTCCGACGCCGAGCTCCAGTCGTTCGCGCCCGAGATCGGCGCCGACGCGCGCGCGGTGCTGACGCTCGAAGGATCGGTCGCGAGCCGCGACCACCCGGGCGGCACCGCGCCCGAACAGGTGCGAAAGGCCGCCGCGGCCGCCCGGCGGCGCTTGCAACCGCAAACAAGGGAGATCGATCGCTGATGGACACGCGAAACTTGGCATATCTCGGCCTGGGCGTCATGGGCTATCCGATGGCCGGGCATCTGGCGAAGGCCGGGCACAAGGTCACCGTCTACAACCGCTCCGCCGCGCGGGCGACACGCTGGCTCGGCGAGCATTCCGGCAAGAGCGCGCCAACCCCCGCGGCAGCCGCGGCGGGCGCCGATCTCGTACTGATGTGCGTCGGCAACGACGACGACGTGCGCGCGGTCGTCTTCGGCGCCGATGGCGCGCTCGCGGCCATGAAACCCGGGGCAACGCTCGTCGACCACACGACCGCGTCCGCGCAGGTGGCGCGCGAGATTCACGCCGCGGCCTCGGCCAGAGGGATCGGATTTCTCGACGCGCCCGTGTCGGGCGGGCAGGCCGGCGCGGAGAACGGCAAGCTCACGATCATGGTCGGGGGCGACGAGGCGACTTTCGCCGGCGCCGAGCCGATGCTCGCCCGCTATGCGCGCGCGGTCACGCTGATGGGCGGTCCGGGCAGCGGGCAGCTCACGAAGATGTTCAACCAGATCTGCATCGCGGGGCTGGTGCAGGCGCTCGCCGAGGGCATCGCGTTCGCCGAAAAGGCGGGACTCGACGTCGAGCGCGGGCTCGACGTCATCAGCAAGGGCGCGGCGCAGTCGTGGCAGATGGAGAACCGCGGTCGCACGATGGTCGCCGACAAGTTCGACTTCGGCTTCGCCGTCGACTGGATGCGCAAGGACCTGGCCCTCTGTCTCGCCGAGGCCCGCGCGCGAGGCGCGGCGCTACCGGTCACCGCGCTCGTCGACCAGTTCTACGCGCGGGTGCAGGCGCAAGGCGGCGGGCGATGGGATTCGTCGAGCCTGATCAAGGTGTTGCGCGACAAGCGCTAGGGCGGGGAGGCCTCCGGCGGCGGCAGGCGGTCGCCGTCGACGATCGCGATCTCGTAGGTAATCGCCGCAGTCTTGCCGAGCATCTGGGTGGCCGAGCAGTACTTGTCCTTCGAGAGCTTGACCGCGCGCTCGACCTGATTCGGGTCGAGCCCGCGACCCGCCACCACGTACTTGAGGTGGATCTTGGTGAACACACGGGGCACGACCGCAGCGCGCTCGGCCTCGGCCTCGACCACGCAGTCGGCGATCGGCTGGCGCGCCTTCTTGAGGATCAGCACGAGGTCGAACGCCGTGCAGGTAGCCGCCCCCATGAGCACGAGCTCCATCGGACGGATTCCGAGGTTGCGGCCCCCCGCATCGGGCGCGCCGTCGGTCACGATCGCGTGCCCGCTGCCGGACTCGCCGACGAAACTCACGCCCTCGATCCACTTGGCCCTGACTTTCATCGCTCCCCCCGGAACCGCCGCCCGAAGCCGGCATTGTCCCGCAAGTGGCGTCGCGCGGTGGGTCACCGACGGCCGGATGGGCGGGCCCCAAGCCTTGGAAATGTCGGCCGGACGTCCGGCTCGGGCCCCGCCGGGCCCGCGGATCGGGCGCAACGGACCCTTCGTCGGGGCGCCGGCCCCTCGGCCGGACGCCCTATTGCAAAGCCCTGCTTGTTATGCCAATATCATATGCGTACGCGGTGGGCGGAATCCCCCTCCTCCGCCGCGGACAGGTTCCTCCCTGCCTCCTCCTAGGGCGGAATACTTCGGGCGCGGTCCGTACAGGCCGCGCCCATTTTCATGGCCGGCCGGAAATGCGAGGCCGGGAAGAACCCGGTCGAAACGCCTCCATCACTGACGCCCGGCGACACACGCGCCGCCGGACCCGGTCACGCAAAACGACCGCGTTCCTTGACCGAAATGCCGAAAACGAGTTAACATTTAAGACTTTGCTGAACCTCACCCGGACCTAAGATTTTCCGATGAAAACCTTCTCCGCCAAGCCCCAGGACATCCGGCACGACTGGTACGTCGTCGACGCCACGGACAAGGTGCTCGGCCGCCTCGCGAGCCAGATCGCGCTCAGGCTGCGCGGCAAGCACAAGGTCATCTTCACCCCGCACATGGACACCGGCGACTTCATCGTCGTGACCAACGTCGAGAAGATCCGCGTCACCGGCAACAAGGCGGAAGACAAGCTCTACCACCGCCACAGCACCTATCCCGGCGGTATCTCGACCACGAATTTCGCGAAGATGCAGGCGCGCTTTCCCGGCCGCGCGCTCGAAAAGGCCGTCAAGGGCATGCTGCCCAAGGGCCCGCTCGGCTACAAGATGCTGAAGAAGCTCAAGTGCTACACCGGCGGCGCGCATCCGCATTCGGCGCAGCAACCCAAGACACTGGACATCTGACCCCATGATCGGCAACTACTATTACGGCACCGGACGGCGCAAGAGCGCCGTGGCACGCGTGTTCATCAAGAAGGGCACCGGCAAGATCGTCGTCAACGAGAAGCCGGCCGACGAGTTCTTCTCGCGCGACACGGGCCGCATGGTGATCCGCCAGCCGTTGAAGCTCACCAACCACGAAGCGACGTTCGACATCATGATCAACGTCGAGGGCGGCGGCGAATCCGGCCAGGCCGGCGCCGTGCGCCATGGCATCACCCGCGCGCTGATCGACTACGACGCGGCGTTGAAGCCCACGCTGTCGAAGGCCGGGCTCGTCACGCGCGACGCCCGCGAAGTGGAGCGCAAGAAGGTCGGCCTCCACAAGGCGCGCAAGCGCAAGCAATTCTCGAAGCGCTGATCGAGAGCGCCTCGGCACGAGAAGGCCGCCGTCCTTGGCGGCCTTCGTCATTCTGCGACGCCCGCTTCGCGGCATGCAGGGCGCTTCAGGGGCGGTCTCCGCGGGCGCCTGGGGTATGAAGCCCGAGGAGACTGCCCATGAAGCGCCGGGCGACCCCGAACCCCGATGCTAGAATCGTTTTCCAACGAGCGAAGCAAGCATGAGGAAGCCATGATCAAGGTCGGGATCGTCGGCGGCACGGGCTACACGGGAGTGGAATTGCTCCGGCTCCTCGCGCAGCACGCGGACGTCGACGTGCGCGTCATCACGTCGCGCAAGGACGCCGGAACGGCCGTCGCCGAGATGTTCCCCAGCCTGCGCGGCCGGTACTCGCTGGCGTTCGTCGACCCTGCGGACGCCGGCCTCGACGCCTGCGACGTCGTGTTCTTCGCGACGCCGCACGGCGTCGCGATGAAGGAAGCCCGCGAGCTCACGGGAAAGGGTGTGCGCATCATCGATCTCGCCGCGGATTTCCGGCTCAAGGATCCCGCGGTCTTCGCCCAGTGGTACGGCATGCCCCACGCCTGTCCCGACCTCCTTGCCGAGTCGGTCTACGGCCTGCCGGAGGTGAACCGCGAGGCGATCAGGAAGGCGCGCATCGTCGGAAATCCGGGCTGCTACCCGACCGCGGTGCAGCTCGGCTTCCTGCCGCTGCTCGAGGCGGGCGTCGTGGACGCGGCGCACCTCGTCGCCGATTGCAAGTCCGGCGTCTCCGGCGCGGGGCGCAAGGCCGAGATGGGGCTGCTGTTCGCCGAAACCTCCGACAGCTTCAAGGCCTACGCGGTCAAGGGGCACCGGCACCATCCGGAAATCGTCCAGGGGCTCGGCGGCGCCGCGAAAGGGCCGGTGAGCCTCGTCTTCACGCCGCACCTCGTGCCGATGGTTCGCGGCATCTTCGCGACGCTGTACGCCCGACTCACCGACACGCGCGCCGACCTGCAGGCATTGTTCGAGAAGCGATATGCCGGCGAGCCGTTCGTCGACGTGATGCCCGCGGGCTCGGCGCCCGACACGCGCTCCGTACGAGCGTCGAATGTCTGCCGGATCGCGGTGCACCGGCCGCAGGGTGGAGACATGGCGATGGTGCTGGTGGTCGAGGACAACCTCGTCAAGGGCGCGGCCGGCCAGGCGATCCAGAACATGAACCTGATGTTCGGCCTGCCCGAGGCTACCGGGCTCAGCGCGCTCCCGGTGCTGCCCTAGACGACGTTGGCGATTTCCGTCTGGTGGCGCCGCGCGCGCCAGCATTTCTCCATCGATGCGCCGCGGATGGCGGTGCGCTCGCGGCTGCCGTGGCCGTGGCGCGCCGTGGCGGGCGCCTGCGTTCTCGCCGTCGTCGCCGGAATGTGGTGGTGGGGATTCGACTTCGGCCAGATCTTCGGCGGCATCAACCGCAAGGAGCTGGAAGCCCGGATGGCGTCGCTCGAGGCCGAGAACGCGACGCTGCGCAAGGAAGGCCAGGGGCTTCGCACCCGAGCCACGCAGCAGGAGATCGAGCTTGCGATGACGAGCGGCGCGCAGGCGTCGCTGTCCAGGCAGGCGCAGGAGCTGTCGGCCGAAAACGCCCAGCTCAAGGAGGAGCTCGCGTTCCTGCAGAAGCTCGTCGCCGACTCGAACAAGCAGGTCGGCCTCGCGATCCAGCGCCTCAACGTCGAGCGCGAGGGCGACGACGCCTGGCACTACAGCGTGCTCCTGGTGCGGGGAGGCAGTCCGAAGGACGAGTTCACGGGCCGCGCCACGCTGCAGGCGACGCTGGCGCCGAGCGCCGGGAGCAGCGGCGCCCAGCGCAACATCACACTACCCGACGAGCAGCCGGACAGCGCGGCGACGCTGGCGCTCAAATTCAAGTATTATCAGCGACTTGAAGGGACCATACGGGTCCCCGCCGGCAGCGTGGTCCGCGCGGTTACCGTCCGCGCGTACGAATCGGGACAGTCGAGTCCGCGCGCCACCCGAAGTCTTGTGATTCCGTGAGGAGAACCCCATGTGGGAGCGCAAGAAACACGCGACGCCGCAGAAGCGCATCGACAGCCTGATCGGCGCCGGGACGGTGGTGAACGGCAACGTGACGTTCACCGGCGGGCTGCGGATCGACGGCAAGGTCCACGGCAACGTGATCGCCGCGAATGGCGAGGCGAGTACCGTCGTGATTAGCGCACAGGCGGAGGTGAACGGCGAAATCCGCTCGTCGCACGTCGTGATCAACGGCAAGGTCGACGGTCCGGTCTTCGCCGACGGCTACCTCGAGTTGCAGACGAAGGCGCGAGTCGTCGGCGATGTGTCCTACAAGACGCTCGAGATGCACGTCGGCGCCGTGCTGCGGGGACGGCTGAATCACGCCGAACCGGGCAATGCGTCGGTGGTCGAATTGAAGCGAGTCGCAGCCGATTGACCGGATCTCCGGATCGGGGGTGCCGACCCCGGCCGCAATTCTGGCCCGCCCCCTGTCCTGTCCACGTTGGCGGCAGGGTTGCGGCAACGGGGCGCACGGCCGATAATTGACAGCAGGATCGAAGGAGTCACGATGAACGACATGACCGAAATGCCCGCGCCGCTGACGTTTTCCGACAGCGCCGCCGCCAAGGTGAAGACCCTCATCGAGGAAGAGGGCAATCCCGAGTTGAAGCTCCGCGTGTTCGTCACGGGCGGAGGCTGCTCAGGGTTCCAGTACGGGTTCACGTTCGACGAGTCGGTCAACGAGGACGACACGGCGATGGAGAAGAACGGCGTGACACTGCTGATCGACCCGATGAGCTATCAATACCTCGTCGGCGCCGAGATCGATTTCCAGGAAGGTCTCGAGGGCGCGCAGTTCGTGATCAAGAATCCGAACGCGCAATCCACCTGCGGCTGCGGTTCTTCGTTCTCCGCCTGATCCGCTCAGTACCCACCTCTCCAAGTCGTAGCGAACGGGGCCCGCGCGGCCCCGTTTGCTCTTCTACGCGGCATCGTCGTGGCGCAACGCGTATTCAATTGCGCGATCCGTCGCCATCGCGCGGCCTTCCCGCCACGCGCGGTCGAACGCCGCATCATCGCCCACGCTCGCGCGGCCTTCGGCGACCATGCTGTCGTAGCCGGGGCGTGCACCGGGCGTGAGCGGGTGGCCGATGTCTTCCCGCAGGCGCTCTGCCGCGCCGAGGATGCGCGCCGCCCGGCCGGTCTCGGCCGTTGCGAACGCGATGTCCGCAAGCCCTTCCATCGAGCTGGCAACGCTGATCAGGTGGCCCAGGTCGCGGCAGATCGCGAGACTTTCGTCGAGCAGTGCGCGGGCTGCTGAAAGATCGCCCTCGCGGCGGGCCACGTGCCCCAGACCGGCGAGCGAATAGGCGATCCCCAACCGGTCCGCGAGTCCCCGGAAGAGGGCCAGGCTTTCTTCGTACAGCGCCCGCGCGGCCGGATAGTCGCCCTGATCGCTGGCCACGCCTCCGAGATTGACCAGTGAAGTGGCGATTCCGTGCCGGTTGCGTTGCTCCCGCGCTATTGCCAGACCTTCCTCGTGCAGCTTCCGCGCGACCGGATAGTCGCCCTGGTCGAAGGAAACGATCGCCAGCTGGTTCAGTGCGGTGGCGATGTGCTGCCGGTCGCCCAACTCGCGGAAAATCGCCAGGCACTCCTCGAGCAGCGCCCGCGCGGACGGAGGGTCGCCCTGCTGCATCGCCACGGACCCCAGATTGCCCAGCACGCCCGCGATGCCCTGCCGATCCCCCAGCGCTCGCCGGAGCAGCAGGCACTCCCCAAACATCGCCTTGGCGGCAGGATAGTCGGCCTGCTCCAGCGCCAATGCGCCAGCCCCGTTGAGCGCCTTCGCGCGGGCCGCGGGCGGCGCATCCGGTGTGGCGGCAAGCAGGGCGTTGAGCTGGCCGCGCCCCTCGTCGATGTGTCCGTGCACATACCAGAACCGCCACAGCGCACCCGCGAGCCGCAGCCCGCTCTCGGCATCGCCGCCCGGGGCCGAAGAGCGTGTCAGGGCCAATCGCAGGTTGTCGATCTCCCTGTCCAATCGCTCGAGCCACGCCTGCTGGTCGGCACCCATCAACTGCGGCGCGGCCTCCTCGGCGAGCGCGAGGAAGCACGCCAGATGCCGCGCCTGCCAGCGCGCTTCCTCGCCGCGTTCCTGCAGCCTGTCCCGCGCATACTGCCGCACCGTCTCCAGCAACCCGTATCGGACGCTGGTGCCGGCGGGCTCCACCACCACCAGACTCTTGTCGGCGAGCGAAGTCAGAAGGTCGGCTATTTCCGAAGCGTCGACGCCTTCCCCGCCGCAGACGTGCACCGCCACCTCCAGTGCCCAGCCGCCGGCGAAGACGGACAGGCGGCCGAACAGAGCCCGCTCTGAAGCATCGAGGAGCTCGTAGCTCCAATCGATCAGCGCGCGCAGCGTCTGCTGGCGGGGGAGCGCCGTGCGCGATCCACCGATCAGCAGCCGGAAGCGCTGATCCAGCCGCCGGTCGATGTCATCGACGGACAGCGACCGCACGCGGGCCGCCGCCAGCTCGAGGGCGAGCGGAATGCCGTCCAGGCGGTGACAGATGCTGGCGAGCGCCGGAGCGTTGGCGTTGCTCACCACGAACTCCGGCCGAACCGCGACTGCGCGATCGATAAAGAGCCGCACTGCCGCGTACTGCGTCAACGATGCCACGCTCGGAGTCGTCTTCGGGTCGGGCGTCGGGAGCGACGGCACCCGGTACGTCGTTTCCCCGGGCACGCGCAGCGTCTCGCGGCTGGTGACGAGGAGATGAACTCCTGCGCAGATGGCGAGCAGCGACTGGCACAGCCGCGCCGAGGCATCCACCAGGTGCTCGCAGTTGTCGAGGATCAACAGCAGCTCCTTGTTCCTCAGCTCCTTGGTCAACGTGTCAGTGATCGCCGCGCCCGGCTGCTCCTTGATCCCGAGCACCGTCGCCATCGTTTGCGGCACCAGGCGCGGGTCGGTCAAGGGTGCGAGCTCCACCAGCCAGACCCCATCGGCGAAATCGTCGATGAGGTCGGCGCTGACCTGCAACCCCAGGCGCGTCTTGCCGGCACCGCCCGAACCGATCAGCGTGACCAGTCGCGAGGCGCCGAGCAGGCCCTTCACATCCTGCATTTCCTGCTCGCGGCCGACGAAGCTCGTCAGCTGGATCGGCAGGTTGTGGGCCCGGGCGTCCAGCGTCTTGAGCGGCGGGAACTCCGCCGGCAGATCCGAAGCCACCAACTGGTAGATGCGCTCGGGACGGATCAGGTCCTTCAGCCGGCGTTCGCCGAGATCGCGCAGGGCAAGCCCGGCGGGCAGACGGTCCTGGACCAGCTCCCGCGTAGCGAGTGAAAGCAACACCTGCCCGCCGTGTCCGGCAGCAAGCACACGGGCCACGCGGTTCAGCGGCTGGCCAAAATAATCGTTGTCACGAACCTCCGCCGCGCCGGTGTGAAGTGCCATGCGGACCCGGATGCGCACGGGCTCCGGCCACGGCTCCCGCGCGAGGGAAAGCTGGGCATCAAGCGCGGCCGAGAGCGCAGCGGATGCGGTGTGGAATGCCGCACAAAACGCATCGCCACCCGTCGCGAACACGGCCCCGTTGTTATGCTCGATAGCCTCGCGCAGCAGCGCGTCGTGGCGGGCGAGGGCGGCCCCCATTTCGGCGGGGAATTGCTCCCACAACCGGGTGCTGCCCTCGATATCCGTGAACAGGAACGTCACGGTCCCGACTGGCAGACTAAGCGTCACGACTCTCCGCCGTGCGAGCGATGATTTGCGCGGTCGTCAGGCATTTCCGGCGGTTTGTGTGCGCTGGCTGCCAGGCGCGGGCCTGTGCACTGGCCACATCGGCCGATCGGGCCCTCGGCGCCGGGCCCGCGGAATTGGCCGCGCCACGGTGGCAATTCCGTTTCTATGTTCGTTCGGCCGCGCCTGCGTGCGCCTCGAGCTCGACGTCGACCATCATCTCGGTTGCGAGCGCTTCGAGCTCGCGCTTCAGCTCGGCATCCGGAAGGCCCGCCGGCACGGCGAGCAGCGCGTTGACCTTGAACAGCGGGTCGGCGGACATCGGCGCGCTCACGAACTCCGTATGCAGCTCCTCGATGCTCACGCCCCGATTGGCGAGGCAGCCGGAGAGATCGCGCACG
>CAVRVC010000024.1:0-47030 GCA_963724545.1 uncultured beta proteobacterium
CCGATTTCGTCGTCGACGAGCTTGGGAACGAGCTCGGCAAGGACGTGGTCATCAAGAACTAGAACGTCGGTGCGTCCTCGGATCGGGAGAGGCTCGGACACGAGTCGCTCCTCCTCCGGGGCGGGCCGCGACTCCGCCATGCCCGACTTCGCGCGCGCCCAGCTGCGACGACAGCGCATCAATTTCGGCCTGTTCCTCGGGCCGGCGCTGGTGCTGCTGGCCGTGTTCTTTGTCGCGCCGGTCGTCATCGACGTGGTCCTGGCGTTCACCGACATGGGTCGCACGCTGGCGGTCGGCAGGTTCACGCTCGAGAATTTCGAGCGCATGGTCACGCGCGACACGCGGCTGCTCGGCGCGCTTGGCATCACGTTCATCTTCGTCGTGACGACGCTCGGGATCTTCAACGTCACCTTCGCGCTGCTGCTGGCGCTGGTCACCACGGCCGTGCCCCAGAAGCTCGGCGCGTTCTTTCGTGCGGTGTGGCTGCTCCCCGGATGAGTCCGTCGGTCGTCTATGCGCTGCTGTGGCTGTGGGTGGTCGACCCGAACGAGCGCGGCCTGCTGAATCAGATCGTCGTGCACGTCTTCGACCTGCCGCCCATCGATCTGCGCAACAACCACCCGCTGCTGGTGATCATCCTGGCCAACGGATTCATCGGCGCGTCGCTCGGCATGCTCATCTTCACGTCGGCCATCCGCTCGATTCCCGAGCACCTGTTCCACGCCGCTCGCGTCGACGGCGCCGGATCGCTCGCCATCGTGCGTCACGTCACGCTGCCCGCGTTGCGCTGGCCGATCTCGTACATGACGATCCACCAGTCGCTCTCGCTGCTCGTGAGCTTCGAGTACATCCTGCTCATCACCGCCGGCGGGACCGTTCTACGACACCACGGTCTTCTCCCTCTACGCCTATCGGCGTGCGTTCGAGAGTGGCGAGTACGCGTACGGCGCGGCACTTTCGCTCATCTGGTCGTGATTGGCGTGGTCGCGGCGCTCGCGCTGTGGCGGCTGATGGACATGAAGCGGCTCCTGCAGCCGCCGCGGATCGAGGTGCATTGATGGCGGCCGACCACTCGATCGCCGCTGCCGCGCCGGCGGCGCGCACCGATTGGCAGGCGCTTGCCCGCCGCACCTGGCGCACGCGATTCACTGGGCAATCGGCGTTGTTCGCGTTCCTCGTGGTCGTCTCCGTGCCGATCATCCTGCCGTATTTCTGGATGGTCGTGATCGCCTTCACCGCTCGCACCGGCGGAGTGGGTAGCGATGTGCTGTGGACGGCCTGTGCGGTCATCGTGCCCGCCGTTCTCGTCTACAGCCTCGTCCACATGTCGGCGGCCTCGACGGGACTGCGACTCGCGACCGGCCTTGTCTTGCTCGCGATTGCCGGGACGCTGCTCGTCGCGCTAGTCGGCGAACGGCTGCATCTCGATAATTTCCGCTTCCTGTGGCGCACCGATTTCGTCGAGGAGCTGCGCTCGAAGGCAACGTCGGGCGCGCAGTTCCCCTCGGTCTGGAAGGCGTTCTTCAATTCGCTCGCGCTGGCGGTGTCGCAGACGGTGATCATCCTCACCGTTTCCTCGCTCGCCGGTTACTACATCTCGCGCTTTGCCTTCCGCGGGCGCAACGCCTTCCTCCAGGGGTTGCTCGTACTCCACGCTTTCCCCGCGATGACGCTGATCATTCCGATCTTCCTCATGCTGCACTGGATGCACCTGCTCGACACGATCGTCGGGGGTCATGCTGGTGCTGGCGGCGATCGAGCTTCCCTTCTATGTGTTCGTGGTGAAGGGCTTCTTCGACGGCGTGCCCTGGGACATCGAGATGAGCGCGATGACCGATGGTGCGACGCGACGCCAGGCGTTTCGCCTCGTCGTGCTGCCGCAGGTGCGCGTGGGACTGATCGCCGTCGCGGTGTTCGCGTTCATCCGCGCCTGGGAGGAATACATTTTCGTCCGGACCTTCCTGATCGAGAATACGAATTGGGTGATGAGCCTGTATCTGTTCTGGGTAGCCGACGACGTGATGGGCGTCGACTATGGCATCGTCGCGGCCGTCGCGGTGTTCTACGTCCTGCCGAGTCTTCTCCTCTACGTGTTCTGCCAGAAATATCTGACGCAGATGACGATCGGCGGCATCAAGGGGTAAACCATGGCCCGTGTCGAACTGAGGAACCTGCGCAAGGAATGGGCCGGCGCGACCGCGGCGGTCGCCGGTGTAGATCTCGCGATCGAAGATGGCGCCTTCGTGGCAGTGCTGGGGCCGTCGGGCTGCGGCAAAACGACGACGCTGTTGATGCTCGCGGGAATCTACCGGCCGACCAGCGGCGACATCACGTTCGACGGCGCGCGGGTCAACGACGTGGAAGCGCGGGGCCGCAACGTCGGCATCGTGTTCCAGTCCTACGCGCTCTACCCCAACATGTCGGTGCTCGAGAACATCATGTTCCCGTTGCGCTTCAAGACGATCGAAGGGCCCGACGCCGAGCGCCGCGCGCGGGAGATCGCCGCACTCGTGCGCGTCGATGGGCTTCTCGACCGGCGGCCGAGCCAGCTTTCCGGCGGGCAGCAACAACGCGTGGCGCTCGCCCGCGCACTGGTCAAGCGGCCGCATCTGCTGCTACTCGACGAACCGCTGTCGAACCTCGACGCCGGGCTGCGGCTCACGATGCGCACCGAGATCCGCCGGATTCAGCGCGAACTTGGTGTGACCACGATCCTCGTCACTCACGATCAGATCGAAGCGACGACGATGGCCGACCGGGTGGTGGTGATGAACGGCGGCCGGGTCGAGCAGGAGGGCGCCGCCGAGGATCTCTACGAGCGCCCGGATACCTTGTTCGTCGCCACCTTCATCGGCTCGCCTCCGATCAATCTCTTCGATGGAAACGCCGACGGCAGCGTACTCAAGGTGCATGATGCGAGCATCCGCCTCGCGCAATCGGTGCGCGGCCCGATCGTTCTCGGGCTTCGACCGGAGAGCTTGCGGGTGGCGGAGGGCGGGACGCCCGCGCGCGTCACCGCCGCCGAACCGATGGGGCGGGAGGTGCTCTACACGGCCGACAGCGACTTCGGGGTCATTCGCTTTCTCGAGGCCGGCGCGGAACCCCGGCGTCGTGAAGGCGACGACGTGCAGCTCGGCTTCGCTCCCGCGGGCGCGCTCCTCTTCGACAAGACGAGCGGCCGCCGGCTCGATGTGCGGATCGCGGCCTGATCTTCGACATGGCCGTCCGAGCGCAGACCCGAGTCCTGACCGCAATGGTAGGCAGCTATCCGAAGCCGCGCTACGTCTACCGGCAGAACGGCCGGTCGTTGCTCGATAGCTTTGGCTTTTCCTTTGATCGACGCCGAGAGGAACTCGGGACTGCCGAGTTCGCAAGACTGTTGGACAAGGCAGCTCTTTCGGCGATCGAAGACCAAAACCGCGCAGGCATCGACATCATGACCGACGGTGAAGAACGACGTGGCCATTATGTGCTGCATATCGTCAACAAACTGGCTGGCATCGACGCCTGCAACCGAAAACGCATCTCCATGCGGGGCGGAACGACGCAGCAGGACGCTCCGCGTGCAATCGGCAAGATCGAGTACATGGGGCCGATGGTTCTGGATGAGTTCCTGTTCGCCAGGAAGCATGCCAAGGGCATCGCCAAGATAGGGCTTCCCGGGCCCAGCACCGTTGCCGACTGCGTAGCCGATGAATATTATCAGGGCGATCGAAAGCGGCTTGCCTTCGACTATGCCGACGCCATCCATCATGAAGTCGCGGCGCTGATCGCAGCCGGATGCGAGGTCATTCAGTTCGACGATCCGGTGCTGCTCCGCTATCCGGAGGCGGCGCAAGCCTGGGGACTGCAGGCGCTCGAACGTTGCTTCGCAGGACTCGAGGATCGCGCGACGTTTGTGGTGCATATTTGCCGTGGTTATCCGAACAAGCCGCTGGAGCGAAAAGGCATCGCCTACAAGGCAAATCAGGATTATTACGGCGATATCCTCACCTGGTTGTCCGAGTCCAAGCTGGACGTCGTTTCGATCGAGGGGGCGGCAAGCAAGCTGGATGTCTCGATATTGGGCGCGATCGGAAACAAGACCGTCATGCTGGGCGTGATCGATGTCGGAGAGGACGAAGTCGAAAGTGTCGAGTCCTTGGTGGCGCGCGCCAACGAAGCCCTCCAGTTCGCGCCGAAAGGGCAACTGATTCTGGCCCCGGACTGCGGCATGCTGGAGCTGACTCACGCGAGCGCCAGAAAGAAGCTCGTAAATCTGTCGCTGGCGGCTCGCGCGGTCAACGAGCCGTGAAGATCGTCACCTACAACATCCAGTACGGGCTCGGCAAGGACAACCAATACGACCTCGCTCGCATCGCCCGCGAGATCGAGGACGCCGACGTCATCGCCCTGCAGGAAGTGGAGCGCCATTGGCAGCGCTCCGGTTGCGTCGACTCCGCTGTCGTCCTGAGTGCGCTGCTTCCCGAGCATCACTGGGTCTACGGTGCCAATCTCGATATGGACGCCAGTTATCGTGATACGGAAGGCCGGCTCGTCAATCGGCGCCGGCAGTTCGGCACGATGATTCTGTCGCGACGGCCGGTCGTGTCGTCGCGCAACCATATGCTGCCGAAGTACGGCACGCTCACTCAGCACAGCATTCAGCAGGGCGCGCTCGAAGCGGTCATCGTGACCGAGCGCGCAGGCCCGGTCCGTCTCTACTCGATCCACCTGAGCCATCTGAGCCCGGCGACCCGGCTGCCGCAAGTCGAAGCGCTGCTCGACATCCATACCCGCGCTCCAAGCGAAGGCGGCGCCTGGTGCGGCGGTCATCCCGAGCCGGAGGCCGGCTGGACCGAAGGCGAGATGCCGCCGATGCCCGCCGCCGCGATTCTGATGGGTGACTTCAACTTTACCTGGAGTACGCCGGAGTACGACCGCATCGTCGGACCCAAGGTCCGAGCGCTACGATCGCCTGAATCGGCTGACTGGATTCGTCGATGCCTGGGTCGCGGCCGGCCATCGCGAGGACGAAGGCGCGACCGCTGGCAACGGCGAGCGAATCGACTTCTGCTTTGTGTCCTCCGCGTTGGCAAGCCGGGTGCAAGCGGCCCGCATCGACGCCAACGCTACCGGTTCCGATCACCAGCCGCTGTGGGTAGACATTGATCTCTAGATTAACCGTAGCGCGGGCGTCAGCCTGACGCGATTTCGTCGAACAGCGAGGGCGTCGCGTCCGCCGCATCGGCGGGAGGCGCCGGTCCGACGGTGGCGGCGGCGAACAGGGCGCCGGCGCGCACGCCCAGCAGCCGGATGCGCCGGTCGAGCGGCACGCGCTTCAGGCACTCGCCCGCGGCGCGCCGGATCGCGCGCGCATCGTCGGTCGGCCAGTCGAGCGTGCGGTCGCGCGTCATCGTCTTGAAGTTGTCGTAGCGGATCTTGAGGCCGATCGTCTTGCCGACATAGCCCTTGCGCTTGAGATCGTCGCTCACGCCCTCGCAGAGGGCGGTGAAGATTCGCGAGAGCTCCGCGCGGTCGCGCGAAGCCGAGAGATCCCGGTCGAACGTCGTCTCGCGGCTGATCGACTTCGGCTCCATTTCGGTGACGACGTCACGCTCGTCGCGGCCGTGCGCCGCGGCGTGCATGAACGCGCCGTGCGCGCGCCCGAAATGCTCGACGAGCCAAGCCGGGTCGGCTGCGGCCAGGTCCGCGATCGTGACCACACCGAGCGCCTCTAGCTTCGCGCTCGATTTGGGCCCGATGCCGTTGATCCTGCGCGCCGGCAGCGGCCAGATGCGCCGCTCCATGTCGCCCTCGCGGACGAGCGTCAGTCCGTCCGGCTTGTCGAGCTCCGAGGCGATCTTCGCGAGGAGCTTGTTCGGCGCGATGCCGATCGAGCAGGAAAGCCCCGTCGCCGCGCGCACGGCGTCCTTGATCGAGCGCGCGACGGCATGCGCACGCTCCCAGCGATCGCCCGCCGGCTCGCTCGCGATGGCTCCGGTCGCATCGGGGTGCACGTCGGTCAGATCGATGTAGATCTCGTCGATGCCGTTGTCCTGGATCCGCGGTGCGATCGCGCGGACCGCATCCTTGAAGAGACGCGAGTACTTCCGGTAGGCGTCGAAATCGACCGGCAGCAGCACGGCGTC
This sequence comes from uncultured beta proteobacterium, assembly GCA_963724545.1. Classification (GTDB taxonomy): domain Bacteria; phylum Pseudomonadota; class Gammaproteobacteria; order Burkholderiales; family Casimicrobiaceae; genus CAIWHR01. Next base: position 6,132 of record CAVRVC010000024.1, read on the forward strand.
GGGCGCGAGCTGCGCGGCTTTCATGAGCCCCATGGCCGAGTGAAGGCCGAGCGCGCGCGCCGCGTAGGTCGCGGTCGTGGCGACACCCCTTCCCGCATAGTTGCGGAGCGTCGCGAACGTGCGGATCGGCTGGCCCGTGACAGGGTCCGGCACCCACTGCGGCTGATGTCGTCGGCCGCCTCCGATCACGACCGGAAGGCCGGAGAGCTCCGGGTAGCGCAGGAGCTCCACCGACGCGTAGAACGCATCCATGTCGAGATGCGCGATCATTCGGGCGGGAGAGCTCGGCATGGCGGCGGGGGCAGCGATATAGTGTAACCAGTCGGAAAATCGTTTGATGCCCCGCGGCCAAATCGCGATAAAATCGGGCACCGGTCAGACGAGAGCGCCGGCGCGTCCCGCCCTTCCCATGAGCGCCGCCGGGCCGTCCCAAGGCGCTCATTGCTCCCTCTCGGAGGGAAGGCGCGCAGCGCCAAGGGTGCACCAATGAGCCACAAGCACGACAACCTGATCCGCGCGATCTTCCACGATCCGATCAGCGGCAACCTGCAGTGGCGCGAGATCGAGTCGCTGCTCAAGCATCTCGGCGCGAACGTCGAATCGCTGTCGGGCACGCGCGTGCGCGTCAAGCTGAACGGCCACGAGGGCATCCTGCACCGCCCGCACGGCGGCAACACGCTCGGCCGGCAGGACATCGCCCACCTGCGCGAGTATCTCGCCCACGCGCGGATCACGCCCTCGCTCTACGAGGCCGGCAAGAAGGCGTGACGTACCCTCTCGCGCGCACGGGCGGGCGGGACTCGCGCCCGGGCGGCGCCTCGAATCTTCGAAGGAGATGAACATGGATGCGAACCACCGCGTCGCCGTACTCGTCGGCAGCCTGCGCAAGGAGTCGCTCAACCGCAAGATGGCGCACGCGCTGATCCGCCTCGCGCCCTCCGGACTCTCCCTCGGGATCGTCGAGATCGGCGGGCTTCCGCTCTACAACGCCGACTACGAGAGCGATCCGCCGCCTGCGGTGCGCGAGTTCAAGGACGCGATCGCGCAATCCGAACGCGCTGCTGTTCGTCACGCCCGAATTCAATCGCTCGGTGCCGGGCGCCCTCAAGAACGCGCTCGACGTCGGCTCGCGTCCGTACGGCAAGAGCGCGTGGAGCGGCAAGCCGGGCGCGGTGATCAGCGTGTCGCCCGGCGCCATCGGCGGGTTCGGCGCCAATCATCACCTGCGGCAGTCGCTCGTGTTCCTGAACGTGCCCGCGATGCCGCAGCCGGAGGCCTACATCGGCGGCGCCGCGGCGCTGTTCGGACCCGACGGCGCGCTCGTCAACGATTCGACCCGCGACTTCCTGACGAAATTCATGGCGGCCTTCGCCCAGTGGATCGCGCGCAACGCCGCGAGCTGATGCAGCCGATGGCCAGCCCCGCCCTTGCTCCCGATCTCGTGCGCGATGTCGCGAAGCGCCGGACGTTCGCGATCATCTCGCACCCGGACGCCGGCAAGACGACGCTCACCGAGAAGCTCCTGCTCTACGGCGGCGCGATCCAGCTGGCCGGCACCGTCAAGGCGCGCAAGAGCCGGCGGCACGCGACGTCGGACTGGATGGAGGTGGAGAAGCAGCGCGGAATCTCGGTGACGAGTTCCGTGATGCAGTTCGATTACGAGGGCCACACGATCAACCTCCTCGACACGCCGGGGCACGAGGACTTCTCCGAGGACACCTATCGCGTGCTGACCGCGGTCGATGCCGCGGTGATGGTGATCGACGCCGCGAAGGGCGTCGAGGCGCAGACGATCAAGCTGCTCGAAGTGTGCCGCCTGCGCGCGACGCCGATCATCACGTTCGTGAACAAGATGGACCGCGAGGTGCGCCCGCCGGTGGCGCTGCTCGAGGAGATCGAGGCGGTGCTCGGCATCGACTGCGCGCCGGTGAGCTGGCCGATCGGCATGGGCAAGAGCTTTCGCGGCGTGTTCGACCTCATGCGCGAGCGGTTGAAGCGCTTCGCGCCGGGCGAGGAGCGCGTGAACGAGGACGGCGAGGTGATCGAAGGGCTCGCCAATCCGCGCCTCGACGCCCTCTTCCCGGACGAGATGGCCGCGGTGCGCCACGACATCGAGCTCATCCGCGGCGCGAGCCATCCGTTCGACATGGAGGAATTCCTGCACGGCCGGCAGACGCCGGTCTTCTTCGGGTCCGGCATCAACAACTTCGGCGTGCAGGAGATCCTGAAAGCGCTGATCGATTGGGCGCCGCCGCCGCAGCCGCGCGACGGCGGCGGGCGGGCCGTCCTCCCCGCCGAAGCGGCGTTTTCGGGCTTCGTGTTCAAGATCCAGGCGAACATGGACCCGAAGCACCGCGACCGGATCGCGTTCTTCCGCGTATGCTCCGGCCGCTATCGGCCGGCGATGAAGGTGCGCCACTTGCGCACCGGCCGCGACATGAAATTGGGCGGCGTGCTCACTTTCATGGCGAACGAGCGCGTGGCGAGCGAGGATGCCGTCGCCGGGGACATCATCGGCATCCACAACCACGGCCAGCTGTCGATCGGCGACACGCTGACCGAGGGCGAGACGCTCGAGTTCAAGGGCATCCCGTATTTCGCGCCGGAGCTCTTTCGCGTCGCCCGGCCGCGCGATCCGTTCAAGGCGAAGCCGCTGTCCAAGGGCCTGCGCGAGCTGGGCGAGGAAGGGGCGATCCAGGTGTTCGAGGCGTCACACGGCGGCACGCTGCTGCTGGGCGCCGTCGGACCGCTGCAGTTCGAGATCGTCGCGCACCGCCTCGCGACCGAATACAAGGTCGACGCGGTCTACGAACCCGCGAACATCTCCACCGCGCGCTGGCTCACGTTTCCCGACGAGACGGTGCGGCGCAACTTCGAGCGCGAGCAGGCGGCTTCCCTCGGCGCCGACGTCGACGACAACCCGGTGTTCCTCGCCACCAACAAGTACAACCTGCAGGTGACGATGGAACGCTGGCCGAAAGTCGGCTTTCACGCCACCCGCGAGCATGGGCAGCGGATGGCGCACGCCTAGGCGCCTCCGCACGGGCTGCAGAGGCGCCCTAACGCTGGTGGCGGGTTATCCGCCCGCCGGCAAATTCGGCGGCGGCGTGTTGGGCGGCGGATAGCTGCCCGGCGTCGGACCCGAAGACGGGTAGTTCGGCGGCGGATAGTTCGCCGGCGGATACCGCGGCGTGGTGCTCGGCGGAATGTAATTCGGCACCGGCGCGCCCGGCGGCGGGCCCCGATAGGCGACCTGGCCCGGGACCTGATTGCCGCGCGCGTACATGCACTGGAGATAGGCGACGTCGTACTGCCGCTGCAGCTGGTACGACGAGTAGCCCGATGCGTTGGCATTCGCGGCGCCGCCGAATAGAAGCCCGGTGCCCGCGCCGATGGCTGCGCCATTGCCCGCGTGCCCCGTCACCGAGCCGAGGATGGCGCCCGCCGCCGCGCCCAAGGCGGCGGCGCCCACCGCATTGGCTGCGGCGGCGTCATTGGCCGGCTGGTTGGCGTTCGGTCCGCCGATCACCATCTGGGCATAGCCGCGACAATCGCCCTCGTCGGCGCGGAACTGATCGAAGCTCTTCTGGTATCCCGGCAGGACCATGACCGCCGGCCCGGTGGGAACCGTCGCACAGCCACCCAAAACCACCACCGTTGCGACAGATACCGCTAGTAGGCGCTTACTCATTAGCTATCCCTGAAGTTTGCCGCTCATTGTGGCACGGGCGCTCCGGGAGATCCGGGAACGTTCTGCGGCACGACCTGCAGCCAGTTCTTCGAACAATTCTGCACGTACGGATAGTAGCCGGCCGGGTCGGTGCAGTAATACCAGTAATTCGCCTGGCTGGCCGCGGGATCCGGGGTCGCCTGGATGTAGGTGCCGGACGCTCCGACATCGGCGTAGGCCGGATAGCTCGCCACCGGATAGCTCGAGTACACGGGATACGGATAGGCATAGGGCCATGCGCCCCAACCCCAATAGGGACCGCCGACATAGATGCCGAGGCCGGGTCCGTACCAGCCGCCGTAATACCCGCCGCGATACCCGTAATACCCGCCGCGATAGCCGCCGCCGTAATAGCCGCCGCCATGCCAGCCACTACCACCGCCGTGCCAGCCGCTCGACCCGCCTTGCCAGCCGCCGCCGCCGTGGTTTCCGCCCCCGCCGCCTTGCCAGCCGCCGCCGGACGATCCACCGCCACCGCCGCGCATGCCGGCGCCGCCGCCACCACCGCCTCCGCCTCCGCCACCGCGTTGTGCAAACGCCGTACCGGTGGCCAGCGCGACCGCACTGACCAAGGCAATCGCAAGCGCAAGTTTCTTCATCATATTCCCCTCGCTGCCGGATATCCTCTTCGACCCCTCGGTGTTCGTCGAGTTCGGGACCATCGAGGAGATGCTGCTCTGGATCAAAGCCCCGACCACTGACGACCCGAATATGCCGCTGCCGTCAAAATCCCGCGGCCGCGGTACCACCTACAAGAACGTCCCGGCCCCGCCCACGGTTGACGGACATCCCGTCGGCCGCAGGAAGACTGGGCGCGATCGCTCGCGCCTTGTCGGTCGAGAGGCCGCCGACCGGGCCGAAGAGCTCTCGCAGCGCCTGACGGTATTCAGCGTCGCCCAGCCACGCGCTGTTGTTGTGCGTGCCGTTCGGGATCAGCAGGAGCTTCTTCGGCTGCGGCGCCGCAGCATAAAGCGCTTCGCTCAAGCGCGACGGCACATAGCGATCCTCCGCGCCGTGCACGAACAGCACGGGCATCCTCACCTGCCCGATCTTGCCGATCGAATCGAATTTCTGCGACACCGGAAGCCACCCGTAGCCCATTTCCGACACGACATCGGGGAGCGACGTGAAGCTCGACTCGACGATGAGGCCGTGCGCGCCCTCGGTCTCGCGCGATACGTGCGCGGCGAGATCGATCGCGACCGCCCCGCCGAGCGAATGCCCGTAGATGTAGCGCCGCGACGCGTCCGGCTCGTGCGCGACGAGCCATTGCCAGCCGATGCGCGCGTCCTCGTACACGGTGGTCTCGCTCGGCACCTCGCCGTCGCTCTGGCCGAAGCCGCGGTAGTCGATCGCGAAAACGGAGAAGCCGAAGCGCCGCAGCTGCGAGATGCGGTTCAACTGGCCGGTCAGGTTCCAGCGCACGCCGTGCAGGTAGTAGACGACGGGGGCGCCGGCATCCTCGGCGGGCCACCACCACGCGTGGATCCGCTCGCCGGCCGCGGCCGCGGGAAGAAAGACCTCCTGCACGGCATCGGGCTTGCCGCCATACCAGCCCGCCGCTTCCCGCGTCGGCCGGAAGAGCAGCTCGCGCTCTTTCATCTCCAGCGCCGCGCACCCCGCGACCGAGACCGCGACGAATGCGGCGGCCAGCGTCAGAGCCCGCGTGCGCGGGGGTAGCGAAACATATCGAAGTCGGAACATGGGAGCGAAGAGACCTTTCGGCGCGGAGGTTACTCCATAATCGCGTTTCGAGCCGTAACGAATTGTTTCGTTCCCCGCCCGCCACCCGCGGATGCGCGCCGCCCGACGGCCGTGTCCCCTCATCGCACGGAGCCCGACGCATCGCCATGGACGCCGCCCATCGAATCCCCGCCACCGTCACTCACCACGGCATGATCGTCTCGGACCACGAGTTCGACGTTCCGCTCGATCACGCCGAACCATCCGGCGAAAAGCTGTCGATCTTCGCGCGCTCGATCGTCGACTCCGACAAGCCGGACAGCGGCGCGCCCTGGCTCGTGTTCCTGCAGGGCGGACCCGGCTTTCCCGGGCCGCGGCCGATGACGCGAACGGGCTGGATCAAGCGCGCGCTGCAGGAATATCGCGTGCTGATGCTCGACTCGCGCGGCAACGGGAGGAGCGCCGTCGTGCTGCCGCAGACGCTCGCGCGGCGGGGCGATGCCCGCGCCCAGGCACGCTATCTCGCGCACTTTCGCGCCGACAGCATCGTCGACGACTGCGAGCTGATCCGGCGGACGCTCGCCGGGCCGGATACGCCCTGGAGCGTGCTGGGCCAGAGCTACGGCGGCTTCTGCGCGACCCACTATCTGTCGGCGCACCCGGAAGGCCTGCGTGAGGTGTTCGTCACCGGCGGGCTGCCGCCGCTCGCGGCGAGCGCGGAGGACTATTACCGCGCGACCTATCCCGTGGTGCGGAGCAAGACGCGCAAGCACTTCGCGCGCTATCCCGGCGACGAAGCACTCGCCGCGCGCATCCTGCGGCACCTGCACGAGCATGAGGTGACGTTGCCGACCGGCGGCCGTCTGACGGTGCGCCGCTTCCAGCAACTCGGATTCCTGCTGGGCTTCGACGACGGCATGGAGCACCTTCACTACCTGCTCGAATCGGCGTTCTGCGACGGCGCGAACGGCGCCGAATTGAGCCTGCCGTTCCTGCGCGACCTGGAGAACTGCCAGCCGTTCGAGACCAACCCGATCTTCGCCGTGCTCCACGAGATGTGCTACACGCAGCGGGCCGCCTCCCGCTGGGCCGCGCATCGGATACGCGACGAGTTCCCGGAAACGCACTGGGCGCCGGGCAAGCCGCCGACGTTCACCGGGGAGATGATCTATCCGTGGATGTTCGACGAATTCAGGTCGCTCGTTCCGTTGCGCGAGGTCGCGCAGTTGCTGGCCGAGGATTCGAGCTGGCCCATGCTCTACGATCCTTCCCGCCTTGCGGCGAACGAGGTTCCGGCGGCCGCCGTGATCTATGCCGAAGACATGTACGTGCCGCGCGTCCACTCCGAGGCGACCGCTGCGGCGATCGGCGGCATGAAGGCGTGGGTCACGAACGAGTTCGAGCACGGCGGACTTCGCACCGACGGCGAGCGCGTGTTCGGGCGCCTCGTCGATCTCGTCAAGAACCGCGTCTAGCGCCGATTGGCGCTGGGGGAGGCAGGCCCCATTGCGGCGTCGCGAAGCGCTCGACGAGGAAATCGGCGAACGCGCGCACCTTCGCCGACAGGTGACGGCGGCTCGGATAAACGACATAGATGTCGAGCGGCGGCGGCTCGAAGTCGCACAGGATCGGGACCAGCCTGCCGGCGCGAACGTCCGGACCCACGATGAAGTCGGGCTCCCGGGCGACCCCCATTCCCGCGGCAGCGAGCGCCTCGTTGAAGCGACCGTTGTTCGCGTGCACCGGACCTGTGATCCGCACCTGACGCTCGCCGCCCTTCGCATCGCGGAACGTCCACACGTTGCGGCTCGGCGCGTATTCGTAGGTGAGGCAGACGTGCCGGGCGAGGTCCTCCGGCGTCTTCGGCTCGCCGTGACGCTGAAGATACGAGGGCGCCGCGCAGCACACGATGCGCGTCGTGCCGATGAGGCGCCCGACGAGGTTCTGGCTGCCGGCGGCGCCCACGCGCACCGCGAGGTCGAAGCCCTCCTCCACGATGTCGACGACGCGCTCGGAGAGCTCGACGTCGAAGCGCACCTGCGCGTGGCGCGCGGAGAACGCCGCGATCGCCGGCGCGAGGTGGCGCGCGGCGAACGTCGCCGAGCACGTGAGCCGCAGCGTGCCGCGCGGCACGATCGACGCCGCCGCGACGGCGACCTCCGCCTCCTCGAGATCGGCCAGGAGCTGCACGCAGCGCTCGAAGAACACCTGGCCCGTTTCGGTCAGCGACAGGCGGCGCGTCGTGCGATTGAGGAGGCGGGCGTCGAGGTGCGCCTCGAGATCGGCGACGAGGCGCGACACCGACGACACCGACACGCCGAGCCGCTCCGCCGCGCGCGCGAAGCTGCCGGTCTCGACGACGCGGGCGAAGGCGGTCAGGGCGTGGAAGCGATCCATTGGGTCTGGTGTCTATTGTTGCATTTTACGCAACAGTTTATCAATGAAAGACGTGTTTATCTCTGATTGGACAAGGCTCATGCTTCGTCCGTCGCGCCCCACCGGCGCATTTCCCACCGAAGGAACCGTCATGAACGATTCGCGCAATGCCGCCACCGCAGCGCTGGTGCTGCGGGTTTCCCTGGGCACGATGTTCATTGCCCATGCCCTCCTCAAGTACTTCGTCTTCACGCTGCCCGGCACCGCGCAGTTCTTCGCGTCGCTCGGCCTCCCCGGCGTGCTGGGCTACGCGACGTTCGCGGCCGAGCTCGTCGGCGGCGTCCTGCTCATCGCCGGTGTGCGGACCCGAGTCGTATCGCTGGCGCTCGTTCCCGTGCTGATCGGCGCCACGTGGGCCCACGCCGGCAACGGCTGGCTGTTCACGTCGCCGAACGGCGGCTGGGAATACCCCGCGTTCTGGACGATCGCGCTCCTCGTGCAGGCGCTCCTCGGCGACGGCGCGTTCGCGTTCCGCGCATCGGCCGCCGAGCCCAAAGGGCTGCCGGCCAGGGCGTAGTCAAGACCGCCATTCTCGATTCGAACCGTTGTCCGACATTCCATGTCCCAGCCACAGGAGAAAGCCATGAAGCTCTATTACTCGCCCGGCGCGTGCTCGCTCGCACCGCACATCGCCCTCGTCGAAGCCGGCGTTCCGCACACCACGGTCAAGGTCGACCTCGGCGCGCACAAGCTCGCGGACGGCACCGACTACTACACGCTCAATCCGAAGGGCTACGTGCCGCTGCTCGAGCTCGACGGCGGCGAGCGGCTGTCGGAAGTCGCGGTGATCCTGCAGTACATCGCCGACCGCAAGCCCGGAACGATCGCCCCGGCGTTCGGCACGATGGAGCGCTATCGCGTGATGGAATGGCTCAACTTCATCGCCACCGAGGTGCACAAGCAGTTCGCGCCGCTGTGGTATCCGACGACGCCCGATGCGACCAAGGAAGCGCAGCGCACGAAGCTCGCGACGCGATTCGATCTCATCGCGAAGACGCTGTCGGCGCGCCCGTACCTCACCGGGGAGACGTTCACCGTGGCCGACGCCTATCTCTTCACCGTCGTCAACTGGGCGCCCACGCTCAAGGTCGAGCTCGCCCGCTGGCCCGCGCTGCAGCAGTTCCAGGCCCGCGTCGCCGCGCGCCCGAAGGTTCGCGAAGCCATGAAGGCCGAGGGATTGATCAAGGAACCCACGCCGGCCACGGCGTAACATGAAGCTCGCCGGAGAAACCATGTCCCGCCTGCCAACGCTCTTCCTGTCGCACGGATCGCCGATGAACGCGGCCCGGCGCACGGCGTCGAGCGATGCGTGGGCGGCCATGGCCCGGGCATTGCCTCGACCCCGGGCGGTTCTCGTGGCCTCCGCGCACTGGGAAACCGCGGTGCCGATGCTCACCGGCAGCAAGGAGCCGGAAACGGTGCACGATTTCGGCGGGTTCCCCGAGGAGCTCTACCAGATCCGGTATCCGGCACCGGGCGCGCCCGAGCTCGCCGCCGAGGCGGTGGCACTGCTGAAGGACGCGGGCATCGCCGCGGGCGTGAACGGCGTCCGCGGGCTCGATCACGGCGCGTGGGTGCCGCTCCGCTGGATGTACCCGGAGGCGGACTTGCCCGTAGTCCAGCTCTCGTTGCAACCCGAGCTCGGACCGGCCCGGCACGTCGAGCTCGGCCGCGCGCTCGCGCCGCTCGCGAACGACGGGGTTCTGATCGTCGGCTCGGGGCATGCGACGCACAACCTGCGCGACTGGATGGGGAATCCGCGGCGGCAGGAGCCGCTGCGTTACGCGCAGGCGTTCGCCGATTGGCTGTACGAGCGGCTCGCGGCGCACGACACGGCGGCGCTCGTCGACTATCGGGCCCAGGCGCCGGATGCCGCACGCGCGCATCCGAGCGAGGAGCATTTCCTACCGATCCTGGTCGCGTGGGGCGCCGCGGGCGACGGTGCGCGGGTCGAGCGCACTTCCGCCGGATACGAGGCCGGCGTGCTCGCGAACGATTCGTACGTGTTTCGCCCGGGTTAAAATCGCGGTTTCGAATCATTGCGGAGGAACTCTCCATGGCCACCGACCCAGGCACTCGCGCGGGACACCCGACCATCAACGCGAACTCGCTCTATCGCGAGGAAATCTTCACCGACCGCGCCGTCGGCCTGCTCCGCGTGATGCACCCCGTGTCGAGCACAGGCGCACCCGACCCGTCGCGGCCGACGATCTACACCGGCGAGGCGCAGCTCATGACGAACGTCGGCCCATTGCCGATCAGCTTCGACATCCCGGGCGCGACGCTCGCCGAGGCGGTCGCGAACTACGCGAACGCAGCGAAGGAAGGCGTCGCCCATGCGATGCACGAGATCTCCGAGATGCGCCGGCAGGCGTCCTCGTCCCTCGTGATTCCGCAGGGCGGCGCGCTGCCTCCGGGCGGTCCCTTCGGCGGCGGGAAGATCCAGCTGCCCTGAAGGTGCGTCCGATCGGCTCCGCGCCACCTTCCGACGACGACGCCGACGTCCGCGACGACGGCTCCGACGCCACCGACCTCGCGGTCCGGCACAACGCGCCGGCGAATCGCTTCGAGGCCGAAGTGGACGGCCGGATGTGCGTCGCGAGCTACCACCTCGTCGACGGCGTGATGCGCATCCATCACACCGAAGTCCCCGCCGATCTCGAGGGCCGCGGCATCGCGAGCCGCATCGTGCACGACGCGCTCGTCTACGCCGAAGGCCACGGGCTCAGGGTCGAGCCGTGGTGCTCGTTCGTGCGCTCGTACATGCGGCGCCATCCGGAAACGCGCCGGTTGTTGCCCGAAGGCTTCCAGCTGCCCCGCTGACCGGGAAGCGCGGCCGCGGCGGCAGTCGTCATGCCGCGTCGGCGTCGAACACCGCTTCCGCCGCCGCGAGATCCTCGAGCGCGAAGCCGACCGACTTGAACACGGTCACCTCGTCCGCGCGCGTTCGTCCGGCGTGTGCGCCGCGGGCGAAGTCGGAGAGGTCGGCCGCGATGTCCGCCGGTGCGAGGGCGCCGCTCGCGATCGCCTGGACGATGTCGCCGCCCTCGGCCAGCGCCGCCGTGCGCTGATCGACGACGATCACATCCGCGCGCGCCATCGCGGCATCGTCGGTCTCGCGCATGCCGGCATGGAATGCGCCGACGAGATCGACGTGCACGCCGGGCGCGAGCCAATCGCCACGGACGATCGGCACGGTCGACAACGTCGCGCACGAGACGATGTCGGCCTCGCGCACCGCGCGCTCGAGGTCCGTCACGACCACGGCGCGCACGCCATCCCGCTCCAGCGCCGCGGCGGTCTCGCCGGCGTGCGCCGCCGTGCGACTCCACACGCTCACGCGATCGATCGGCCGGACGAAGCGGTGCGCGTCGGCCAGCATCCGCGCGATCCGGCCGGAACCGACCAGCACGAGGTGCCGCGCATCCTCGCGCGCGAGCCGTCGTGCCGCGTACGCCGACGCTCCCGCGGTGCGCCGGGCCGTGATCTCCTCGCCGTCGAGCATCGCGAGCGCCGTGCCGTTCGTGGCGTCGAAGAGCGCGTACACGGCGGAGACCGCGCGCGCGCCGCGCCGGGCGTTGCCCGGAAACACGGTGACGAGCTTCACGCCGATCCGCCGGCCGTGGCGCCAGGCCGGCATCAGCAACAGCGATGCCGTCGGCTCGCCCGGCACGTCGATGGGATGGCGCGCGCGCAACGGTGCGGCGACGTCGTCCCGCAGCATCGCGTCGAGCGCCGCCAGCATCCGCGGCCAAGGCAGGCGCGCGCGGATCGCGGCCGCGTCGAAATATCGCATCGTGGGGAGACGCCGGTGCGCGGGCGCGGCAGCCGCGGCGGGCGCGGTTACGCGGCGTCCTCGGCGAGCGAGAGCAGCGCTGCGTTTCCGCCGGCGGCCGCGGTGTTGACCGTCACCGTGCGCTCGACGACGAGGCGCGACCAGTCGCACCCGCCCCGGCTCCAGACGACGACGGGCACGATCGGGCCGCGGTGGCCGCAAGCTCGGTGCGCACGCGGCACGCCCGATCGGCGCTGACGTCGAGCAGCACGGCGTCGATGGCCGCGGGGTCGACCGTGTCGGTCAGCACGATGGCGGCGCCGTCGAGGTGATCACGCGCCGCGAGCGCGATCGGATCGCGCAGCATGCGCACCGAGTTGCCGAGCGCCAGCGCCGCCTTCGCCTGCGCGACCAGCGTGCGGTCGTCGCCTGCGATGCACAGCACGACACCGCGCGGATGAAATTCGAGCGTGTTCGTTTCGCCGGTCGGACCGGGAAGCGCGATCGGGGCGGTCGGCAGCGGAGCGGCCGCGTTCCGAGCGAGCCGCCGCAGGTAGAGCGGGCCGCCGGCCTTCGGTCCCGTGCCGGAGAGCCGGTGCCCGCCGAACGGCTGCACGCCGACGACCGCGCCCACGATGTTGCGGTTCACGTAGACGTTGCCGGCCTCGACCCGCGCGAGGATCGCCGCGACCGTCTCGTCGATGCGCGTGTGGATGCCGTGCGTGAGGCCGTAGCCGGTCGCGTTGATCGCGTCGACGAGCGCGCCGAGCTCGCCCCGTTTCCAGCGCACCACGTGCAGCACGGGGCCGAACACCTCGCGCGAAAGATGCGCGAGCCCGCCGATGCCGCCGAGATCGACCAGCGTGGGCGCGACGAAGGTGCCGTCCGCGCATTCGGGCGGTAGCGCAAGCTCGACGACGCGCAACCCGGCCGAACGCATGCGTTCCACGTGCGCGACGAGCGCGGCGCGCGCGTCGGCGTCGATCACCGGGCCGACGTCGACCGCGAGCCGCCGCGGATCGCCGACCGAGAGCTCGCGCATCGCGCCTTCGAGCATCGCGAGCATCCCGGGCGCGACGTCCTCCTGCAGGCACAACACGCGCAGCGCCGAGCAGCGCTGGCCGGCGCTGTCGAACGCCGAGGCGAGCGCGTCGGTGACGACCTGCTCCGCGAGCGCCGAGCTGTCGACGATCATCGCGTTCTGGCCGCCGGTCTCCGCGATCAGCACCGGATCGTCGTCGCGCCGCGCGAGCTCCCGCGCGATCCCGCGCGCGACGTCGGTGGAGCCCGTGAAGATCACGCCCGCCACGCGCGGATCGGCGACGAGCGCCGCGCCCACGATCTCGCCGCGTCCGGGCAGCAACTGGAGCGCTGCGCCGGGCACGCCCGCGCGATGCAGGAGGCGCACCGCCTCGTACGCGATGAGCGGCGTCTGCTCGGCGGGCTTCGCGAGGACCGGATTGCCGGCGGCCAGCGCCGCCGCGACCTCGCCGACGAAGATCGCCAGCGGAAAATTCCACGGTGAGATCGCGACGACGGGCCCGATCGCCTTGACGCCGGGCGCCGCCAGCTCGGTCCGCGCCTGCGCAGCGTAGTAGCGCAGGAAATCGGTCGCTTCGCGCACCTCCGCCACCGCGTTCCCCAAGGTCTTGCCGGCCTCGCGCATGGCGAGCGCGAGGAACGTCGCGCGTTCCTCCTCGAGGAGATCCGCCGCGCGCTCGAGACACGCCGCGCGCGCGGCGGGCACCGTTTCCGACCAGGCGCCGCCCGCCTCGACGGCGGTCGCGACCGCGCGCACGACGTCGTTCGCGGTGGCTTCGACCACGGTGCCGACGACGTCCTCACGGTTTGCGGGATTGCGGATCGCGCTCGACGCCGCGGAAGCGTGGTCGAGGGTGAAGGCGACGATCGGCGTCGCCGCTCGCGGCACCGCCGCCGCCGCGAGCGCCGCGGCAAGCGCTGCGAGCGTGACGTCGTCGGCCAGGTCCGCACCCGCCGAGTTGCGCCGTCCCGGCAGCAGCTTGTCCGGAATTGGAATGTTGGCGTGCGGAGCGCCGTTGCCTCTTTCCGCCACCGCGACCGGATCGACGACGAGCGACGCGATGCTGACGGCCGGATCCACGATGCGATTGACGAACGAGCTGTTCGCGCCGTTTTCGAGCAGCCGGCGCACGAGGTAGGCGAGCAGCGTCTCGTGCGAGCCCACGGGCGCGTAGATGCGGCAGGCGCGATCGAGCTTGTCCTTGCCGACAACCTGGTCGTAGATGCTTTCGCCCATGCCGTGCAGGCATTGAAACTCGTAGTCCTGCGTGCCGGCGAGCGCGTGGACTGCCGCGACCGTGAACGCGTTGTGCGACGCGAACTGCGGGTAGATCGCGTCGGGTGCGGCGAGCATCGCCTTGGCGCACGCGAGATAGCTCACGTCCGTGTGCACCTTGCGCGTGAAGACCGCATAGCCGGCGAGGCCGTCCACCTGGGCGCGCTTGATCTCGCTGTCCCAGTACGCGCCCTTCGTGAGCCGCACCATCAGGCGACGGCGATGGCGCCGCGCGAGCGCGACGACCCAGTCGATCACGTGCCGTGCCCGCATCTGATAGGCCTGGACGACGAAGCCCAGGCCGGACCAGCCCGCGAGCGAAGGCGCGGCGGCCAGCGCCTCGAGGATATCGAGCGAGAGGTCGAGGCGGTCGGCCTCCTCCGCGTCCATCGAGAAGCCGATGTCGTACTTCCGCGCAAGCTCCGCCAGCGCCAGGACGCGCGGAACGAGCTCGTCGCGCACGCGCTCGCGCTTGGCCCGCGAATAACGCGGATGCAGCGCCGAAAGCTTGACCGAGATGCCCGGGCCCGCGAAGACGCCGCGCCCTGCCGCCGCGCGGCCGATCGCATGGATCGCGTTTTCGTACGATTTGAGGTAGCGGGCGGCGTCCGCGGCGGTCATCGCGGCCTCGCCCAGCATGTCGAAGGAAAAGGTATAGCCGCGCGCCTCGCGCTCGCGCGCGTTGGCGAGCGCCTCGTCGATCGTCCGGCCGGTGACGAATTGCCGCCCGAGGAGGCGCATGGCGAGATCCACGCCCTTGCGAATGAGCGGTTCGCCGCCCTTGCGGACCAGCGACGCCAACGCCGTCTCGAGCGTGCCCTCGCTGCGCGTATCGACGATCTTGCCGGTGACGAGCAGGCCCCACGCCGCCGCGTTGACGAACAGCGACGGCGATGCGCCGACGTGCGTCGACCAGTCGCCCTTGCTGATCTTGTCGCGGATCAGGCGGTCGCGCGTGGCGGCATCGGGAATGCGCAGCAGCGCCTCCGCAAGGCACATGAGCGCGATGCCCTCGCGGCTGTCGAGCGAGAACTCGAGCATCAGCGCGTCGACGCCGCCCGCGTTCGAGCGCTCGACGCGCACCGCCTGCGCGAGCGCCGAACCGAGGGCTTGCGCCGCGGCGAGGTGGTCCGGCGTCAGGCGCGCCTCGGGGACGAGCGCGCGCACGTGGCGTGCCTCGTCGCCCCGGCATGCGGCGGCGATGCGGGCGCGCAGCGGCGCGAGATCGTCGTCGGGCGACGGGGCCACGAGGGCGAAATCGAAGCCGGCGGACATGGCGAAGGGATAGTGCGAAGGTGGGAAGGGCCGGGCCCGGCGCCTCGCATCGACGCGCCGGGCCGCACGCCGGATTCTAACCTTGCCGCCGGTCAATGCGCGATCCGGTCGTCAGGGCGTAGTCTTGCCCGACTCTTGCGGTTCCTGCCGCAGGCCCGCCCGACCCTGGACGCTGCCATTTGAATTCTCCCGAATCCTCGACGAGCCGGTCGGCCCTCGCCGCGCTCGGCATGCTCCTGTGCGTGCTGTGGTTCGGCGCGCTCGAGACACGCGCGCTCTTCTGGCCGGACGAAGCGCGCTACGCCGAGATCGCGCGTGAAATGCTCGCGAGCGGCGACTACGTGACGCCGCGTCTCAACGGGCTCAAGTACTTCGAGAAGCCGCCGCTCCAGTACTGGTTCTCGGCGCTCGCCTTCCGGGTCTTCGCGCCCGACGAGTGGACGGCGCGGCTGTGGCCCACGCTGACCGGCTTCGTCCTCGTGGTCGTCTCGGCAGTCCTCTGGCGGCGATGGCGGGGCCCGGACGAGGGATTGGTGGCGGGCGCCGTGGTCGCAAGTGCCTGGGCCATGCTGATGGGCTCGCAGATCCTCACGCTCGACATCGGGCTCGCCTTCTTTCATTCGATGGCGCTCCTCGCGTTCATCGCCGCCCATCGGCCGGACGCCGGTGCGCGCGTCCGCGCGTGGGCGATGGCGCTCGCCTGGGCGGCCATGGGATGCGCGGTCCTGTCGAAGGGGCTCGTCGGCATCGTGCTCCCCGGCCTTGCGCTCGTCGTCTACGCGGCGATCGAGCGCGACCTGTCGGTCGTGAGGAGCGCGTTCACGCTGCGTGGCATCGCGCTGTTCTTCGCGATCACGCTGCCCTGGTTCGTCCTCGTGCAGCGCGCCAATCCGGAATTCTTCGACTTCTTCTTCGTGCAGGAGCATTTTCGCCGCTATCTGGAGCCGGGGCACCACCGGCCGGGATCGTGGTGGTATTTCCTGCCCGTCGTGGCGATCGGCATGCTCCCCTGGACGGGCGCGCTTCCCGGCGCGCTCAAGGACGCATGGCGTGCGCCGCGCCACGGAACCCTGCGCGTCGAGCGGCTCCTGCTGATCTTCGCGATCGTGGTGATCGTGTTCTTCAGCGCGTCGAGCTCGAAGCTCCCGTTCTACATCCTGCCGGCACTG
Organism: uncultured beta proteobacterium; assembly: GCA_963724545.1. GTDB lineage: Bacteria > Pseudomonadota > Gammaproteobacteria > Burkholderiales > Casimicrobiaceae > CAIWHR01. The sequence continues at coordinate 22,517 of CAVRVC010000024.1, forward strand.
CCGCCGCTCGCCTGGCTCGTGGCGCTCGCGTCGCCGGAGCGGCGAGCGAAGATTGCCCTGGACGCCGCGATCGCGAGCGTGGTGACCGCCGTGCTGCTGGCGGTGCTCGCGACGCGGCTCGACACCATCACCAAGCTGCGCGAGCTCGGCGCCGGCCTCGACGCGTATCCGCCGTTCCTGTGGGCCGCCGCCGGCATTCTGGGCGTCGGCGGCGTGCTCGCGGGCATGTTGCGCCATCGCGTCGGCGCGACCGCCCGGATCGCGACCGTCGCCATCGCGAACGTCGCCGCGCTGCAGCTCGTGCTGGCCGGCACGCACGCGTTCGATGCGTACTTCTCGGCCGAAAAGGCGATCGACACGTTCGTCGGCGAGAACCGGACCTTTCCGCGCGAGCCGCCGTTCTACAGCGTCGAGATGCTGGACCAGAGCGTCGCGTTCTATCTCGGACGCCCGACGACGCAGGTCGCGCACAAGGGCGAGCTCGCCGCCGGCATCGCCGCCGAGCCCGACAAGTACATCGATACGATGGACGACTTCGAGCGGCGGTGGCGCGCGCAGGCCGAAGCCTATGCGGTGATGCCGCCGGCGACGTTCCGGGCGCTCACGGCTGCCGGCCTGCCGATGACCGTCATGGCCACGGACCCGCGCCGGGTCTTCGTCGCGCGCGGCCGCTGGCCGCGGGACGGGGCGGCCAAACCATAGCGTTTGCGTTTCCCGGGCGCAAGCGCCCCGTCATCCAGCCGCAACCTCGACGTGCACCCCCGCGCTCTTCAGGCTCGCGGCCAGCGGCTTCGGCGGGCGCGCCTCGGACACCATCGCATCGATGTCGCCCAGCGGACAGACGCGCTCGAACTGGGCCGCTTCGTATTTCGAGCTGTCGACGAGCAGGACCGTCCGTTCTGCGTTGTCGATCATGGCGCGCTTGACCGCGCAGCCGAGGGAGTCCGCATCCGTCACGCCTTCGCGCGTCACCCCTCCGGCGCCGATGAAAGCCTTGTTGGCCTTGAAGCGGCGAATGAAATCCACCGCCGAGGCACCGTAGACACCGTCTTCTCCCGGGACGTAGTCCCCGCAGCACAGGATCGTGCGGCAATGGGGATCCGCGCCCAGCGCCTTGGCGACGCCCAGGCAATTCGTCACGACCGTGAGGCGGAGCTCCCGCGCCGCGAGCATCTGCGCGAACGAGCGAGTGGTCGAGCCGCAGTCGATCATCAGCGCGTCTCCGGGCTCGACCATGCGCGCCGCGGCGCGCGCGATCATGCCGCGCTCGGTCGCGTGCGTGCGGCTCCGGACTCCGATGCCGGGCTCGTCGGTCAACGACCGGCTGGCGCCGCCCCCGTAGGTACGCTGGAGCAGGCCGCTTTCCGCCAGCTCGTCGAGATCGCGCCGCACGGTCTCGGTCGTCACGGCGAACGTCTTGGCGAGCGTGGCGATGCGGACGGTGCCCTCGTGCCGGAGCAGCGCCGCAATCTGCGCGTGACGCTCGTGCTGGGTCAACCTCTGCCTTTGTCGCGCCACGGGCAAAGGGGGCCTAGCCCGGCCACATGCGGGCGAGGTGCCCGGAATCGTCGGCAAGGTCGAGGAAAGTGTACCTGTCGCGCAGGAATCTCGCGTTCCGGACGGCCGCCGCATAGAAGTCGGGCGCGAGGCCGATGTCCGCCGGCACGGTCGGCACTCTGGCGCGCAGCATGATCGACTCGAGCCTGGTCGCGGAAATGCTCGCGCGCCGGACGCCGCCGGAGAGGTTGCTCCACATGCGGGCCGCGCGCTGCGTCAGCGGCAGCGCTGTCTCGGCGGTGACCCGCTTCGGATCGAATTCCCGCCAGCAGGACTCTCCGATATCCGCGCCGAGTCGCGTCTCGAGGTCGGTGCGGGTGATCGGCGATGCCTCGAATTGCGGCGGCCCGGCGGCAAGCACCTCTTCCTGAATGCGGGCCATGGTCAGCGTCGCGACGGCGACCTGCTCGCCGTGGAAAAAGGTGTCGCGCCCCGGCGGCGCGAACATGTCTATGTAGTGGCTGATCAGATGCTCGCCCTGGCTCGCCGGGTAGCTGCCGCCGCAGATCGTCATGCCGAGACCGGACAGCACGAGCGTGCGCGCGAGCGCCCGCATCGCGTCGAGGTCGCCGGCCAGGAGCGCCTCGGGTGCGTCCAGCAGGATCGATTCGTCTTGCGCCAGCATCGCGAACGGCGCGCTTCGAAAAGGCGTGCCGTGCAGGTGGTGAGAAAGCAGCCAATCGACCTGTGCCGTGGCCCGGCACAGCGAATCGCCGAGACCGGCCTGGATCATCCGCGCCGGCGCCGCCGCCAGAATCTCGAGGTCCATGAAGACCGCCAACGGCGTCGCCGCCGGCAGCGTCTTCTTGTGCCCGTCGACGGTGATCGCGGCATTCATCGACGTGTAGCCGTTCATCGACGGCGCCGTGGCGAATACCACGTACGGCTTGCCGTCCTGCGCTGCCGCGAACTTGCAGAGATCGTTGATCGTTCCGGAGCCGACGGCGACGAGCGCGTCAGCGTCGGCGCAGGCGCGCCGCACCGTTGCCACGGTTTCCGCATCCGCATGCGGCCGGGCTTCGAGCACGACCGGCACGATCGTGGCGAGCGAAGACAGCGCCCGTTCCAGGCGACGGCCCAGCACGGCACGCGTGGCCGGATCGCTGACGACGGCAAGCCGGCGCCCGAGCCCGAACGGCGCCACGAGATCTGCCTCGATGTCGTGGAGGCTGCGCTCGATGCGCACGGCCTTGACGGGCACGCCGATCGGAGGTCCGCCGTCCGGATCGGGATAGTCGCCCCGCAGCAACTGGTCGAGCGCGCTCGCGGTCGTCGCGATGACGTTCCGTTCGCCCGGGCGGTGGGCCGCACGGATGCCGGTCACTGGACTACCTTCGTCACTCCGGTATTCGCGCTCGGGGCGGCCCTTCGCGCTCATTGCCGCCATCCGGGGGGCCCTTGCGCAGGCCTCGAGAATGTCCTGGATCTGGCCGCGGAACGATCCCTTGGCGGGCGAGAACGTGCCCTCGAACACCGCCGATCCGATCGTGAACGCATCGACGCCGGCTGCGGCGAGCGCGTGAATTCGCTCTCTCGAGTTCACGCTGCCGGCGACGATCAGCCGCTGCGCGGGCAGGGCTTCCCGTGCCGCCCTGACGAGGTCGAGCGGATCGGCCTCGGTCGCCCGGAAAGCGAGCAGATCCACGCCGCCGCATCCGAGCGCGCACGCGCGCCGGCAATGGTCGGCGACAAGCGCCGCCGACCCCCCAAGCCGCGTCGGATGGCCGACCGGATTGCCCGGAAACGGGAAATAGCGCGACAGGTCGCCGAGTATGCGCTGCGCGGCCTCGACATCCGTGCCGCCGAGAATCCGGTCGACGCCGAGCGCCCGCGCCGCTTCCAGCGACCGGTGCATCGCCTCGCGCGTCGTGCTCACGACCTCGAGGTAGCAGGTTCCGCCGCGACGCCGGATCGTGCCCGTCACCTCCTGCATCGTGGCGAACGGCACGCCGACATCCTTGAAGCCGATGTGTCGGACGCCAAGCTCGCACGCGACATCGACGAGACAGGCGGCATCCTCGATCGTCCTGTCGTTGCGGGTCAGCATCAGGATGAAGTCCATGGCGGCACCGGGGAATCGAGCGTGCGGGGAGCGGCAGACACGAATGTTGGCAGACTGACATGCCAGTTGGCAAGTGCAATATTCAAGAGCGGCCAAGGGGTTCTTCCGTGCCGTGCGGTCAGCCAAAAAGAAAGGCCGGAGATCCTCCGGCCTTCCTGCCTTCGAGAAGCGGCTGCGTCAGTGGAGCCGCTGCCTGGACTTGCGCGCGGTTTCCGAGACCGTTCCGCGCCGCGTTCCGGCGCCGATCACGCGCTTCGCGTTGCGGCGCTCCTGCCAGAAGCGATAGATGAGCACGGCCGCGACCGGAAGCTCGTCGATCAGCTCGGCGCGCTTTTCGTCGGTGTCGACCCACTCCGTGAATTCGTCGTCGCGGTCGCCGAAGGCCAGCGCCTCGATCGGGAAGATCCAGTCGCGCGCATCCGCGGCGTCGAACAGCGGCTGCCAATCGTCGTCGCGCAGCTTGACGCCGGCCATGTAGCCCTCGCACCAGGCGGCGCCCTCGGGCGGCATGCGCTCGTTGCCGCGCGCCTTCTCTTCCGGCAGGTACAGCAGCGGCTTGAACCGCGTGGGCGACTCGCCCAGCGTGCGCTGGATGCCGACCAGGTGCCGCAACACGAGCGCCATGATCTTCTGCGCCTGGTCGTTGCTGGCGAACGCGGCGGCGGCGCTGCGGCTGCCCTCGCTCCAGACCTGGGGCAGCCACTCCGAGGGCTGGATCGCGTCCGGTCCGGACACGATGGCCGCGAGATAGCCGTCGAGCATCTCGAGGTCCATGCAGTCGTGCGGCACCGCGTCGGAGGCGAGAAACGTCTCGAGCTCGTCGAGCTCCGTTTCGGTCAGAGGTTCGTCCAGGGCGCGGGGATCGGTCATTGCGGGCTTTCGTCGATGATGCAGCGTCGGAACCCCGTATGATCCCCCGCGGCGCGCATTGGCGCAACCGCGATCCGAAAAGCAAGCCCGGACGGACGACCGGCGGTCAGCGCAATGCGTGCGCCACGTTGAGCGCCGCAGCGAAGACCAGCACCGCGCCGGCCTGGTGCAACGCGGCGAGCGGCACCGGGACGACGAGCAGCAGCGTCGAAATGCCGAGCGCGACCTGCACGGCGACGAGCGCCAGCACGAGATCCGCGCCTCGCCGCACGCGCAGCGGGAGCCCGAACTCGTTCCGGACCTTCCACCACAGCGCGAGCGCGACCACCACGACGAGCACGGCGATCAGGCGATGATCGAACTGCACCGTCGCCATGTTCCAGAAGAAATTCCGCCACTTCGGCTCGAGCATGAGGATCTCGGGCGGCACGAGGTGGCCGTTCATCAGCGGAAACGTGTTGTAGCCGAAACCGGCCCGAATGCCTGCGACCAATCCGCCGGAGAGCGCCATCACGTAGACGAGGACGGCGAACCCCATCGCCCAGCGCCGCGTCCGCCACGCCGCCGACGTTTGCGGCGTGCGGTCCGGGTACACGAGCGAAAGCCCCAGCCACAGCATCGCCGCGAAGATTGCGAACGCCAGGCCGAGATGCGCGGTCAGGCGGAACTGCGACACGCGCGGATCGTCGACGAGACCGCTTTGCACCATGTACCAGCCGAGCGCCCCCTGCAGGCCGCCCATGACGAAGATCGCGAAGAGCTTCCACGCGTTCCCCGGAGGTATCTGCCGCCGCGCGACGAACCACAGCAACGGGACGAAAAAGGCGACACCGATCAGGCGCCCGAGCAGCCGATGCGCGTACTCCCACCAGAAGATGCCCTTGAACTCGTCGAGGGTCATCCCCTTGTTCACCTGCTGGTACTCGGGGGTGAGCTGGTACTTGCCGAACGCCTGCTGCCAGTCCGCGTCGGACAACGGGGGCAGCGTGCCCACGATCGGCTGCCATTCGACGATCGACAGGCCCGAGTGCGTGAGCCGCGTGACACCGCCGACGACGACCATCGCGAACACCAGCGCGCAGCACGCGAACAGCCACCATGCCACGCGCCGGTCGCTCGCCGACGGGCGGACACCGGCGGCGCCGTTGCCGACGGCGTGCACGAATGAGGGTGACGCGAGCGAGCCCACGCAGCCATTTTGCCACGCCGGGCGGACCATTTGCCGCGCGGCGCGCATGTGTAATACCCTGCCGGCACGCGCGTTGCGCACCGCATCGTCAAGGACCGCGATGAATTCGGATGTCGATCGACGACATCCGGAGCATGGAATCGTGGAGCGTCGAAGTCTCCGGCTGACCTCGATGGAGTGTCATCGGGAATCGAGATCGCTGACGCGGGGAAGCCATGCCGCATGAACTCAACGACGTTCACTCGCAGCTGAATCGCACGACCGTCATCCGCATCGAGCGTCCGCAAACCCTTGCGGAACTGCAATCGATCGTCGCGGCGGCACGAAGGCGCGGCAGCAAGATATCCGTGGCCGGCGGCCGCCACGCCATGGGTGGCCAGCAATTTGCGGATGGGTCGGTCCACATCGACATGACCGGGCTGTGCCGAGTCCTGGATTCCGACTCCCGGCGCGGTCTTCTCCACATCGAGGCCGGCGCCGACTGGCCGATCATCATCGCGGCCACTCGCCAACTGGTCGGCCCATCCGGCATCGGCTGGGGCATCCGTCAGAAGCAGACGGGGGTCGATGCCGTAACGCTGGCCGGTTCGATATCCGCAAACGCCCACGGCCGCGGTCTGCTCATGCAGCCGATCGGGGACGACATCGAGGACCTGACGCTGGTCAACGATCGCGGCGACGCGATAGTGTGCAGCCGCGAACACAACCCCGAGCTCTTTGCGCTCGTGGTCGGCGGCTACGGGCTCTTCGGCGTCATCTATTCGGCGACGTTGCGACTGGGGCCGCGCCAACGATTGAAGCGGGTGGTCGACATCATCGACCTCGACGATGCCATGAACGCGGTGTTTCGCCGTGTCGCGGAGGGTTGCCTGTACGGCGACTTTCAGTTCGTCATCGACGCAGGCGAAGACACGTTCCTGCGGCGCGGCGTATTTGCCTGCTACAAGCCGGTTTCCGCCGGCGAAGCGGAGCCCGCACAGGCCGCTGACCTGGCACCCGACACCTGGCTCAAGCTGCTGAAGCTCGCACACGACGACAAGAAGACGGCCTTCAAGCTCTATGCCCAGCATTACCTCAGCACCGACGGCAACTGCTATTGGTCGGATACGATGCAGCTCAGCACCTACATCCCGAGCTACGCCGAGTTCCTGGAGAGTGCCCGCGGTGCCGGCACCGCGCACGCCCCGAAAGAAACGCTGATGATCGGGGAACACTATGTGCCGAGGCACGAGATCATCGCCTTCATGGCGCGTGCGCGCGACATATTGCGAACTCACGGCTCCGAGGTGATCTACGGAACGATCCGCGCCATACTTCGCGACACCACTTCCTTCCTGCCATGGGCGAAGGATGACTACGCGTGCGTCATCTTCAACATCAGGACACCGCATACGGAAGTCGGCCTCAAGCGCACGGCCGATACGTTCAGGGCCTTGATAGACGCATCCCATGCCTTGGGCGGAAGCTTCTTCCTGACCTACCATCGCTACGCGTCGGCGTCGCAGGTCGAAGCTTGCTACCCTCGCTTTCGGAAGTTTCTCGAGGAAAAGAAGCTGCTCGACCCGGACGAGCTCTTCGTCAGCGACTGGTACCTGCACTACAAAGGGGCGTTTGCGCAGGAAGGGAGAACGGGGGCCTGACTGCCGGATCAGAGCGCGATCTTCCAGCCTCCGGTCCTTCACGATCCTCACGTTCCAGATTTCATCTTCCATCGTCGCGGGCACACACGGGGTCACGTCCTTTCGATGAGCCTTTGAAATGGATTTCGATTGTCACTTCGGATCCCGACTGAGCGCATGCCGACCTCCTGACCACAGGCGGCCTTCAAGCCCCCAAGTGCGTCGCTCGTGCGGTGCTCTGTTTGACCAAGGCATTCAATCGGCCGGATTTCTCGAACACGTGCGTTTCACGGGTGGATTCGGCCAGTCACTCGTTGGGTGACACTTCGACGCCGGTATAGAAGTCGTCGGAAACCGGACAGCCAGGTCGACTGGAGTTTCCGCGTCGTAGGCGCCCATGCGACTACGGCTAAAAGCAGAGCGGCGACGAGGGATGCCATTCGCTTACCGTTAACCTCATCGCGATTCCCTTGTTTGAACATCGCAAGGATCGGTAGACCAGAAACGCCACAGTTCCGAGAGCAAATAGGATTAGCCACGAAGCAACGAAAGCAGCCTTGTAGAATGGATCAAGACAGCCTAGTTGCAGGAACACTGCAACTTGGAAGAGTGCAGCGCCGACTGTTGCGAATCCGAATAGAACCAAAGTATCCAATACGCTCTAATGGTCTAGATACGATACTCAAGCCCGTACCAAGGACAAACAGTAGCAATGGAAGGATCAGCAGCATCCACTATCAGCGAATCATGAGCAACAATTGCGTCGCGCTGCTTCAAACGCTGCTGCATCCAAGTCATCACGAACCAAACTGTGCAGTGACACGCGGTGCAGGTGACTCGAGCAAATCGACCGATGCTGGCCGCGTTCGCTGACAGTCTGCACTTCTTGATTCGTACGAACAAAAGGCGTCGTCGCACGCTCGCGAGTTGGCGACGCTCGCAGTCATCGTAGCAACCGATCGTGGGTAACGCAGCAATCTGAAATCCAAATGGCTCGGGTAACACATGGACCGCTTCCAGGAAACCTGTGCCACATGTCTGGCACGGGAGCGGTTCCTCGAGCTTCCGGAGCAGTACCCATACGGATCCGAATCGTCAATCGGATCGGCTCTGGCATATGTGTAGGTATTTGAGCCGCCACGTAGCCCAATCGGATCGCTCTCCACATACCGGCCGTTCCTCGGATCGTAGTCACGGAAGTAGTTGTAATGCAGCCCGGTCTCGGCGTCGTAGTACTGGCCGGGGAACCGCAAGTTGAACGAGAACGTCCCAAGCCCGCTTGGGTTCTCGTTCGCCGCGCCCGCGCCAAACGTGTCGAGCGGCCACTCCCACACCGTTCGATTTGCCGCGTCGGTGATGAGCCGCGGCGTGTTGAGGTGATCGCTGTAGATCGGATAGATGTCGACGCCGCCGGACGCCGAAGTACGAACGCTCGCGACCGGCGTGTCCGCGAGGTAGACGATCTCCTGCCGTACGGCGCCGGACGCGTCGTACTCACCGATGAGGTGCCCCTGCTCGTCGTACGCGAAGTACGCGGTTCCCGCCGGCCCGCTCTTGCTCACCCGCTGACCGAGACCATTGATCGCGTAGCTGTAGCCGTTGCTCACCTGCGACAATCGACCGCGGCCATCGAAGGTGAACGCAAGGCCGCCACTGGTCGCGATATTGCCTGCCGCGTCGTAGGTAAAGGATCGGGCGAGCGCGCCGGTCGATTGCCTGCAGACGATTGGTCGCAGCGAAGTACGTGTAGTTGGTGGCCGCGCCGGCGCGCGTTTCCTGCTTGCGGTTGCCGTTGCCGTCGTAGGCATAGCCAAACGCGTCTCCCGGCGGCAGCGCCGCGGTGGAGAGGCGATTGAGGCTGTCGTAGCCGAACATCCAGCTCCCGCTGCCGAAGGCCGTCGAATCCGGACCCGTCGTCACCGTCGCGACGCGCCCGTCGAGGTCGTAACCCCGCTGGTACGCCTGCCCGTTCGCCCAGGTCCAACCCTGAACGGACCCAAACGGAGCATACGTCGCGCTGCTCAATATCGCCTGTCCGCCCATCGAGATCGCGGTGACACGTCCTTGCGGGTCGAAAGCGTAGCTCAGATTGCGTCCCGACGGGTAAGTGAGACCGGTCATCCTTCCGGCGGCGTACTGGTAGCCGATCGTGAAGGTCTTCGCGGTCCCGCCGACGCCCACCGCCTGCCCCTTGCGCAGCACGCGCCCCCAGGGGTCGTACTGATAGGTCGTGGTTCCCGATGGATCGGTGACCTTGGTCAGCCTCCCCTTCGCGAAGACCCCGCCCGTCGTCGTGTCGTCGTACTCCAGCGCGATGCTTCCGCCTGGGAACGTCGCGAGGGTCTGTCGATTGAGCGCGTCGTAGACATAGGCTGTCGCGAGCCCGCGCGCATCGGTCGATCCGATCGTGTTGCCGGCCGCATCCGGCGCGTGGGTCGTGATCCCCGTATCGGGACTCGTGAGCTTCACGAGGTTGCCGAGGGCATCGTAGGCATACGTCGTGGTGAGATTGATCGGATCCTGCACGCTCGTGAGCCGATCCTTCGCGTCGTAGCCGTAGCGGATGATGCCGCCGGCCGGATCCGTGGAGGTCGTCAGACGATTCAGCGAATCGTAGTTCTGCACAGTGCTCCGGTTGAGAGCATCGGTGCTGGTCTTGAGATTGCCGTTGGGGTCGTACGAGTACGTCGTCCGCTGCCCCGAGGCATCGATGTCGTTGTAGCGCCGGTTGAGCACGTCGTAGATGCGCCGCTGCGTGCGCTGCAGCCGATCCGACGGATCGAACGTGTCCTCCTTGATCCTGTTGCCCATTGCGTCCAGCGTGTACTGAATCACGTTGCCGAGACTGTCCGCGATCTCCGTCAAACGATGCGCGGCGTCGTACTGGTAGCGGAGCGAGCTGCCGTCGGGCATCGTCGTCCTGACGAGCTGTCCCACACTGTCGTAGTCGAAGGCCGTCGTCTCGGCGAGCGCACCCTCTGCATTCACGGTGCGTGCCTCGAGGCGGCCGCGAACGTCGTACGCCATGGCCGTCACGACGCCGTTGGGATCGGTTACCCGAGTGGGCTGGCCGTCCACGTCGTAGGCGTCGAAGGTCGTGACGTGGCCCATCGCGTTCGTCGTCGTCCTCACGTTGCCGCGGCAGCCGACGCACGGGTCGTTGACGTCGTAGTAAGCGTGCGTCACGACATCCGTCTGGTCGGTGCGCGGACCATCGACCGTGAGCAGCTGTCCGAGCGCGCTGTAGGTCATCGTCCACTGGCGCGACTCGGCGCCGGCGGTCACGGTCTTCTGCAGCAGGTTGCCCCGCGCGTCGTAGGTATAGTCGGTGATCTCGTTGACCCCGGGCGTGCCGGACGGAGCGACGACCCGCGCCGGCAAGCGATAGACCGGGTGCCACTGCGTCGTGATCGTGCGCGCCAGTGTTGTCCCGAAGGCTTCCGTGCGCGATATTTCCAGGTTCCGTGCGAGGTCGTACGTGTAGTTGGTCTGCGTTCCATTCGCGTCCCGGGAGGTCGCCACGTTTCCGTTCGCATCGAACGTGGAAATCGTCGTCCCCTGCGGGTCGGACACCACCCGGATGCGCACGACTCCGCCTGCCACCCGGTAGTAGTAGGTGCGCGTGGTGCCGAACCCGTCGACGACGAGTACCCGGCCCTCGTTGGCCGTCGGCGAATACGATCCATAGTAGAGCGTCACGCCGTCGACGCCGCCGGCGTGCTGGGAAAACGTGGCGCGCCCCTCGCCGTCGTAACTCCACGTCGCGTAGCGCGCGCCGTTTTCGTCGGTGATTCCGGTCAGCGCGTGGACGAAGTTCGGGTCCTCGTAGTGATAGGTGCGCACGCCGTTGTCGGGGTAGGTCACGCCGGCGAGCCTCCCCGCGGTATCGTAGCGGTACGTATAGACGCGATTGCCCGGTGCCGTGAATCCTCCGAGGCGACCGGACGTGTCGTAATTGAAAGCCACGAGCCCGCCGAACGTATCCGCGACCGTCGCGAGCCGGCCGTTGGCATAGGTCAACGCGTAGCTCCGTCCGTTGTGGAGCGCGACCCCGAGCAGACGGCCGGCGGCATCGTAAGTCTCGACGTCCATGTCCGCGGTGGTGAGGCGCCACCCCGATGGGGAGCCCGCGGCATCGGCAACGCGCTGCAGCAGCGCCGACGCGCCGCCCTGGTTGTTGTGCATTTCGCGGCCGCTCGAGGTAAACGCTTGTATCGAGCCGTCGGCGCGCTGGGCGTAGGCGAGCACCCCTCCGGACGCCGGAGGCACGACGATGCGCCGATCCCACGTGGTGCGCCAGACATCGCTCGCGCGCTCGGGCGCCGCGTTGAACCGGAAGTATCCGCCGCTGTTGTAGAAGCGTTCGACCTCGATCCCGCCCGGCGTGCGCGACCGGTAATCCGTTTCCCGTTGCACCTTGCAGCCATCGAGCAGCGTGATCGGGTTGGCGACCGTGCCGCGCGCGGTGCACTCCGGCGGCAGTTTCCAGCACTCGAGGTCGCCATTGGCCTTCGTGCGGGTGCTGTACGTCTTGGGGCACGCGACCTTGCGCCACCTTCCGGCGAAGACGACGTCGGTCCATGGCGCGTTGCAGCCGCTGGTGCCGGGCTTGAGGCCGCTGAAATCGAGCCTGCGGAAATCGCGGATCGGGCTCTTGTTCTTCGCGAGCGTCCCGCCGGTCCAGCACAGGATGTTCGGCGGAATCGTGTAGCCCCAGCCGCTGTCCGTCACCGCGACCTGGCATGCGTTGTTGACGATCTGCTCGAAGGCCGTGGAGACGGGAACGACGTCCGGATCGAAGATGGGCTTTCCTCCGAGCACATTGGTCCACGCGGCCTCCCGCCAAGCGAACGTGGCGTCGAAGTCGCAGACCTTGTAGGTCCACATGTCGGCGTCCACGGGCGCGCTCGCCGGGTCGGCGACGTCCGTCGGCTCCGTGCAAAGCGCAACGCCGCCGTCAGCGAGGCAGCGCGTGTCGATCGTCTGCGCGCCTGCCCCCACCCACGGCGCGACAAGGAGGAGCAGGCTCAGCGCGAGGAGTGATCCCGTTCTCGTCGTCATGGCGTTCCCTTATCGAGCATGCGAAGTTCGACTAGCGAGCGACGATGCGCAGCGTTGCGTTGAGCGTCGCGCCGGCAGGAGGATCGACGAACAGCGCGTAGTTGCCCGTCGTCGGCAGCGCGGAGATGTCGTAACTCGACGTGGCGCCGTTCGCCACGATAGTCGCGCCGAGCGTCGAGCCCTCCGGTGCGACAACGGACACGATCGCGTTGCCGGGTGCGCCCGCGATTGCCACATCCGTCCACGAAAGTCGCAGCGTCTGTCCCGCGGATCCGGCGAATGCGAGGCGCGCGTTACGGCCCGGCCGGTCGAGGTTGACGGCGAAGCCCGATCCGCCGACGGCGAGCGTGCCCGTGAGCTCCGACGACAGCGTCACGCTGAAAGTGCCGGTAGCGCCCGCCGCCGGTCGGACGACGATGCCGTAGGTGCCCGTCGCGGGGAGGTTGAGCAGATTGCCGCCGCAACCGCCCGCACTCGCCGCGCAGGTGTACGCGGTGAGCTGCCCGCCGTCCGGGCGGTAGACCGTGACGGTCGCATCAGTGCGCGGATTCAGCGCGAAGTTGCGGACGCCGAGCCCGAGGTTCCGGCCTGCCGTCGCCGCGAACAGCAGGCGCGCAGAACCGCCCGCGACGCCGATCGTCAGGTCCTGACTCGGACCGTCGATCGCGAGCGCCCATCCGGGATCGAGCAGGAGCTCCATCGTCGCCGTGGCTGCGCCCTGCGCCGCGCTCTCCGGCTCGATGAACACCGTGTACGTCCCGGTGGCCGGCAAAGGCGGCGTGACGAGCGTCTGTCCCGCGCCGGTCAGGTGCGTGTAGACCAGGAGGGACTTGTCCGGATTGTTCACGAGAACGAGAAGTCCCTGCCCCGGCGGGTTCGTCGCCACCGCCCGGACCTGCAACGCCATCAATGCGCCGGTCATGCCGGCGAAGTTGAGGCGCGCGTTCTGCCCGGGGCGCGCCAGCGCCACGCCGAGCGGCGCGCCGCCTGCGAGCGTCCCCGCGGCGTCGTGCGACAGCCACAGCCGTTGCATGCCGGTCGCGCCGCTCGCGGGCTGCACGATGACGCTGTAGGTGCCCGTGACCGGCAGGTTCTCGAGATTGACGGCGCACTTCGTGCCGTCGGCGGCGCAACTGACCGACGCCATGGTCGAAGCATCGGGCCTGAAGACCGAAACGACCGTGGTTGCCGCCGCTGCCGGAGCAAGCGCCACTCCGGTGATTCCCAGGCCGAGGTTTTCTCCGGCGACACCGGCGAACGTGAGTCGCGCGCCGTCGCCGGGATTCGCGATCGCCACATCCGCCGCCGCGCCGTCGGCCGACATCGCGACGCCGCCAACGAGCGCCATCCTGAAAGCACTCTGCGCGGCCGCCGTCGGTGCCACGACGAGGGTGTGCGTGCCCGCGACGGAGAAAGTCGGCAACTGCGTCGTCGTGCCCAAGCCCGCCGCGTTTCCGCGACGGAACGTCGACCCGTTGGGCAGCGCGATCGTGTAGTCGAGATTGCCTCCGGCGGGCGTGGTGACGAGTCCCGAGATCATCATGGCCTTCTGGTCGCCCGCCGCCGCTGCGATGAGCGCGCGCGTGGACTGGCCGGCGCTTCGCATCACGGCCAGCGTCGTGCCATCCGCCGGGAGGAAGGCATTGGTCTCGAGCTTCACGTCGAATGTGGCCTGCGCGAGGCCCGTGCCTATCCGCACCGAGTACGTGCCCGCCAACGGAAGCACGGGCAGGTGGATCGAAAGGCTATTCGCCGAGAGCGCGCCATTCACGAACTGCGTGTTGTCGGGCTTGTAGACCGTGTACGCGATGGTCGCCCCGGCCGGATTGACGGTGAAGTTGGCGACGTGAAGGCTCATCCATGCGCCCGCCGCGCCGTCGAACAGCGCCAGGCCGTACTTGTTGGTCGAGTAGAGGCCGATGCTCTGCGCGGGTCCGTCGGCCGCGAGCCGTAGGGTCGCGAGGATGTCGGCGGAGGCGACGCCGCCGGGTGGAACGATGAAGTCGGGCGCGCTGACCACGCTGCCCGCCGGCGTGGCGACCCTGATCCTCCCCGAGCCCGTGGCCGCAGGAACGGCGAACGCGAGCGCGGTCGACGTCACCGACGAAGGCAGCGCCGGATTCTGGTTGAGCCTGACGGTCGTCGCGCCCGCGGCGGGATCGAAGCCCGCTCCGCTCACCGTGACCACCGTGCCCGCGGCACCCGACGCCGGCGTGAAGCTGGCGATCGTCGGCGCGCCTGTCGTGTTCACGACGAAATCCTGCGCGCTCGTCGCCGCATTGCCGGCCACACGCACCGTGACCTTCCCGGTGGTCGCGCCTGTCGGAACGACGGCCGTGAGCGACGTGGCCGACGCGGCGACGACCGCGGCGGCGGCACCGTTGAACGTGACGGCGTTCGTGGAAATGGTCGGGCTGAATCCCGTACCGATGATTGCTACGGCGGTACCGATGGGACCCGACGACGGCGAGACCGAACTCAGTGTGACCGGCGCCGCGTTGACCCGCTCGATCGCGACGATGTTGCCGACCGCGTCGTAGCGATACTGGACGATGTTCGACGCCGCCTCGACAAGGCCGGCGACAGCGCAGAATGCGACGACGACGCAGGCCGCGAAGGTGCGCCGCGCCGACTCAGGCTGCCGCTTCGCATGCGCGCGCGTCGACTCTCCATCGATGGCAATCCGGCAGGCCACGGTCCCCTCCCTCTTCGTGCCGCGCGTTCGAATTCGGCGCGACCGCACGATAGGGTGGCGTTCGGGCACGCGCACCTGTAGGAAGCGACAGTCAACACCGACGAACGCAGTGTGACGCCGTCGAATGCGGTGAAGGACTAGGTCAGAGGTCTTAGATCGAGCGGCATATGGCGAGCGCGCGCGAGTTGGTGTGCGCTCAGTCGCGCATCACCGTCGCGGACACATGCGTCCGCAGTTCCGCGAGCAGCGACGCATCGACGGCTGCTCCGACGGGCGCGCGCGACACGAGCGCATCGTTCGCGCAGCCCGCCGGGCGAAACGCCTGCAACACCCAGCGAGCGACGCGGCGCTCCGCGAGCTCGCGCGCGAGCCGCTCGAGTGCGCCCGGCGGCGTCAGCATCGGATGCACGGTCGTGCGAACTTCGTACGCGACGCCGGACGCCAGGACAAGGTCGAGGCTCGCGAACGCGGAGCCACCGCTCCCCGGGACGCCGGTCACGATTTCGTACTCGGTGTGCGGCGCCTTGACGTCGATGCCGACCCAGTCGACGAGCGGGAGCGCCTTCGCGAGTCGCCGCGGATACGCGCCGCCGGTATGCAATCCGATCTTGAACTCGAGATCACGCACCGTCGCGATCGCGGCCGGGAGCTCGGCCTGCGCCGTCGGCTCCCCACCTGAGAACACGACGGCGTCGAGCAGCCCGCGGCGCGAGCCGAGCCACTCGACGATCCGGGCGAAGTCGCGCTCGTCGTCGCTATGCGCCGGAATGAGGTGCGGGTTGTGACAATACCCGCAGCGCCACGGGCAGCCCTGGCAGAACACGACAGCGGATAGCGCGCCCGGATAGTCAGTCGACGTGAACGGGACGAAGCCACCGACGCGCAGCGCATCGGCGCGCGTCGCGCAAGGTGCGATGGCGGCGTGTGACATGGTCGCTTCGGGCCGGACGCCCGCGATGCCGCGCCTCAGCAGTGCGGCCGCGCGCGCTCTTCGGTGAAGAAGCGGCGCTCGCGATGCTCGCCCTTCTTGCCGATGTTGAACGACGCGACGGGACGGTGATAGCCCATCACGCGCGTCCAGACTTCGCAGCGCTGGCGCTCGTCGTCGGCCAGGGTGATCACTGCGTCGAGGTGCTTCGCTTCGGTCATCGTGTTCATCGCGTTCCTCCGGTCCTTGGTCGGTCGTTGCTTCAGGCGGCAAGCCGGCGCCGCTTCTCGGCGAGTCTTTCCTCGTCGCATTTCGGGCAGAACTCGTGCTCGCCCTCGAGGTATCCGTGCTGCGGGCAGATCGAGAACGTCGGCGTGATCGTGATGTAGGGCAGCCGGAAGCGCTCGAGCGCAGCGCCGCACCAGCGTCTTGCACGCGTCCGGCGACGAGATCCGCTCGTTCATGTAGAGGTGGAGCACCGTGCCGCCCGTGTACTTCGTCTGCAGCTCTTCCTGCCTCGTCGAGCGCTTCGAACGGATCGTCGGTGAAGCCCACCGGAAGCTGCGAGCTGTTCGTGTAGTACGGCGTCTCCGGGGTCCCCGCCTGCAGGATGTCGGGCCAGCGCTTCCGGTCCTCCTTGGCGAAGCGGTAGGTCGTGCCCTCGGCAGGAGTCGCCTCGAGGTTGTACATGTGCCCCGTCTCCTCCTGGAACGCGACGATCCGGGCGCGCAGGTGGTCGAGCAGCCGGACGGCGAACGCGTGGCCCCAGGGCGTGGTGATGTCGTCGTTGCCGCCGGTGAAGTTCCGCACCATCTCGTTGATGCCGTTGACGCCGATCGTCGAGAAATGGTTGCGCAGCGTGCCGAGGTAGCGCTTCGTGTACGGGAAGAGGCCCTGGTCGATGAGCCGCTGGATCACCTTGCGCTTCACCTCGAGGCTGTCCTTCGCGTAGCCGAGGAGCTCGTCGACGCGCTCGTAGAGGCCGATCTCGTCGCCGGCGTAGAGGTAGCCGAGGCGCGCGCAGTTGAGCGTCACGACGCCGATCGATCCCGTCTGCTCGGCGGAGCCGAAGAGCCCGTTGCCGCGCTTCAGGAGCTCGCGCAGGTCGAGCTGCAGCCGGCAGCACATCGACCGGATCATGTTCGGCTTCAATTCCGAGTTGAGGAAGTTCTGGAAGTACGGCAGCCCGTACTTCGCAGTCATCGCGAACAGCGCGTCGCAGTTCGGGTGGTCCCAGTCGAAGTCCGGCGTGATGTTGTACGTCGGGATCGGAAACGTGAACACGCGACCCTTGGCGTCGCCCGTCGTCATCACCTCGATGTACGCGCGGTTGATCGTGTCCATCTCGGGCTGCAGCTCGCCGTAGCAGAAGGGCATTTCCTCGCCCGCGATGACGGGGATCTGCTCGCGCAGATCCTCCGGGCACACCCAGTCGAATGTCAGGTTCGTGAACGGCGTCTGCGTGCCCCAGCGCGACGGCACGTTGAGGTTGTAGATGAGCTCCTGGATGCACTGCTTCACCGTGTCGTAGTCCATCGCATCGCGGCGGATGAACGGCGCCATGTAAGTGTCGAACGACGAGAACGCCTGCGCGCCGGCCCACTCGTTCTGCAGCGTGCCGAGGAAATTGACGATCTGGCCGACGGCGCTCGACATGTGCTTCGGCGGACCGGCCTCGACCTTGCCCGGGACGCCGTTCAGCCCTTCGTGCAGCAGCTGGCGCAGCGACCAGCCGGCGCAGTAGCCCGCCAGCATGTCGAGGTCGTGGATGTGGACGTCGCCGTCGCGATGCGCGCGGCCGATCTCCGGCGCGTAAACGTGGGAGAGCCAGTAGTTCGCGACGACCTTGCCCGACACGTTGAGGATCAATCCGCCGAGCGAATACCCCTGGTTCGCGTTGGCGTTGACGCGCCAGTCCTTCTGGTCGAGGTACTCGTCGACGGACGCCGCGACGTCGACGAGCGTCTTGCGGTCGGCGCGCAGCCGTTCGTGCCGGTCACGGTAGACGATGTAGGCACGGGCCGTGTGGAACCAGCCGGCCGCGGCGAGCGTGTGCTCGACGCAGTCCTGGATGGTCTCGATGTCCGGCACGCCGCCGGTGTGACGATGCGCGAGCACCCGGCCGACCGCTTCCGCGAGGCCCAGGGCCTCCGCGGTGTCGAACTCGCCGGTCGCGGCGCCGGCGCGCGCGATCGCGGACGCGATCTTGCCGAGATCGAACGGCGCGCGCTGGCCGTCGCGCTTGATCACCTCGGCCGGCGGCGCGGGCGGCAGCGACAACGGGCGTTCGGTCGATTCCGCCTTGGCGATCCGTGCTTCCATCGGAACGGTTTCCCCTCTTGGCGTGGCGCGCGACCCGCCCCGGCGGCGTCGCACCGACCACAAGATGTTGTAAGGTCTGTCGAGGCTAGTCCCAAAGCTTGCGGACGGGCAATGATCGGCCCCCGCGTTGTTGCCATTCCTTGATGGACATCAATAAACGGACACCGGCTTCGCAACGTTTGCCGCGATCGGCCGCTGGTCGGCGGCGAAGACCGGGTCGCGGCGGCCCGGGGCCACGCGCTCCAGTAGAATGCGGCGCGACCCGCGGGATCCGCGGCGCCGACGGAGCCCCGGTCCGCACCGGTCCCGTCAATCCATCGAGGACACCGCCATGATTCCGTTCCGCGCCGTGACACTTCTGGTCGCCAGCCTCGCCGCCGCTGCGCTCCCCGCCGCGGCGCAGGTCGCCGTCGCCAATGCGTGGGTGCGCGGCACCGTCGCCGGACAAAAGGCCACGGGCGCTTTCATGGAGCTCAAGTCGCCGGCGGACACGGCGCTCGTCGCCGTGGCCTCCCCCAGCGCCTCGATCGTCGAGATCCACGAGATGAAGATGGACGGCGGCATGATGACGATGCGCGCCGTCGACAGGATCGCGCTGCCCGCCGGCAAGGCGGTCGAGCTGAAGCCGGGCGGCTACCACGTGATGCTGATGGATCTCGCGAAGCCGCTGAAGGAAGGCGATTCGGTGCCGCTCAAGCTGACGTTCGAGGACAAGGCCGGCAAGAAGGTGACGCAGGATGTGAACGTGCCGGTCAGAGCGCTGACCGCCGGGGGCGCCGCGCCTGCCGCCAAGCACTGACCCGCCCGCGGCGTTGCTGCAGAGCAGCAAAGATTCCGCGTTGACAGCGCCGGGACAACACGGTTCAATTGGTCTGACCACCTGACCACAGCGCGGCGCGAAGCGAAGCCCGCCGGTGCCGGGTGGGCTCGAAATCCACAGGAGGAAGACATGCGATACATCGTTCGCGCCTTGTTGCGCTGCTCTGGCCATCGTTCGCCTCGCGGTTTCGTTCGGTGCGAGCGCTCAGGCGCCGATCACGCTGCATGGCGCGGTGCAGTTCAACGACGACCACGCGTTCAACAGGGCGCTCGTGCGCTTCCAGGAGCTCACCGTCAAGTACTACGGCAAGCCGGTCAACTTCGTGCTGCACAAGAACAGCGAGCTCGGCCTCGAGAAGGACTACTTCGCGTACATGAACCAGGGCATCTCGGTCGACTACGGCATCGTGTCGCCGGCGCACATGTCGACGTTCTCGAAGGCGGCGCCGTTCATCGACGCGCCGTTCCTGTTCCGCGACCTCGACCACTGGAACAAGGTGCTCGACGCCGACACGCTGAAGCCGATCGCCGACGAAGTGAGCGCCAAAGGCGACGTGATGCTGATCGGCTTCGCCGGCGGCGGCACGCGCAACATCTTCGCCAACAAGCCGGTGCGCAACATGGCGGAGATGAAGGGCCTCAAGGTCCGCGTGCAGGGCGCGCCGATCTGGAGCAAGACCTTCGCCGCGGTCGGCATGTCGCCGACGGTGATCGCGTACGACGAGATCTACAACGCGATCCAGAACGGCGTGATCCAGGCCGGCGAGAACGAGGCCGCGGGGGTCGAGGCGATGAAGTTCTACGAAGTCGGCCCGAACCTCAACATGACGCAGCACGCGATCACCATCCGGCCGATCTGCTTCTCGGGCAAGACGTTCAAGAAGCTGCCGCCGGACCTGCAGGCGGCGATCGTCAAGGCCGGCAAGGAAGCGGGCATCTACGGCCGCCAGATCGAGTCGGGCGAGGACGCGAAGAAGCTCGACGCGATGGAAAAGGCCGGCAAGCTCAAGAGGATCCCGTTCGCCGACCGCGCGCAGATGAAGAAGCTGGCGGACCCGGTGATGGCCGAGTACGCCAAGGAAATCGGCGCCGACGCGATCTACAACAAGATCAACTCGATGTAGTTCCGGGCAGCACGGCCGGCGCAAGCATCCCGTCTTGCGCCGGCTTTTTTTGTCCCGCCGCCGCTCGGCCGCTTCCGGGATAGCGCATGCGCAAATTCATCGACGGCTACTACAAGCTGCTCAACGTGCTGCTGGGCGACAGCGTGGCCATCCTGATCGTGCCGGTGACGCTGCAGATGATCTCCCGCTTCACGCAGCTGATCCCGGCCTGGATCTGGACCGAGGAGATGGCGCGCTTCCTCTTCATCTGGATGGTGATGCTGGGCGCGATGATCGGCGTGCGCGACGCCTCCCACTTCGACGTCGACGTCTGGCCGGAGTTGAAGCCGCGCCCCAACGCGCTGCTGCGCATCGTCTCGATGGTGTTCGTGCTGGTGTTCGCGCTCGTGTTCGTCTGGTACGGCATCAAGTTCGTGCAGTTCGGCTGGAGCCAGACGTCCGAGCTCGCCGACCTGCCGATGGCGTGGATCTTCGTCGCGTGGCCGGTGACCGGCGTCACCTGGCTGCTGTTCGGCTTCGAGCGGCTCCGGGCCGACCTTCGCATCGTCATCGACGGCCCGGGCCCGGGGAGCGGCATCGACGCATCGCGAGATCGGCACCGGGAGCGTGGTATGACGCCGCCCGAAAGCGCTTCGCGCTTCGCCCCCCAAGAGGGCAACGCGGCCTTGGGGCGGCCGGCGGCCGCGTCTCACGCGCGGAGCGTCAAATGACGGCGCCGCGCTCACGCCGGCCGTGGCGGCGATGCTGTCTGTTCGGCACGTTCTTCGTGCTGATGATCCTGCGCGTGCCGGTCGCCTTCGCGCTCGGCCTCGCCTGCCTGCCGGTGCTGTTCATCGAGCCGCGGCTGTCGCCGATGGTCGTGTTCAACACGACGTTCAAGGCCTACAACTCGTTCATCCTGCTCGCGGTGCCGTTCTTCCTGCTGACGGCCAACCTGATGAACGTCGGCGGCATCACCGACCGGCTGGTCACGCTGTCGCGAACGATGGTCGGCAACTTCCCCGGCGCGCTGGCGCAGATCAACGTGCTGCTGTCGGTGTTCTTCGCCGGCATCTCCGGCTCGTCGACCGCCGACGCGGCGAGCCAGGGCAAGATCTTCATCGAGGCGCAGGTCAAGGAAGGCTACGACCTCTCGTTCTCGATCGCGATCACGGCGGTGTCGGCGGTGCTGGCGGTCATCATCCCGCCGTCGATCCTGATGGTCGTGTGGGGCGGCGTGCTGCAGGTGTCGATCGGCGCGCTCTACCTCGCCGGCGTCATCCCGGGCCTGCTGATCGGCCTCGCGCAGATGGCGACCGTGCACGTCGTACGCGAAGATCCGCGCACTACCCGACCTATCCGCGCGCGACGTTGCGGCGAATTCTTCAAGGCGGCGGCGGTTGCGGTCCCGGCGCTGATGACGCCGTTCATCATCGTCGGCGGCATCCTGCTCGGCTGGTTCACCGCGACCGAGTCCGCCGCCGCCGCGGTGATCTACGCCGCCGTGCTGTCGCTCGGCTTCTACCGCGAGATGGACCGGCACCAGCTCTGGCACGCGCTGCTCGAAACCGGCAAGCTGTCGGCCATCGCGCTCTTCTGCGTCGGCACGGCGTCGGTCTTCGGCTGGCTGCTCGCCTACTTCCAGATTCCGAAGGCGCTGCTCGAGAACGTCACGTCGTGGGGCCTCGGCATCGATCGGCGTCGGCTTCTTCATCGCGTTCGTGTTCCTCGTCGTCGGCTGCTTCCTCGACGCGATTCCGGCCATCATCATCGTCGGCACCACGCTGCAGCCGCTGGCCGCGTCGGTGAACATGCATCCGGTGTCGTTCGCGATCATCGGCATCGTCGCGCTCGCCTTCGGGCTCGTCACGCCGCCGTACGGCCTGTGCCTGATGATCTCCTGCGCGATCGCCAAGGTCCGCTTGCGCTACGCGCTCAAGGACACGATGATCATGCTGGTGCCGATGCTGCTGGTGCTCGCGACGCTGATCATCTGGCCGGAGATTCCGCTGTTGCTGCCCGAGCTCATCCGGCCGGAATTCCTGAAGTAGACTCGCCTCTCGCGGCGATCTGGAGTCGGACGATGACGCAATTTCCGACCATTGTGCCCGGGCTTCGGACTGGAAGCCCACGACGTCGACCTCGTCGCGGCCCGATGTCCGACGAGGAGTTCGCGGAGATCGAGCGCGCGTTCTACGCGGGCCAGGTGCTCGTGCTGCGCGGCCAGTCGCTGACGCCGGCGCAGTTCGTCGCGTTCGCGCGCCGCCTCGGTCCGCCGCAGCCGCACGTCATCGACCAGTTCCATCATCCGGAAGACCCCAACATCCTGATCCTGTCCAACGTGAAGAAGGACGGCAAGCCCACCGGCCTGCAGGATGCGGGTTCGTACTTTCACACGGATTACTCGTACCTGCAGGTGCCGGCGCGCGCGACGACGCTCTATTCGATCGTCGTGCCGAAGGTGGGCGGCGACACGCTGTTCGCCGACCAGCAGGCGGCGTACGACGACCTGCCCGGACGCGATGAAGCGGCGGATCGAGCCGCTCTACGGCATCCACCACTACGGCAACCGCCACGACACCGACGAGCGAAGCCGCACCGCCGCCTCGCCGCTGACCGCGGAGCAGAAGGCGAAGATGCCGCTCATCACGCACCGGATCGCGCGGCCGCATCCGGTGACCGGGCAGCAAGTCGCTCTACGCGGTCAACGGCAGCTCGTTCGGCATCGTCGGCATGCCGGACGACGAGGCGCTCGACCTGCTCGACGAGCTCGCGGCGCACTCGACGCAGCCGAAGTACCGCTACAGCCTCAGGTACGGCGTCGGCGACGTCGTGATCTGGGACAACGCATCGCTGCTGCACTCGGCGACGCTGATCGATCCGGACGACGCGCGCACGCTGTGGCGGATCACCGTGCTCGAGCCGACGCCGTCGGCATGGCGCCGCAGGTGATCGCGCCCACGTTCGCCCACGGCGGAATGTAGCGACAATCTCGGCCGAGCGGTGATCCGCGACGCTTGCCGATTCGACCTGCGCGTTCGCCTACACTGCAAGCGTCCCGCGCGATTTGCCCGGTGGGCACTTTCATGCATTCCCGTTTCGTCGCTTTGCTCTTCGCTTTCCTGCCGCTCGGCATGCAGCACGAAGCGTACGTGCATGCGCTCTCGCACTTCGGCGATACGGCTCCAGCGGCCGCACGAGCAGACGCGCAGCTTCCGACGGACGACACGACATGTGCCGTCTGCGCGCTGTTCGCCGGCGGCGCGAGCGCACTGCCGACCGATGGCGCAGCGCTCGACGGATCGGTGGATCGCTTCGTTCGCACCGATCGACGCCGAACTCTCGGCCGCGCAGTCCCCGCCCGCCTTTTATTTGAGCCGCGCTCCTCCGCCCTCGCTCCTCTGAGCGTCGCCCCGAGTTCGCCGCTCTTCGTGACGGCGATATTCAGACACGTTCACAGGAGCAAGGCCCATGACCAGGAACGTCGTGGCGTCCGGCGCGTTCGCGCTGGCGCTGCTCGCACCATCTGCCGCGCCCGCGGCGGCCGACGCCGAGCTCGCGCAGATCCGCGACGAGATCCGGCAAATGAAGGAGAGTTACGAAGCGCGGATCAAGGCGCTCGAGCAACGGCTGCAGGACGCCGAGCAGCTCGAACCGCCGCGCGCACCGCGTCCCCACCCGCGCAGCCCATCGCACCTGGCGCGGCGAGCGCACCTGCGCCCGCACCGGTCGCGGCCGCAGCCCGTTCCGCCGGCCCCACCGGTCTCAGCGCGTTCAACCCCGCGATTTCGGCGGTGCTCCAGGGAGTCTATGCCAATCTGTCGCAGGATCCGAATAAATACGCGATCTACGGTTTCGTTCCGAGCGGAGACATCGCACCGGCAAAGCGCGGTTTCTCCATTGCCGAATCGGAGCTCGGGCTGTCCGCGAGCGTTGACGACAAGTTTGCCGCCAACCTGATCTTTTCGCTTGCCCCCGATAACTCGGTGGAGGTGGAGGAAGCCTATGGGATCTTGACTGCGGTCCCGAACGGGTTCGCACCGAAATTCGGACGCTTCCTCTCCGCCATCGGTTACCTCAACGACCAGCACCAGCACGTCTGGGATTTCTTCGATGCGCCGCTGCCCTATCAGGCTTTTCTAGGGGGGCCAATTCAAGAGCGACGGTCTGCAACTCAAGTGGGTGGCGCCCACGGAAACGTTCCTGGAGTTCGGTGGGGAGATCGGCGACGGCTCGAGCTTCCCCGGTACCGACCGCAACAAGAACGGCATCGGCAGCGGTGCCGCGTA
>CAVRVC010000025.1:0-25188 GCA_963724545.1 uncultured beta proteobacterium
TTCGTAGTCCTCGAGCGCGAAATTGACGTCCATGTCGACCTCGCCCGCGGTGAGCTTCGCGCGGCACGTCGAGCATACGCCGCTCTTGCACGAATACGGCAGTTCGATGCCGGCTGCAAGCCCGGCCTCGAGGACGCTCTCCTTGCCCTTCTCCAGCGTGAACGTGCGCGTGACCCCGTCCAGCACCACCGTGACCTCGCACTGCGTGTGTCCGGGCTCGGGCAGCTTGCCTGGCTTGTGCTCATGCCGGGGGACGCTGGTGGCGAAGCGCTCGATCTTGATCTTCGCGTCGGGATACCCCCGCGCCTTCAGCGCCTCGGCCACCGCCTCATCATGCCGTCGGGTCCGCAGACGAACACCGTGTCGACCTCCGCGAGGTCGAGCCAGTGGGCGATCAGCGCGTCGGCCTTCGCGCGATCGATGCGGCCGTGCAGGAGCGGGATGTCCTGCGCCTCGCGCGAGAGCACGTGGACGAGGTTGAAGCGCGCGAGGTTCGTGTCCTTCAGCGCCGCGAGCTCCTCCTTGAACATCACGGTGCCCGAGGCCCGGTTGCCATAGAACAGCGTGAACCGGGACTGCGGCTCGGTTTCGAGCGTCGTCTTGACGATCGACAGCAGCGGCGTGATGCCGCTGCCCGCCCCGAAACCGACGTAATGCCGGCGATTGGACGGCGCCAGCGGCACGTTGAAATGCCCCAGCGGCGGCATCACGTCGAGCGTGTCGCCGGCCTTGAGGGTGTCGTTCGCCCACGCCGAGAACACGCCGCCCGGATTGCGCTTGATCGCAATGCGCAGCATCCCGTCCTTCACGCCGGAACAGATCGAATACGAGCGGCGCACGTCCTCGCCGGCGATATCCGCGCGCAGCGTCAGGTGCTGGCCGGCCGCGAACCGGAACGATTCGGCCAGCGTCTCCGGAACGGCGAACGTGATCGCCACGGCATCGCGCGTCTCCCGCGCGACGCTCGCGACCGGCAGGCGATGGAACTTACTCATCAGTGCGGCTTGAAGTAGTCGAACGGCTCGAGGCACGCGAGGCAGCGGTAGTGCGCCTTGCACGCGGTCGAGCCGAACTGCGACAGCAATTGCGTCTTCGTGGCGCCGCAACGCGGACACGGTACCGCGGCGCCGCGGCGCAGCGGGCTGATGCCGGAAACGTCGATGACCGATGAGGCGACCGCGGGTCGATCGCCGGCCGGGGGCGCGATACCGTACTCGGCGAGCTTGCGCTTGGCTTCCGCCGTCATCCAGGCGGTGGTCCAGGCCGGCGCGAGCCGGGTCTCGATCCTGACGTGCGCGACACCCGCCGCGGCGAGCGCCTCGCGGTGAACGTCATGATGAGGTCCGTCGCCGGGCACCCCGAATAGGTCGGCGTGACGGTGACGACCAGCGTCGAGGGACCGGCGATGTCCCATTCGATGCCGCGCAGGATCCCGAGCTCGACGATCGACACGACGGGAATCTCGGGGTCCGGCACTGCCGCAAGAACGTCCCACAGCATGCCGAGGGACGGCCGCACCGAAGCGCCGACCGAGGGCCCCGCCGCCCGGGCGGCCGTGTCGATCAATGGCGCGATCACCAGCGGGCCCCCTGATGCGCGCGCGCCAGCACCTGCATCTCGGCAATGAGGTGGCCGAGGTGCTCGGTGTGCACGCCCCGCTTGCCGCCCTGCTGCATGAACACGCCGTCGGGCGCCTTCACCGTCGCTTCGCCGAACACGGCGTCGACCTGCTTCCGCCACGGTTCCGCGAGCGCACGCACGTCGGCGGCAACGCCAGCGTCGACGAGCGCGAGCTCGATCGCGTCCGGCATGAACATCTCGCCCGTATACATCCAGAGCTCGTCGATCGCCGCCTGGATTCTCGCGTGCGATTCGTCGGTTCCGTCGCCCAGGCGGATCACCCAGTCGCCGGAGCGCTCGACGTGATACGCGGCTTCCTTCGCAGCTTTCGTCGCGATCGCGGCAATCCGCGCGTCGCAGGAGCCCGACAGGGCGCGCAGCAGCAGCGCGTGCCAGGCGTCGAACAGGAACTGGCGCGCCGTCGTGTCGGCGAAGTTGCCGTTCGGCTGCTCGACGAGCAGCAGGTTGCGAAACTCGCCGGTGTCGCGCAGGAACGCGAGCTCGTCCTCGTCGCGGCCGCGCGGCTCGAACCGCGCCTCGACTTCGCCGGCGTAGGCGAGCCACAGTCGTGCCCCGCCGAGGAGATCGAGGCCGACGTTGGTCTGCGCGATGTCCTCCTCCAGCACCGGCCCGTGCCCCACCCATTCGCCGAGGCGCTGCGCGAGGATCAGCGGCGAGTCGGCGAGGCGCAGCAGGTACTGGAACAGCTGCCGGTCGCGCGTCATGGTCTCGCTCACTGGCGTGCCCCCACACCCCCCGAGGCAGCGTGCAGTTGCGCGGTCTTGGACGGCCCTTCGGCGCTCATAGGTGCTTCACTTCGTCGGGCATCGGAAAGAACGTCGGATGGCGGTAGACCTTGCTGTTGGCGGGCTCGAACAGCGCGTCCTGGTCGCCCGGCGCGGACGCGACGACGTCGGCCGACTGCACCGCCCAGATCGACACGCCCTCGTTCCGCCGCGTGTAGACGTCGCGCGCGTTCTTGATCGCCATTGCCGCGTCGGGCGCGTGCAGGCTGCCCACGTGCCGGTGCGCGAGCCCGTGCTGGCTCCGGATGAAGATTTCCCACAGTGGCCATTCGCGCATCGCGCGGTCTCCTATACCGTAGTGGTTCAGGTCGCAATCGCGCGCGCGCGCGGCGCCTTCTCCGCGTGCGCCATCGCCGCCTCGCGCACCCAGGCGCCATCCTCCCAGGCCTTGACGCGGGTGCGCATCCGGTCGCGGTTGCAGGGGCCGTTGCCCTTGATCACGTTGTGGAACTCGGACCAGTCGATCGCGCCGAAATCGTAGTGACCGCGCTCGGCGTTCCACTTGAGGTCGGGATCCGGCATCGTGAGGCCGAGATAGTCGGCCTGCGGCACCGTCTGGTCGACGTAACGCTGGCGCAACTCGTCGTTCGAGAGGATCTTGATCTTCCACGCCGCCGACTGCGCACTGTGCACGCTCTCGGCATCGGGCGGGCCGAACATCATCAGCGACGGCCACCACCACCGGTCGAGCGCATCCTGCGCCATCGCCTTCTGCGCCGGTGTGCCGCGGCAGAGCGAGAGCAGGATGTCGTAGCCCTGCCGCTGATGGAAGCTCTCCTCCTTGCAGATGCGCACCATCGCCCGCGCGTACGGGCCGTACGAGCAGCGGCACAGCGGAATCTGGTTCATGATCGCGGCGCCGTCGACGAGCCAGCCGATCGTGCCGATGTCGGCCCAGGTGAGCGTCGGGTAATTGAAGATCGACGAATACTTGGCGCGGCCGGCGTGGAGGTCTTCCACCATGCGGTCGCGCGACACGCCGAGCGTCTCGGCAGCCGAATAGAGGTAGAGGCCGTGGCCGGCCTCGTCCTGCACCTTGGCCATCAGGATCGCCTTGCGCTTCAACGACGGCGCGCGCGTGATCCAGTTGCCTTCGGGCAGCATGCCGACGATCTCCGAATGCGCGTGCTGCGAGATCTGCCGGACGAGCGTCTTGCGGTACGCCTCCGGCATTGCATCCTTCGGCTCGATCTTGATGTCGGCGTCGATGCGCGCCTGGAACGCCTGTTCGTCGGCCGACATCTCGTCGGCGCTTCGCAGCGCCTTCACCCCGGTATCGACCATCTGTGCGTACATGGCGGCTCCTCCGGCTGAAACGATACACTTTTTCTGTCGTTTGGTGTAAAGGTTGTATCATGTTACGCGGCCGACTCGGCCCGGCGCCCGACCCATGCCCTCCACTGCCCCGCCCTCCCCTCGGTCCGGACCCGAGGATCGCCCGCTGGATCCGGCGCGAGCTCGCGGCCGCCCCTCCGCGCGCGTCGTCGCTCCTCATCACGATCTGGGGCGACGCGATCGCGCCCCACGGCGGCGCGGCGATGCTTCCGGGCGTCATCGCCCTGCTTGCCCCGTTCGGCATCAACGAGCGACTGGTGCGCACCAGTGTATTCCGCCTGGCG
The DNA here is from genome assembly GCA_963724545.1 of uncultured beta proteobacterium. Classification (GTDB taxonomy): domain Bacteria; phylum Pseudomonadota; class Gammaproteobacteria; order Burkholderiales; family Casimicrobiaceae; genus CAIWHR01. Next base: position 4,046 of record CAVRVC010000025.1, read on the forward strand.
CGCGAGGGCTGGCTCAAGGCCACGCCGGTCGGGCGGCGGAGCCTCTACCGCCTGACGCGCGACGGCGCGCGACGATTCCTGCAGGCCTACCGGCGCATCTACGCGCCGCCCGCCCCCGGCTGGGACGACTCCTGGGAGCTCGTGGTCGCGGACGGAGCCACGGCGCGCGGGCGGCGGGCGCTCGGCCTCGAGCTCCAGTGGGAGGGTTTCGGCACGCTCGCCCCCGGGGTATACGCGCGGCCCGCGACCGCGCCCTCGGCCGTCTCTCGGATCGGCGCCGCGCTCGGGATCGCGGGCGACATGGTCGCCGTCCGCGCGCGTGACGACGCCACGCTCGGCGGCCGCACGCTGGCCTCGCTCGTGCCGCAGGCCTGGGACCTCGCGGGACTCGCCGCCGGCTACCGGGCGTTCCTGCAGCGCTTCGGCGGCGTGATCGACCGCTTCCGCGTGGCCGGCCGCGCCGCGCACGATCCGGCGCAGGCCTTCATCGTGCGCACGCTGCTGATCCACGCCTATCGCCGTGTACTGTTGCGCGATCCGCAGCTTCCGGCCACGCTCTTGCCGCTCGACTGGCCCGGCGCCGCGGCGTATGCGCTCTGCCGCGACTTCTACCGGCTCACCCACCGCGCGGCCGAAAGGCACCTGATGGCGACCTGCAGGACGCCCGCGGTCGACTGCCGCCGGCTTCCGCCGACTTCTACCGCCGGTTCGGCGGGCTGTCGGGCTGATCCCTCGATGGTGGACCCTCCCGCGTCGCAACGCCCCTGCGGCAACGGCCGGCGCTACAAGGAATGCCATGCCGCGCTCTCCGCGGGATCGCCGCCGGCCGGCGCCGCTCCCGATCCGACTAGTCTGATCGGCGGCGAAGCATCGACCCGGAACCGCAATCGCGCGCCGGGCTGAAGCCGCTGTCCGGCTCAGAACGGGTCGCGACATCGATCGGGTGCGCCCCACGCCATCCGGTTCACGTCGGCGCGACTGAGTCCAATGTCGCGCAGAGTGCGCTCGCTCATGGTCTCGAAGTCGTGGCACGCGGCCGCGGCCAACCGTCGCTCCTCGACCCAGCCCGACATATCCTTCGTCGCGGCACGCACGCCGCTTTCCGCCGCCCGCAACATGGCGGCGAGGCGGAACCACATGATCGGAAGGCGGTACTGCGTTTCATAAGCGGATATCATTTGTGTCTCCTCGAAATCAACGGGCACGAGGTGCACTCTATGCGGCGTACGCCGCGGGAAGATTTCACCCAGGGGTCGACATTGTTTCGTTTGTATCGCGTCACGGCGCAGCGGGCACTGGCCCGGGCCGATGGGTCCCAGGCGCCTTCATTGCGACGCAGGTTTCGCCCTATTCGAGGCTGAGCACCGAAGCTTTGGAGGGATGCATGGCGGCAGCACCGGGTAGTCGTTGCCGAAGTACCCCACGCATGGCGCGCCGAGGCTCACGATGACAATGCTCAACGCCGCAGATCGCCGGCAACTCGACGAGCTCGGTTACCTCGTACTTCCGGACTTCGTGCCCGCGACGATGCTCGAGGAGATGCGCGAGCGCGTCGAAGCGCTCTGGGCCGAGGAAGGAGACGATGCCGGCACCGAGTTCCGTCTGGAGCCGGGTACGCGGCGGTTGGCCAATCTCGTCGACAAAGGGGACGTTTTCGCGCGGATGATCGTGATGCCCGGGATCCTGGAATGCGTCGAGGCGGTCATCGGTCCCGACTACAAACTCTCCAGCCTGAACGCCCGCTCGACCAATCCGCGCAATCCGGAGGCGCAGCCCTGGCACGTGGACGCCGGTGCGATCGCCGACGAGCGCGGCTACTGGGTGTGCAACACGATCTGGATGCTCGACGACTTCACGCCCGACAACGGCGCGACTCGAATGATTCCGCGCTCCCACACCTGGGGAAGGTTGCCGCCACCCGGGAACCGCGACACGCTGCCGGACGAGCAGCTCGTGACCGGATGCGCCGGCACGGTTGTCGTGATGAACACGCACATGTGGCACGCCGGCACCGGCAACCACACCGACCGGTGCCGTCGCGCGCTGCACGGCTTCTACACGCGCGGCGATAAGCCGCAGCAGCAGTTCCAGAAGGCGCTGCTCCGGGCGCAGACGATCGTGGCGCTCTCGCCGGCGCAGCGCAAGGTTCTCGCTCTCGACGATCCCGAGAACGACCGTCTCAGCTCGGAAACGACCCGGATGAGTGGATTCCTAAAGGATTAGAGGCGAACGACCGATGGTGTCCGAGAGCAGTCTCTCGTCAACGACGGCTCGCGACCTTGGATTCAACCGGTGGATGCAACAGATTGGCTAAATCGCTCAGCGGGTGTTTCGTAGTTTAGCGTCTTCCTAGGGCGTTCATTTAGCTTCCTGGCTACCGCATTGAGTTTGGCCTGCGAGTAGCCAGAGAGATCATTCCCTTTGGGGAAATACTGTCGCAAGAGCCCGTTCGTGTTCTCATTCGTTCCGCGCTGCCAAGGGCTACGAGGATCGCAGAAGTAGACCTTGATGTCGGTGGCCAAGGTAAAGCGCTTGTGGGCGGCCATTTCCTTACCTCGATCCCAGGTGAGCGATTTGTAGAGCTCCTGCGGCAACTTGCGCGCATTCTTGATCAGGGCATTGATGACCGTCTCGGTATCTTTGCCGGTGACCTTCACCAGCATCACGTAGCGTGTGTGGCGCTCGACGAGCGTCGCAATCTGACTGTCGCGGCTTCCGAACAGCAGGTCACCTTCCCAGTGCCCCGGTAACGCCCGATCTTCCGTGGTGGCCGGACGCTCACTGATCGACACCGCGTCAACGATTCTGCCGTGAGTGTCGGTCTTCTGGGTGTGATGGCGCGAACGGCGCATGACGCGGGTCCGCCGCAAATGCTGCAACAACTCCTTCTTCAGGGCACCACGAGCCTGGATAAAGAGACTACGATAAATCGTCTCGTGCGACACTTGACGGGCCTCGTCGTCCGGGTAAGTACGCTTGAGCCATCCAGCGATCTGCTCCGGCGACCACAGCGACTGGAGCTTATCGGCCACGATGCCGGCCAAGCTTCGATACTTAACTAGCTTACATATCTTTGGGCGCCGAGCTCGGTCCCACGCTGCCTGATCCGCTTCACTTGCTCGATACCATTGCTGGCCGCCGTTGCGCTGGATTTCTCGGCTGATGGTGGATGGCGCTCGCCCAAGCAGGGATGCAATCGACCGGATCGAGTGCCCTGCAGCTACCGCGCGCGATACTTCTTCGCGTTCGGCCAATGTCAGCGCCAATGTCGAGCGATGACGTGGCGCAGGGCGTATCCCACCCGTCCGCACCAGAATGCCCTGCACCGACGTGTGGTTTCGATCAAACAGCTGGGCAATCTGCTGCAGAGAATCGCCCTTTTGCCAGCGCTCCCACATGAGCGCCTTCTGGCTTTCCGTGTAATACGTCCGTGGCCGATACGTCATCTGCAACACTCCTCCTGCTTACGCAGTTTCTAGTGTGTTGCGTCGACCGGTTGAATCCAAGACCCTGAGCGGCCCTTCGCCAACGGCTGCTCTCCGGAACACTCGAAGAAGACTTCGCCCGAAAGCTAGTCAGCAACTCTGCGCCAGCCGACAGCTAAGCCATGCTCGACCTCCATGCCAACGCCACCAGCGCTCACCTTGCCAGCGGTGATCCACGACGCGTTGTAGAAGTTCCCGGTCTTCTCGATGACCAGGTCATACTCATCCGAGAAACTTCCATCCTCGTTGAAGTAGCGAACATGGTAGTGCCCGGCATAGCCCTCCTTGGGCCCTCCGGTTGCCATCCCTTTCCCGCTGTAGACGTTCTGGTATGTCCACCTCGCATTCAGCGTTCCCGGCGCATCGCCCTTGGTATACAGAACAAAGCCGATATTCAAAGCCTGTTGCGCCTCTGATGCCATCGCGACTGACGCGCCGCCTGAGGCCAACAGCAAACCTGTCAGTGATGCCGCAATGAAGCGTGACTTAGTCATGAAACACCCCGTCTTGTGTGCAAGGAACCATCCCGATGCGACGCCTGACAGGCAATCAACGAATATGTGTCGCAGTATGCCAAGGCGCGATACTTGTACATGTTCTTTCCCAGCAATGCCAGTGACTCAACGCGCCGCGTCGTCAAACCCGCTCCCGTGATGAACGAATGGGACTGCCTGACGGTCCGGGTTCTGGCGGTATTCAGGTGGGGGCCTCTGTGAACGCCGCGTAGCTTCAGGCATCTCTTGGCTCCCAAGTTGGGGCGTTGCCCCGGCGCGTCCCTTCGAAGGAAGCGTAGTCGTCATTGCTCCGGTGCGATTCGTGCCGGAAATCCGATTCAGGACTGCGGGTCGAACTGGAAGACGCGCAGCTCTTGGTTGCAGCGGCAGGCTTTGGCGATGCGCGCGGCCCACGCGACGGCCTCCTCGCGCGAGGCAAGTTCGAGCACGGTGAAGCCGCCGTTGAGCGGAGGCGCCCACGGATATCCGCCCTTGGCGACCGCGCCGTCGGCCGAGACAAGCGCGGGCGGAACGCTTTCGTCGATGCCGCCGCCGAAGATGTAGACGCCGGCGGCCTTTGCCTCGTCGATCACAGCGTGCGCGTCGCGACCCACCGTCTCCCACTCGCCGTCGGGCACGACCATGGCAGCGCTTGGGAAGGAGATCAGGTATTTGGCCATGACGCTCGCATCTCTCATCTCTGGAAACGGGGTCGCGGTCCGGGGGAAGGCTTCATGGCGCCTCACAAGAAATAGCTTTCCGAAACGATGGAGAAAACTCCGTCACGATAGCAGCAAACGGCATGGCTGACGTGCAAGTTAATTTGGGTAATCAATGGGCCACCGCAGTTTAGTGGAGCCCAAGACCGTTGCATGTTAACCGGGAGATGACAACTCGGCGGGCTCCGCGATGACCGCTTCCGGGCAACTTGGGAGGCGAGGCTGGCCGACCGGTCATGGCCAACTCCCGCCGAATCGTTGGCGATCTAATGCGGCAGAGATCGACCGAGCGGCCACGGGAAGATTGGAAGGCAGACGCCCGACGTATCACGCTAACCGGCGCGCCACGCCGAGAAGCGCCTGCACCAGCGCATCGACACGGATGGGCTTCGTTACGTAGTCGTCCATGCCGGCGGCGAGGCAGGCCTCGCGGTCGCCCTGCATCGCGTTGGCGGTCATCGCGACGATGCGCGGCCGCTGCCCGACCGGCCATTGCGCGATGATGCGGCGTGCGGCCTCCAGGCCGTCCATCTCGGGCATCTGCACGTCCATCAGCACCAGGTCGTAGGGCTGCTCGCTCGATGCGCTCGATGGCCTCGATGCCGTTGCCCGCCAGGTCGGCGCGGTAGCCCATCTGCTGCAGCAGTCGCATCGCGAGCTTCTGGTTCACGACGTTGTCCTCGGCGAGGAGGATGCGCAGCGGATGATGCTCGGCCGTCGCGGGATCGAGCGACGGTCTTCGCGGGCGGCTCGCTTCGTGCGAGCGTGGCGGCCGGCGCGCGGATGGCGAAGCGGAACGTACTGCCCTGACCCGATGCCGTCGCTCTCGACGGTCATCGAGCCGCCCATCAGTTCGGCGAGCTTGCTTGCTGATGACCAGACCGAGGCCGGTGCCGCCGTACTGGCGGGTCGTGCTCGACTCGGCCTGGCTGTAGCGCTGGAACAGCTTCGCGATGCCCGCTTCGGAGAGGCCGATGCCGCTGTCGCGCACCGCGAACTGCAGTTCGTCGGCCGCGCCTCGCCCAACGGTCAGCGCGACGTTGCCCTTCTCGGTGAACTTCACGGCGTTCGACAACAGGTTCAACAAGACCTGGCGCAGCCGCGTGGAGTCGCCGCTGATCACCGCAGGGACATCGGCATCGATCGTCGAGACAAGCTGAACGCTCTTCTCGGCCGCACGGCGGGCGATCAGCTCGAGCGCCGATTGCACACAGTCGCGCAGGTCGAAGGGGTGGGCCTCGATGTCCATGCGCCCGGCCTCGATCTTCGAAAAGTCGAGGATGTCGTTGATGATCGTCAGCAGCGCCTCGCCGCTGTCGCGGATCGTCGTTGCGATCTCGCGCTGGTCGTCGGACAGCGGCGTGTCGAGCAGCACGCCGCTCATGCCGATCACGCCGTTCATCGGCGTGCGGATCTCGTGGCTCATCGTCGCCAGGAAGGCGCTCTTGGCCTCGTTGGCGGCCTCGGCGGCAGCACGTGCCTCACGCAGGCGCTGCACGCTGCGCAGTTGCTCGAACGCGCGCAGGATGATGGCGCCGAGAAAGACGAGCGGAATCGCAGCCGAGTCCAGGACGCTCGCCCAGTCGCTGGACTCGAACGGGCGGGTGTCGATCGGGACGAAGTGGTCGACCAGGCTCGCCAGAATGAGCGGCCCGAAGACCGCCGCGTCCACCGCGAACACCATGGCGCCCACCGCGCCGACGCGATGTCCGAGCCGCCACACGTGCCACGACGCCGCGATCCCGACGACCCATTCGAGGACGATGAGGAGGGGGAAGACGACAGTCGAAGGTGCCCGAGGTGTCGATCTGCCGCAGCGGGATGTACAGCAGGAACAGCACGCCCGTGACGAGCATCCAGCGGTACCAGCGCGGTGCGCGCTCGCGCAATTGCAGCAGCTGCGCCGCGGCCAGGATGGTGAGCAGGTTCCAGACGCAATCCCAGACGGCGGGCGGCCACACATCGCTGGCCAGGTCCGCAGGCAACGATGCGCTGATGAGCTGCCATTCGCCGAGGGCGAGCCAGGCGAAGAGCGCGGCAAAGACGAACTGGCCACGGTCGCGGCCGAGCACGCCCAGCACGGCCGCCACCAGCGTGACGATGGCATAGAAGAGGCCGACACCCAGGTGGACGAAGCTGTAGTTCCGATCGGCCTGCACGGCCCGGGCCAGGTCCGCGGCCATGATGGACACGACGCGGCCACGCTGCACGTGCATGAGCACCGGGCCATCCTCGGCGCGAAGGGTCGGAAACAGCGTGCGCACGCCGCCGAACTCGACGCGGCCGACGATGACCTGCTCGCGCGGGCCGGCATGGCGCGCCGCGGCGAGCGGGCGGCCGGCGCGCGAGTAACACGGCGACTTCTATCTCCTGGCGGCGGCTGGCCGCGACCAGGATCCGCGGTGCGAAGCGCGCGACATCGATGCGCAGCCAGCACGGGCTGCCGGCGGCACGCGGCAGCAGGCCGTCTTCGGCGCGCTGCCAGCCGTCGGCCGGCAGGGCAGCGGGCGTCGTCGCAGCAGCGGCGGCACCGCAGCGGTAGTCGAAGGGGACGGGCTCCTGCGCGTGCGCGCTCCCCACCAGCAGCCACAGCGCCAGGGCCGCGAGCGCGGCGCTACGCTTCACGCCGCGTCTCGCGGTGTCGCCTGCACAGCGCCTCGACGAGCGCATCGACGCGGATCGGCTTGGTCACGTAGTCGTCCATGCCCCCGGTCAGACAGTATTCGCGGTCACCCTGCGATTTGAGAATCACGGCAATAGTTTCTGAATCGAGGGATGAATGGCCTGGTCCGATGGGGGCGCTTGCGCCGCATTAGCGGCTCGAACGGGTCCAGCAGATAATCTTGGTCAGATATTACAGCGTCCGCGCCGGGAGGGTCATTGCGGCTAGCGGAGAAGACATATCGAAACCCACGGCAACGACCAATGATCGCAGTGGAGAGCAAGGCGCTACGTCCGAAGTTGGCGCCGAAAGTGGTCGTCAGGCTAACGCGCCCTAGCGCCCGCGCCGCCGGTTGATCTCCGCTTCGAGGCGGCGCAGCAGCACGTCGACGGCGAAGCCGACGATGCCGATCGCGATCATCCCGGCCATGACGATCGACGTGCTGATGTTGCTCTGGCCCTTCACCATCAGGTAGCCGATGCCGCTCGAAGCGACGATCAGCTCGGCGCCGATCAGCGACTGCCAGCCCAATCCCGCGCTGATGCGCAGGCCCGCGACGATCGACGGCACGGACGCCGGCAGCAGGACTTCGCAGATGACGCGCCAGTTCGGCGCCCCGAGGGTCTGCGCGGCCTCGATGTAGCGCGTCTCGACGAAGCGCGCGCCGCGGTACGCGTTGATGAGGCAGGGCGGGAACGCGCCGCTGAAGATGATGAGCACCGGACCGCCGATGCCCGTGCCGAACCAGAGCGCGGCGAACGGCACCCACGCGATCGGCGCGACGAAGCGCAGCGCCGAAAAGAGCGGCGTCACGACGTCGTCCAGCCACCGGTACCAGCCCATCATCAGGCCGAGCGGCACGCCGACGAGCGCGGCGAGCGCGAAGCCCGCGCCGAAGCGACCGAAGCTCGACAGCAGGTGCTGCTGCAGCGTGTAGCCGACGAAGGGATTTCGCGTCAGGTCGACGAACTTGTCCAGCACCGCAAGGGGCGTCGGCAGGAACTGCGTCTGCACCAGCCCCGAGACCGCGATCAGCGTCCACAGTCCGAAGAACCCGAGGCAACCCGCGGCGGAAAGGGCCCAGAACTCACGACGGGAAAGCGCGGCGCCCATGCCGATCGCGTCTACGCGCGTGCGCCAGGGCATGGCGCGGTGCTCGACCCATTCGAGCCCCTTGGTCATCGCGCCGCCAGTGACCGCGACGGCGATCATCCCGACCAGGATCATCGCCGGAAAGATGTCGAGCGAGCTCTGGTAGAGGACGTGGCCCAATCCTGCGATCGCGCCGATCAACTCTCCCGCCACCAGCGTCGTCCAGCAGGCCTGCAGCGACAGCCGCAATCCGGTGAAGATCATCGGCGCCGCGCCCGGCAGCAGCACTTCGCGCACCAGCATGAACCCGCGAATCCCGAGCGTGCGCGCCGCCTCGAGCAGCGTCGTGTCGATGCCCCGCACGCCCGCGTAGCTGTTGATCACCGACGGCACGAACGCCGCGAGCCAGATGATCAGCACCTTTGCCGCATCGCCCAGACCGAGCCAGACGATGGCGAGCGGAATCCAGGCGAGCGGCGGGATCGGACGGAGCAGCAGGAACGCCGGATTGAGCAGCGCCTCGGCCCGCCGGCTCCAGCCCATGAGAAGCCCGAGCGGCACGCCGACGCCGACGGCGGCCGCGAATCCCAGCAGCACGAGCTTGCAGCTGTGCAGCACGTGCTCGTGGAGCCGCGCGTCAGCGTAACCCTGCACGGTGATCTGCTTCGCGGCCTGCCACACCTCGAACGGCGCGGGAAAGCGGCCGCCCGAGATGGTGCCGGTAAGCGTCGTCAGCGCGTACCAGCCGACGCAAAGGAACGCGACCGTCGCGACGCCGATCGCCGTGCTGCGACGGGCGGAAACCCTGTTCAATTCAATTCGCGCGGTTGGCGAATTCCTTGAGCTTGGGGTCGGCCTCGACGAGCTTCAGGTACTGGTCGGTGACGTAGTTGCCCGCCACCGGCGCTTCGGGCAGCGTGCCCGAGGCCTTCATGAAGTCGCTGATCTTCGTCATCCAGCCGTCGACCTCGGACGCGCCGCCGGTGCGGTTCATGATCTTGAGCTGCCCGGCGAGGTCGTAGACGGGCCGCGTCGAGAACTCCTTCTTCATCGAGGCCTCGGAGATCGTCACGCCGCCCTCTTCGTAGAACTTCTTCATCAACGCGATGGCCTCGGGCTGATGCGCGTTCATCCATTTCCACGCGCGGAGGTAGATCGCGAGGAACTTCGCGACGTTTTGCGGCTGCTCCTTCGCGTAGTCGGCGCGAACGATGAGGGCTCCGGGCACGAACGCGCCGGCATCCTTGCCGGAGCAGATCACCTTGGCGCCCGCCTTTTCTTCCAGCGTGTAGATGTTCGGCGCCCAGAGGCCGCCCAGGTCGGCATTGTTGCTCGACATGGCCGAGATGATCTCGGCCTGGCCCATGCTCTTGATCGTCACGTCGGCCTTCTTGAGCCCGTACTTCGCGAGGCAGGACTGCACCGCGTAATCGCCGGTGGAGTTGGCCGTCAGCACGATCGTCTGGCCCTTCATCGACGCGGGATTCCTGACGAATCCCTCGGCCTTGGCGCCGGTCGCCATCAGCGCGTTGCCGACCGATTCGTCGTTGGTGAGCCCGATGGTCAGGAGGTTGTAGCGCGCCGCGCCGAGCACCGCCGGCACCGAGCCCGTGCCGCCGACGTCCCACGATTTCGCGGCCGATGCGGCGATCTGCGGCACGCCGGCCGGAAAGATGCTGAACTCCGGCTTCAGCCCCAGCTCCGCCCACCAGCCCTTCTGGCTCGCCACGTAGAACGGCAGCGACCAGTACAGCGCCGGCTGGTAGCTGACCTTGATCTCCGTCAGTTGCTGCGCGCTCGCGCCGCACGCGGCGGCAGCGAGGGTGATGCCGAAGACGATGTTGCGCAATGGCTTCTGCATGATGCTCTCCTCCTGGTTTCAGTGTGCCTCATTCGGCGCCTGCTGCTCGCGCAGCAGGCGCCAGATCCGGGTGCGCAGATGGACGAACGATTCCTGGTCCATCACCTCCTCGACACGATCGTGGCGATCCCAGCTCTCGGCGCGGCGGATGCTGCCGACGTCGACGATCTCCTTGATCCGGCCGGGCCGCCGCGTCATCACGACCACGCGATCGGCAAGATACACCGCTTCCTCGACGGCGTGGGTGATGAACAGCACCGTCCGCGGGTTGACCCGGGACAGCTTGATCAATTCCTCCTGCATCACCGTGCGTGTCTGCGCGTCGAGCGCGCCGAACGGCTCGTCCATCAGCAGCACGGCGGGATCCAGCACGTAGCTCCGGGCGATCGCCACCCGTTGCTGCATGCCGCCCGACAGCTGGTGCGGAAACGCCGATTCGTATCCCTGCAGGTTCATGAGCTCGATGGAGTGCGCGATGCGCCGCGCCCGCTCGTCGGCGGCGACGCCGATGCTGCGGAGGCCGAAGTCGATGTTCTGCGCGACCGTCTTCCAGGGAAAGAGCGCGAACTGCTGGAAGACGACGGAGCGATCGGGCCCCGGCCCGGTCACGGCCTTGCCCCCCACGCTCACGCTGCCGGCGCCGGGAAATTCCAGCCCTGCCGCCATCCGCAGGCAGGTCGTCTTGCCGCATCCCGACGGCCCGACGATGGTGACGAACTCCTTGTCCCGCACCTCGAAGCTCACGTTGTCGAGCGTCGGGAAGTCGCGGCCGTCGCGCGTGAACACGCGGCTCACGCCGTCGAACACAATGTTGCTCACGGACGGAAGCACGATCTTGGCGGCGGCAGTGCGGCCACCGTCGAGATCGGCGAACGCGGAGGCGCCGTCGGCCAGCCTCCGCTCCTCCACCCAGGCCAAGTCGCCGAACGCCCCGCGGTACAGCGCCGCGACGGTGGCGTTGAGGTCCGCGGTGGAATACGTGTAAGTGCCGATCAGCGTGATTTCGGCGAGGGTGAGCTTGCGCATGTCGATTTCGCTCGCCCAATCCAACAGACCCACATGGACGACGACGCCGCCCGGGCGCACGGCCGAGAGCGCGGCGTTGCGCGTCGCCTTGGCGCCGACCGCGTCGAGCACGAAGTCGACCGTATTGTCCGCGGCGCCCTTCTCCGTGCGCGGATCGTAGGTCGCGCAACCGCTCGCCTTCGCCGCCGACTCGCGGCGCAACGGATTGGTCTCGCCCAGGAGGACGTCGCGACAACCGTACGCCTTGAGCAACAGCGTCGCGAGGAGTCCCACGGCGCCGCCGCCCAACACCAGGGTGCGCACCTCGGGCAGCGGCCGGGGAAGCGCGCGCGTCGCGCGGTCGATCGCGTGGAGCGCGGTCGCCGCGGGCTCGGTCAGCGCCGCCTGCCTGGCACTCATGTCCTGCGGAATGTCGATGAGGCTCGCCGCGGGGATGGACATTTGCTCGGCGAAGCCGCCGGGACGGGTCATGCCGATCATCGTGCGGTCGGAGCACAGGTTGTCGCGCCCGGTGCGGCAGTAATCGCACCGGCCGCAGGTGATGAGGGGATTGACGGTGACCCGTTTGCCGACGCCGGGGCCGGCCACGATCGTCCCGCAGAGCTCGTGGCCGAGGATCAGCGGCGGATTGCGGCGGGGGTCGCGGCCGTGGAACGCGTGCATGTCCGAGCCGCAGATGCCCACCGCGTCGATGTCGAGCACCACTTCCCCGGCCGCCGGACGCGGCTCGGGCTCGTCGCGGTAGGTGACCTCGTTGGGGCTCGTGTAGACCAGCGCTTTCATGCGACCCTCGAGTCGGCGCTAACCGGCGGCCGTGAATCCGCCGTCGACGAACAGCATCTGGCCGGTGACGTAATCGGAGGCCCGGCTCGCGAGAAAGATGGCGGCGCCGCGCAGGTCGTCGAGCTCGCCGTTCCTGCCGACGAAGGTCTTCGCCGCCATCGCGTTCCACCGCTGCGGGTCGTTGGCCACGGGGGCCGTGAGGGGCGTCGCGAAGAACCCGGGTGCGATCGCATTGACGCACACCCCGTGGCGCGACCACGCCTCCGCCTGCGCTCTCGTCAGCTGCGCGATCGCCGCCCTTCGACGCGCCGTAGGGGGCCGTGTCGGGGAACGCGCGCGCCGATTGCAACGATGCGATGTTGACGATCCGGCCCCAGCCCTTGGCGATCATCGCCGGCGCGAGCCGCTGCGGCAGGAAGAAGGACGCGTCCAGATTGATGCGCATCACGGCGTCCCAATCGGCTTCGGAGATGTCCTCGATCGGCTTCCGGATGTTGACGCCGGCCGCGTTGACGACGATGTCCGGTGCGCCGAAGAATTCGGGGGCGCGCGCCGCGCACGCGAACAGCGCCTCGCGGTTCGCGAGATCGCAGGCGACGTGGGCGGCGCGGCCGCCGGCAGCCTCGATCGCGGCCACGGCGGCCTGCAACTCGGGCTCGCGCCGTGCGACGAGGACCACCGCCGCGCCGGCCTCCGCGTAAGCCCCGGCGATGGCGCCGCCGATGCCGGAACTGCCGCCCGTCACCAGCGCGACCTTGCCGTCGAGCGAGAAGAGGTCGCGGACCGCGACGCTCATTGGTGTGCCCCCACGCTTGCGGCCTGGTCGTTCGGCCGCGGCGCTGCCCCCGGGGCGGCGATGGAGCGCTTGCGGGATCGGCCCTGGCGGCGCTCATGTCCCCACCGGATCGCCGCGCTCGAAGCGCTCGCGCGGGAAATATTTCGCCAGCCGGTCGTCGGCGGTGCGGGCGTGCGCCTCCATCCCTTCGAGGCGCGAGATGCGGGCGGTGACCTGCGCGACGTCGCGATTGGCTTCCCGCGTCATCCGCTGCCACGTCACCGTCTTGATGAACTTGTGCACCGACAGCCCGCCCGAATACCTCGCCGCCCCCTTCGTCGGCAGGATGTGATTCGGTCCCGACGCCTTGTCGCCGAACGCGACCGTCGTTTCCTCGCCCAGGAAGAGCGACCCGTAGCAGGTGAGGTTCGCGAGCCACCAGTCGAGATCCCGCGCGTGCACCTCGAGGTGCTCGGACGCATACCGGTCCGACACCTGCGCGGCTTCCTCGCGGGTGGCGCACAGCACGACCTCGCCGTAATCGCGCCATGCGGCGCCGGCCGCGTCGCGCGCCGTGGGCGGCAGCGCGGCGATGAGCGGCGGGACGTGGCGCATGACCTCCTCGGCCACCGCGCGCGACGTCGTGATGAGCCACGCCGGCGATTCGTGGCCGTGCTCCGCCTGGCCGACGAGGTCGCTCGCCACGATCCGCGGATCGGCCGAATCGTCGGCGATCACTGCGATCTCGGACGGCCCGGCGAACACGTCGATGCCGACCTCGCCGAACAGCATGCGCTTCGCCTCCGCGACGTACTTGTTGCCGGGACCGACGATGATGTCCGCGCGCTTGCCGGTGAAGAGTCCGCGCGCCATGGCCGCGATGGCCTGGACGCCGCCCAGCGTCATGATCGCGTCGGCGCCGGCGACGTGCATCGCGTAGAGCACCTCCGGATGGATGCCGTCGTTGCGGCCGTCGCCGCGATAGGGCGTGGAGCACGCGATGACCGTCGGCACGCCGGCGGCCTTGGCGGTGGCGATGCTCATGTAGGCCGACGCGATGTGGGCGTACCGGCCCGTCGGCACGTAGCAGCCGGCGACGTTGACCGGGATCAGGCGCTGCCCGGCGACGAGTCCGGGATGCACCTCCAGTCGAGAACTCGCGAATGGACTCCCGCTGCGCGAGCGCGAACCGGCGAACCTGCGCCGTGGCGAAGTCGATGTCGCGCTTCGTCGCTTCGGGAATGTCGCGCGTGCGGCGCTCGATCTCCGCGTGCGCCACGACGATGTCGCCCTCCCACTGGTCGAGCTTCCGCGCGTAATCGCGCACCGCCTGCTCGCCGCCGCGGGCGATCTCGGCCAGCATTCCGGCCGCGACCTCGCGCGCGGCCGCGGACTCGGTCTCGGGTGTTTTCGCTGCGCGCTTCAGATATTCGATGGCCATGGGAACCCTGGGTCGTTCGGCACGATGAAAGCGGCGTCATTCTAGTCCGACCCGGACCGCGATGCGCGCTCGACGAGCCGGCCCAGCTCGCGCGTCGATAGCACCCGCCGCTCGTTGCCGCCATCCGCTTCGTCGGCGACGAGGTTGGCGTAGAGCGCGAGGAGCGTGCGGCGCGCGGCGGCCACGTCGGCGGCGGCTACGCCGCGCGCGGCGATCGCGTTGACGTCCTGCGCGAGCGGCACGAGCTTGGCCTCGAGCGATCGTCCGCGCGCCGTGAGGAAGACCCGGCGCTTGCGGCGGTCGCCCGGGTCAGGCCGGCGCACGATGTAACCGAGACGCTCCATCGCCTTCAGCGCCGCGAAAGTCGTGGGCTCCATCACGCCCGCCTCCTCGCTCAGCTCGCGCTGGGTCAGGCCGTCGGCGTTCCAGAGCACGCGCAGGAACGGCCAGTGCCCGATCGACACTTCGTGCGCGGCGAGGCGCATCTGCAGGGCACGATCGAACATGCGCATCACGTTCTTGACGAGGTGTGCCAGCCGCTCGCGCGAGAGGTCGGCTTCCTTGCGCATCGCCTATCGACCCCTCACGCCTACCTGGTCGCGAAGCGCGACGTCGCGGCCCTCGCGGGCCGAGGTCAGCATCGCAATGCACACCTCGAGGGTCGCCATGCCCCAGCGTCCGTCGTGCAGCGGCGCTCGTCCGTGCACGACCGCGGCGTAGAGCTCGTCGACGACCTCGACCCGCGGCACGCGAGGCGGCGGCAACCGATCGAGCGTGGCCTCCGCATCGCCGTAGATCATCACGCCCTCGGGCAGCGGACGGAGATCGGCGCGCTCGCACGAGGCGAGCACGAACCCGAAGTGCTGGTGCTGCGCGACCTTCGGCGGCGAGGTCGCCGCCGCGATACGCGTCGCCGCCGTAGTTGCGCGCGGCCTTGAGGGCGGCCTCCTCCCGCGCGTCGTGGACGCCCGCGAGGCGCCGCCGCGCCGCGCCATACCGTGCCGGATCCTGCCTGCCGCCAAGCTCGGTCGCGCCGCCGCATAGCTCGTCGCCGTCGAAGTGCGCGTAGCCGCCGTAGACGAGCGAGGCGAACGTGCCGTCGGCAAACGTCAGCGAGGGCCGCATACGCGCCCTCCGTCGGACGTGCCGGGTCCCAGCGCCCGGTCAGCGCGCGCACGGACGCCGCTTCCCCTCCGGCCAGCAGTCGGACGATGTCGACCTGGTGCGCGGCCTGGTTGAAGACCGCGCCGCCGCCCTGCGCGGTGTCGAGCTCTTCCGGCCGGCGCGGGCGATAGAGGAAGTCCGTGTGGTACTGCGCGGTGATCATCCTGAGCGCGCCGACCGCGCCGCTCGCGATGATTTCGCGTGCGCGCAGGATGGGCCGGTCGAAGCTGTGGCTGTGCCCGACGACGAGGTGCACGCCGGCACGTGCCGGCGGCGTCGATCATCGCCCGCGCCTCCGCGAGCGTCACCGCCATCGGCTTCTCGACGAGCACGTGCTTGCCGCCCGCGGCGGCCGCGGCGACGTGCGCCGCGTGATGCTGATGCGGCGAGGCGACGTAGACGACGTCGACCGCGGGATCGGCGCACAGCGACTCGACGCTCGCATGATCGCGCGCGCCGAAATCCGCCTTTGCGCGCGCCATCGCCTCCACGCGCGGGTCGAAGGCGGCGACGAGCCGCACGCGCGGGTCGGCTCGAACGTCGGCAGCATCAGCGTGAACGCGCGGCCGAGGCCGATCACGCCGATGCCCAGCACGCGCTCGTTCACCGTCCCCGACCCCTATCGACATCGCGCATGGAAATGAGTATCGTTGCTTAGAGATCTAATGGTATGCCGGCGTCTCCGGTGCGACAACACCGGCGGGTAGCCGCGGAGGAACCATGCTCACTGCCGACGACAACGACCTCCTCTGCCGGGTCGAAGGCGACGCGCCGATGGGTCGGCTGATGCGCGCGCACTGGATGCCCGCCTGTCTCTCCGAGGAAGTGGCGGAACGCGACGGCGCGCCGGTTCGCGCCCGCCTTCTGGGCGAAGAGCTCGTCGCCTTTCGCGACAGCAACGGACGGCTCGGCGTGCTGGACGAGCATTGCCCGCATCGCCGCGTGTCGCTCGCACTCGGGCGCAACGAGGAGTGCGGCTTGCGCTGCCTCTACCACGGCTGGAAGATCGACGTGGAAGGCACGATCGTCGAGCGCCCGTCGGAGCCGCCTTCGAAGGGCTCGGAGCGGCGGGACAGGCACCGGGCCTATCCGTGCCGCGAGGCCGGCGGCTTCGTCTGGGTGTGGATGGGCGACCCGGCCGCCCCGGCGCCGTTCCTGCCGCCGGCGTGGGCGCCGGCGCCGGGCATCCGCACGAGCATCGTCAAGATGCACGTCAACTGCAACTGGGCGCAGGTGCTCGAAGGCGCCATCGACTCCGCGCACAGCTCGAGCCTCCACTCGACCGACATGGTCCCGGCGACCCTCGACGTCGACGGCAAGGCCGCCAAGGAGTGGCTGCGCCCGTCGCTCGACCGCGCGCCGCGGCTCGCAGTGGAGCGGACGGGCTTCGGGTTCCGCTACGTCGCGATCCGCCATCCGATCGAGAACGCCGCGACTCACGATTACCTGCGGATCACGCTTTTCGTCGCGCCGTTCACGACGCTCATTCCGCCGAACCCGCGCTACAACCTGTCGATCCTCAACATTCCGCAGGACGACACGCACACGATGTTCTACTTCATCGCCTGGAGCGCGGGCGAAGGCATCCCGCAGGAGGAATGGCGCAGGTTCTGCGGGGCGACCGTCGGCGTCGATCTCGACCACCAATACCGGAACGTCCGCACGAAGGAGAACGACTTTCTGCAGGACCGGCAGGCGATGCGCGCGGGCAGCCACACGGGCATCACCGGCATTCCGAATCAGGACATGGCGATGTGGGAGACGATGGGCCCGATCGCCGACCGTTCGCGCGAACGGCTCGGCGCGAGCGACGTCGCCATCGCGCAGTTCCGCCGGATCATGGTGGACGCCGCGCGCAAGGTGCGCGACGGCGGCCCGGCGATCGGCACCGGTCCCGACGCCGTGCCCCACGTGTCGCTCGCTTCCTTCGCAGGCATCGTCCCGAAGACGACGGACTGGAAGACGCTCGGCGGCGCGGGCGCGGCGCAGCGGGCCGAGGACGCGTCCCGGGACGTCGCGCTTCCCGGCGCCGATTGACGCTCCGCGCGAGGGACGCCACACTTCGCGCGGACGGCAAGCGGCTCGCCGCACGGCGAGCCGACGTTGTCCACATATCAGGAGGAGGTCTCGATGAGGAAGTTGCACCGATGCCGCGGCGCGATCGCCGCCCTTGCGCTCGGATTCTGCGCGTTCGCGGTCCACGCCCAGGACACGCTCAAGCTCGCCGCCGGGCAGCGCGGCAACTGGGACACGTCGATCTCCGAGGTCGGGCAGCGCGCCGGCATCTTCAGGAAGCACGGGATCGTGCTCGAGATCCTCTGGACGCAGGGCGCCGGCGAAACCCAGCAGGCGGTGATCTCCGGCAGCGCCGACCTCGGCATCGCCGGGGGCATCATGGGTGCGCTTTCCGCGTATTCGAAAGGTGCGCCCGTCCGGATCATCAGCGCGGAGACGACCGGTGCCTCCGATCTGTTCTGGTACGTGCCGACGAGCTCGCCGATCAAGACGCTGAAGGATACCGACGGCAAGACGATCGCCTACTCGACCAACGGCTCGTCCACGCACGGGATCGTCACGGCGTTCATGAAGCAATACGACCTCAAGGCCAAGCCGACCGCGACCGGAGGACCCACGCCCACGCTCACGCAGGTGATGTCGGGCCAGATCGACGTCGGCTGGTCGGCGCCGCCGTTCGGCCTGAAGCAACTCGACGAAGGCGCGATTCGAGTGATCGCGAGCGGCAACGACGCCGCCGTGTTCAAGGGCCAGACGGTGCGCGTCAACATCACCAACGTGGCGACGCTGACCGCGCGCAAGCCGGTGATCGAACGCTACATGAAGGCCTACCGCGAGACGGTGGACTGGATGTACTCCGACGACCCTGCCGCGCTCAAGACCTACGCGGAGTTCGTCGGCATCCCGATCGAAATGGCGAAGCGCACGCGCGACCAGTTCTTCCCGAAGGCGGCCGTCGATCCCGACCGCGTCGTCGGCCTCGACACGATCGTGCCGGACGCCGTCGCGCTCAAGTTCACCGCCGCACCACTCACGAAGGAACAGGTGGCCGAGCTGATCCAGATCCCGCCGCGCTAGGGGAACTCGGGTTCCCAATGGCGGAGGCCCTGCTCGACGTCCGGAACATCACCAAGCGGTTCGCGACGGACGACGGGGGCATCGTCGCCGTCGACGATGTTTCGTTCTCGGTCGCGCCGGGCGAATTCGTGTCGATCATCGGGCCGTCCGGCTGCGGCAAGTCGACGCTGTTCAACATCATCGGCGGGCTCACCGGCGACTACGAGGGCCGGGTGTCGGTCGAGGGCGGCGTGGTCACCGGCACGCATCCGGCGATCGGCATGGTGTTCCAGGAGGAGTCGACGTTTCCCTGGCGCACCGTCGAAGAGAACGTCGCCTTTCCGCTGGAAATCGCCGGCATGGCCAAGGCGGCGCGGATGGAGCGCGCCGCGCATTTCATCGCGCTCGTCGGCCTGACGGGCTTCGAACGCCGCTATCCGGCGGAGCTCTCCGGCGGCATGCGGCAGCGCGTCGCGATCGCGCGCACGCTCGCCTCCGAGCCGCGCATCCTGCTGATGGACGAGCCGTTCGCCGCGCTGGACGAGCAGACGCGGCTGCTGCTGGGCGACAAGGTGCTGCAGATCCAGCAGGCGCTCAAGCAGACCACGCTCCTCATCACGCACAACCTGACCGAGGCGGTGCAGCTGTCCGACCGGGTGCTCGTGATGACCTACCGGCCCGGGCGGCTGAAGCGATCCGTCGCGATCGACCTGCCGCATCCGCGCGATTCGGAGGTCGTGTCGAGCGATGCGTTCGGCCACTACGTCGCGGAGATCTGGCACGACCTGCGCGAGGAGGCGAGCCGCGGCATCGAGGACGCCGAATCGCGGGTACGGCTGCAGGCGCGGAGACGATAGCGATGACGACGCGGCATTGGGCGCGCTCCCGCAATGCCGCCCGCTTGGTCGGCATCGCGACCACCGTGGCCGTGATCGCGCTCGTCGAAGCGCTCACCCGCACCGGCATGATCAATGCGTTCGTCGTGCCGCTGCCCACGCAGATCCTGGCCGCGATTCCGCGCATCGTGGCCGAGGAGAACGTGCTCCACCGGTTCTGGCAGACCACGCTGGAGGTGCTGTGGGCGAGCCTGCTCCTCGCCGGGGTCGGCATCACGCTCGGCGCCCTGCTCTACCGGTTCACGTCGCTGCGCCTCGCGTTCGAGACGTGGGTGGGCGCGCTCGCCGCGGCGCCGATCGTCCTCATGTACCCGCTCTTCCTCGTGATCTTCGGCCGCAGCACGACGACGATCGTGATGATCGGCTTCGCCGCGGGCCTGGCGCCGGTGATCCTCAAGACGGTCGAGGGTCTCGCCGGCACGCGCCGCGTGCTGATCGACGTCGGCCGCAGCTTCAAGCTCACGCCCGCGCAGCAGTTCCGCATGGTATTGCTGCCGGCGGCGCTGCCCGCCGTCTTCGTCGGCCTTCGGCTCGGGCTCATCTTCGCGATGATCAACATCGTCGGCGTCGAGTTCCTGATCAATTTCGGCGGCCTGGGCCAGCTCATCAACGAGCTCGCGGAGCGCTACGATCTCCCCGGCACCTACGGCGCGATCCTGTTCGTGATCCTCGCAAGCATCGTCTTCTTCGACGTCACGGAGCGCATCGAGCGATGGCTGCGACCGATCGAGTGAGGCGGCGCGGGGCCACGCCAGCCGCGCCGCGCCGGATCTGGGCGCTGCGGATCGCGTTCGTGACCGTCGCCCTCGTCGCGTGGGAAGCGCTGGCGGCCTCGGGCCTCCTGTTCCGCGACGTCGTGCCGTCCCTCTCGGCCATCGGCGCGGCCGTGACGCGCATGCTCGGCTCGCCGGACTTCTATGCGAACCTCGCGGTGACGGCGCAGGAGATCGGCATCGCCGTCGTCATCGGGGGGCTCGCGGGCCTCGCGACGGGCATCCTGCTCGGCGGCAACCGTTTCCTGTCGCAGGCGTTCGAGTCGCTGCTGCTCTATCTCGGCCCGACGCCGAAGATCATCTTCTTCCCGGTGATGATCATGTGGTTCGGCGTGGGTCCGGGCTCGAAGATCGCGATGGGCGTGGCGTCGTGCTTCTTTCCGATCGCGATCAGCACCGCCGCCGGCATGCGCCAGATCGACGCGGTGCTCATCCGCGTCGGGCGGAGCTTCCGGGCGTCGCCCTGGCAGATGATCCGATGCATCTACCTGCCCGCGATGCGCGAGCCGATCGTCATCGGCCTGCGCCTGGGCCTGGGCGTGGCGATCATCGGCACGTTGCTCGCGGAGACCAAGCTGTCGAACCGGGGCCTGGGCTATCTCGTCATCCAGGCTTATGCGCTCTTCGACATGCCGCGGATGTACGCGCTCCTGATCCTGCTCTTCGTGCTCGCGATCGGTGTCAACGCGCTGATCGGCAGGCTGTCGCATGCGAACCAGCGAGGTGCCCGGATGCTGTGAACGTCGGGGGGTGCGACGACGACGCGCGTTATTCCGGCGGCGTAGCTTTCGGAAGCTGGAGCGCACTCAGACGGTTGGCTTCAGCCTGCGCGTTCTGCAATTCGGCCGGCGTGAGCCGCGGCAGTAAGCTGTCGCGCGCCGCCGCGGCTCCTCGCACGTC